>NZ_CABFVH010000004.1 GCF_902141855.1 Methylobacterium dankookense | reverse complement strand
CGCCAGAGCAGGTCCGCCCCCTGCGCCGGAGGCGGCGGCGAGGCAGCGGGCCGGGCCGCCGGCGCCTCGCCGCGGGCGAGCCGGTCGAGGGTGGCGTGGAGGCGCTCGGGCTCCAGTGGCTTGACCAGGATCGCGTCGAACAGGGCGTCGGCGCCGCGGCGGGAGGCGAGGCCGTGCCGGTCCGCGGTGATGCCGACAAGGCGCACGCCGCGCGCGCCCACGATCTCCCGCATCAGGCGCGCCAGCGCGTAGCCGTCCATCTCGGGCAGGTGGTAGTCGATCAGGACGACCGGGTGGCGGCGCTCGCTCAGCAGGCGCAGGCCGAGGAACCCGTCCGCCGCCACGTCGACGCCGTAGCCATGCGCCGCGCAGAGGGCGCGGACGAGGTCCTGCGAGTCCGGATCGTCCTCGACCAGAAGGATCTGCGTGCTCATCCTCTCCTCACGCTGTCCTCACGGGCGCGCCGGGCTTGGTGCCGGGCCGCGCAGGGCCTCGGGCGGCAGGTCGGCCGCGAGACCGGAGACCTGACCGGGAGCCTGAGCGGGTCCCGCCGAGGCCGGGCGCGCGACCTGCACGGCACCGAGATAGCGGCGCCCCGGCGCGGCCTCGGGCCGGGATTCCAGGCGGGGCAACTCCGTGCGGGACGGCTCCGCGGCGGGGCTCTCCGCCCGGGGCCGCTCCGTGGGCGCCCGGTGCGCGGCCGCCCGCACAGGCGCCGGCCGCGGGCGGGGCGATGCCACGGGGGTGCCGGCGAAGCGCGGCACCAGCCGGATCTGGTTCATGGCGGCGGCGAGCGCCTCGGCGGTGACGTCGCCGCGGCAGAGGCGCAGGCGCAGGGAGACGGCCTGCGGGCCGCCCGCCTCCGGATCGAGGGCAGGCGCCTCCGCGATCCATTGCCAGGCATAGAGGCAGCGGGCCCCGTCCGCGGCACGGCCGACGGCGAGGCCGTAGGGCCCGTAGGCGTTGGCGGCGGGCCGGGTGACCACCTGCATGGGCGTATCCGGGAACATCGCGGCGAGCTCGGCGCGGATGCCCGCCTCGGTCGGCCGCCCGCCCGCGCTCGCCTCGGCCGCCTCGGCGCGCACGAGGCGCAGCATCACGAGGTTCTCGCGGGAGGGCCCGCGCGGCCCGGGGCTCAGGGAGACGGCCTGCTCGAAGGCCTCCGCCCGGTCCGATTCGCGCAGGCGCGTCGGCGTCCCGATCCAGTCGGGCAGCACCGCCAGCGGCGTCGCGGCGCGGAGGGGGGCGGCCCGGCGCGGCCCCTCGATCAGCGCGTCGAGGCTGGCATAGCGCGGCGCGGCCGGGCCCAGAGCCGCCTCGCGGGCGGTGCAGGCGGACAGGGCGAGGCCCGCCAGGACGAGGGCGAGGCCGCGGGAGAGGGGTTCGGTCACGGGGCGGGTCTCCGCGCTGTCTGGCCGGAGCCGAGCGTGCCGGTCTCGGCGGGCCCGGCGGTCTCCTCGGCCCAGACGGTGCCGGCGGGCGCCGGCTGGTCGGCGGCGCTGCGGCCGGGAGCGTCGCCGCCGGTCCAGCCGGGCAGCAGCGCGAAGCCGTAGCGCTCGTAGGGCATCGGCCCGACGCCGGGCACGCGCCGGGCGACCGTCGGGGCGCGGCCAACCGCGCGCTCGGGAACAGGCGGGGCGGGCGCCGCGCTGCCGGAGGCTGCGGCGCGCAGATCGTTCTCCAGCGCCACCGCCAGGGGAAAGTCGCTGCGCCGGACGAGCGGCGGCGCCGTGCGCGGGCGCCCGACCTCCTCGGGGGCCGGCACGCGGCCGCGGGGCGCGGCCGGCGGCGCGAGGTCGAGATAGGCGGAGGCCGGCCCCGCGGGCTTCGCGGCGCGCGGCGCCTCGCAGGGCAGCGGATGATCGGCGGCGGGCTGGAAGAGCAGGCCCACCACCTTCGGGAACAGGCCGTCGTAGCGGTTCACCACCTCGAGGAAGGCGCGCTCCTGCCGCGTCCGGCGCAGGGCGAGCGCGTAGCCGAACACGGTGGCCTCCTTCGGGTACCAGGCCGCGGCGCGGCGGAACCAGCCGACGGCCGTCTCGAACTGGCAGGTGTTGTAGGCGTACCAAGCGAGCGCCTGCGCCCCCTCCCCCGAGGCGTTGGCGAGCGTCACCTCGGCGTAGCGGGCGAGCCGCGCGGCCTCGACCGGCGGCGGCGCGGGCCGGGTCAGGTCGGCCTCCAAGAGGTCGATGAACAGAAGGGCGTTGTTCACCAGCGGCTCGCGCCAGGCATAGGCGACTTCCTCCGCCTCGCGGCGCAGGCCCATCAGGCGCAGGGTGTGGGCGAGGCCGTGGGCGACCGTGGCGTCGCCGCCCCGCGCCATCGCCCGCTTGAACCAGGCGAGCGCCGCCGGCAGGTCGCGCCGCTTCAGGGCGAGCCAGGCGACGAGGGCCGGCTGGCTCGGATCCGCGGCACCCTCCGCATAGGCCGCGAAGGCGGCGAGATCGGCGGGCGTCACCGCCTGCCCGGCCTCGTCGTGCAGCACGGCCGCGATCCGGCCCCGGATCAGGTCGGTGCGGATCGGCTCCAGATCGGCCGGCGCGCCGAGGCCGGCGAGGCGGTCGATCTCGGCCATCGGCAGGAGCGGGAGGGCGCGCAGCAGGCTGACCCGGCGCTCCTCCGCCGTGAAGCGTCCGCCGGACAGGGCGACGCGCAGGAGCGCCAGGGCCTCGCCCTCGCGCTCGCTGCGGCCGAAGGCCTCCGCCGCGGCCCAGACCACCTCGGCGCCCGCGGCCTCGACCCCGGCGCGGCGGCGCGCGGCGAGGTCGGCGAGGTCGTGCCAGCGGCCGGCCTTGGCGAGGCCCGCCACCTCGTCGCGCAGGGCCCGCGCGGCGATCCCCTCGGCGAGGCCCGGCGAAGGCTTCCAGCCGGGCTCGGCCGCGGCCCGGGCGGCGAGCGCCGCGTCGAGATCGGCGCTGCGTCCGGCCGCGAGCAGGTCCCAGAACGCCTCCTCGTCCTCGCCGCCGGGCTTGGCGGTCCAGAGGTCGGCCGGGGGCTGCCAGCCGGGATGGCGCCGCCGCAGCCGCTCGGCCTCGGCGGCGACGCGCTCGCGCTGCTGCGTGCCGGCATAGTAGCGCAGCGCCGTCTCGTCCGGCCGCTCGCCGTTCGCGGCGGAGGCCGCCGCGGCGAGGACGGCGAGGAGGCCGAGCATCAGCGCGGCGCGCATGCGGAACGCCCCGTGGCGAGCGGACGAGGCGGGGCCGCGCGCGTCGCCGCGGCGAAGCCGATGAGGCTGCGGTGCATGTCGATACGCTACGTGACCTGCGCGAGGCCGTGAGAATCCGGCCGCAGGACTTAATCGTACCTTGCCGGGCGGCGGCCTATACAGAGCTGCGGCGGACTAGGCCGGTCGAGGACTGCGCCCGGCGGGGCGATGATGCAGGCGGGCCAGGCTCTTTGCGCGGGCCCCGCCCCGTCCACAGGCTGTGGAGCGCGCCGGGCGGCCTAGTCCGTCCGGCCGAGGACGGGGGTGGATTCGACCTCGCGGATCAGGATGCAGGTCTCGGCGGCGGCGGCGGCGGCGCGGGCGAGGCGCCGGGCCTCGCCGAGCGCGCCCGCGAAGGCGGCCTCGCCGGCATTCTCGAGGACGAGGCAGGCATCGCCGAGGGTGGTGAAGCCGATCAGCCCCGCGGCGGTCGCCAGCGTGTGCGCCCGCGCCCGCAGGGCCGGAGCGGCCTCCCCCTCGGCGAAGGCGGCCTCGACATCCGCCTGGAAGTGCCGCAGCAGCCGCACCAGCGTCTCGGGCGGCAGCAGCGCCGCGCTCTCCGCGAAGCGCTCGCGGTCGAGGGTCGCATCCGGCGCCGCGGCCTCAAGCTCCCGCCGCGGGACGGCGAGCCAGCGGGCGACGAGCGCCTGCAGCTCGGCCGGCCGGAAGGGCTTGGCGAAATGGTCGTCCATGCCCGCCGCCGCGAAGGCGCGGATCTGGTCCGGCAGGACGTTGGCGGTCATGGCGATCACCGGCACCGTCGCCGCCCGGCCCGGCAGGCAGCGGATCAGCCGCGTCGCCATCATGCCGTCGATGCCCGGCATCTGGATGTCCATGAGGACGAGGTCGAGATCCAGGGTCTCGGCGGCGCGCACCGCGGCGAAGCCGTCCTCGGCGACCTCGACCGCGTGGCCGGCGGCACGCAGCACCGTGCAGGCGAGCTCACGGTTGATCGCGGCGTCCTCGACCACGAGGATCCGCCCGGCCGGCGCCGGCTCCGGGCCCGGCTGCGCCGCCTCCGGCCGCTGGTCGCGCGCGCCGGGCGGGGCCGGCAGGGTCAGCGTGACGCTGAAGGTCGAGCCGCGGCCGATCTCGGAGACGAGGCCGATCGTGCCGCCCATCCGCTCCACCAGCCGCCGGCTGATGGCGAGCCCGAGCCCGGTGCCGCCGAAATCGCGGCGGATCGAGCTGTCGGCCTGGACGAAGCGCTCGAACAGCCGCTCCTGCTGCGCGCGGCCGATGCCGATGCCGGTATCGCTCACCGCGAGGCGGATGCGCTCGCCCCGGGGCGTGCGCCCCTCGTGGCGCAGTCCGAGCCGCACGGCGCCGCGGGGGGTGAACTTCACGGCGTTGTTGAGCAGGTTGAGCAGGATCTGGCGCAGGCGCCCGGGATCGGCGACCAGGATCTCGGGGATCGCCTCGTCCACCTCGAGGGCGGTCTCCAGCCCCTTCTCGGCGGCGGCGGCGCCGACGATGCCGAGGCAGGTCGCGGCGAGGTCGCGCACCGCGAAGGGCTCCGGGCACAGGCTGATCGTCCCGGCCTCGACGGAGGCGAAGTCGAGGATGTCGTCGACCACGGTGCGCAGGCTCTCGCCGGCGACATGCGCGAGGTCGGCGTAGCGGCGCAGGTCCGGGTCGAGCCGGCCGGAGCCCGCGAGCAGGTTGGCGAAGCCGATCACCGCGTTGAGCGGCGTGCGGATCTCGTGGCTCATGGCCGAGAGGAAGTCGGTCTTGGCGGCGTTGGCCTGCTCGGCCTGGGCGCGCGCCGCCTCGGCCGCGGCCTTGGCCTCCACCAGGGCCCGCTCGGTGTCCTTGCGGTCGGTGATGTCGAAGGTGAGGCCGGTGACGCGGGCCACCGCGCCCTCGGCATCGCGGGAGGGCCGGCCGATCGCCTGGATCCAGCGCGGCGGCCCCTCCCCGGTCGGCACCCGGAAGGCCACGTCGAAGGTCCGGCGGGCCGAGACCGCTTCGCGCACCGCGCGCAGCACCGGCGCCCGGTCGGCGGGCAGGATGCGCCGCATCCAGTCGGAGAGGCCGATCACCGCCGGCCGGTCCCCCGGCAGGCCGTGGCGGCGCGCGCTCTCGGGGGAGAGGATGACGTCGCGCGTGGCCGGCGTCACGTCGAAGAGGCCGGCCGCCGCCGCCTCCTGGGCGAGGCGCAGGAGGTCGCCGGTCTGCTCCAGCGCCTTGCGGGCGGTGACGATCTCGTCGATGTCGAGGGCCGAGCCCAGCCAGCCGAGCCAGCGCCCGTTCCGGCGCAGCGGCCGGAACACGAGCTGGTGCCAGCGGTAGCCGCAGGCCCGGCCGCGGACGCGGGCCTGGATCTCGCAGGGCCGCGCCTGTTCCCGCGCGGCGAGGCAGGCCGCGGCGATGCGCGGGCCGTCCTCCGGGTGGAAGCGGCCGGTGCGCGCCTCGCGCGTGGCGCCGATCGGGCCGCAATAGGCCTCGAAGGCGCGGTTGGCGTAGAGGGTCTCGCCGGTCTCGGCGCTCTCCATCCAGATGAGCTGGGGCAGCGTGTCGGCGAGCGTCCGGTCGCCCTCGCCGACGATCGCAGCCCCGGCCTCCCCGCCTCGGCGCAGGTCGGCGAGGGTGGCGTCGCCCTCCGGCACCGGGCGGATCGTCGCGACGAGGCCGCCCGGGCCGGGCCGGAAGGAGGCCTCGACCGCGACGGGGACGCCCTCCGCGTCGAGGAGGTTGAGGGGCACCGGGCGGGCGGCGGGCTCGACGAGGATCTCGGCGAGCGCCGCCGCCTCGCCCGGACGGAGCAGCGCGGCGAAGGGGCGACCGATAAGGGCGGCAGGCGCGAGCCCGAGAAGGTCGCGGGCACCCGCCGAGGCGAAGGTCGTCAGCCCCGCCCCGTCGATGCAGAGAACCAGCCCGGCCACCGCGTCGAGCACGGCGGTGAGGTTGTCAAAGCCGGGCGCACCGGTCGTGGGGAGCATCGGACGCTCTACGGGATGGGCCGGCGGCCGGAGACCCGGACCGGCGCGTCGGACCGGATCGGCCCGATCGATGGTCGCGGGGGCAAGGGAGATTCGGGCAGGGGCGTCAGAGTCATGGCCCGATCCTATGATCGAGCGATTCTGAACGCCGATGGACCGAATTTTAACTTGCGTGAGCCCTAAAACTGAATGCAATGAATGTCTAGGCGCAGCGCTCGACCGCTGAATATCCCGAATCGACGACGCTAGGTTGAGCGAGAGTCTGGATTTCCGTGCCGATGCCGCAACTCAGCGCCGGTTCCGTATCCATGCGGGTCCGGCCCGATCGAGCCGCTCCGGAGGAAGGGCCGCGAGCCGTGGACGAGATCCCGCTGCCCGCTTCCGACGAGCGGCGCAGGGCGCAGCGCTACCTCGTCACCCTGTCGGCGCAGGTGCTGGCGGCGGAGCGCGCCTACCGCACGGAGGTGCTGGACGTGAGCGCGGGCGGCATGCTGCTCGCCCCGGCGAGCGGCCTCTCGGTCGGCCTCGATACGCAACTGGAGATTGAGGCTGCGATGATCGGCCGGGTGCGGGCGCGCGTGGTCGACGTGAGCGACCACGGGATCCACCTGCGGATCGACCCGCCGATGAGCCAGTACGATTCGGCGATCGAGCGGCTCTCGATCCTGTCCCAGGCCTGGTAGGGCCGCCTGCCCAGGGTTCGAGCGAAAGGCCCGGACAGACGGTTCGCGAGGCGGTCCGGATCGGACGCGGGTCGTGCGCGAGGCCGGACTTCGCAGATACGCCTCGACCCAGCGCATATGATACCGCGTCCGGTTGATCAGACCGGACGCGGTATCAGCAAGCCCGCGCGGCGCCTGAGCGAAGACGACATCCGCCATCCCGAAGGGATCACCCGGATGTCGTATGAGGCCACGCAAGGACCCTCGCAGCGGCCATGCGCGGCCCGGGCTTGCGGGCCGGGGCGTCCCGGCGGCACACCTGTCGCGTTTGCGCCCGGGCCACCGGGCGCGTCGACAGAACCGGGCAGCGACATCCCATGCAGTACCGTTCCCTCGGCCGCTCCGGCCTGAAGGTCTCGCCGATCTGCCTCGGCACGATGATGTTCGGGGGCGCCACCGACGAGCCGACCAGCGCCCGCATCATCGGCAGCGCCCGCGAGGCCGGCATCAATTTCATCGACACCGCCGACGTCTACAACGACGGCCGCTCGGAGGAGGTCACCGGCCGGGCGATCGCCGCCGACCGCGACGCCTGGGTGCTGGCCACCAAGGTCGCCAACCCCACCGGCTCCGGCCCGAACGACCGCGGCCTGTCCCGGGTGCACGTGATGCGGGCGGCCGAGGCCAGCCTGCGCCGCCTCGGCACCGAGGCGATCGACATCTACTACCTGCACAAGGAGGACCATGGCACGCCGCTGGAGGAGACGGTGCGCGCCATGGGCGACCTCGTCCGCCAGGGCAAGATCCGGCATTTCGGCGTCTCGAACCACCGGGCTTGGCGCGTCGCCGAGATCTGCCGGATCTGCGACGCCCTCGGCATCGACCGGCCGGTGGTGAGCCAGCCCTACTACAACGCGCTCAACCGCATGCCCGAGACCGAGCACCTGCCGGCCTGCGCCCATTTCGGGCTCGGCGTGGTGCCCTACTCGCCCCTCGCCCGCGGCGTGCTCACCGCCAAGTACGATCCCGACTCAGCCCCGCCCGCCGATACCCGCGCGGGCCGGCAGGACACGCGCATGATGCAGACCGAGTGGCGGCCGGAATCGCTCACGATCGCGCGGACGCTCAAGGCCCATGCGGAGGCGCGCGGCATCACCGCCGGCCAGTTCGCGAGCGCCTGGGTGCTGAACAACCGCCTGATCACCGCGGTGATCGCGGGCCCCCGCACGGAAGAGCAGTGGCAAGACTATCTGGGCGCCCTCGCCTACCGCTTCACCCCCGAGGACGAGGCGCTGGTGGACAGCCTCGTCGCGGTCGGCCACCCCTCGACGCCGGGCTACAACGACCCGGCCTACCCGATCGAGGGCCGCCTGCCGACGAACGGGGACGTCTGAGGAACCGCTTGTCCCCTCCGCCTTGCGGGGAGGGGCCAGGGGTGGGGGCGGTGCAGAAGGCACCGCGACCCCCGATCCTGCGCCACCCCACCTCCAGCTCCTCCCCGCAAGGGGGAGGAGAGCGCGTTCCGCCTACCCCGCCACCTCGCAGGCCTCGGCGATGCGGTCGAGGAGGTCGGCGGCGAGCTGGCCGCGGGCGGCGGAATCGGGCGCCTCGCGCTTCAGGATGACCCGGTCGTCGCGGAGCGTCAGCCCGTCGCCGAGGGCGAGGCGGCGCGGGCGGCGGCCCGGGTGGAAATCCGCCGCCAAGCCCTGCGGGCCGCCGCTCAGCCGGGCGATGCCCAGCGCCTGGCACTGCACCCGGAGGCGGGCCAGGGTCACCAGGGTCTCGACCGCCTCCGGCATGCGCCCGAAGCGGTCGTCCGTCTCGGCGCAGAGCGCGTCGATCTCGGCCGTGGTCGCGAGGCGCAGGAGGCGGGTGTAGAGGCCGAGCCGCACCTCGGGCTCGGGCATGTAGTCGACGGGGATCGCACCGCTCAGGCCGAGATGGATCTCGGGCCGCCAGTCCTCGGCCGGCTCGCCCTTGGCGGCGCGCAGGGCCAGCTGCAGGATGTGCTGGTAGAGGCCGAGCCCGATCAGCTTGACGTGGCCGGCCTGGGCGTCGCCCACGAGGTCGCCCGCGCCGCGATGGTCGAGGTCGCGCGCCGAGATGGTGAAGCCCGCCCCCAGCCGGTCGAGGGCCTCGAGGGTGCGCAGGCGCTTCTCGGCCCCGGGCGACAGGGGCCGGTCGGGATCGTTGAGCAGGTAGGCGACGCCGCGCCGCTGGCCGCGGCCGACGCGTCCGCGCAGCTGGTGGAGCTGGGCGAGGCCGAAGCGCTCGGCATTCCAGACCAGCATGGTGTTGGCCCGCGGCACGTCGAGCCCGCTCTCGATGATGCTGGTGGCGAGCAGCACGTCGCCCGCCCCGTCCGCGAAGCGGATCATCGCCTCGTCCATGGCCGAGGGCTTCATCTCGCCATGGGCCACGGTCACCGCGAGTTCCGGCACCGCCTTGCGCAGGCGCCGGGCCATGGGCTCCAGATCCTCGATGCGCGGACAGACCACGAAGCTCTGGCCGCCGCGGCGGTGCTCGCGCATCAGGGCCGCGCGCACCGTCTCGGTCTCGAAGGGGGCGATCACCGTGCGGATCGGCTGGCGCACCGCCGGCGGCGTGGCGATGACGCTGAGCGCGCGCAGGCCCACCAGCGCCGATTGCAGGGTGCGCGGAATCGGCGTCGCGGTCAGCGTCAGCACGTGGCCGCCGCCCGCGAGCGCGCGGACCTCGTCCTTGATCTTGGCGCCGAAGCGCTGCTCCTCGTCGATCACGGTGAGGCCGAGATCGGCGAAGCGCACGCCCTTGCCGGCAAGCGCATGCGTGCCGACCACGACGCGGATCGAGCCGTCGGCGAGCCCGGCCTTCACGCGCTTGGCCTCCGCCGGCCCGACGAGGCGCGAGAGCTGGCCCACCGCGAAGCCGAAGCGGGCGAGCCGCCGCTCCAGGGTCTGGACGTGCTGGCGCACCAGCACCGTGGTCGGCGCCACCAGCGCCACCTGCCGGCCCGCGAACAGGGCGGCGGCGATGGCGCGCAAAGCCACCTCGGTCTTGCCGAAGCCGACATCGCCGCAGACGAGCCGGTCCATCGGCCGGCCCGAGGCGAGGTCGGCGAGCACCGCGTCGGTGGCGGAGGCCTGGTCCGGCGTCAGGGTGAAGCCGAAGCCGGCGGCGAAGCGCTCCATCTCGCGGTCGGACGCCCGGATCGCCGGAGCCGTGGCGCCGGCGCGCTCCTCCGCGAGGGCCACCATGGCGCGGGCGGTGCGGGCGATGGTGGCCTCCGCCTCGCTGTGGCGCCGCGTCCAGGAGGCGGAGGCGAGACGGTCGAGGCCGACCGCCTCCGGGTCCGAGCCGTAGCGCCAGACCCGGTCGGCCTGGGCGACGGGCAGCATCAGGATGTCGTCGTTGGCGAAGCGCAGGCGCAGCGCTTCGCCGGCCTCCGCACCCGAGCCGACCGTTTCTAGCCCCTCGAAGACGCAGAGACCGTTGTCGCGGTCGACCGCCACGTCGCCGGTGCGCAGCTCCACCTCGCCGAGGGGCAGGGTGTGGCCCCGCGCCTCGGCCGCCGCCGCGTGCTGCCCGTAGAGGTCGGCCGCGGCGAAGACGGCGAGGCCCCGCTCCGGCACGCGGAAGCCCGCCTCGACGGGCGCCGCGAGGGCGACGATCTCGCCGGGCTTGGCACCCTCGGCCTCCGCCCAGCTGCCGACCATGCGCACCTTGCGCTCGGCCGCGCGCTCGGCCTGCCGGGCGAGCCGGCGCAGGGCGCGCTCGGGCCCGGCCAGCACCACCCGCTCGCCGGCCTTCAGGCGCTCGCGCAGCACCTTGCCGAAGCCCGTGCTCGGCCGGCTCTGGCGGGCGAAGGCCGGCATGGCGAGGTCGGCCCCCTGCGCCTCCGTCGCCGCGGCGAGGCGGCGGGAAGCCACGGCCTCGGCCCAGTCCGCCGGCTCGAGATAGAGCCCGTCCGGCTCGGGGCGGGCGCCGCCGCTCTCGCGCCCGTCGGCGATCTGCTCGAAGAAGGCCTGCGCCCGCGCCTCGACGCCGGCCTCCACCACGAGGCGGCCTTCGGGCACGCAGTCGAGCACGGAGGCCAGGGCCGGGTAGAACCGGGCGAGCCGGTGCTCCTGGCCGGTGAAGGGCTGCAGCCGCTCCTCGGAGCCCGGCCCGAGGATGATCTCGGTGGCGGGGTCGATCACCAAGTGGTCGGTCCCGTCGCGCGAGCGCTGCGAGACCGGATCGTAGGCGCGGATGCTGGCGACCCGGCCGTCCTCGTGCTCGACCCGGCAGGGCAGCGGCGCGGCGGCGGGGAAGACGTCGAGGGTGCGCCCGCGGATCGCGAACTCGCCGGGCTCGTCCACGCGGTCGTCGAGGATGTAGCCGAGGCGGGTGAGCGCCGCGCTCATGGCCTCGGCCTCGATGCGGTCGCCGATGCGGATCTCGACGCGGGCATCGGCCCAGGTCCCGGGCGGCGGCACGCGCTGGATCAGGGCCGGCGCCGTGGTCAGCACGATGCCGGGCAGGTTGTCCCGGTCGGTCAGCCAGCGCAGCACCCCGGCCCGCGCGCCCATGACGCCGCGGGAGGGCGAGGCGCGGTCGTAGGGCAGGCAGTCCCAGGCCGGGAAGACCGCGACCGTCAGGGCGGGGTCGAGGGCCCGCAGGATCGCGGCGATGGCCTCCAGGCGGTGCTCGTCGCGGGCGACGTGGACGAGGGGCCGGCTCCGGCCGGCGAGTCCCAGCAGGGCCACCGCCAGGGCGCCGGTCGGCACCAGCGGCGCCTCCGGCTCGGGGGTCGGGTCCGCACTCGCTCTGCGCTTGGCCATGGAGGATCTTGGGATCACGCTCGCAGGGGGCGTCCGCCGCTCGCGCGCGGCGGACGCCTCCAAGGGGGGTCTCCTTCGAGAACCCGCGAGCCCGCATCCGGCTCCGCTTTCCGCGGAGGCGTCCCCGGATTTTCGCTGAGGCCGATCGGCTCAGCCGGACCGGCTTAAGCGGCCTGGGCGACCGGCGCGGGGGTCGGCGCATCCATGGCGCGGAGATAGAGGTCGAGCAGCGTCTCCTGCTCGTCGCGCTCGTCCTTGTCCTGCTTGCGCAGCTTCAGGATCTCCTTGAGGACCTTCACGTCGAGACCCTCGCCCTTCGCCTCGGCGAAGATCTCCTTCTTGGTCTCCATCAGGTCCTTGATCTCCTCGTCGAGCCGCTCGATGCGCTCGATGATGGAGCGGATGCGGTCGCCTGCGACGCCTACGGTGTCGGTCGTGTCGGACATGCTCACTCCTTGGCTGATCCGGGCCGGCACCCTCGCGGATCACGGTCAACGGAGGGTTAAGCAACCGCGCCGAAGAGCTGCCTGTGAGAAAGCCCGCGGCCAAGTGATTGACAGGATTGAAACTCCGTTTCTCGGTGAGTAATCTCGCTCCGCTGAGCAATAACGGGGTCGATCGTGATCGTAACAAATGTTGATCTCAGACCGACGCTGAGCGCCGGACAACCCATGCTTCGGGGTACGTGACGACGATGATGGAGGGTGAGGTGAACGGCGAGCGTCTCTCTGAGGTGTCCAGGCTCGCGGACGTTCTGGCCGATCAGGTCCTGCGCGAGAGCATGATCGGCGAGACGTCGATGTCCAAGCTGACCGCGCTCGGCAAGGCGGCGCTGCTGCTGCAGGATTACGACCAGCCCGTGCCGGACTTGGTCGTCGACGTGCTCACGCGCGCCACCCACGGGGACGACGAGGGCGAGGACGGGGCGACATCCGGCGCGCGGGCCGCGGCGGACGGGGCCCATGACGGGCAGGACCCGTTCGACGTGAGCGATCTCGGCATGGGCGACGATTCCGAGGGCCGCGATTCGCGCCCGCGCCTCCTGCCGCGCCTGATGCAGTCCCTGCGCCTGCCGCGGAGCTGAGGCCCCGCCCCCCCTAGCGCGGCGGCGTGCTGGGGGCGCCCCCGCTCCCGGGCCGGTTGAGCCCGGCCCCGGGGCGCGCTAGGCCGCTGCCATGGCCGACGCATCCACCCGCCCGGAGCCGATCCCGCTCACCGTGCTCACCGGCTTCCTCGGAGCCGGCAAGACCACGCTCCTGAATCGCCTGCTCGCGGACCCGGCGCTCGCCGACACGGTGGTGATCGTCAACGAGTTCGGCGAAATCGGCCTCGACCACCTGCTGATCGAGCGCGTGGACGAGGACATGGTCCTGCTCGGCGCCGGCTGCCTGTGCTGCACCGTGCGCGGCGACCTGATCGCGACGCTGGAAGACCTGCTGCGCAAGCGCGACAACGGCCGCATCGCGCCCTTCCGCCGCGTGGTGATCGAGACCACCGGCCTCGCCGACCCGGCGCCGATCCTGCACGCGCTGATCTACCATCCCTATCTCGTGCTGCGCTATCGCCTGCAGGCGGTGGTCACCGTGGTCGATGCGGTGAACGGCGACGCGACCCTCGACGCGCATGCGGAGGCCGTGCGGCAGGTCGCGGTGGCCGACCGGATCGTGCTCGCCAAGCAGGACCTCGCCGGCGATACCGGCCCCTTGCGCGCCCGCCTCGCCCGCCTGAACCCGGCCGCCGCGATCGAGCCGCCGGAGGCGCCGGCCGACACGCTGCTCGGCGGCCTGTTCGGCCTCGACGGCAAGGCGGCGGATGTGCGCGCCTGGCTCGGCGCCGTGGACGAGGACGAGCATGCGCACGGCCACGACCCGAACCGGCACGACGCGGCGATCCGCGCCTTCGCGCTGGCGAGCGATCGGCCGGTGCCGCGGGCGACCTTCGAGATGTTCCTCGACCTCCTGCGCGCCAACCACGGCCCCAAGCTCCTGCGCCTCAAGGGGCTGGTGGCGCTCGCCGAGGATCCTGACCGGCCGGTGGTGGTGCACGGCGTCCAGCACGTGGTGCACGCCCCCGTCACCCTGCCCGCCTGGCCGGACGAGGACCGGACCTCGCGCCTCGTCCTGATCGTGCGCGACCTCGATCCGAGCTTCGTGGCGCGCCTGTGGGACGCCTTCCTCGGGCGGCCCCGCCCCGACGCGCCGGACGCGGCGGCGCTCACCGACAACCCCCTCGCGATCCCCGGCGGCTGAGACCGATCCGCGGCACCGTCCTTGAAACGACCCCGGCGCGGAGCGCGCCGGGAGCGCCCGGATGTCCCGGAACGGGACGAAAGCGGGACAGGGCGGACAGGGTTTGGACGGGGCGATGACGCGACGCTTCACACTGATCCAGGGCGGACTCTCGGAGCCGGCGCGCCGGGATCCGGCCGCCGCGGATCCGCCGGAGAGGCCGCTCGCCGTCGATCTGCGCGGTGCGCTGGCGGTCGACGGCGAGGCGGTCGCGGCCTGGCGCGCGCTGATGGCGCGGACCGGGAGCGCCGACCCGTTCCAGGACCCCGACTTCCTGCTCACGGCGGCCCAGCACCAATCCGCGGGCCAGGAGATCGCCTTCGCCCTGGTCTGGCGCCGGCCGGACGCGGCGCCGGACACCCTGCACGGGGTGCTGCCCCTGCGGATCGCCCGCCCCCTGCTCGCCCGGGACCGCGCCCATCTCTGGCGGCCGCCCGGCCTGCCGGGGCCTTCCCCCCTCATCGAGCCGGAGCGCGCGCGCGACGTCGTGGCGGCCGTGCGGGCCCGCCTCGGCGCCCTCGCCCGCCCGGTCCAGTTCGACATCGATCCGGCCCGCCCGGGTCCGGACGCGGCCGACGCGGCGCCCGCGGGTCACGAGGTCCGGCGCCGGAACATCCCGCAGGCCAGCCTGCTCGGGGTGCGCCCGGAGGGCTACCGGCCCCCCAGCGTCGAGCATGTGCGCGACCCGGCGCAGGTTCGCGACGCGGTCGAGACCTTCCTGGCCCTCGACGCGCGCACGGCGCGGCGGCCGATCATCGCCGATCCGGCGGAGGCCGCGATGGTGCGGGTGGTCTCGCGCCTGTTCGCGCGGCGGCGGCAGATCAGCGTCGAGCTGGCGCGCAGCGGCGGCACGGTGGTGGCGGGCACCCTGCATCTCGGCAGCGGCGCGCGCGCCGTGGCGTGGCGCCACGCGGCCGGCTGAAGGCTCCGCCTACTCGTCCTCGCCGAAGCGGTTGGCGAGGAGCGCCTCGATCGCGTCGAGGCAGGCCTCGGCATCCGTCCCGGCCGCCGTGACGGCGACCGAGGTGCCCTGGGCGGCGCCGAGCGTCAGCAGGCCCATGATCGAGCGCCCGCCGACCGTCTCGCCGGCCCGGGTCACGGTCACCGCGGCATCGAAGCGTTCCACGGTCTGGACGAACTTCGCCGAGGCGCGCGCGTGGAGGCCGCGTCGGTTGATGATCGGCAGGGTGCGCAGGAAACCGCCCTCGGGGACCGGCGGATCGTCGTCCGTCTCGAAGAGATCGTCCATCGGCAGGGGGCGTCTCGCTCGTTGCTTGCCGTGCAGGGCTCGTCCCGCATCGGCCGACGGATCTCGGCCGTCGTCCGACGTGCGTAGCGGTTTCGAGGCTGAGACGGAAGTCTTTTGCGGGTCACGGCCGAGGTCCGTGCGCCGGGCTGCTCCGAGCCGGGCGACCTGCGAGGCGACCTGCCGGGAAGCGACTTGCCGGGAAGCGACTTGGCGCGAGGCTACTTGCCGGCCAGCACGCGCGAGGCGACGTTGATGTACTTGCGGCCCGCTTCCTGGGCGTGGAGCACCGCGTCCCCGAGGGATTCCTCGTCGCGGACGCTGGCGAGCTTGATCAGCATCGGCAGGTTGATCCCGGCGACCACCTCGACGGCACCGCCATTCATACAGGATAAGGCGAGGTTCGAGGGCGTGCCGCCGAACATGTCGGTGAGCACGACGACGCCCGTGCCGGTGTTGACGCGACCGACCGCGGACATGATGTCCCGGCGTCGCAGCTCCATGTCGTCTTCGGGGCCGATCGTGATGGTCTCGATCTGCTCCTGGGGGCCGACCACGTGCTCCAAAGCGGCCTTGAACTCGGTCGCGAGTAAGCCGTGGGTGACAAGCACCATGCCAATCATCGACGCGTGTTCCGACGTCCTGTTATCCGAGCCGCCATGTTGTGCATCGCACCCGACGCGTACAAGGCAGTCGCGACGTTTTGCTCAAACGAAGGTCATCATCATGCCATGACCCGGGCCACCGCGCTACGGGGCGATTCCGCGAAGGCTGCGCACGATCGGATTGTGCGGCTGCGAAGCCACGCCGAGGGCGGCGAGGACGGCCGCGGGCCCGAGCCCGGCGGCGCGCAAGGGTCGGTCGAGGCAGAGCCGCGGCAGGTCGATTCCGAGGATCTCGGCGCGCTCCGCCCCCGCCTCGGGGAAGCGCGGCGCCGCTTCGGCAAGGTCGACCACGCGGGCCAGCAGGCAGGCCTCCAAAGCCGGCAGGGCGAGGAGGCCGAGGCCGCGTACCTCGATCCGCCCCGCGATCGCCGGATGAGACCGGGCCACGAGCCGGCCGTGCGACCGCGCGATCCGCACCCGGTCGTCGGCCACCAGCGCCGCGAACAGGCCGCGGGAAGAGGCCGCCTCGATCAGGCCGAGCGCGAGGCTCGACTTGCCGGCGCCCGATTCGCCGCGAATCAGCACCCCCGCCTCGCCGAGCACCACGCAGGCGGCGTGGGCGGTGAGGCAGGCGGCCTCAGGCATGGATCTGCTCAACCATGGGCGAGCTGGCGGGGCGCGGCCGGCAGGCGCACCACGAAGCGGGCGCCGCGCACCGTCGGCTCGCCGTCCTCGTTGGCCGGGCCGGGGCGGTTCTCGGCCCGGATCATGCCGCGATGCGCCTGGACGATCTGGCGCGAGATCGACAGGCCGAGGCCGGAATTCTGGCCGAAGCCCTGCTCGGGCCGGTCGGTGTAGAAGCGCTCGAAGATCCGCTCGAGGGCATGCTCGGGGATGCCCGGCCCCTCGTCCTCGCAGATCATCTCGACCTCGCCGCGCACACGCCGCAGCGCCACCCGCACCTTGGCCTCGGAGGGCGAGAAGGAGCGCGCGTTGTCGATCAGGTTGTTGACGACCTGGCCGAGCCGGCTGTCGTGGCCGATGATCGCGAAGGGCTGCTCCTGCTCGCCGGGCGGCGTCTCGATGTCGAGCAGGATCATGCAGTCCTTGGAGCGGCGCCGCTCGTTGGCCACCGAGATCACCGTGGTCAGGAGCCGCTTCATGTCGACCCGGCGCGCCTCGGCGCGGGCGAGCTCGGCATCGAGGCGCGAGGCGTCGGCGATGTCGCTGATCAGCCGGTCGAGGCGCTTCACGTCGTGCTGGATGATCGCCATCAGGCGCCCGCGCGACTCGTCCGTCTTGGCGAGCGGCAGGGTCTCGACGGCGCTGCGCAGCGAGGTCAGCGGGTTCTTCAGCTCGTGGCTGACATCGGCCGCGAAGCTCTCGATGGCGTCGATGCGGCGGTAGAGCGCCTGCGTCATGTCGCGCAGCGCGCCGGAGAGATGGCCGATCTCGTCCGTGCGGTCGGTGAAGTCGGGGATCTCCTCGCGGGTCTTGATACCCATGCGCACCTTCTCGGCGGCCTCGGCGAGCCGCCGCACCGGGCCGGCGATGGCGCCCGCGAGCAGGATCGACAGCACCACCATGATCAGCGAGGCGACGAGGAAGACCTGGAACAGGCCGAAACGCTCGGAGGCGATCACCCGGTCGATGGCGTCGCCCTGCGTCGAGATCAGCAGGGCGCCGCGCACCTGGCCGGCCTTGTGGATCGGCACCGCCACCGACACCGTCGTCTCGCCGTCCGTGTTGCGGCGGACGAGGCTGCCGCGGGCGCCGGCGAGCGCCGTCTGGACCTCGCGCAGGGAGTGGCCGTTCGTCGGCCCGACCTCCTCCGGCGGGGCGGTGCGGGTGCCGAACGGGTTTCCGATCCGGGCCTGGACCCAGGTGAAGGCCCGCTCCAGCACGTTCGGCTTGTGCGCGCCCGCCGCGTCGCCGCGGTTGCTGTCGCGGTTGAACAGGGAGCGGGTATCGAACAGCAGGCCGCCCTCGCGCTCGTAGACGCGGGCGCGGTTGCCGGTGGGCGTCACGAGGCGCGACAGCAGCGGCGCCACCCGCTCGGGGTTGAGCGAGAAGGCGAGCGGCGAGGCCTCCTCCTCCGGGCCGGACTCGCCGGCCTGATCCTGCAGCAGCTTGTCCGGGTCGATCCGGATGGTGTCGGTGTCGACCGAGGCCGAGGAGGCGATGGCGCTCGCGATGATCTCGCCCTGGATGGCGAGGCTCTGCACGCGGGCCTGGATCAGCCCCTGGCGGAACTGGTTCAGGTAGAGGAAGCCCACGAGCAGCGCGATCAGCCCGAACAGGTTCAGGACGACGATGCGGCGCGTCAGGCTGGAGGAGGCCCGCTGCCCGATCCCGTCCCAGAGGGCGCGCGGCCAGGCGAGCGGCGAGGTGATGGGCCGGCCGAACAGGGTTCGGCGCGCGGCTTCGTCGGTTGTGGACGGCACGGTGCGGAGGTCGATCTCGGGCTACGGGCGGTTCTCAATTTTCCTTGAAGCGGTAGCCGACGCCGTACAGGGTCTCGATCATGTCGAAGTTCTGGTCGGTGACCTTGAACTTCTTGCGCAGCCGCTTGATGTGGCTGTCGATGGTGCGGTCGTCCACGTAGACCTGATCGTCGTAGGCCGCGTCCATCAGCGCGTTGCGGCTCTTCACCACGCCCGGGCGCTGGGCCAGAGCCTGCAGGATCAGGAACTCGGTGACCGTGAGCGTCACCGGCTCGCCCTTCCAGGTGCAGGTGTGGCGCTCGGGGTCCATCATCAGGGCGCCGCGCTCCAGCGAGCGGGCGGCGACGTCCGCCTCGCGCTGGGCGGCGCTCGTGCCGTCCTTGGGGGCGAAGCGGCGCAGCACGGCCTTCACCCGCTCCACGAGGAGGCGCTGCGAGAACGGCTTATGGATGAAGTCGTCGGCGCCCATCTTGAGGCCGAACAGCTCGTCGATCTCCTCGTCCTTCGAGGTCAAGAAGATCACCGGAAGGTCCGATTTCTGCCGCAGGCGTCGGAGAAGCTCCATCCCGTCCATGCGCGGCATCTTGATGTCGAAGATCGCGAGGTCCGGCGGCGAGTGCCGCAGGCCGTCGAGGGCGGAGGCGCCGTCCGTGTAGGTCTGGATGCGGTAGCCTTCGGTTTCGAGGGCGATCGACACGGATGTGAGGATGTTGCGGTCGTCGTCGACGAGGGCGATGGTGGGCATGCGCGTTCCCTGACTGAAACGGCGGCGGCGGGGTCCGGGCCGGGAGCGGCCGGGCCCGGCCCCGGTCCGGGGCAGGCGTGAGCGCGAAGGCGGGGCTTGGACTGAACGCCGGCCCGGGCCCGCTTCGCACCGAAGGGACAGTCGCTTTAGTATGAAGCTTTGAAAAAAGCGAGCGCCGCGCGTAGCTTGGCCGTATCGCCGGGCCGCCGCGGCATCGCCGCCCCTCGCCCAAACGGGCCCGATCGCTATGATCTGTCGGGCAGATTCCGGGAGGAACGATGAGCGAGACGCAGACGTCCGGCACCGGGCCGGCCCGGCCCCTGCCGGCGGCGGAGGCCGGGTTCGATGCGGTGGGCCTCGCGCGCGAGCTGCTGCGCAGCGTGCGCTCCGGCGCGCTTGCGACCCTCGATCCGGACGGCACGCCCTTCGCCTCGCTGGTGACGATCGCCACCGATTCGGACGGCACGCCGCTGATGCTGCTGTCGCGGCTCTCGGCGCATACCCGCAACCTCCTCGCCGACCCGCGCGGCTCGCTGCTCTTCTCGGCCGGCGGCAAGGGCGACCCCCTCGCCCATCCCCGGCTCACGGTCGTCGGCCGGGCGGTGCCGTCCCAGGATCCGCGCGCCCGCGCCCGCTTCCTGGCCCGCCACCCGAAGGCCAAGCTCTACGCCGACTTCCCCGATTTCGGCTTCTTCGCCCTGGAGCCGGGCGCCGGCCACCTCAATGGCGGCTTCGCCAAGGCCGCCACCCTGACGCGGGCGGAACTGCTCCTCGACCTCGCCGGCGCCGAGGCGGTGGTGGCGGGCGAGGCCGGCGCCGTCGCCCACATGAACGCGGACCATGCCGACGCGCTCGCGCTCTACGCAGGCGATGCGGGCGACGGGCCCTGGCGCCTCACCGGGCTCGACCCGGAGGGCATGGACCTGATCGCGGGCGAGCGCACGGCGCGGGTCACCTATCCCGAGCCGGTCTCCGACATGGGTGCCCTGCGCAAGAGCCTCGTCGCCATGGCCACGGCGGCGCGGGCGGGCGGCGGCTGAGGCCTACCCGCCGTCCAAGGGGCCGTCCGGCCCCCTATGCAGTCCCGGCCGGACGCCCCATATAGGCCCCATGAACGATATCCAGTCCGACACCTATCCCTTCAGCCTCGACGTCGAGCCGGTCGGCGAATCCGGCAGCCTGTTCCAGTGGAGCATCCGCAAGAACGGCAAGCTGCACCAGCGCTCGGACCGCAAGCACCCGACCGAGGCGAAGGCCCGCGCCCACGGCGAGGCCGAAATCGAGCGGCTCATCCGCGGCCGCGGCCGCTGACCGCATTCAAGCGTAGGACGCGCTTTCCGGCGCGGGCGGCCACGGGCCGTCCGCGCCGTTTCCGTTCCGGGATAGCCGCGTCGCTTGGCGCAAGGCCGCCCCCCTGCTATCCCGCGCCTCACCAAATGGATTTCCGTTCCTGACGGCGAGAGCGAGCCCGGCCCCAAGGCCGGAGGCCGCGCGCCGGAGATTATCGAGCCGATGACCACCGCGCCCATCGACAACATCCGCAACTTCTCGATCGTCGCGCATATCGACCACGGCAAGTCGACCCTGGCCGATCGGCTGATCCAGGCCACCGGCACGGTCGCCGCCCGCGACATGAGCGAGCAGATGCTCGACTCGATGGATATCGAGCGCGAGCGCGGCATCACCATCAAGGCCAACACCGTCCGGCTCGAGTACAAGGCGCAGGACGGGCGCGACTACATCCTCAACCTGATGGACACGCCCGGCCACGTGGACTTCGCCTACGAGGTCTCGCGCTCGCTCGCCGCCTGCGAGGGCTCGCTCCTCGTGGTGGACGCCTCCCAGGGCGTGGAGGCGCAGACGCTGGCCAACGTCTACCAGGCGCTCGACGCCAACCACGAGATCGTCCCCGTCCTCAACAAGGTCGACCTGCCGGCGGCCGAGCCCAACCGCGTCAAGGAGCAGATCGAGGAGGTGATCGGCCTCGACGCCTCGGACGCCGTGCCGATCTCGGCCAAGACCGGCCTCAACATCGACCTCGTGCTCGAAGCCATCGTGAAGCGCCTGCCGCCGCCGAAGGGCGACCGGGCCGCGCCGCTCAAGGCCCTCCTCGTCGACAGCTGGTACGACGTCTATCTCGGCGTCGTCGTGCTGGTGCGCATCGTGGACGGCGTGCTCAAGAAGGGCATGACCATCCGCATGATGGGCGCGGACGCGGTCTACGGCGTCGACAAGATCGGCGTGTTCCGCCCGAAGATGGCCGATATCGGCGAGCTCGGCCCCGGCGAGGTCGGCTTCCTCACCGCCTCGATCAAGGAGGTGGCCGATACCCGCGTCGGCGACACCATCACCGAGGACAAGCGCCAGACCGCGGAGATGATGACGGGCTTCAAGGAGGTCCAGGCGGTCGTCTTCTGCGGCCTCTTCCCCGTCGACGCGGCCGAGTTCGAGAACCTGCGCTCGGCCATGGGCAAGCTTCGGCTCAACGACGCCTCGTTCTCCTACGAGATGGAGACCTCGGCCGCCCTCGGCTTCGGCTTCCGCTGCGGCTTCCTCGGGCTCCTCCATCTCGAGATCATCCAGGAGCGCCTGGAGCGCGAGTTCAACCTCGACCTGATCTCGACGGCGCCCTCCGTGGTCTACCGCCTCGCCATGCGCGACGGCGAGACCAAGGAGCTGCACAACCCGGCCGACATGCCGGACATCATGAAGATCGAGCAGATCGAGGAGCCCTGGATCCGCGCCACGATCCTGACGCCCGACGAGTATCTCGGCGGCGTGCTGAAGCTGTGCCAGGACCGCCGCGGCGTCCAGATCGACCTGAACTACGTCGGCAAGCGCGCCATGGTCGTCTACGACCTGCCGCTGAACGAGGTGGTGTTCGACTTCTACGACCGCCTGAAGTCGATCTCGAAGGGCTACGCCTCGTTCGACTACCACGTCTCCGACTACCGCGAGGGCGACCTTGTGAAGATGTCGATCCTCGTCAACGCCGAGCCGGTCGACGCCCTCTCGATGCTGGTCCACCGCACCCGGGCCGAGTCCCGCGGCCGGGCCATGTGCGAGAAGCTGAAGGACCTGATCCCGCGCCACCTGTTCCAGATCCCGGTCCAGGCGGCGATCGGCGGCAAGATCATCGCCCGCGAGACGATCCGGGCGCTCTCCAAGGACGTGACCGCCAAGTGCTACGGCGGCGACATCTCGCGCAAGCGCAAGCTCCTCGACAAGCAGAAGGAGGGCAAGAAGAAGATGCGCCAGTTCGGGCGCGTCGAGATCCCGCAGGAGGCATTCATCGCCGCCTTGAAGATGGACGATTGAGGTTCGTCCACGTTTCGTCGAACTGATCCGGGTCGAGAGACGGCCCGGATGGAATCTCGGTCGCCCGTGCGAGACCAAGCGAAGTGATTCCGGCTCTCAAACCAGCAGACCCGCCGCAGCATGAGGCGCGGGTCCCCTCTCCCGTTCGGGAGAGGGACAGGGTGAGGGTCGAGAATTGTCAGGAAAATGCGGAGCCGAAGCCGCTTCGCGTTCTCTTACGATGTTAGAATGATCGGAACAGCTGCTCGCGGCGTCCCCTCCCCCTTGCGGGGAGGGGTCAGGGGTGGGGGTGGTTCAGGATGAGGCGCCGAGCGTTCTTCGGCACCACCCCCACCTCCGGCTCCTCCCCGCAAGGGGGAGGAGAGGCCCGTCGCGGACCGATGCGCCCCCTCCGGAAGCTTCTCGTCCCTCACCCCAGCCCTCTCCCGAACGGGAGAGGAGCCGCGTCGCGGCTCGGTGAGCTTCCGGCAGCGGGGAAAGACGGAGTGGCTCCCCTCACGCCACCCGGATCTGCGTCGCGATCCGCGGCGGCTCCTCGGCGCCGGTATCCGCCTCGATGATGCGCATGTCGAGGCGGCCCTGGTCGTCGCGGAACACATCGTAGATCACGCGGTCCACCACGGCGTTGCCCGCGCCGAAGATCAGCACGCGCGGCTTGTGCACGATCACGTCGTCCACGGCCCCGTAGCTCGCGGAGGCGATGATCACCTCGTCGCCGACCTGGCAGGTGCGGGCGGCGGCCCCGTTCAGGATGCAGCAGCGCGAGCCGGCGGGGCCGTAGAGCACGTAGGTGCTGATCCGCGCGCCCGACATCTTGTTCCAGATCTCGACGAATTCGAGCGGATCGAGCCCCGCCTCGCGGCAGAGGTCGGAATCGATGGTGATCGAGCCGTGATAGTTCAGGTCGGCCCCCGTCACCCGGATGCCGTGCAGCTTGGCCCGGACGAAGCTCTGCATCGCGTGTCCCTCGCCCCCTCGACCGCCCTGTCGCCGAGCGGATTCGCCGCCCTTCTAGAGGCTCGCGCGGCGGAGAGCCATGCCCCGGGCATCGTGTTTACTTCAGGTGTGATTTTTGGCCCCTGCTCGCTTGCATAAAGATCTCAGGTAACGATCTTTATGGGCCACCTGAGGTTGCCTATGCCGATCGACAACGCCGAGCTCGAAGCCGTCGTCACCGAACTCGCCCGCCGGCCGGGCCACGAGAAGGTGCGGGCCCTCCTCCACCGCATCCTCACCGGGGCCCTCGACGCGCGCAGCGAGCAGATCGCCTTCGAGCAGGCCCTGCCGGAGGTGCACGGCCGGGTCGACGCGCTGCTCGGCCGTACCCTCGTCGAGATCAAGGCCGACCTGCGCCGCGAGGGTGCGGCGGCCGAGGCGCAGCTCGCCCGCTACCTGCCCGAGCGCGAGGCGGCGACCGGACAGCGCTATGTCGGCCTCGCCACGGATGGGGCGCGCTTCGCGGCCTACGAGATGCGCGACGGCGACCTCGTCGCCCTCACCGCCCACGAGACGCGCCCCTCCGAGGCCCGGGCGCTGCTCGCTTGGCTCGAGGGCGTCATCGCCGTGCGGGACTGGCTGCCGGCGGACGCGGTCGGCATCACGAACGAGCTCGGCCGCCGCAGCGCCGCCTTCGCCCGCACCCACGGCCTGCTCCGCGACGCCTGGGCCGCGGTCGCCGCCGACCCGGAGGCGGCGCTCAAGCGCCAGCTCTGGGAGCGCCATCTGGGCTTCGTCTACGGCAAAGCGGTGGGCGGCGACGACCTCTGGCTGCAGCACACCTATCTCGTGATCCTGGCCAAGGCGATCGCGGCCGGCGCCATGCGCATCCACGGGCGCTCGCCCCAGGACCTCCTCGACGGACGCGCCTTCCGCGAGGCCGGCGTGCACGGGGCGGTGGAGGAGGATTTCTTCGGCTGGGTGCTGCAGGCCCCGAACGGCCCGGCCATCGTCGCGAGCCTCGCCGACCACGCCGCCCGGTTCGACCTCGGCAGCGTCGACGTGGACCTCCTGAAGGTGCTCTACGAATCCCTCATCGATCCGGAGCAGCGCCACGACCTCGGCGAGTACTACACGCCGGACTGGCTCGCCCGGAAGGTGGTGCGCCACGCCCTCGACAGGCCGGCGCAGCAGACCTGCCTCGACCCCGCCTGCGGCTCGGGCAGCTTCCTGTTCCACGCGGTGCGGCTGAAGCGGGAGGCGCTGTCGGGCGAGGGCGTGGCGGCCGAGGAGGTGGCGGCGCGCTGCTGCGCCGCGATCACGGGATTCGAAGTGCACCCGGTGGCGGTGATCTTCGCCCGCGTCACCCATCTCCTGGCTCTGGGCGAGGCGCTGCTGACCCGCGGCGGCGACATCTCGCTGCCGGTCTATCTCGGCGACGCGCTGCAATGGAACGTGCGGCGCGACGCGGCGGAGCAGGACCTCGTCATCGAGGTGCCGCCGCCGGGCGCCCGCCGGGCCGGCGGCTCGGTGCTGCGCTTCCCCCTCGCCCTCTGCGCCGATCCCGGCCTGTTCGACCGCGTGGTCACGGCCATGCACGACGCGAGCGAGGCGGGCCGCGACGCCGACGCCTTCCTGCGCGGCATCGCGGGCTGCCGGGTGCCGACGGCGCAGCACGGCACGCTGCGGGCCACCTACATCACCTATGACCGCCTGCGGCGCGCCGGCCGCGACCATGTCTGGGGCTTCATCGCGCGCAACCTCAGCCGGCCGGTGGCGCTCTCGGACGGGGCGCGGGTCGACGTGGTGCTCGGCAACCCGCCCTGGCTCTCCTACCGCTACATGTCGGCGGGCATGCAGGCCCGCTTCCGCGAGACCGCGCGGCGGCTCGGCGTCTGGGTCGGCCCCGACGAGGCCCGCCTCGTCACGCAGACGGACCTCGCCGGCCTGTTCTTCGTGCGCTGCGCCGAACTCTACGCCAGGCCGGTGCGCCACGGGCGCGCGGGCGGCGGCCGGCTCGCCATGGTGCTGCCGCTCGCCGCCCTCAGCCGGGGACAGTACCGCGCCTTCCGCACCGGCGCCTGGACCGGGATCAGCGTCGCCTTCACCGAGGCGTGGGTGCTCGACAACAAGGCGGTCGCCCCGCTCTTCCGGGTGCCGACCTGCGCGCTCTTCGCCACGGTCGCCGCCGCCCCGCGCCCGACGCCGGAGCGGGCGACGCTGTTTGCCGGCCGCCTGCCCTTCAAGGACGCCCCGGAGGAGCTGGCCGACCGCAACCTGCGGCTGGCCGAGGGGCCGGCGCCGCGCGCGGTGGGCTTCGCGGCGGAATCGCCCTACCGCAACCGCTTCCGACGGGGGGCGACGCTCGTCCCGCGCATGCTCTGCCTCGTGGAGCGCCGGGATGCCGGGCGCCTCGGCGCCAACCAGGCGGCGCCGGCCGTGCAGAGCCGGCGCTCGAACCTGGAAGATCCGCGCTACCGCGGCCTGCCCTCCCTCGACGGCTCGGTCGAGCGGGACTGCCTGCGCCCGGTCTATCTCGGCGAGTCGATCGCCCCGTTCCGCGTGCTGCGGCCCTTCGAGGGTGTCGTTCCCGTGGATGCGGAGGGCAACGTCCTCGACGCCCGGCAGGCGGGCAACCGCGGCCTCGCGCGCCTCGCGGCATGGATGGCGCGGGCCGAAGCGGTGTGGGACCGGACGAGCGCGCGCAAGATGGGGCTCGCGGCGCGCTGGAACTTCCACAACGGGCTCGAGAACCAGTTCCCGATCGCGGTTCTGCGCGTCGCGTTCGCCGCGTCGGGAACGCGTCCGGCCGCCGTGATCCTACGGGATGACCGCGGGATCGCGGAACATGCCCTCTACTGGTGCGCCGTCGAGAGCGAGGCAGAGGGATATTTCCTGCTCGCGATCCTGAACAGCGAGACCGCGCGCCTGCGCATGATGAACATCCAGGCGCGCGGCGAGCAGGGCGCCCGGCACTTCGACAAGCTGATGTTCACGCTGCCGATCCCGCTCTTCGACGCGCGGATCCGGCTGCACGCCGCGCTCGCCGCCGCCGCCGAGGCGGCTGAGGAGCTGGCGGCCACGGTGCCGGTCGCGGCGGACATGCCGTTCCAGCGGGCGCGCGGCGTCATCCGGACCGCCCTGCAGGACAGCGGCCTCGCGGAGCGGATCGACCTCCTCGTCGCCGAGCTGCTCGGGCCGGACCCATGGGGGAAGGACGAGGCCGCCGCCGTGCTGGAGGCGGCCGAGCCCTGATCCCGCGCGTGAAAGTCCCGTCGCCTCAGTGCGCGGCGGCCGGGGCCGGGGCGGTCTGGCTGTCCTGGCGGGCCTGCTTGTTGGCGCGGTGGCGGCCGATGGCGCAGCCCGCCGCGGCGCCGACCAGGCCGTGATGGCCGGCATAATGCCCGGCGATGCCGCCGACGACGGCGCCCTTCAGGCAGCCCTTGGCCTCGGCGGCGCCGGCCGCGGTCAGGGCGGCCAGCGCGATGACGGTCGCGGCGATGGTGCGGGTCATGGTGGATTCTCCTTCGATTCGGCTCTGGGAACGGAATCGCAGGCACCCCCGTTCCGGCCTCACGCAAGCGTGACGGAAGAGGCCGCGATGCCGGGCGCGGCGTCGAGGCATGAGCGGGCGGTGCTGGCGCCGGGGCTGGGGAGACGCCATCTTCGACCCGCATGGATGCTCCCCTGTTCGACACCGCCCTCGCCCGCCGCCGCCTCGCCCGCGCCCGCGCCGCCGGCTACGCCGACTTCCTGCTCGCCCGCGTCGCCGAGGATCTCGAGGATCGGCTCGGGGCGGTGCTGCGGCGCTTCACCGATGCCGTCGACCTCGGCACGCCGGCCCCGGCGGCGGCCCGCCTGCTGGCGCGGCGCCCGGAGGCCGCCACGACGTTGCGCCTCGCGCCGCTCCCCGAGCCGGCCGAGCCCGGCCTCGCCCTGGCGGTGGCAGATCCCGAGACGCTGCCGCTCGGGCCCGGCAGCGTCGATCTCGCGGTCTCCCTGCTGGCGCTCCAGGGCGTGAACGACCTGCCGGGCACCCTGATCCAGCTCCGCCGGGCCCTGCGCCCGGACGGGCTGTTCCTCGGCTGCCTGTTCGGCGGCGCGACCCTGACGGAGCTGCGCCAGAGCTTCGGCCAGGCCGAGAGCGAGGTGGAGGGCGGGGTGAGCCCCCGCGTCGCGCCCTTCGCGGCGGTGCGCGAGCTCGGCGCCCTGATGCAGCGGGCGGGCTTCGCCCTGCCGGTGGTCGATGCCGAGACCGTCACCGTGCGCTACGCCGACCCGTTCCGCCTATTGCGCGACCTGCGCGCCATGGGCCTCACCAACGCGCTCAGCGAACGCCGCCGGGCACCGCTGCGCCGCGAGACCCTGATGCGCGCGGCCGCGCTCTACCAGGAGCGCTTCGCCGACGTGGACGGACGCGTGCGCGCCACCTTCGAACTGCTCTGGGTCTCCGGCTGGGCGCCGCACGAGAGCCAGCAGAAGCCGCTACGCCCGGGCAGCGCGCAGGCCCGCCTCGCCGATGCCCTGGGCACCACCGAACTCAATGCGGGATCCAGCAAGGACAGGAGCGCGCCATGAAGCTGCCGGGCCCCGACCATCCGATCGCGATCCTGCCGCAGCCGGGCCTCGTCCGGGTGATCGTGGAGGGCACCGTCGCCGCCGAGACGCGCGCGGCGCTCAGCCTTCAGGAGGCGGGCTACCTGCCCGTCCTCTACATCCCGCGCGCGGACGTGCTGGGCGCGGTGCGCCGCTCGGCCCGGCGCAGCCATTGCCCCTACAAGGGCGACGCCAGCTATTTCGACCTCGTGGTCGGCGGGAGCGAGCGGGCGGACGCCGCCTGGAGCTACGAGGACCCGTTCCCGGCGGTCGCCGCCATCCGCGGCCACCTCGCCTTCTATCCGGGGCGGGTGGACGCGATCGAGCAGGGCTGATCGGAGCGCGCTCCCCCGAAGGATCCCGGTTCGGCGGACAATGCCCGCGCCTATTTCTGAAGGTCCTGGGCCATCTTCAGGTGCTCGGCCAGGGCCGGCTCGGTTTTGCGCGCGAAGGCCTTGAGCGCCGCATTGTCGCCGCCGCTGCCGTAGCGCTGGAACAGGTCGACGGCATCCTTGTGCGCCTTCACCTGATCCTCGCGGTACTGCTTGTTGAACTCCGCCCCCTGCAGGCCCTTCAGGGTGTCGAGCTTCTTCTGGTGGGTGCTGTCGAGGGCGGTGGGCAGGGTGGCCTGGACCTTCCCGTCCCGGACCACCTGCTTCATCTCGGCCGAGGTCTTCTCGTGGTCGGCGATCATGCGCTTGGCGAAGGCCTTGGCCGGATCGTCGCCGCGCTCGGCCGCGAGCTGGCTCGATTGCAGCTCGAACATGTCGCTGATCGCGGCCTCGGACACGAAGTCGGCGGTCGAGGGCGCGCGGCCGACCAGGGCATTCAGCCCGCTCTTCTCGCCGATCGATTCCGCGGAAGCCGGCGCGGCGGCGAGAAGGAGGGCGGCGGCGAGGGCGGTACGCGTGAACGGGGTCATGGGAAGGATCTCCGGGCTCTTTCCTGGCGAAGGCGGAAGGGCACCGGCCAAGTTCCCCCGAGCCGTCTCCTACAGGCCCGCGTCGTCGATCAGACCCCAGAAGGCATACTTGCGCCCGTACTTGCGGCGCAGGGCCGCCTTGTAGACGTCCGGCTCCGGCGCGACGGCGCCCGGCTCCAAGTGCTCGGCCAGGGTGTCGAGTTCGAGATAGTAGCGCGCCGCATGCGCGTAGGCGGAGCTCTGGCCCTTGTCGAGGATCGTCTCGAGGAGGCGGCGGAAGAGCAGCGTGGCCGCCTTCGGATGGCCGCTCACCGCCAGCGCATCCGCCGCGGGGGTGAGGACGGCGTAGCGCGTCCCGTCCCAGGCCTCGGGATGGGCGAGGACGAGGCGGGCGGCGCGCTCCAGGTTCGGCCAGCCGACGAGGAAGGCGAGCGCCCGGTGCCGGGTGGGGAAGGCCTCCGCATGGGCGAAGGCCCGTGCCAGCGCCTCGTCGTCCTCGAAATCCGGCAGCTTGGCGAGGTAGTCGCGCAGCATCGCGGCGTCGAGCAGGTCCGCGAAGCGCCCCCAGCGCATCTCCTGCGCCTCCTGCCCGCGGCCGAGGGCTTCAAGGGCCCGGATCTCGACCTCGATCCGGTCCCGGTCCGGATGGGGCTCCTCCACGAAGCCGGTGATCAGCTCGGCGCGGGTGGTGGTGCGGACGGCGGGCGCCGGCCGGCGCAGCCAGTCGAGGGCCTCGGCGGCCCGGCCTCCTTCGACCAGGCGCGAGGCGATGGCCACCCGGTCCGGCGCCTCCGGCATCAGCGCCTCCTCCAGGGCGATGAAGGCGTCCACGTCGCCGCGCCGGTCGGCGATGTCCTGGCGCACGCGCTGCATCAGCATGCGGCGGAACCGGTTCCCCCAGTCCGGCTGGGCCTTCGTACCGTCGTTGCCCAGTGCCCCCAGCGCCCCGGCGAGGCCCCGGTCGAGGTCGCCGAGCGCGCCCGGATCGAGCCGCGCCACGAGGTCCCGCAGCAGGCTGCCGAGGAACCCGTCCGGAGTGGCCACGATGCGAGGCACGAGGCCGAGCGCGAAACGCCCCGCCGCCTCCAGCGGCAGCGCCGCGGCGATCTCCACGGCGGCGTCCGTGGCGCGCTCGTAGAGCCCGCCGATCCGGCCGGTCCCGTCATCGACCCGGTTCAGCACCGAATCCGCGCCGCTCAGGAAGCGCACGATCCGGTCGAGGGCGGCCTCCGGGTCGAGGGGGCGCAGCTCGTTCAGGATCACCGTGACGGTGGCGTCGAGATCGGCCGCGAAGCTGCGGCGCTTCTGCCAGTCGATATAGCCGCGCGCGCCCTCCAGCGCAGCGAGCCGCCGGTCGACCATGGCGGCCACGGCATCCGGCCCCTGCCGGGCGGCGAGCGCTGCGCTGACGAGCTTCTTGAAGGCGGGGTTGCGGGCCGTCTCGTCGAGGATCAGGCCGATCAGGCGCTCGGGCCCGAGTTCGGCAAGCGTCTCCGGCGAGGGCGTGGTGCGGCGCGCGCCCTTCGGCCGATCGGGCTTCGCGCGCTCCGCCGTCGCGGGCCCAGTCTTGGCGGGCTCAATCTTGGGCCGCGCCGCCTTCACCTTCGGAGTCCGCGCGCCCGCCATGCCGACTCAATCTCCCGACCAAGCCCCCGCGTCGCGGGCTCTGGATCCTTACCGCGACGCGCTCTTCGTCGCCGAACCGGCGTCCACTTCGGCGGAGCGCGTCCTAATCCACGACCTTGGCGACGGGACGATCGTTACCCCTGGCCGTCTCGTCGTGCCAGGCTCCCGTCTTGTCCTGATAGCGGATGCCCTCGGTCGATCCGGGGACCTGCTGCTCGGCTGCGGCGGCCTGGGCGGCCTGCAGCGCCTCCTCCCGGCTCGGGAAGGTCTCGGAGAACACGTCGCCGACCTTGTAGGCGAAGCCGCCGTCGTGCTCGACGATGTGATAGATGATCTCGGACATGGACGCTCCTCGACGCTGTTGTGTCGCTGAGCGCGAACCGTCTGGGACGCGGACCGGTTCCGGCAATCCGGCTCAGTGCCGGGTCGGCGGCCGCTCCGAGAGGCGCTCGGCCGCCGCCTCGCAGCCCGCGATCAGGGAGCCGCGCACGTCGTCGGCGGCGTAGCCGACCCCGTCGGGGAAGGCGAGGGTCGCCGACGCGCCGTCCTCGACCCGGCGGATATGGGCGACCCAGGCCCCGTCCCCGCGCTCGAAGCGGACCTCGTAGGTCGCGCCGTCCTTCTCGAACCGATGCGGCTGCATGCGCCTGCCCTATCTCCACCTCAGGTCCGGCTTGCCCGGCACGCCCGGCCGGCGAAATCTGCCGGCGCCCGGCGCACCGCCCTCAACGGCAGGGCGCCCGGCCCACGAGGAGGCTCGCATGCGCCCGATCACGTGCTCGATCCCTGCTGCCGCGGCCGTCGCCGTGCTCTGGCTCGCCTCTCCCGCCGAGGCGCAGGGCGAGCGCGTGCCGCCGAACCCGTTCGCCTCGAACTTCCCGTCCGAGCCGCCCCCGCCCGTCGTGGCCGAGCGGCGCGACCCCCGCATCGTGCGCACCCGGCGCGTCCGCCGCCCCCCGCCGCCGCCCGAGATCGCACCCCTCCCCTCCGGCTTGGTGCCGGACTGAACGACGGAAATCCCGGGCTTCCAAAGGCCTCAGGCCTTTGGCGGGTCCAGGGCAGAGCCCTGGTCATCGAAGATCAGGGCTCTGCCCCGATACCCCGCCGAAGGGATGATCCCTTCGGAATCCCAGGACCGATCCCTCAATCGTCGCCGACGACGCCGGCCGCGTCCTGGGCCTGCAGCACGTCGGGCCGGGGCATCGAGATGATGTTGTAGCCCGAATCCACGAAATGGACCTCGCCGGTGACGCCGCCCGAGAGATCGGAGAGCAGGTAGAGGGCAGAGCCGCCGACATCGTCGAGGCTCACCGTGCGCCGGAGCGGCGCGTGCGCCTTCTGGTGGTTGAACATCAGCCGCGCATCCGCGATGCCGGCGCCGGCGAGCGTCCGCATCGGCCCGGCCGAGAGTGCGTTGACGCGGATGCCGGCCGGCCCGAGATCCGAGGCGAGGTAGCGCACGGAGGCCTCCAGCGCCGCCTTGGCCACGCCCATCACGTTGTAGTTCGGCATGACCCGCGTCGAGCCGCCATAGGTGAGCGTGAGAAGCGAGCCGCCCTCGCTCATGCGCTTGGCCGCGCGCTGGGCGATCTCGGTGAAGGAGAAGCACGAGATCGTCATGGTGCGCACGAAGTTGTCGCGCGTGGTCACCTCCACGTAGCGGCCCTTGAGCTGCGCCTTGTCCGAGAAGCCGATGGCGTGGACCACGAAGTCGATCCGGCCGTCGAAGGCCGCGTCGAGCCGGTCGAAGGCGGCATCCACCGAGGCGAGATCCTCCACGTCGCAGGGGATCACCACGTCGGAATCGAGCTTGGCCGCGAGCGGGCCGACCCGGCGGCCGAGCGCCTCGCCCTGGTAGGTGAAGGCGAGCTGCGCGCCGTGCCGGTGAAGCATCCGGGCGATGCCCCAGGCGATCGAGTGATCGTTGGCAACGCCCATGATCAGGCCGCGCTTGCCCGCCATCAATGCCGTCATTCGATCGTTCGTCCCACTCTCCGCGCGGTCCCGGCCGGGACCAGATCCAGGCTTCGAGCCATAGCCCGCCCGTCGCGAGCCTGTCCAATCCGGGCGCGGGACGGGCCGTGGAAACGCGAAAGCCCCGCCGGGGGCGGGGCTTGGCAGGCTCGCGTGGGGTGGCGGAGCTCAGAAGTATCCGCCGGTCCGGTCGCGGGCATCCTCGAGGAGCATCTGTTTGGCGAACACGGCCGCGCTTCCCGCGATGACCAGTCCGGCCAAGGTTCCGACGATGAACGGGACCACGACGACACTCCCCCCGACCTGCACGACAATGATCCGTGCAGGGTCGAAGTTCCGGTGTTCAGGCGTCGACGTGCTTCAGCACCAGCGTCGCGTTCGTGCCGCCGAAGCCGAAGGAGTTCGAGAGGACGTGGCCGAGCTTCGCCCCGTCCCGCCGCTCGCGCAGGATCGGCATGTCGGCGAAGGCCGGATCGAGCTCGTCGATATGCGCGCTCTCGCAGATGAAGCCGTTGTTCATCATCAGCAGCGCGTAGATCGCCTCCTGCACGCCGGTGGCGCCGAGCGAGTGGCCGGTGAGCGACTTGGTGGCCGCGATCGGCGGGCAGTTCTCGCCGCGGCCGAAGACCTCGCGGATCGCCTCGATCTCCTTGTCGTCGCCGACGGGCGTCGAGGTGGCGTGCGGGTTGATGTAGTCGATCCTGGCGCCCTTCAGGCCCTCGATGGCTTGGCGCATGCAGCGCACCGCGCCCTCGCCGGAGGGGGCCACCATGTCGTGGCCGTCCGAGGTCGCGCCGTAGCCCGCCACCTCGCCGTAGATGCGGGCGCCGCGCGCCTTGGCGTGCTCGTATTCCTCGAGGACCAGCACGCCCGCCCCGCCGGCGATGACGAAGCCGTCACGGCCCGCATCGTAGGCGCGGGAGGCCCGGGCCGGCGTCTCGTTGTACTTGGAGGACATGGCGCCCATGGCGTCGAACAGGACGGAGAGCGTCCAGTCCAGCTCCTCGCAGCCGCCCGCGAAGATGATGTCCTGGCGGCCCGCCTGGATGATCTCGGCGGCGTTGCCGATGCAGTGGTTCGAGGTCGCGCAGGCGGAGGAGATCGAATAGTTCACGCCGCGGATCTTGAACCAGGTCGCCAGCGTGGCCGAGGCCGTCGAGGACATGGCCTTGGGCACGGCGAAGGGCCCGACGCGCTTCGGCCCCTTGTCGGTGGCGATGGCGGCGGATTCCACGATGGTGCGGGTCGAGGGACCGCCCGAGCCCATGATGATGCCGGTGCGGTCGTTCGAGACGTCGCCGGATTCGAGGCCCGCATCGCGGATCGCCTGATCCATGGCGACGTGGTTCCAGGCGGTGCCGCCGCCGTGGAAGCGCATGGCGCGCCGGTCCACGACGCCTTCGGGATCGAGGGTCGGCGCGCCCGAGACCTGGCTGCGGAAGCCGTGGGCGGCCTGCGCCTCGTCGCGGGCGATTCCGGAGCGCGCCTCGCGTAGGGAGGCGAGCACTTCCTGCGTGTTGTTGCCGATGGACGAGACGATGCCCATCCCGGTGATGACGACACGGCGCATGAACGAACTTGTCTCCGCCGCGGCGGCAGGCCCGCTGCGCGCCGCGCTCCCGGTCAGCTAGGACGAAGCCGACACAATCTCAACTGCCGCGGGCACGGCACCGTTGCCCGGCGCCGCCGCGGCACGCGAAAAAAATCAGCTCTGGAACAGGGCGACCCGCAGATCCTGCGCCTCGTAGATGCGCTTGCCGTCGGCCTCCAGCCAGCCGTCGGCGATGCCGAGCACCAGCTTGCCCTGGCGCACGCGCTTGAGGTCGACCCCGTAGACCACCTGCTTGACGGTGGGCAGCACCTGGTCGGTGAACTTGACCTCGCCGACGCCGAGCGCCCGGCCGCGGCCCGGCGAGCCGAGCCAGCCGAGATAGAAGCCGACGAGCTGCCAGAGGGCGTCGAGGCCGAGACAGCCCGGCATCACGGGATCGCCCTTGAAGTGGCAGGGGAAGAACCAGAGGTCGGGGCGGATGTCGAACTCGGCCCGGACATGGCCCTTGCCATGCGCGCCGCCCTCGCTCGTGATCTGCACGATGCGGTCGAACATCAGCATCGGCGGCAGCGGGAGCTGGGCGTTGCCGGCTCCGAACAGCTCGCCGCGACCGCAGGCGAGAAGGTCCTCGTAGGAATAGCTCGACGCGCGGGGCGTGGTCTGCGCGGTGGTGTCGGCGTCTGAGGGCATGTGGGCGGTTCGATTCCCTGGATTCGCTTCGTCGCCGGAGGCTCGGCCGCGGGGCGGTGCCGAGCCGGAGCCGTCGGCGCGGCCGGGGGCAGCGCAGGGCGCGGCGCCAGCCTGTGTCGGCGCCTCGTTAGCACGGGGCCGGGCGCCTTCAAAGCTTTGCGCGGGATGCAGCGTATTGCAGGAGCGGAGTCGGGTTGCGACACTCACGCCTGTTTCGTATACTCCCGCATTAATCCCATGTCCGTACGAGAGCGTTCCGTCCGCCGATGTCCGAGCTGTTGCCCCTGCAGGCCGTCCTGAACGGCCGGACCGCCCCGCTCTCCGCGGAGGCGTCCGCCGCCGGCCGCCGCGGCTGCCCGCTCTCGGACCTGCGCGACCGCCTGCGCCGCGCCGGCCTGCGCCCGACCCGGCAGCGCCTGTCGCTCGGCTGGCTGCTCTTCGGCCGCGGCGACCGCCACCTCACGGCCGAGATGCTCTACGACGAGGCGATGCGCGCCAAGGTGCCGGTGTCGCTGGCCACCGTCTACAACACCCTGCACCAGTTCACCGAAGCCGGCCTGCTGCGCCAGCTCGCGCTCGACGGGTCGAAGGCCTATTTCGACACCAACCCGAGCGAGCACCACCACTTCTACCTCGAGGACGAGGGCCAGGTGATCGACATGCCCGATTGCGGCATCACCGTCGATTCGCTGCCCGACGCGCCCGAGGGCATGGAGATCGCCGGCGTCGAGGTGATCGTGCGCCTGCGCCGCCGGGGCAGCAACCGCCGCCAGAGCTGAGACGCGGCGCGATCGCGAGTCCGAAGAGAAAGGCCCGGGCGCTGCCCGGGCCTTTTCTCATTTCGAAGCTGCGCTCACTGCACCTTCTCGTTGGGATAGACGCCCCAGAGCCGGTCCTGGCGGATATAGCCGTCCACGTCGCCGCGGCGGGAGGGCAAAGCCACCACGAGGCGGCACCACGATCCGGTGCAGCTCTTCACGCTGCCGATCACCCCCGCCTCCAGCCGCGCCTCGTCCGGCGCGCCGTCGTCGGCGCTGGCGCGCAGCGGCACCGCCCCCTTGTCCGGCCCCTTCTGCGCGTTGACGATCGCCGTGCGCCGGCCCGACAGCAGCGAGTGCAGCACCCAGCCCTCCGTGCCCTCGGAATCGCGGATCCGGCGCCAGGTCTCGAACTCGGCGACGATCTCGACGGGCAGGCCGGCGCGCTGGAACACCCAGAGCGTGCGGTGGTCCTTCGACGGGCCCTCGCGCAGGTTCACCCGGTCGGTCTTCAGGCTGGCATAGCGCGGCAGCGGCAGCTTGGTGACCGGGCCGAGCCCGGCCTCGGGCATCGCGGCGGCCGGAGCCGGCGGAGCCGCGCCCGCGACCGTCGGGGACAAGCCCAGGGCGGCAACCGTCAGGGCAATCCGGGCCACGCGCATCCTCGCCATCCTTCCTCGTCTCGATCCTGCCTGGGGCGGATCCGAAAGCCCGGCCGGCGCAGGTGGCCGGCGCGGGGCCGGATTGTGTTCCGCCCTCGCTCTGGTAGAGAGGCCGGAGGCCCGAAACCTGCGTGTCGCCGGCTCCGGACCCGGCCCGATCCTGTCTGGCCGAGTTCGGTTAATGGAGGTTTGAGGCGCCCCCGTGCCGGAACCCGGCACGCGTCGCGCCGAGGCATGCGGCCACCGGGCCCGAGGCTGAAAACCTGCGTGAACGGCGCAGGGCGAGGGAGGAACGATGTCGAAGCGCAAGCCGCTCGTTGTGGTGACGCGGCGCCTGCCGGACGCCGTCGAGACGCGCATGCGCGAGCTCTTCGACGTGCGCCTCAACGCCGAGGACAAGCCGCTGTCGGCCGAGGCGCTCGCCGCGGCCCTGCGCGAGGCCGACGTGCTCGTCCCCACCGTCACCGACGAGATCGATTCCGGGATCCTCGCCCAGGCCGGCCCGAACCTGCGGCTGATCGCCAATTTCGGCAACGGCGTCGACCATATCGACGTGGCGGCCGCCCTGGAGCGCGGCATCACGGTCACCAACACGCCGGGCGTGCTGACCGAGGACACCGCCGACATGACCATGGCGCTGATCCTCGCCGTCGCCCGCCGGGTGGCGGAGGGCGCGCGCATCATCCCGGACGACGAGTGGAACACCGGCTGGTCGCCGACCTGGATGCTCGGGCGCCGCATCACCGGCAAGCGGCTCGGCATCGTCGGCATGGGCCGCATCGGCCAGGCGCTCGCCCGCCGCGCCCGGGCCTTCGGCCTGCAGATCCACTACCACAACCGCCGCCGCGTGCCGGCCGCCACCGAGAGCGCGCTGGACGCGACCTACTGGGAATCCCTCGACCAGATGCTGGCGCGGGTGGACATCGTCTCGGTCAACTGCCCGCACACGCCGGCCACCTACCACCTGCTCTCGGCCCGCCGCCTCAAGCTGCTCAAGCGCGAGGCCATCGTGGTGAACACCGCCCGCGGCGAGGTGATCGACGAGAACGCCCTCGCCCGCCTCATCGAGGCCGGCGACGTCTCGGCCGCCGGCCTCGACGTGTTCGAGCAGGAGCCGGCGGTGAGCCCGCGCCTCGTCAAGCTCGCCCGCACGGGCAAGGTGGTGCTGCTGCCGCATATGGGCTCGGCCACCCACGAGAGCCGCCTCGACATGGGCGAGAAGGTCATCATCAACATCAAGACCTTCATGGACGGCCACCGGCCGCCGGACCGCATCCTGCCGAGCATGCTCTGAGGGCACGCCCCCGGGACTTCCCGTCAGGGCTCTGCCCCGACACCCCGCCGAAGGGATGATCCCTTCGGCATCCCGGATCCTTCTATCGCCACTGCTCGAAGGCGCGCTGCATCACCTGGGCGCCGGCGCCGCCCTTCTCGAAGGTGATGACGGCGCGCTGGCCGCTGGCGTAGCGCAGGCCGAGATCGAACCAGTTGCGGTTGAGCAGCAGGTCGGTGTTGCGCTCCACGTCGCCGCGCAGCGACGAGAGGCCGATCAGGAACAGGTTCTCCCGCACGCGCACCGGCAGGCCCGCCACCGGCGCGCCGCGCCCCGCCTCGTCCTCCTTCGGCTGGAGCAGGCCGATCTCCTGCACCGAGCGCTTGGCGGCGTCGGGGCCGGTCGCGCTGAAGGCGAGGCTGATCGTGTGGGAGGCCGGCAGCGTCGCGTCGAGGTTACGCTGCAGGGTCATCACCAGGGTGAGGCCGGCATCGGGGATCGTCACCGTCGCGACCACGGCGGTCTGCAGGGGCTGGCCCTGCTCGCCGCTCACCGAATCGAGCCGCCAGAGCACGCGGCCCTGGCTCAGGACCGGCTGGGCGTCGCCCCCGCCCTGCGCCTCCTCGGCCAGGGTGGCGCGCTGCGCCACCGCGAGGTCGGGCTGGGCCGGGGCCGCGGCGCGGCTCGATCCGGATCCTTCGGGCGCGGGCTGCGGCGCCGGCGGACGCTCGGCCGGGGCCGGGTCGCCCCCGATCCGGTCTGAGAACTTGGCGTCGGCGTTCTCGGAGGTCTGCCCCTCGGACGCGGAAGGGCCGCCGGCCTGGATCTCGGCCGGCTTGTCGCGCAGCCAGTAGGCCGCCACCGCGATCAGCCCGATCACCACGGCGAGCACGGCGCCGACGAAGGCGTTGCGCAGGAGCCGCGAGCGGCCGCGCGGGGCGACCACGTCGATGCGCGGCCGCTGCCGCACGCCCGGGACCTCCCCGCGCGCCTGGCTCTCGGCCGCGGTGGCAGGCTCCGGCGCGGCGGCCTCGTCCGGCTCCGCGGGAGCGGGCTCGAACGCGGCCGTGCGCGGCGGGGCGATCGGGATCGCCGGCTCGCGCGGCGCCTTGGGCTCCGCCGCGGTGAAGCGCGGCGGCGGGGCCGGCGGCAGGAAGGGCTCGGGCTTCGTCTCGGGCTGCAGCGTCTCGGGCAGCGCGTGGGGCTCGGAGGCGGCCGGCTCGAGGCGCCGGGTCTGGAGGTCCTTCGGCTCGAACGGCCTCGGCTCGGGCGCCTCGGATTCGGCCGGCTCCGCCTCGGGTGGCGGCGGGACGGCGGCCGGCTCCGGCGGCCTCGAGGCCTCCAGCGGCGTCGAGGCCTCCGGCGGCGTCGAGGCCTCCGGCGGCTTGGCGGGGGGCTCCGGCTGCTTGACGGGCTCCGGCGGCTTGACGGCCTCTGGCGGCTTGACGGCCTCCGGCGGCTTGGGAGCAGCGGGGGGCGGCGAACTTGCGGCGTCGTTGGCCGGGGCCGGGACGTCGTAGCTCGTCTCAAGCCGGGCGATGGCCGCGTCGAGCGCCTTGCGCTCCACGTCGATGTCGCTCTCGGAGAGCGGCGGCTCGATCGAGCGGAGCTGCGTCACCAGGGCGTTGCGGGCCCGCTCGTAGACGGCGCGGCGCATGGCCGGCGTGCGATCGGGCAGAGCCTCCAGGGCACGCGCCAGCAGCGGGTAGTAGTCGGCCATCGTGCCCCGGTCCGGTCCCCTTCGAAGCCCCCGCATATGCGCGAGGGCCCCCTAAGTGCTCTTCACACGGCTCCCGATCGCCGGGAGCCCTCCCTCCGGCCGCGGCGGCGCAGCGGGCGTTGTGTGAGAGGCACTCAATCCTCGAAGGGGTTGTGCATCAGGATGGTGTCGTCGCGCTCGGGCGAGGTCGAGAGCAGCGCCACCGGCGCGCCGATCAATTCCTCGATCCGCCGGACGTACTTGATCGCCTGCGCCGGCAGCTCCGCGAAGGAGCGCGCCCCGGCCGTGGTCTCCGTCCAGCCCGGCATGGTCTCGTAGATCGGCTCGACGCGGGCCTGCGCGGCCTGGCTCGCCGGCAGGTGGTCGATGACCTGCCCGTCGAGGCGGTAGCCGGTGCAGATCTCGATCGTCTCGAACCCGTCGAGGATGTCGAGCTTGGTCAGCGCGATGCCGTGGATGCCGGAGGTCCGCACGGTCTGGCGCACCAGCACCGCGTCGAACCAGCCGCAGCGGCGCTTGCGGCCCGTGTTGACGCCGAACTCGCGGCCCTTCCGGCCGATCGTCTCGCCGATCTCGTCGAACAGCTCGGTCGGGAACGGGCCCTCGCCGACGCGGGTCGTGTAGGCCTTGGCGATGCCGAGCACGTAGCCGATGGCGCCCGGGCCGAGGCCGGAGCCCGTCGCCGCCTGCGCCGCCACGATGTTCGAGGAGGTGACGAAGGGATAGGTGCCGTGGTCCACGTCGAGGAGCGCGCCCTGGGCGCCCTCGAACAGGATGCGCTTGCCGTGGCGCCGCTCCTCGTCGAGCAGCGACCAGACCGGGGCGGCGTAGGGCAGGATGGTCGGCGCGATGGCCTTCAGCTCGCCGAGCAGGGCCTGCGCGTCGACCTCCTCGATGCCGAGGCCGCGGCGCAGGGCATTGTGGTGGGCGAGCAGCCGCTCGACCTTGGCCGGCAGCATCGCTTCGTCGGCGAGGTCCACCACGCGGATGGCGCGGCGGCCGACCTTGTCCTCGTAGGCCGGGCCGATGCCGCGCTTCGTCGTGCCGATCTTCAGGCCGACATTGGTGGTCTCGCGGAAATGGTCGAGCTCGCGGTGCAGCGGCAGGATCAGCGTCGCGTTGTCGGCGATGCGCAGGGATTGCGGGGAGACCTCGACGCCCTGCGCCTGGATCCGCGCGATCTCGTCCACGAGGTGCCAGGGATCGACCACGACGCCGTTGCCGATCACCGAGAGCTTGCCGCCGCGCACCACGCCCGAGGGCAGGAGCGCGAGCTTGTAGGTGACGCCGTCGATGACGAGAGTATGGCCCGCATTGTGGCCGCCCTGGAAGCGGACCACGATGTCGGCCTGCTCCGAGAGCCAGTCGACGATCTTGCCCTTGCCCTCGTCGCCCCACTGGGCGCCTACAACGACGACGTTCGCCATGCCTACCCTGATCCGTGCCTTCGATCCGTGAGCCGAGCCAGCGGACGCGTGAGCCGGCCGTGCGCGGGTAACCCGTTGCCGTGAGACCCTTTCCGCGATCCGGCCCGGGAAATCAAGCAAGCGGCCCGATCCGGCAGTGGGCGGCGGCCCCGCGCGACCGCCGGCACGGGGCGGATTGCGCGTTTCGCGGACGAGAGAGACATAGGGAAACGAGCGTCAGGCCGGGGCGCATGGCGTCCATGCAAGCCCCCCGCCCGCCGCTGGAACGGAGATCCTCGCGACGATGCGCACCGAGACGCCCCCGCTCATCCACCTCTCGGATTACCGGCCGAGCGACTTCCTGATCGACCGCGTCGATCTCGACGTGCGGCTCCATCCGAGCCGGACCCGGGTGACCGCGGTGCTGGCGCTGCGCCCGAATCCGGCGGGCGATCCGGACGCGCCGCTGCGCCTCGACGGCGACGAACTGTCCCTGGTCGCCCTCGACCTCGACGGGCGGCCCCTGCCCGAGGATGCCTATGCGGTGGGCCCGTCCGGCCTGGTGCTCGCAGCGCCGCCGCGGCGGCCCTTCACGCTGAGCATCGTCACGGAGCTCGACCCGGGCGCCAACACCAAGCTGATGGGCCTCTACCGCTCGAGCGGCGTCTACTGCACCCAGTGCGAGGCGGACGGGTTCCGCCGCATCACCTACTTCCTCGACCGGCCGGACGTGCTCTCGGTCTACACCACCCGCATCGAGGCGGACCGGGACGAGGCGCCGGTCCTGCTCGGCAACGGCAACCCCGTGGAGGCGGGCGCGCTCGACGGCGGCCGCCACTACGCGGTCTGGCACGATCCGCACCCGAAGCCCGCCTATCTCTTCGCCCTGGTCGGCGGCCGGCTCGGCAACGTCGCCACCCGCTTCACCACGATGGAGGGCCGGGCGGTCGCCGTCGCCGTCCATGTGGAACCCGGCAAGGAGGCACGCGCGGACTACGCCCTCGACGCGGTGGTCCGCTCGATGAAATGGGATGAGGAGGCCTTCGGCCGCCCTTACGACCTCGACGTGTTCAACGTCGTCGCCGTCTCCGACTTCAACATGGGCGCGATGGAGAACAAGGGCCTCAACATCTTCAACGACAAGTACGTTCTCGCCTCGCCTGAGACCGCCACCGACGCCGACTACGCGGCGATCGAGGCGATCATCGCGCACGAGTACTTCCACAACTGGTCGGGCAACCGCGTCACCTGCCGCGACTGGTTCCAGCTCTGCCTCAAGGAGGGACTCACCGTCTTCCGCGACCAGGAATTCTCCTCCGACATGCGCTCGCGGGCGGTCCACCGCATCGCGGAGGTGCGCCAGCTGCGCGCCCGACAGTTCCCGGAGGATGCCGGCCCGCTGCGCCACCCGGTGCGGCCGACGGCCTATGCCGAGATCAACAACTTCTACACGGCGACCGTCTACGAGAAGGGCGCCGAGATCGTGCGGATGCTCAAGACCCTGCTCGGGCCCGACGCCTTCCGCGCCGGCATGGACCGCTACTTCGCCGAGAATGACGGGCGCGCCGCCACCGTCGAGGATTTCCTCGACGCCTTCGCGGCCGTCAGCGGGCGCGACCTCGCGGCCTTCGCGCAATGGTATGCCCGGCCCGGCACCCCGCGCCTCGCCTTCCGGACCGCCTACGACGCGGCGGCGGGGACCTGCGACCTCACCCTCTGGCAGAGCCTCGACGGCGGCTCGGCCCTCGTGATGCCGGTGGCGCTCGGACTCGTCGGCACGGGCGGCGCGCTCGATGCGGATTGCCCGGACCTCGCGGACGGCGTCTACGTCCTGAAGGATGCGGAGGCGACGCTCCGCTTCCGCGGCGTGACGGAGCGGCCGGTGCCCTCGCTGCTGCGCGGCTTCTCGGCCCCGGTGCGCCTCGACGGCGCGCTCACCGAGGAGGACCACCTCGTCCTGCTCGGGCGCGACACCGACCCGTTCAACCGCTGGCAGGCCGGCCAGAGCCTCGCCCTGCGGCTGATCCGCGGGGGCGGCCCCGCCGACGCCTTCGCCGAGGCGCTCGGCCTGCTCCTCGACGCCGAGGCCCCGCGCGACCCGGCCTTCGCCGCCCTGATGCTCAGCCTGCCCGGCGAGGGCGAGGTCGCCAACGAGATCGAGGCGGAGGTCGATCCCGACGCGATCCACGGTGCGCGCAAGGGCCTCCGGGCCGCGCTCGGCCGCGCCCTGCGCGACCGGCTGGAGGGCATCGAGGCGCGGCTCGCCGAGCCCGCGGGCACGCCCTACAGCCCCGACGCCGCCGCGGCCGGGCGGCGGGCGCTCCGCAACGCCGCCCTCGACCTCCTCGCAGCGGGCGACCCCGAGACGGGCGCCGCCCGCGCCGCCGCGCGGCTGGAGGCGGCCACCAACATGACCGACCGGCTCGCGGCGCTCGGCACCCTGGCCCTGATCCCGGGCGACGCCCGCGAGGCGGCGCTCGCCGCCTTCGGCGCGCGCTACGCCGACGAGCCGCTGGTGCTCGACAAGTGGTTCGCCCTCCAGGCCACCATCCCCGAGCCCGGCACGCCGGAGCGGATCGAGGGCCTGAAGCGGCACCCGGCCTACGCGCTGACCAATCCCAACCGCGTCCGCGCCCTCGTCGGCAGCTTCGCCTTCGGCAACCCGACGCAGTTCGCGCGGGCGGACGGGGCCGGCTTCGCCCTCGTCGCCGACACCGTCGCGGCCCTCGACGGGACCAATCCGCAGGCCGCCGCGCGCCTGCTCACGGCCTTCGGATCCTGGCGGAAGTTGAAAAAATCGCGAGCGGCCAAGGCCGAGGAAATGCTCAACCGGATCAAGGCGATCCCGGGCCTGTCCCGCGATGTCGCGGACATCGTCACGCGGACGATTGCGCCGGTTAACCAATTGTAAACGTTCGACAATTGCGAATCGGGGCGATTCCGCAACACGCCGCCAGAGTCAACGCCGAATCCGAAAAACCCGTGGACAAGGGGTGTGGCGAACGCTCATATTGCATACAGATTCGGGGCGGCGCGGGGCGCCTCCCGGCAAGGCAATCTTCCCACGGTTGAGGTTCGCTCATGCCGGAGGCGGCTTCCGCTTCCTTCTCCGCGCGTGCGGGCACGATTCTCGGTGTCCACTGGCCCGCGCGGGCACGGAATGCCCGCCTGATCCGGGCCGAGGCGGCCCTCCGCTACGCGATCCCGGCGCTGCTCTCGACCTTCCTCGCCTGCCTCGTCGGCATCGCGGCGCTGCACATCCGCAGCCAGCGCGACGAGATCGTCGCCGCCGCCGCCACCGAGATCGAGGTCTTCACCCGCGCGGCCGCGGCGACGCGGCCCGGCGACCAGGGCGACCTCCGCAGCCTGACCACCGAGGCCGCCGCCCGCAACGGCCGCCGCCTGATCCTGATCTCCGCCGAGGAGCGCATCCTCGCCGCCCATCCGCCGCTCGACCGGGACACGACGAGCCTCGCCGGGCTGCTCGGGGATAGCGAGGCGCTGACCACCTTCGGCGAGCGCCTCGGCGCGACCGAGCTGGCGCCCACGGACGGCGAGCCGCTCATCGCCGCCATGCACCGTCTGCCGGACGGGCGGCGGATCGCGGTGGTGCAGACCCTGGAGCCGCTGCTCAGGGGCTGGCATACCCGCACCCGCGACCAGGTCGTGCTGATCGGCGCCTCCGCCCTCGTCATCATCGGCGTCGGCCTCGCCTACGGCCTGCAGAGCCGCCGCGCCGAGGGGGCGGACCGGGTCTGCGAGCAGATCCGCCAGCGCCTCGACATCGCGCTCGGCCGCGGCGGCTGCGGCCTGTGGGACTGGGACATCCCGCGCGGGCGGATCTACTGGTCGAACTCGATGTACGCCCTGCTCGGCTACCAGCGCGAGCACGAGTATCTCTCCTTCGGCGAGGTGAACGCCCTCGTCCATCCCGACGACGGCGACCTCTACAGCCTCGCGCGGGGGCTCGCCGCCAACCAGACCGTCGTCGACCACGCCTTCCGCATGCGCGGCGCCGACGGCGCCTATGTCTGGCTGCGCACCCGCGCCGAGGTGGTGCCGGATTCCGCCGATGGCGGCCACCATCTCGTCGGCATCGCCATCGACGTGAGCGAGCAGCACCACCTCGCCGAGAGCAGCGCCACCGCCGACATGCGCCTGCGCGACGCGATCGAGGCGATCTCGGAGGCCTTCGTCCTCTGGGACACCACCAACCGGCTGGTGCTGTGCAATTCGAAGTTCCGGCACCTGCACGCGCTCAACCCGGAAGACGCGCAGCCGGGCCGCCGCTACGGCGAGGTGATGGGCCGGGGCGTGCTGCCGCAGGTCCGCCGCGAGCTGCCCGAGACGGGCGCGGCCACCGCCCGCACCTTCGAGGCGGAACTCGCCGACGGCCGCTGGCTCCAGATCAGCGAGCGCCGCACCAAGGACGGAGGCTACGTCTCGGTCGGCACCGACATCACCAGCCTGAAGCGCCATCAGGAGCAGCTCGTCGCCTCCGAGCGCGAGCTGATCGAGACGGTGAAGGACCTCAAGCGCTCCCGCCGCACCCTGGAATTGCAGACCCAGCAGCTCGCCGACCTCGCCGAGCGCTATCTCGACCAAAAGGCCGCGGCCGAGAGCGCGAGCCAGGCGAAATCCGACTTCCTCGCCAATATGAGCCACGAGCTGCGCACGCCGCTCAACGCCGTCATCGGCTTCGCCGACGTGATGGCGAACGAGGTGTTCGGCCCCCTCGGCTCGCCGCGCTACGCCGAGTATTGCCGCGACATCGGCGAGAGCGGGCACTACCTGCTCTCGGTCATCGACGACATCCTGAACATGTCGCGCATCGAGGCGCACCGGGTCCGGCTGAACCCGCGCGAGATCGACGCCGAGGCGGCGCTCGGCGGCGCGCTCAAGCTCGTCGCCGAGGCGGCCCGCGCCAAGTCCCTGGAGATCAGCGTCGACCTCAGCCCCGGGATGCGGCTTCTCGCCGACGAGCGCGCCCTGCACCAAGTGCTGGTCAACCTGCTGCAGAACGCCGTGAAGTTCACGCCGCCCGAGGGGCGCGTCCTCGTCCGCGGCCGCACGGCCAGCGGCTTCACGCATCTCTTCGTCGAGGATACCGGCATCGGCATCCCGAAATCCGTGCTGCCCCGCCTCGGCCAGCCCTTCGTGCAGGTCGAGACCAACATGACCCGCAGCCACAAGGGCTCGGGTCTCGGGCTCGCCATCGCCCGCTCCATGGCCGAGCTGCATGGCGGCTCCCTCCGGCTCCGCTCGGAGGTCAATGTCGGCACCATCGTGCTGGTGCGCCTGCCCGCCCCGGCGCCGCAGCGCCTGCCCGCGATCGCCGAGAGCGGCGGCCGGCAGCAGGCCGTGTCGGCCCTGCGCGAGGCCTCCGGCGCGACGCCCCGGCTCCGGCGCGAGGCGCAGCCGGTCGCCTGACCCGCCCTGGAACTCAGCGCAGATAGATCACGCTGTAGAGCGTCGCCCGCAGCTCCGGTTCGGTGAGCCAGATCCGGCCGTTGTCGCAGCGCTCGCGGATGCCGGGGCGCAGGCGGGCGCAGTACTCGCCGGTATTGTCCTGCACCCGGTACTGGCAGCGCCCGCCCGCCTTGCGCCGCGCGATCACCGCGCTCGAATGGTCGGCGGCGAGGTCCGGATCCTTCGGGTCGCGCTCCTCCAGGATGTACCAGCTGTAGCCGATGGTCGGCGCCCGGCCGTGGTCGAGGGCGTAGTCGACCATGGCGAGCATGCGGTCGACCTGGGCCCGGGCCGGCGGCGTACCCGCCTCCAAGAGGTCCATGAATTCGAGTTGGGTTGCGGCGACCCGGTAGGAGACGGGCAGGAGCGGCACCGGCGCGGGGCGGCGCCGGCAGCGGCGGGCGACCTCGCGCAGCCACGCATCGTTGACGGCGTCGGCGCGGCGGCTGCGCAGCTTGCCCACGGTGGCACCCGTGCTGCGGAAGCACTGGGGCGCCGCCCGCACCACGGCCCCGTAGCGGGCGCGCAGGAAGAACGTGGTGAAATGCGCGTAGCCCTCGTGCGAGGGCAGGTCGCGCTCGTCGCAGAGGCCGTCGAGGTTGTAGAGGAGCGCGGCGGCATCCTCCTCGCCGCCCTCCAGCTTGTCGAAATAGGGCTCCAGGCCCGGATTGTGCTCCTTCGCGACATCGACCGCGTTGCGGCTCCAGGCGATGTCGGCGAGGTAATGGGGATGCGCCCGCAGATGCGCGGAGATGCGCGCGTCCGTGAGCGCGGAGAGGCGCGCGGGATCGGCGAAGTAGAACTTCGTCGCCACGTCGAGGGGCGAGACCGCGCGGCCGACCCGCTGCGAGATCATGTCGGCGGTGGCGTAGGCGAAGCAGATCGCGCTGTCCCCCTGCCCGACCGGGATATCGGCCGGCCGCGGCGAGATCTGGACGCCGCCGGGCAGCGCATGGGTCGCGGGCGGCATGACGATCCGCGCCGGCGCGCAGTCCCGGTTGCGCGCATAGGCCGGGGCCGCGGGCAGCAGGTGCGGGTCGGCCCCATCCGCGGCGGCGGGGCCGCCCAGCAGGATCGCGAGCAGCAAGAATCGGCCGAGACGGCGCGCGCGGGTCGTCGTTGGCAACGGGGATTGTCCTCGGAGCACGGCGGGATCGGCTCGGGCCCAGCCTATAGCACCGCTCGGGCTGGCGCGGCTGCGGCGCGGCTGCGTCAGCGCGGCGGCGCGTCCGCCCCGCGCCAGGGCGGCGCCCGGTCGGCGGCGAGCAGGGTGTCGCGCGACGAGGGCGGATCCTGCACCTCCGGCACCGTCTGGCCGGCGCGGCGCACGAGGCCCGCCAGGGCCTCGCGGGCGACGCGCGCGCTGGTCTCGGGCGGCAGCGCGGCGACCGACTGCGCCAGCGCCGCGCCCGCGGCCCCGGAGATGGCGCCCGTGACGGCACCGGTGACGGCATGGGACACCGCGCCCGCGGCCGCCTCGGCGGCGGCGCGCGGGTCCGCCCTGCCGCGCTCCAGGGCGAGGTAGGAGAGCGCGCCGATGACGAGGCTCGCGCGCAGCAGGAACGATAGGGCCATGGGAGGCGCTCCGCCTTCTTTCGCGCGCGAGCCTCCTGCGCCGGCCCTGAAGCCTCCGTCAACGCGCCCGGGAAACCTTCCGGAATGGTGAATCCGGAACGGCGCAGTGCCGGCCCGCCCGGTTACCTCGCGGAAAGCATCAGGACCGATCAACCCTGCACCGCAACACTCGTTTAAGCCGGGCTTGCGAGGTTCGACCCGTCTTCCGAAGTCGAGCGGGGGACGCGACGGCCTCTATCGGGCCCAGCGCTGCGGTGCCTGTCTTGCGTATCACCGATGTCCTGCCTTCACTGATCGACGCGCGCCTCGCGAGCCTCGTGCACGATTCGGCCCTGGCCGATCCGCGCATGCGCTTCCGGCACGAGCGCTTCCTGGTCTCGCGGCTCGCCACCGGCGCGGTGATGATGGCGGCCCTGCCGCCCTACCTGCTCTGGCGCGGGGTGCCGTCGGGCATCGAGGCCATGGCGGTGGCGAGCCTGCTGCTGCCGCTGCTCGGCGCGGCGCTCCTCTCGCGCACCGGCATCCTCTGGCTCGCCCACGCCGTCGCCTCGGCGGGACTCACCGGCCTCGTGGTCTGCCTTGCCGGCATGACCGGCGGGGCGGGCTCGGCCGCCGCGGTCTGGCTGGTGGCGATTCCCTTCGAGGCCGCCTTCTCCGGCTCGAGCCGGGCGACCGTGACGGCCGCGATCATCGCCGCCTTCGGCGCGCTCGTCGTCGCCTGCGCCGGGCCCTGGCTCGGCGTCCAGCCGATCGTCGACGTCTCGGCGGCATTGGCGATGCCGGTCTTCGTCATCACCGCGATCGGGCACGTCGCGGCGCAGATTCTCGAACACCTGCGCACCGAGCGGCAGTGGCATGCCCGGATGCGGGACAACGAGGCCCGCGACCGCCTGCTCCTGTCGGCGATCGACGACCTCGTGACCTGGCACGACGCCAACGGCCGCGTGCTGGAGGCGGCGAGCTCCGCCGCCCGCTTCGTCGGCGTCGCGGCGGACCGCCTGCGCGGCCACGGCCTCCTGGAGCGCATCCACGTCGCCGACCGGCCGGCCTTCCTGCAGGCGGTCAGCGACGTCGCCGCCCACGGCCAGCCGGCGACCCTGCAGTTCCGCCTCCACCTCGATCCCGGCGCGGAGCGTGCCGACGGCGCCCGGCTGATCCATGCCGAGATGCGGGCGCACCGGATCGAGAGCGGCCAGTTCGGCTCGGGGCCCGTCAGCGTGGTCGCCGTGACCCGCGACGTGAGCGAGCACCGCCGCTACGCCGAGGAGCTGGAGCGCGCCCGCGCCGAGGCCGAGCGCGCCGACGAGATCAAGAGCCGCTTCCTCGCCAACGTCACGCACGAGCTGCGCACGCCGCTCAACGCCATCATCGGCTTCTCCGAGGTGCTCGGCGGCGAAGGCGCCGTGACGCTCGGGCCGGAGCGGGCGCGCGAATATGCCGGCATCATCGGCGCCTCGGGCCGGCACCTGCTCGACGTGGTCAACTCGCTTCTCGACATGAGTCGGATCCAGAGCGGCAATTTCGACTACGCGCCCGAGGTGATCGACGCCGACGCGCTGGTGCGCACCTGCTGCGACCTGATGAAGCTGCGCGCCGACTCGGCCGGGATCAGCCTGGTGCAGATGCCGGCGCAGGGCGCGACCGAGATCACGGCGGATGCGCGCGCCTGCCGCCAGATCCTGATCAACCTGCTCTCGAACGCGGTGAAGTTCACGCCCCGCAACGGCCGCGTCGAGATCCGCCTGCGCCGGACGCGCACCGGCCTCGACATCACGGTGGCCGATACCGGCAGCGGCATCCGCGAGGCGGACCTGCCCCGTATCGGGACGCCGTTCTTCCAGGGCGGCAGCGGCGACTACAAGCGCATGCACGAGGGCACCGGCCTCGGTCTCTCGGTGGTGCAGGGCCTCGTCGGCCTGCATGGCGGCGCCATCGCCATCGAGAGCGCGCCGGAGGCCGGGACCAGCGTGACCGTGACCCTGCCGCTCGATTGCCGCCGGCCGGACGCGCCGATCGCGCTCGCGCCGGTCACCACGGCGGTGCGGCGGACTGCCCGCCCGGCCGCCGCCGCGCCGCTGCTGCGGCTGCCGCTGGGATTGTTCGAGGCCGGGCCGGTGGCCGGGCATGGCGAGGGCGAGACCGGGATCGCCGTCCCGCTGAAGCGGAGCGCCTGAGGGGATCGAGGATGGCCGATTATCGCGAGATCTCTGTGGCGGGCGACGACCGCCGCGCCCGCAAGGCCGCCCAGCGCCGGAGCGCCGCCCCGCGCCGGGCCGCCGCCGTCCCGGCCGTGGACTGGCGCGGCCTGGGCATCGGCCTCGTCCGCTACGGCCGCGCCCGCCCCGCGACCGTGCTCGGGGCTGTGGCCGCACTCGGCGCGGTGGCGATGGTCTGCCTGAACGCCCTCGGCTCGCAGACCGGCCGCCACCCGGCGCCGATCCTGCCGAAGGTCGCGATCCGCCAGGATGCGCCGCGCGAGGCGAAGGCGCTCCCTCCGGCCATGCCGGTGGAGGAGGCCCGCGCCGCCCCGCGCGCGCCCGAGCCCGCCGCCAAGCCCGCCCGCGACCCGATCGCCGCGCTGATCCGCCAGGAGGAGACCACCGCCTCGGTGACGCCGAAGGCGGACAGGCCCGAGAAGGGCGACAAGGCCGAGAAGGCGGACAAGTCCGTGCTGCAGGCGCAGCGCGCCCTGAACAAGCTCGGCTACGGTCCGCTCAAGGCCGACGGGCTGATCGGCCCGGGCACCCGCGCCGCGATCGAGAAGTTCGAGCGCGACCGCAAGCTGCCCGTGAAGGGTGAGGCCGCGGGCCGGACCCTGAAGGAGCTCGCCGCCCGCGCCGGCTGAGCGCGCGGGCCCGAGCGATCCCCGCGCGCCGAGCCTTGCCTCGGCCCGCGGATGCGCGCATGGGCCCGCGGAAAGCTCCCCCGGAGACACCGATGCCGCGCCTGCGCTCCGATTTCCTCGTCTCGGCCCATCTGCGCCGCCTGAACGACGCGAACATCCCGGCGGTGCTGCGCCGCCGCGGCGCGGCCGAGGCCGGCGCGATCTTCGTGAAGGTGGACCGCCTCGACGGCAGCGCCGACCTCTACGGGCCGGCCCCGCAATCCCTGTTCGAGGCGGAGGATTCCGGCGAGCGCCGCTTCAGCCCCATGTTGCAGGCCGCCACCCCGCTCGACGTGGAGGAGCGCCTCGCCAAGGAGATCCGCTTCGATTCGGACCTCTGGATCATCGAGATCGACGACCGCGCGGGCCGGCATTTCTTGGATCTGGCGGAGTAGCGGGCAGCGGCGGTCAGCCCGGCACGTCCTCGCTGCCGAAATCCCGTCCGGCGTAGAGGACGCGCAGGACGACCACGTCCTCCGCCTCGATCCGGTACGCGACCAGGACCCTCCGCTCCATCGCCGTCGTGCGCAGGCCCGGGGCGATGTCTTCGCGCGGGCTGCCGCGTTCGGGAAAATCCGCCAGCCCTCGGATCGACCGCTCGATGCGGGCGAGGTAGCCGTCGGCCCGCTCGAAGCCGGAATGCGCCGCGATGTAGTCGTAGAGGCCGAACAGGTCGGCGCGGGCGACCGGGTGCAGCCGGACCCTATGCGCCACGCGCAGCGGCCTTCCGCGCGGCGCGATGCCGGCTCAGGTCGTCGAAGACGTCATCCACGGAGAGGAGCGGCCGGGGATCGTCGAGGGCTTCCTGCACCTTCTGCCGGAGCACGAGGTCGAGGGCAGCCTCTTCCCGGTCGAGGGCGCGCAGGCCCGCGCGCACGACCTCGCTGACCGAGGCGTAGGCGCCCGACCGCACCCGGGCATCGACCCGCTCCTGCATCTCGCCGAGCGTCACGCTCACGGGCTTGCTCGTCCGCATCGAAGCCGGCCTCCTCATCCAGATCAGCGCCGCGCGGGCTGGGCTGATCCGATCCCTCCGCCCCGATCACGACGAAATCGCATCGGACCTGTATGACGATGTCATACAGGTCCCGGAGGATCAATCGGCGGCTTCTTAACCCCACAGGGCCGGCTCGGGCGGATGGATCGTGCTGCCCTCGAAATGCAGGGCCGGCTCGCGGTCGCGGGCGAGCAGGAGCGGGCCGTCGAGGTCGATATAGTCGGCGTGGTGGGCGAGCAGCATGGCCGGCGCCATGGCGAGCGAGGTGCCGACCATGCAGCCGATCATCAGCGAGAGGCCGCGCGCCCGCGCCTCGTGGGCGAGCATCACCGCCTCGGTGAGGCCGCCGGTCTTGTCGAGCTTGATGTTGATCGCGTCGTAGCGACCGCTGAGCGCGTCGAGGCCGGCCCGGTCGTGCAGGCTCTCGTCGGCGCAGATCGGGATGCTGCGCTCGATCTCCGCGAGCAGGGCGTCCTCGCCCGCGCGCAGCGGCTGCTCGATCAGGCCGACGCCGGCCGCCGCGCAGGCCGCGAGGTTGGCGGCGAGGGTCTCGGGACTCCAGGCCTCGTTGGCATCGACGATCAGGCGGGATTCGGGCGCGCCGCGGCGCACGGCGGCGATGCGCTCGGGGTCGCCCGCGCCGCCGAGCTTCACCTTGAGGAGCGGGCGGGCGGAGGCCGCGCGGGCGGCGGCCTCCATGCTCTCGGGCGTGCCGAGGCTCAGCGTATAGGCGGTGATGGCAGCCTGCGGCGGCGACAGGCCCAGGATCTCCCAGGCCGGCCGGCCGATCGTCTTGGCCTCCAGGTCGAGAAGCGCGCAGTCGAGGGCGTTGCGGGCCGCGCCCGCGGGCAGGCGGGCGATCAGCTCGGTCCGGGTCAGCCCCGCGGCCACCGCCTCTCCTTGCGCCTCGATGAGGGCGGCCACGCTCTCCACGCTCTCGCCGTAGCGAGCGTAGGGGACGCACTCGCCCTGGCCGGCCGCATGCAGCGTCTCGTCCACGACCCGCGCGACGACCACGGCGGCCTCGGTGCGGCTGCCGCGGGAGATGGTGAAGGCCCCCGCGATCGGGAAGCGCTCGACGGCGACGGTGAGGCGGCGGGTCATGGCGTCCCCCTCAGCCTGGGAACTCGGTGACGATCCGGTCGACCAGCCCCTCGACACCGAAGCGCACCGGATCGGTCGCCGGCAGGCCGTGCTCGGCGGCGAGGTCGTCGAGGAGCTTGCGGGCCTCCGCCTCCCCGAGGGCCTGCGTGTTCACGGCGATGCCGACCGGGCGGATGTCCGGATTCGTGAGGCGGCCGAGCTGCACCGTGAGGTCGATGACCTCCTGAATGGTCGGCAGCTTGTGCCCGACGCCGCGCATCGTCGTGCGGGTCGGCTCGTGGCAGACCACGAAGGCGTCGGCCTGCGCGCCGTGCAGGAGGCCGAGGCTCACGCCCGCGAAGGACGGGTGGTAGAGCGAGCCCTGGCCCTCGATCAGGTCCCAGTGCCTCGGGTCGGCGGCCGGCGCGATCCACTCGACGGCGCCGGAGATGAAGTCGGCCACCACGGCGTCGATGGCCGCGCCCCGGCCGGAGATGAACACCCCGGTCTGGCCGGTGGCGCGGAAATCGGCGTCGAGGCCGCGCGCGCGCATGCCCTTCTCCAACGCCAGCACCGTGTACTTCTTCCCCACCGAGCAGTCGGTGCCGACGGTGAGGAGCCGCAGGCCGGGCCGCTTGGTGCCCTTGCCGGTGGCGAAGGTCTCGTCGGTGTGGCGCACGTCGTGGAGCTGGCGCCCGTTGCGCTCCGCGGCCTCGGCGATCGCCGGAACGGCGCCGAGCCGGGCATGCAGCCCGCTCGCCACGTCGAGCCCGGCATCGAGCGCCGCGACGACCTCGGAGACCCAGTGCTCGGGGAGCACGCCGCCGGCATTGGCGACGCCGATCACCATCGTCTTGCAGCCCTTGGCGACGGCCTCGTCGAGCGTCAGGTCCGGAATGCCGAGATCGGCCTGGCAGCCGGGCAGGCGCAGCTGGCCGACGCACCATTCGGGGCGCCAATCGACGATGCCGTAGGCGGTCTTGGCGGCGAGCCTGTCCGGCACGTCGCCGAGGAACATCAGGTAGGGTGTGGCGATCTGCATGCGCTGCGCTCCCGGAAGCGCGCCGAGCCCCGCGCGCATCTCCCCGCTCCCCCGGTGTCTCGCAGGAACCGGCCCCCGGGGCAACGCAGGAGCGGCGGCGGACGAAGCCCGCAGGATGTGATGCGCCGCGGGCGTGCCGGCCCTTGCGGTCCCGCGCGATGTGCGCTGTCCTCCGGGCCAGGATTTGGGAGACTGGATTCCTCCATGAAGATGTACGGCAACTGGCGCTCGGCCGCCGCCTTCCGGGTGCGGATCGCCCTGAAGCTGAAGGGCATCGCCTACGAGGAGACCTTCATCGACCTCGATGCGGGCGACCAGCACAAGCCGGAGTTCCGGGCGATCAACCCGCAAGGGGCGGTCCCGGCGCTGTTCGACGGCGACGGGCCGCCGCTCACCCAGTCGCTCGCCATCCTCGACTATCTGGAGGAGACCAAGGGCGGCGTGCGGCTGCTGCCGGAGGATCCCCGTGCGCGGGCTCGCGCCCGCTCGCTGGCCCAGGTGGTGGCCTGCGACACCCACCCGCTCTACGTGCCGCGGGTGCGCACCTACCTGATGGAGGCCTACGGCCTGCCGAAGGAGCGCATGATGGAGTTCGTGCGCCACAGCTTCGAGACCGGCCTCAAGACCCTGGAGAAGCGCCTCGCGGACGAGCCCGGCACCGGCCGGTTCTGCCAGGGCGACGCGATCAGCCACGCCGATCTCTGCCTCGTCAGCCTCTGGGTCGGCACCAAGATCTTCGCGGTGCCGACCGAGCCCTACCCGACCGTGGCCCGGATCGCGGACGCGATCCTCGCCTTGCCGGAGGTGCAGTCGGCCCATCCGCTGCGCCAGCCCGGCGCGCCGGCCGCGTGAGGCCGGGCGGATCTGGCAATCGCGCCGGCATTCTGTAAGGAGGCGAGGGGCCGCCCGAGCCGCGGGGACGGACGGATCCCAAGTCCGAGGGGAGCATCGATGGTACCTGCCGAGAGCCAAGCCGGCCAGCATCGCATCGTCGTGGTCGGGGGTGGCGCAGCCGGGCTGCAACTCGCGACGCAGCTCGGGGACGCCCTCGGGCGCAAGGGCCGGGCCCACGTCACCCTCGTCGACCGCGCCCGCACCCATATCTGGAAGCCGCTGCTGCACGAGGTGGCGGCCGGCAGCCTCGATATCGGCCACCACGCGGTCGACTACCTGCACCACGCCCACGAGCATCATTTCCGCTACCGCATCGGCGAGATGATCGGGCTCGACCGGGCGGCGCGCACCGTCCAGCTCGCGGCGAGCCACGATGCCGAGGGGCGCGAGGTCACGCCCGAGCGCTCCGTCCCCTACGACACGCTGGTGATGGCGGTGGGCTCCACCACCAACGATTTCGGCACGCCGGGCGTCGCCGAGCACGCCATCGCCCTCGACACGCAGGCCCAGGCGGTGCGCTTCCACCAGCGCCTCGTCAACGCGATGCTGCGCGCCCACACCCAGACCGGGCCGGTGCGGCCGGGCCAGCTCCACGTCACGGTGATCGGCGCGGGCGCCACCGGCACCGAACTCGCGGCCGAGCTCCACCGGACGCTGCGCCACGTGGTCTCCACCGGCCTCGACCGGATCGACCCGGACAAGGATCTCAAGATCACCCTGGTCGAGGCCGCCGACCGCATCCTGCCGGCGGTGCCGCACCGTCTCTCGGCGGAGGTGATGGCGCTTCTCACCAAGATCGGCGTCGAGGTGCGGGTGCGCGCCCGCGTCACCGAGGTGCGCGCCGACGGCGTGGCGCTCGCCGACGGCGCCTTCATCCCATCGGAGCTGGTGGTCTGGGCGGCGGGCGTGAAGGCGCCGCCCTTCCTCAAGGATATCGGGGGCCTGGAGACCACGCGCACCAACCAGCTGGTGGTGACGCCGACGCTCCAGACGACACGCGACCCCGACATCTTCGCGGTCGGCGACTGCGCCTATCTGGTGGAGGCGGGCTCGGACACGCCGGTGCCGCCCCGCGCCCAGGCCGCGCACCAGCAGGCGAGCTACCTCGTCAAACAGATTCCGGCGAAGATCGACGGGCGGCCGCTGATCCCGTTCAAGTACCGCGACTTCGGCTCGCTCGTGTCGCTGGGCGAATACTCGACGGTGGGCAGCCTGATGGGCTTCATCCAGGGCAAGAACATGTTCATCGCCGGGCTGTTCGCGCGGCTGATGTACCGCTCGCTCTACAAGATGCACCAGCAGGCGCTGCACGGCACGGTCAAGACGGCGCTCGACGCCCTGGCCCGGGCGCTGACCCGCCGCACCGAGCCGCGGATCAAGCTGCACTGACGGTCTCGGCCGCGGGCCGGGATCCCGGGTTTCCAAAGGGATGATCGCTTTGGTGGGGTGTCGGGGCGAAGCCCCGATGTCTCCCGGGACTTCGGCGCGAGTCCCGTTGCGTGCCGGGCCGTTCGGTGCTCCTGTCGCCGCGGCCCGCGCGAAGACGGGCCCGTCAGGAGAGACGTCCCATGGTGCTCGTCAGCGTGATGTACCCGGCCGGCGGCCGGTTCGACATGGACTACTATCTCGGCCACCACATGCCGATGGTGCGCGAGCGCTGGTCGTCCTTCGGCCTGCACGAGGCGAAGGTGGTCAAGGGCGTCTCGACGCCGGACGGCGGCCCGGCCCCCTTCCAGGTGATGGCGCTCCTGACCTGGGACTCGGCCGACGCCTTCGCCAAGGCCGCGGCGGCGCATGGGCCGGAGATCTTCGGCGACATCCCGAAATTCACGGACCGTCAGGCCCAGGTCCAGATCAACGAATTCCCCGAAGGCTGAGCCCGTGATCGATATCGTCAAGGCGGTGCAGGAGAAGGATCCGAGCCTCGGATCCTACGTGATCGTGCTGCGCGGCGATTCCCGGGCGCTCGCGGCGCCCGACCGGCTGAACGCCGAGGCGCAAGGGTGGATCGCGGCGCAGGCGCCGGATGCGCGCCTCGCCCAGGTGACGATCGCGCTCGCGCCCTATCCGGGGGCCGCCCCGGCCGAGCGGACGGTGACGGTGCTCGCCTTCGCCGATTCGCGTGCGCTCGCGGCCTTCGCCACCGCCTGGACGGCCGATCCGGAGCCCGAGGAGGAGACGCCGGCGGCGTAAGGAACCCGCCGCGCGGCCCAGCGCAGCCGCGCGGCTTCCAGCGCCCAGACCATGCCGAGCATCATGTAGACGTGGCGCCACTTCTCGATGTCGATCTGCAGGGCCTGCAGGAAGAACATCAGCAGCGCCGGCCAGACGATCTGGGCATGGGTGCGGAACGGCGAGGGCCGGGCCATCAGGCGGAAGCCGACGAAGCCCGTGGCCAGGACGAGGCCGATGAAGACGGCGCCGCCGAGCCAGCCGCCATTGGCGAAGCTGCCGATATAGGAATTGTGCGGCTCCAGGCCGAAGATCAGGCGCCAGTGCATCGGGCCCATGCCGAGCGGCAGTTCGAGCAGCATGGCGATGCCGCGGATCTGGTTGCCGAAGCGGCCGGTCTCGCCCTCATCGTAGTCCTTGGTGACGGTGGCCCGCTCCAGGAACATCGTCCGCACGCTCTCGATGGAGAGCAGCGCGAGGAGGATGACGATGCCGAGCACCAGCGTGGCCCCGACGAGGACGAGGATGCGCCGGCGCAGCCGCGGCGAATCGCTGGTGAGGTAGACGGCGCCGACCATCACCGCGGTCGCGACCACCGAGCCGGCCCAGGAGCCGCGGGAGAAGGACAGGAAGATGCCCGCGAGCAGGACGAGCAGGCTCAGGAAGGAGAGGATGGGCCTGCGCGTCTCCCCGGTGAGCAGGTTGCGCATCAGGTAGAGCGCGCCGAGGGTGAGGAAGGAGCCGAACACGTTCGGGTCCTGGAAGGTGCCGGATGCGCGGCCGTACTTGTAGAAAAGGTCCTCGACGCCGATCAGGCCGAGATAGCCCATGATGCCGAGCACGGCCGAGAACAGGCAGCTCACGGTATAGGCCTGGAGCGCCAGCTCCATGCGGGACTGGGTCTCGTCGGCGAAGAACATCGCGAAGAAGATGCCCGTGACCGCGAGGTAGACGAGCTGGACCGTCCAGGTCACCGGCACGCTCTCGTCGAGATAGGGGATCAGGGCGATCACGATCGCGACGAGGTAGAGCATCAGGAGGCCGAGCAGCGGCACCACGCCCCGGTGCAGGCGCACGCCGAGGCAGAGCCAGATCAGCATGGTCGGCAGCGCCACGAGGTCGTAGGGCGAGGCGTCCGAGAAGGCGAAGCAGGCGAAGAAGATGAAGGCGACGAACAGCGCCTTGGCGAGCCCCTGCAGGACCCGCAGCACGGGGATGCCGCCGGCGGTCGCCTGGCCTGGATGCGCCCTCTCCCGCCGGGCCGGCGACAGACCCGGCGCGGCGTGTCCGATCGCGAGACTGGAGCTCATGCACGCGTCTCCGCGGGCCCGGATACGCCGGCCCGCCTCTCATCCCGCCTTCATGGACTGGAAAGGTTGAGATTGGCCTGACGGGCTTGGGTCGTGGGGATGGTCGGCGTGCATCGGCACGGCACGACATCGCGGAAACAAGGCGCGCATCCCCTCCCTCCTCTGCGAGAGAGGGAGACGGCGCCCTCTTACCCCGCAAGTTCCCGCCCGAGCGCCTCGGCGCGGCGGAGGTCGTCCACGAAGGCGGCGTAGGCCTCCGCCTTGGCCGCATCGGGCAGGCGCAACAGGTAAGAGGGGTGGACGGTGACGAAGCCCTCGAAGCGGTTGTGGAATCGCTCGAAGCGGAAGGGCCCGCGCGCCCGGGTGATCGGCACCGCCTTGCCGGTGAGCGCCAGCACTGCGGTGGCGCCGAGCGCCACGACGAGGCGCGGGCCGACGAAGTCGAGCTCGCGGTCGAGCCACCAGCGGTAATGGCTGACCTCGCCGGCGGTGGGCTTCTGGTGGATGCGGCGCTTGCCGCGCTCCTCGAACTTGAAATGCTTGACGGCGTTCGTGAGGTAGCTCGCCGACCGGTCGATTCCCGCCTCCTGCATCGCCCGCGACAGGAGCTGACCGGCGGGGCCGACGAAGGGCCGGCCCTGGCGGTCCTCCTGGTCGCCCGGCTGCTCGCCGACGAAGGCGATGGTCGCGCCGATCGGCCCCTCGCCGAGCACCGCCTGCGTCGCGCCCGGCACCAGCGGCTCGCTGCGGGCGATGATCGCGTTGAGCGCGTCGAGGGAGCGCGGCTCCTGGTCGGCCATGGCGGCGACGGCCCGCTCGGGGTTGCGCTTGGCTGGCACGCTCGGGCTCCTCTCGATCATCGCGCGGGTGCCGGCTTCGGCGCTCCGCACGAGGGTTGGAATCAGCTCCGTCTCCGGCATGTTCCGCCAGTACTTCTTCGGCATCTCCGCGCGCATGGCCCTGAGATTGGTGCGGGCCGGGTTGAAGGTGCTGGCATAGTAGTCGCGCCAGCCGGCCTCGAAGCCGTCGCCCTCCGGCAGGTCGGTCCTGCGCCCGGGCGGCCCGAAGCGGAGATCCGCTCCGTCCCAATGGGCCGAGCCCTCGGGTGTCAGGATCGACCAGCGCAGGGCGCGGAAGCGCTCCACGAAGAAGGGCGCCGCCGCCTCCAGGATGTGGTGGTCCGGCTCGAACCAGGCGGTGAAGCGCTCGGCCCCCGCATCCTCGCAGCGGCGGAAGCGCAGGAAGGCGTGCATCTTGTGGAGGTCGCGCGCCACCGCCTTCCGCATCAGGCCGAGCCGGTGAACGAGCGGGTCGCTCGCGACCTCGAGGAGATGGCGCTCGCCCGCCGCGACCCGCCAGACCAGGGCGTAGAGCAGGCCGTAGCGCTCGGGGTCGCGGTGCGGCACCACCATCGGCACGAGGTCGGCGACGGCGCGCGGCAGGCGCAAGGGGGAGCCGCCACCCTCCCCGCCCGAGCGCTGTGCCTCGCCGAAGAGCTGCGCCGCGCCGCCGACACTCCAGGCGGCCCCCTCGGGGGGCACGCCCGCGGCCACGAGGGCGCGCGCGGCGGCACGGAAGCCGGCGAGATCGGCGCCCGGCCCCAGGGTGATCGCACGCAGCGCCAAACGCCCCCTCCCCGCACGGATCGAGACCTCGGAGATGGGAGCAACAGTCCAGTCCGGGGAGTGAGGCGGATCGGCGCCCCGCCGGGTCCGGAGCGGCGCCTCCCGGCGTTAACGGTGTGGAAAGCTTTGTCCGGCGTGCCGCCTCATTCGGCGCTAGGATTGCGGCCATGGCCACGTGATCGGCCGGCGCATCCCGTTTCGGGACGCCTGACCGTCCGAAGCGGGGTGCAGGAGGCAAGATGATCGGCTTCGACGTTACGTTTCGCGACGAGCGGGACTGGGTGGATTTCGGCCGGACCTATGTCGGCTCCGAGGCGTTCCGCGTGCTGTTCCGCGAGGGCATGGCGCTGGTCGAGGAGACCGCGGCCTATCTCGACGGCGACGGGCGCGAGGAATCGCGGCTGATCTCGCGCGACGCGACCCTGAGCTACGCCTCCGAGAGCATGCGCCTGACCACGCTCCTGATGCAGGTCGCCTCCTGGCTGCTGGTGCAGCGCGCCGTCTCCGAGGGCGAGCTGACCGCGGCCCAGGCCCTGCAGGAGAAGAACCGGGTGCGCCTCGCCGCGGCCGAGGCCCCGAAGCCCGACAGCTTCAGCCTGCTGCCGGTGCGGCTGCAGGACCTCGTCCTGCGCACCCGCCGGCTCCACGCCCGCATCCTGCATCTCGACGGCCTGATCTCGGACGACCGGCCGATGCCCAAGCCCCTGGAGAGCCCGGTGGCGGCCCAGCAGGGCCTGCTGCGCTCGGCCTTCCAGCGCTGAGCGACGGCGCCGGCCCGAGGGCTGCGGAGGGCTCTATCAGCCCTCGGCCTTGGGCCGCCGTCCGAAATCCGGCTCCGCCGTCTCCTGGCCCATGGCCACGATGCCGCGGCGGATCGTCCGGGTGCGGGTGAAGAGGGCGTGCAGCGCCTCGCCGTCGCCCCAGCGGATGGCGCGGGCGAGGGCCGCGAGGTCCTCGTTGAAGCGCCCGAGCATCTCCAGCACCGCGTCCTTGTTGGTCAGGAAGATGTCGCGCCACATGGTCGGGTCGGAGGCCGCGATCCGGGTGAAGTCGCGGAAGCCGCCGGCGGAGAACTTGATCACCTCGGACTGGGTGACCTCCTCCAGGTCGGCGGCGGTGCCGACGATGTTGTAGGCGATCAGGTGCGGCACGTGGCTGGTGATGGCGAGCACGAGGTCGTGGTGCTCCGGGCTCATCGTCTCGACGATGGCGCCCAGGCCCTCCCAGAAGCGCGTCACCCGCTGGGTCGCCGCCTCCGCCGTGCCCTCGGGCGGCGTGAGGATGCACCAGCGGTTCTCGAACAGGGTCGAGAAGCCGGCATCCGGCCCGGAATACTCGGTGCCCGCCACCGGATGGCCCGGCACGAAGGCGACGCCCGCGGGCAGGTGCGGCATCACCGCGGCCACCACCGAGCCCTTCACAGAGCCGACATCGGACATGACGGCGCCGGGCTTCAGGTAGGGCGCGATCTCCGCCGCCACCGTGCCGACGGCGCCGACGGGCACGCAGAGGATCACGAGATCCGCCTCCGCGGCGCCCGCGGCGGCATCCCCCGTCACCACCTCGGCGAGGCCGAGCTCGGCCACGCGGGTGCGCACCGCCTCGTCCGCATCGATCGCCACGATCGTGTCGGCGAGGCCGAAGCGGCGGGCGCCGCGGGCGATCGAGGAGCCGATCAGCCCGAGCCCGACGATGGCGAGGCGCCCGACGACGGGCGCCCCACTGTCCCTGCCCGCCTCAGGCATGCCGGCCCCGCACGAAATCGGAGAGCGCGGCGAGGAAGGCCTCGTTCGCCTCGGCGCTGCCGACGGTGACGCGCAGAGCGTCCGGCAGGCCGTAGGCGGCGACCCGGCGCACGATCACCCCGCGGGCGGTGAGGAAGGCATCCGCCTCCGCCGCCGAGGCGCCGGCCTCCGCGGGGAAATGCACGAGCACGAAGTTGCCGACGCTCGGGGTGACGGCGAGGCCCAGCGCCTCCGCCCCCTCGGTGAGCCGGGGCAGCCATGTCTCGTTATGGTCCACCGCCGCGGCGACATGCGCCTCGTCGGCGATGGCCGCGGCGCCCGCCGCGATGGCCGCGCCGGACAGGTTGAACGGCCCCCGGATGCGGTTGACCGCGTCCGCCACATGGGCGGGCGCCACCATCCAGCCGACGCGCAAGGCAGCGAGCCCGTGGATCTTCGAGAAGGTGCGGGTCATCACGACGTTGTCGGCGTTGAGCACGAGGTCGAGCCCGGCCGAGTAGTCGTTGCGGCGGACATATTCCGCATAGGCCCCGTCGAGGACGAGGAGCACGTGCGGCGGCAGCCCGGCATGCAGGCGGCGCACCTCGTCGAAGGGCAGGTAGGTGCCGGTCGGGTTGTTGGGGTTGGCGATGTAGACGATCTTCGTCCGCTCGGTGACGCGGGCGAGCAGGGCGTCGACGTCGGTGGTCAGGTCGCGCTCCGGCGCGGCCACGGGCGTGCCGCCGGCCGCCAGGATCGCGATGCGGTAGACGAGGAAGCCGTGCGCGCTGAACAGGCCCTCGTCACCGGGGCCGACATAGGCATAGGCGAGGAAGGAGAGCAGCTCGTCCGAGCCCGCGCCGCAGACGATGCGGGCCGGGTCGAGCCCGTAGCGCGCGGCGATGGCCGCGCGCAGGGCGGTGGAATTGCCGTCCGGGTAGAGTGCGAGCGTCGCGGCCGCCTCCCGCATGGCGGCGATGGCGGCCGGGCTCGGGCCGAGCGGCGTCTCGTTGGAGGACAGCTTATGGATCTTGGCGACGCCGGGCGCCCCGCTCTTGCCGGGCACATAGGCCTCGATCGCCATCACGCCGGGGCGCGGCACGGGACGGACGGGAGATGCGGAGGACGGGTCGGCGGACATGGAGCGTCGGGGGTCAGGGAAACCGAGCCGCCCGTCTACAGCATTTCCGCCGCCGATGAAGCCCGCCGCGTTCGCGCCGCCCCGGGCGCCCGGGCGGCCCTGCTTCTCCTCGCCGCCCTCGCAGGCCCCGCCCGGGCCGGGCCGGTCGCCGTCGAGGGCCGCCTCGTCCAGCCCTCGGATTCGCACGAGCCGCAGCGGGCCGTCGTGACCCTGCGCGGGGACGGGCCGGGCCGCGCGGGGCCGGTGGCCTTCGCCTGCGCCTTCCTCGACGGCGCGGGCGCGGTGCTCGAACGGGTCGCGGGCGCGGTGCCGGCGGGCCGTGCGGAGGGGAGCGCGACCTATTACGGCTGGCCGCGGGCGAGCCGGGTCGCGTGCAGCGTCGAGCCGCCCTGAGCGTCCCGCCTCACACGCTATCTCACACCCGGAAGCGGGCGGCGTGGCTGCCGGTCTCGTCGAGGGCGGAGACCGCGACGCCGGCCCGGTCGAGGGCCTCGCGGAGCTGGCGCGGGCCGACGCCGCCGGGCACTGCGATGAGCAGGCGCTCCGCCTCGCCCTTCTGCTTCGCCCGGCCCACCACCTCGCCGTAGAGATCCTGCAGGGCGCGCTCCGCCTCCAAGGTCCAGGTCTCGGTGCGGGCGGCATAGAGCACCCAGTCGCGCTGCGCGGCCGTGGGGTCCTCCAGGGGCTTGGCCACCACGAAGACGGGCGTGCCGGCCGGATGGGTCGGGCGCTCGATGAAGGGGAGCCGGGCGATCACCTTGGGCCGGCCCTCGCCGATCAGCCCCTCCCACCACGCCTCGCCCTTGGGCGGGCGCGCCTCGCCGTTGGCCGCCTTCGGCTCGAAGCGGAAGATGCCCAGGTCGCCGCGCGACGTGGCCACCGCCTCGATCACCGCCGCGCAGGTCGGGTGCGGGCGGTAGGGCACGGTGAAGCCGAAATGGAAGCGGGCGGAATCCCGCATCGCCGGGTCGCCGCCCGAGATGTCGGCATGCACCGAGAACGGCGCCTGCACGTAGGTGAAGGTGGCGATGATGACGCGCCAGATCCCCTCCACGGTGTCGAGGGGCAGGAGGCCGCGATGGCGCTCGGCCACGCGCCGCATCATCGCTGCCTCCCGGCCCGGGCGGAAGGCCGAGCCTGAGGCGGTGGTGCCCTTCACGGCGATCAGCCGGTCGATGATCGTGCCGCGCTGGATCAGCAGGGCATGCATCTCGGCGTCGATCCGGTCGATCTCGGCGCGGAGCGTCGCGAGATCCTCGCGCGGGGAAGCTTTGGGTGAAGCCTTGCTGGAAAAGCGCATCGGGGGTCGCGTGTTCGGCCGGGACGGCTGGCCCCGTGTTTACGATCCCGCAGGCCCGAGGGCCAGCGGGCCGAGCAGGTGCGGGCGGACACGAGGGCCGCCTCTGAACGGTGGCCGCCTCCCAGGTTTCGTTGACGCTGCGGGCCCCGCATACTACCTCGGGCGATCACGCACGGCGCGCCTCTCGGAGCCCCGCGCCTCATCCGGCAGCGCGCCCGCACGCGAACGGTCATGGACAACGCCCCCGACACCGCCCTCCGCCCGGCTCCCCCCGTGGAGCCCGGCCGCGGGATGCGCCCGAGCCTCGAGCTCAGCCAGGCGCTGGAGCCGCAGAGCCCGGTCGCCCGCTTCGGCGCCGACCGGCCGCTCGCGATGGATTCGGGCGTCGACCTCAGCCCGTTCCAAGTCGCCTACCAGACCGCGGGCACGCTGAACGCGGACCGCTCGAACGCGGTGCTGATCTGCCACGCGCTGACCGGCGACCAGTACTTCGCCCACCGCCACCCGGTCACCGGCAAGCCCGGCTGGTGGGAGAGCCTCGTCGGCCCCGGCAAGCCCGTCGACACGGACCGCTACTTCGTGATCTGCTCGAACGTGATCGGCTCCTGCATGGGCTCGACCGGTCCGGCCTCCCTCGACCCGGCAACGGGGCGGCCCTACGGGCTCGACTTCCCCCTCGTCACCATCCGCGACATGGTCCGGGCCCAGGCGATGCTGATCGAGCATCTCGGCATCGAGGACCTGTTCCTCTGCATCGGCGGCTCGATGGGCGGCATGCAGGTGCTGCAATGGGCCGCGCTCTTCCCGGAGCGGGTCTTCGCGGCGATGCCGATCGCCACGGGGGCCCGGCACTCCGCGCAGAACATCGCCTTCCACGAGGTCGGCCGGCAGGCGATCATGGCCGACCCGGCCTGGGCGGAGGGGCGCTACCTGGAAGCCGGCACGCGCCCGGCCAAGGGCCTCGGCGTCGCGCGCATGGGCGCGCACATCACCTACCTGTCGGAGCCGGCCCTGCACCGGAAGTTCGGCCGGCGCTTCCAGGGCCGCAGCGCGCCGACCTTCTCGTTCAACGCCGACTTCCAGATCGAGAGCTACCTGCGCCACCAGGGCCTGAGCTTCGTCGAGCGCTTCGACGCGAACGCCTATCTCTACCTCACCCGGGCGATGGACTATTTCGACCTCGCCGCCGACCATGGCGGCGTGCTCGCCAACGCCTTCCGCGACTCGAAGACCCGGTTCTGCGTGATCTCCTTCACCTCGGACTGGCTGTTCCCGACCTCCGATTCGCGGGCGATCGTGCACGCGCTCAACGCGGCCGCCGCGCCCGTCGCCTTCGTCGAGGTGGAGAGCGACAAGGGCCACGACGCCTTCCTGCTCGACGAGCCGGCGATGTTCTCGGCCGCCCGCGGCTTCATCGACGCCGCCGCCCGGGCCCGCGGCTTGTGAGCGGCGCGCAGAAGACCGACATCGCGCCCTGGCAGGCGACCGAGGCGCTGCCGCGCGCCGATGCCGAGGGGGGCACCACCCGCGTCGACCATCTCGTCGTGCTCGGCCTCGTCCCGCCGGGGGCGCGCGTGCTCGACATCGGCTGCGGCGACGGCACCCTGCTGGCGCTCCTGCGCGACCGGCGCGGCGTCGACGGGCGCGGCATCGAGCTGTCCCGCGAGGGCGTGAACGCCTGCCTCGCCCGCGGCCTGCCGGTGATCCAGGGCGACGCCGACACCGACCTCGCCAACTACCCCGACGACGCCTTCGACGTGGTGGTGCTGTCCCAGACCATCCAGGCGACGCGCAACCCGAAGATCGTGCTGGAGCACCTGCTGCGCATCGGCCGGCAGGTGATCATCTCCTTCCCGAATTTCGGGCATTGGCGGGTGCGGGCCGAGCTCGCCTTCCGCGGGCGCATGCCGATGACCGAGATCCTGCCGGAAGCCTGGTACGAGACGCCCAACATCCACCATTGCACGATCCGCGACTTCGTCGGCCTGTGCCGGATCGTCGGCGCCAAGATCGAAACGGCCGCCGCCCTCGACGCCAGCGGCCGCCCCATGCGCTTCTCGATGCCCTGGTGGTTCTGGAACCTGATCGGGGCGCAGGGCGTGTTCCTGCTGCGGCGGGACGGCACGCGGTGACATGCCGGCGAAGGCCGTCCGTCGCGGCGGTCCTCGCTCTTCTCTTCGCTCAGGCCGCCGAGGCGGCCCCGACCACCCGGGACCAGTTTGTCACCGATCATCTCTGCGCCGTGCGCACGCGCCTGACGCGCATCCACCAGCGTGGCCCGCACGACACCTCCAGAAACCGGTTCCTCGTCGTCGCGATCCGCGGCGACCCGCAGAGCTACGTGCAATGCATCTTCACCGACGAAGACCGGACGATGCTCTGCGAAGCCTCGTCGGGAGTCTATCGCGACCGGGACGATGCAGGCATCCGTCGCCACCTGAGACCGGATGCCGTCTCGGCCCTGCATCGGCTCGGCTTCTCGCAGCCCGATCCGAAGAGAAATTTCCAGCGTACCGTCGATCTCGGCATGCCACCCGATCTCGACATCCCGGCGCGGCTTATCCTCACCGCATTGTACGACGCCTACGATGGCGCGGGCGCCCAAGCGCTCGACATGCATGCGCCGATGGCAGGCGGCGAGCCGGCCTGCGGGGTCGCCTCGGCTGATCGATCCGAGACGATGCGCACGATGTGAGTCGTGCCCTCGCTCAGTGCCCGTCCAGGAAATCGAGCCTCTGGGCGTTGAAGCGGTCGGTCGCAGTCATGGGACGACCGGGAGCCAGGACGCTGGCGCAGCCCGATCTGCCTGACCGATAGTCCGTTCCCCGACTTCATCCTGCGGCGCTGCGTCTACGGCCTCACGCATTCTCGAGGTCGATCACGCGCTCGTGACGTCTTGGCACGACACATCCGACATCGAGAACGGTTAGGCGCCGCCACGTGGCCCGGGCGGAAGCAGATCGCCCGGCTCTCTTCGGAACGTTTCCGTATTTAGCTAACTAAAACCAAATCTCGTTGCCCCGAAAGCACAGCCATGAGCTTTGAAGATTATGACTGGATTATGACAGGTCGTCGTCCGTGCGACTTGGCTATTCAGCACCTCGCCGAACAGGGCGAGGGGAATCGAGATGAAGTTCAAGCACGGGGTATCCGTCGCGGCGCTCGCCGCGGCCGCCTGCGCGCCCGGCAGTGCCTGGGCCCAGGCCGTCAACACGACGCCGGCCAACGTCAACGTTCTGAACCTGCTGTCACCCTACCTGGCGCTGAACAGCACGCCGGTGGGCCGGCAGACGCTCCAGCTCAACCTGTCGCAGGCCATCGCGCAGAACCAGGGCGCGACGACCGCGCAGCGGCAGCTCGCGATCAGCGACAAGGCCCTGCCGGGCAGCACGCCCTTCCTCGGCTCGATCACCCTCGTGAACGGCACGGTGGTCAATCTCGGCCCGGGCGACAACCTCGCGGGCGGCCTGCCGCTCCAGGCGATCCAGAGCAATCCCGGCCAGCCGGGCACGCTGAACCCGCTCCAGCCGGTGGGCGGCCTGGGCACCCAGCTCGGCGCGATCTACCAGACCGGCATCCGCAGCAGCACCGCGACGACCGGCCCGCTCGCCGGGACCTTCAGCCTGCTGAACAGCGCCTATTCGGTGATGAGCAGCGATCTCGGCGTCGCGAAGAACTACTTCGCCAACGGCGCCGCGACCAACCCGAGCACGCGGCCCGCGGGCTACGTGGCAGTCCCGGCCGTCGCCCCGGCCGGCTTCACGCTGCCGACCTTCAACGGCCTGCCCAACACCGCCAACAGCGTCTACGACCTCGCCTACGGCGTCACGAACACGCAGGCCGGCCAGAACGTGTACGGCTCGTCGCGCCCGATCCAAGTGGCGCCGACCAGCTACACCATCTTCGACCCGACCGCGCTGAACGGCCTGACCACCAACGCGTCCTTCCCGAGCGGCCACACGCAGTACGCGTTCACGGACAGCATCCTGCTCGCCATGCTGGTGCCGACCCAGTACCAGAGCATGCTGGCCCGCGGCGCCGAGTACGGCAACAGCCGCATCGTGCTGGGCGTGCACTACCCGCTCGACATCATCGCCTCGCGCGCCTTCAGCGCCTACGACCTCGCGCAGGCCTTCACCAACCCGGCCTACATCAACAACGCCGCGACCACCGGCACGGCGCTCAACCTGCCGGGCCTGTTCACGCGGGCGCAGGGCGAGCTGCAGGCCTATCTCTCGGCCCAGTGCGGCAACACCGTCGCGGCCTGCTCGACGGGCGCGGCCAACACCGCGGGCAACCCCTACCTGCCCTCGGACGCGAACCAGGCGCTCTACCAGAGCCGCCTGACCTACGGCCTGCCGACCCTGACCTTCGCCCAGGCCCCGCGCGAGGCGGCGCCCGCCAACGGGCCCGACGCCTCGATCCTGCTCGCCTCGATCTACGGCGGCAGCACGCAGGCCGCGCGCACCCTCGCGCCGAACGGCGGCCTCTACGGCACCCTGCAGACCAGCACGATCAACCAGATCGTCGTGAACACCGAAACCAACGCGCTCGCGGCGTTCTACGGCACCCCGCTGAGCTACTGGAGCCGCATCGACCTCTACGCGGCGGCGGGCTATCTCGGGAACGTCACCGGCACGCTCACCCTCGACCCGCTCGACCAGATCACGGCCCCCGTCGCCGTCGGCGCCACCGGCGTGCTCGCGGGCACCGGCACGGTGGGCGGCCTCGTCGTGAACGGCGGCGGCGCGGTGGCGCCGGGCGCCGGGATGGGCGGCATCGGCACGCTGACCGTCTCGGGCAACGTCGCCTTCGCGCAGGGCTCGGCCTTCCAGGTCGACGCCAACGCGGCCGGCCAGTCCGACCGGATCGCGGCCGGCGGCAGCGCCACGCTCTCCGGCGGCACGGTGCAGGTCACCGCCGCCCAGGGCGCCTACGCCCCGCGCAACCGCTACGCCATCCTCACCGCCGCCGGCGGCGTCACCGGCCAGTTCGCAGGCGTGACCGCGAACTTCGCCTTCCTCGACCCGAGCCTGACCTACACCCCCACCGAGGTCGACCTGAACCTGACGCGCAACGACATCGCGTTCTCCAGCGTCGCCCGGAACCGCAACCAGGCCTCGGTGGCCGACGCGATCCAGGCCGGCGGCCCCGCCACCGCCCAGTTCCAGCGCACCGTCGGCCTCACGGCCGGCGAGGCGCAGGGCGCCTTCCAGGCGCTCTCGGGCGACATGCATGCCAGCACCGTCTCCACCGCCTACGCCACCGCCTTCTTCGTGCGCGAGGCGGTGCTCGACCGGCTGCGCTGGGGCACCACCCCGGGCACGGCCGACGGCCTGAACTACGGCACCCTGCCCGCCACCTACACCGCCGACCTGCCCGGTCGCGCCGCCCCCGTGGTGGCGATGCCGGCCCGAATCCTCGACCCGACGGTGTTCGGCCTGTGGGGCCAGGGCTTCGGCAGCTTCGGCGATGCGCGCTCGGACGGCAACGCGGCCGGCCTCAGCCGCCAGATCTCGGGCTTCGCGCTCGGCGCCGACCTGCGGCTCGAGAGCGGGCTGAAGCTCGGCCTCGTCGGCGGCTACACCTCGGCCAGCCTCGACACGACGGGCCGGCTGCAATCGGCCACGATCGAGAGCGGCTATGGCGGCGTCTATGGCGGCTACGAGATCGGCCCGGTCTCGCTGCGGCTCGGCGCGATCTACGCCGACAACAGCATCCGCACCCGCCGCTCGGTGGTGTTCGCCGGCTTCTCGGACAACGCCACCGCCCGCACCGGCGGCTCGACCATCCAGGGCTTCGGCGAGCTGGGCTACCGGTTCTTCCTCGGCCAGGCGGGTCCGGCCGCGCTCGTCGCGAAGGACGGCGCGCGTCCGGCCCAGGCGGCGGCGACCTATATCGAGCCGTTCGTGGGCGGCTCCTACGTCTCGATCGGGCGCGACCGCTTCGTCGAGGCCGGCGGCATCGCCGCGCTGACGAGCTTCGCCCGCGACTACGACGTGGGCGCGGTCACGGCGGGCCTGCGCGCCCAGACGGGCCTGGAGCTCGGCCTCGGCGCGCCGGTCTCGGCCCACGGCCTCGTCGGCTATCGCCGCGCCTTCGGCGACGTGGTGCCGGCGGCGCTCCTGTCCTTCGGCAACGGCCCGACCTTCCTGACCGCCGGCATCCCGATCGCCCGGGACGCCCTGGTCGCGCAGGCCGGCCTCGATCTGCGCGTGGCTCCGAACGCCACCCTCGGCGTCGCCTATACCGGCCAGATCGGCGACCGGATCGAGGACCATGCCGTGAAGGGCAACTTCACCTGGCGGTTCTGATCGTCGCCTGACTGTCCCATCCTTGAAAAATGGCCCGGCGCGCCTCGCGTGCCGGGCCATCGTCGTTCGGGGGAGCCGTTCAGGGACCTGCCCGGCGGCTCAATGCCCGTCGAGGAAATCGAGCATCCGGGCGTTGAAGCGGTCGGTCGCCTCCATGTGGACGAGATGGCCGACCCCTTCGAAGATCTCGGCCCGCCCGTTCGGCATGCGGGTGGCGAGCGTGCGCGCGTGCTCGGCGTTCCGGCCCATGGTCGCGGCGAGCTCCGGCGGGGCGAAGGGCTTGCCGGGGGCGTTGTGGTCGTTGCCGCCCATCACGAACAGGGTCGGGGCCTGGATCAGCGGGATCTCGTGCACCACCGGCTGGCCCCAGATCGCCTGGTAGGAATTCACGAAGGATTGCAGCCAGCGCGGATATTCCCCCGAGCCCTTCACCCGCTCGCGGATCTCCACGAAGGGCTCGATCGCCGATTCGGGCAGCGAGAGCGCGTAGCTCGTCATCAGCTGCTTGCGGTAGGCCTCCGCGGTGAGCGCGCCCTCGCGCTTCAGCAGTTCGGCATCGGGCACCGGCGGCACGCTGAAGCGGTAATCCTCCAGGCCGATCGGCGCCTCCAGGAGCAGGCTGTTCACCCGGTCCGGCGCGTTGCGGGCGAGCCGCACGGCAAGCATCCCGCCCATCGAATGCGCCACCACGTCGACGCGGCGGAGCGACAGGGCGTCGAGGAGCGCCACGGTGTCGGCGGCCATGCGGTCGAAGGTGAAGGGCCCGACCGGCTTCGAGGACTTGCCGAAGCCGAGCTGGTCCGGGGCCACCACCCGGTAGCCGGCGCCGGAGAGCGCCGCGATCACCGGGGCCCAGTAGCTCGACGGGAAGTTGCGGCCGTGCAGGAGGACCACCGTGCGCCCGTTCGGGCTGCCCTGCGGCGCCACGTCCATATAGGCGAGCCGCTGCGCCTCGCCGTCGCGGGTGAGCGGCAGGTACGAGACGGGATAGGGATAGGCGAAGCCCTCGAGCGCGATGCCGAGGGGCTCGGCCGTCTGGGCGGCGGCCGGCGGCGCCGTGCCCGCGAGGAGGGCGAGGCCGAGGGAAAGGCCGAGGGCGGGGATCGTCAGGACATGGCGCACGGGAGGCTCCGTCTTCGCGGGGGCCGGCGCCGCTTGGACCGGCCGCGCTGCACGCGGCGTGACATAGGGCACATCGCACGCCTCGACGGCGGGCGCGTGCGGTGAGATGGCCCATCGCGTCACCGCGGAAGGAACAGGCACGACCATGGCCGAGGCGGCCGGACCCGAGACGCGCGTGCAGGACGGGCTGCCCGTGCGCGAGCGCATGCTCGCGATGCTCGCGATCGCGCTGGCCATGACCATGGCCGTGCTCGACGGCGCCATCGTCAACGTGGCGCTGCCCGTGATGGCGCGCGACCTCGCCGTGCAGCCGGATGCGGCGATCTTCGTGGTCAACGCCTACCAGATCGCGGTGACCGCGGCGCTGCTGCCGCTGGCCTCGCTGGGCGACATCCTCGGCTACCGCCGGGTCTATCTCGCGGGGCTCGCCGTGTTCGTGGCGGCCTCGCTCGCCTGCGCCCTCGCGCCGAGCCTCCCCGCCCTCGTCGCGGCGCGGATCGCGCAGGGGCTCGGGGCGGCGGGGGTGATGAGCGTGAACATCGCGCTCGTGCGCTTCATCTATCCCCACCGGATGATCGGCCGCGGCGTCGGCAACGTCGCCCTCATGGTGGCCATGGCCTCGGCGGCGGGCCCGACGGTCGCCGCCGCCATCCTCTCCTTCGCCGACTGGCCCTGGCTGTTCCTGGTCAACGTGCCGGTCGGCCTCGCGGCGCTGGCCGTCGCCTCGCGCACCCTGCCGGTCACGCCCCGCAGCGGCGCGCGCTTCGACAGCCTGAGCGCCGTGCTCAACGCGCTCACCTTCGGCCTGATGATCGTGGGCATCGACAAGCTCGGCGAGACGGAGCGGCGCGGCGAGGCGCTCGCCATCCTCGCCTGCGCCCTCATCGTCGGCAGCGTCTTCGTGCGGCGGCAGATGCGGCTCGTCGCGCCCCTCCTGCCCGTCGATCTCCTGCGGATCCCGGCCTTCGCCCTCTCGATGGCCTCCTCGATCCTGGCCTTCTCGGCGCAGCTCATCGCCTACATCGCCCTGCCCTTCTACTTTCAGGACGTGCTGCACCGCTCCGGCACCGAGGCCGGCTTCCTGCTGACCCCCTGGCCGATCGCCATCGCCCTGATGGCGCCGCTCTCCGGGCGCCTCGCCGACCGCTACCCGCCGGGGCTCCTCGGCGGCATCGGGCTCGGGCTGATGGCGGCGGGGCTCGCCGCGGTCGCCCTGCTGCCGCCCGAGCCGCACGCCCTCGACATCGCGTGGCGCCTCGTGCTCTGCGGCCTCGGCTTCGGGCTGTTCCAGTCGCCGAACAACCGGGTCATCATCACCGCCGCCCCGCGCGAGCGCAGCGGCGGCGCGAGCGGCATGCAATCCACCGCCCGCCTCACCGGCCAGTCCCTCGGCGCCGCCCTGGTGGCGGTGATCTTCGGGCTGACGCGCGGGCAGGGCGCGGGCTTCGCCGTCCACATCTCCCTGTGGTGCGCGGTGATGCTGGCGCTGACCGGGATCGTCACCAGCGTCCTGCGCCGCACACCCCTGCGCTGAGCGGGCCAGCGTCCGGCGCATGCCACCGGCCACGCTCCGGCGCGTTGTCCCGGATCCCGACCCTGCACGGATTCGCGAGCCCATGGACCTGAACCTCAGCGGCCGGCGCGCCCTCGTCACCGGCTCCACCGGCGGCATCGGCTACGGCATCGCCCGCGCGCTCACCGAACTCGGCGCCGATGTCGGCGTGAACGGGCGTACCGCCGAGCGGGTCGAATCCGCCCTGGCGCGGCTCCGCAGCGAGATCGCCGGGCGGACGGGCGCGGGCAGCCCCTTCGCGGCGGTGGGCGACGTGGCCACGGCGGCGGGCGTCGGCGCCCTGGTCTCGGCCGTGCCGGTGGTGGACATCCTGATCAACAATACCGGGATCTTCGAGCCGAAGCCGTTCTTCGAGATCCCGGACGCCGACTGGCAGCGCTTCTTCGAGGTGAACGTGATGAGCGGCGTGCGCCTGTCGCGGGCCTACGCGCCGGGCATGACGGAGCGGGGCTGGGGCCGGGTGATCTTCATCGCCAGCGAATCCGCCCTGAACATCCCCAACGAGATGGTCCATTACGGCATGACCAAGACCGCGCAGCTCGCGGTCTCGCGCGGCCTCGCCCAGACGGTGGCCGGCACGGGCGTGACCGTGAACAGCGTGCTGCCCGGCCCGACCCTGTCCGAGGGCGTGTCCGACTTCCTGAAGCAGATGGCGGGGGTCGAGGGCGATGCCGACCTCGACACGCTCGGGCGGCAGTTCATCGCCGAGCACAGGCCGACCTCGCTGATCGGTCGCCTCGCGACCGTCGAGGAAGTGGCCAGCATGGAGGCCTATCTGTGCAGCCCGGCGGCGAGCGCGACGAGCGGCGCGGCTCTGCGCGTCGACGGGGGCGTCCTCACGAGCATCGCCTGACGACGCGCGGAACGGACCCGAACGTCCGTCCCGACGCGGTCTGGCCGATGCTGCCGGAGGGGATCAGGCCTTGAGGTGCGCGGCGAGATGCTTGTTCATCTCGAACATGCTGCACTTGTCCTTGCCGAAGACCTTCTTCAGCTTGTCGTCGGCGACGATCTCGCGCTTGTTCTCGGGGTTCTGGAGGTTGTGCTTCTTGATGTAGTCCCACACCTTGCTCACCACCTCGCCGCGCGGCAGCGGGCTGGTGCCGACGATGGCGCCGAGCTCGGCCGAGGGCTTGAGCGGTTGCTGCAGGGCGTTCGGCTTGGTGGCGCCAGCAGCCTTGGTCGCCTTCGGGGCGGCGGCCGTGGTGGCCGCGGGTGCCTTGGCCTTCGCCGCCTTGGGCGCGGCCTTGTCCGTCGTCTTCGTCGCCATGGAATTCCTCCGGTTCTCGCTGCGGCGCGCGAACGAGCCTACGTCGCAGCGAAGGCAGCATAGCAGCATCAACTAAGCGGTGAGGCACCCGTTCCAAGGGGAATTTCGTCGGATCCCCGTTCTCATCCACAGGGCAGGCGCCTTCGGGCGCCTCTCGGAGCACAACCTGTGGACCGCTTGGCCGTGGAAACCATCCCTTAAGGCGTGCGGGCGGAGCCTCGCGCGCATGCTCGTGTCCGCGCTCGCCCTCGCTCTCCTCCTGGCCGCAGGCCTCGTCCTGGGCCTCGGAATCGGCGTCAGCGCCGAGGCCGCCCCTGCCGCTTCCGGCCAGGGCTCCGGCCTCGTCTGACGGCCATCCGGGCCGCGGCACGGAACCGCCCGCCCCGCCCGCGCGCTAACCCCCGTTATCGGCGCCCCTCGGCCGAGGCCGCGGCGCGCATCTTCGCGGGAGCCCCCATGCCGACCGACCTGCCCACCGAGCGCAGCATCCGCAAGTCCGGATCGATGGAGCTCGATCCCACGGGCGAGGGCGTGGCCATCGACGAGACCCCGCGCCTGATCGCCTCCAACAAGGTCGAGGGCACCGACGTCTACGACCGCAGCGGCCGGCATCTCGGCTCGGTGCACAATTTCATGGTCGACAAGGTCTCGGGCCAGGTCGCCTACGCGGTGCTGGCCTTCGGCGGATTCCTCGGGCTCGGCGAGAACCACCACCCCCTGCCCTGGCGGGCGCTGACCTACAGCACCGAGCTCGGCGGCTACGTGGTCGACATCGATCCGGGCGTGCTCGAGGGCGCGCCGAGCCACGGCCCCGAGGAGGACGCCTTCGCCGATCCCCGCTACGGCGGCCGCGTGGACGATTATTACGGCCGCCTCACGCCGACCGCCTGAGTTCAGTAGAGCCGGTCGCGGTAGCCCTCGGCGACGGAGCGCTCCGTCTCCTCGCGGTCGAGGCCGATCTGGTCGGACAGGATGCGCCCGAGGCTCGGGAAGTCCGGCCGCGGGCCCGCGCCCTGGGCCCAGAGGTCCGAGCGGATCAGCGCCTTGCCGCAGTGGAAATAGACCTCCTCCACGGCGATCCGCAGGGCCGCGCAGGGCAGCTTGCCGTGGGCGGAGAGCGGGGCCAGATCTGCCGCGTCGGTGACGAGGGCGGCGCGCCCGTTGACGCGTAGCGTCTCCTGCAGGCCCGGCACGAAGAACAGCAGCCCGAGGCGGGGATTCTCCGAGAGGTTCATCATCGTGTCGACCCGGCGGTTGCCGGGCCGGTCCGGGATCAGCAGCGTGCCCGCATCCGGCACCGCCACGAAGCCCGGCGCGTCGCCGCGGGGGGTGGCGTCGCAGCGCCCCTCCCCGTCCGCCGAGGCGATCACCAGGAAGGGCGAGCGCGCGATGAAGGCCTGGGCATGGGCGTCGAGCCGGTCGCGCTCCTTGGCCTGCGAGCGCATGGTGGGCTCGCCGTAGAGGGTGCGGATCGCCTCCCGGCTCGGCATCTCGCTCACGGCGTGCTCTCCTTCGCTGGGTCCGGGCGTCGAGAGGGATCATCCCTCTCGCGGGTGCGGGCAGAGCCCGGGAAAGACACCAGGGCTCTGCCCCGGCACCCCGCCAAAGGGATGATCCCTTTGGGATCCCGTTCTCTGGACCGGCCGGTCACGGATAGCAGGGGAGCGGCGCAATGTCCCTCGCTCAGCGCGCCGGGCGCGGCTCTCCGTGGCGCCCCGCCGCCAGCCAGTAGACGAGGCCGGCCGCGGCACCGGCGAGGAAGAGCAGCGCGGTGAGCCGCGCCTCCGCGGCGGGCGCCTGCCCGACACGGGCGGCGCCGCGGCCGAGCCAGGGCAGCAGCGCGGTGAGCAGCCCGCAGCCGCCGCCGTACCAGGCGAGGCTGCGCAGGCCGAGCGTCCCGCCGATCAGCGCCGTGAGCACGGGCGGCACCACGAGCAGCCAGAACAGCGCCCGGGCGAGGCCCGCGACGAGCAGCGCGAGCCCCTCCGGCGGCAGCCCGGCCGAGAGGTCCGACAGGGCGAGGTCGAGCCCGGCCTGCGCCCCGGCGCTGATCCAGGCGCCCGCCACCGGATCGAGGAACACCGCGAGGCCGAGCACGAACCCACCCGCCGGGATCGCCAGGAGCAGGGCGAGCGCCGCGACGAAGAGGCGACCGAGGAAGCGCATCTGCTCTTATCCTGTGGATCCCGCACTCCGTGGCATTCGTGCCACGCCTGCCGGGCCGCGTCCGGAAGCGGGCGGCGCGACCCTCGCCAGCCCTCGGCGACGCTATAGATCCGGCCCATGGCAAGCCAGCCACGCCAGATCTTCATCCTCACCGGAGCCGGCATCTCCGCCGAGAGCGGGCTCGGGACCTTTCGCGATCGCGGCGGCCTGTGGGCGCGCTTCGATCCCATGAAACTCGCCACGCCCGAAGCCTTCGCCGAGGACCCCGACACGGTGCTGGACTTCTACAACCACCGCCGCCGCGGCGTGCGCAAAGCCGCGCCGAACGCCGCCCATGCGGCCCTCGCCCGCGCCGAGGCGGCTCTCGCGGCCCGCGGCGGGCGCCTGTTCCTCTGCACCCAGAACGTCGACGACCTGCACGAGCGGGCGGGCTCGGCGGCCGTCGTGCACATGCACGGCGAGCTGCTCAAGGCGCGCTGCACCGCCTGCGGCACGGTCTCCGAGCGGCGGGCGGACATCCTGCCCGACGATCCCTGCCCGCATTGCGGGGCGGCGGCCCTGCGGCCGGACGTGGTCTGGTTCGGCGAGATGCCGAAGCATCTCGACCGGATCGACGCCGCCCTCGCCGAATCCGACCTCTTCGTCGCCATCGGCACCTCGGGCGCGGTCTACCCGGCGGCCGGCTATGTGCGCGAGGCCCGGGCGCTCGGAATCCGGACCTGCGAACTGAACCTCGAACCCTCGGACAATGCGGGAGCCTTCGACGAGGCCCGCTACGGCCCGGCGAGCACGATCGTGCCGGGCTATCTCACTGAGCTCGGGCTCTAATCTCCGATCAATCAGCCAGAACAGGAGATCCGCCGCGTCGACACGCGCGGCGCAATCGGTCGTGCCGGTATACCGGAACATCACTCCCATGATCCAAGGACGGGCGGCGCGGATCTATTGGGAGTATATTGCTACGCACTTTATTTATATTGGCATTTCCTGCCAGGTACGTGCCTCTTGCTTGTGCACGATACGCTTTTTCAGCCCGAATCAGCCAGCATCCCACTGTCAAGACATGGTGCGATTATGTCTATCCGGTTACAAAGGTTGAGCTTGGGCGAGTCGTCGCGGTCGCGCCCAGGCGTTCGTTGAAGCCACAGGGGGAAGAGACAACCCATGCAGAACTTCACCGTAACAGCCCGCGAGCGCGATACCCTCCTGGCCGCCCTTCGCTACTACCAGTTCTACCGGATGCAGGGGCACCCCTTCGACCCGCGCCAGGACCATCTCATCGACGCCATCGCCAGCCATACCGGCGAAGCGCTGGACCTCACCGAGATCGACGATCTCTGCGCCGGCCTGAACGGCAACGAGCACGCGCTCTCCGTGAGCGCCTGACACCGGACCGGCCCTCACGGCATCACGGACGAGACCGCGCCGCGCCGTCCCGGCAAGGTCCGTCCCGGGGCGAGCTTTCTGCCCGCCCCTCGCCTCCGCGGCCCCGCCGCGATCCCCCGACGGCCCCGGTCGAAAGACCGGATTTCCCTCTCCCCTCACATGCTCTAACCCGCTGAGGATCGTCCGGGCGTGCAGACCCGGCGGAGGGGGAGCGTCGACAGCATGACAGACGGCATCGGCCGGCGCGGGCGCCGTGCGGGCATGGGCGCCGCCCTCGCCCTGGCGCTCGCCGCGGGACAGCCGGCGCATGCCGCCGAGGAGAGCGCGGCGATGGCCCTCGTCGTCGCCGTGGACGTCTCGCAATCGGTCGACGACGCCCGCTTCCGCCTGCAGATGGAGGGCATCGCCGAGGCCCTGGAGGATCCGGGCGTCGTGGGGGCGATCGCCGGCAATCCCGGCGGCATCCTGTTCGCGATGGTGACCTGGGCCGACCAGGCCCGGCTGACCCTCGGCTGGCGGCGCGTGCGCAGCCGGGCCGATGCGGCGGCGACCGCGGCGCAGGTCCGCGCCCTGCCGCGCCAGGGCGGCGAGTTCACCTGCATCGGGCAGATGATGCGCAGCGTCACCGCGAGCGTGCTGCCGGCCCTGCCGGTGCCGGTCGACCGGATGGTGGTCGACGTGTCGGGCGACGGCATCGACAACTGCACCGAGGCCTCCGCCCTCGACGCCGAGCGCGAGGCGCTGCTCGCGGCCGGCGCCACCATCAACGGCCTGCCGATCCTGGTGCCGGGCGAGAACGACGTGGTGGGGGCCGGCGCCTTCCGCGCCCCGGGCTACGGCCTGAAGCCGGTCGGGCCCGGCCAGGGCCAGGAGACCAGCCTCGACCGCTGGTACCGCGCCCACGTCATCGGCGGGCCCGGCGCCTTCCTGCTCGCGGCGCGGGGCTACGGCGACTTCGCCCGCGCCCTGCGGCAGAAATTCGTGATCGAGATCAGCGCCCTGGAGCCGCAGCGCGGGCGGTAGACGCGATCGTATCCTGCCGATCGATTGGGTCGGTGTCTTGGACCGCGCGCCTGTCCCCTCCCCCTTGCGGGGAGGGGTTCGGGGTGGGGGTGGTTCAGGATGGGGCGCCGAGCGTCGTCCGGCACCACCCCCACCTCCGGCTCCTCCCCGCAAGGGGGAGGAGAGGCCCGCTCATGGCGGGCGGATCAAGTGGAGATCAGATCACAAAGTCGAGGCGGCGAGCCTGCCGGCGGCGCGGCGCAGGGTCTCCTCGTCGCGGCTGCCGCTGAGGGCGTAGGCGCAATGCGCGCCGTTCCAGGTCACGGTCGTGCCGTCGCCCGCACCCGCGATCTCGTTGGCCGGGCCGTTGCCGCGCCGGTGCGTCGCGAAGAGCGAGACCTCGCCGAGATCGGCCGCCTGCGCGGTGATCTCGATGCCGGTGCCGTGGCGCGAGGGGAAGACCTGCACGTCGCTCACGGTCCAGGTGTCGGGCAGGACCGGCAGCCGGATGCCGGTGGCCGTCTCGATCGCGGCGCGGTCGTAGGTGATGCCGCCGCGCTGGGAGGCGATGCCGGCCCGCAGCAGCGCCACCTGGCGCGCCTGCTGGGCGTCCTCGATCAGCGTGGGGTCGACGGTCGCCGCGTAGGTGCCGGGGATGCCGAAGCGGCCGACCTCGTCATGGGCGAGCCAGCCGGCGCCGACCAGCACCGCGATCGCCGCGGCCCGCTTCAGCCGGGCGCCGACGCTGCGCCAGCGCAGCGACCGGTCGAGCCGGCGGGCGGCCATGCGGTTGCGCTCCGGGCCGGGACCGGGGGAGCGCGCGAAGGCCTCGCGCAGGGCGTCGCGGTCGTGCATCTCCGCCATCACGCGGGCGGCGGTGTCGGGGTGCTGCGCCAGATGCGCCTCGACCTCGAGGCGGCGCATCACGTCGAGCTGGCCGTCGACGAAGGCGGTGAGGTCGCTGTCTGTGACCGGGTCGATCATCGCGCGAAGTCCTGTCGTCCGAATAGTCCGTTGGCCGGCCGGTGACGTCCTACCACCCGCGCAGCGCCCGCCGCGAGAATGGATCGGGCGTCGCGTCCCGCTGGTCCACCCCGTCGCGGGTGACGAGACGCAGCGGAGTGCGGGCGGACGCCTCGCGTTCCGCGCCCTTCTCGTCCTTGTCGGCCGTCCGCGACCCGTCCTCGAAGGCCCGCAGGGCGGCACGGCCGCGGCCGAGGCGCGACATCAGCGTTCCGATGGGGATGCCGAGCACCGCGGCGGCGTCGGCATAGGCCATCCCCTCGATGGTGACGAGATGCAGTGCGGCGCGCTGCTCCTCGGGCAGGGTGAGGAAGGCCTGCCGGATCTGGGCGAGGCGCACTTGGCCCTCCTGGGCCGGAGGCGCGAACTCCTCGTTCATCTGCACCAGCACGTCGGCGTGGCGGGCCTCCACCTGCTTGCGGCGCTGGTCGTCGATGAAGACGTTGTGCAGCACCGTCATCATCCAGGTGCGCAGGTTGGTGTTGGGCCGCAGCGAGCCCTGCGATTCGAGGGCGCGCACCAGCGTGTCGTGCACGAGATCGTCCGCCCGCAAGGTGTCGCGGGTGAGCGAGCGTGCGTAGCGCCGCAGCGGCACCAGCAGGTCGACGATGTCGAGTCGGCTCATCTTGTCGGGGCCCATGCCCTACCCTTGAGTCTGATCTCCTATAGCCGTGAACGGCGGTCCACCGCCCGGTAATCCCGAGCCCGGCGGCCGATCCGGGCCCGAGGTGCGGCAGCGCACGGCCGCCAGGGCCCGGATCGGCCGCAGCACCCGGGGTCCGGCCTATTGGTAGGCCGATTCGAGGTCGAGGCTGCAATCGCGGCCGATCGCGTCGTAATGCTCGCCGAGCCAGGCCTCGGCCGCCCGGCGGCCCTTGTCGCGCAGGCGCTGGAACACCCGCCAGCGGGCGTCGAGCTTCGAGGCGGCGTTGTAATCCTCGAGCGCGTCGGTGCCGTCGATGCGGTGGACGAGCACGCGCCGGTACTGGCCCTGGCCGAGCACGCCCTCCTCGATCAGCCCGTCGAGGAAATCGATGGCGCGCAATTCCCGCATCAGGTTGGCGTTGAAGGTGATCTCGTTGAGCCGGTCCTGGATCTCGCGCTCGGTGCGAGGCGTCTCGCGCCGCTCCACGGGGTTGATCTGTACGAGCACGATGTCGCGGGTCTCCGCCCCGCGGTGGAGGGGGTAGAGCGGCGGATTGCCGAGATAGCCGCCGTCCCAGTAGGGCACGCCGTCGATCTCCACCGCCTGGAACACGGTCGGCAGGCAGGCCGAGGCCATCAGGTGGTCCACGGTCAGGCGCTCGCGCTCGAACACCGCGAGCTTTCCCGTCCAGACATTGGTGGCCGAGACGTAGATGCCGGCGGTGTCGGCCGCGCGCAGGCGCTCGAAGTCGATCTGCGCGGCCAGCGCCTTGCGCAGCGGGTTGATGTTGAGCGGGTTCGAGACGTAGGGGCTCGGCGTCAGGGCCTTCAGCCAGAACTCGGCGACGGGGTTGCCCTTCCACAGGCCGAGGACCGTGTTGAACAGGCTGCGCGAGGCGGGCCCGAGGTCGCTGTCGAGGCTGACCTCGCGCCAGAACCGCTCCAGCCCCTCGCGGGCGCCGTCCGGACCGCCCTTCAGCCAGCCGTCGAGCATGACCACGCCGTTCATGGCGCCCGCGCTCGCCCCGGTCAGGGCCTCGAAGCCGAGGCGCCCGTCCTCGATCAGGTAGTCGAGGACGCCCCAGGTGAAGGCGCCGTGCGCCCCTCCGCCCTGGAGGGCCAGTGCGACGTTCTTCTCGGCCCGCGGGCCGGCCAGGACGTGGCGCGGCGGATGGGTCGCGGGGTTGTCGCCGACGGGGGGTGCCAGCGCCGTGCTCGGCACCGCGGTGGCGGGATTCTCCGGCTCGGCGCCGTGGGGATGCTCGCTCATCATGTCCTCGAACTGGGATTGCTGCACCGCGGTCGCAACTGTTGCATCGCAGCAATGCGCGTGCCGTGAGGCGGCGCACGCCGCCGCCGCGCATCCGCGCACCTGCGATGCGCGCGCCCCGAGAACGACGGAGACGGCCGCGGGATCCCGCCCTGGCGCCGATGATCCGCTGCGATGCGGTGCGAACTCGACAGGCGCGCCCGGATGGGACTATGAGACGCGCGAGAATCGTCAGTACGCCCCGTACCCTAGACCCGTCTGTGCCCGTGCCCGGCTTGACGTTGCGGCCCGTCAACCGCAGCTAAACGTCTCCGTGCGTACACACGTACGGTTTTATGAGGGTACGATTCGTACCAAAGATCGTAGCGAAGACAGACGCGACGGCCGCGGGCGGCAAGTTCAGAAGCCCGAACGCGCCCGAGGCCTCGAGCGAAGGTCCCCGATGGAAGCCATGGAAGCCGATAGCCGCCCCGCGAACCCGCTCGCCGGCACAGGCCCCGAGATCGCAGGTCCCGCCCCCCGTCACCGCACCGCGGGCGTGAAGGTCGGCACCGGCGAGGGCGCGATCACCGTCGGCGGCGGCGCGCCGATCGTCGTCCAGTCGATGACGAACACCGACACCGCCGACATCGACGCCACGGTGGCGCAGGTCTCGCAGCTCGCCCGCGCCGGCTCGGAGCTCGTCCGCATCACCGTCGACCGCGACGAGGCGGCCGCCGCCGTGCCGAAGATCCGCGAGCGCCTCGACCGGATCGGCGTGCACGTGCCGCTGGTGGGCGACTTCCACTACATCGGCCACAAGCTCCTCTCCGACCACCCGGCCTGCGCCGAGGCGCTGGCCAAGTACCGGATCAACCCGGGCAATGTGGGCTTCAAGGAGAAGAAGGACACCCAGTTCTCCACCATCATCGAGCAGGCGATCCGCTACGGGAAGACCGTGCGCATCGGCGCCAACTGGGGCTCCCTCGACGGCGAGCTGCTCACCCACCTGATGGACGAGAACGCCAAGTCGGCCCGCCCGATCGACGCGCGCGCGGTCATGCGCGAGGCGATGGTGCAGTCGGCCCTCTCCTCCGCGCAGCGCGCCGAGGACCTCGGCCTGCCGAAGGACCGCATCATCCTGTCGGCCAAGGTCTCGGCGGTGCAGGACCTGATCGCCGTCTACCGCGAGGTGGCGCGCCGCTCGGACTACGCGATCCATCTCGGCCTCACCGAGGCGGGCATGGGCTCGAAGGGCATCGTGGCGGCCTCGGCCGCGATCGGCGTGCTCCTGCAGGAGGGCATCGGCGATACGATCCGCTACTCGCTGACCCCCGAGCCCGGCGGCGACCGCACGGTGGAGGTGAAGGTCGCGCAGGAACTCCTGCAGACCATGGGCTTCCGCACCTTCGTGCCGCTGGTGGCGGCCTGCCCCGGCTGCGGGCGCACCACCTCGACCACGTTCCAGGAACTCGCCCGCGACATCCAGAACTGGATCGTCACCTCCATGCCGGAATGGAAGAAGACCTATCCGGGCGTCGAGGGGCTCAACGTCGCGGTGATGGGCTGCATCGTGAACGGGCCGGGCGAATCGAAGCACGCCGATATCGGCATCTCCCTGCCCGGCACCGGCGAGAGCCCGAGCGCGCCCGTCTTCATCGACGGCAAGAAGGCGATGACGCTGCGCGGCGCCAACCTCGCCAAGGACTTCGAGACCATCGTCGTCGACTATATCGAGCGCCGCTTCGGCCAGGGCGCCCGCAACGCGGCCGAGTAGGCCGCCCTCCCGGCCCGACCCGCCTGTTGACCGCGGTCTCGTCCGCGGCCGGGGGTGGGCGGGCGCTGTTTTCCACTGCCCCCAGGCGTGTTAGCTAGCGGGTCGCGGTTTCCCGCGCGGCCGGGGCCGCGCGCGCACCGGCAAGCTTTTCGCGTAACCGTCGCATCCTTCGCGCATTCCCATCGTGCCGAACGACGCGCCGGGCAGGCCTGAGCCTCGATCAGATCCGATGAGCGAATCCGCAAGCCAAAGCGCCGTACCCGGCACCGCCGCCGCGCAAGCCGCTACCGGCCCGTCCGAGGCGCTGACGACGCCCGCCGGCGCCCTCGACGGCGAGAGCCATCCCCATGCCGGCTTCTGGAGCCTCGTGGTCGGCTCGGTCGGCGTCGTCTACGGCGATATCGGCACCAGCCCGCTCTACGCCTTCCGCGAGGCGCTCGCCCCGGCCCGGGCGGACAACATCCTGCTCGTCGAGGAGGTGCTGGGCACCGCCTCGCTGATCCTCTGGGCGCTGTTCCTGATCGTCACCGTCAAGTACGTCGCCATCCTGCTGCGCATGGACAACAACGGCGAGGGCGGCATCCTCTCGCTGATGGCGCTGGCCCGCAAGGCGCTCGGCGGCTCGCGCATCGTGCTGACGCTGGGGCTGCTCGGCGCCGCCCTGTTCTACGGCGACGCGATCATCACCCCGGCCATCTCGGTGCTCTCGGCGGTGGAGGGCCTGAAGCTCGTCACCCCCGCCTTCGAGAACTCGGTGCTGCCGATCACGGTGAGCATCATCGTCGCCTTGTTCCTGGTGCAGAGCCGGGGCACCAGCCGGGTCGCGGCCTTCTTCGGACCGGTGATGGTGGTGTGGTTCCTGGCGCTCGCCGCGGCGGCGCTGCCGCACGTCGTGGCCAATCCGGGCGTCTTCGCCGCGCTGAACCCCTGGTACGCGGTGCATTACCTGCTCGGCCACGGCACCGGCGCGCTGGTGGCCCTCGGGGCGGTGTTCCTGGCCGTGACGGGCGCCGAGGCGCTCTTCGCCGATCTCGGCCATTTCGGGCGGAAACCCATCCAGATCGCCTGGATCGGGCTCGTCTTCCCGGCCCTCGCCCTGAACTATCTCGGCCAGACCGCCCTGGTCCTGGAGAAGCCCGACACCTCGGATCCGTTCTACCAGCTCGTGCCCGAATGGGGCCTGCTGCCGATGGTGATCCTGGCGACGCTGGCCACGGTGACGGCGAGCCAGGCGGTGATCACCGGCGCCTTCTCGCTCTCGCGCCAGGCGATCCAGCTCGGCCTGCTGCCGCGGCTCGAGATCCGCCACACCTCGGAATCGCATTCCGGGCAGATCTACCTGCCGCAGATCAACACCCTGCTCCTGCTCGGCGTGGTGGCTCTGGCGGTCCTGTTCCGCACCTCCTCGGCGCTGGCCTCCGCCTACGGCATCGCCGTCACGGGGACGATGCTGCTCACCGCGAGCATGACCTATCTCGTGATGTGGAAGATGTGGCGCTGGTCGCCGTTGGCCTCGGCCGCGGTGATGCTGCCCTTCATCGTGATCGAGTTCCTGTTCCTGCTCTCGAACCTGCTCAAGGTCTTCGAGGGCGGCTACGTGCCGCTCATCCTGGCGGGCGGCCTGATCATCCTGATGTGGACCTGGGTGCGCGGCGTCACGATCCTGTTCAACAAGACCCGCAAGACCGACGTGCCGATCCTGGAGCTCGTCGGCATGCTGGAGAAGAGCCCGCCGCACCACGTGCGCGGCACCGCCGTGTTCCTGACGAGCGACCCCGAGATCGCCCCGGCCGCGCTGCTGCACAACCTGAAGCACAACAAGGTGCTGCACGAGAAGAACGTCATCCTGACGGTGGAGACGGTCGACACGCCGCGCTCGAACGAGGCCGACAAGATCCGCATCGAGCCGATCGGGCCGCATTTCTACAAGGTCGTGATGAAGTTCGGCTTCATGGAGACGCCGAACATCCCCAAGACCCTGACGCTCCTGCGCCGCCAGGGCTTCAAGTTCGACATCATGGCGACGTCGTTCTTCCTGTCGCGGCGCTCGATCCGGCCCGCCGCCCATTCCGGCATGCCGCTCTGGCAGGACCGGATCTTCATCACGCTGGCCAAGAACGCCAACGACGCCACGGACTTCTTCCAGATCCCCACCGGCCGCGTGGTGGAGGTGGGGACGCAGGTCACGGTCTGAGGCCCAGCGCCTCAGTTCCGGCTCAGGGCGACCGGGCGGCTCACCAGCTTCGCATTGTCGGCCTCGTCCATCACCATCCGGCAGGCGGCCGAGAGCTTCACGCGCTCGCGGCGCAGGCAGCTCTTGATCGCCCCGACATTCGGGATCTCTGAGGCGCAGTGGCGCCAGACGTCCGGCGTGCAGGCGGCGCGCTGGGCGCTGGTCTCGGCATGGGCCGGGGTCGCGATGGCGGCGATCAGGAGGACGGCACCGAGGCGTTTCATGGCTTTCGACCCTTGCTCTCGCGATGACCGTGTTCGCCGCCCCGTCGCGATCGCGAAGCTGTCGATACGGTAAGCCAAGCCGTTCCGGCCGCGGTGCCCGGGCGCACGCGGCCACGCTGCCCCGGGCCGGATCGCCCGATTGCGGCGAATTCGGTACGCGGTGTGCGGGATGGCACATGCCATGCCCGCAACGCCGGACTCGCGCGGCCATTGGGGCCCCGCCCGCGTTGCCTCCCGGCGGGGGCCTGCCCTAGATCGAAGTTATTCTGACTTGAGAGCGCGCATCGGGGGCGGTGCCGCGGTCGGCCTTCGGCCGCGCCGTGGCCTGTCGTCGTCCCGGCACGCCCGGATCCCGGCAGCCCAATCCGAGCCCGACCCGCGCCGGTTGGAAACATCGAGGACCGCCCCGTGGAACCTCTTCATGGGCGGAGCCGTCACCGGGCCCGCGAGGCCGCGGGCGAGAAGGACGAACCGATGATCAAACTCACCGTGAACGGAGCGTCGCGCAGCTTCGACGGCGATCCCGACATGCCGCTGCTCTGGTACCTGCGGGACGAGCTGGGGCTGACCGGCACCAAGTTCGGCTGCGGGCAGGCCCTGTGCGGCGCCTGCACCATCCATCTCGGCGGCACCGCGGCCCGCGCCTGCGTCACCCCGGTCTCGGCGGCCGAGGGGCAGGACGTCGTCACCATCGAGGGCCTGTCGGGCGACGGGAACCACCCGGTCCAGGCGGCCTGGCGCGACCTCAACGTCGCGCAGTGCGGCTACTGCCAGTGCGGCCAGATCATGCAGGCCGCCGCCCTCCTCAAGGACACGCCGAAGCCCTCTGACGACCAGATCGACGAGGCGATGAGCGGCAACATCTGTCGCTGCGGGACCTACCCGCGCATCCGCGCCGCGATCCATCAGGCCGCCGGCCAGACCTCCGCCACCAAGGGAGAGCGCCTGTGATCCACGACGCCAAGACGATGGCCGAGATGGCCGCGCAGACCCCGACCGCGACCCCGATCCTCGCCAATGCCAGCCGCCGCGCGGTGCTCGGCGGCCTGGGCGCCCTCGTGCTCGCCCTGTCGCTGCGTGACACGGCCCGCGCCGACGAGGGCCAGACCGAGGAGCAGAAGCAGCAGAAGTTCGGCGCCGACGGCATGCCGCATGGCTGGCGCGACGATCCGAAGATCTTCATCGCCATCGCCAAGGACGGCACGGTGACGGTGACGAACCACCGCTCCGAGATGGGCCAGGGCGTGCGCACCTCGGTGGCCCTCGTGGTGGCCGACGAGCTCGAGGCCGACTGGTCGAAGGTCCGGGTGACCCAGGCCTATGGCGACGAGGAGCGCTTCGGCAACCAGGACACCGACGGCTCGCGCTCCCTGCGTCACTTCTTCCAGCATTTCCGCCATGCGGGCGCGGCGGCGCGGCTCATGCTGGTCCAGGCCGCGGCCAAGCAATGGGGCGTGCCGGCCTCCGAGGTCAGGTCCGAGAACCACCAGCTCGTCCACGCCAAGTCGGGCCGCAAGCTCGGCTACGGCGACGTGGCGGCGGCGGCGGCCGAGCTGCCGGTCCCCGAGCGCGACAGCGTGAAGCTGAAGGACCCGAAGGCCTTCCGCTATATCGGCACCGGCAAGATCGGGCTGATCGACAACCACGACATCACCACCGGCAAGGCCGTCTACGGCCTCGACGTGAAGCTCGACGGGATGCTCTACGCCGTCGTCGCGCGCCCGCCGGTCTATGGCGGCAAGATCAAGTCCGTCGACGATGCCGAGGCCCTCAAGGTCCCGGGCGTCGTGAAGACCGTGCGGATCGAGGGCGGCGAGATCCCGTCCGAGTTCATGCCGCTCGGCGGCGTCGCGGTGGTCGCCAGGAACACCTGGGCGGCGATGAAGGGCCGCGAGGCCCTCAAGATCACCTGGGACGACGGGCCGAACGCGAGCTACGACACCGATGCCTTCCGCACGGAGCTGGAGAAGGCGGCGCGCCAGCCCGGCAAGGTGGTGCGCAACCAGGGCGACGTGGACGGCGCCTTCGCCAAGGCCAAGAAGAAGTTCGAGGCCGAGTACTTCGTGCCCCATCTCGCGCAGGCCCCGATGGAGCCGCCCGCGGCCGTGGTCTGGGTGAAGACGGACGGCACCTGCGAGGCCTGGGCCTGCACGCAAGGGCCGCAGGCGGCGCATGACCGGCTGGTCAAGCGCCTCAACCTGCCCGCCGACAAGGTGCGCGTGAACGTGACGCTGCTCGGCGGCGGCTTCGGCCGCAAGTCGAAGCCCGACTACGTGGTCGAGGCGGCCCTCTGCTCGCAGGCGGTCGGCGCCCCGGTGAAGCTCGCCTGGACGCGCGAGGACGACATCCACCATGGCTACTACCACACCATCTCGGTGGAGCGGATCGAGGCGGCGGTGGACGAGAAGGGCATGCCCACCGCCTGGCTGCACCGCTCGACCGCGCCGACCATCGGCTCGATCTTCGCGCCGGATCCCAAGCACGAGCTGCCCTTCGAGCTCGGCATGGGGCTCGTCAACAACCCGCTCAACATCAAGAACATGCGGCTGGAGAACCCCGCCGCCCCGGCCCATGTCCGGATCGGCTGGTTCCGCTCGGTCTCGAACATCCCGCACGCCTTCGCGATCCAGTCCTTCGTGGCCGAGCTCGCGCATGCGGCGGGACGCGACCCGAAGGAGTACCTGCTCGAGCTGATCGGGCCGGGCCGCAAGATCGACCCGACCGAGATCGGCGACGTCTGGAACTACGGCGAGGATCCGAAGCGCTATCCCATCGATACCGGGCGCCTGCGCCGGGTGATCGAGACGGTGGCCGACGGCGCCAAATGGGGCCGGAAGCTCGAGAAGGGCCGCGGCCTCGGCGTCGCCGGGCACTACAGCTTCGTCACCTACACGGCCTGCGCGGCCGAGGTGGAGGTCGATGCCAAGGGCCAGGTGAAGGTGAACGCGGTCGACATCGCCGTCGATTGCGGGGCGCAGGTGAACCCGGAGCGCATCCGCTCGCAGATGGAGGGCGCCGTGGTGATGGGGATGGGCCTCGCGCTCACCTCCGAGATCACCTTCAAGAACGGCCGGGCGCAGCAGAACAACTTCGACGGCTACGAGATCATCCGGATCGACGCCGCCCCGAAGGAGATCCGCGTCCATCTGGTGCCGTCCGGCGACTATGCCGGGCCGCTCGGCGGCGTCGGCGAGCCCGGCGTGCCGCCGGTGGCGCCGGCCATCGCCAACGCGGTCTTCGCGGCGACGGGGCGGCGCGTGCGCCAGCTCCCCATCCGCGGGCAGGCGGCGAGCGCCTGAGCGAGGACGACATCCGCCATCCCGAAGGGATCAGCCGGAGGTCGTATGATCCCGCACGGCGACGGGAGCCGCGAGGTGGTGAGGAACGTTGGCGTGTCGCGGGATCCCCCCGCGGCACGCCATTCTCGTTCAGGAACCCCCTCGATGAAGCGCATCGCGTGGCTCGTGGCCGCTCTCGCCGCCACCCCCGCCCTCGTCTCCACCCCCACCCTCGCCTCCCCCTGCTCGCAGCGGATCGACGCCCTCTCCAAGCAGGTGAAGTCGGAATCGACCGCGGCGATCGCGGCCTCGACCAGCGGCAAGGAGACGGCGGCCCGGCGCGAGGGCGAGGGCCTGACCGGCACGGGTGGCGAGAGCGACCGGCGCACCGCCCCGCCCGCGCAGGCCGCCGAGGCGGGCAAGGGCGCGGAGGCGGCCCAGCAGGCCAAGGTCGCCCTCGACGAGGCCCGCACCGCCGATGCCAAGGGCGACGCCAAGGGTTGCGAGGCGGCCGTCACCCGCGCCGAGCAGCAGCTGAAGACGGCCCCGTAAGCGGACCGGTGGACTCCCCGCGCTCTCGACAGGTCACCCCGCCCGGTGCCAAACAGCGGCATGCAGGCGGCGGGGCAGGACACGGTGACGGCGGAACTCGACGCCCTCTTCGCGGCGGCCGCCGCCGTCCGGGCCCATGCGCACGCGCCTTATTCCGGCTTCGCGGTCGGCGCGGCCCTGACGGACGAGCAGGGCCGGATCCATGCCGGCTGCAACGTCGAGAACGCCGCCTATCCGGTCGGCACCTGCGCCGAGGCCGGGGCCATCGCCGCGATGGTCGCCGCGGGCGGCCGGCGCATCCGCACGATCCTGGTTCTCGCCGCGGGCGCCCGGCCCGTGACGCCCTGCGGCGCCTGCCGCCAGCGCATCCGCGAATTCGCCGATCCCGGCACCCCGATCCACGCCGCCGGCCCCGAGGGCGTGCTCGCCCGCTTCACCCTGGAGGAGCTGCTGCCCGCCTCGTTCGGGCCGGAGACCCTCGGTTGAGCGGCTGGCGCGCGCAGGCCGCACGGGCCGCCGAGCATCTCGCGGCGGCGGGATTCGCCGGGCCGCATGATCTGGCCATCGTCACCGGGACCGGGCTCGGCGCCGTGGTGGGCCTGCTCGAGGCAGCGACCGCGCTGCCCTATGCCGACATCCCCGGCTTCCCGACCCCGGGCGTCACCGGGCATGGCGGCCGGCTGCATCGCGGGCGCATCGCCGGCCGCGCCGTGCTGGTGCTGGAGGGCCGCACCCATGCCTACGAGCACGGCGACCCCGCCGCCATGCGCCTGCCGCTCGCCGCGCTCCAGGGACTCGGCGTGCGGCGCCTGCTCCTCACCAATGCCTGCGGCTCGCTCCTGCCGGAGGTCGGGCCGGGCCGGCTCGTCCTGCTCTCGGACCACATCAACCTGTCGGGCCTGAACCCGCTGATCGGCGAGGCGGACGAGGCCCGCTTCGTGCCGATGAACGACGCCTACGATCCGGGGATGCGCGCCGGGCTCGGTGCGGCGGCGCAGGCCGCCGGCATCGCCCTCGCGGAGGGCATCTACGCCTGGTTCTCCGGCCCGAGCTTCGAGACGCCGGCCGAGGTGCGCATGGCCGGGCGCCTCGGCGCCGACCTCGTCGGCATGTCGACCGTGCCGGAGGTGATCCTCGCCCGCTTCCTCGGCCTGCCCGTCGCCGCCGTCTCGGTGGTGACGAACTGGGCCGCCGGCATCGCGGGCGGCGCCCCCCACCATGCCGAGACCAAGGCGGCGGCGCGTGCCGCCGCGGACGATCTCGCCCACCTGATCGGCGCCTTCGCCGCCGGCCTGACCCAGGATTCGCAGCCTTGACGAACCCGACCGATCCCGGCGCCGCCTCGGTGGCGCGGCGCGCCCTGCCGCTCCTCGACCTCACCGATCTCGGCGAGGGCTGCACACCCGACCGGATCGCGGTGCTCTGCCGCGACGCGCGGGACGGCGGCGTCGCCGCGATCTGCGTCTGGCCGGCCTTCGTCAAACAGGGCGCCGCGCTGCTCGCCGGCAGCGGCATCAAGGTCGCGACCGTGGTGAACTTCCCCGATGGCGGCGAGGATGCCGCCGCGGCGGCCGCCGAGACCAAGGCGGCGCGGGCGGCCGGGGCGGACGAGATCGACCTCGTCCTGCCCTATCGCGCCGTGATGCGCGGCGACGCGGCGCGCGCCCGGGCCTTGGTCGCGGCCGTGCGGGCCGCCTGCGGGCCGGCCTGCCTCAAGGTGATCCTGGAGACGGGCAGCCTGGAGACGCCGGAGCGCGTCGCGCAGGCGAGCCTCCTGGCGCTGGAGGAAGGCGCCGACTTCCTCAAGACCTCGACCGGCAAGAGCCCGGTCTCGGCGACGCCCGAGGCCGCCGGCCTGATGCTCGCCGCGATCGCCGCGAGCGGCAAACCGGCCGGGCTCAAGGTCTCGGGCGGCCTGCGCCGGGTCGCGGATGCCGCCGCTTATCTCGCCATCGCCGACGCCTTGATGGGGCCGGGCTGGGCCACGCCGAAGACCTTCCGCCTCGGGGCGAGCAGCCTCTACGGCGCCCTGATGGACGCGCGGGGAGCGGCTGCGTGAGCCGGTTCTTGCCTCAGGAGACGATCCGCCGGAAGCGCGACGGGCTGGTCCTCGATCCGGAGGAGATCCGCACCTTCGTCGCCGGCCTCGCCGGGGACCATGTCGGAGAGGGCCAGGCGGCCTCCTTCGCGATGGCGGTGTTCTTCCGCGGCCTCTCGCTGCCCGAGCGCGTGGCGCTGACCCGCGCCATGACGGAATCGGGCAGCGTGCTCGCCTGGGACCTGCCCGGACCGGTGCTCGACAAGCACTCGACCGGCGGCATCGGCGACACGGTGAGCCTCCCCCTCGCGGCCATGGTCGCGGCCTGCGGCGGCTACGTGCCGATGATCTCGGGGCGCGGGCTCGGCCATACGGGCGGCACCCTCGACAAGCTCGCGAGCATCCCGGGCTACGACGCCACGCCCGGCCTCGACCGCTTCCAGGCGGTGGTGCGCGAGACCGGCTGCGCCATCATCGGCCAGACGGCGGAGCTCGCCCCGGCCGACCGGCGCCTCTACGCGATCCGCGACGTGACCGGGACGGTCGAATCCCTCGACCTGATCACCGCCTCGATCCTCTCGAAGAAGCTCGCGGCCGGGCTCGGCGGCCTCGTGATGGACGTGAAGGTGGGCTCGGGCGCCTTCATGGCCGCCCTGCCCGAGGCGCGCGCGCTCGCCGAGAGCATCGTCGCGGTGGCGGCGGGGGCGGGCCTGCGCACCGCCGCGCTCATCACCTGCATGGACGCGACGCTGGCCTCGGCGGCCGGCAACGCCGTCGAGGTGGCCTATGCCATCGACTACCTGACGGGCCGCGCCCGCGAGCCGCGCTTCCACGCGGTCACCCTGGCGCTCGGGGCCGAGATGCTGGTGGCCGGTGGCCTCGCCCGCGACACCGAGGAGGCCTCGGCGCGGCTCGAATCCGTCCTCGCCTCGGGCGCGGCGGCCGAGACCTTCGCGCGCATGGTCGCCGCGCTGGGCGGGCCGCCGGATCTGGTGGAGGCGCCGGAGCGGCACCTCGCCGCGGCGCCGGTGACCCGCGAGGTCCGGCAGGCCGGCACCGTCGCGTCGGTCGATACGCGGGCGATCGGCCTCGCGGTGATCGGCCTCGGCGGCGGCCGGACGCGGCCGGAGGACGGGATCGACCCGCGCGTCGGCTTCACCGATCTCGCCCGGCCCGGCGATGCGGGCGGCCTGCTCGGCGTGGTCCACGCCGCCGATGCCGAGGCCGCCGACCGCGCCGAGCGGGCGCTCCGCGCGGCCTACCGCATGGGTGAGACGTCCGGCGAGACCTCGGCCGAGCGGCCCGCGGTGATCGAGCGGATCGCCTGAGCCCTTCCGGCCCTACCAGTGGTGATGGTGCCGGTGGCCCCAGCCGTGATGGCGGTGGTGATGGTGGCCCCAGCCGCGGTGATGGCCCCACCCATGGTGATGGTGGTGACGGCGGTGCCCCCACCCGTCGTGGTGGTGATGGCGCCGGTAATGATGGTGGTGGTGGCCCCAGCCGTACTGCACCTGCGTGATGCCGGAGGCGGGCTCGACCGGCGCGACGGCCAGCGGCGCGGCCTGGGCAGCGGGCGCCGCGGCGGCGAGGCCGCAGGCCAGGGCGAGGGCCGCCAGCACGCGGCGGCCGAGGGGACGAGGTGCGGGATGCGTGCGGTGCATGGGCGCTCTCCTGGTCAGCGTCCGGGCCGACGAGCCCGGGTGGAGAGACTTTCAGTCCCGCGCCCTGAACGCGGGCTGATGGGATCGTACAGCCCGCGTTCGGCAGGTCTCACGACATCCGGCCGATCCTTATCGGGATGGCGGATGTCGTCTTCGCTCAGCCGCCGAGCGTGCCGCCGAGCAGGCCGAAGGCCAGGGGCGAGGCGGCGAGGAAGACCAGGAGCCCGCGCCGGATCCGGCCCTCGGGCAGGCCGCCGGCGAGGCAGGCGCAGGCGATCACGGTGATGCCCGCGAGCGGCAGGTAGTAGCGGGGATAGGCGTCGAGCCGCCAGCCGGTGGCGAGATGGTTGAGGTAGCTGAAGCGGATATGGGCGGCGAGCACGAGGCCGATCGCCCCCCAGCCGGCCACCGCCAGCGGATCGAGCGGCTGCGCGCGCCCGGCGCGGAGACGCGCGAGCGCGACGGCCCCGCCCGCGAGGCTGAGCCCCATCAGGGCGAGCGGCAGCACGAGCGAGACGGTCTCGACGGCGTCGGGCTCCGTCAGCACCGGGCGGAACTGGCTGGCGAAGAGCGCGGCGAAGGTCAGGAGATAGGCGGGCAGGCCGAGCCGCGTCCCGTCCCAGCCGGCCTCGCGGGCGCCGTCCCGCATCATCGCGAGATGCCCCGGCACCTCGGGGACCGGGCTGCCGTACTGGGCGACCAGGACCGCGTAGGGCGCGGCGGCGAGAGCGAGGGCGAGCGCGGCGGGAAGGAGCGCCGCGGCCGGCAGCCGGCCACGGGCGACGAGCCAGAGGAGGACCGGCCCGACGCAGCCGCCCACGAGCAGGAGCGCGGTGAACTTCGCGAGCCCCGCCGCGACGAGCCCGGCGAGCGCGCAGGCGAGCCAGGTCCGGCGCCCGCCGCAGAGCAGGCGCTGCAGGCCGAGCAGGGCGAGCGCGCCGCCGAGGATCGCGAGGTTGTCGTTGTTGACCGCGCCGTTCAGGGCGAGCGCGGTCGGGATGGTGACGAGGGGCAGCGCATAGGCCCAGACTTCCAGCCGGCTGCGGGCGAGGCCGGCGGCCAGCAGCAGCAGCGCCGCGAACGCGGCCGTCGCGAGCGCGACGTTGACGAGACGCAAGGTCAGCAGCGCGCCCGGCTCCGCCCCGATCGCCGGCCCGATCCGGGCCAGCGCCGCGTAATAGGGCGGTGGGTGGTTGAGGTAGTTCGGCGCACCCGTCGGCGCGAGGCTCGCCGGGTCGAGCAGGCGCAGGGCGCGCAAATCCGGCCAGGAGACGCCGTCCCGCTGGATCTGCGCCACGTAGGAGACGTGGGCGACCTCGTCGAAGCCCTTGGCGATGTCCTTGCGGAGGGCGTTCACCACTCCGCCGAGGCCGAGGAGCAGCACGAGCAGGATGAGGAGACCGCGCCCCATGACGGGCGCAGCCTCGGGCGCGGTCCGCTCGCGCGGTGCCATGCGGTCGTCCCCTCCCCTGCCGCCGCGCCGAAGCGGCACGGTGCGCTATCGCCCGATCGCGACGCGGAGCTGCGGCAGGACCGGAACCGCCGGCTGGACCGGCGGCAATGTGATCGAGGGTGCCGGAGCGACGGAGGACGCCGACGCCGCGGCATGGCCGTAGAGGCCGCGATGCTCGGCATGCGGGCTGAGCCGCTCGGTCAGGCCGATCACCGTCTCGGCCGCGCCGAGGACCAGGGCGCCGCCCGGGGCGAGGCAGGCCGCGATCCGGTTGAGCACGTCGGCCTTGGTCGGGGCGTCGAAATAGATCAGCACGTTGCGGCAGAACACGATGTCGAACTGCCCCAGCCCCTCGAAGCCCTGCAGCAGGTTGAGCTGCCGGTAGTCGATCATCGTGCGCAGGGAGGGCGAGATCTGCCACTGCTCGCCGATCTGGGTGAAGTGCTTGATCAGCCACTGCACCGGCAGGCCGCGCTGCACCTCGAAATGGCTGTAGAGGCCGAGCTTCGCCCGTTCGATCACCTCCGTGGAGAGGTCGGTCGCCACCACCTCGACCTGCCAGCCCGCGAGCCGCGGGGCCGCCTCCTGCAGCAGCATGGCGATCGAGTAGGGCTCCTGCCCCGTCGAGGCCGCCGCGCACCAGATGCGCAGGCGCCGCCGGGCCTGGTTGCGCGTGATCGCCTGGGGCAGCAGCACGTCGCGGAACAGGTCGAAGGGCACCCGGTCGCGGAAGAAGAAGGTCTCGTTGGTGGTCATCGCCTCGATGACCGCGCGCTCGACGGCGGTGTTGTGGCCCACCTTCAGCAGGCCGACGAGGTCGCGCAGGCTGGTGAGGTTGAACCGGCGGCAGACCGGCGCGAGGCGGCTCTCGACGAGGTAGCGCTTCTCGGCCGTCATCGCGAGGCCGGAGCGGTTCTTGAGGAAGCCGCGCAGGAAGTCGAAATCGAGGTCGGTCATGCCGGCTGCCCCGTGATGAGGCTGCGGAGCGCCGGCCCGATCTCGGGCAGCGGCAGGACGGCCTGGGCGAGGCCGGCCTTGGCCACGCTCCCCGGCATGCCCCAGACCGTGCTGGTGGCCTCGTCCTGGGCGAGGACCGGGCCGCCGGCATCGACGAGCGCCCGGCAGCCATGCGTGCCGTCCGAGCCCATGCCGGTGAGGATCACCGAGACGGTGGCCGAGCCGAAGATCGCGGCGGCATCCTTGAACAGCACGTCCACGGCCGGGCGGCAGAAATTCACAGGGGGCCCGTCGTCGAGCCGGATCACCGGCTCGCGGCCGTGGCCGGCGACGAGGCCCATATGGCGCCCGCCCGGCGCGACGTAGATCCGGCCCGGAAGCAGCGGCTCGTCCGCCTTGCCCTCGCCGGCGGGCAGGCCGACGCGGCTGCCCATATGCTCGGCGAAGACCGCGGTGAAGATCGGCGGCATGTGCTGGACGATCAGCACCGGCAGGCGGCGCAGGGTCGGCGCGCCGATCTTCTCGAGCACCTCGCCGACGGCGCGGGGGCCGCCGGTGGAGGAGCCGATCAGCAGGACCTTGGGCAGGCCGGCGGGCCGCGCCTTGGGGCGCAGGGTGAAGGGGGCGGAGAGCCGCGAGGCCGCCGGGGCGGGGGCGATGGCGGCTTCTGCCGCAGGGGTGGAGGCGGGCGCCGAGAGCGGGGCCGGCCGGCGGCCGCGGGCGCGGACCGCGCCGAACAGGCGCACGCGCTCGATCAGCTCGGCGCGGAAGGCGTCCGAGGTGGTGACGCCGCGGTTGCTCTCGGGCTTGGCGAGATAGTCGACGGCGCCGAGCGCGAGGCATTTCAGCGAGATGTCGGCGTTGCGCGTGGTCAGCGTCGACATCATCACGACCTGGAGCGAGGGGCTCGCCGCCAGCATGCGCGGCAGCGCCTCGGTCCCGTCGAGCTCGGGCATGTCGATGTCGAGGAGCACCACGTCCGGGTCGAGGCGCGCCATCATCTCGAGGGCAATGCGCCCGTTCGAGGCGGTGCCGACGACGTTGAACCCGGCCTCGCCGATCCAGCGGGCGACGAGGCCGCGCACCACGGCGGAATCGTCGGCGATGAGGACGCGGATCTGTCCCGGCGCGGGGCCGGCCGCGGCCGGCGCGAGGGGTTTCGGCACCGGCCGGGGCGGGATCTGCGGGGACGCTGCGAGCATGGGGGGTTCACGCCTCGGTCACGGTCTGCCGGCAACGGGCCGGCGCGGTCAGTTGCGGGGCGCTGGTGGTCCGGAAGCGCGTGTCCGGGACGTCCCAGGCCCTCAGGCGGCGGTCGCGTGGACCATCCCGACCTGCTCCAGCTTGGCCGTCAGGATGTCGCGGTCGAAGGGCTTCATGATGTACTCGTCCGCCCCCGCCCGCAGGGCGCGGGCGATGGCGCCGACATCGTTCTCGGTGGTGCAGAACAGGATCTTCGGCTCGGTGCCGTCCGGCATCTGGCGCAGCGCCTGGAGGAAGGCGTAGCCGTCCACGTTCGGCATGTTCCAGTCGAGCAGGATCACGTCCGGCATCGCCTCGCGGCAACGCTCCAGGCCCTCGGCACCGTCCTCGGCCTCGACGACCGAGAAGCCGAGCACCTCGACGATCCGGCGGGCGACCTTTCGGATCACGGCGGAATCGTCAACGACGAGACAGGTCTTCATGCGTCGCCTCCGTCCCTCAGGCGGCCTTCGTCGAGGCCCGGTCCGACCCGAAGGCCAGGAGACCGTCCACGTCGAGGATGACGAGCAGGCGCCCGTCGAGGCGGTGAACGCCGAGCGCGAGGTCGCGCCAGCGCGCATCGAGGTTGATCGGAACCGCCTCGTGGGTCTCGGCCCCGAGCTTCAGCACCTCGCCGACCCCGTCGACCACGAGGCCGAAGGTCTCGCCGCCCTGCTCCAGGCCGATCGCCATGCCCGTGGCCTGGCCGGTGGCGCCCGCGGCCGCTTGAGCCGCGGCGCCCATGCCGAGGCGGCGGCGCAGGCAGATCGCGGTGACGACGCGGCCGCGCAGGTTGAGCAGGCCCACGATCTCCGGCGGCGCCAGCGGCACCGGCGTGATGCCGGTGGGGATGAAGACGTCGTGGACCCGGTTGATGGCGAGGCCGAACATGGTCTCGCCGACGAACACCGTCACGAATTCCTGGACCGCGCCCGTGTCCTTCGCGCCGTCCTTGGCCGCGCCCGCGGCCCCGTTGCTGTTGGCGTGCTGCATGATCCGCCTCGTATCCGTGTCTCGGGGTCGCGTCTCAGGCGGCCTTGGCAAGGCCGGGGGTCTCGATCTCGGCGAGCGCCGCCACGAGGCCGCTGCGGTCGAACTTCGCGACGAGGTCGCTGATGGCGAGGCGGCGCGCCCGCTCCACCATCTCGGGGCCGACGGTGCCGGCCAGCGCCACCACCGGCAGGCTGGCGAGCGCCCCGCCCGCCCGGCGCATCTCGGCGACGAGGTCGAAGCCGCCCTTGCCGGGCATCTCCAGGTCGGCGACCACCACGTCGATGCGGGTCTCGCCGGAGAGGATGGCCAGCGCCTGCTCGGCGCCCGAGGCCGCCACCACGCTGAAGCCCGCGGCCTTCAGGACCGGGGTGAGCATGTCGCGGAAGAAGGCCGAGTCGTCGACCAGCAGCAGGGTCCGCGCCTTGGCGGCCGCGGTCTTGCGGGGCCCGCGCGCCCAGTCGTCGTAGGCGAGCGGCAGGAAGTGGGCGATGTTGATGATGTCGGTCGCCCGGCCGCGCAGCACCGCCGAGCCAATCAGGTCCGAGCGCTCCGCCGCGATCTCGATGTCGAGGCGCTCGTCCACGATGTCGACGATCTGGTCGACCACGAGGCCCATCGCCCGGTCACCGTCCGAGAACACCACGAGCGCCTGCGTGCCCTCGCTGCGGATCTGGATCGCCTCGTCGGCCACGACGAGCGGCATCAGGCGGCCGCGGTACTGGATCAGCGGGCGCCCGCCGAGCCACTCGACCTTGCTCGCGTCGATCTCCTCCAGGCGCGTGACCAGCGACAGGGGCACGGCCTTGAAGGCGCCGTTGCCGCCCTTGAAGACGAGGAGCGTGGTGCGGGCCTCGCCGATCTCGGCCTCCTCGGCCTCGGCCTCGACCGGGATCTGGCCGGCCTGGGCGCTCTGGCTGACCTGCCGGGCGACGCCGTTCGGGTCGATGATGAGCACCACGGCGCCGTCGCCGAGGATCGTGTTGCCGGCAAACAGCGACAGGTGGCGCAGCTTGGTCGACATCGGCTTCACGACGATCTCCTCCGTATGGAAGACCTCGTCCACGAGGATGCCGAAGCGCTGGCGCCCGACCTGGGCCACCACCACGAAGCCGGACTGGACCTCCGCCTCGCCGCCGTCCTGGCCGAGCAGGCCGGTCAGCGTCACGATCGGCAGAAGGCGCTCACGCAGGCGCAGCACCGGCGCGCCGTTGATGCGCTCGATCTTCTGGGCGGCCGAGCGATCGACCCGCACCAGTTCCAGCACCGCCACCTGCGGCAGGGCGAAGCGGCTCTCGCCGGCCCGCACGATCAGCGCCGCGACGATTGCGAGCGTCAGCGGGATCTTGATGGTGAAGGTGGTGCCGCGGCCGGCCTGGGTGTTGATGTCGATGACGCCGCCGATGGTCTCGATGTTGGTCTTGACCACGTCCATGCCCACGCCCCGGCCCGAGACCGAGGTGACGGCCGCCGCCGTCGAGAAGCCGGCGTCGAAGATGAACTTCGCGACCTGCGCGTCGGTCATCTTCTCGACCTCGGCCTGGCTCACGAGCCCACGCTCCACCGCCTTGCGGCGGATGGCGGCGAGGTCGAGGCCCTTGCCGTCGTCGGCGATCTCGATCGTGATCGTGCCGCCCTCGTGATAGGCGGAGAGGCGGATCGTGCCGCGGGCCGGCTTGCCGGCGGCGACGCGCACCGAGGTCGCCTCCAGGCCGTGATCGGCGGAGTTGCGCACCATGTGGGTGAGCGGGTCCTTGATCACGTCGAGGACCTGGCGGTCGAGTTCGGTCTCGGCGCCGACCATGACGAGCTCGATCTGCTTGCCGAGTTCGGCCGAGAGGTCGCGCACCACGCGCGGCAGCTTCTGCCAGGCGTTGCCGATCGGCTGCATGCGCGTCTTCATGACGCCTTCCTGCAGCTCGGCGGTGACGTGGCTGAGCCGCTGCAGCGGCACCTTGTAGCTCGAATCCTCGTGGCGTCGGGCGATCTCGAGGAGCTGGTTGCGGGTGAGCACCAGCTCCGAGACCATGGTCATCAGGTGCTCGAGGGTGTCGACGTTGACCCGGATGGTCTGGACCTTGGCCGGGCCCTCGCCCTCGGAGGCCTGGCCCGAGGGCTGGGTGGCGGCCTGGGCGGCGGGCGCCTCGGCCTTCTTCGCGACCGGGGCCGGAGCGGGGGCCGGCGGCGGCGCGACGGCGGCGGGCGCGGGAGCAGGCTGGGCGACGTGCGCGGGAGCCGGCAGCGGCGCGGGCTCCGGCTCCTCGTCGGGGCCGGGCGCGGCCAGGAAGGCGGCCTCGAGATCCGCGAGGCTGACCTCGCCGGGCTTCAGCTCGCGCTCGACGATGGCCGGAAGCGGGGGCGGCGGCGGGGGAGCGACGAGCGGCGCCGCGGCGGGCGCCTCGGCCGAGGCCATGTGCTCCAGGGCCTCGATCAGGTCGGAATCGGAGCCGGCGGGCTCGGTGCCGGCGATCTCGAGATCGGCCAGGATCGCCTTCAGGCGGTCGAGGGTAGCGAGGATCAGGCTGACCGAGGCGCCGCTCACCGGCAGGCCGTCCCGGAAGCGGCCCATCAGGGTCTCGGCGGCGTGCGCCAGCGCCTCCAGGCGGGGCAGGCCGAGGAAGCCGCAGGTGCCCTTGATGGTGTGCACCAGGCGGAAGATGTTGCGCAGGATGGTCTCGTTGTTCGGATCCTGCTCGAACCGGACCAGCTCCGTATCGACAGTGTCGAGATGCTCACTGCTCTCGGTCAGAAATTCTCGCAGCAGATCATCCATCGCCGGTACTCGAACTACGGGCCGCACGCGCGCCGCTTCGAGTACTCACGGTAAGCAAGCGAGGTTAGGAAAGCGTTTCGCCAGTTTCGCGATTTGGCGCGGAGCCGAAAGAACCGCGGCGGGGCGGGATCTTCCGCCGGAATGCGCCCTGCCGCCCGCCGGAATGCGAGCCGGCGCAGCACCTTGCGGGCATCGGCACCGCATCGGCCGGGAGCCGCGGATCCCCGCGGCGCCCGTCAGGGTTGCCGAACCCTTAGCGCGGGCCGCGCCCTGCCCGGCGGGCTGCGCGGAAAGCCGTCACGGGTCGGGCCGGGATCAGGCCAGCGCCGTGTCCGGGGATTCGCCGTCCGAGGGCTGGGCCGGCTCGGCGGCGGGCTCGGCCGCGGCCGGCTCGGCGCGGATCGTGACCGTGTCGCCCTCGATCGTGAAGGAGACGCCCATGCCGGCAGCGCGCGCCACGAGGCCGGCATAGAAGGCGAGGATACCGTGCGCGTCGACCGTGCCGGTCTCCGAGGTTCCGGCCATCAGCGCCTCGACATGGGGCGGGATGCGGGCATGCGAGCCCTTGGCCTTCAGCAGCAGGGTCGGCGCGTCGCCGTCGCCGCTCACCGTCACGTCGATCAGGCCGCCGCGCGGAATCGCCTGGGTCGCGATCATCACGAGGTTCAGGAGCAGCTTGACCTTGTTCTTCGGGAACAGGGCCTGCGGCGCGCTCCAGGCGAGCTGGGTCTTGTCGTCGGCGAACATCCCGCGCGAGACCTTCTCGGCATCGGCGAGGTCGATCGAGGCGCCGGCCGAGCCTGCCGCGCCGAAGGCGATGCGGACGAATTGCAGCCGGGCCGAGGCCTGGCGCGCGCTCTTGCGGATCAGGTCGAGGGCGAAGTCGCGCATCGACTCGTCCTGGTCGTCCTCCAGAACCTCCAGCCCGTTCACGATGGCGCCGACCGGACTGATCACGTCGTGGCAGACGCGGGAGCAGAGCAGCGCGGAGAGATCGAGCGCTTCGAGGTTCACGGTGGGCATGGCACGCTCCGGGGGTTTCGGATGATCCGGTTTCGGCTCGCGGGCCGCGGGCCAGAGGGGATAGATCCCATCGCCCGCTTTGGAAAGCGTTACGGGCCCGCAGGGTGCCGCCGCGGCCGGGGCGCGCGGTCGACAGCGGGACGATGCTCGGGCATGACGGGACGATGACGGCAGCATGGGCGTGACGATGACGGCGGAGGGGGAGCGCGGCATTGAGGCCGGCACGGAGCGCGGGCGGATCGCCCGGCGGCTGGCCGAGATCGCCTGCGCGGCCGGCACGGTGCTGATCGGCCACCATGGCGGCCATTGCCCGCACAGCTTCAAGGAGGACGGCTCGCCCGCGAGCGTGGCGGATCTCGAGGCCGAGGCGCTGATCATCGCGCAACTCGCCGAGAGCTTTCCCGGCATCCCGGTCGTGGCCGAGGAGACCTGCCGCGACGTGCCCCCGGCGCCGCGCTTCTTCCTGGTCGACCCCCTCGACGGGACCCGCGAGTTCCTGGCCGGCACGCCGGACTACGCCGTGAACATCGCGCTGATCGAGGGCGCGCGCCCGATCGCGGCGGCGCTCGCGGCGCCCGGCCACGGCCGCGTCTGGTATGCGGGCGAGAGCGCCGAGGAGGCGGCGATCTCCGACGGGCGGCCCGGCCCCGGGCATCCGATCCGGGTGCGGACCGCCCCGGCGGACGGGCTGATCGCGCTCGGCAGCCGGCGCCACGGCGACCCGGAGACCGATGCCTGCCTCGCGCGCCTGCCCCTCGCCGAGCAGCGCAGCATCGGCTCGGCCCTGAAATTCGGCCTCGTGGCGGCGGGCGAGGCGGACGTCTACGTGCGCTGCGGCCCGACCATGGAATGGGACACCGCCGCCGGGGACCACATCGTCGCGGCGGCCGGCGGCCGCGTGGTGACGCCCTCGGGCGAGCCCATGGCCTACGGGCGCCTGGCCAAGGGCTACCGCAACGGCGCCTTCGCCGCCCTCGGCGATCCGGCCCTCTCCGCCCGCGTCGCCCTGCCGGCGCGGCGCTGAGGCCAGACACCGGCCAGCCAACCCCCGCTCAGCCCGGCTCGCCATCCTGCAACCGGTCGAGCTTCGGCCACAGGCTCTCCGCCCGGACGATCAGGCCCGGCTCCTCGGCGAGGCCGGCGATCATCCGGTCGCGCCGGGCCGAATCGCGGAACAGGTAGAGCCGGCCTTCGAACAGCGCGAAGACCAGGGGGTCGGCATCCACGATGCGGCCCTCCAGCACGCCCACGGGATCGTGACCGCCGAGGCGCGGGGCGTAGACCTCCGGATCGCGGGCGAAGGCCGCGCGGTTGGAGGCGCTGGCGAAGCGCCAGCCGCGGCCCCGCCAGGCGATCTCGTGCGCGGGCGAGCCCGCCTGCGGCCCGTACGGCAGGAAGTAGCTCACCGCGTCGAAGCCGCGCAGCGCCAGGCCGCCCGGCGCGCCGGGGGCGCCGGCGGCCGCCCCCGGGAGCGCGGCACCCGCGATGGCGAGGAGGTTACGGCGCGTTAACCACATCGTCGCTCTACTCCGCCGTCCCGCCGGACCGGACGCCGCGGCCGTCCGGGCGGGATGCCGCGACAGGCCATCCCCGGTTTGCCGCAATTTCGGAGCGAGAGTCAGCCACCCGCTCGACCTGAACCGCGGGCCCCGCGCCGGAGGAGACAGATGACGGCACGAGACCATCACGACGCCGCCCGGCGCAAGACCCCGCAGGGGCCGCAGCGCGGATCCCGCCGCGACGCCCTGGCCGGGCTCGCGGCGCTGGCGGCCGGCCTCTGCATCGGCGGCACCGCCCAGGCCCGCCCCGGCGACGACGGCGCCCTGCCGGACAATTTCCGCCCCGGCGAGATCGTCGACAACGGCCACCGCTTCTTCGGCTCGGTCTCCCGCGGTCTCGCCCTGACCGTGGAGGAGGCGACCCGGCGCTGGGGCGAGCCGAACGGCTACATCCTCGGCCAGGAGGCGGGCGGCGCGATCGTCGGCGGCCTGCGCTACGGCGAGGGCACGCTCTACACCCGCAACGCCGGCAGCCGGCGGATCTACTGGCAGGGCCCCTCGCTCGGCTTCGACGTGGGCGGGGACGGGGCGCGCACCATGATGCTCGTCTACAACCTGCCCTCCGTGCGCGGGCTCTACCGCCGCTTCGGCGGCGTCGACGGCTCGGCCTACTTCATCGGCGGCTTCGGCATGACGGCGGTGACGAATGACGGCGTCGTGGTCGTGCCCATCCGCAGCGGCGTCGGCGCGCGGCTCGGCATCAATGTCGGCTATCTGAAGTTCACCGCGCAGCCGACCTGGAACCCGTTCTGAGGAGATCCGCAGCCGGCCGCCGCGCCCGCCTGCCGCGACGTCGTTCGCGTGGCGGGGTGGCCCGGGCGGCCCCGCTTCGGCTACATTGGAGCACGTCGCCGCCTCACAGGGGCGGCGACGTGCTCTATATCCATGGCGACCGCACGATGGTTTCGGAAAGCCGGCTTCGACGTTTCCGCATCGTGCCCTGTCGCCGGGGCAGGCCCCGCCCGGCCCGTTGGGAGCTGTCCCGCGCGTGATCGAGTCCCTGATGATCTTCGCTCTCGGCTTCCTCGCCGCGAGCCTGTGCGGCCTCCTCCTGCTGCCGGCCCTGAACACGCGCGCCGCCCGCCTCGCCCGCCGCCGGGCGGAGGCGCTGGTGCCGCTGGCCCCTGAGGAGATCGCCGCCGAGCGCGACTTCCTGCGCGCGCGCTTCGCCGTGGAGCAGCGCCGCATGGAGCGCAGGGTGGAGGCGGTGACGGCGCGCCGTCAGGCCGACATGGCCGCGATCGGCGCGCGCACCGTGGAGGCGGCCCGCCTCTCGGACGAGCTGGGCCGCCGCAAGGCCGAGATCGCGGAGGGCGAGGCCCTGCGCGCGCGCCTCTCGGACGAGCTCGACACGGCCCGCGCCGACGGGCAGGCGAGCCTCGCCACGCTTCACGCCCTGGAGGAGGCCCATGCCGATCTCCTCGACGGGCTCCTCGCCGCGCGGCGGGAGCGGGCGGCGGCCGGCGAGAGCGGGGCCGCTTCCGAGCAGGCCGACCTGCGCGCCCGGCTCTCGGCCGCGGAGGACGCCCTCGCCCAGGCCCTGTCGGCCCGCCGCGACGCGGTCGAGCAGGAGAATGCCGACCTGCGCACCCGGATCGGCGAGGTCGCCGACGCGCTCACCCGGCGCGAGCGCCTGCCCGCGGCCGGCGCGTTCCCGGCCCAGGCGACCCCTTCCGTGGCCACATTGCGCGGCTGATCCCGCACATCGCGCGCGGGACCCCCGCCAATCCGGTGGGGGGTGCCTTGTTTCGACCACGCAAAGGCATCATCGGAGCGTCACTTTGACGAGAATCGGACAGATGGAACGAGGCACCATGGCCCTCAAGCTCACGACCTTCGCCCTCGCGCTCGGCATCGCCGCCCTCAGCGTGCCTGCCGCCGCGCAGCAGACGAGGCGGGGCAACGAGACGCTGAAGAAGTACTGCACCGGCGACTATCTGAACTATTGCGGCAACCTCGCCCCCGAGGATCCGGCGCTGGACGCCTGCTTCGAGCGGAACTGGAACTCGCTCTCGGAGAATTGCCGCCGCGCCATCGACGCCTACCAGGCCCAGCAGGGCGCGAAGGGCAACAAGCGCGGCTGACGCGAGGCGCCCGCTCCCCAGCATTGGGGAGCGCGTCCCGTCAATAGCGCACGCTGAGCGGCGCCCCCTCGATGGGCGCCGCGGCGACCGGAACGGCGACGAGGCCGCAGCGGGCGGCGGCGTCCGGCGCCACGAGCGGGTCGAGCAGCGGGCGCCGCGCGGTCAGGGCCGCGATGGCGCGCTCCGCCTCGACGCCCCCCGAGCCCGGCAGCGCGGCGAAGAGGTGCTCGAGGGCGTAGCGGTAGCGCTCCACCCGCACGCCCGCCTCCAGGCGCACCCAGGCGATCAGGCAGCGGTTCTCGGCCACCCGCAGGGCCGCCTCGCGCACCGCCCCATCCTCCAGGCTCCGCGCGAAGGGCAGGCTGCGCAGGCGTCGCGCATCGGCGGCGACCACCCGCGCGGCGGCGTCGGCGAAGACCGGCAGCAGGCGGGCATCCGCGCCCGCATCCTCGGACAGGCGGCGGTAGAGCGGGACCTGCGAGCGCGCCGGGGGCGCCATCAGCCCGTCGTAATAGGCCTGGACCGGCTCCGGCGCGAAGCCCGGCGGCAGCACGCGCGCGCGTGCGAGATTGGCGAGCGCGTCCCGGAAGGCGTCGCCCGGGATCGCCGGCATCAGGAAGCGCCAGGCGCGGTCGCGCAGGACCTGCTCGTCGTCGGTCAGCGGCAGCAGCGCGGCCTCGCCCCGGGCCGCGGCGGAGAGGGTGCCCGTGGTCTCGACGAGGGAATTCCAGGCGCTCGGCGCCGGGCGCCCGAAATCGCCCGGCTGCGCGCAGGCTCCGGGCAGGAGGGCGAGAAGCGCCGCGGCCGTGAGGCGGCCCGTCAGCAAGCGCGGCGCTCGTAGCGCACGCCGAGGAACAGGAGGATCTCGCCGCGGCGCTCGTCCGGCGCGGTGCTGCGCCGGGGGCGCGCCTGCGGCAGCGGCACGATGGCGGCGGAGGGGATCGGGCGGCGCCCGGACGCGGCATGGTCGCGGGCGACGCCGCCCTCGTTGGCGGCGCGCGCCGGCAGGGCGGGAGGGCAGAGATAGGTCGAGAGCTGCACGGTTCGGCTCCTGTCGGCGATCCGGACGCGGGGCCCGGGCCCTCCGGGAAGGGCGTCGGCAAGGGCAATGGCGGGAGATCAGCACGACGTGGTTAACGAGAGCTTGACGGCTTCGACCCGGATCTCGCGAAGCGGATGGCGCGTGGCTTGCATCGCACATTCCGCCCATGGCGGGCGTTTCCTCCCTTAAGACTTGGCCCTGCCCCCAACGGGGCAGGGCCTTTTTCTTGCCAGATTCCTTGCCGGAACTCGCGCGGGACGAGGCCGGACGACGGCCCCGCACTCTGGCGCCCGCCCTGGAACCCGAAGGGCGATCCGGCGCTTGCCTACCGGCGCCGCGGACCGATATGGCGGGGCCGCGCGCACGAGACCTGCGGGTGGGCATGCAAGGACACGGCTGGATGCGACTGGATACGGCACCATTCGAGCCCTCGGCCTCGACCCAGCGGACTGGCCGGCCGGCGGCCCACACGCCCATCCTCGCCAGCCTGTCGCTGGCCCTCGCCCTCACGGCGCTGGGCACGGTCCCGGCGCTCGCCCAGCGCGAGGACCAGGGCCTGCAGCTCGGCTGCGCCAACGATTATTTCCGCCTCTGCGTCGGCGTCGATCCGAACAGCCCCGAGGCCGAGCGCTGCATGACGCGCAACCGCAAGCGCCTCTCGCCCGAGTGCCGCGCCGCGATCGGCGACTACGACCGCCGCACCGGCGGCAGGTCGATGCCCGAGGACTAGAACCTCCACCCGCAGGGCGCGCCCGCGTCCGGCGGGGGTTGCAAGTCCCCCGCTCTTCGCGCTCTCTCGCGCCGGGGTGCCCGCCCCATCCGAGGAAACGGGGCGCGTGCGGGCGCCCCACGCGACGAGCGGAAGCGACATGGCCCTGACCGTGGCGGTCCAGATGGACCCGATCCAGGCGATCCGGATCGCCGGGGACACCACCTTCGCCCTCCTTCTGGAGGCGCAGGCGCGGGGCCACCGCCTGCTCTACTACACGCCGGACCGGCTCTCCCTGCAGAACGGGCGCGTCACCGCCCGGGTCGAGCCGCTGCGGGTGCAGGATGTCGAGGGCGCGCATTTCGAGCTCGGCCCGATCGCGCGGGTCGACCTCGCGGAGACGGACGTGGTGCTGATGCGCCAGGATCCGCCCTTCGACATGGCCTACGTCACGGCCACGCACATGCTGGAGCGCATCCACCCGAAGACGCTCGTGGTGAACAACCCCTTCGAGGTGCGCAACGCCCCCGAGAAGCTCTTCGTCCTCGACTTCCCCCAGCTGATGCCGCCGACCCTGATCAGCCGCGACAAGGCGGAGATCGAGGCCTTCCGCCGCGAGCACGGCACGGTGGCGATGAAGCCGCTGCACGGCCATGGCGGCGCGGCGGTGTTCCGCGTCTCGGAGACGGACCCGAATTTCGGCTCGATGTTCGACCTGTTCGCGGCGACCTTCCGCGAGCCCTGGGTGGTGCAGCGCTTCCTGGAGCGGATCACCGAGGGCGACAAGCGCATCATCCTCGTGGACGGCGAGCCGATGGGCGCGATCAACCGGGTGCCCGCCCTGAACGACATCCGCTCCAACATGGTGCGCGGCGGCGCGGCGGCGGCCTCCGATCTGACGGAGCGCGAGCGCGAGATCTGCGCCACGATCGGCCCGGAACTGCGGCGGCGCGGCCTGATCCTCGTCGGGATCGACGTGATCGACGGTCACCTCACAGAGATCAACGTGACCTCGCCGACCGGCATCCGCGCGATCCGGCGGCTCGGCGGCCCCGACCTCGCGGTCTCCGTCTGGGACGCGATCGAGGCGCGCCGCGCCGGCTGAGCCTAGACTAGAGCTACACCCGTCAGGCGCCCGCGTTCGCCGCCCCGTCCCCCGGCGGGCGCGATGGCGGGATCTCGGCCGGCCTGAGATAGGCGCCGTCGAACTCGGCGATCGCGCGCAGGCGCTCGGGATCGCGGATCACGAAGCGGCGCCCCTTCAGCTCGATCAGATCCTCGCGCCGCATGTCCCGCAGGGTGCGGTTGACGTGCACGCTGGTCAGGGCGGTGGTGTCCGAGAGGCCGACCTGGGTGAGGTGCAGGTCGAAGGCGTAGCCGCTCGTCAGGCCGACCCGGGCGAGGCGCGCGTGCAGCTCGCAGAACAGGTGCGCCAGGCGCTCGCGCGCCGAGCGGCGCCCGATGCTCACCAGCCATTCGCGGGCGACCGCCTCGTCCACGAGCCGGGCGAGGTCGAGGGCGCGGGCCACGGCCGGGTGCTGCTCCACCAGGGTGAGGTAGCTCTCGCGCGGGATCCGCGCCACCGTGCAGGACGAGAGCGTGCCGACCGTGTGGTCCATCGCGCGGGGATAGGCGAGGTTCGGGTCGCAGAGGTCGCCCGGCAGGAGATGGGCCAGGATCTGGCAGGCGCCGCTCGAGCGGTGGCGGTAGCGGCCCGCGAAGCCCTGGAGGACGACGATCGCGGAATCGGGCACCTCGCCCTGCCGCAGCAGCTCGGCATGGGGTCCGTAGCGCCGGGACCGGGCGCAGACCTGCTCCAGGGCGGCTCGGTCGGCGGCCGTGAGCGGGCCCATCCACGCGAGCTTCCGGACGAACACAGCCTCGGCCGCGTCGCCGGGGGCCCGCGCCTCCTGTGCCGGAAACGGCTCGACGGACAGGTCCATCAGGCTCTCGCACCTTCGAGCCGCGTCGCGGCAGCCGGGAACGGCATGGAACGCCCGGCGCTCATGGATCTGCGTTCGGATCGGTGGCGGGGTGCAGCGTGTTTCTGACTAAAGAGTGCGGCCGCACGGGAAGCGACGACGATCCGCGGCAGCCTTCGGCCCACCGGAACAATATCGTCGGACTCACACCTGCCCAGCTTCATCCCTCGGCTTGTAGTCAGGCGAAAAACGTGGCGCCAGAGACTCTTGGCCCTCGGTGCGGTATCGAACAAACCTTATTGTGCAAATCTGAGATGCTTAACATGGATCAATCTTTGAGCTTATACTCTGATAGTTCTTCATCGGCCCGATCCGGATATCCTTGGCGCCGAACGGATGCGTTGCAATGTTGAATCGGTTGGGGAGATGATGTCGGAGCACCTGTCCGGCTTTCAGGGAGAGGGCGGCGTCCGGTGGTCGCAGCCGATGCTGCGGAACAGGCTGCTCAGGGTCCTGGCACCGGACGATTTCGCGCTCGTCGCACCCCATCTGCGGCCGGTGGACCTGCAACTGGGCAGCGTGGTCATCGCGCCGGACGAGCCGACGACCAGCTGCTGCTTCGTCGAGGAGGGCGTCGTCTCCGTGGCGACCGTGGAGCGGCCGACGCGCATCGAGCTTGGCCTGGTGGGCAGCGAGGGTCTGGTCGGCGCGATGCCCGTCCTGCTCGGGGACGCCCGTGCGCCCTACGCGCATATCGTTCAGGTGCCGGGGCACGGGCTCGCCATCCCGAGCCAGGCCCTGCGCGCCGCGGTCTCGCGCAGCGCGAGCCTGCAGCACACCCTGCTCGCCTACATCCAGACCCAGGTCCTGCAGCTCGCCGAGTCGATCTACGCGCAGGCGGCGCTGAACCTGGAGGCCCGGCTCGCCCGCTGGCTGCTGATGTGCCAGGACCGGGTGAGCGGGGACGCCATCGCCCTCACGCACGAGTTCCTCTCGATCATGCTCGGCGTGCAGCGGGCGGGCGTGACCCTCGCCCTGCAGGGGCTGGAGGGCGCCGGCATGATCCGGGGGCGCCGCAAGCGCATCGAGATCCTCGACCGGGGCGGCCTGGAAGGACTGACCGAGGGCAGCTACGGCGTCCCCGAGGCCGCCTATGCCCGGCTCATCGAGGGCGGCCGGAAGGGCGCGGCGGCGGAAGGGTTCAGGCCTCCGCCCGCGGCGTGACGTTGAGCTCGGCCCAGTCGAACTCCTCCTCCAGGAGGTAGTAGGCGTCGTCGCCGATGCGGCCCTCGCGGCGTAGGCGCAGGACCGTGTCGCGGGCGGCGCCGATGGCCTGCCGGCGCGCCGCGTCGGAGGGCAAGGATTCCGGGGCGCGGCCCTCGTCGTGGCGCTCGGCCTCCGCAAGCGCCGCCTCGAACTCGGCCCTGAGGGCCGCGACCGAGGAATCCTCCCCGGCCGAGCGCAGGCTCTCCAGGGCGGCGGCATAGGCCTCGGCGCGGGCGCGGCCCGTCTCGCGGCCGACCGGGTCGTCGTCCTCCAGCCGCAGCAGGCGCAGGAGGGGCGCGAGGGTCAGGCCCTGCACGACGAGGGTTCCGATCACCGTGCAGAAGGCGCCGAACACGATGAGGTCGCGCTGCGGGAAGCCCTCGGTGGGCAGCGCCAGGGCGGTGGCGATGGTGACGATGCCCCGCATCCCGGACCAGGAGATGGCGAGCGCCGGGGCGAGGCTCGGCTTGGCGCCGCGCCGCAGCTTCCGCCCGAGGCCGCGCAGCCCGTTGGCCGCGAGCACCCAGCCGATGCGCACCACCACCACCGTGGCGAACACCGCCGCGGCGAGGAGCAGCGCGTCGCTGCGGTCGCTTCCGGTCAGGCGGTCGAGGATCGGGCCGATCTGGATGCCGATCAGCACGAAGGCGAGCACGTTGAGGACGAAGACCGCCGTGTCCCACACCGCGTAGGAGAGGATGCGGGTGCGCGGCGCGGTGAGGCCGGGGCTGTAGCGCGCCACGGTGATCGCGAAGCTCACGACGGTCAGCACGCCCGACAGGTGCAGCCGCTCCGCGACCAGCCAGATCCCGAAGGCGGCCACGAATTGCAGCACGATGGTGCTCGGCGCGTCGGAGAAGCGGTGCGCGAGGGGCAGGTAGAGCCGCGCGAGGCAGGGCCCCGCGACGAGGCTGCCGACGATGCCGAGGAGGAAGGTCGGTGCCACCTCGGAGATGTGGAAGCTGCCCGTCACCGCTGCCGCCACGGCGAGGCGGTAGATCAGCAGCGAGCCGGCATCGTTCAGCAGGCTCTCGCCGCGCAGGATCACCGCGACCCGGTGCGGCAGCTCGACATGGCGGAGTACAGAGAGGGCCGCGACCGCGTCCGGCGGCGCCACCACGGCGCCGAGCACCACGCAGGCCGCGAGCGGCATCTCCGGCACGACGAGATGCGCGACGAGGGCGACGGCGGCGGTGGTCGCCGCCACGGCACCGAGGGCGAGGCCGCCGACCGAGCGCCAATCTGCCTTCAGATCGCGCAGCGAGATGTCGTAGCCGGCATCGAGCAGCACCGGGGCGAGGAACAGGGCGAGCGCCAGTTCCGGATCGAGGGCGAGGTTCGGCACGCCGGGCACGAAGGCCAGGGCGCAGCCGCCGAGAGCCAGGAAGGCCGGATAGTGCGCGCCCACCCGCCGGGCGAGCGCCGCCAGCACCACCGCGCCGAGCAGAACGCCGACGACCCATTCGAAGATCAACATGCCGCGAAAAGAGGCAAGGGCCCGCGAGCGTTCCCGGACGCATCGCCTCGGGCCCGGGCTTTGCAGGCGGAGCGGGCTCCCCTAACGCTGCGCCAGGAAGATTCCAGGATCCGCGATGCCCGACACCCCCGTCTTCGGCCACGGCGCCGTCGCCGCCCCCCACAGCCTCGCCGCCCAGGCCGGGCAGAGCGTGCTCGCGCAGGGGGGCAACGCGATCGAGGCCATGGTGGCGATGGCGGCCTCGATCGCCGTGGTCTACCCGCACATGAACGGGATCGGCGGCGACGGCTTCTGGCTGGTGCGCGAGCGTGGCGGCCGGGTCCGCGGGATCGAGGCCTGCGGGCCGGCGGGCCGGCTCGCCACCATGGCGCGCTACCGCGAGAAGGAGCTCGACGCGATCCCCTCGCGCGGCCCCGACGCCATGGTGACGGTGGCGGGCGCGGTCGGCGGCTGGCAGCTCGCCCTGGAGCTGTCCCGCGCCCTCGGCGGGCGCCTGCCGCTCGCCACGCTGCTCGCCGACGCGATCGCCCAGGCGCGCGGCGGCGTGCCGGTCTCGCCCTCCGAGGCACGCTACGTGCCGCAGGAGCTCGACACGCTCCACGACGCCCCGAACTTCGCCGCGACCTTCCTCAAGGACGGCAAGCCCTGGCCGGCCGGCGAGATCCGCGCGCTGCCGAAGCTCGCCGCGACGCTGGAGCAGCTCGCCCATGCCGGGCTCGCCGATTTCTACCGCGGCGACGTCGGCCGCGAGATCGCCGCCGACCTCGAGCGCCTTGGCGCGCCGGTGACGCGGGCCGACCTCGAAGCCTATGCCGCGGCCGAGCGGGTGCCGCTCTCGATCCGGCGGCGGGACGCCACGCTCTACAACTTCCCGCCCCCGACCCAGGGGCTCGCCGCGCTCCTGATCCTCGGGATCTTCGACCGGCTGAACGTGACGGCACCCGAGACGCCGGCGCATTATCACGGCCTGATCGAGGCCACGAAGCGGGCCTTCGCGATCCGCGACCGGGTGGTGACCGATTTCGGCCGCCTGCGGCACGACCCGGCCGCCTTCCTCACCCCAGAGCGCCTGGCCCGCGAGGCGGCGCAGGTCGACATGGCCCGCGCGGCGCGGGTTCCGCTGCCCGAGCCCGGCCATGGCGACACGGTGTGGATGGGCGCGATCGACAATGACGGCCTCGCCGTGTCCTACATCCAGTCGGTCTACTGGGAATACGGCTCGGGCACGGTGCTGCCGGCCACCGGCATCTGCTGGCAGAACCGGGGCATGTCCTTCTCCCTCGACCCGGAGGCGGTGAACCCGCTGGAGCCGGGACGGCGCCCGTTCCACACCCTGATCCCGGCGCTCGCCGCCTTCGACGATGGGCGGGTGATGAGCTACGGCAGCATGGGCGGCGACGGGCAGCCGCAGTTCCAGGCCCAGATCTTCTCCCGATACGCCGATTACGGCATGAGCCCGGCCGACGCCGTCGACGCGCCGCGGCTCCTCTACGGGCGCACCTGGGGCGCCCCCTCGCTCAGCGTGAAGGTGGAGAACCGCATCGATCCGGGCTGTATCGCGGCCCTGCGCCGGCTCGGCCACGAGATCGAGGAGCTGGGCTTCCCCTATACGGATTCCCTCGGCCATGCCGGCATGCTGGTGCGCCACCCGCGCGACGGCCGCATCGAGGCGACCCATGATCCCCGCTCGGACGGCGGCGCGCTGGGCCTCTGAGACCGCGCGGCGCTTGGGCGAAGGCGACATCCGCCATCCCGAAGGGATCACCCGGATGTCGTATGAGACCGGCCGAGCCCGCGCGGCGCTTCGCGGGCGCTTGCCCGCTGGCCATGGGGGCTGGTCATGGCGACCCGCGGAGCCCTGCCTCGCCAGGGGCCGGGATCCGCGCTAGCATCGTCGCACGCCGCAGCGGAGGCCGCCGGCGGGGCGTCGCCGATGCCCCTGCCCCTAAAGTCCAACTTGATTTGGCAGCCCGGCTGCCGTTGGCTGCAGCGCGAGCCGAACAAGCGCCGGCGAAAACGCCCACGAAGGCGAGTGCGCCGCACGGAGGAAGCCTGAGATGAACAAGCCGGAATTCCTGGCCGACGCCAAGACGAAGTCGCCTTTCTCGGCGCGCTACGACAACTTCATCGGCGGCCAGTGGGTCGCCCCGGTGGCCGGCCGTTACTTCGAGAACACCTCGCCGATCACCGGCAAGGTCGTCTGCGAGGTCGCCCGCTCCGATGCGCAGGACGTCGAGAAGGCGCTCGACGCCGCGCACGCCGCCAAGGACGCCTGGGGCCGCACCGCGCCGGCCGAGCGCGCCCGCGTCCTCCTCAAGATGGCCGACCGGATGGAGGAGAACCTCGACCTGATCGCGCTGGCCGAGACCTGGGACAACGGCAAGCCGATCCGCGAGACCATGGCCGCCGACATCCCGCTCGCCATCGACCATTTCCGCTACTTCGCGAGCTGCGTGCGGGCGCAGGAAGGCTCGATCTCCGAGATCGACCACGACACCGTGGCCTATCACTTCCACGAGCCGCTCGGCGTCGTCGGCCAGATCATCCCGTGGAACTTCCCGATCCTGATGGCGGTGTGGAAGCTCGCCCCGGCCATCGCCGCCGGCAACTGCGTGGTGCTGAAGCCCGCCGAGCAGACCCCGGCCTCGGTGCTGGTGCTGATGGAGATCATCGGCGACCTGCTGCCGCCGGGCGTCGTGAACGTGGTCAACGGCTTCGGCCTGGAGGCCGGCAAGCCGCTCGCCTCGAACCCCCGCATCGCCAAGATCGCCTTCACCGGTGAGACGACCACGGGCCGTCTCATCATGCAGTACGCCTCGCAGAATCTGATCCCGGTGACGCTGGAGCTCGGCGGCAAGTCGCCGAACATCTTCTTCGCCGACGTGGCGAACGAGGACGACGACTTCTTCGACAAGGCGCTCGAAGGCTTCACCATGTTCGCCCTCAACCAGGGCGAGGTCTGCACCTGCCCCAGCCGCGCGCTGGTGCACGAGTCGATCTACGACCGCTTCATCGAGCGGGCGGTGAAGCGCGTCGAGGCGATCACGCAGGGCTCGCCGCTGGACCCGGCGACCATGATCGGCGCCCAGGCCTCGTCCGAGCAGCTCGAGAAGATCCTCAGCTACGTCGACATCGGCAAGCAGGAAGGCGCCGAGTGCCTCACGGGCGGCGAGCGCAACGTGAAGGACGGCGACCTCGCGGGCGGCTACTACATGAAGCCGACCGTGTTCCGCGGCCACAACAAGATGCGCATCTTCCAGGAGGAGATCTTCGGCCCGGTCCTGTCGGTCACCACCTTCAAGGACGACGCCGAGGCGCTCTCCATCGCCAACGACACCCTCTACGGCCTCGGCGCCGGCGTCTGGACCCGCGACGGGACCCGCGCCTACCGCTTCGGCCGGTCGATCCAGGCCGGCCGCGTCTGGACGAACTGCTACCACGCCTATCCGGCCCACGCGGCCTTCGGCGGCTACAAGCAGTCCGGCATCGGCCGTGAGACGCACAAGATGATGCTCGACCACTACCAGCAGACCAAGAACATGCTGGTCAGCTACTCGGCGAAGAAGCTCGGCTTCTTCTGAGAACCCGATCCTCCCGAGAGGAACCTTGCCCCGGCGCCCCCGCCGGGGCTTTTTCGTCTCGGGCATCGACCGACAGCGTGGAAGTCCGGGGCCCGGGACGCGAGATAAGGCCGGGACCATCAGGGAGACGCCCCATGACCGAGCAGGCTCAAGCCGCCGAGACCGTCGACCCCGTCACCGCCGAGCAGGCGGACGCCGCCGGCACGCCGCTGCGCGTCACCGCGACGCCCGCGGCGCTTGCGCTGATCGAGGAGCTGAAGGCCGAGTACGGGCCGGTGATGTTCCACCAGTCCGGCGGCTGCTGCGACGGCTCATCGCCGATGTGCTACCCCGTCGGCGACTTCCTCGTCAGCGACGGCGACGTGCATCTCGGCCAGGTCGGAGGCGCGGATTTCTACATCTCGCGCTCACAGTTCGGCGTCTGGCAGCATACCCATATCATCCTCGACGTGGTGCCGGGCCGCGGCGGCATGTTCTCCCTGGAGAACGGCCGCGAGAAGCGCTTCCACATCCGCTCTCGCCTGTTCACCGAGGCCGAGAACGCCGCGCTCGCCGGCGCCTGCAAGCTCTGAGACCAGGGGATCCCGAAGGGACAATGTCCCTTCGGTGGGGTATCGGGGCAAAGCCCCGATGAGCCATCCCACGGCTCTGCCCTGGACCCGCCAAAGGCCTGAGGCCTTTGGAAACACGGACTTCTACCGCGTCTCCGTCCGCTCGGCGGCGATCCGCTCGGCCCGCGCCTTCTCGTCGCTCGACAGGCCCGACAGGGTCTGGTCGAGCCAGGCATCCGAGAGGCCCTGCTGCGCCGCCATCAGGTTCCAGATCGCGGCCTCCAGCGGGTTCTTCTGCAGGCCGCGGCCGGTGGCGTAGATCTTGGCGACACGGTTCTGGGCGATGGCGTTGCCGCGCTGGGCCGCGTGCAGGAAGTAGCGGGCGGCCCGGACCTCGTCCTTCGGCAGGCCGGTGCCGTTGAACAGCAGGATCGCGAACTCGACCTCGCCGGCGAGGTCGCCGTTGTCGGCAGCGCGGCGGAACCATTCGGCAGCCTTGGCCGGATCCTTCGGCAGGCCGCGGCCCTGGAGGTAGAGCACGCCGAGCGCGTGCTGGGCCGGTCCGATCTCGCCCTCCGCCGCCTTCTGGAACAGGGTGGCGGCGCGGGCCTCGTCCTGGGGCGAGCCGGTGCCGAGCAGGAGCAGGGCGAGGTTGTAGGCGGCGGTGGGGGATCCGGCCTCCGACGCCCGCTCCAGCCAGCGCCGGCCCTCCTTCGCGTCCTTGGCCACGCCGCGGCCGTCGAGGGTCATCAGGCCGAGGGAGGACATGGCTGCGGGGTCGCTCTGGGCAGCGGCAAGCCGGTACCATTCGGCGGCCTTGACCGGATCCTGCCGGATGCCGAGGCCCTGGTTGTAGAGCTCGCCGAGCAGCGTCATCGCCGCCGCATCCTTGCGATCGGTCTCGATGCGCTTGGTCGCCTCGCGGAAGGCGGTGACGTACTGGCCGCGCTGGTAGGCGCCGTAGGCGAAGTCGGGCGGCCGGTTGCCGGCGGGCGGCCGGGCGCCGCCGACATAGTTCGGCGTGTAGGGGCTCGGCAGCTCCCGCATCGCCGGCTTCTTGGCCGGGTCGGCAGGGGCCGCCTTGGTCGGGTCGGCCGCGCTCTGCGCCGCGCGGGCCGGCCCCGGCACGATCAATCCTGCGAGGACGAGCCCCGCCACGATCCGCATCCTCATGCGGCGCCTCCCAGCGCCTCCTGCGCGCGGGCGACGCCCGCCGGATCGGCGAGCCAGAGCGCGCTTTCGAGCCCCACGAACTCGGCGCCCGTGGCGGCGTGGCCCGCGACCTCGTCGAAGGTGCAGGCGACCGCGATGCAGGGCGTCTCGAAGATCTCGGCCCACCACGCGGCGCGTGCCCGCACGCTCTCCGGATCGGGCGCCTCGCCATCCGGGTAGAGGCCGCCGAACATCAGGTAGTCGGCGCCCCCCTCGCCCGCATCCATGGCGGCGTGGCGCGTCTCGAACCCGCCGGTGCCGAGGATGCGGCCGTCGCGCAGGCGCCCGCGCAGATCCGCGAGGTCGCCCGGCCGGTCGACATGGACGCCGTCCGCGCCGCCGCGCATGGCGACGCTGACGAGGTCGCCCACGAAGTCGCGGGCCGCGACGACGAGGGCCGCCTCCCGCTCCTGCACCACGGGCGCCACGCGCTTCACGAGCGCCGTCAGCGCCCGCTCGTCGGCGGGCGCCAGGCGCAGGATCACGGCGGCGACGTCGCCCGCGGCGCAGGCCGTGGCGAGCGCCGGGATCAGGCTGTCGAGATCGCCCGCGCCGACCCCGTGCGGGGTGAGGAGGGCGAGACGGGGAGCGGACTCGGTCATGCGCGTCAGGCGGCGGCCTCGATCTTCGGATCGAGCGAGCCGCTGGCGTAGCGCTTGGCCATCTCGGCCACCGAGATCGGGCGGATCTTCGAGCCCTGGCCCGCGGTGTTGAACTCCTCGAAGCGCTGCTTGCAGAGCTTCGTCATCGCCTCCATCGCCGGCTTCAGGTACTTGCGCGGGTCGAACTCGGACGGGTTCTCGGTGAGCACCTTCCGGATCTGGCCGGTCATCGCCATGCGGTTGTCGGTGTCGATGTTGATCTTGCGCACGCCGTGCTTGATGCCGCGCTGGATCTCCTCCACCGGCACGCCCCAGGTCGGCTTCATCTGGCCGCCGTAGCTGTTGATGATGTCCTGGAGGTCCTGCGGCACCGAGGAGGAGCCGTGCATGACGAGGTGGGTCGTCGGCAGGCGGCGGTGGATCTCCTCGATCACGTTCATCGCGAGCACGGCGCCGTCGGGCTTGCGGGTGAACTTGTAGGCGCCGTGGCTGGTGCCCATGGCGACGGCGAGCGCGTCGACCTTGGTGGCGGCCACGAACTTCACCGCCTCGTCCGGGTCGGTCAGGAGCTGGTCGTGGGAGAGGGTGCCCTCGGCGCCGTGGCCGTCCTCGGCCTCGCCCTGGCCGCTCTCCAGGGAGCCGAGCACGCCGAGCTCGCCCTCCACGGAGACGCCGGCCCAGTGGGCCATCCGGGTGACGTTGCCCGTGATCTCGACGTTGTAGGCGTAGTCGGCCGGGGTCTTGCCGTCGCTTTTGAGCGATCCGTCCATCATCACCGAGGTGAAGCCGTACTGGATCGCGGTGGCGCAGGTGGCTTCGTTGTTGCCGTGGTCGAGATGCATGCAGACGGGGATGTGGGGGTAGATCTCGACGAGGCCGTCGATGAGCTTGGCCAGCACCACGTCGTTGGCGTAGGCGCGCGCGCCGCGGCTCGCCTGCAGGATGACCGGGGAATCGGTGGCATCGGCGGCGGCCATGATGGCCAGCCCCTGCTCCATGTTGTTCAGGTTGAACGCGGGCACGCCATACTCATGCTCGGCGGCATGGTCGAGAAGCTGCCGAAGGGTGATGCGGGCCATGGTTCGATCCTCGTCCGATGCGGCCCGGCGGGGCCTGTCCCTGTGCTGACGTCGACGTGCACCTCACGAAACGCCCGGCCATCCGGAGTTCATCCGCTGGCCGCGACGGCACAGCGGGCGTTTCGTGAGAGCACTATATAGGCGCGGCGGCGGCGTGAGCCGGCGCCGCCGCGCGAAAATCGCGGGCGTCCGCGGAGCGGATCCCGGCGGGCTCAGCCCTTGGCGCGCAGGGCCTCGACGCCCGGCAGCTCCTTGCCCTCCAGCCATTCGAGGAAAGCGCCGCCCGCGGTCGAGACATAGGAGAAGGACTCGCCCGCCCCCGCATGGTTGAGGGCCGCGACCGTGTCGCCGCCGCCGGCCACCGAGACGAGCTTGCCGGCCTTCGTGCGCTCCGCCGCGTGCCGGGCGGCGGCGACGGTCGCCGCGTCGAAGGGGGTCAGCTCGAAGGCGCCGAGGGGGCCGTTCCAGACGAGCGTCGCGGCCTCGTCGATCGCCGCCTCGATGGTCTTCACCGAGGACGGGCCGGCATCGAGGATCATGCCGCTCTCCGGCACGGCATCGACCGGGACCGTCTCGTGCGCCGCATTCGCCTTGAACTCGGAGGCCACCACCGCGTCGTCCGGCAGGATCACCCGGCAGCGGGCCTCGTCCGCCGCCTTGAGGATGCGGGTCGCGGTCTCGGCGAGGTCCTTCTCGCAGAGCGACTTGCCCACCGCCTTGCCCTGCGCGTGCAGGAAGGTGTTGGCCATGCCGCCGCCGATCACCAGCATGTCGACCTTGGCGACGAGGTTCTGCAGCAGGTCGATCTTCGAGGAGACCTTGGCGCCGCCGACGATGGCGATCACCGGCCGGGCCGGCGCCTCCAGGCCCTTGGTGAGGGCGTCGAGCTCGGCCTGCATCAGGCGGCCGGCATAGGCCGGGAGGCGATGGGCGAGGCCTTCCGTCGAGGCATGCGCGCGGTGCGCCGCCGAGAAGGCCTCGTTGACGTAGATGTCGCCGTTCTCGGCCAGCGCGTCGGTGAAGGCCGGGTCGTTCTTCTCCTCGCCCGCGTGGTAGCGGGTGTTCTCGAGGAGCAGGACCTCGCCGTCCTTCAGCGCGGCGACCGCCGCCTTGGCCGCTTCCCCGACGCAATCCTCGGCGAAGGCCACCGGGCGGCCGAGCGCCTCGGACAGGGCCGGAACGACGGGGGCGAGGGAGTCCTTGGGCTCGCGCTTGCCCTTCGGGCGCCCGAAATGGGCGAGCAGCACCACCTTGCCGCCCTGGTCGGCGATCTCGCGGATGGTCGGCACCACGCGCTCGATGCGGGTCGCGTCGGTGACGCGGCTGCCCTCCATCGGCACGTTGAGGTCGACGCGCAGGAGGACGCGCTTGCCCTTCAGCGAGCCGGCGTCGTCGAGGGTGCGGAAGGCGGTCATGCGGGCGCGGGTCTCCGGATCGGGAGCGCTCTCAAGCCGAAGCGGCTGCCGGCTCGGCTTGAGAGCACGTCAAAACAACAACGTGGAGCGGCTTCCCGATCGCGGCGCGATCGGGAACGGCTCTAGCGCGTCGCCGCGGCGGCGTTGGCGCGCGGCGGCAGCAGGGAATCGAGGTTGAGGCGCTGCACCGCGACCATCAGGACCACGGTGAGCACGGCGGTGATGACGGCGGTGAGAACGAGGGCGCCGGTGCCGGGCAGTCGCCGGGTGCGCTCCGTGAGGTTGCGCATCTCGGTGCGGAGCGCCGCGAGGTCCGATTGGCGGGCCGCCTCGTTCATGCGCTCGGCGGCGCCCGCGACCTTGTCCTCGACGCGCGAGAGCAGCGCCTCGGAGCGGGCGTACTTGTCCTCGATGCGCGAGCACTTGTCCTCGATCCGGGCGAGCTGGTCGACGAACGGGTTCGCGGGGGCGTTCGCGGGGGCGGAGGCCGCCGTGCCGGCCGGGACGGGCTTCGGCGGCGGCGCCGCGGGCGGGGCGCTCACGGGGGGAATGAAGCTCCCCTCGGACGGCTTGCTCGGCGCGGCGTCGGTCATCGGGAGCACCTCGGACGTGTGGAACCGGAACCAGGGCCGCCCGCGCGGGCGCGGACGGCGGAAAGAGATGCGGCCGCCGAGGCGGCCGCGATCGGGGTTCAGATGAGCTTGGCCATCGCCACGGCGGTGTCGGCCATGCGGTTCGAGAAGCCCCACTCGTTGTCGTACCAGGACAGGATGCGCACGAAGGTGCCGTCCATGACCTTGGTCTGGTCGAGGTGGAAGGTCGAGGAATGAGGGTCGTGGTTGAAGTCGATCGACACGTTCGGCCGGTCGGTCACGCCGAGCACGCCCTTGAGCGGGCCGGCGGCGGCGGCCTTGATCGCGTCGTTGATCTCCTGGACCGAGGTCTCGCGCTTGGCCGTGAAGACGAGGTCGACCGCCGAGACGTTCGGGGTCGGCACGCGGATCGCGGTGCCGTCGAGCTTGCCCTTCAGCTCCGGCAGGACGAGGCCCACCGCCTTGGCGGCGCCCGTCGAGGTCGGGATCATGGAAAGGGCGGCCGCGCGCGCCCGGTACAGATCCTTGTGCATCTGGTCGAGCGAGGGCTGGTCGTTGGTGTAGGAATGGATGGTCGTCATGAAGCCGCGCTCGATGCCGACCGTCTCGTTCAGCACCTTGGCGACCGGCGCGAGGCAGTTCGTGGTGCAGGAGGCGTTCGAGACGACGAGGTGGTCGGCCGTCAGCTTGTCGTGGTTGACGCCGTAGACGACCGTCAGGTCCGCACCGTCGGCGGGCGCCGAGACGAGGACGCGCCTGGCGCCGGCGTCGAGATGGGCCTTGGCCTTGTCCTTCGACGTGAAGATGCCGGTGCATTCGAGGGCGATGTCGACGCCGAGGTCCCGGTGCGGCAGCTCGGCCGGGTTGCGCACAGCCGTGACCTTGATGCGCTGGCCGTCGACCACGAGGAACTCGCCGTCCACCGCGACCTCGCCGGGATAGCGGCCGTGCACGGAATCGTAGCGGAGCAGGTGGGCGTTGGTCTCGACCGGGCCGAGGTCGTTGATGGCGACCACCTCGATGTCCTTGCGGCCGGCTTCGTGGATCGCGCGCAGCACGTTGCGGCCGATGCGTCCGAACCCGTTGATGGCTACCTTCACGGTCACGGCGTGACTCCTTCCTGCTTAAGGGGCGCCACGCAGCGGGCGTCCGAGGCGGCGAGCGGTGCGGCGGGGGCCCGACGGCGCCTCCGCGATGCGGACTGCTCTGTGGTTGCCGGCGCTGAACCGGCGATGAACCGGAGCCGGACATGACCCATGGCGGACCGGCCGCGCCGTCGCCGCCGGGATCAACCGATCCGCGGACCGCGCGCGCGAGGGCCAAAGGACTGTCACAGGTCGGGGTTCCGGCTGTTCCCGCGCACCCCTGCGGAGCGCGCGGCGGCTGTCTAACATGGGACCTTGACCTGTCAAACGTAAGCCCGTGACAAACCTGTCCGTTCGGTGGACGGCGGTGTGTTCGTCCGTGAAAACACCTGACGGGTCCGGGCGATACGCAGGAGTTTCCGGACGGGACAGCCAGTCCAGGGCTCGGATTCCGGCTGGAAATCACGCGAGGATTTCGGGACAACCGGACAGGCCCAGCACGAGAGGACGGCCAAGAGGTCCGATCCAAGAGGTCCGATCATGAGGTTCGATCCGTGAGCTCCGATCCCGCCGCGCCCACCGTGGACGAGGCCCTCGCCCGGCTCGACGCCGCCCTCTCGCGGCTGGAGGCGGGCGTGGCCCGGCGCGTCGAGGCCGAGGCCGCGCCGGACGACCGCGACACCGAGCTCGCGCTGATGGCCGAGGACAGGGCGCGGCTCGCTGCCGCCCTCGACGCCGCCAGCGCCCGGCTCGCCGCGGTGGAGGGCACGGCGAGCGCGGTCGGCGAGCGCCTGGACCGGGCGATCGAGGCCGTCGAGGGCGTGCTCGCCCGCGAGCCGTGAGCCTCGACCCTTCCTGCGAGGCTTGACCGGCGGCCCGTCCGCGCCCCAGCCTGCCCGATCATCCCCGGATCCCCCACGCGATGCCCCAGATCCAGGTCACCATCGACGGCAAGAGCTACCGCATGGCCTGCGGCGAGGGCGAGGAGGCGCATCTCGCCGCCCTCGCCGAGGGGCTCGGCGCGCGCATCGGCGAGATGCGGCAGTCCTTCGGCGAGATCGGCGACATGCGCCTTCAGGTGATGGCCGCGCTGACCATCGCCGACGAGCTGGGCGAGGCGAAGCGCCGTCTCGCGGCGGCCGAGAGCGAGGCGAGCCGCCTGCGCGCGGAGGCCGGGCGCATGGAGGAGGCGCGCGCCGTGCAGGAGGCGAGCCTCGCGCAGGGCATCCTGGCCGCCGCCGAGCGGATCGAGCGCATGGCCCAGGCGCTCGCCGGCTCGGAGCCTCGAGGAGCCTGAGCGGGGCCCGATCCGGCGCGGAAGCTGGGCGGGGGAGGCGCGCGTTGGCCTCCGGACGATCCCTCCCGAAGGCTTAACCCGCAAGGCTCAGGCGCGATGACGAAACCGACGGCCCATCCCGTGGCGGCGCGCGGCGCCTGCACGGCGCTGCTCCTGGCCACGCTCGCTCCGGCGGCCTGGGCGCAGGAGCCCAAGATGCAAACCCCTCCGACGGCGCAGGCGTCCTCTGTCCTCACCCAGGTCGCGCGCTTCGATCATCAGGTCACCGGCGTCACCGTGGCGCGGGACGGGCGCATCTTCATGAACTTCCCGCGCTGGAGCGAGGACGCGCCGGTCTCGGTGGCCGAGTTGAAGGACGGCAAGCCGGTCCCCTACCCGGACGCGGACTGGAACGCGTGGCGCAACGCCCACGCCGACGAACTCTCGCCGAAGGACCATTTCGTCTGCGTGCAGAGCGTGGTCGCCGATGCGCAGGACCGGCTCTGGGTGGTCGACGCCGCGGCGCCCGCCATGGCCCACGTGATCAAGGACGGGCCGAAGCTCGTCGGGATCGACCTGAAGACCAACCGGGTGATCAAGACGATCCCCTTCAACGAGACGGTGGCCCTCCAGGCCTCCTACCTCAACGACGTGCGCATCGCGCCGGACGGCAAGACCGCCTACCTGACGGATTCCGGTGCGGAGGGGGCGCTGATCGTGGTCGACATCGACAGCGGCAAGGCCCGGCGCGTGCTCTCGAGCCATGCCACCACCATGCCGGACAAGGGCGTGACCGTGAGCGCCGACGGCAAGCCGCTGCGCCGGCCGGACGGCCGCGGGGTCGATTTCGCCGCGGACGGGATCGCGCTCTCGCCGGACGGCAAGACGCTCTACTGGCAGGCCATCAAGGGCAAGACGCTCTACAGCCTGCCGACCGAGGCCCTGAGCGGCTGGGCGACCGCCTCGGTGGTGCCGGAACTGCTCACCGACCGGGCGCTCGCGAGCCGGATCGCCGTCGTCGGCGAGAACGGGCCGGCGGACGGGCTGCTGATCGGCCGGCGCGACGGCCGGATGTACGTCACCGCGGTGCAGGACGGCGCGATCAAGGTGCGCGACCTCGCCAGCCCGAACAGCGGCCTGACGGTGCTGGTCCAGGATGCGCGCCTGCGCTGGCCCGACACCTTCGGCGAGGGGCCCGACGGGACGATCTACGTCACCACCTCGCACATCCAGGATTCGGCCGATTACAAGCCGGACGCGCCGCGCAGCCTGCCGACCGAGCTGTGGGCGCTCAAGCCCTCCGGCTCAGATGCGACGGGCTCCACGGGGTCATCCGGCCGCTGAGCCGATGACGACGAACCCTGCGAAAAAGCCCGGCGCTCAGGCCGGGCTCTTTCGGATCGAAAGGCGATCGATGCGGGAGGATCAGCCGATATAGGGGCTGCCGGTGGCGGCGGGGAAGCGCTCGGCCAGCGCCCGGCGCAGCTTCTCCAGGGCGCGGGTCTCGATCTGGCGGACGCGCTCCTTCGAGATGCCGAGCCGGTGCCCGAGCGCTTCGAGGGTCGCCTGCTCCTCAGCGAGGCGCCGCTCGCGCAGGATGCGCAGCTCGCGCTCGGAGAGCACGCCCAGGGCCTGCTGCAGCCAGCTCAGGCGGCGCTCGCCATCGACGGCGGCGCTCACCGTCTCGTCCGGCAGGGCGGCATCGTCGACGAGGAAGTCCATCCGCTCGGAGGAGACCTCGCTGTCCTCGCCCACGGGGGCGTTGAGCGACATGTCGGGCCCGGAGAGGCGGGCATCCATCAACGCCACGTCCTCGCGCGAGACGCCGATGGCGTTGGCGATGCGGCGGTGGATCTCGTCGCCGACGCGCTCCTCGGTGGATTGCATCAGGCGGGCGCGCAGGCGACGCAGGTTGAAGAACAGCGCCTTCTGGGCCGAGGAGGTGCCGCCGCGGACGATCGACCAGTTGCGCAGGATGTAGTCCTGGATCGAGGCGCGGATCCACCACGTCGCGTAGGTCGAGAAGCGCACGTCCCGCTCGGGCTCGAAGCGGGCGGCGGCCTCCATCAGGCCGACATGGCCTTCCTGGACGAGGTCGGCCATGGGCAGGCCGTAATGCCGGAAGCGGCCGGCCAGCGCGATCACGAGGCGCATATGGGCCGAGATCAGGCGGTGCAGCGCGCGCTCGTCGCGCTGCTCCTTCCAGCGGATCGCGAGGCCGCGCTCCTCCTCACGGGCCAGGAAAGGCGCCTCCATCGCGGTTCGTATGAACTGCCGCCGGATTCCCGCGATTTCCGCCATCCCCGCCTGCCTCTTTCTGTCGAGTGCTGATGCGGCTCAAACCCCGGTTCGGAACGCGCAGGCGCCGCCGAGGCCTTTGCCAGGCAAGGCCACAACGGTGCGTCGCGCACGAAGGTTCCCGGCCTCGGGCAAGATTGCGCGAGTCAATCGGGCGCAAGCGACCGATGCGAACCCGGAGGCGGCGAGCGATGCCTCCGATCCCTTCACGCGGAGGCGGCAGGTTCGCGGGTCGAAGCGGACGGCGCGGGGCCGATGCTAGGGACATGGACCGGATCGCGAACTCCGCCAGTCCCTTGCCCTGCATGGACAAAAGATTTTTCGCGACGATCCACCGCGCGAACGGGAAAGGGCCCGGCGGAAGCGATCCGCCGGGCCCTTTCGATCCTTCACCGCGCGACCGCGTTGCTGCGGCGCGATGCCGCTCAGGCGGCCTCCTCCTGGATGTCGTCGCCCTCGCCCTCGGCGTCGCTCTCCGTCTCGGCCTTGGCCCGGCGCGGCGACTTGGCGAGGCTCTGCTCGATGAGCTTCAGCGCCTCGGTCTCGGTGATCCTGTTCACCGAGGAGATCTCGCGCACGATCCGGTCGAGGGCCGCCTCGTAGAGCTGGCGCTCGCTGTAGGACTGCTCGGGCTGGGCCTCGGAACGGTAGAGGTCGCGCACCACCTCGGTGACCGCGATCAGGTCGCCCGAGTTGATCTTGGCCTCGTATTCCTGGGCGCGGCGCGACCACATGGTGCGCTTGACGCGCGCGCGGCCGGTGAGCACGTCCAGCGCCTTCTTGACGACCTCGGGCTCGGAGAGCTTGCGCATGCCGACGCTGTTGGCCTTCGCGGTGGGCACGCGCAGGACCATCTTGTCCTTCTCGAAGGAGACGACGAACAGCTCCAGTTTGAAGCCGGCGACCTCCTGCTCCTCGATCGCGGTGATGCGACCGACGCCGTGAGCCGGATATACGACGGCTTCGCCGGTCTTGAATCCCTGGCGGCCTGCCGTGGTCTTCTTGGCTGTCGTCATGCGAGAAGGGCCTCCGAACATCAGGCGGGGACTTTTCATGATCCGCGCCGAACCGTTTCACCCGGGGCGGGACACCCGGCTTCAACCACCGGCCGCCGGATCGCCCCGCCCGCGGGACGGAAGCCGGCAGCTCCCAGGTGCAGCCATCGACATGCCACGTGTGAACGACCGCAGAGGCGAGAGCCCTCAACGGTCGGTCGCGTGCAACCTCGTTCCCCTGGAGAGTGCGGGACTGCGTTTGAAGCGCGGAGGGAGCACGTCAGGCACGAGCGACGGCAGGCCGATTGTGTATCACAATCGGCCCGGCAAATCAAAGGCGTGCGGGCTCAAGCGGGGCCGTTCACGCCCACGCTTCGCAGTTGTGCACGGCCGTGCCACCCTGTCCCCAGAGGCCCGCGCAGACCAGCCTCGCGTGCCTCGCATGGATGGCGAAGCGCCCGCGCGGCGGCCGCGCGGGATCGCCCACCGGGACAGGGAGTGGTCCGCTCAGTCGCCGGAGCCGGGATTGGGCGAGAAATGCGCCTCGAGCTTGCCGGCCACCCCGTCCCACTCCTTGGCGTCGCCGGGGGCGTCCTTCTTCTGCGTGATGTTCGGCCAGGTCTTGGCGTAGTCGGCGTTGAGCTTCAGCCAGCTCTCCAGGCTCGGCTCCGTGTCGGGCTTGATCGCCTCGGCCGGGCATTCGGGCTCGCAGACGCCGCAATCGATGCACTCGTCCGGATGGATGACGAGCATATTCTCGCCCTCGTAGAAGCAGTCCACCGGACAGACTTCCACGCAGTCCATGTACTTACACTTGATGCAGTTGTCGGTGACGACGTAGGTCATGGGCGGATGATCGTCCTCATGTCCGCGCGCTTCCGCTCGGGCGATGCCGCGAGTCCCGCGCGGCGTGACGTCTCCGCCAGCCAGTCGCGGGCCGTTCTCGGGCGGCCTCGATACGCGCTCGAATTGGTGTCGGGCCGCAGAGCGGCCCGGGTCGGATGGCTCTAGCGGCTGCCCGGAGGGCTGACAAGCGCACCCCGCGCGGCCCGCGCCGCGAGCCCTGCGCCTGTGGCCCGCTTACAATGATTCCAGGCTGCCGCCCTCGCCGGATCCGAGCAGATCCTCGTAGAGCCGGCGCGCCTCGGGCGCCGGCCCGCGCCGCTCGCCGAGATCGAGCACCCGCACGCTCGCGGTGCCGTGGGGGGCTGCGACCGTCACCACGTCGCCGACGGCGACGCCCCGGGCCGGCGCTTCTGCCCGCTTGCCGTTGAGGCGGACATGGCCGTCGGTGACGAGGCGAGCGGCGAGCGAGCGCGTCCTGGCGAAGCGGGCGAACCACAGCCAGAGATCGAGCCGCCGCCGCCCCTCCTTCATGCCGCGGGCGCCCGCCTCACCGCTTGTTCGTGTCCCCGGCCTCGAGCTGCGCCTTCAGGGCGGCGAGCTTGGCGAAGGGCGAATCCGGGTCCGGCTGGCGCTCGCGGCGCGGCGGGCGCTGGTCGGTGCGCGGACCGGCATGGCGCTGCTCGTCCCGGCGCTCGGGACGGCCGCCCTCGAAACGCTCGCGGCGCGGGCCGCCATGCCGCTGCTCGCGGCCCTCGCCCTCCGGCCGGTCGCGGCGCGGCGGACGTCCGTCCGGACGGCCCTCCTGCCGCCCGTCCTGACCCTGGCCGCGCCCCTGCTCGGGCCGGCGATTGCCATGGGGGCGGGCATCCTGGGCACCCTCGCGGCCGCGGCCGGCGCCGCCGCGCGGGCGCGGACGCTGGTTGGCCGGGCGCTGGTGGCGCTGCAGGTGCCAGACCTCGACGGTGACGGGCTCGGCCGGCGTGGCTTCGGCCTCCTCGGCGGGAGCGGTCTCCTCAGCTGGCATGGCCTCCTCGGTGGGAGCAGCCTCTTCGGCGGCAGCAGCCTCCTCGACCGGGGCCACCGCCTCGACGGGCGCCGTCTCCACGGCTTCCGCGGCAGGCTCTTCAGGGGCCGCCTCGTCCGGCACGGCGCTCTCGGCCTCGACCACCGGCTCCGGCTCGGGCGCGGCGGGCTCCGCGACCTCCACGGCTTCGGCCTCGACGGCGGCCTCGTCGGCCGTCGCTTCGGTCGGAGCAGCCTCGACGGCACCGTCGGCGGGCGCCTCGGCCGGCTCTGCGGCCGAATCCACGGACGCCTCGACCTCAGCGGCACCCGTCTCGGCCGGCGCCTCGGCAGAATCCGCGGGGGTCACGACCTTGGCGGGCTCGGTCGCGGCGGCGGCGAGCAGCGGCACGGTGATGGCGGGGCCCGGCCGGGTCTCGGCGACGTAGCCGAGCGACTTCAGGATCGAGGCGAAATCCTCGCCCGAGCAGCCGACCAGCGAGGTCATGCCCACCGTGGCGACGAAGCCCTCGCCGTCGGCGGCGCCGGGCGGGGGCGTGCCGGGCGTGGTGCCGGGCCGGTAGGTCACGGCCGGGCGGATCAGGTCGGCGAGCCGCTCCAGGATGTCGACGCGCACCGCCCGCTCGCCGCAGACGCGGAAGCCGGCCGCGCGGTAGAGGCCCTTGGCGATCTCGGGATCCACCTTGATCGAGGTGCGGCCCGAGCCCGCCAGATGCGCGATCTCGTCGAGGCCGCGCTGGTCGAGGCCGCCGTTGCGCAGCGCCCAGAGCTGGGCCGCCAGCGTGCGCGGGGCCGGCTTGAGCAGCGCGGGCAGGAAGATGTGATAGGCGCCGAAGCGCACGCCGTGGCGGCGCAGCGCGCCGCGGCCATCCTGATCGAGGCTGCGCATCTCGTGGGCGACCTTCGAGCGCTCCAGCACGCCGAGCGCCTCGACCACCTGGTAGCCGATGCCCTTGGCGAGGCCCGTGAGGTCGGCCGCGGTCTCGATCTCCATGACGGGACCGAGGAGGCGCACGATATGCGCCTTGAGCCACGCATCGAGGCGCGCCTCGACCTTCTCGCGGGCGGGCCCGGCGAGATTATCGTCGGCCAGCAGCCGCAGCTGCGGCGCGAACAGCTTGTCGCCGGGCGCCAGCTTGGCCACCGGCGCGCCGGTCCAGCGGATCACGCCCTCGTGCGAGAGGACGAGGGAGGCGTCGGCCGCCGAGGCGAAGCGCTCGGCCCGCGCCTCGATCTCCGGCCCGAGCGCCTTCTCGGCGGCGCTTCGGAGCGTCTTGGCCTCCTGGCCCTCGGCATTGGCATCCGGCACGAACAGGAAGCCGTGCAGGTGACCGACGTGTTGACCCTCGACGGTAACGTCACCGTCGGCGGTGATCTGGGCTTCCAGCATCGTGTTCTCTCTCAGGCGCCGCATCAGGACGCTGGTGCGCCTGTCCACGAAGCGGCTCGCGAGGCGTTCGTGCAGGGCGTCGGACAGCCTGTCCTCTACCCGACGCGTCTCGCCCTGCCAATGTTCAGGGTCGCGCAGCCAGTCGGGCCTGTTGGCCACGAAGGTCCAGGTCCTGCCCTGCGCGATGCGCCGCGACAAGGTCTCGATGTCCCCGTCGGTGCGGTCGATCATCGCCACGTGCTCGGCGAACCACGCGTCGGGGATGCGCCCCGCCATACCGCGCATCAGGAAGCGGTAGAGCTGGGCGATGAGGTCGGCATGCGGGTGCACCTTGCGGTAGTCCGGCACGCCGCAGACGTCCCAGAGGCGGCGCACCGCGGCCGGCCGGCTGGCGAGGTCGCGGATGTCGTCCTCCTTCATCAGGATCTCGAGTGCCTGCTGGTCCTCGCCCATGGGCGCGCGGGTGAGCCCCGCCTCGTGCGGGTGCTCGTCGAGGCTCGCCTGAAGGGCCGTCAGCGAATCGAACACGAGATCGGGATTGCGCCATTGCAGGATGCGCACCGGATCGAAATCGTGGCTCTCCAGGCGCTCGACCAGCTCCTGCTCGAAGGGCGGGCAGCGGCCCGTGGAGCCGAAGGTGCCGTCGGACAGGTGGCGACCGGCGCGGCCGGCGATCTGGCCCATCTCGGCGGGCGTCAGCTTGCGGAAGCGCGTGCCGTCGTATTTCCAGTTCGCCGCGAAGGCGACGTGGTCGACGTCGAGGTTGAGCCCCATGCCGACCGCGTCGGTGGCGACGAGATAGTCAACGTCGCCCGACTGGTAGAGCTCGACCTGGGCGTTGCGGGTGCGCGGCGAGAGGGCGCCGAGCACCACCGCCGCGCCGCCGCGCTGGCGCCGGATCAGCTCGGCGATGGCGTAGACCTCCTCGGCCGAGAAGGCGACGATGGCCGAGCGGCGCGGCAGGCGCGAGAGCTTCTTCTCGCCGGCGAAGCTCAGCGTCGAGAGGCGCGGGCGCGTGGTGGTGTGGACGCCAGGGATCAGCGCCTGCACCAGCGGCTGCATGGTGCCGGAGCCGATCAGCAGCGTCTCCTCGCGGCCGCGCTGGTAGAGCAGCCGGTCGGTGAAGACGTGGCCGCGATCCATGTCGGCGCCGAGCTGGATCTCGTCGATGGCGACGAAGGCTACGTCGAGGTCGCGCGGCATCGCCTCGATGGTGCAGATCCAGTAGCGCGGCCGGTCGGGCTTGATCTTCTCCTCGCCGGTGACGAGGGCGACCGCGTCGGGCCCGACCTTGGCGAGGACGCGCAGATAGACCTCGCGGGCGAGCAGCCGCAGCGGCAGCCCGATCATGCCGGTCGGGTGCTGCAGCATCCGCTCGATGGCGAGATGCGTCTTGCCGGTATTGGTGGGGCCGAGCACCGCCGTGACGCCGCGCGCGCGGGCCTGCGGGGGAAGGGAGCGGCGGGACATCAGGGGAGGGCTAGGTCCCTTCGGCAGGCGCCGGGTCTTGGAGGGGCGGGCAGACGCGCCGCGGCCCCGCTGCGGACGGTCCCGTCCGGACCGCTCAGTCCGGGAGCGGGACGGGTCGCGCGCCGCGCCGGGACCGACCCTCATATGGGGCGCCAGATCCGTCGGCGCCACTGCCGGATTCCGGTCCGAGGCCGGGAACGCCGTAGATGTCCACGCGCACGGGCGGACGCGGGCCGTCGAGGTCGGCGCAGAGCGTGTCGGGGACGGCGACGAGGGGCTCGCGGCGGGGGGAGCGCCCCTCGACCACCTGGGCGGAGGAATAGGCGTTGCCGCCGCAGGAGGAGCCGGCCTCCAGCGGCCCGGCGGAGGCCGGCGCCGCGGCGAGGACCGCCAGGCCCGCGAGCAGGGCGGCGCGCACGCTCAGCGCGCGTCGAGGCTCGCCACCGAGCCGGTGGCCTCGGCGGCGTTCGGGGCGGCGGCCGAGGCGGTGCTGGCGCCGGAGCGGGTCCAGCGGGTCGCCTCGATGATGTTGGTGCCCACCGTGGTGCGCACCGAGATCCGGATCGGCACCAGGACCCGCGTGCCCTCGACGGGCGCGAGCCAGACCGACATGTCGCGGTTCTCCTCCATGAAGCGCACGCCCGGCCGGTCCGGCCGGTGGCCGGCGATCGCCTGGTAGCGCGCGTTGCAGACGAGGACGGGGCCGGCATAGCCCGGCTTCTCCACCGCGCGGGTCTCCGCGTAGCTCAGCACCACGTTGAAGCGGGTGGCGCCGTCGAAGACCGGCAGGGTGCGGTTGCAGTTCTCGGGATCGGTGAGCTCGCCGCGCGCCTGGGCCGGCATGAGGAGCGCGCTCGCCGGGTCCATGATGCCGCGCTTGTTCGCGGCGGAGACCGGCACGCGGTCCTCCATGTCGATCAGCGGCGGCGTCACCTCGGACTGCACCACGTTGCCCTGGCGCAGCGCCATGCGCACGGCGATGCCGGAACTGGCCGTGCGGGAGGCGATGGCGAAGGTGTTCGGCTGCGGGCCGGTGCCGAGCGTGCCCGAGGACTGAGCCGAGCCCTGGCCGCCGGTGATGGCGCCGACGAGACCGGTCAGCGTCGCCGACACGTCCATGCGGTAGCGCGGGCCGTCGAAGGCGCCGGCAAGCCGCGCGGTGCCGATCGGCAGGCCCGCGAGGTTGATGCCGTAATCGACGGCGATCGCCGCCTCGCCGGGGCGGGCGTGATGGCGCCGGGACCGCGCCTCGGCGGGCAGCGCCAGCGCCGCGACGGCGAGCCCGGCGAGGGCGAGCGCGCCGGCGCGGGCGGCCGGTGCGGTGAGGCTTCTGGCGCTGAGGGCTGTGGCGCGCATGGTCCGGACTCGATTCTCGACGCTCGCGGCGGACACCGGGGAGTGTGCGCCGTGACAGCAGCGATTTATCCCCAAGCCATGGTTAACAGACCGTTCGGCCCATGTTAGCGGCCGCGAGGCCACAGGCACCCGCCTTCGCGCGGGCTTCCGCCTTGACGGAGACGGGCCGCCTCCCCTATAGGCTCGCGCCTTCTACAGGACTCCGCTGGACCTGGAATCACGCTTGGGCGAGGCCCGCGGCGCGTGCCGCGACGGCCATGACGGTCCGAGTTCTGACCGCCCACGGAACGATACGGGATATTTGAGACCATGGCGCGCCGCTGCGAACTCACCGGGAAGGCCGTTCAGGTCGGCCACCTCGTGAGCCACTCGAACCGGAAGACCAAGACCCGGTTCCTGCCGAACCTCTGCAACGTCACCCTTCAGTCGGATGCCCTGAACAAGAGCGTCCGCCTGCGCATCACCGCCCACGCGCTGCGCTCGGTCGAGCACCGCGGCGGCCTCGACGCCTTCCTGATCAAGGCCGGCGAGTCGGACCTGTCGCAGACGGCCAAGCTCCTGAAGCGCGAGATCCACAAGAAGCTCGCCGAGACCCAGGCCGCCGCCTGATCCGGCTTCGGCCGCGTCTGGCGCGCCGAACCTCATAGGCTGACCGAAAGCCGCCGGTGCGGGCGCCCGCACCGGCGGCTTTCGCTTGGGCACTGACGAGACGGGCAGGCGTGCCGCTCCCCCTCTTCCCGTCTGCGGAAGAGAGAAACCCGGCTTCCGAATGCGCGCCGGATCCGGGACAGGCCCCCTCTCCCGTTCGGGAGAGGGGACCCGCGTTTCGTCTTTCTGTGTCGCAGCCGTCAGCGCCGGCCGCCCGCGGCCCGCAGCGGCTGGCGCACAGGGCCCGAACCGGCATCCTCCTCGAACAATTCGGCGAGCTTCTCGGTCATCGCGCCGCCGAGTTCCTCGGCGTCGATGATCGTCACGGCGCGGCGGTAGTAGCGCGTCACGTCGTGGCCGATGCCGATGGCGAGGAGCTCCACGGGCGAGCGCGTCTCGATCTCCTCGATCATCCAGCGCAGGTGCCGCTCCAGGTAGTTGCCGGCATTGACCGACAGGGTCGAATCGTCGACCGGCGCGCCGTCCGAGATCACCATCAGGATCTTGCGCTGCTCGGGCCGGCCGAGCAGGCGCTTGTGCGCCCAGTCGAGCGCCTCGCCGTCGATGTTCTCCTTGAGCAGCCCCTCGCGCATCATCAGCCCGAGATTCTTGCGCGCGCGCCGCCAGGGCGCGTCGGCCGCCTTGTAGACGATGTGGCGCAGGTCGTTCAGGCGGCCGGGATTGGGCGGCTTGCCGGCGGCGAGCCAGGCCTCGCGGCTCTGGCCGCCCTTCCAGGCGCGGGTGGTGAAGCCGAGGATCTCGACCTTCACGCCGCAGCGCTCGAGGGTGCGCGCCAGGATGTCGGCGCAGGTCGCCGCCACCGTGATCGGCCGCCCGCGCATCGAGCCCGAATTGTCGAGGAGCAGCGTGACGACGGTGTCCCGGAAATTGGTGTCCTTCTCCTGCTTGAAGGAGAGGGGCTGGAACGGGTCCATCACCACGCGCACGAGGCGGGCCGGGTCGAGCTGGCCCTCCTCCAGGTCGAACTCCCAGGCGCGGTTCTGCTGGGCGAGCAGGCGCCGCTGCAGCCGGTTGGCGAGGCGCCCGACCACGCCCTGCAGATGCGAGAGCTGCTTGTCGAGATAGCTGCGCAGGCGCGTCAGCTCGTCGGGGTCGCACAGGTCCTCGGCGTGGATGACCTCGTCGAAGCGGGCGTTGAACACCCGGTAATCCGGCCCGCGCGGCGCGTTGTCCGCCCGCTGCGGCGGGCGCCAGGATTCGCCGGCCTCATCGGCCTCCGCCTCCTCGGCCTCGTCCGGCACCTCGCCGGAGGGCGCGTCGGCGGATTCCTGGGCGCCCTCCTCGATCTCGTCGGAGCCCTCCTCCGAGGTCTCGATCTCGGCGCGGTCGCCCTGGCTCTGCTCCTCGGCCTCGCCCTCCTGCGGGCTCTGCTCGTCGTCCTGGGACTCGCCCTCGTCCTCGTTCTCGTCGTCCTCCGGGTCGAAGGGCGTCTCGTCGGCCATGTCGAGGGAGGAGAGGAGGTCGCGCACGGAGCGGGCGAAGCCGCGCTGGTCCTCGATGGCGCCGAGCAGCCCGTCGAGGTTGCGCCCGGCCTTGGCCTCGATGTGGTCGCGCCAGAGGTCGACGATGCGTTGCGCGGCCGGCGGCGGGGTCTGCCCGGTCAGGCGCTCGCGCACCATCAGGGCGACGGCGTCCTCCATCGGCGCGTCGGCCCGGTCGGTGATGTGCTCGTACTTGCCGCCGCGGTGGTAGCGGTCCTCCAGCATCGCCGCGATGTTCGAGGCGACGCCGGCCATGCGGCGCGAGCCGATCGCCTCGACGCGGGCCTGCTCCACGGCGTCGTAGACGGCGCGGGCCGGCGCGTTCTCGGGGGCGAGGCGGCGGTGGACGGCGGCATCGTGGCAGCCGAGGCGCAGGGCCATCGAATCGGCGTTGCCGCGCAGCACCGCGACGTCGGCGGGGGAGAGCTTGCGCGGCGGCTCCGGCAGGCGGGCCTTGTCGCCGGTCAGCGCCGGCCGGTCGGTGGCGTAGGTGACCTCGACCTCGGCGCGCCGCGCGATGGCGCGCAGGCACCCGGCCACCGAGCGCTTGAGGGGCTCGGCCACGGGCTCGCGACGCTCGCCGGGCTTGCGGTTGGAGATGGACATGCGAGGTTACTTCTTGGCGGAATCGAGATCGAAGGGGCGCTCCCGGATCTCGTCCCAGCTATAGGGGCAGGCCGACGGGAATTCCTCCGGCGGCAGATGGGTCTCGTCGGCGGCCCAGTCCCTCGCGTCCGGATAGGCATCCGCCAACGCCTCTTCGAGCCGCGACTTGAGACCCGGGCTTTCCTGCAGGAGACGGTCGTAGCGGCGGCGCTGCTCGCGGATCGAGTAGATCCAGCTCGGCGTGCGGTGCTCCGGCTGCTGGTCCCATTTGAGCATGTGCATCAGCAGCACGCGCAGGCAGCTGTAGAGCTTGGAGAATTCGCGCCTCGACAAATCCTCCAGCTCCTCCGCGACCTGCTCGGCATCGATCTCGTCGAAACGGTGCGCACGCAGCAGGGCGACCTGCTCCTGAGCCCAGGTGTAGAGATCGTCCGCGTAGCGCGTGCGGCCCCGTGCGGAAGGGGCTGTCGCGTCCGTCGCATCGCTCGGGGCCGGGTGCGCCACGGTCTCCTCCATGCCGATCAGCTCAGCGCGACGTTCACCGCGCTCTCGGGCAGCTCCTTGCCGAAGGCGCGCTGGTAGAACTCGGCGACCAGCGTCCGCTCCAGCTCGTCGCACTTGTTCAGGAAGGTCACCCGGAAGGCGAAGCCGATGTCGCGGAAGATGTCGGCGTTCTCGGCCCAGGTGATCACCGTGCGCGGGCTCATCACGGTCGAGAGGTCCCCGTTCATGAAGGCGTTGCGGGTGAGGTCGGCCACGCGCACCATGCGGTTGACGATGTCGCGGCCCTGATCGCCCTTGTAGTGGGTGGCCTTGGACAGCACGATGTCGACCTCGCGGTCGTGCGGCAGGTAGTTCAGCGTGGTGACGATCGACCAGCGGTCCATCTGGCCCTGATTGATCTGCTGGGTGCCGTGGTAGAGGCCCGAGGTGTCGCCGAGGCCCACCGTGTTCGCCGTGGCGAAGAGCCGGAAGCCGGGATGGGGGCGGATGACCCGCTTCTGGTCGAGCAGCGTCAGGCGGCCCGACACCTCCAGCACGCGCTGGATCACGAACATCACGTCCGGGCGGCCGGCATCGTACTCGTCGAAGACGAGGGCGACGTTGTTCTGCAGCGCCCAGGGCAGGATGCCGTCCTGGAAGGCGGTGACCTGCTTGCCGTCCTGCAGCACGATCGCGTCCTTGCCGACGAGGTCGATGCGCGAGACGTGGCTGTCGAGGTTCACCCGCACGCAGGGCCAGTTCAGCCGGGCGGCGACCTGCTCGATATGGGTGGACTTGCCGGTGCCGTGATAGCCGGTGACCATCACGCGGCGGTTCTTGGCGAAGCCGGCGAGGATGGCGAGCGTGGTCTCGCGATCGAAGATGTAGTCCGGATCGAGATCGGGGACGTGCTCGTCCGTCTCGGAGAAGGCCGGCACCTTGAGGTCGAGGTCGATGCCGAAGACCTCGCGGACCGAGACGTGGCGATCGGGCAGCGTGGCGGGCTTGTCGTCAGAGAGCATACGGGACCTCGTGGGGGCGGGCTCGCGCGCCTGGGGTGTTCGAGCCTCGCGGATAGCTCGGGCCTGATGCCCGCGGCGGGACCCGCGGGATGCCGGCCTTCCTTAAACGTCGTCGGGACGGCGCGCCAAGTCGGGGATCGACCTGGGAGACGCCTTCCATATAGGCGCGCATCCGTGGTTTGCCGCCCATCCCTGCGAATCCGCGTGGCGGACGGCATGCCGCGGGTGCATCGATCGTGCCGCGCCCGGCACAGGGCTCAGCACAAACCGGCGGCGCGCAGCACGTCGTGGGCCCGGATGATGTCGCGCAGCCGGTCCTCGAAGGAGCGGTCGCCGCCATTGGCGTCCGGGTGGAAGCGCTTCACCAGCACCTTGTACTGCGCCTTGATCGCGGCGGCGTCGGCATTCTCGTCGAGGCCCATCACGTCGAGGGCCTTGCGCACCGCGCCCGAGCGGCGCGGGCGCTCGGGCTCCTCCCGGCCGGGGGCGCGGCGGCTGCCGCCGACGCCCGCGCCGCGCAGGATGCCGAGCGGGTCGACATAGGCCCAGTCGCGCGGGGGCTCCGTGCTCGGGCGCGCGTCGCCCCCCTTGTTCACGCCCATCGACCAGGTCGGGCGGTGCCCGATGATCGCGTCCTTCTGGTAGGCCTGCACGGCGGCGTCGTTCATGCCGTCGAAATAATTATAGGCCGCGTTGTAGGCGCGCACGTGGTCCATGCAGAAGCGCCAGTACTGCCCCTCCGCCTTGCGCCCCTTGGGCGCGCGATAGAGGCCCGGATGGGTGCAGCCCGGGCTCTCGCAGACGGGACCGCTCTCCTTCGATTCCTCGGAGGCGGGCTTGATCCGGATGCTGTCGAACAGGCGCGAGTTGAGATCCATGACGGGGCGATTATGAGGGGGCGGACCGGAGACACAAGGCCGGCGGGCCTGATGCCGCATGCGGGGGAACGGGCTTGACGGCCCGCCGCGGCCGTCCATCCCTTCCGGCGGGACATTCGAGGTTGCGTGCATGGCGACGCTGCGGGACTGGATTCACGAGACGCTTCAGGCGCAGCTCGCGCCGGAGCAACTCGACGTGGTGGACGAATCCCACCTCCATGCCGGCCATTCCGGCTGGCGCGAGGGCGGCGAGACGCATTTCCGCCTCGACGTCGTCTCGGCGGCCTTCGAGGGCAAGAGCCGGGTCGAGCGCCACCGGCTGGTGAACGGGTTGATGGACGAGGCGTTCAAGCGCGGGCTGCACGCGCTGGCCCTGCGGGCGCGGACGCCGGCAGAGGCGGCCTGACGCCATAAGGCTCGGCCTGACGGAGATATGGCGATCGTGGCCCTCGTCTGCACCCCCCACATCGCCCTCGACGAGTCGGAGCTGGAGGAGAGCTTCGTGCGCGCCTCCGGCCCCGGCGGCCAGAACGTCAACAAGGTCGCGACCGCGGTGCAGCTGCGCTTCGACGCGCGCCGCTCCCCGGCCTTGCCCGACGCGGTCGCCGTGCGCCTGATGCGCCTCGCCGGGCACCGCCTGACCGTGGACGGCGTCATCCTGATCACCGCGCAGCGCTTCCGCACCCAGGAGCGCAACCGGGCCGATGCGCGCGAGCGCCTCGCCGCGCTCGTCGCCGAGGCGGCGGTGCCGCCGACGCCCCGCCGCGCGACGCGCCCGACGCTCGCCTCGAAGAAGCGGCGCCTCGAATCCAAGAGCCGCCGCGGCGCGGTCAAGCGCATGCGCGGCGGCCCGGCAGAGGATTGAGCCGGCCTCAGGCGGAGACGTGGCGGGCCACCGGCTTGGCATGGGGCGCCGCGTCCGGCGCCGGGGAGATGCCGGCCACCAGCGGGCTGCCGGGCTTGGCCAGCGTCAGGACCAGGGCGACGAGGGCGAGGAGCGCGGCGAGCGCGGCCGGGAACAGGAAGGCGGACTCGCCGTAGCGGATCTGCAGGATGCCACCGAGCACCGCGCCGGAGCTGAGCCCCGCCCAGAGCGGCGCCTGGATCCAGAAGGACGAGGCCACCGTGCCGAGCATCAGGTTGGCGAGGCCGGTGCCGAAGCGGACCACGGCGCCGGTGACGTAGGTGAGCGCGAGGCTGCGCCCGCCCTCGTCCTGCAGGATCGCGTTCTGGAGGCCCAGCGCCAGCACGATCGGGTAGGCGTGGAGCGGGTAGGCGTAGCTGCCCCAGGGCATGAGCAGGCCGAGACCGAGCAGCGCCGCCTCGATGATCAGGAGCGCGGCGAGCCGCCAGCGGCCGAACAGGGCGGCGAGCAGGGTGCCGAGGAAGGCGCCGAAGCAGAACACGATGATCGTGCTCGCGACGCGGGCCACGTTCTCCCAGTCCTGGCTCGCCACCGCCACGCCGAAGCGCGTGGTGTTGCCCGACATGAAGGACATGAAGAGCTGCGAGAATTCGAGGAAGCCGATGGAATCGGCGCAGCCCGCCAGCATCGCCAGCGCCACCGCGAAGGGGATCCGCGTCGATGCGCTCGCCGGGAACGACTTGTCCGCCGGTGCCTCTTTTCCTGGTCCCGCCATCGAATTCCTCTCGCCGCCTGTCCGCCAGGGTCGCGTAATAAGCGACGACCGGCGGCGAAGTTTCATGCGAGCGCGTTCACAACTCGATTTTGCGCAATACGAAAATGCGGCCCGGAACATCCCGGCCGCGTTCGCGCCGGATCGCCGCAGGCGCGCGCATCACGACGGACAATCCGGCCGCCTCGCCCCCCTCCGCGACATGGGCGTCGGCATGGGCGTAGCGCCCATCCTCCCCGAGCCGGACGCCCGAACCATCGTGCGACTGGACCGTGAAGGCGGCCCACCCTCCGGGCCGCAGCACCCGCGCGATCCCGGTGAGCACGGGCGCGAGGTCGGCGAGGTAGATGAACACGTCCGCCGCGAGGCAGAGATCGGTCGAGGCCTCGGGCTCCGCCTCCAGGAAGGGCCCGAGATCGCCCTCCGCGAGGCGGTCGTAGCAGCCCTTGGCGCGGGCGAGGCGCAGCATGGCGGGGGAGAGATCGACGCCGGCGAGTTCATCGACCCTGTCGCGCAGGGCGAGACCCATCAGCCCGGTCCCGCAGCCGAGATCGAGCGCGGCGCCGAAGCGCGCCGGCGCCTCGGGCAGCGCGTCGAGGGCGCTCCGCAGGAGCTCGGGGCCGCAATAGCCGAGGCCGTCCACGAGGTGGCGCTCGAAGCGGCCGGCATAGCCGTCGAACAGGGCGCGCACATAGGCCCGCGACAGCGCGGACTCGCCGCCTTCACCGCCCGCGAGCCGGGCACCGTGGAGCCCGGCACCGATGCGGTCCTCCGGATCGAGGCCGCGGGCGGTCTCGAAGGCGGCGCGCGCCGCGCGCAGGGTCTCCTCCGCACCCGTCGCGGCATGCAGGCATTCCCGGGCGCGCCCGAGCAGCAGCCAGGCCGGGGCGTAGCGGGGCGCGCGCTCGATCACCTGCTCGGCCATCTCGGCGGCGCCCGCCGCATCCCCCTCCGCGAGGCAGGCCTCGGCATAGACGTAGCGGCGGTCGGCGAGGAGGTCGCCGGAGGAATGCTGGGAGGCGGCGTGCTGGGACATGGCGTGCGCTGAACGGACCCGATCGGGCGCCCTATATACCGGGACCCGGAAATCCGAAGGCCCATGCCGCTCCGCGCCAGCGACCTCCTCACCCTGACCCGCGAGGGACTCTACTGCCCGCTCGGGGATTTCCACGTCGACCCGACCTGGCCGGTGCCCCGCGCGCTGATCACCCACGGCCATGCCGACCATGCCCGGGCCGGCCATGCCCGCGTGCTGGCGACGCCCGAGACGCTGCGCATCATGGCCGTGCGCTACGGCGCCGATTTCTGCGGGACCCGCCAGGAGGCCGCGCTCGGCGCGCCGATCCGCATCGGCGGCGTCACCGTGCGCTTCGCGCCCGCCGGCCACGTGCTCGGCTCGGCCCAGATCGCCATCGAGGCGGAGGGCGTGCGCGTCGTCGTCTCGGGCGACTACAAGCGGGCGCCGGACCCGACCTGCCTGCCCTTCGAGGTGGTGCCCTGCGACGTGTTCATCACCGAGGCGACCTTCGGCCTGCCGGTCTTCCGCCATCCCGACACGCGGGGCGAGGTGCGCCGCCTCCTCGAATCGGTGCGGCTCTTCCCCGAGCGCGCCCACATCGTCGGCGCCTACGCGCTCGGCAAGGCGCAGCGGGTGATGGCGCTCCTGCGCGAGGAGGGCTGGGACCGGCCGATCCACCTGCACGGCGCCATGGAGAAGCTGACCGAGCTGTACAAGCGCGAGGGCGTGCCGCTCGGCGACACGCCGAAGGTGGCGGCGGCCGAGCGCAAGGACCTCGCCGGCGCCATCGTGCTCTGCCCGCCCTCCGCCATCCAGGACCTGTGGTCGCGGAAATTCCCCGACCCCGTCACCTGCTTCGCCTCGGGCTGGATGCGGGTGCGAGCCCGGGCCCGCCAGAAGGGCGTCGAGCTGCCGCTGGTGATCTCCGACCATTCCGACTGGCCGGACCTCTGCCGCACCATCCGCGAGACCGGGGCCGGCGAGGTCTGGGTCACGCACGGGCAGGAGGACGCGCTGGTGCATTGGTGCGGGACCCAAGGCATCCGCGCCAAGCCCCTGCACCTCCTCGGCTACGGCGACGACGGCGAGGCCGAATCCGAAGCGGGGCCGCAAGCCGAGGAGGCGGCGGCGTGAACGACTTCGCCCATCTCCTCGACCGCCTCGCCTACGAGCCGCGCCGCAACGCGAAGCTGCGCCTGCTGCAGGACTATTTCGCCCGCACCCCCGACCCGGAGCGCGGCTACGCCCTCGGCGCCATGACGGACACCCTGAGCTTCCGCGAGGCCAAGCCCGCCCTGATCCGGGCGCTGGTGGAGGAGCGGGTCGACCCCGTCCTGTACCGGCTCTCGCACAATTATGTCGGCGACCTCGCCGAGACGACGGCCCTGATCTGGCCGGCACCGGCCGAGCCCGCGCCGGCCGCGGAGGCCGGCATCGGCCACAACAACCCGCCGCCCCACGTCCCCACCCTCGCCGAGGTGGTGGAGACGCTGGCCTCCACCCCGAAGAAGGACCTGCCCTTCCATCTCGCCCGCTGGCTCGACGCGCTGGACGAGACCGGGCGCTGGGCGCTGCTCAAGCTCGTCACCGGAAACCTGCGGGTCGGCGTCTCGGCCCGGCTCGCCAAGACCGCGGTCGGGGCGCTCGGCGGCCACGAGGCCGACGCGGTCGAGGAGGTCTGGCACGGGTTGGAGGCGCCCTTCGCGACGCTGTTCGCCTGGGTCGAGGGCCGGGCCGAGCGCCCCGAGACCCTGAACCCGGCCCCGTTCCGGCCGCCGATGCTCTCCCACCCGATCGAGGAGGAGGCCGATCTCGACCGGCTGGAGCCGGAGGCCTTCTCCGCCGAGTGGAAATGGGACGGGATCCGCGTCCAGCTCGTCGGCGGGCTCGACCGCGAGGGCCGGCAGGTCGCGCGCGTCTATTCCCGCACCGGCGAGGACATCACGGGCGCCTTCCCCGACCTCGCCGAGGCGATCGCCTTCGACGGCGCCCTCGACGGCGAGCTGCTGATCCTGCGGGAGGGCCGCGTGCAGAGCTTCAATGTCCTGCAGCAGCGGCTCAACCGCAAGGCTGTGACGCCCAAGCTGCTTCAGGACTTCCCGGCTCATGTGCGCGCCTACGACCTCCTCGCGGCCGAGGGCGAGGACCTGCGGGCCGAGCCGTTCGCCGCGCGCCGCGCCCGCCTCGAAGCCTTCGTCGAGACACTCGACCACGCCCGGATCGACGTGTCGCCCCTCGTCCCCTTCGGCAGCTGGGCGGATCTCGCCGCCGCCCGCGCGGACCCGGCCTCTGTGGGGGCCGGCGCGGACGCGGACGCGATCGAGGGCGTGATGCTGAAGCGGGCGAGCAGCGCCTACCTGCCGGGGCGCCCGAAGGGCCCGTGGTGGAAGTGGAAGCGCGAGCCCCACATCGTCGACGCGGTGATGATGTACGCCCAGCGCGGCCACGGGAAGCGCTCGTCCTTCTACTCGGACTACACGTTCGGGGTCTGGCGCGCGGGCGAGGCCGGCGACGAGCTGGTGCCGGTGGGCAAGTGCTACCACGGCTTCACCGATGCCGAGCTGCAAAGGCTCGACCGCTACGTCCGCAACTATACCACCAAGCGCTTCGGCCCGGTGCGCGAGGTCGCCTACGGCGCCGACACGGGCCTCGTCCTGGAGATCGCCTTCGAGGGGGTGCAGCGCTCGACCCGGCACAAGTCGGGCGTCGCCATGCGCTTCCCCCGGGTCAGCCGGATCCGCTGGGACAAGCCGCCCGCCGAGGCCGACCGCATCGACGTGCTGGAGCGCATCCTCGCCCGCGGCGAGCGCGAGATCGCGCCGGGCCGGACAGCGAAGGAATCCGCATGAGACGGGCCAGGATCGGGGCGCTCGAGGACTTCTCGGCCAGCGAGGTCCGGCGGCAGGCGAGCGCGCGGCTCACGGTCGCGACCGAGGGCCAGGGCTTCACCGACATCACGGCAATGGTCGCCGCGTTCGTGCGCCAGAGCGGGATCCGCGACGGGCTCGCCGTCGTGTTCTGCCGGCACACCTCCGCCTCGCTGACCATCCAGGAGAATGCCGACCCGGACGTGCAGACCGACCTGACGAGCGCGCTGGACGGCTTCGCGCCGCGCGGCGCCGGCTACGTCCACGGCGCGGAGGGGCCGGACGACATGCCCGCCCATATCCGCACGATGATCACCGATTCGGGGCTCGCGATCCCGCTGGCCGGCGGGCGCCTCGCCCTCGGCACCTGGCAGGGCATCTACCTGATCGAGCACCGCGACCGGCCGCACCGGCGCGAGATCGCCCTGAGCGCAATCGGCTCCTGAGGGGTCGCGGCCCGGCGCTTGCCAGGCCCGCGTCATCCGGGGCAGGAACGGCGGCGGAGCCGCGTGCGCACGGGAGCCGAGCCATGATCGACCAGGGACCCGACCACCCCTCCGGCCTCCAGGCCGTGGCCGACCGCTACGGCGTCAGCCTCGACGCCGTGCGCCACGTGATGCGGGCGCTGGAGCGCGGCCAGGGCAACATGGCCCAGTTCGACCATCCCGATCTCGGCGGCATGGGCCAATGGTCGGCCGGCGGCATGATCATGGTCGGCGACATGTTCAACAACGCGCTCAAGGCGCGGGTGGCGGGGCTCTGCACCGAGCTCGCCGCGGCGCTTCCGCCCGGCGGCTGGTCGGCGGGCGGCGCGCCCGAGAGCCTGCGCGGCGGCGGCGAGTGGTGGCCGGCCGATCTCGGCCATCCGGCGAGCGCGGGCGCACAGGACGGCCTGCGCTACGCCTATTTCCCGCAGAGCCGGCGCCTCGCCATCGAATCGGGCCACGGCGTCGCCGTCTACGATACGGGTGAGTACCAGATCTCCGGGGTCTCGCAGTCGAACGGGACGCTGGGCTTCACCGGCCCGCAGGGCACGGTCCATCTCGACCGGCTGCGCCGCATCGGCGCCGAGGCGGAGGCGATGATGCGCCATCCCGAGCCCGAGACGGCGCCGGCCTTCGCGGATCCGCCAGGCGCCTCGTTCGCCTCCTCCTCCGCCCATGGCGGCGACATCATCGCCACCATCGAGCGCCTCGCCGCCCTGCATGCCCGCGGCGTGCTGACCGAGGAGGAATTCGCGCGCAAGAAGGCCGAGCTGCTCGCCCGGCTCTGAGGCCCTCCCAGCCGGACGAGCGGGTTGATTTCGCCGAGCGGCCGCCTGATATCAGCCGCGACTTTCCGCATTCCGACTGAAACATCATGACGAGCAACGACATGCAGCAGGACGACCCGCGCCGGAGCGAGGCGGCGGAGGCCGGCGCTGCCCAGGCCCAGACCGAGGCGAACGCGCAGAACGGCTCCGCAACCGCCGAGGCGCAGCCCGACGCGCTCGCGGCCATGACCGCCGAGCGCGATGCGCTGAAGGACCGGGCGCTGCGCACCCTGGCCGAGATGGAGAACCTGCGCCGCCGCACGGAGCGCGAGGTGGCCGACGCCCGCACCTACGCGGTGACGAACTTCGCCCGCGACATGCTCACCGTCGCCGACAACGTGCGCCGTGCCCTGGACAGCGTGCCCGCCGAGGCCCGCGCCAGTGCCGAGGGCGCCCTCAAGGGTCTCATCGAGGGCATTGAGCTGACCGAGCGCGACCTCGGCAAGACGCTGGAGCGCCACGGCGTGAAGGCGGTCGAGCCGGAGGGGCAGCGCTTCGATCCGAACCGGCACCAGGCCATGTTCGAGGTGCCGAACCCGGACGTGCCCGCCGGCACCGTGGTGCAGGTGATGCAGTCCGGCTACGTGATCGGCGACCGGGTGCTGCGCCCGGCCCTCGTCGGCGTCGCCAAGGGCGGCCCGAAGGCCGGCGCCGCCGACCAGGCCTGAGCCGCGCGCCTCGATCGGAAGGTCCAGGGCTCCGCCCTGGACCCGCGAAAGGAATGATCCCTTTCGAAATCCGGATTCTCAAGGGTCGCAGGGCAGCGCCAGCGCGCCGTCCGCGATGAACTGTGCCGTCTGGCGCACCGAGTCGGGCGTGTAGGGGTCGCGCGCCACGAGGCCCGCCTCGGCATGCAGGCGGTCGTGACAGGCACAGGTCGCCAGCCGGCCCGAGGCGAGGGACGGCGTGCAAGCATCGTGATGGGCGCAGGCGAGGTCGAGGGCGTCGATCGGCGGATGGCCCGGCCCGCGATTGCCCGGCCCGCAGAAATTGCCGTGGATCAGGAAGGCGCCCCGCTGCGGATCGATCCGCGGCAGTTCCTGGGCCCGCAGGGGCAGGATCGCCGCCGCGGCGACGGCGCAGCCGACCGCGAGCGCCGGAAGGCGGGAGAACAGGGTCTCGGTCAAGGCTCTGGTCCTACTCGGTTGCAGTCCCCTCTCGCCGGCCAAGATGGGTCAGGCGACAGGCGCGGCAACCGTGACATTCGGCATGCTGTGCCGCCAAAAGCCTCGGCTACCGCGCCGCGCCCCCTCAGGCGCCGGACGAGACCTGTCTTCGGCGAGCCGAAGACCGATCCCATCCACGGGAATACGGATCGAATAGTTGCCGACCGGCGTCGGTGCCGCCGCGCACACGGCTCCCGCGCCGGTCGGGAGAGGCCGGGGCGAGGGATGGAATGAGGCGCGGCGACGCCTCATCCCACCCGGGCGATCTCTCAGAACCGGTAGTTCAGGCCGGCGCGGACGAGGCCGAAATCGCCGGGATCCCGGCCGCCGCCGTAATAGGCCGGCACGCTCGCATCGTAGACGGTCGCGCCGGTGAAGCCGCGCCGCAGGGAGACGTAGAGGGCCTCGACCTTGGCCGAGAGCTTCTCGGTGAAGGCGTACTCGACGCCGCCGCCGACCGCGTAGCCGGTGCGGAAGCTGTCCGGCAGCGTGTTGGGGTAGGAGGCCGCGTAGCCGCTGCGGCTGCCGCCGCCATAGGCGAAGCCGCCGGTGCCGTAGACCAGCACCCGGTCGAAGGCGTAGCCGATCCGGCCGCGCACCGTGCCGAAATAGTCGAGGCTCGGGCGCACGCTGTAATAGGGGGTGGTGCCGAGATAGGCGGCCTCCGCCTTGGCGAAGGCGGTGCCCTGGATGTCGGTCTCGACGCCGACCACCCAGCCGGAGCCCGGCGTCAGCTGGTAATTGTAGCCGATCTGGCCGCCCCCGGCGAAGCCGCCGCGGCTGCCGCCGCCGGTCACCGCGCCGTAGGTCGGATCGGTGAAGCCGCTGCCGCCGCCGCGGAAGCCGTAACCCGCATTCACGCCCGCGTAGAAGCCGGTCCAGGTGAAGACCGGCAGGCTCGGCAGGGGCGGTGGCACCGCCCGCCGCGGCAGGTCGGCGGCCTGGGCGCCGGCGAGCGTCAGGGCAAGGCCCGTGGCGAGGCCGCCGAGGGCGGCCGGGATGGATCTCGACATGGGAAGGGTCTCGTTGGGATGGGCGCGGGGCCGCGCCGCGCGGGGCGGGCGGGGGCGCCTGGGCGGCCGTCAGAGGGCCAGGAGCAGCAGGCCGACGATTGTGACGGCCAGGATAAGGCAGATCGCGAGGTCGAGGACGTTGGCGCCCCCGCAACCCTCGCGCTCGTTCCGGCGGTCGGCCCTGGCATCGAGCGGAACCGCCATCATGGGCGAGCCTCGCTGCCGAGGCTCAGGGACGCCTCCCGGACCGGGATGGAGGACCGGAGGAGGCCGGCGGCTGCCGCCGCCCCGCGCGAGGGGGTGAGCGGGGCGGCGGCCTGCGGCGCTCCGGGCGCGCCGGCGCGGGGGACCATATCCGCGCAGGCGATTCCGAGAGCGGGCAGAGCGAGCGCGGCGAGACTGACGGCAAGCCGAGTCAGGCGCGCGGTGTCGGGAGCCAGCGTCGCGGCGACGCCGTGGGCGGCCGCGATGCGGGTGGGACGGAGAGGCGGCAGGGCCGGCGCGGCATGGAGCGGTCTCCGGTCGGCCATCGTTATCTCTCCGCCAGTTCCGTGGGAAATTTGACCACGCAGTTCGTTTACGTGTGCAAAAATCCCACGTCAACGGGATTTCGGTGCATCCCGGTGCGCCCGCGCACCTCGTGGGATTGTGTCCCACGCTTGCTTGGGTATGGTCCGCGCCATGTCGGACGCACACGCATCCTCGGAGGACGCAGCCCTTCACGCGCCGGTGGCGCGCCTGCTGCGCCCGCTGGTGCGCCTGTTCGTGGCGCGCGGCATCACCTTCCCGGCGCTGACGAACCTGCTGCGCGAGCTCTACGTGAACGTGGCCGAGTACGACTTCGCGCTCCCCGGGAAGGAGCAGACCGACAGCCGCGTCTCGCTGCTCACCGGGATCCACCGCAAGGAGGTGCGGCGCCTGCGCGGCGCGGGGGCGCCAGTGAGCGCGGTGCCGGCCGTCGTCTCGCGCACCAGCCGGATCATCGCGCGCTGGCTCGCCGACCCGCGCTTCACCGACGGCCAGGGCCGCCCCCTGCCGCTGCCGCGCGTGGCCCCGGGCGAGGCGCCCTCCTTCGAGGCCCTGGTCGCCGGCATCACCCGCGACCTGCGCCCGCGCGCGGTGCTCGACGAGTGGCTCGACCGCGGGCTCGCCACCCTCGACGCGGAGGACCGGATCGTGCTGGCGGAGGGCGCCTACGTGCCGAAGGGCGAGGGCGAGCCGCAGCTCTACTATTTCGGGCGCAACCTGCACGACCACATCGCCGCGAGCGTCGCCAACATCGTCGGCGAGGCGCCGCGCTTCCTCGAGCGCGCGGTCCATTACGACGGGCTCTCCGAGGAACTGGCCAAGCGCCTGGAGGCGCGCGCCCGAGAGATCGCGATGGAGGCCCTGCATCAGGCCAACCGCGAGGCGCATGCCGCCTGCCAGGGTGATCCCGGCGGCGAGCATCGCTGGAACTTCGGGATCTACGTCTACGCCGAGGCGGCCCCCGCCTCGCCCCATGCTCCGGCCGCCCGCTAAGGAGCCGGCCGTGCCCCCGCGCTCCCTAAACCGCCGCCGCGCCCTGCGCCTCCTCGCGGGCCTCGGCGGCCTGCTGCTGCCACGGCTCGCCCCCGCGCAGGAGGCGCCGATCCGCGACCAGGGCATCGGCGGCACCGGCGCCCGGCTGACCGAGGCCCCCGGCGAGGGCGACCGCGGCATCGGCGGCACGGGCGTGATCGGCACGATCCGCCGCTTCGGCTCGATCGTCGTGAACGATCTGCGCATCAGCTATCCCGAGGACGTGGCGGTGCGCATCGACGGGGCGCCGGCCAAGGCCGCCGACCTGCGGATCGGCCAGGTGGTCCGCGTCGTCGCACGCCCCGAGGGGAGCGGCCTCGCGACCCGGCGCATCGACGTGACGAGCGAGGTGGTCGGCACGGTCGAGGCGGTCGGCCGCGACCGGGTCACCGTGCTCGGCCCGCGCGTCGCGGCGGCGGGGCTGGCGGGCGGCCCCTGGAGCGTCGGCCAGCGCGTGGCGGTCAGCGGCCTGCGCCGTCCGGACGGGGTCGTGGTGGCGAGCCTGATCGAGCCGCGCGCGGGCGGCCCCGACCGGGTCGCCGGGCCGGTCCACAGGGCGAAGGACGGCACGTCGATGATCGGCGGGCTCAGGCTCGCGGGCAGTCAGGCGCTCGCGGCCGGGCGCCGCGCCGCCGTGAGCGGGCGGGCGGCGGGCAACACCCTGACGGTGACGGATGCCGCCGAGGCCGGGCTGCCGCCGGGGATCCGGACCGCCTCGATCGAGGCCTATATCGGCCGCCGCAAGGGCGGCATCGCCCTCGGCTCCGGCCTCGACGTGGCGGGCGCCTCGGCGGGCTCGCTGCCGCGCACCGGGGCGGTGCGGGCGGTGCTCACCACGGAGGTCACGGGCGACGGGCGCCTGACGCTGGAGCGCCTGCGCATCGAGAACCGGCTCGCCCCGGCGGAGCCCTTCTCCGACCGCTTCCAGGCGCCCCGGGACGGCTTACGCGACGGGCCGCGGTTCGAGCGCGACCGGCTCGACCTGCGCGGCCTGCCGGGCCAGGGCCCGGCTCGCGGACCCGGCGAGGGCTTGGCGCCGCGCGGCGGCTTCGAGGCGCCCCGCGGCATCGACACGCGGCCGGGCTCCGGCATGATGGGCGCGCCGGATTCCGGGGGGCCCGGCGGATTCGGCGGGCCGGCGCGCGGCTACGGCGCGCCGGGCGGCCTCAACATGCCGGGCGCGGGCGGCGGCCCGGGGGGCTTCGGCGGGGCGGGCGGTTTCGGTGGCGGCGGCCCGGGCGGCGGCTTCGGAGGGGGCCGGCGCTAGAGCCGGCTCTCACGCCAGCATGTAGGTCAGGAGCGAGCGCAGCTGCGCCGGCTTGATCGGCTTGCGCACCAATTCGACGCCGCAGGCCTCCGCCTCGGCCTCGATCTCGGGGCTGTAATCCGCGGTGGTGAGGATGACGGGCAGCGGCGTGCTGCGCAGCGCCCGGAGGTAGTGCGCCACCTCCAGGCCGCAGGCGCCGTCGTCGAGATGGTATTCGAGGATCAGGATGTCGGGGGCGGTCGCGCCGCCCTCGATCGCCGAGCGCACGCCGGCGAGGTCGCGGAAGGCGGCGACCCGGGCGTCCCAGTTCTGCAGCAGGCGCTTGAGGGCGTCCGCCGTGGAGGCGTCGTTCTCCACGATCAGGATGCGGGCGCCCGAGAGCCGGGTCGCCACCGGGGCGGCCCGGATCTCCGGCTCGGGCGGCGCCGCGCTCGGCGGCAGGGTCAGCGAGACGCGGGTGCCGTGCCCCGGCCGCGAGGCGAGCGCCAGGGGGTGTCCCAGGGCTGCGGCCATGCGCCGGACGATCGAGAGCCCGAGCCCGAGGCCCGGCTCGCCCGATTCCCCGCCCTGCACGGCGCGCCGCGTGCCGCCGCGGTAGAACTCGTCGAAGACGAGATCGCGCTCCTCGGCCGCGATGCCGCAGCCGGTATCGATCACGTCGACCCGGATCCGGTCGCCGCGCGTGCGGGCGAGGATCAGCACGCCGCCCGAGGCCGTGTAGCGCACCGCGTTCGAGACGAGGTTCTGCAGGATGCGCTGGAGCAGGACGCCGTCGGTTTCCACGGTCACGTCCGGGCAGCGCACCACGAGGCGCAGGCCCTTGCGCTCGGCGAACGGCTTGAAGCTCGCGGCGAGCCCGGCAAGGAGGTCCGGCAGGCTCAGGGGCCGGAGCTGCGGGCGCACGATGCCGGCATCGAGCTTCGAGATGTCGAGGAGCGTCTTGATCAGGTCCTCGATGGTCTGCAGGCCGCGCTCGACCTGGCCGGCCACCACCGTCGCGTCGTGGCAGAGCGGCAGGTCGGCGAGCGCCGAGAGGGAGAGGCGCGCCGCGTTGAGGGGCTGGAGCAGGTCGTGGCTCGCGGCGGCGAGGAAGCGCGTCTTCGAGCGGTTGGCGTTCTCCGCCTCCTCCTTCGCCGCCACCAGGGCCGCGTTCGAGCGCTCCAGCCGGTGCATCAGCCCGGTCAGCTCCTCGGTGCGGCTGCGGACGCGGCCCTCCAGGGTGATCGCGGTCTGGAACAGGGCGTAGGAGCCGCCCTGCTGGTCGGTGGAGCGCTCCACATGGGCCATGAGCGCGGCATTGATGCGCTCCAGCTTCTCGATGCGCCGCCGCAGCTCCGCCTCGGATTCGGGCGCCGGAGCGGGCGGGGGCGTGCGCACGTTCATTGCGGCAGCTTGCCGATGGCGATGCCGGTGAAGGTCTGGTTCAGGTGCATCGCCCGGTACTGCTCGCCGTAGGTCTCGAAACCGACGACGTTGTAGCGCCGGTAGAGATCGGCGATGCCCTGGCGCACCTGCCGCCCCTCCGCGTCGAGCCGGCGCAGCACGCATTCGAAGCCGATGATCAGGTCGATGCCGCCGATGAGGTCGTCGAGGCGGGAAAGCTCCGCGCGGGTGGTGGCGACGATGTCGCGCGGCTCGGCCAGCGTCAGCACCACGCCCTCGTCGATGGCGCAGAAGAAGCTCAGAGAGCCGTCCGGATTGAGATGCCGGATCGAGCGGCAGAAATACTCGCCGCCGACCTTCACCGCGAGCGGATAGGCGGCAAAGCTCATCGGCGAGAGCCCCTCGGGGTCGAGCCCGACCGCCATCGCGTATTCGCGCGCGGCGGGCTCGGCGTTCAGCTCGTGCACGATGCGGCGCTCGCCGTCGGAGGCGGTCACCACGAACTTGGTCTGGGTCGGCTCGAAATTGTCGCTCTTGAAGATCTGCACCGGATAATCGGTCTCGACCAGCATCAGCACCGCGGCGCGGCGGTGGATGCGGCCGCCATGGAGCACCACCGCGTCGCGGAAGGTGAGGTCGTCGCCCGCCGAGCCGCCGACCAGCGGGATGCCGTCGAGGGCCCAGGCGATGGCCGAGACCACGGTCTCCTCGGCATTGGCGAGCCCGTCGATCAGGGAGAGGGCGAAGCAGCGCTCGGGCCGCCGGGCCGGATCGCCGGCGAGGTCGTATTCGGGGTCGAGGGTCCGGCGCAGGGCCCGCACCGCGGAGGCGGTGCGCTCGACGTCGAGGTTGTCGATCGCGTCGAGCAGCGTCGAGACGATGCGGAAGCCGCGCCGGGGGAAGGCGATCGCCACGAGGCTGCGGTCGATGCCGCCCTCGGGGCAGATCGTGCCGGAGGTGGTGCAGCCGGCGATCTCGGTGCCCGGCACCTGCGCCTCGAGCGCCCGCAGCAGCGTCTCGGGGTCGTAATCGGGCGAGAAGAAGACGACGAGCTGCGCCATCCCTGCGCCCACGGCGCGCGCGATCTCGGCCGCGGCCGCCTCGGGCGAGGCGGCTTCGGTCCAGGCCGTCCTGATGCCGCACAGATGCGCGCGCATCCGCGTTCCTTGTCCCAATTTCCACCCCATGGCCCGTGCGGCGGGCTTGGCACCCGCTCTCGCCTGAAGGGATTATGTCGGGCACAACCGAAACACGCAACGGCAGCGGTTTTCACAAGGAAGTTCCGCAGCTTGGCCGCGGCCTCCCCGGGCGGACCGGGCCCCGTCTCGGACCAATGGGCGAGGCCGCGGCCATTGTTTGCACGCGGCGCTTCATGGACAATGCGCGGTACCGGCCATCGAACGGGACGGTCTCGAACGAGCGCGGCGGGAGCGCGCCCATGCAACTGCTGATCGTCGACGACCACCCTCTGTTCCGGGACGCGCTCGCCAGCGCCATCCGGCTCGCCCATCCGGACGCGGTGCTGCACGAGGCGGACGGGATCGCGCGCGCCTGCGAGATCCTCGCCGAGAACCGCGGCATCGACCTGACGCTGCTCGACCTCTCGATGCAGGGCGTGACCGGGTTCGACGGGCTCGTCACCGTGCGGACCCGCTTCCCCCGGGTGCCGATCCTGGTGGTGTCTGGGCACGAGGACCCGCGCATCATGCACGAGGCGTTGCAGCACGGGGCGGCGGGCTTCGTGCCCAAGGCCGTGGACAAGGCGACCCTCACCCGGGCCATCGCCGACGTGCTGAGCGGAGCGCTCGTCATTCCGGCGGGGCTGGAGGCGCCGCCGCCGAAGCCGCGCAAGACCCCGCTCGCCGAGCGCATCGCCCGGCTGACCCCGCAGCAATTGCGGGTGCTGATGATGATCCGCCAGGGCAAGCTCAACAAGCAGATCGCCCACGAGCTTCAGGTCGGCGATTCTACCGTGAAGGCGCATGTCTCCGAGATCCTGCGCAAGCTGGAAGTGATCAGCCGGACGCAGATCGTGATCGACACCGCGCCGCTCGACTTCGAGCAGCTCCACAACGCCCGCGCCGTCTGAGGGCCTGTTCGAGCGGATCGAGCAGGCCTTTAACGCGAAGCCGATCCCCTCCATCCCCTCCCCCACGTCCGAGAGGGGCCGCATCGCGCGTGCCGTCACGCCCCGATGACGTCGGCCGGCACCCAGGACCGCCGGGCTCCAGCCCGAATGCGCGTGCGGCCTGCGACGCCGGGCCCCGCTCCGCCGCGAGATCGCCCCTGTGCATTCCAGGCCGCAGGCCAGCAGGGAGCGGAGTTTCCCACGTTGCCCACACCGTTAACCTTTTGTTAAGCTGCCGATTGCCGGGCAGGCCCGGGCGTGAGAGCTTTCGTTAACGAGAGCTTAACGGGTTGGGTCGAAGGCCATGCGGTTCCCGGTTTCGAAGCGGCGGGATGGTGTGACGGCCCGCACGGGCGCCCTGCGGGGCGTCGCCGCCGGCCTCCTCCTCGCTCTCGGCATGGCCGTCCCGGTCGGCGCCCAGACCCTTGCGGCGCTGCCCGCGAGCCCGAGCTTCGCCGAGCCGCTGGGCGCGGCCAAGCCGATCGCGGCCTGGGTGGGCTTCTGCCAGTCCTACGCCGCCGAATGCGCGGTCGACACCGCCGAGGCGGCGCGCATCACGCTGAACGCGTCGACCTGGGCGCAGATCGTGGCGGTGAACAAGCGGGTCAACAAGAGCGTGCGGGCGATGACCGACATGGACCATCTCGGCGTGCCCGACCGCTGGGACCTGGCCGAGGACGGCATCGGCGATTGCGAGGACTTCCAGCTGCTCAAGCGCCACCTGCTGGCCGCGGCCGGCCTGCCCAAGCGCGCCATGCGCATGACGGTGGTGATCGACGAGAAGGGCGAGGGCCACGCGGTGCTGACCCTGATCACCGACCGCGGCGACCTCGTGCTCGACAACAAGACCAGCCAGATCCTGCCCTGGCACCGCACCGGCTACGTCTTCGTCAAGCGCGAGAGCCAGGACGCGGTGGCGTGGGTCTCGCTCGGCGGCGTCACCTCGCCCGCCATGACCGCCAACCGCTGAACGGCGCCGGACCACACCCGTCCCGGACCGGGACGGGCCGAGCCCTTTGAAAGTTAGCGCGATCTTAACGGCCGGTGCGCGAGGCTGCCGCATTCGCTAGCGGCGCCTTCACCATGATCCGATCCTTCGCCATCGCCGGATCCTTCGCCCTGACGCTCGCGCTGTGCGGGCACGCAGAGGCCGGCGAAGCCGGGACGCGGCACGCCGCCTGGCAGGGCTGCCTGAACAGCAATTTCGGGATCCAGTCGCGGCTGACCGGCCGGATGCTCGCCGCCGACGCGGCGCTCCGCGCCTGCCGCGAGGCGGAGCAGGCCTATCTCGACGCGCTCGCTTCCTCGCCGCTGGTCGATGCCGAGGAAGCGGTGCAAGCCCGGCCCGCCCTCGTGGCACGCGCCCGGGGCTGGCTGCTCGGACGCCGCGCCTCCCTCTGATGCCGCGTCCGGTTGATCGGACCGGACGCGGTATCAGCCAGCCCGCGCGGCGCTTGAGCGAAGGCGCCATCCGCCATCCCGAAGGCATCACCCGGATGTCGTATGAGGCGCTCCCCCGGATCGAAGGGGAGCGCTCAGGCGGAACCGTTCAGGCGGTCTCGACAGACGACTTGCGGCGGGAGCCGCCCTTGCGGCGGGCGCCGCGGGCCGGCGCCTCGGGCTCGGGGGCCGGCGCGGGCTCCTCCGCCTTCTCGGCGACCGTCGTGCGGCCGGGCTGGCCGAGACCGAGGCTCTTGGCGAGCGCAGAGCGCTGCGCCGAATAGTTCGCCGAGGTGGTCGGGTAATCCGGCGGCAGGCCGTAGCGCTCGCGGTAGCTCTGGGGATCGAGACCGTGCTTGGTCAGGTGCCGCTTGAGCGTCTTGTAGGACTTGCCGTCGATGAAGCTGACCAGACCATCGGGACGGATCGACTTGCGGACCTGCGCGCTGCTCGGCTTCTCGACGGTCTCGGCCGGCTGAAGGGCCGGGCCGGAGGCGATCGTGTTGAGCGCTTCATGGATGCTGGCGATCAGCGCCGGAAGCTCGGCCGTCGGTATCGAGTTGTTCGAGACATAGGCCGCGACGACATCGACCGTTCGTTCGATGTAGTTCGGCTGCGGTTGTGCGACGGTTTCAGACATACTTGCGATCCTCGTACCTTGCCGACGGCGCAGGGTCCCCCTGGCTGCGAGGTAAGATAATGGTCAGAGAAAGCAAGGAAGAAACGTCATTTCTCTGTGATTAGACCCCTTATCCCTTTTGGTCAGCTGCTGCGAGCTCTCTTGCCCTCAGCTCCGTTTGTCCGCGGCGCCGCGGTTCCAGCTCTTTCCGGAATGCGAATGCTGGGCCGCAGCCTCGACCGCGCTCTTTCCCGGGAACGAACCGCTTAACATGCTGGCAACATTCGGACTTGTCGGCCGGATGACGGGACAGGCCGCGCCGCGCCGCGGGAAACAGGCCGAAGCGCAGCGGATGTGCGCCCCGGCCCGGCCCGATTGCTGTCGATCCGGCGCGGCGCCGCGCGCGGGAGCGGTGTTTTCAGGAAAACGTTTTCCGCGGGTCGAAGGCGTCGCGCACCGCCTCGCCGGCGAAGACCAGCAGGCTCAGCATCGCCGCGATGACGAAGAAGGCGGTGAGCCCGAGCCAGAGGGCGTTGAGGTTGTCCTTGCCCTGGGCGAGCAGCTCGCCGAGCGAGGGCGAGCCGGGGGGCAGGCCGAAGCCGAGGAAGTCCAGCGAGGTCAGGGTGGTGATCGAGCCGTTCAGGATGAACGGCAGGAAGGTCAGCGTCGCGACCATGGCGTTGGGCAGCAGGTGCACCGTCATGATCCGCACGTTCGACAGGCCGAGGGCGCGGGCGGCGCGCACATACTCGAAATTGCGCGCGCGCAGGAACTCGGCCCGGACGACGCTGACGAGCGCCACCCAGGAGAACAGCAGCATGATGCCGAGCAGCACGAAGAAGCCCGGCGCGATGAAGGCCGAGATGATGATGATCAGGTAGAGCGTCGGGATGCCGCCCCAGACCTCGATGAAGCGCTGGAAGCTGAGATCGACCCAGCCGCCGAAATAGCCCTGCACGGCGCCGGCGATCACGCCGACGACCGAGGAGACCGCGGCGAGGATCAGTCCGAACAGGACCGAGATGCGGAAGCCGTAGATCACGCGGGCGAGCACGTCCCGGGTGGTGTTGTCGGTGCCGAGCCAGTGCCAGGGGATGTCGCGGCAGCCGGTGCCGCCGACGGCCTCCGCCGCGGCCTTGCACTGCGCGTCGGTGAGCATCCAGGTCGGCGGGGACGGGGACGGCGTCGGCAGGTCGTTGTTGATGGTGTTGTAGGAGAACGGGATCGGCGGCCAGAGCGCCCAGCCGTTCCCGGCGATCTCCTTGGCGATCTCGGGCGAGCGGTAATCCGTCTGCGCCAGGAAGCCGCCGAACTTCTCCTCGGGGTAGTCGACGAGCACCGGCACCAGCCACTCGCCCTTGTAGGAGACGAGGATCGGCCGGTCGTTGGCGATCACCTCCGCGAACAGGCTGACGACGAAGAGGCACGCGAAGATCACGAAGGACCAGTAGCCGAGCCGGTTGCCGCGGAAGTTCTGCAGGCGGCGCCGGTTGAGCGGCGAGAGGAAGCCGCGCCGGGCGGGCGCCGCCGGGGCCGGCTCCAGCGGCTCCTCGCCCCCGGGGCGCAGGACGATCGGCTGCGCCCCGGGCAGGGGCAGGCCGAGCGCCTCGGCCTCCGGGGGGCGTGCTGGATCGGGGCGGGTGTGTTCGTTCAACGGCTCCGCCCCTCCAGATGCGGCCTCAGCCGTCGAGCCGGACGGCCGTACCCTCGATCTCGCTCGGCCGCACCGTCCCGCTGCGTTCCAGCCAGCGGCGCAGCAGGCGCACGTTGCGGCGGTTGGCCTTGAAGGCCGCGTCGAACAGGTCGCCCGCCAGCGGCACGATGCCCACCGCGCCGTCGAAGGCGACGTTCAGCGCCATGCGGGCGAGGAGCCAGCGCGGCGCGCCGAGGCGCTTGGCCTCGTACACGATGTAGGACGAGATGACAGCGCCGGCGATATCGCCGACCACCGGCACGAGGCCGATCACCGCCTCCAGCCCGACCCGGCGGTTGATGCCGGGGATCAGGAAGGCCGTGTCGAGGAGGTGGGCGAGCGTCTCCAGCCGGGCGAGGCTGGCCTCGGGGCTTGTATCCGCCAGCGGATGCGGCCGGGGCGCGCCGGCGCGCGGATCGGGGCCTGCGCCCCGGCGGAAGGCGGCCTGGGAGAAATCCATCGCGGGGATCCGGGTCGAGCTCATGCCCCTCGATGTGGCCCCGGCGTGAGCGCCCCGCAAGCCGGCCGCTCACGCCGCGCTCCGGCGGGCATCGGCCAACCGTTCGAGCGCCGCGTCGATGGTGGCATCGGCCTTGGCGAAGCAGAGGCGCACGAGGTGGCGCATCGCCGCGTCCGGATAGAACGCGCTCACCGGGATCGCCGCGACGCCGTGGCGGACGACCAGCGCCTCGCAGAAGGCGACGTCGTCGCCCCCGAACTCCGCGATGTCGATGTTGAGGAACCACGTCGCCTGCGCCGGCAGCACGCGGTAGCCGAGCCGGTCCAGGCCCTCCGCCAGCCGGTCGCGGGCGCGGGCATAGCCGGCGCGCATCCCCGCGAAATAAGCCTCGTCCTTGGCGAGCCCGTAGGCCACCGCCGCCTGGAGGTTCGGCGGGGTGGTGAAGGTGAGGAACTGGTGCGCCTTGGCGAGCACCCGCATCAGGCCGGCATCGGCCATCACGAAGCCGACCTTCCAGCCGGTGAGCGAGAAGATCTTGCCGGCCGAGCCGATCTTCACCGTGCGCCCGCGCATGCCGGGCAGCGCCATCAGGGGCACGTGCCGCGCGCCGTCGAAGACCACGTGCTCCCAGACCTCGTCGCAGACGGCGACCGCGTCGAAGCGGCGGCAGAACGCGGCGAGCAGGGCGAGGTCGTCCGCGCCGAAAAGGGTGGCGCTCGGATTGAGCGGGTTGTTCAGGAGCACCACGCGGGTGCGCGGCGAGAAGGCCGCCGCGAGGGCCGCCTCCTCCAGGCGGAAGGCGGGCGGGCGCAAGGGCACGATCCGCGGCACGCCGCCCGCGCGCCGCACCAGCGGCAGGTAGGCGTCGTACATGGGCGCGAACAGCACCACCTCGTCGCCGGGCTCGATCAGCGCCATCAGGGCCCCGGCGAGCGCCTCCGTGGCGCCCGAGGTCACCATCACCTCGCTCCCGGCATCGAGGTCGAGGCCCTGGTGCCGGGCGTAGTGCGCGGCGATCGCGGTCCTGAGCTCCGGCAGCCCCATCATCGGCGGGTACTGGTTGTTGCCTGCGATCAAGGCTTTCGCGCCGACCTCGCGGATGTCGGCGGGGCCCGGATCGTCGGGGAAGCCCTGGCCGAGATTGATCGCCCCATGCGCGCGGGCGAGCGCGGACATCCGCTCGAACACCGTGGTGGGCAGGTCGGCGAAGACGGGATTCATGCCGGGCGGACCGATTCGACGGCCGGGCGAGCGGGAGGGACCGGGCGCATGCCGGCCCTGATAACAGGCCGGCCCGACGCGCGGAACAGCCTGGGGAGAACAACCGCAGCGTGCGCCAGCGCACGCGCCCACCGTGTCTGGAGCGGACCTCCGACTGACGATTGTTGACATTCATCAGTCGTGAGATACCTCTCTGAGCACACGGCCGGGACGACGCCGGGCGGTGCGGGACTTCGCCCCCTCGTCCGGCATCACCGAAGGCGTCGTTCCGGTCGTGGACGGATAGGGCCGCCAAGAGATTGGCGGCCCTTTTCGCGTGCGCGGCGCGACGCACTCGCGCTACGGTCCCGGCCCCGTCCCCGGAGGCTGCCGATGCGAACCTGCCTGCTCCTCGCCCTCACGGCCGGCGCCCTCGGGGTGGCCCTGCGGCTCGCCCTGCCCGTGACGCCCGCCGACGATTCCTTTCGCGAGGTGGTGCGTTACTACGGCGCGGACGGGCCGGCCGCCGCCGGCAACATGCGCGAAACGTCGGCGCCGTAGTGAGACCGCATTGGGCCGGCAGGGTCCGTCGACGGCCCAGGCCCATGACGGCTCAGCCCATGACGAAGGCGCGCGTTCGACTCCGGTTCCGAGCCGCCGGCCGGCGCGCGCCACAGGGAAAGATGTTCTGATCAGGCATGAACGAGAGTTCACCGATCCGCACGGACACTGCGCGGGCCTACCAGCCGGATCTGGAGCCCGGGCCGACGCGGCGCCGCGCCCGGCCGCTGCGCTGGATGCTGCTGCTCGTGGCCCTGCTCGGCCTCGGGGCGCTCGCGCACCGCTGGTACGACGCGCGCCAGAAGCCTGAGGGCGAGACCGCGGCCGTCCACGGCAAGGGCGGCCGCCGGGGCGGGGGCGGCCACGACATGCCGCAGGCGGTCGGCGTCGCCGAGGTGGCGACCGGCGACATCCCCGTGGTGCTGCAGGGGCTCGGCACGGTGACGCCGCTCGCCACCGTCACCATGCGCTCGCAGATCAGCGGCTACCTCACCGAGATCGGATTCCGCGAGGGGCAGACGGTGAAGCGCGGCGACTACCTCGCCCAGATCGATCCCCGCCCCTACGAGGCCCTGCTCGCGCAGTACCAGGGCCAGCTCGCCCGCGATCAGGCGCTGCTGCAGAATTCCAAGCTCGACCTCGAGCGCTTCCGGCGCCTGTCGCAGCAGGATTCGATCTCGAAGCAGAACGTCGACACCCAGGGCGCCCTGGTGAAGCAGAACGAGGGCACGGTCGCCGCCGACCAGGCCCTCGTCGACCAGCAGAAGCTCAACATCACCTACACGCGCATCATCTCGCCGGTGGACGGGCGCGTCGGCCTGCGCCAGGTCGACCAGGGCAACTACATCACCGCCGGCAACACCGCGATCGTCGTGGTCACGCAGCTCCACCCGATCTCGGTGGTGTTCACGCTCCCCGAGGACGACGTGGCGCGGGTGATGCGGCGGGTGCGTGCGGGCGCCAAGCTCGCGGTGCGCGCCTACGACCGCGGCGATTCCCACGAGATCGCCACCGGCACCCTCGACACGGTGGACAACCAGATCGACGTGACCACGGGCACGGTGAAGCTGCGCGCCCTGTTCCAGAACGACGACGAGGCTCTGTTCCCGAACCAGTTCGTCAACGCCAAGCTCACGGTCGACACGGTGACGAACGCGGCGCTCGTGCCGAACGCCGCGATCCTCCAGGGGACGCCGGGCACCTACGTCTACCTGATGGACGGGGACGAGAAGGTCACCGTGCGCCCGATCAAGACCGGCGAGACCGACGGCACCCGCACCGTGGTGCTCGACGGGCTCAAGGCCGGCGACCGGGTCGTCACCGACGGCACCGACCGCCTGCGCGACGGCGCCCCCGTGCGGGTGACGAGCGGCGCCGGCGCCCAGAGCCAGCTGCGCCCGGACGGCCCCGGATCCCCGGGCGCCGCCGCCGCTCCGGCCGCCACCGGGACGCCGGAGGGCGGCACGCCGCAGCAGGAGCGCCGGGGCCGCCGCCGCCAGGCGCAGTAGCGATGGGACGGGTGACAGCCAGGATCCCCTCTCCCCGCCTGCGGGGAGACGCGGCCCTATCCCCGCAAGCGGGGAGATGGGGGGCTGACCTGTCGATCGGAGGCGGTTCATGAACCCCTCCCGCCTCTTCATCCTGCGCCCGGTCGCCACCACGCTCCTGATGCTGGCGATCCTGATCGTCGGCGGGGTGTCGTACCTGAACCTGCCGGTCTCGGCCCTGCCCTCCGTCGACTATCCGACGATCCAGGTGCAGACCTTCTATCCGGGGGCGAGCCCCGAGGTGATGACCTCGGCGGTGACGGCCCCGCTGGAGCGGCAGTTCGGCCAGCTCGCCAACCTCAACCAGATGACCTCGCAGAGCTCGGCGGGGGCCTCGGTCATCACGCTGCAGTTCAGCCTGGACCTCTCCCTCGACATCGCCGAGCAGCAGGTCCAGGCGGCGATCAACGCGGCGGGCAACCTGCTGCCCTCGGATCTGCCGGCCCCGCCGATCTACGCCAAGGTGAACCCGGCCGACGCGCCGGTCCTGACCCTCGCGCTGACCTCGAAGACCCTGCCATTGACCCAGGTGCGCGACCTCGCCGAGACGCGGCTCGCGCAGAAGATCAGCCAGGTGGCGGGCGTCGGCCTGGTGAGCATCTCGGGCGGCCAGCGTCCGGCCGTGCGCATCCGCTTCAACGCACGGGCGCTCGCGGCCTACGGGCTCAACATCGACGACCTGCGCACGACGATCACCAACCTCAACGTCAACACGCCCAAGGGCAATATCGACGGGCCGAAGCAGTCCTACGTCATCAACGCCAACGACCAGATCCGCGACCCCGCCGCCTACAAGGACGCGATCATCGCCTACCGCAACGGCTCGCCCGTGCGGCTCTCGGACGTGGCCGACGTGGTCAACGGGCCCGAGAACATCAAGCTCGGCGCCTGGGCCGACGAGACGCCCGCCGTCATCCTGAACATCCAGCGCCAGCCGGGCGCCAACGTCATCGCCACCGTCGACAAGATCAAGGAGCTGCTGCCCCAGCTCCAGGGCTCGATGCCGGCGGCGATCGGGATCGGGCTCCTGACCGACCGCACCACCACGATCCGCGCCTCGGTGCACGACGTGCAGTTCGAGCTCGGCCTCGCCATCGGCCTCGTGGTGATGGTGATCTTCCTGTTCCTGCGCTCGCTCTCGGCGACGCTGATCCCGAGCCTGTCGGTGCCGCTGTCCCTCGTCGGCGCGCTGCCGATCATGGACCTCTACGGCTTCTCCCTCGACAACCTCTCGCTGATGGCGCTGACCATCGCCACGGGCTTCGTCGTGGACGACGCCATCGTGGTGATCGAGAACATCGCCCGCCACGTCGAGGAAGGCGATTCGCCGCTGGAGGCCGCGCTGAAGGGCTCGCGCGAGATCGGCTTCACCATCATCTCGCTCACCGTGTCGCTGATCGCGGTGCTGATCCCGCTCCTGTTCATGGGCGACGTGGTCGGGCGCCTGTTCCACGAATTCGCCATCACGCTCGCCGCCACGATCGTGATCTCGGCCGTGGTCTCGCTGACCCTGGTGCCGATGCTGTGCGCGCGGCTCCTCAAGCACGAGCCGGAGCACCGGGCGCACAAGCGCGAGGGCGCCCTGTCCCGCCTCGGCCGGCGCGCCACGGAAGGGACGATCGCGGCCTATGGCCGGAGCTTACGCGTGGTGCTCGACCACCAGGGCCTGACGCTCCTCGTCACCCTCGGCACGGTGGCGCTGACCGCCTACCTGTTCATGGCGATCCCCAAGGGCTTCTTCCCCGTGCAGGACACGGGCGTGATCCAGGGCGTGACCCAGGCCGACCAGACCGTCTCCTACGGCGCCATGGCCGAGCGCCAGCAGCGGCTGGCCACGACGATCCTGAAGGATCCAGATGTGGCGAGCCTCACCTCCTTCATCGGAGTGGATGGCTCCAACGTCACGCTCAATTCCGGCCGCTTCCTGATCAACCTGAAGCCGCGCGAGGCCCGCACCGCCTCCGCCTCCGACATCATCCGCCGCATCAACCGGGCGACGGCGAACGAGGCCGGCATCCGGCTCTACCTGCAGCCGGTGCAGGACCTCACCATCGACACCGCGGTCTCGGCGACGCAGTACCAGGTCATCCTGGAGAGCCCGGACATCGAGGCCTTCGACACCTGGGTGCCGCGCTTCACCGAGGCGCTGGCCCGCTCGCCCGTCGTCGCGGACGTGGCGAGCGACCACCAGGCCCAGGGGCTCGCCGCCTACATCACCATCGACCGGCCGACGGCGGGCCGCTACGGCATCACACCCGCCACCATCGACAACGCGCTCTACGACGCCTTCGGCCAGCGCATCATCTCGACGATCTTCACCCAGTCGAACCAGTACCGGGTGATCCTGGAGGCCGATCCGGACATGCACCGGACGCTCGAGAGCCTCGAGACGATCTACCTGCCCTCCTCCACCGCCACCAACGGGCAGGTGCCGCTCTCGGCGGTGGCGCGCATCTCGGAGCGGCGGGCGCCGCTGCTGATCTCGCATCTCGGGCAGTTCCCGGCGACCACCGTGTCCTTCAACCTCGCCCCGGGCGCCGCGCTCGGCCAGGCGATCGAGGCGATCGACCGGGCCAAGGCCGAGGTGAACCTGCCCTCCTCCTTCCGGGTGGTGCCGCAGGGCTCGGTCTTCGCCTTCCAGGCGGCGCTCGGCAACGAGCTGTTCCTGGTGATGGCGGCGATCGTCACCGTCTACATCGTGCTCGGCGTGCTCTACGAGAGCTTCATCCACCCGATCACGATCCTCTCGACCCTGCCCTCGGCGGGAATCGGGGCGCTGCTCGGCCTGATGCTGTTCGGGCTCTCGCTCGACATCATCGCGATCATCGGCATCGTGCTCCTGATCGGCATCGTGAAGAAGAACGCGATCATGATGATCGACTTCGCGCTGCAGGCCGAGCGCGAGGACGGGATGGATCCGCGCGAGGCCATCTACCAGGCCTGCCTGCTCCGCTTCCGCCCGATCCTGATGACCACGCTCGCGGCGCTCTTCGCGGCCGTGCCGATGATCTTCGGCGAGGGCGTGGGCTCCGAGCTGCGCCAGCCGCTCGGCATCTGCATCGCGGGCGGCCTGATCGTCAGCCAGGTGCTGACCCTGTTCACCACGCCGGTGATCTACCTCGCCTTCGACCGGCTGGAGCGGCGCGTCACCGGGCGGCGCGGGCCCGACCTCGCCGGCGGCGAGGCGCTGCCGTGAGGGGGGACCGCTCAGCGGCTCTCCCCTCCCCCTTGCGGGGAGGGGCCGGGGGTGGGGGTGGCGCAGACGGCACCGCTGCGATCCATCCTGCGCCACCCCCACCTCCTGCCTCCTCCCCGCAAGGGGGAGGAGAGCGCCCGAGATCGAGGTTTGCGTCCGCTCCGGAAACCGGGAGCCCCCTCCCGTGAACATCTCCGAGCCGTTCATCCGGCGCCCGGTCGCGACGACGCTCCTCACCATCGGCGTGGTGCTCGCCGGCCTCTTCGCCTTCCTGAAGCTGCCGGTGGCGCCGCTGCCGCAGGTCGACTTCCCCGTCATCCTGGTCCAGGCCCAGATGGCGGGCGCGAGCCCCGACACCATGGCGACGACGGTGGCGGCGCCGCTGGAGCGGCGCCTCGGCGCCATCGCCGACGTCAACGAGATGACGTCCACGAGCTCCACCGGCACCGTGCGCATCGTCCTGCTGTTCGGCCTCAACCGCGACATCGACGGCGCGGCGCGCGACGTGCAGGCGGCGATCAACGCCGCGCGCGCCGACCTGCCGGCCTCGCTGCGCACCAACCCGACCTACCGCAAGTTCAACCCGGCCGAGTCGCCGATCATCATCCTCGGGATGACCTCGGACACCCTGACGCCGGGCCAGCTCTACGATTCCGCCGCCACGGTGGTGCAGCAGAAGCTCTCGCAGCTGCCGGGCGTCGGCAACGTCGATATCGGCGGCTCCTCGCTGCCGGCGGTGCGGGTCGAGCTCGATCCGACCGCGCTGTTCAACTACGGGATCGGGCTGGAGGGCATCCGCGCGGCGCTGGCCTCGGCCAACGCCAACTCGCCCAAGGGGGATGTCGAGGTCGGCGGGCGGCGCTACCAGCTCTACGCCAACGACCAGGGCCGCAAGGCGGACGATTACCGCGACATCGTCGTGGCCTACCGCAACGGCGCCGGGGTGCGGCTCACCGATGTGGGCCGGATCACCGACGGCGTCGAGGACCGGCGCAATCTCGGCCTCGTCAACGGCAAACAGGGCGTGATCCTGTTCGTCTACAAGCAGCCGGGCTCGAACGTCGTCGAGACCATCAAGGGCGTGAAGGAGGCGCTGCCGCAGATCTCGGCCGCCCTGCCCGGCGGCATCGAGATCAAGCTCACGGGCGACCGCAGCGCCACGATCCGCGCCACGCTGGCCGCCACCGAGGAGACCCTGCTGATCGCCGTCGCCCTGGTGATCCTCGTGGTCTACGCCTTCCTGCGCTCGGGCCGGGCGACGCTGATCCCGGCGGTCGCCGTGCCGATCTCGATCATCGGCACCTTCTCGGCGATGTACCTGCTCGGGTTCTCGCTCAACATCCTCTCGCTGATGGCGCTGATCATCGGCACCGGCTTCGTGGTGGACGACGCCATCGTGGTGCTGGAGAACATCCAGCGCCACATCGAGATGGGCAAGCCCCGGATCGAGGCGGCGCTGATCGGCGCCCGCGAGGTCGGCTTCACCGTGATCTCGATGAGCCTGTCGCTCGTCGCCGTGTTCCTGCCGATCCTGCTGATGGGCGGCCTCGTCGGGCGCATCTTCCTCGAATTCTCGCTGACCCTGTCGCTGGCGATCCTGATCTCGCTGGTGCTGTCGCTGACCACCACGCCGATGATGTGCGCGCGCCTCCTCAGGCCCGAGGCGCATGGCGCGGCCAAGCGCCCGAACATCCTGCTGCGCGGCCTGGAGAACGGCTTCGAGGCGATGCTCGCCGCCTACGAGCGCACGCTCGCGGTCGCCCTGCGCCACCCGCGCCTCGTCCTGCTCTCGCTGCTCGCGACGGTGGGGCTCAACGTCTACCTCTACGTCATCGTGCCGAAGGGCTTCTTCCCCGAGCAGGACACGGGGCAGATGATGGGCGGCATCCAGGCCGACCAGCGCATCTCCTTCCAGGCCATGGAGAAGAAGCTCCGCGAGGCCGCCGCCATCGTGCAGGCCGACCCGGCGGTGGACAGCGTCGTCGCCTTCACGGGCGGGCGCGGCACCAACTCGGCCAACGCCTTCATCGGGCTGAAGCCGCGCAGCCAGCGCGACCCGATCTCGACGGTGATGAACCGCCTGCGCCCGAAGCTCGCGCGGGTGGCGGGCGCGCGGCTCTACGTCTTCCCGCGCCAGGACCTGCAGATGGGCGGGCGCCAGAGCTTCGCCCAGTACCAGTACAGCCTGCAGGGCGACACGGCGGAGGAGCTCTACGCGGCCGCGCCGAAGCTGCTCGCCGCGCTCCAGAAGGACCCGACCTTCTCCGACGTCACCTCCGACCAGCAGGAGGGCGGCCTGGAGAGCCGCATCGTCATCGACCGGGCCACCGCCTTCCGCTACGGCATCACCCCGGACAAGATCGACAACACCCTCTACGACGCCTTCGGCCAGCGGCAGGTCTCGACGATCTACAACCCGCTGAACCAGTACCACGTCGTGATGGAGATCGACCCGCGCTACCTGGAGACGCCGGAGACGCTCAAGCGCATCTTCGTCTCGACCTCGGGCGGCAAGGCGCGCGGCTCGGCCACCACCAACGCGGTCGCGGGCACCGTCGCGGCGGCCGGCACCGCCAACACCAATGCGAGCAGCACCAGCACGACGACGGGCACCGCGAGCACGGGCGCCACCACGACGGATACCGCCTCGGCCATCGCCTCCGATTCCGCCCGCAACGCCGCGGCCAACGCCATCGCCGCCTCGAAGGGGGGCGCCTCGTCGAGCGCGCCGGTCTCCTCCGCCAAGGAGACGATGATCCCGCTCTCGGCCTTCGCCCGCTTCGAGACCGGCAACGCCCCCGTGCAGGTGAGCCATCAGGGCCTGTTCGTGGCCACCACGATCTCGTTCAACCTCGCGCCGGGCAAGAGCCTCTCGGACGCGACCGACGCCATCGACCGGGCCATGGCGGAGCTGCGGCTGCCCGCCACCATCCACGGCTCGTTCTCCGGCGCGGCCAAGAACTACCAGTCCAACGCCTCGCGCCAGCCGCTGCTGATCCTGGCCGCGATCCTCGCGGTCTACGCGGTGCTCGGCATCCTCTACGAGAGCTTCGTGCACCCGCTGACGATCCTCTCCACCCTCCCCTCCGCGGGCATCGGGGCGGTGCTGGCGCTCCTCGTCACCGGCACCGAGTTCTCGATCGTCGCGCTGATCGCCGTGTTCCTGCTCATCGGCATCGTGAAGAAGAACGCGATCATGATGGTCGACTTCGCCCTCGACGCCGAGCGCACCCGGGGGCTCTCGCCCTCGGAATCGATCACCGAAGCCTGCCTCTTGCGCTTCCGCCCGATCATGATGACAACGCTGGCGGCACTTCTCGGGGCGGCGCCGCTGATCGTCGGCGGCGGCGAGGGTGCGGAGCTGCGCCAGCCCCTCGGCATCGCCATCGTCGGCGGCCTGATCGTGAGCCAGATCCTGACCCTCTACACCACCCCCGTCGTCTACCTCTCCCTCGACCGCCTCCGGCACCGGGTGAACGCCCGCCGCCGTCGCGGCGGACCGGCCGTCCTGCAAGCGGGGGAGTGATGGTGGAGACGGGACGGATGTCGCCCTCGCGCCGCGCGGGCCAGTGGCGCCTGAGCGGGCCAGACCGTTTTCCTCTCCCTCGGAGGGGGCGGCTCTGCGTGGCCGCATTCACCGCCCTCGCGCTGACGGGCTGCGTCGTCGGCCCGGACTATGCGCGCCCCTCCGTCGAGACCCCGCTCGCCTTCAAGGAAGGCGGCGCCCGCGAGGACAGCGTGGCGCAGGTCGCCGCGCGAAAGAACTGGCGCCCGGCCGCGCCGAGCGATTGGGCCGAGCGCGGCGACTGGTGGCGCGTCTTCAACGATCCCGCCCTCGACCGGCTGATCCGCCTCGTCGACGTGGACAACCAGTCCCTCCGGCAATCGGTCGCCGCCTACCGGCAGGCCCGCGCCATCGTCGAGCAGGCCCGCGCCGCGCTCTACCCGACGGTGGTCGGCGCGCCGACCATCACCCGGTCCCGCGCCGTCGGCACCGAGCGCACCAACGTCTCGCTGCTCGGCCAGGCGAGCTGGGAGCTCGACCTGTTCGGCGGCGTCCGCCGCAACGTCGAGAGCCAGACGGCGCTCGCCCAGTCCGACGCCGCGCAGATCGCGCTCACCCGCCTCGCGATCCAGGCGGAGGTGGCGACCAACTACTTCTCGCTGCGCTACGCCGATTCGCTGCAGCGGCTGCTCAACGAGAACGTCGAGAACTTCAAGCGCACGCTTCAGATCACCGAGAACCAGTACAATGCCGGCGTGGCCGCGCGCTCGGACGTGATCACCGCGCAGACGCAGGTGCAGACGACGCAGGCCTCGGCGATCGCGGTCGGCCTGCAGCGGGCGACCTTCGAGCACGCCATCGCGACCCTCGTCGGACGGCCGCCCTCCGAGCTCTCCCTGCCGGTGGTGCCCCTCGCGCTCCGGCCGCCCGCGGTGCCCGTCGGCATCCCCTCGACGCTGCTGGAGCGGCGCCCGGACGTGGCCCAGGCCGAGCGCCTCGTGCAGTCGCAGAGCGAGCAGATCGGCGTGGCGGTGGCCGCCTTCTACCCGACCGTGACGCTCTCGGCCTCCGGCGGCATCTCCGGCGCCACCCGCAACGGCCTCCTCTCGGCGGCCAACCAGGTCTGGTCGGTCTCGGCCGCCGGAACCGAGGTGCTGTTCGACGGCGGCGCCCGCTCGGCGGCGCTCCAGGCCACGCGGGCCGGCTACGACGCCGCGGTCGCGAACTACCGGCAGATCGTGCTCGCGGCCTTCGCCGAGGTCGAGAACGGGCTCGCGGGCGTGCGCGTCCTCGCCCGCCAGCAGGTGGCCCAGGACGAGGCCGTGACCTCGGCCAAGCGCGCGGTCGAGATCACCCTCAACGAGTACCGCGCCGGCACCCAGAACTTCACCACGGTCGTCACCGCGCAGAACCTCGCCCTGACGAACGAGGTCGTCGCGCTCCAGGTCCGCCTCAACCGCTTCACCACCGCGGTCACGCTGATCCGGGCGCTGGGCGGCGGCTGGGACGCGCGCTCCCTGCCGAGCGACGCCGAGCTGAAGGGTGCGCGGCTGCCGATCGACCTCAGCCCGGCGGTGCGGGTGGAGGAGTAGCGGGAGCTTTCCGGCGGAAGGCGCATCGCCCGCCGGAACGTCGGCCGGGGCGGCCTGTTAACGTCGCAGTTTGCTGCGGCGCGACGCCCGCGGGAGCCCGACCATGCCCGAACCCGTCAACACGGCCGCGTTGAAGGACAGCGCCGCCTGCGGCACCGAGCCGGCGCCGCCCTGCACCCTGGTGATCTTCGGGGCGATGGGCGACCTAACGAAGCGCCTGCTGATGCCCTCGCTCTACAATCTCGCGGGCGCGAAGCTCCTCGATCCGGGCTTCACCATCCTCGGCGTCGACCACAACGACAACACCGACGAGGGCCTGCGCACGGCCCTCACCGAGGCGATGGAGAGCTTCGCCAAGGACCCCACCTCCGAGTTCCACGCCGACCGGATCGACCCGGAGAGCTGGGGCTTCGTGAGCGGGCGGATCCACTTCCTGAAGGGGGATTTCGAGGATCCGGCCCTGTTCGCCGCCCTGAAGGAGCGCCTGTCCGGCAACGCGGTGTTCTACCTCGCGGTCGCCGCCCGCTTCTTCGGCACCATCGTGGAGGGCCTCGGCCAGGCGGGCCTCCTGAAGCAGGAGGAGAACGCCTTCCGCCGCGTGGTGATCGAGAAGCCGTTCGGCTCGGACCTCGCCTCGGCCAAGGCGCTCAATGCCCGCATCCTGAAACAGGCCGACGAGAGCCAGTTCTACCGGATCGACCATTTCCTCGGAAAGGAGACGGTCCAGTCGGTGATGGCGATGCGCTTCGCCAACGGCATGTTCGAGCCGATCTGGCGGCGCGAATACGTCGACAGCGTGCAGATCACGGCGGCCGAGACGGTCGGCGTCGAGGAGCGCGGCGGCTTCTACGAGCCGACCGGGGCGCTCCGCGACATGGTGCCGAACCACCTGTTCCAGCTCCTCTGCATGGTCGCGATGGAGCCGCCGAACTCGTTCGACGCGGAGGCCGTGCGCAGCGAGAAGGCCAAGCTCGCCGAGGCCGTGAAGCCGATCGCCCCGAGCGATGCCGTGCGCGGCCAGTACACGGCCGGGCGCATCGGCGACACCGACCACATCGCCTACCGCGACGAGCCGCATGTGGCGAAGGACTCGGTGACCGAGACCTTCATCGCCCTCAAGCTCGGGATCGACAATTGGCGCTGGGCGGGGGTGCCCTTCTACCTGCGCACCGGCAAGCGCATGACGAGCCGGCGCACCGAGATCGCGGTGCTGTTCAAGCCCGCCCCCTTCCGCCTGTTCGAGGGCCAGGGCGTCGACCCGCTCACGCCCAACGTGATGCGCATCACCATCGACCCGGAGCACGGCGCGGCCACCGAGATCAACGTGAAGGTGCCGGGCCCGAAGATGCGGATCGGGCGCGTCGTGACGCGCTTCCGCTACGCCGACTTCTTCGACGCCGCCCCGAATGTCGGCTACGAGACCCTGCTCTACGATTGCATGACCGGCGACGCGACCCTGTTCCAGCGCGCCGACAACATCGAGGCGGGCTGGACCGCGGTGGATCCCCTGCTCGAGGGCTGGCCGCAGGCGGACGTCGCCTTCTACCCGGCCGGCAGCGCGGGCCCGCGCGAGGCCGACGACCTCCTCGCCCGCGACGGCCGCCACTGGCTCGGCCTCGACGGAAAGACGGATTGAGCGGTCCGGGGATCCCGAAGGGACAAGTCCCTTCGGTGGGGTATCGGGGCGAAGCCCTGTTCTTCGATGACCAGGGCTCCCCCCTGGACCCGCCAAAGGGATGATCCCTTTGGGATCCCGGATCAGGCCTCCGGCTTGACCGCGCGGAACATGAAGCGGCGCGCTTCCGGATCCATCTCGGCCTTGAAGGTGTGGCGGCTCTTCAGCGCCTCGGCGCGCTGGGCGGCCGGCCGCGCGCTCACCGCATCGCGGTGGCGCTTCACGTGGGGCAGCTCCGCGAAGGCGCCCTCGCCGAGGATGAAGGGCACCATCCGCGCCCAGCCCCACAGCGCCATGTCGACGATGCCGTAATCCTGGCCGAGCATGTAGGGCCGCTCCGCCAGATGCGCGTCGACGATGCCCCAGTGGCGGCGCGCCTCGAAGGTGTAGCGCTCCACCGCATAGTCCTGGCCGGCGGGCGCGAAATGGCGGAAATGCACGCATTGCCCGGAGAAGGGCCCGATGCCGGTGGCGACGAACATCAGCCAGGACAGCATCTCGCCCCGCGCCCGCTCGCCATCGGGCAGGAAGCGGCCGGCCGCCTCGCAGAGATGGAGCAGGATCGCATTCGAATCGAACACCGTGACGGCGCCGTCCTCGATCGTCGGCACCTTCCCGTTCGGGTTCAGCGCGAGATAGGCGGGCGCGAACTGCTCGCCCTGGCGCACGTCCACCGGCACGGGCTGGTAGGGAAGGCCGAGCTCCTCCAGGCAGAGCGCCACCTTCATCGGGTTCGGCGAGAGGTTGTAGTGAAAGCGGATCATCGGACCTCCGGGTTGGACGGGCCCGCGCCCGTCACTCCGTCACGATCTTGTAGCCCTCACCGACCTTCAGGGTCGCCCCGCGCTCGAGCCCGTTGAGGACGAGGAAGCGCTCCAGCGCCTTGTCCGGCACCGCCATGCGGCGGGCGAGCTCCTCCGGATCGCCGGAGCCGGCCGTCACCACCTGCAGGCGCAGGGGGCGCAGGGCCGCGGTCTCCGCGGGCGTGACGGTGGCGAGGCTCGCGACCCAGCGCCGGAAGGCCGGCTCGGGATCGGTCGCGCCCTTGGCGGCCATGATCATCCGGTAGGTGGCGTCGCCGACGCGGAGCGCCGCGAGGCGGAAGGTCCAGTCCTTGCCGCGCGACAGGGCGGAGGCGGCGGGATGGCCGCCGATCTCGCGGGTATCGACCGAGGCGGGCTCGATGGCGTCGTTCCAGGTCGCGCGCAGCACCGCCTCCAGGCTGCGGCCCGGCTCCGCCTCGACCTGATCGAACAGGAGCCGCCGGCTGCCCTCGCCCGTGGTGCCGAGCACGGCGCTGCGGGTGTTGTCGATGGTGAAGCCGTCCGGAACCTCGAAGGCGATGCCGAGGCTCGGATGGACGAAGCGGCGCCCGCGCACCACCCCGTCGCCGGGATTGTCGCCGTAGGTCAGGCCGTCGATCGCCGCGAGGTAGCGCGCCCGCTCGTCCACGCCGACGCCCGGCGCGCCGGTGCGGCGCGCGGCGCGGGTGACGAGGGTGATGCGCTCGCCCGTGCCCGGATGGGTCGCGAGCATGTCGGGCTCGCCGGGCGCGCCGGTGCCGGTCTTCAGCGCCAGGGTCCGGTTCAGGCTGTTGAGGAAGCGGGCCGCGCCGTAGGGATCGTAGCCCGCCTTCGCCAGCGTGCGGACGCCGGCCCCGTCCGCCTCCAGCTCCTGCTCGCGGGAGAAGCGGGCCAGGGCGAATTTCGACTGGCTCTGGAGTTGCGCGCCCGTGGTCGGGTCGTTCAGCACGTCGGCCACCACCCGGCTGACGAGCTGCGAGCGCAGCTCCAGCTCGGTGCGGGCATTGGCGTGGCTGAGCGTCACGTGGGCGATCTCGTGGGCGAGCACCGCCGCGATCTCCGACGTGTCGGAGGCGAGCGCGAGCAGGCCGCGCGTCACGTAGAGCCGCCCGCTCGGCAGCGCGAAGGCGTTGATCACCGAGGAATCGAGCAGGGTGACCGCGTAGGCCTGGTCCGGCCGGTCGCTCGCCCGCACGAGGCGGTCGGTGACCTCGCTGAGCAGGCGCTGCGCGGCCGGCGCCCGGTACTCGCCGCCGAAGGAGGCGACGAGCTTGACGTGGTCCGAATCCGAGGCGCCGCCGCGCCCCGTGGTGCGCGGCGCCTCGGCGGGCACCCGCACCACCGCCGGCGTGAGCACCGCCCCGGTCTGCTCCGCGGCGCATGCCGAGAGCGCGAGTGCGAGGGCGGCCCAGCCCGCGCCCCGCAACCCCGCCCGAACCGTCGCGCCGATCCTGGTGTCGGCTCCTGTCGCCCCCGTGCCCATGCCCCTCAGCGCCGCAGCGCCCGTCCTCCGTCCGTATTCCCGGCGGGCGCCTGCGCGCCGCCGCCGTCGACCAGCTCGATCAGCTCGAGCGCCGCGATCTCGATCACCGGCCCACGCCGGACCTCGACCACGCCGCGCACCCGCAGCAGCTTACCGGTCAGCCCCTCGGCACTCAAACCATGTTCGCGCATCCTACGCCAAGTGCGTTTCGACACGATGACCGTGAGCCCGTCCTCGCCGCGGCGCACGAAATCGAGATAGGTGCGGGCCGAGCGCTCGCCGACATGGCGCAGCCGGCCCTCGGCCACGACGAATCGCCCGGCCTCGGCGCGCAGGGCCGGCCCGTCCGAGGCCGCGACCGGGCCCCTCCCCCAGAGGCCGCGCCCCGCCGCGCGGGCGGCCGCCTCGGCCTGCAGGAGCGCCGGCCGGCACAGCGCATCGACCTCCCCCGCATCGACAGCGGCGAGGCCTTCCGTCACGAGGCCGCCCGCGAGGTCGAGCGCGCCGTCCTCCAGGCTCGCATCGATCCGCGCGCGGCCCCAGCGGTCGGTCTGGCCCCGCTGCACCACGGCGAGCGGATGCCCGGCCTGCGCCGCCAGCCAGGCCCGCGCCGCGCGCTCGGCGGCCGCCTCCTCCGGCCACCGGATCGAGCCAAGCAGGGCGCGGGCGCCGGAGGCGAGCCGGATCTCGCCGCGCTCGCCCACCGCCGCCACCGCATCCACCCGCATCGGGCCGGGTGCGCATTCGGAGGCGGGTGCCGCGCCGGCCAGGGCGAGGGACGCCCCGGCGATCAGGGCCACGGAACCGAATCGCCAACCCATGAGACCGCCCATTCATGAGGACTGCCCGCCCGGCGCCCGCACCGCCAAGGTTGGCCCGCTCCGGCATCGATGCTATGCTGTCAGCGGAACGTCTCCGTAGCTCAGCTGGACAGAGCACAGGTTTCCTAAACGTCAAATTGGGCGTCGCGCTGGGAAACCGCGCGGCGGATCCGCTCAAAGTCGGGGAAAGCTCCAGGCGCTTGAGGCGCCCTGCCGATCCCGAGCCAAGCCCGGCGGCGCCTGCCGCTCGGGAAGGTGTAGAGACTAGACGGGCGGCGCCTAAGGGCCGGTCCCCTTTGGGGATGCGGGCCTAGGGCGAAGGGATAGTCCAGACCACGAACGCCCGCCTCTCAGGCGGGCGGCGGCGAAAGCCGAAGTGGTATGAAACCTGGGGTCGCAGGTTCGAACCCTGCCGGGGACGCCATCCTTTCCTAAGCCCTTATCGGGGCGGAAATTCTGGCGATATCAATGCCTTAGCGGTCGCCGGTCCTACAATCCGGTGCTGCAATCGCCATGGCTCTGATGTCGTACCTGATCCGCGACCGCAACGGCACCTACGACTTCCGGCGAGTCATCCCGCAGGCCCTGCGCCCCTTCATGCCGGCGCCGTGGACCGGCAAGGGCGCCTGGACCAAATCGCTGCGGACCTAGCCTGCGCTCCGGCTCCTGAGCGCGTGACCTCGCATTAACCTTTGAGTCGCCATAATGCCCTCCAGCCGAAGGAGAGCGCTGATGCTGCTGGTGGTGTTCGCGGCGATAGCCGGCGGTCTCGCGACGGGCGCAGCTCTCCTCGCGCATGGTGGCCTGGTGGTCGCGCTCCTGGCCGCCCCGCTCGGTGGCAGCCTCAGCGCCCTGCTCGCGGGCCTCATCAACCTGCGCCGCACTGAGACCTCCTGGCGGTTCGAAGCGGACCTTGAAGCCCAGACGGACGCGATGGTGGCCGAGCTTCGGAGCCTGGTCGCCCAGGGCATGCATCAGGACGGCGGACAGTCACAGCCGGCGAGGTGGATTGTCTAAGCAATAAACACTGCACCTGCACATCAATTCGGCAGTCATCGTCCGCAACGAACCGACGCCCTGTACGTTAAGCGTCGCATGAGCACTGAATCGAATCCATCTGCGATGCTTGGAGTGGTGCTGCCGGCCGTCGTCATTGGCCCGCTCGCAGCCACGCTCGCATCATCCCAGGGCATCCTTGCCGCTGTGATCTTCGGGCCGCTCGCTGCCAGCGCGGTGACCCTCGGGCTTGCCGCCTGGATCGGCCTCAAGGGCGGTTTGATTGCGCGGCGCAGTGCCAGGATGAAGGCCACCGCGCACTTCGAGCCCGTCTGGCACGGCACAGCTCAGGGCTGAGCCCGGAGCCGACCGCAAGAACCGGCGACGGGGAGCCCCTGAAGCCCTCCGCCGCCGCCTTCGTGTCTGGCCCTATTCCGTCGCCAGCACCCCGCCGAGCCGCACGCCGAACGCCCGGCCGACCTCCGCCAGCTTCTCCGCGCCAGTCGCCTGGTCCGACTTCGGTCCCGCCTTCTTGGCCATAGCGGCGTTGCCCTGAGCATGGCCCGATGGCTCCTGCCGAACGGGCCTGCCGCCTAGTAGCGCTCGCTGCTGCGGCTCATCCCCCGCGCAACATCGTCGCTGAAGAACGAATGCTGCCCGAAGACCAGCCAGCCAAGCCCAAAGCCGATGGCACCCGCGACAAGCAGGCTCGTCATCGTGGCCGTATCCATATCGCCGACTGCTCGGCTCCCCTGTCGATAATAGTGGGAGCCGTAACGCGAGGCGCTGTCCCAGGCTTCCGATGCTCGGCCGGCAGCATCCCGTAGGGTCTGGCTAGTCGAATTGTCCGCATAGCCGCTGCCCGAGGAACCGCCGCCGCCGCGACCAGAGGCCGGGCCGCCATCCGATCTGCCGAGCGGGTCTTGTGAGCGAATGTTGGCCATCGTCGGCGCTCCCTTGAATCTGTCCGCCAAGCCGGTCGAGGCACGCCAGCGTGAGCAGCCCGCAGTCGGCTCGCAGCAAGAGAACTTGCCTTCGCCTGAGACGTATCCGGCTGAGTGGGTTGCGCTGGTGTGGTCTTGCCCGGAGGAGGACCGACAATCACGGGGAGCTGGCCTGGAGCTATCCGGCAGCAGCCCGTGGAACAGCTAGAAGGTGCAGAAAGTTTGGGTGGTGCTACTTACAGGAGTACCGCGTATGGACCTTTGGCAGCTCATCGAGCGCGACCACGAGAACATCGCCCAACTTATCCGTGAGATCCCCTACGCCCTGAACGGTCCCGGTGTGGTTCGGAGCCGTGAGCGCATGTTGGGCGACCTCATGGGCGAGCTTCAGCTGCATGCTGTCGGGCTCGATGCCAGCCTCTACGCGGCCTTAGCCGGAGAGGATCGCACACAGGGGCTTATCGGGGAGCTGCACCGTAGCCACGCCGAGTTCATGCGGCAGCTCAATGGCCTCTCGCGCTACCGCCAGAAGGGCTCGACGGGTTGGCTCGACACGTTCGAGGATGTCACCTTTCTGGTGGACCAGCACCTGCACCGGCACGTGCACGAGCTGATCCCAGCGGCCCGGTCCCTGCTTTCTCCTGAAGAGGTCAACACCGCGACCCGGACGTTCATCCGCGCCAAGACCGCTGCCCTTCAGGGTCGGCAGCGGGTTGCGCTGGGCGGGGTGCTGTCGAGCGAGACCGCCCTCATCGCCACGCTCACTGCGGCAGCGACGGGCATCGGCTTGTTGGCGTGGCATTACGGGGTCTTCGGTCGCGCGAGGTCGGCCCGACGCGGCTCTGCAACGGAGAGTCACGCCGAGCGCCGGGAACGCCAGCTCGATGAGGCGGTCGAGGATACGTTCCCGGCCAGCGATCCGATCTCGCCAGGGCACTTCACCAAGTAGCCAGCCTGACACTTCGGATGCGGGCGTCAGTCTCAATGGGCTTTGGCGGCACCACGGCAGCGCGAACAATCACGGGGAGCGAGCCCAAGGCCGCCAGCGAGAGTAACACTGCGCCGGCACAAAGATGCGTCTAAGGTCAAGCCCAAGCGTGGCTCTTTATTTTCGGAACGCTCCGTAGAGGCATGGGATTTCTTCTGAGAGACAACTCGGGAGAAGCGCGATGCGCCAGACACTCACCACTCTGACACTGCTAACTCTTCTGGGCCTGAGCCCTGCCGTCGCACAAACCACTGTGACCGGCAAACCTGCGCCGGAGGCCACCACCAGTGAGAAGTCCGGCGGTCAGCAGGCGGTCACTCGGCCGAACACCGACAGGCCGGACGCCAACAATCCGGGCACTACGGGCACGGCATCGAGCGCCAAGCTTGAGGAAGGGGCGAACAGCTTCACCGAGGCGCAGATCCGCAAGCGTCTGGAGGATGCGGGCTACAAGGAAGCCAAGGACCTCAAGAAGGACGACAAGGGCATCTGGCGCGGCACCGCGATGATGAACGGTAAGTCCGTCAACGTCGGCGTGGACTTCAAGGGCAACGTCGCCGTCCAATAGGTGGTGGCACCCTGACACCCAACCACGATCATCATCCAGGAGGCCACCATGGCAAAGCAAATGGTCACGGCGATATTCGATCGCTACGAGGACGCCAGCACCGCTGTCGGCAAGCTTGAAGCGGGCGGCATCCCGCACTCCGACATCAGCATCGTCAGCAACAACGAGGGAGACCGCCATGCCGGGCGGGTGACGTCGGGCGACCACCACGAGGCCAAGCAGGGCGCGGAGACCGGAGCCGGTACAGGCGCGACGCTCGGCACAGTGGTCGGCGGCGGAGCCGGTCTGCTCGCTGGTCTCGGCCTCCTTGCGATCCCGGGTGTCGGCCCGGTCGTGGCGGCAGGCTGGCTTGTGAGCGCACTGACCGGTGCGGGCATCGGGGCTGCGGCAGGCGGCTTGGTCGGCGGTCTTGCTGGCGCAGGTATGGGCGAGACGGACGCCCACGCCTACTCGGAGGGCGTGCGCCGAGGTGGCACGCTGGTCACTGTGCGCGCCGACGACGCCCAAGCGCTGATGGTGATGGATATCCTAGAGCAGCATGGCTCCCTCGACATGCACGAGCGGACGCAGCAGTGGCGGCGTGAGGGTTGGACCGCGCCGACCGCAACGACCACCGAGCTTGATCCGACAGCCTCCGGTGCATCGCTCTCGCCGGCCGGCATGGTCGAGGGTCGGACCCGGGTTCGGTCCTATCCCGATCGCGACACGATGCCTTGAGGTCTCACCAAGAGGCATGACCTCATAGAACGTTGGCGGCGGTGAGCCCCTGAAGCCCTCCGCCGCCATCGTATCAGGCGCTGTTCCGTCGCCAGCACTCCGCCGAGCTTCACTCCGAATGCCCGGCCAACCTCCGCCAGCTTCTCCGCGCCGGCCGCCTGGTCCGACTTCTGTCCCGCCTTCTAAGACATGAAGTCCTTGCCCGTTCCAGAAAGCAAAACGTTTCTTTTGGAACAGCTGTGCCTGTCCGCTGGAACGTTCCGCTAGAGCAAGTCCTATTGGAACGCGAAGGCCGCTAGGCCGAACTCTCTGCATCCGCCCGGGTTGGCCCATCAGGAACCGAAAGGCGCCCTGATGGCCGACAAGCCCAAGACCACTCCGCCCAAGACCACTCCGCCCGAGACCACTCCGCCCGAGACCACTCCGCCCGAGACCGGCGAAGATGCCGAGATTGACCGCCCCCGGCTGACACCGCAGGGCCGTGATGCCGATGGCGCGGAGGATGAGACGGACCCGCAGGGCGGCGTTAAGAAGGGCCAGGGCGACAAGGCCGAGGGCTGAGCGCGGATGCCACGCTACTTCTTCCACACGCACATCGGCGACGACGTGGTGGTGGACCCAGATGGCCGCGAGCTGGACGATGCGGATGCCGCCTGGGAGGCCGCCAGGGTGCTGGCCCTACAACTGCTCCAGGGTGCTGACAGTGATCCCGAGTTGCTGAAGGCGGTCCTGTTCGTGGCCGATGAGGCGGCGGAGATCGTGCTGGAGTTCCCGCTGACGGAGGCGCTGGTGGCCGAGCCGGTGGCACAGCCCGAGGAAGACGGCGGCACGCTGCATTGATGGCGCCACCCGGGCGGTCTCGGAGCGGGCCCACCCACCCCCGTCCTCGCGTTTGCTCGGAGGGCCGCCGGCTCACGGCATAGGGGGGAAACCTCGCCGCTCGCGTCCAGGTATGGCCTGTCGTGTGCGTGACCCCTTGGGTACTCCAGGCCGGACCTCAAGCCGAACCTTGAGCATGCCCGCACGTGAGCCCTGCATGGTTCGCTGCCTCGCCTTCGTCGCCGCGCTTGGCCTTGCCGGCCTACTCACTCACGGCAGCCGGCATCATGTGCCTGCGGCAGACTCGGGAGTGCACCTGGTTCGGCACTGAGCAGCAGCCTCAGGACTTCGTTCGGCGCTTCGCCTTGCCCATCCGCATCTTCGAACGCCTCTTTCCCCGCGGGACTTTGGTCATCTCCGCCAAGGCGAGCTGTTGCTGACGGCGGGCCAAGGAGGTCGCGGTGCCGAGCCACCAGCCGGCAGCTTGGTTCGCAGCAGACAGCCAGAAGCTCATCATAGGGTTCTTCATCGGGGACCTTACGGCACGGCGAGCTCGCTTCGAGGTCAACGGCTCCCGCGCCGCAAAGTGGCACCGATGAGAGGTGATCCACGCCCGCCCCTGATCGGAAGACACCGGCACTGTCCCGGAACGCGGCACCTCAGCGTGGGTTGGCTTCGGCGTGCTCAACGCCAACCACCACGGAGGAACGCCATGAAAGCCACAGCGATAGCCCTTGCCAGCATCCTGGCCCTCGGATCGGCCGCCTACGCTGCGGAGGGCGGCTCGGGGACCACCAAGTCAGGCACCATGAACAGCACGGGCGCCAATGATGCCGGCGCCGGGTCGTCTCCTGGTGCGGCAGGCAGTGGCCCCTCGACGGGAGACAAAAGCCGGTCCGGCACGTCGAACAGCACGGGCGCCAACGATGCAGGCGCGGGGTCAACGCCTGGCGCTGCGGGCAAGGGCACCACTGCGCCGACCCGCTAGCCTCCGTAGCAGCAAGCTGAGCGTGCGGGCTGGACCCAGGCAAGGGCCCGGCCTCGCGTTCGCCTGGAGGGCCATCAGGTCAGGCCATAGGGGGGAACCCTGATCCCGCGTGTCACGTATGGCCTCTGAAATGTGTGACCCCTGCGGGCAGTCGGGCCTCTCGTCAGCTCCAGGTCTTTCGACGCATGGAGGCGAGCAGTCTCAGCCTCGCGACTCGGCTTGTCAGACCGGCATCCGAGTCCTACAACTCAAGCTGAGGTTTTCGCTCTTACGCGTTGATCTGAAACAGAAATTCAGGACGGTCGATCCTCCCTGCCGGGGATGCCATCCATGTCCGAGCCCGTGCCGGGCCGACAGTCCACCGATATTCGTGGTCTTGAGCCGCCGGGCGCGACCACGCGCGGGCGTGAGGCACAACCCGGCGCAGGTGCGCCACCGCACCGGACCGTTCAGGTATGAACGAAATGCAGGGGCCGTGTGCGTCGCAAACGATTGTGTTGTGCGCCGCAGGATGGCATACCAGAGAAGTCAGGCGGCGATGGCGTCGCGGTCTGGCAGCCCTTGACTGGGCGTTTCCTCCCTAGACTTCGGGCCGCTCCTTCGGGAGTGGCCTTTTTTATGGCCTGGGGCCAAGCGCGAGGTATCAGCCCTCCGCCCAAGGTGCAAGAAGGATCGTGCCGGACGCCCGCACCGCCTTGCATGGTTCTTCCACATCCACCCGTCCGGATGCCAGCGCCCAAGCCTGACACCGGGACGGCGGTCACAAGCCCTACGCCCGAACCCACGCGCCGCCCGCACGTTCGCCCCGGAACCGCATAGCGAGGTTCCCATGCGTTCTGTCCTGCTGGCTCTTCCCGTGACGCTGTCGCTCACCGCGATGGCCGCCGCCCAGGCTCCCACACCGCCCGGCACGCCGACTCCCGCCGCGCCGGCTCCGGGGGCCGCCGGGGTCGGCACCCCGACCACGGGCGCCACCGGCTCTCCGGGCGCCGCCACCTACTCGCCGAGCGGACGCCCGGCCGACACGATGTCGAACGACTCGTCGGCGGCCGGCAACGCCAACCAGCCCTCCCAGACCGCGCCCCAGGGTGGCGGCGGGCGATGAGCGGCAGCAGTGAAGGCATGGCGGGTTTGGCCCGGCGCTTGCTAAGGCGCCCGCGTTCGTAACCGAGACCACGGACCACCTGCGGCGCGGCCCTCACGGGTCGCGCCGCTTCCTTGTGGCCGACCCTGTCGTGCGGCCGTCATGCCGCCATCGTAGGTTTTTCTCCGTCGGGGTCCGATCCCCCGACCGCACGCGCCCGCCGGAACCTCTCGACCCGATTGTCCGGCGGGCGCGTCCCGGCTCGCGAGCCGCGCCTCCCTGCTTAGAGCGCTCTCCGCCGAAGTGGATACCGGTTCGGCGCAAGAGAGCGCGTCAAAACAAGAGCTTGGACCCGTTCCCGATTGCGACGCGATCGGGAACGGGTCTAGGAGCACCGCAACCTCGGCGGCCCCCGGCCGTTAGACCGTGAGCTTGGGCATGGGCCCGCTTCGTTCCGAGGGAGGCAATGGGCCAGAACCGCACCAGCACCGAGGGTGCGAGCCGCAAGGTGACCTTCCTCGGACGCGGACTCGGCCTCAGGTCGCCCACCAAGCTGACGCTCCTGGTCTGCCCGCTCTGCTCCCAGCGGAACGGGGACCGGATGGCGGAGAAGGGCGTGTGCGAGTGGTGCGCCTACGAGCCGGCCGAACGCGACGAGGAGCCCTTCGGCACGGAGCGCTAGAGCCGTTCCCGATCGCGTTGCAATCGAGATCGGCTCTCAATCCTCGTTTTGACGCGCTTCTCTTGCGCCGAACCGGTGCCCACTTCGGCGGAGAGCGCTCCAGCCGGGGCGTCCGCGACGGGCCGACCGGGAGAGGAGACGAAGCCGCTCCGGCCGACCCGCGGCCCCGTATCCCTGGGTTGAGACCTGGGAGGGGCGCCGATGGATCTGCATGCACCGTGCCATGGCAGCCTACCACTGCAGGAGTGCCGCGCGCCCCCACGATTCGCAGTGACTCCACCCCCGAAACCGCTTGACTTCCGCCAGGTTGCCCACGGTCTTCTCGATCCCGAACCGAGCCCTCGCCGCGCCCGAAATGGCAGGCGCCTCTTACCCGTTGATTCGACGAAAGAATTCCGGACGGCCGGCTCGGCCGTGCGAGAATGCTCGTCCCGCTGCCCGCTGCAGTTGTCCTAGCAATTTGAATGCAATTCGCTTACCCCTGGTAGCGGGCGCCGTGACAAACCCGAACGGCGCGCCTAAGCTCGACCGTAACTCGTTCCGGGTTCGCGGGCAGATGCGGACCAGGGCACACTGCGAGAGCGTTCATGGCAGGCCAGAAGACCGATCAGCGTGACGTCTACGTCGGACAGCGCATCGCCGAACAGCGGCGAAAAGCCTCGCTGACCCAGAGGCGCGTGGCGGAAAGCTTCGGCATGTCGGCCGCCCAGCTGCAGAAATACGAGAAGGGCACCAACCGCATCAGTGCGGTCCATCTCGACATCTTCTCCCGCATGACCGGCGTCCCGCTCGAGTATTTCTTCCAGGGCGCCCCCCGCCTCGACGATGTGCCGCTCAACGGATTCGGGGAATCCGCCCAGCAGAGCTACCGGGCCGAGAGCAACCTGCAGGGCCTCGCCGAAGCCGTCGCCAAGCATGTCAGCGACCATTTCCCGGACCCGGTGAAGCGCGACATCGCCGCCGCCGCGCAGGTCCTGAGCAAGCGCCTCAGCGACTGATCGGGAGACTGATTTTCCGGCCACTTTGTCCGGAATAACGGAAGCGTTCGCTGTTTCGGCTTGACCTTGGCGCGAACCGGGTGCCAGAACGCGTTCTGTCAATCCGGGCTAGGCGCCTCGTTTTCGAAGGCGGGCCTGCACGAATCTCGGGGGCTCGCAATGCCGCGTTCCGACTACCTGTTCACCAGCGAATCCGTATCCGAAGGTCACCCGGACAAGGTCTGCGACCGCATCTCCGACACGGTGGTCGACGCCTATCTCGCGGCGATGCCCGAGGCGCGCCTCGGCGTCGAGACGCTGGCCACCACCAACCGCATCGTCATCGCGGGCGAGGTGCGCGGCCCCGACTCGGTCACCTTCAAGGACCTCGAGGCGCTGACCCGCGAGGCCGTGAAGGACATCGGCTACGAGCAGGACGGCTTCCACTGGAAGAACAACGACGTCGCCATCCACCTGCACGCGCAGTCCGCCGACATCGCGCAGGGCGTCGACGCCGCCGGCAACAAGGATGAAGGCGCGGGCGACCAGGGCATCATGTTCGGCTACGCCGCCGACGAGACCCCGGCGCTGATGCCGGCCCCGATCTTCTACGCCCACAAGATCCTCAAGGACCTCGCCGACGCCCGCAAGGCGCGCCAGGGCGACGCGGCCAAGCTCGGCCCGGACGCCAAGAGCCAGGTCACCGTGCGCTATGCCAACGGCAAGCCGGTCGAGGCCACGCAGATCGTGCTCTCGACCCAGCACATCGACGAGTCCCTCGACTCGGCCGACGTGCGCGCCATCGTCGAGCCCTATATCCGCGCCGCCCTGCCGGAGGCCTGGATCACCGAAGGCACCGTCTGGCACATCAACCCGACCGGCAAGTTCGTCATCGGCGGCCCCGACGGCGATTGCGGCCTGACCGGCCGCAAGATCATCGTCGACACCTATGGCGGCGCGGCGCCCCATGGCGGCGGCGCCTTCTCCGGCAAGGACCCGACCAAGGTCGACCGCTCGGCCGCCTATGCCGCGCGCTACCTCGCCAAGAACGTGGTCGCCGCCGGCCTCGCCAGCCGCGCCACGATCCAGCTCTCCTACGCCATCGGCGTCTCGAAGCCGCTGTCGATCTATGTCGACCTGCACGGCACCGGCAACGTGGACGAGGCCAAGCTCGAGGCGGTCCTGACGGACGCCATCGACCTCTCGCCCCGCGGCATCCGCACGGCGCTCGGCCTCAACAAGCCGATCTACGCGCGGACCTCGGCCTACGGCCATTTCGGCCGCGAGCCGGACGCGGATGGCGGCTTCTCCTGGGAGCGCACCGACCTCGCCGCCAAGCTGAAGTCGGCGCTGGCCTGATCCGCCCATGACCGGGAGGGATCGGATCCCTCCCGGCACGGAGGGCAGGGACCACGCGGAGGAGGCCGAGCGCGCCTTCTTCGGCCGCCGCAAGGGCAAGCGCCTGCGCGAGGCCCAGGAGGAGCGCCTCGCGCGGCTCCTGCCGGCCTTGCGCGTGGCGCTGCCGCCGGGCGGGGCCCGGCTCGATCCGCGGACGCTCTTTCCCGGCCTGGACCCCGACGGGGTCTGGCTGGAGATCGGGTTCGGCGGCGGCGAGCACCTCGCCGCCCAGGCCCGCACCCATCCCAAGGTCGGCATCATCGGGGCCGAGCCCTTCGTGAACGGCGTGGCCAAGCTGCTGCGCACGATCGACGAGGAGGCGCTCGGCAACGTCCGCATCCGCGACGAGGACGTCACCGCCCTCCTCGACCGGCTGCCCGATGCCTGCCTCGACCGGGTCTACCTGCTCTATCCCGATCCCTGGCCGAAGCGGCGCCAGCGCAAGCGGCGCTTCGTCTCCGAGGCCTCGCTCGCCGAGATCGCGCGGGTCCTGAAGGACGGCGGCCTGTTCCGCTTCGCCAGCGACATCGACGACTATGCCGGCTGGACGCTCGCCCGCGCCGCCCGCTGCCCGGACCTGGACTGGACCGCCGGACGCGCGGCGGACTGGCGGCAGCCCTATCCCGGCTGGCCCGGGACCCGCTACGAGGCCAAGGCGATCGCCGCCGGGCGGCCCCCGACCTATCTCGAATTCGCGCGGGTGCCGCGAACTTAGCTGTTGCTTCGATCCGTCGCCCCGCCCCGAACCTTGCTCCAGCCCTCGGCTCTCGCCATCTTGGCCGCGCCGGGCCGCCGCATCGCCGCGGCGGACGGCAGGTTCGAGGTCGGGATTGGGCGAGGGCGTTGACCACGGTCAGGCCGCCGAGGCTGGGGACCTGCATCGCGTTGCCTTCGAGGCGGCGGCGGTCGGTCTCGCCGTCCTCACGGACGACCGCGGCCTGATCCGCGACGCCAACCCCGCCCTCTGCGTCCTCCTCGGCTACGCGCCCGGCGCCCTCGCGGGGCGGCCCGCCGCAGACCTCCTGCCCGATTCCGAGTCGATGGAGGCAGGGATCCGCCGCTGGAAGCGGGCGGATGGCAGCCTCGTGGACGTGCGGGTGCGGGGCTCGGGCGCCACCCTCGTGGTCGAGGGCGTCGATCCCGACGAGGCGGCGCGCTCGGACGAGAACCGCGACGCCCTCGTCGCCGCCGGCCTCGGCGAGTGGCGCTGGGAGCGGGCGAGCGGCCGGATCACCCTGTCGCGCCGCGCCGCGCAGATCCTCGGCCATCCGCCGGGCGAGCCCGTGACCTGGGAGGCCCTGCGCGCGGTCATGCCCGAGGCGGAGGCCGAGCGCCTCACCCAGAGCGTGCGTGCGGCACTGGCCGAGGGCGGCGCCTACAGCTTCGAGGGCACCCTCGGGCGGGTCGGGGACGGGCGCCCGGTGGTCATCGCGACCCGGGGCCAGGCGCTGCGGGGGCCGGACGGCGCCGTCAGCGGGCTGGCGGGCGTGCTGCAGGACATCACCACCCGGGTCCAGGCGCGGGACGAGCTCGTCGCCCGCGACCAGCGCCTGCGGGTCGCGACCTCGATCGCCCGGCTCGGGATCTTCGAGTGGCACATGCTCGAGGACCAAGCGATCTGGGAGAACGAGCGCATGTTCGAGATCTTCGGGCGCACGCCCGAGGACGGAACCATCGGCAAGACCGAGTTCCTCGACGACGTGCTGCATCCGGGCGACCGCGACGCGATGCGGAAGGCGATCTCGCGGGCCCTGCGCGAGGACGAGATCCTGCACGTCACCGGGCGCATCCGGCGCAAGGATGACGGGGCGTGGCGGACCATCGACATGGCCGGACGCTTCGAGCGCGACGCGCCGAACCGGCTGCCGCGCCGGCTGATCGGCGTCGTCGCCGACGTGACCGACCGGCTGCAGGCCGAGGAGCGGCAGGCGCTCCTCATCCGCGAGCTGCACCATCGGGTGAAGAACACCCTGGCCACCGTCCAGGCCATCGTCGGCTCGACGGCGCGCACCGCCTCCAGCATCGAGAATTTCTACGAAGCCTTCGTCGGGCGCATCAAGTCGCTCGCCCACACCCATTCGGTGCTCACCGAGGCGACGTGGCAGACCGCGAGCCTGCGCAACCTCCTCGCCAACGAGCTGCGCCCCTATGCGGAGGCGGAGGAGTATGACGGCGCGGACGGGCGCATCACCCTGGAGGGGCCGGATATCGAGCTGCCCTCCGAGATGGCGGTGCCGGTGGGCATGGCGATCCACGAGCTGACCACCAATGCCGCCAAATACGGGGCGCTCTCGAACCGCCGCGGCAAGGTCGCGGTGCGCTGGTCGCTGGAGCCCGGGGGCAAGGCGGGGATCCTGCACTTCGCCTGGCGCGAGAGCGACGGCCCCGCCGTGCAGACGCCGCGCCGCCAGGGCTTCGGCACCCGCCTGCTGCAGCGGGTGCTGACCACCCAGGTCCAGGCCGAGGTGACGACCGATTACGCGCCGGACGGGTTCGCCCTGACCATGGTGGCGCCGGTCCCGGCGCGCAACGAGGCGCTCAACCCGCTGGTCTGAGCGTCTGTCTTGAGCGGAATCGACCGATCCTCATACGGAGATCTCGGCTCCTCCGACCAAACCACCTCATCCTGAGGCGCCCGCGTGAGCGGGCCTCGAGGAGCCCTCCAGGGATCTCGGAGCCTGCTGGAGGCCTCCTTCGAGGCCGCTGGCGCGGCACCTCAGGATGAGGTCGCGGAGGGGATAAGCAGGGTTAACAGCCGCTCGATCCGCCCGGACAGGCTCCGAGTGCCTACCTTACGCAGGATCAGGCGGCGCCGCGCGCCGTCCCCTCCCCGCCCGCGTCGATGAAGGCCTTCAGCTCGTCGAGGGACGCGAAGCTGAAGCGGCCGCGCGGGGTCTCGGCCTCGATCGAGCCGTCGGCATACATCACGTAGGTGTTGCCGCCCGAAGCGTACTTGCCGACCACCTCTCGCGGCGGCGCGGGCTCCTCCGGCTCGGGCGCGGCGGGCTCAGGGGCGGTAGGCTCAGGGGCAGAGGGCTCGGGGGCAGGGGGCTCGGGGGCAGGGGGCTCGGGAACTGCGTCGAGGCTCGGCCGCAGGGCGGGGGCGCCCGCCTCCTCATGTGCGATCGGCTCATGCGCGACCGGCTCGGGCTCGGGCTGCGTGGGGCCGGCGAAGAGGTCGTCCTCGGGCGCGACGCCGTCGTCGGGCGCCGGCGCGGGCACGGGATCCTCGAGGGGCGGATCCTGGCGCAGCTGACGATGCGGCTCGGGCGCGGCCTCGGGTGCCGGGATCGGAAGCTCCGGCTGGCTCGGATCGGGCGGGGCGGGCGCGAACAGGCTGTCCTCGAAGGTCGGCTCGCTCGGGCGCTTCTCGGCGGCCCCGGCGACGGCCGCGCCGCCGACGGCACCCGCGGCGAGGCCGGTCAGGCCCGGCAGGATCGGGCGGACCGGGCGCGGCGGCTCGGGGAAGACGGCGCCGAGCGTCGAGACCGGCGGCGGAACGGGGACCGGGCCGCCCTCCGCCTCGCGACGCATCTTGAGGCCCTTCTCGACCCGCTTGAGGCCGAGGGCGACCACGCCGAGCCCGAACAGGATCGCGCCGGCGGAGGCCGTGCTCGCCCCCGCGATCACCATGGCGAGCCCGCTCTCCAGCCGGACGAAGGGGAAGCCCTGCACCACGGCGGCGCTCCCGCCGATCACCAGGGCTGCAGCCAGCGCGAACAGCGCAACAATCATGGAACTCTCAGGCTTGAGGGCGATCGGCGAGTCGGCCGGACATCGGCCCGGCCCCCGGGCGGGGGCGCGGCGCACAGTAAGCGTCTGCATTGGTTTTGCAAAACCCTGGCGCGGCGCCGGGGAAAAGGGCGTGCGCCACGTTGCCGCCGCGCGCCCGCCGACTTACCTACCGGGCCGTCGTCGCTCGACGGCCCCTGGAACGGATCTCGGATGAACGGCCTCCGGCCGGGCCGCCGCGCGGGATGCCTCGCCCGGGCCGCCGAGACCGCAGCCGGACACCGACGCCGACGAGCCCCGAGAACGGAGACGGACGCATGACCTTCACCCTGCCGGAACTGCCCTACGCCTACGACGCGCTGGCCCCCTACATGTCGAAGGAGACGCTGGAGTTCCACCACGACAAGCACCACAAGGCCTATGTCGATACCGGCAACAAGCTTCTCGAAGGAACCGATCTCCAGGGCAAGAGTGTCGAGGAGATCGTCAAGGCCTCCTACAACACCAACCAGGCGCTGTTCAACAACGCCGGCCAGCACTACAACCACATCCACTTCTGGAACTGGATGAAGCCCAACGGCGGCGGCACCCCGCCCGGCGCGATCGCCAAGAAGATCGACGAGGACCTCGGCGGCTTCGAGAAGTTCAAGGCCGACTTCATCCAGGCCGGCATCGGCCAGTTCGGCTCGGGCTGGGCCTGGCTCGCGGTCAAGGACGGCAAGCTCGCCATCCTGAAGACCCCGAACGGCGAGAACTCGCTCGTGCACGGCGCCAAGCCCATCCTCGGCGTCGATGTCTGGGAGCACTCCTACTACATCGACTACCGCAACCGCCGGCCCGACTACCTCAAGGCCTTCATCGAGAACCTCGTGAACTGGGAGCACGTGGAGAAGATGTACGCCGAGGCGAACGCCTGAGGCGGGTCACGCCCTCCACATCCTGCCGACGCGTTCCGGAGCCGCCCGCCTGCACCCCAGGTGGGCGGCTTCCGCATTTCTGCAACTTCGCCGTGAAGCCGTCACCGCGTGTTCATAATTCACTTGCCAAAACCTCCTTCGAATTTTTCTTATTCGCCCAAACCAACCGGGGCGGACACAGCTCGCGAGGGAGGATTCGGCGCGTGACCGAACCGAAGGACATGCTGTGCCTGGCGGACCCCGCCGCGCACGCCGCGGCGCTCACGGCGTCGGTGCGCGACCATCTCGGCGCCCAGCTTCGCGAGACCTACGCCCTGCTGATCGAGGAGCGGCCCGCCCATCTCGTCGCGCTGATCGAGCGCCTCACCACGCTGCTCGACGGCCAGGACGCCGCCTCTGAGGCCCGCTTCGGCCAGGACCTGATCGAGGTGCTGCCGGCCCTGCGCGCCTTCGCCCTGTCGCTGGCGGTGAGCCCGGCCCGCGCCGACGACCTCGTCCAGGAGACGCTGCTCAAGGCCTGGGCGAACCGGAACCGGTTCCAGCCCGGCACCAACTTCACCGCCTGGCTGTTCACGATCCTGCGAAACCAGTTCTACAGCGAGATCCGCAAGCACCGCCGCGAGGTGGAGGATGTCGACGGCGCCGCCGCCTCGGCCCTCGTCTGCCTGCCCGATCAGGTCGATCACATCGCCCTGCAGAACGTCTGGGCGACGATGGCGAAGCTGCCGGCGGCGCAGCGCGAGGCGCTGATCCTCGTCGGCGCGCAGGGCCTCACCTACGAGGCCGCCGCCGCGGTGATCGGCTGCCAGACCGGCACCGTGAAGAGCCGCGTCAGCCGCGCCCGCGCCTGGCTCGCCGAGGCGCTCGGCCTCGACCGGATCGAGCAGCCCTCGGTCTGATCCCCACGCGCGATCTTTCGCCGGGTGTGGCCGCGGCACCGGCACGCGGGCGCCCTCCGATCTGCTAGGGCTCGGCCATGACCGCGCCCTCGTCTCCGGCGCGTGAGCCCGGGGCCCGCGCGCGATGATCCGCTCCATCCTCTCCGTCGGCGGCTGGACCCTGGTCTCGCGGGTCACGGGCTTCGCCCGCGACGTGGTGATGGCCGCGGTGATGGGCGCGGGGCCGATGGCCGACGCCTTCGTCGTCGCCTTCCGCCTGCCGAACCATTTCCGGGCGATCTTCGGCGAGGGCGCCTTCAACACCGCCTTCGTGCCGGCCTATGCGGGGCTCAGCGAGGCCGGCGCGCCGGGCGCCGCCAAGGGTTTCGCCGACCGCATCTTCGCCCTGATGCTCGTCGTCCAGCTCGCCCTGCTGGCGCTCGCCCTTCCCCTGATGCCCCTGGTGGTGCGGGGGCTCGCCCCGGGCTTCTCCGAGGATCCGGAGCGCTTCGCGCTCGCGGTCTCGCTCACGCGGATCACCTTCCCCTACCTGCTGTTCATGACGCTGGTGACCTTGGTCTCCGGCATCCTGAACGCGCATCGCCGCTTCGCCGCCGCGGCCGGCGCGCCGGTGCTCCTCAACCTCGCGATGCTGGCGGCGCTGGCGCTGGCTTTCCTGTTCCCGAACGCGGCCTATGCCGCCGCCTGGGGCGTCGCCGTCTCGGGCGTGCTGCAATTCGCCCTGGTCTGGTGGGACGCGCGCCGGGCCGGCATCGCGCCCGGGCTCGCCCGGCCAGCCTTGCGCGATCCGGCCATGACCAAGTTCTTCAAGGTGCTCGGCCCCGCGGTGATCGGCTCGGCCGGGTTCCAGATCGCGGCGTTCGCCGACACCATCATCGCGAGCCTGCTGCCGACCGGCGCGGTCTCGGCGCTCTACTACGCCGACCGGCTCTACCAGCTCCCCTTCGGCGTCATCGCCATCGCCGCCGGCACCGTCCTTCTGCCCGAGATGAGCCGGCGCATCGCGGCCGGGGACGTGGCGGGGGCGCATGCGGCGCAGAACCGGGCGGCCGGGTTCTCGCTCGCCCTGTCGGCGCCCTTCACGGTGGCCTTCCTCACCCTGCCCGGCCTGATCATGGCGGCCCTGTTCCAGCGCGGCGCCTTCTCGGCGGAGGATGCCGCCCGGGCCGCCGAGGTGCTCGCCGCCTACGGCCTTGCCCTCCCGGCGGTCGTGCTGGTGCGCAGCGCCGTGCCGAGCTTCACCGCCCGGCAGGACACGATGACCCCGCTCTGGGCCTCGCTCAGCGCCATCCTCGTCAACGTGGCGCTGAAGCTGGTGCTGACCGGGCCCTACGGCGTCACCGGCCTCGCGCTCGCCACCGCGATCAGCCAATGGGTGAACCTCGCCATCCTCGTCGGCCTCGCCTGGCGCCGGGGCTGGACCGCGCCGGGTCGCACGCTCGGGCTCACCGTGCTCGGCGTGGCGCTGGCCTGCGCGGCGCTCGCCCTCCTCGCCCTCTACGGCCTGCCCCTCGCCGACCGGCTGGTGCCGGCCCTGCCGCACGGGCGCGAGATCGCGGTGCTCGGCCTGCTCGGACTCGCGGGGGCCGCGCTCTACGGCCTCCTGCTCCTCGGCTTCCTGTACGGCGTCGGGGTGCGCCTGCGGCGGCGCTGAGCGGGGCTGGCCGCGGGCCCGGTCCGGCCCCAGATGCGGGTGGCACGGAGCCGGAACCCGCCCATGACCCAAGCCCTGCTCGACGGCACCGATTGCGTCCTGTTCGACGCCTACGGCACCCTGTTCGACGTGCACGCGGCCGTGCAGCGCCACGCCGCGGCGATCGGGCCCGACGCCGCCCATCTCTCGGAGGTCTGGCGCAACAAGCAGCTCGAATACAGCTGGATCCGCGCGCTCAGCGGACGCTACCGCAGCTTCTGGGCGCTGACCGAGGAAGCCCTCGACTACGCGCTCGCGCTCCATCCGACGGTGGACCCTGCCCTGCGCGAGCCCCTGCTCGACGCCTATCGCGACCTCGACGCCTATCCCGAAGTGCCGGGCGTGCTGCGCGGCTTGCGGGCCCGCGGGATCCGCACGGGCGTCTTCTCGAACGGCAACGCCGCGATGCTGGAGCGGGCCGTCGCCTCGGCCGGACTCGGGCCGCATCTCGACGCCCTGCTCTCGGTCGAGGCCGCGCAGACCTTCAAGACGGCCCCCGCCGCCTATGCCGACGCCGTGGCGCGGGCGGGGGCGGCGCGGGAGCGCGTGCTGTTCTGCTCCTCCAACCGCTGGGACATCGCGGGCGCCGCCGCCTTCGGCCTGCGCTGCGCCTGGATCAACCGCCGGGGCCTGCCGGACGAGTATGCGGATCTCGCCCCCGCCGCGGTGCTCGGCAGCCTCGACGGGCTGCTCGCCTGACGCTGCCGCACAAGACGATCGTGCCCATCGCGTTGGCGGATTCTTAAACATCCGGGCGCTGAACTCCTGCGACCCCAGCGGGAGATTTCGAGCGTGCGCACCACCCCTGTCCTCGGGCCGATCCGGCATGGAGCGCGCGCCGCGCTCGTCGGCGCCCTTCTCGTCGCCGCCGTCGCGCCGGGCTCGGCCCGCGACGGCCAGAACGCCGCGATCATCGGCGGCCTCGCCGCGGGCGTGGTCGGCGGCGTCGCGGCGGGCGCCCTCATCAACGGCGCCAACCAGCCGCCGCCCCCGCCGGAATACCGCCAGCGCCGCGTCGTGGTGGAGGAGCCCGAGGAGGTGGTGGTGCGCCGCCCCCGCGGCCCGATCTGCCACTACGAGCGCCGCAAGGTGTGGCTGAACGACGAGGACTTCACCTACAAGCGCGTCGAGGTCTGCGAGTAGGGCCACTCTCTTCCCTCCCCCCGCAGAAGGGGGAGGGCCGGGAGCCTCTCACTTCACCACGATCCAATCCTCCACCACCAGCGCGTCGAGGCCGGTGGTGTAGAACATCAGGATCGCGTCCTCCGCGCTGTGGAGGATCGGCTTGCCCATCACGTTGAAGCTGGTGTTGAGCAGGATCGGCACGCCGGTGATCTCGGCAAAGGCCGCGATCAGCCCCGCATAGGCCGGGTTGCGCGCCTGCGTGACGCTCTGGAGCCGCCCGGTGCCGTCGGCATGCACCACCGCCGGGACGCGCGCCCGCACCGAATCCCGCCAGACCAGGGTCCGCTCCATGTAGGGGCTGTCGGCGTAGTCCTCGAACCAGTCGGGGCCGGCCTCGGCCAGGATCGAGGGCGCGAAGGGGCGGAACCCCTCGCGGTACTTCACCTTGGCGTTGAGCGCGTCCTTGGCGCCCGCGGGGCGCGGATCGGCCAGGATCGAGCGGTTGCCGAGCGCCCGGGGCCCGAACTCGGCCCGCCCCTGCACCCAGCCGACGAGGCCGCCCTCGCTGAGGATCCGCGCCGCCTCGCGGGTGACGCCCTCATGGCCGAGGCGCCGGGCGCGGGGCTCCTGCTCGGCCAGCCGCTCCATCGGCTCGGTGGAGACGCGCGAGCCGAGATAGGGGCTGAGCGGGCGGGCCTCCGGCGCCGGGCCGGTCCAGTCCGGATGATCCTCGGCATAGGCGAGCCAGGCCGCACCGATGGCGTTGCCGTCGTCGCCCGGCGCCGAGGGCACGTGCAGGCGGGAGAACGGGGAGCGCCCGAGGACGCGCCCGTTATAGGAGGAGTTGAGCCCGCAGCCGCCGGCGATGACGAGGTTCTCGTGCGGGCCGAGCGCGTGGGCCTCGGCCACGAGGACGTCCATCAGCTCGCAGAAGATCTCCTGGCCGCTGCGGGCGAGGTCGGCCCAGCCGCTCTCCGGGGCCTCGGCCGGGCGGCGCGCCAGGATCTCGGCGGCGACCGCCTGGACCGTGGCGTCGTCGGCGAAGCGCAGGCGCCCGTTCTCCACCGCGTAGAGACGGCGGAGCAGCCCCATCAGCTCCGGATCGGGCCGGCCATAGGGGGCGAGCCCCATGATCTTCCATTCCTCGCCCTTGATCTGGTCGAAGCCGGCGAGATCGGTGACGAGGCCGTAGAGGAAGCCGACGGAGCCGCGCCCGCGCTGGCGGCGCACCTCCGCGATGCGCCCGTCGCGCAGGGCATAGATCGCCGCCGCGCCGGTCTCGCCCATGCCGTCGACGATGAGCGCCGTGGCCTCGCGGAACGGGCTGCCCCAGAGGGCGTAGGCGGCGTGCGCGAGATGGTGGGGGAAGCGATGCTGCGCCACGATCTCGGCCCGCGCCGGCTGCCCCGTGCCCCGCGTCTCCTGGTTGAGGGCGAGCAGGGTGCCGTAGCCGGCCCGCGCCTGGGCGAGCGCGAGGTCGGCGATGAAGATGCGCTCGGCCCGCTCCGGCACGAAGGAGCGGTTGAGGGTGGTCGGATGGCCGGCGAGCGCCATCAGGTCGAAGGCGCCGCTCCGCTCCTGGCCGCGCAGGAACTCGCTGAACTGCGCGCCCCAGCTCGACGCCACCACGATCTCGGAGCCGCGGGGCACGTATTTCTCGAGCAGGCCCACCATCCGGCCCGCGGGATCGGGCTCGCAGTTCGGGGCGCGCTTGTATTGCAGGACGCGCTCCGCGCCCTCGGCGAAGAGCACGCCGCCATCCGGCCCGATCAGGGCGAGGGCCGGGTCGTGGAAGGTGGTGGCGAGGCCGAGATAATAGCGCATGCCTCCGGGTTAGTCCGCGTGGGCCGCCGCCGCAACGCGGACCCGGAAGCATAGTCGGCAGTTCAGGCGACGACGTCCGGTCTCGCGCGGCTGGCGAAACCCGCAGGCGCATGCGAGCGAACGGGGTTCAGGGCGTCCGGCCGGACCGCCCGGATCCGGACCGGTCGCGGACCTCGTCATGCTCGGCACCATCGGTTTCGCCCTCCTCGCCGGCCTGCTCTCGACGCTCTCGCCCTGCGTGCTGCCGCTGGTGCCGATCGTGCTCGCCACGGCGGCCTCGGAGCACCGGCTCGGGCCGGTGGCGCTCGCCGCCGGGCTCGCCCTGTCCTTCACCGGGATCGGCCTGTTCGTCGCGACGGTCGGCTTCGCGATCGGCCTCGACGGCGACCTGTTCCGCAGCCTCGGCGCGGTGCTCCTCGTCCTGGTCGGCCTCGTCCTCCTGATCCCGGCGCTCCAGGCCCGGGCCACGGCGCTCGCCGGACCGGTCGGCGCCTGGGGCGAGCGCCGCCTCGGCAGCGTCGCGGGCCGGGGGCTCGGGGGCCAGTTCGCGGTGGGGCTCCTGCTCGGCGCGGCCTGGAGCCCCTGCGTCGGGCCGACGCTCGGGGCCGCCTCGCTGCTCGCGGCGCGCGGCGAGCATCTCGGCGCGGTGGCGCTCACCATGCTCGCCTTCGGGATCGGGGCGGCCGCGCCGCTCGCGCTGCTCGGTCTCATCTCCCGCGAGGCGCTGCTCGCCCGGCGGCGGGATCTCGGCCGTGCCGGCCGGGGCGCCAGGGCGGCGATGGGCGCCGTGCTCGTGGCGCTCGGCCTCCTCGTCCTCGGCGGATTCGACAAGCGCGCCGAGGCCTGGGCGGTCGCGGCCTCGCCCGACTGGCTCACCGCGCTCACCACCCGCTACTAGGGCCTGAACTCAATCGGGTTGGCCGTACGAAGGGCTGCTGAGGGTGGGTTTCGGCTGGTCCGCCTCCGAACGTTAAAGGCACCGAAGCGGACGCCGCCGTTCCGCTCGCTCAGACCGGATCGATTGGCAGTTCAGTCGTCGCCTTGTGGACCTGCAATACGATCTCGCTCGTGTAAGAGCGGATGCCCGGCGCGAGCTTGAGCACCCTGCGGGCAAAGTCCTGATAGTGGCCCACATCGCGGCTGCGGATGAGCAGGACGTAGTCGTAGTCCCCGGCCACGGTCATGCACTGCACGACGCGAGGTAGCTCGGCCATGCGTGCCTCGAAGGCATGATTGGCACTCTCATTCGCCAACTCCAGTTTGACCCGCGCAACCGTGATCATCGGGTAGCCCAGCACCTCGGGCGACAGGATCGCAACGGTGCGGGTGATGATCCCCGCCGACCGCAAGGCTCGCACACGCTTCAGGCAGGCAGGAGGCGACAGGCCGACCTGATGCGCCAAATCCTGATTGGAGACCGTGCTGTCGCGTTGCAAACGGTCGAGGATGCGCCGGTCAATGGCATCGAGTGCGATCTCCGGACGGTCCTCGCGCTTTCCATTTCGCATGTCAGACGGCGTTTTTTGCATGGCAAGTTTCTCTGGAGGCCAGCAACTGACATACCGAAGCGCAAAATGAGCTTCAAAACGAAATTTCAAAAATCGGCTTCTGAGCTACCTTTCCGGAGCACAAGGACGAACCATCCCTGCCCCAATGAGCCTCATAGTCTTCAAGGTGGTCCTGCCGCCGCTGCTGATCCTCGCCGCCAGCTTGGCCGGACGACGTTGGGGGGATGCCATCGGGGGCTGGCTGGTCGGCTTGCCGCTCACCTCCGGCCCGGTCGCCGCCTTCCTGGCCATTCAGTACGGCCCGGACTTCGCAGCCACCGCCACCAACGGCTCCCTGGTCGGCACCTCGGCCCAGGCGGCCTTCAGCCTCGGCTACGCGCTCCTGACGCGTCAGGGCTGGCCGCTGGCCCTCGTGGGGGGTGCGGCAGCCTACGCTGGTTCCGGTTTCCTGCTCCAGGCCGCGCCGCTGCCCCACTGGGGCTACTTCGCCGTCGCACTGGTCGCCTTGTCGGCCTCGGCCCACCTCATCCCCCACCGCGAGGCGGTGCGCAGCACCATCGCCGCACCCTGGTGGGATCTGCCCGCCCGCATGGTGGTGGCCACGACCCTGGTGCTCACCCTCACCGCCGCTGCCGCCTTCGTCGGCGCGAAGACCGCGGGCGTGCTCGCCAGCTTCCCGGTGTTCGGCGCAATCCTGGCCGTCTTTGCCCACCGCATGCGTGGGGCTGCCATGGCAACCCAGGTGCTGCGCGGCATGGTGCTGGCGCTCTACGGGTTCGCGACGTTCTTCTTCGTTCTCGGGCTGCTCCTAGTACCTGCGGGCATCCTGCCCGCCTTCCTGGCGGCGCTGGTCGCCACGCTGCTGGTGCAAACCGGCGCGCTCAAGTTGATCCGCCGCGTCCCGGTCACGAGGACCGCATGACCACCCAAACCCTGCTACTGTTCGTTCCGGCCTGCTTTGCCCTGGCGATGGCGTTCGGCCCGAACAACCTTCTGGCGGTGACCACGAGTGCACGGCACGGTATGCGCACCGCCGTCATCGCCGCGACGGGGCGGCTGATCGCCTTCGCGATCATGATCTTCATGACCGCGCTCGGCCTCGGGGTGCTGCTCACCACATCCGAACTGCTGTTCGCGGCACTCAAATGGGTTGGTGCAGCGTACTTGGTCTGGATCGGTGCCCGGCTGCTCCTGACAAAGGAGAGCATCGGCCTGGAAGATCGCGTGGTCGCCTCGGCACAGAACACCCGTGACCTATTCCGGCAGGAGTTCTTCGTCGCGCTTGGCAATCCCAAGGCCATCCTTATCTTCACGGCCTTCTTCCCGCAGTTCATCGCCCCTGAAAATTACTGGGTCAGCTTCGCCACCGTCGGAAGTCTGTACTTGGTCTTTGAAGGGGTCTCGGTCGTGACGTATGCCTTCGCTGGGGCGCGCCTGAGAAGATTTATGCGGAGCGCCAGGGGCCTGCGCTCGGTCAACCGACTGAGCGGAGCCATGATGGTCGTGTTCGGACTGGCTCTTGCCGCAGCACGTCGTCCTGCGGCCTGACCGCGCCCGCGATACCCACGGTAGCTGAAGGTGCCGGACGCCCGACGAATGACCGCTTTCGGGGACCACTGACGCGGGCCTGTACGGCCGGGTTGGGTCGAAAGCAGCCCCTCGCACGGTCAAGCTGATTGGGTTCTGACCTCCGAGCGCTCCTAAGCCGAAGTGGACGTGGAAGCCGGCTCGGCGAACGAGAGCGCGTTGGAACAAGGGCTGAGAGCCTGTCTCGGCGGATCAAGCCGGTCTTCATTCGAGCTGATCCCCTTCGCGACCTGATCCTGAGCGTCGCGTCCCGATCCAACGGGATCGGGCACGGCTCCAAGGGCGATGCCAAGCGCGATGCCAAGGACGATGCCCGGTCCCGGGAACGTGAACGGGGAAGCCTTGGCCGTGCCCGGCCGCCCGTGACAGACCGGGACTCGGCGACGTTTCGATCGGAGTATCCGAGCCATGGCCCCGCGCGAACCCATCCTCACCCTGGTCCCGATCGCGGAGCTGCGCCCGACGCAGATCACCGTCGGCTTCCGCGAGGTCGAGGAGAAGCGCCGCCGCTGGCGCGAGCACGACCCGGACAAGAAGGACAAGTTCCTCGGCTCGCACACGATCCCGACCCTGCTCGGGCCGAAGAAGCGCCACTACGTCATCGACCACCACCACCTCTCCCGCGCCCTGCAGCTGGAGGGCGTCGAATCGATCCAGGTCACCGTGGTGGCCGACCTGCACAAGCTCGACAAGGACGCCTTCTGGACCGTGTGCGACCACAAGGCCTGGTCGCACCCCTACGACGCGGCGGGCACGCGCCAGACCTTCAAGGACATCCCGAAGGGCATCGTCGACCTCGTCGACGATCCCTTCCGCAGCCTCGCGGGCGAGCTGCGCCGGGCCGGCGGCTTCGCCAAGGACACCACGCCCTTCAGCGAGTTCCTCTGGGCCGACTTCCTGCGCCGGCACATGAAGGCCAAGCGCGTCGAGGGCGATTTCTCCGAGGCGCTGGAGGAGGCGCTGCGCCTCGCCAAGTCGCCCGATGCCGGCTACCTGCCGGGCTGGTGCGGGCCGGTGGAGGGCTGAGCGCCCTCAGACCGTTGCATCGATCCCGAGCGATGGTCGGGAGCGATGCGCACGGCGAACGATCGCCGCCGCGCCGTCGCGTGGGCAGACGGTGATCGCGTCGAGACCATCGCCGTCCGGTGTCAGATCCCCCAATAGGGCGCCGCGTTGTAGTAGCGGTGCACCTGCTCCTCCCAGGCTCGGTCGTCCGACGGGTCGGTGCCCTCGGGCGAGCGCGGCGGCGCGGAGCGCAGCTGCTCCTCGGTGATGTCCACCACGTAGGCATCGTGGCCGGGATCGAAGCGCAGCACGCCCCAGGGCAGCGTGTAGAAGTCGCTGCCGAGGCCGAGGAAGCCGCCGAAGCTCATCACCGCGTAGGCGACCCGGCCCGAGACCTTGTCGAGCATCAGCCGCTCGATCACCCCGACCCGCTCGCCGTCGGAGCGGCGTACGTCTGTGCCGATCACCCGGTCGCTGGCGATCAGGCTGCGCGGCTCGCGCGGCATCCGTTCGTCGGCATCCATGGCTCTCTCCCTCGGGCTCCCCTTGACGTCCTCTTGAAGTCCTCTTGGGGCATCCCTCGGGGCACCCCGCCCGAAAAACGCCCCGAGCGGACGCCACGTTCCGGCAAGCTTCAGCCGCTATACCGCCACGCTCCGACACGCCGCCGGGAGAGACGGACCTTCGATGCCGATCACGCCGCGCCTCCTCGCCGCCGCCCTCCTCGTCCTCGCTGCCGGCTCCGCCGCAGCGCAGGATCGCGGCACGCTGACCCCGAAGCCGCTGCCGCCGCTCGCCAATCCCGACGATCCCGCAACGCCGGCCAAGGCCCTGTTCGGCCGGGCCACCGGCCCCGCATCGGGGCCGGTGCGCGCCTACGGCTCCTACGCCAAGGGCTGCTTCGCGGGCGGCGAGGCGCTGCCCGTCGACGGCGCGCGCTGGCAGGTGATGCGGCTCTCGCGCAACCGGATGTGGGGCACGCCCTATCTCGTGGACTTCCTGGAGCGCTTCGCCGCCCAGGCGCCCCGGGTCGGCTGGCCGGGCCTCCTCGTCGGCGACATGTCGCAGCCCCGCGGCGGGCCGATGCTCACCGGCCACGCCTCGCACCAGCTCGGCCTCGACGCCGACGTCTGGCTGACGCCGATGCCGGACCGCCGCCTGACGCGGCAGGAGCGCGAGGAGATGTCTGCCACCAACGTGGTGCGCGCCGACCGGCTCGACATCGACACCGAGGCCTGGACGCCGCAGCACCTGCGCATCATCCGCCTCGCCGCCGAGCAGCCGGAGGTGGCGCGCCTCTTCGTCAACCCGGCGATCAAGAAGGCGCTCTGCCGCGAGAGCACGGGCAGCCGCTCCTGGCTCTCCAAGGTGCGCCCGATGTACGGGCACAACTACCATTTCCATATCCGCCTCGCCTGCCCGGACGGCCAGGGCGCCTGCGAGGACCAGGCGCCCCCGCCCGGCGGCGACGGCTGCGGCGAGGAACTCGCCTACTGGTTCAGCGACGCGGTGCTGAACCCGAAGCCGCCGAAGGTGAAGCCGAAGCCGAGGCCGCCGATGACCATGGCGGCGCTGCCCGCCGCCTGCCGGAGCGTGCTGAAGGCGCCTTGATTTTTCGGCGCGCGGTCCGATCCTCCGGTCACGCTCGCGCCCCGCGCGCGACGCCCACCGGAGACCGCCCGTGACCGAACCGACGCCCCGCCAGCCCGACCACGACATCGATCCGCGCTTCCTGGAGCGGCGCTCGCCGCGCGCCTTCAGCGGCGAGGCCCTGCCGGAAGCCGAGCTGCTGCGGATGATCGAGGCGGCACGCTGGGCGCCCTCCTCCTACAACTCCCAGCCCTGGCGCTTCCTCTACGCGCTGCGCGGGGACGCGCACTGGGACACGTTCTTCGGCCTGCTCGTGCCCGGCAACCAGAAATGGGTGGCCAATACGGGCGCGCTCCTGTTCCTCGTCTCGAACGGGCGGATGAAGGTCGGCGACGAGCTGAAGCCCTCCTACAGCCACTCCCTCGATACGGGCGCGGCCTCCCTCGCCTTCCAGCTCCAAGCGATCCGCCAGGGCTGGCACGCCCACGGCATGACGGGCTTCGACCAGGCCCGCGCCCCCGCGGTGCTGAACCTGCCCGAGCATCACCGCGTCGAGGCGGCCTACGCGGTCGGCCGGGCGATCCCCTGGGACCAGCTGAGCGACGAGCAGCGGGCCCGCGAGCAGCCGAACGGCCGCCGCCCCATCACCGACTTCACCCATGCGGGGCCGTTCCCGGCGCGGGACTGATCAGGCTGAATCGCGCGCCAGCAGCCGGGTCAGCCCCGGCCCGAGGCCGATGCTCTCGGCAGGGCACGTCCGGCTGGATCCGCGCGGCGAGGCCCGGCAGAAGGCCCCCGGAGCATGCTCCGGGGGCCGGTCTCAGGCTAGGCCTGACAGGGGGCTCTAGTGCGCCACGAAGGCGGCGCCGTCCTCGTCCCGGGCGGGCTTGGCCGCGGGCAGCGGCTCGTCCCACTCGATCGGCTCGGGCTGGCGAACCAGGGCCCGCTCCAGCACCTGGTCCATGCGCGCCACGGGCACGATCTCCAGCCCGTTCTTCACGCTGTCCGGCACCTCGGCGATGTCCTTGGCGTTCTCCTCCGGGATCAGCACCGTCTTGATGCCGCCGCGCAGCGCGGCGAGCAGCTTCTCCTTCAGGCCGCCGATCGGCAGCACCCGGCCGCGGAGCGTCACCTCGCCCGTCATCGCCACGTCGCGGCGCACCGGGATGCCGGTGAGCGTCGAGATGATGGCGGTCGCCATGGCGATGCCGGCGGACGGGCCGTCCTTCGGGGTCGCCCCCTCGGGAACGTGGACGTGGATGTCCCGGCGCTCGAAGAGCGGCGGCTCGATGCCGAAATCGAGGGCCCGCGAGCGGACATAGCTCGCCGCCGCCGAGATCGACTCCTTCATCACGTCCTTCAGGTTGCCCGTGACCGTCATCTTGCCCTTGCCGGGCATCATGACGCCCTCGATCGTCAGCAGCTCGCCGCCGACCTCGGTCCAGGCCAGACCCGTGACCACGCCGACCTGATCGTCCGCGTCGATCTCGCCGTAGCGGAACTTCGGCGGGCCGAGGAAGACGGGCAGGGTCTCGACGTTCACCACGACCTGCTTGACCTTGGTGATCAGGATCTCCTTCACCGCCTTGCGGATCAGGTTGGAGATCTCGCGCTCCAGGTTGCGCACGCCCGCCTCCCGCGTGTAGCGGCGGATGAGCATGAGCAGCCCTTCGTCGTCGACCGACCATTCCTTGGTGTCGAGGCCGTGCTTCTTGAGCGCGTTCGGGATCAGGTGCTTGCGCGCGATCTCGAGCTTCTCCTCCTCGGTGTAGCCGGCGATGCGAATCACCTCCATGCGGTCCATCAGGGGCGCAGGGATGTTGAGGGTGTTGGCCGTCGTCACGAACATCACGTTCGACAGGTCGTAATCGACCTCGAGGTAATGGTCGTTGAAGGTGCTGTTCTGCTCCGGATCCAGAACCTCGAGCAGGGCCGCCGACGGGTCGCCGCGGAAGTCCATGCCCATCTTGTCGATCTCGTCGAGCAGGATGAGCGGGTTCGAGGTCTTGGCCTTGCGCATCGACTGCACGATCTTGCCGGGCATCGAGCCGATATAGGTCCGGCGGTGACCGCGGATCTCGGCCTCGTCACGCACGCCGCCGAGCGACATGCGCACGAACTCGCGGCCCGTGGCCTTGGCGATCGACTTGCCGAGCGAGGTCTTGCCGACGCCGGGGGGGCCGACGAGGCAGAGGATCGGGCCGGTGAGCTTGTTCGCCCGCTGCTGCACGGCGAGGTACTCGATGATCCGCTCCTTGACCTTGTCGAGGCCGAAATGGTCCTCGTCGAGCAGCGCCTGGGCGCCGAGCAGGTCCTTCTTGATCTTCGAGCGCTTGCCCCACGGGATGCCGAGCATCCAGTCGAGGTAGTTGCGCACGACGGTGGCCTCGGCCGACATCGGCGACATCTGGCGCAGCTTCTTCAGCTCGGCGGTGGCCTTTTCGCGGGCCTCCTTCGAGAGCTTGGTCTTCTCGATCTTCTCCTCGAGCTCGGCCAGCTCGTCGCGACCGTCCTCGTCGCCGAGCTCCTTCTGGATGGCCTTCATCTGCTCGTTGAGGTAGTACTCGCGCTGGGTCTTCTCCATCTGCCGCTTGACGCGGGTCCGGATGCGCTTCTCCACCTGGAGGACCGAGATCTCGCTTTCCATCAGCGACAGCACGCGCTCCAGGCGCTGCGCCACCGTGGGGGTCTCCAGGATGCCCTGCTTGTCGGAGATCTTGACGAGCAGGTGCGAGCCGATCGTGTCGGCGAGCTTCGAGGGCTCGTCGATCTGGGTGACGGCGGAGACGACCTCGGGCGAGATCTTCTTGTTCAACTTGACGTAGTTCTCGAACTCCGAGAGCACGGAGCGGGCCAGAGCCTCGGCCTCGACCTTGTCGCCGAGCTCGTCGCGCAGGGCCTCGGCCTCGGCCTCGTAATACTCGTCCGAGCGGGTGAAACCGGTGAGCTTGGCGCGGCCGGCGCCCTCGACCAGCACCTTCACGGTGCCGTCGGGCAGCTTCAGGAGCTGCAGGACGGAGGCGAGCGTGCCGATCGTGTAGATGGCGTCGGTGGCCGGGTCGTCGTCGCCCGCGTTGATCTGGGTCGCGAGCAGGATGTGGCGGTCCGTGCGCACCGCCTCCTCAAGGGCGCGGATCGACTTCTCGCGCCCCACGAAGAGCGGCACGATCATGTGGGGGAACACCACGATGTCGCGCAGCGGCAGGACCGCGTAGGCCCCCGTCGAGCCCGGGACGACAGGCTGGCGCGATTTCGATTGAGTCATGACTGACTTCCTCATGATGGACGCCGGGCGGGTGCGCCTCCATCCGGGAGCGAGCACTGTGCGAGGCGCCGACCGGGCCGCGAGGGTCGGATAAAGGGACGTGGACTTTGCGGCTGGTGGCGCGGCACCGTCCCCCGAAGGTGGGCTGACGGCCACCGCGCTAAGCCTCAGGTGATGTGCGGCGGCGCCGGTTTCAAGATGCCGCCGCCTCCGCCACGGAGGCGGCAGGATCCGGATTCGGCCTGCCCCCTCAAGGCGTTATGCATGCGCTACGAGCAGCCCGGCCTAGGCGCTGACGCTCGCCGGCGCTTCCTTGTTGCGGTCGCCGTGGATGTAGAGCGGGCGCGACTTGCCCTCGACCACCTCCGGCCCGATCACGACCTGCTCGACCGAGTCGAGACCCGGCAGATCGTACATCGTGTCGAGGAGGATCGTCTCCAGGATGGAGCGCAGGCCGCGGGCACCGGTCTTGCGCTCGATCGCCTTGCGGGCGACGAGCGAGAGCGCCTCGTCCTGGAAGGTCAGGTCGACGTTCTCCATCTCGAACAGGCGCTGGTACTGCTTGACGAGCGCGTTCTTCGGCTCCTGCAGGATCTTCTTCAGCGCGGCCTCGTCGAGATCCTCCAGCGTCGCCAGCACCGGCAGACGGCCGACGAACTCGGGGATGAGGCCGAACTTCAGGAGGTCCTCCGGCTCCACCGAGCGGAAGATCTCGCCGGTGCGGCGGTCGTCGGGCGCCTGCACGCTCGCGCCGAAGCCGATCGAGGTGCCCTTGCCGCGCTGGGAGATGATCCGCTCCAGCCCCGCGAAGGCGCCGCCGCAGATGAACAGGATGTTGGTGGTGTCGACCTGCAGGAACTCCTGCTGCGGGTGCTTGCGGCCGCCCTGCGGGGGCACGGAGGCGACGGTGCCCTCCATGATCTTCAGGAGCGCCTGCTGCACGCCCTCGCCCGAGACGTCGCGGGTGATCGAGGGGTTGTCCGACTTGCGGGAGATCTTGTCGATCTCGTCGATGTAGACGATGCCGCGCTGCGCCCGCTCGACGTTGTAGTCCGAGGCCTGGAGCAGTTTGAGGATGATGTTCTCGACGTCCTCGCCGACATAGCCGGCCTCGGTCAGCGTCGTCGCATCCGCCATGGTGAAGGGCACGTCGAGGATGCGGGCCAGCGTCTGGGCGAGCAGCGTCTTGCCGGAGCCGGTCGGCCCGATCAGCATGATGTTGGACTTCGCGAGCTCGACGTCGTTGTGCTTCGTCGCGTGGGCCAGCCGCTTGTAGTGGTTGTGCACCGCCACCGAGAGGACCTTCTTGGCGAAGTCCTGGCCGATGACGTAGTCGTCGAGGACGCGCCGGATCTCCTTCGGCGTGGGCACGCCGTCACGGCTCTTGACCAGCGAGGACTTCGATTCCTCGCGGATGATGTCCATACACAGCTCGACGCACTCGTCGCAGATGAACACCGTCGGGCCCGCGATCAGCTTGCGGACCTCGTGCTGGCTCTTGCCGCAAAACGAGCAGTACAGCGTGCTCTTGGAGTCGTTGCCGCCAGTCTTGCTCATATCGGTCTCCGATCGTGTCGTGCGCTGCCAGCCCGGGGCGCACGCGCATCGTTCACAGGTAAGGGAATCCGCTTAAAGAAAAAGTCACCTGCGCGCTTGTGACGGCTCCTCCCGGATCGCCGATGCAAACACGCTGCCGTGGCGGGATCAAGGCCATGGCGGGCGTGCCCTCAGCCGGCAAACGCGGTCGAGGGCACGCGGGGTTCCGTCGCCTCAGGCCGCGGCGGGCTCGGGCCGCTTGTGGATCACCTCGTCCACCAGTCCGAACTCCTTGGCCGCGTCGGCGGTCATGAAGTTGTCGCGCTCCAGCGCCTGATGGATGGTGTCGTAGTCGCGGCCCGTGTGCTTCACGTAGATCTCGTTGAGGCGGCGCTTCAGCGCCTCGATCTCGCGGGCATGGATCAGGATGTCGGTGGCCTGGCCCTGGAAGCCGCCGGAGGGCTGGTGCACCATGATCCGGGCGTTGGGCAGGGCGAAGCGGTGGCCGGGCTCGCCGGCGGCCAGCAGCAGCGAGCCCATCGAGGCGGCCTGGCCGACGCAGAGCGTCGTCACCGGGCAGCGGATGAACTGCATGGTGTCGTAGATCGACAGGCCGGAGGTGACCACGCCGCCCGGCGAGTTGATGTAGAAGGAGATTTCCTTCTTGGGGTTCTCCGCCTCCAGGAAGAGCAGCTGCGCCACGATCAGCGAGGCGCCCTGATCCTCGACCGGTCCGGTCAGGAAGATGATCCGCTCGCGGAGCAGGCGGGAATAGATGTCGAAGGCGCGCTCGCCGCGGCTCGACTGCTCGACCACCATGGGCACGAGCGCGCTGTTGTAGAAGTCGACCGGATCTCTCATCACGTCCTGCCCCAGGGCTCCAAGGGGCCCGGCGCCGCGAATCACGCGGCGGCCGGGCATGTCAGCGAACACCGGCGGTGCTTAAACGCCGCCTAACGATACAGCCCGCTGCCAATCAGGACAGACGCCGGGCTTAGTCGGCCTTCGACTCGGTCGAGGCCTCGGCGCCGTCGGCTTCCGCATCCTCGTCGGCGAACAGCGCCTCCTTCGAGACGGGTTCCTCGACCAGTTTGACCTGCGAGAGAACGTGGTCAACCACCTTCTCCTCGAACAGGGGCGCACGAAGCTCGGCCAGCGCCTGGGCGTTCTTCCGGTAGAAGTCCCAGACCTGCTGCTCCTGGCCCGGGAACTGCCGGACCCGGGCGATGAGGGCCTGGTTTACCTCCTCGTCGGAGACCTTGATATCGGCGCTCTCGCCGACCTGCGCAAGCACCAGACCGAGCCGCACGCGGCGCTCGGCGATCTTGCGGTACTCGGCCTGCGAGGCCTCCTCGGTGGTGCCCTCGTCCTCGAAGCTCTTGCCGCGGGTCTTCAGGTCCTGCTCGACCTGCGCCCAGACGTTGGCGAATTCCTGGGCCACCAGCGAGGGCGGCAGGTCGAAGGCGTACTTGCCGTCCAGCGCGTCGAGGAGCGCCTTCTTGAGCTTGCGCCGCGAGGCCGCCTCGTAATCCGAGCCGATCGCCTGGGAGATCGCCTCCTTCAGCTTGTCGAGGCTCTCCAGGCCGAGGTTCTTGGCGAGCTCGTCGTCGATCTTGGCCTCGCCCGGGGTCTGGATCGCGGTGACGGTGACGTCGAACTCGGCATCCTTGCCGGCGAGGGCCTCGGCGCCGTAGGCCTCCGGGAAGGTCGCCTTGACGACGCGGGCTTCGCCGACCTTGGCGCCGACGAGCTGGTCCTCGAAGCCCGGGATGAAGGTGTTCGAGCCGAGCTCCAGGTCGATGCCCTCGCCCTTGCCGCCCTCGAACGCGATGCCGTCGATGCGGCCGACGAAGTCGATGGTAACGCGGTCGCCGCTCGCGGCCTCCTCACCCTCGGCGCGCGCGCTGAACGGCCGGGTCTGGCCGGCCATGCGGTCGAGCGCCTCCTTGACCTCCTCGTCGGAGGGCTTGGCCACGAACTTGGTCAGGCTCACGTCCGAGAGGTCGGCGAGCTCGAAGGTCGGCAGCACCTCGAGGTTCACCTTGAAGGCGAAGTCGCCCTTGGCCTCGAGCGCCTTCTCGACCTCGGCCTTGTCCTCGGGGAACTCGACCTGGGGCTCGAGGGCGAGCTTGAGGTTGTTGTCGGTGATGATCTTCTGGTTGGCCTCGTTCACCGCGTTCTGGACGACCTCGGCCATCACCGAGCGGCCATAGACCTTGCGCAGGTGCGCCACCGGCACCTTGCCCGGGCGGAAGCCCTTGAGCTGCACCTTGTCCTTGAGGCCCGTGAGCTCGGAATTCAGGCGATCCTCGAGGTCCTTGGCCGGGAGCAGAACCTGAAACTCACGCTTCAGCCCCTCGGAATGTGTCTCGGTCACCTGCATCGTCGTCGCTCTCAAAAACGGTCCGTGTGGTCGGGTCTTAAACGAATCTGCGGCGCCGTTTCGGGCGCGCATCGGGGCGGCGGATGCGGGCGGGGCGTGCGGTACGGGTCGGCGGTCGGCGTCCCTCGCGAGGCTGAAGCCGATACCGGTCCCTGCGGCGGTGCTGGTGCGGGCGGAGGGGCTCGAACCCCCACGTCTTGCGACACTGGAACCTAAATCCAGCGCGTCTACCAGTTCCGCCACGCCCGCGCGCGCCGACGCCCGGCGCGAATCCGGCCGCCGGAGGGCGGCTCTATAGCACGCGCGCCGCGGCAAGCAGCAAAAAACTTGCGGGCTGTGGCGGCGGTGGCGCCGGAGGGGCACGGCGGCTACAAGCGGCGGCCCCGACCGCGCAAGGATTCCGATGCCGCCTCGCCAGATGCCGCCTCGCACCGTGTCACCTTGCCAGACGCCACCTTGCGACGCGCCGCCATCCGTCGAGGGGGGGCCCGCGGGGGTGCCGACGCGCCGCGCCCTGCTCGGCGGGGCGGCCGCGCTCGGCCTGCTGCCGGGCGGCGCGCTGGCGCAGGCGGCTAAGCCCGCCGCGAAGGACGCCCCCAAGCCCGACGCCCCCAAGGCCGACGCCCCGAAGCCGGAGGCGGCGCCCAAGGCGCCGGCCCGCCCCCTCGTCGCCGGGCCGGGCAAGCTCCGCCTGCGCGAGGAGCCGGCCGCCGAGACCGCGTCGTGGTGCTTCGACGGCAAGGCCGCGCCGCCGGTGCTGCGGATCAAGCTCGGCGAGGAGCTGCGCGTGCGGGTCGAGAACCGCACCGACAAGCCGCTCTCGCTGCACTGGCACGGGGTGCGCAACCGCAACGCCATGGACGGCGTCGGCGGCGTCACCCAGGCGCCGATCGCGCCAGGCGCCGACTTCACCTACGCCTTCACGCCCCCCGATGCCGGCACCTTCCTGGTGCGCCCCCTCGTGGTCGGCGGGTCGAGCGAGCCCTCGGGCCGGGGCCTCGCGGGGATGCTCATCGTGGAGGAGAAGGCGCCGCCCGCGGTCGATGCCGACGTGGCGCTCCTCGTGCAGGACTGGCGCCTCGAGGCCGACGCGAGCCTGATGCCGTTCGGGCAGACGCTCTTCGCCGCCTCGAACGGCCGCCTCGGCAACCTCGTCACCGTCAACGGCCGCCCGGTCCCCGACGGCTTCGAGGCGCGCCCGGGCTCGCGCATACGCGTACGCCTTGCCAACGCTTGCAACGCCCGAGGCACCCGCATCCGCTTCGAAGGCCTGAAAGTCTACGTCGCCGCCGTGGACGGGCAGCCGACGGACACGTTCGAACCGCTGCGCGCCACCCTGCCCTTCCCGCCGGGCACGCGCTACGATCTCCTGGTCGACCTGCCCCCAGAGCCAGGCGCCAAGGGGTCGATCAGCGCGCTGATCGGCCAGGGCCTTGCGTTGGCGAGCGTCGTCACCAAGGGCGAGCCCGTCTCCGAGAAGCGCGGCCCGATCGCCCCGATCGGCGAGAACAAGCTGCTCCCGGCCGAGATCAAGCTCCAGAACGCGATGCGACGGGATGTGATCATCACCGGCGGGGCCGTGGCGCCGAAGGATGCGGCCAAGGACACACCGAAGGACAAACCGCCGGCGGAGCCGGTCTTCACGGGCGACCCGGCCAAGGTCTGGTCGGTGAACGGGGCGAGCGGCACGGTGGGCCTCGCGCCGATCTTCTCGGTGAAGCGCGGGCAGGTGGTGGTGCTGGCGTTACGCAACGATACTGCCTTCCCACAGGGCCTGCACCTGCACGGCCATGTCTTCCGCCTGCTCCACCCGCTCGACGACGGCTGGGAGCCTTACTGGCTCGACACCTTCCAGCTCCTCGAGGGCCGCACCGCCCGCATCGCCTTCCTCGCTGACAATCCCGGGCGCTGGCTGATCAGCGCCACGGTGCTGGAGCGCTTCGACACGGGCCTGTGGACCTGCTTCGAGGTCACCTGAGCGATCACCGCCCCAGGCGAGACAGCAGCTCGGCGAGCACCTGCGGCATCAGCTCCGGGATGTCCTCGGCAATGAGTCCCGGCCCGTGGCGCAGGCCGGCATCGCCGTGGAGCCACACGCCGGCGCAGGCAGCCTCGAACGGCGCCATGCCCTGCGCAAGCAGCCCCGCGATCAGGCCGCCGAGCACGTCTCCCGCCCCCGCCGTGCCGAGCCAGGGCGTTGCGTGGTCGTTGATCGCGACGCGCCCGTCGGGATCCGCGACCACGGTATCGGCCCCCTTGAGCACCACCACGGCGCCGCTGAGCGCGGCGGCACGGCGCGCCCGCTCGACCTTGCCGAGCCCCTCCTCAACCGCATCGGTCCCGGCGAAGAGCCGGGCGAACTCGCCCGCATGCGGGGTGACCACAGCCCGCGCCTCCCCATCCCGAATGTAGCCGGCCAGCGTCGCGGCCTGACCCTTGAAGCTCGTCAGCGCGTCCGCGTCGAGGACGAGGGCGCGGCCCGCGGAGGCCGCCACCATCACACGCTCCTGGGTCGGCTCGCCGCTGCCAAGGCCGGGGCCGAGCAGCACCGCATTCAGGCGCTCGTCGGTGAGGAGGTCGTCGAGGTCGTCGGCGCTCTCGCAAGGGCGCAGCATGATCGCGGTGAGCTGCGCGGCGTTCTCGGCCAGCGCGTCGGCGGGCGAGGCCACAGTGACGAGTCCGGCGCCCACCCTCAGCGCCCCGCGGGCAGCGAGCCGGGCTGCGCCGGTGCGCCAAGCCGGCCCCGACAACACTAGGGCGTGGCCGCGCGTGTATTTGTGGCTCTCCCCCGTCAGGTGCGGGAAGCCCGCCCCCCAGAGTTCTGGCCCGTTGCGGAAGAGCGCGGGGCAGCCTGCCAGCCCGGCGGAGAGCGCCGCCGCACCGGTGCCGATATCGGCACAGTGCAGGGCACCGCACAGACTCCGGCCCGGCTGGAGCAGGTGGCCGGGCTTGAGCGCGACGAAGGTCACCGTCTCGGCGGCCTGGATCGCGACGCCGCGCACCGCGCCGGTATCGCCGTCGAGCCCGCTTGGCACGTCGACGGCAAGGACGGGGAGGCGGGAGGCGTTCACCCGCTCGACCAGGGCGCGTGCCTCGCCATCGAGGTCGCGCGAGAGGCCGGCCCCGAACAGGGCGTCGATCACGAGACCGCAGGGCGGCAGCACGTCCGGCGCACCCTCGCGCACCCGCCCGGCCCAGGCTGCGGCGGCACCGGCCGCATCCCCGGAGAGCCCGTCGCGGCGCCCCAGCAGGACCACCTCCACGGCGAAGCCCGCCTTCGCGAGATGGCGCGCGGCCACGAAGCCGTCGCCGCCATTGTTGCCGGGCCCGCACAGGACGAGGACGGAGCCCCCCTCCCGCCCGCCTTCGGTGAGCAGCACGCGGGCGCGCGCGGCCACCGCGGCTCCAGCCCGCTCCATCAGCGTGAGGCCGGGCGTCCCGGCCGCGATTGCCGCCGCATCCACCCGCCGCATTGCCTCGACCGTCAGCAGCCGCGCACCTATCATCGATCCCTCATCGCCACCGAAAGCCTTGCCTGCCTGTCGCCCAGCGCCTGCCGCGAAAACAGGCTGCCGCAGGCAGCCTGCCGAAACCTTGTGCGGGAGGCGCCCGTTCGATAGGCCGTTTTCCCAGCGCCATCCGGAAATCGCCGTGGCGAAGGCGATGGCGCGGTGTTAGAAATCCGTCACGGCACGGTGCAAGTCAGGCCCTTTCCGGATGAAGAAGATCGAAGCGATCATCAAGCCCTTCAAGCTCGACGAGGTGAAGGAGGCGCTGCAGGAAGTTGGCCTGCAGGGCATCACCGTCATCGAGGCGAAAGGATTCGGCCGCCAGAAGGGGCACACGGAACTCTACCGCGGCGCCGAGTACGTGGTCGACTTCCTGCCGAAGGTGAAGCTCGAGATCGTGCTCTCCGACAATCTCGTCGAGGGCGCCGTCGAGGCGATCCGCAAGTCAGCCCAGACCGGCCGCATCGGCGACGGCAAGATTTTCGTCTCCACCATCGAGGAGGCGATTCGCATCCGGACCGGCGAGACCGGCGCGGACGCCATCTGAAGCGTCTCCCGGCGCCCGCGCGCGCCGAATCCGCCCCGATCAATCCCGGCCCGGGCCGCGCCGCGCGATCCGGCTCGACAGGGTTGGGCATTCGTCATCATGCAGCACAGCGGAGCCGACCCCGAGAAGCGAGGCCGGTCAAGGGCTTAATGCCAGCGCAGCATCCGCCCGCTCCCGAAATGCCTCTAGCCTTGCGCCATCCCCGCCTGTAATGCCGCCCGGGCAAGGACCTACGCACTTCGCTCGGCCGCCCGGCCGTGTGGGGCAGACTCGGCGCAGGCCCGGACTGAAGGAGATTCCTAGGGATGGCAAAGACCGCAGCGGATGTCCTGAGGGAGATCAAGGACAACGACGTCAAGTATGTGGACTTCCGGTTCACGGACCCGCGGGGCAAATGGCAGCACGTCACCTTCGACGTCTCGCTCGTCGACGACGAGATCTTCCAGGACGGCACCATGTTCGACGGTTCGTCGATCGCTGGCTGGAAGGCGATCAACGAGTCCGACATGCTGCTGATGCCGGACCCGGTCACCGCCTGTATGGATCCGTTCTTCTCGGCCTCCACTATGTCGATCGTCTGCGACGTGCTGGAGCCCTCGACAGGCCAGCCCTACTCGCGCGACCCGCGCTCGACCGCCAAGCTCGCCGAGGCCTATCTGCGCCAGACCGGCATCGGTGACACGATCTTCGTCGGCCCCGAGGCCGAGTTCTTCGTCTTCGACGACGTGAAGTTCGGCGCCGACCCCTACCATACCGGCTTCCAGCTCGACTCCACCGAGTTGCCGACCAACGGCTTCACCGACTACGAGGGCGGCAACCTCGGCCATCGGGTCCAGACCAAGGGCGGCTACTTCCCGGTACCGCCGCAGGATTCGGCGCAGGACATGCGCGGCGAGATGCTGGCCGCCATGCAGTCGATGGGTGTGAAGGTCGAGAAGCACCACCACGAGGTCGCGTCTGCCCAGCACGAGCTCGGCATGAAGTTCGACACGCTCACCCTCCTCGCCGACCACATGCAGGTCTACAAGTACTGCATCCACAACGTGGCGCAGAGCTACGGCAAGTCGGCGACCTTCATGCCGAAGCCCGTCTACGGCGACAACGGCTCGGGCATGCACGTGCACCAGTCGATCTGGAAGAACGGCAAGCCGCTCTTCGCGGGCGACAAGTACGCCGATCTCAGCCAGGAATGTCTCTGGTACATCGGTGGCATCATCAAGCACGCCAAGGCGCTGAACGCCTTCACCAACCCGTCGACCAACTCCTACAAGCGTCTGGTGCCGGGCTACGAGGCCCCCGTGCTGCTGGCCTACTCGGCCCGCAACCGCTCGGCCTCCTGCCGCATCCCGTGGACGACGAACCCGAAGGCCAAGCGCGTTGAGGTCCGCTTCCCCGATCCGATGGCGAACCCCTACCTCGCCTTCTCGGCCCTGCTGATGGCCGGCCTCGACGGCATCATCAACAAGATCGATCCCGGCCCGGCCATGGACAAGGATCTCTACGACCTGCCCCCGCGCGAGCTGAAGAAGATCCCGACTGTCTGCGGCTCGCTGCGCGAGGCCCTGCAGAACCTCGACAAGGACCGCGCCTTCCTCAAGGCCGGCGGCGTGTTCTCGGACGACCAGATCGACTCGTTCATCGAGCTGAAGATGACCGAGGTGATGCGCTACGAGATGACCCCGCACCCGATCGAGTTCGTGCAGTACTACTCGCTCTGATCGAGCCGGACCGGGCGGCGACGCCCGGCCTGTCGGACGGATCCGCGACGCCGGGGCCTCGGACGAGGCTCCGGCGTTTCGCGTTCTGAACGGCACGTCGTCGCGCGATTGCAGATCGGCCGAAATTCCTATCCAAAGATTCGGACGATGATCGCTGGATCCGACCCTTTACGATGGAACAGAGAACGAAGAAGCGGAACCGGGCGAAGCGACGGCTCGGCCGCCTGCCGCCGACGCCGGAATTCTCGTGTTTCGGTCTGCTTTTCCATCAGGATATCCTTCTCGACCACGCAACGTTCGAGGAGGCGGCATTGCATGTCATCGCGGGCTTCAAGGGCGAGGAGCAGTGGAGGCTGCGCGACTTCATCGGGCGGATTCTGGAGAGCGACTTGTCGCCCGAAGAACTGAGCAAGCTCTGGGACCTGACGGGATCCGATTGGAAATTCTTCGATGCGCAGGGGTTTCGCGAGTTCCTGGCGTTCGTGCACGATCGGCTGCGCAAGGGGCTGTAGCACCGGGAGACCCGCATGCCCGTCCTCGACCACCTCGCCGTCGTGGCCCCCACCCTCGCGGAAGGGCTCGCCCATATCCGCGAGAGACTCGGCCTCGACATCCCCGAGGGCGGGCGCCACCGCGAGATGGGCACGCGCAACCACCTGCTGCGGCTCGGCGACGCGCTCTTCCTCGAAGTGATCGCCGTCGATTCCGAAGCGCCTCCTCCCGCCCGGCCGCGCTGGTTCGGCCTCGACGACGCGGCAGCGATCCGCGCCGACTGGGAGGCCGGGCGGCGCCTCAGGGCCTTCGTCGCCCGCACGGACGACCTCGACGGCCTGCTCGCCCGGCATCCCGGCCTGTTCGGCACGCCCCTGCGCATGAGCCGCGGCAGCCTCGCCTGGCGCTTCGCGCTGCGCGACGACGGCACCCTGCCGCTCGGCGGCCTGCTGCCCTGCCTGATGGATTGGGGCCCGAGCGGCAACCCGGCCCGCGCCATGCCCGATCTCGGCGCGCGGCTCACAGCCTTCCGCCTGGAGCATCCCGAGCCGGAACGGGCCGCGGACCTCCATCGCGCTATCGGCCTCAGCGGCGGGCCAGAGATCCGCGCGGGGGCCGCGCTCCGCCTCGTCGCAGACATCGCGACGCCCGGAGGACCGCGCACCCTGTCCTGAAAGGCGGGCGCAGGTCTATGCTTCGGCCGGCCCGGCCTCAGGAGATGCCCATGTCCCTCGTCGTCCCCGTGATCCTCGGCTCCGTGCGCTCCGACCGGCAGGGGATCCGCGCCGCCCGCTTCCTCGTCGGCGCGCTTGAATCCCGCGGGCACCAGGCACCACTGGTCGATCCAGCCGAGCTGAAGCTCCCGCTCCTCGACCGGATGTACAAGGAATATCCGAAGGGCGGGGCGCCCGAGCCCCTGGAGCGGCTGGCCGGCCTCTACACCCGCGCCGACGCCTTCGTCGTGGTCTCGGGCGAGTACAACCACTCGATCCCGCCGGGCCTGTCGAACACCCTCGACCACTTCCTGGAAGAGTATTTCTGGCGCCCCTCGGCGATCTGCTGTTACTCGGCCGGACAATATGGCGGCGTGCGCGCGGCGATGCAGCTGCGCGCCATGCTGGGCGAGCTCGGCATGCCGAGCATCCCCTCGCTCCTGCCGATCCCGCGCATCGGCAAGGCCCTGAGCGAACAGGGCGAGCCCGCCGAGGAATGGCTGAGGAAGGCGGCCGGCCGCTTCCTCGACGAGCTGACTTGGTACGCCGAGGCCCTGCGCGACAAGCGTCAGGGCGGCACGCCGTACTGAGGCGGCATCATTCCCGCGCGTCACCTGTTGAGGAGCGCGGGCCCCAAGTTGCCGTGGGGGCGCCGTGCCCCCATCTTCCAGGGACATCGATCTCAAACCGGCGCCGCACTCCGCGGCGCAGCGAGCCTCACTCTTTGGCCAAGCGCGCAGCGGCGACCTCCACGCCCCTCCCCACACGCGAGCAGGTCCTCGCCTTCATCGCCGAGTCGAAGGACAAGGTCGGCAAGCGCGAGATCGCCCAGGCCTTCGGGCTGAAGGGCTCCGACAAGATCGGCCTCAAGCGCCTGCTCAAGGAGATCGAGGGCGAGGGGCAGATCGAGCGCTCCCGCGGCGGCCTGTCGAAGGCCGGGCGCCTGCCCCCGGTTGTGGTCGGCGACATCCGCTCGCGCGACCGGCAGGGCGAGTTCCTGGCGAGCCCCGTCGAGTGGAAGGGCGAGGGCAAGCCGCCGACCATCGTGCTGATGCCGGCCCGCGGCGGACGCAAGGACAAGCGGCCGCAGCCGGGCATCGGCGACCGGGTTCTGGTCCGCGTCGAGCCGGACGGCGATTCGGACACGCGCTACACCGGCCGCATCATCAAGGTCATCGGCAAGAACAGGGCCGAGATCGTCGGCGTCTACCGGGCCGGCGCCCAGGGGGGCCGCATCGAGCCGGTGGAGAAGCGGGGGGCGCGAAGCGAGATCCTGATCCCACCGGGCGAGGAGGGCGAGGCCCGCGACGGGGACCTCGTCAGCGTCAGTCTAGAGCGGGAGACACGCTTCGGCCTACCTAAGGGCCGCGTGCGCGAGCGGCTCGGCTCCCTCGGCTCCGAGAAGGCGGTGAGCCTGATCGCGCTCCACCTCCATAACATCCCCCACGTCTTCCACGAGAACACCCTCGCCGAGGCCGACGCGGCGAAGCCTGCGACCCTGCGGGGCCGCGAGGATTGGCGCGACAAGCCGCTCCTCACCATCGACCCGCCGGACGCCAAGGACCACGACGACGCGGTGATGGCGGAAGCCGATCCCGATCCGGACAATCCGGGCGGCTTCGTCGTCACCGTGGCGATCGCGGACGTGGCCGCCTATGTGCGCCCCGGTTCCAGCCTCGACCGCGAGGCGCTGGAGCGCGGCAACTCGGTCTATTTCCCCGACCGGGTCGTGCCGATGCTGCCGGAGCGCATCTCGAACGACCTCTGCTCGCTGCGCGAGGGCGAGAAGCGCCCGGCCATCGCCGTGCGGATGATCTTCTCCGCGGACGGGGTGAAGCGCCGCCACAGCTTCCACCGGGTGATGATGCAATCGCGCGCCAAGCTCTCCTATGCGCAGGCGCAGGGAGCGATCGACGGGCAGCCCGACGCGACCACCGGCCCCCTCCTCGACGTGGCGCTCCGCCCCCTCTGGGCCGCCTACGAGGCCCTGAAGATCGCCCGCGACCGGCGCGGGCCCCTCGCCCTGGATCTCCCCGAGCGCAAGGTCCTGATCGGCCCCGACGGCAAGGTCGACCGGGTGGTGGTGCCGCAGCGCCTCGACGCCCACCGGCTGATCGAGGAATTCATGATCCAGGCGAACGTCGCCGCCGCCGAGACCCTGGAGCATGCACGCCAGCCGCTGATCTACCGGGTCCACGACGAGCCGGCCTTGGAGAAGATGCGGGCGCTCGGCGAGGTGCTGGCCTCGGTCGGCATCAAGCTGCCGAAGGAGGGGGCGCTGCGCCCGGCCCTGTTCAACCGCATCCTGGCCATGGCGGCCGAGACCGAGCACGGCGTCTTCCTCAACGAGGTGATCCTGAGGAGCCAGGCGCAGGCCGTCTACGCGGCGGAGAATCTCGGCCATTTCGGGCTGAACCTGCGCCGCTACGCCCACTTCACCTCGCCGATCCGGCGCTATGCCGACCTCGTCGTGCACCGCGCGCTGATCACCGCGTGCAAGCTCGGAAAGGATGGGCTCGCCGGCGACATCTCGGTGCCCGAACTCGACCGGATCGGCGAACAGATCTCGGCGGCCGAGCGGCGGGCCATGGCGGCCGAGCGCGAGACCATCGACCGGCTCATCGCCAACCACCTCGCCGACCGGGTCGGCGCCACCTTCGAGGGCCAGATCTCGGGGGTGACGCGCTCGGGACTCTTCATCAAGCTCGACGAGACGGGGGCGGACGGATTCGTGCCGGTCTCCACCATCGGCGCCGATTATTTCCGCCACGAGGAGGCCCGCCACGCGCTGGTGGGCGAGCGCACGGGCGAGACCTATCGCCTCGGCGACCGGGTCGAGGTGCGACTCGTCGAGGCGGCGCCGGTGGCCGGCGCGCTGCGCTTCGAGTTGCTGTCCGAGGGGCGCTCGCGCTCCGGCGCCAAGCGGACGGGTGCGAAGAAGCCGCCCAAGGCCGGGGGCCGCCCCTTCAATCCCGCGCCGCCCGGAAGGCCGGCCGGCATCCGCACCAGCTCCAACCGGCATCGCGGCTCGCGGCGCTAGCCGCGCTCAGGCCAGCGGGGAGCCGGGCTCCGGCAGCGCGAGGGACGAGGTGGCCTCGGCGATCTGCTCGGGGCCGCCCTTCGGCGGCCAGTGCCCGGACGCATAGGCCTGCGCACGCAGCCTGCCCCGCTCCTCCAGGCTCTCGAAGCCCCAGATGTGCGTGATCCGCGGGGCGCCGTCGAGGGCGTACATGTTCACCACGAGGTGCTCGGTGAGGTCGCGCGCCGGTGCGATGGCCGGTTCCCAGCCGGCCAGCGTCCGCGTCAGGCCCCCGGGCTTCAGCCGGTAGGTCCGGAACTCGTACAGGCCGCCGCGCCGGCCGGTCCGGATCGGGGGGAGGAAGGGGAAGGGGGCGTAGCTGTCCATCTCGAGTGCCGTGACGACGGAGCCTGCATTGAAGGGGTTAGCGCTGAGAAGCGCGCGGCGACGCTCCGAGGTCAGGTCCTCGGGCGCCTCGAAGCCGCGCAGCACGAGGATGCGGCCGAGCGCGCCAACCTCCGTCCGCCAGCGGCCGAGAAGCTGCCCCTTAGCGTCGCCGTCCTTCACCCAGGCATCGGCCGCCTCGGCGGCCTGGCCGAGGGCGAGGAGCGGGCAGGTCAGCGTGGCGAGTTCACAGAGCATACGGGCCTCCGGCGTGTCGGCGCTCATCTAGAGCGCCGTCCGCGGAAGTGGACGCCGAAGGGCTCCGAGACGGGCGTGCAGACCGGGGGCCCGGCATGGTAGCAAGGGCGCCGTGTGACATCCGAGGCGACGAGGCCATGACCGCCAGCGACCTGCCGACCGCCGCGCCGGCCCGCACCGGACTCATCAAGGCGATGGGCCGCGGCTTCCTCGGGCGCTGCCCGCATTGCGGCGAGGGCCGGATCTTCGGCCGCTTCCTCAAGGTGCGGCCGGCCTGCGAAGCCTGCGGGCTCGAACTGCACCACCACCGGGCCGACGACCTGCCGCCCTACCTCGTGATCTTCATCGTCGCCCACATCGTCGGCTACCTGATCCTGGAACTGGAGATGAGCTACGACGTGCCGCTGTGGTTCCAGCTCAGCTTCTGGCCTCTCTTCACCCTCGGCCTCGCCCTCGCGCTGCTGCAACCGGTGAAGGGCGCGGTGGTCGGCTTGCAATACGCCCTTGGCATGCACGGTTTCGGCGGGCTACCGGGAGTGCGCTCCGCAGCGGGGGAGGATGCACGCCTTGGGAACAGCGGACACGGATCGACCGGGCTCGGACGCGCCTGAGACGGCGGCGGCCCCTGCGGCCAAGGCGGCTTCTGCCAAGGCGGCTCCCACCAGATCCCTGCGTCCCCGCGACGCCGCGACCCTGATCCTGATGGAGCGCCGCCGCGGCGTGATCCGCGTGCTGATGGGCCGGCGCAACCCGCGCCTCGTCTTCATGCCGGGGCGGTTCGTGTTTCCCGGCGGCCGCACGGAGCCCGACGACCGCCGGATGCCGGTGGCCGGGGCGCTGCCCGACTATGCCGAGGCCGCGCTCGCCCGCCAGGTCTCGCGCCCGCCGCGGGACCTCGGCCGCATGCTGGCGCTCGCCGCCATCCGCGAGACCTACGAGGAGACCGGCCTCCTCGTCGGCACCCGCGACTACGGCCCGCCCGAGACGGCCCCGCCCGACTGGGAGGCCTTCTCCCGCCACGGCGTCCTGCCCGATCTGGAGGGCCTGCACCTCGTCGCCCGCGCGATCACGCCGCCCAAGCACGTGCGCCGCTTCGACACGCGCTTCTTCGTGGCCGAGCGCGGCCTCGTCGCCGCGGAGGAGACCGGCCGGGTCGGGCCCGAGGCGGAGTTCGTGGAGCTCGACTGGCTGCGCCTCGACACCGCGCGCAAGCTCGACCTGCCCTTCATCACCCGCGCCGTCCTCGACGAATTGGAGTTGCAGGTCGCCGCCGGCTTCGCGCCCTATCGGGAGATCCCGTTCCATTTCGAGCGCCACGGGCGGCGCGAGCGGGTGGCGCTGTAGGCCGGAGCGCGCTCGCTTCCTGGGCGGCCGGGACGCCCTATCTCCCCGGGTGATTCTTCGGGCAGCCAGTTCGGGCGGCGAGGGAGGCGGCTCATGCCGGCACGAACGGTTCTCGCGGCGGCGCTGGCGCTCGGGCAGGGGATTCCGCAGCCGGTCCCATCGGTCTCGGCGACCACGACCTACCATCGCGTCGAGGTCGACGGCGTCGGCATCTTCTACCGCGAGGCCGGACCGCGGGACGCGCCCACGATCCTGCTGCTGCACGGCTATCCCTCGTCCTCGCGCCAGTGGGACCCGCTGCTGCCGCTCCTCGCCGACCGCTACCACCTGATCGCGCCCGACTATCCCGGCTTCGGCCAGAGCGACGCCCCCTCGCCCACCCGGTTCAGCTACACGTTCGACGCCCTCGCCGCGGCCATGGAGGGGCTGGTCACGCGGCTCGGCATCGCGCGCTACACGCTGTTTCTCCAGGATTACGGCGGCCCGGTCGGCTTCCGCATGGCGCTCGCCCACCCTGAGCGGGTGAGCGCGCTGATCGTCCAGAACGCCAACGCCTATACCGAGGGCCTCGGCGCGAAATGGCAGGGCATCGCCCGGTACCGGGCCGATCCCGCCGCCCATCCCGAGCAGGTCGAGGCCTTCACCGCGCTCGAAGGCGCGAAACAACGCCATCTCGGCACCAGCCCCAACCCCGAACGCTACAATCCGGACGGCTGGATGGACGAGTACGCCGCCCTGTCGCGCCCGGGCCAGCGGGAGATCCAGGCCGCGCTTCTCTACGACTACCGCACCAACGTCGCGTCCTATCCGGCCTGGCAGGCCTGGATGCGGGCCCACCCCGTGCCGACCCTCGTGCTGTGGGGGCGCTACGATCCCTCGTTCATCGTGCCGGGGGCGGAAGCCTATCTGCGCGACCTGCCGAAGGCGGAACTCCACATCCTCGATGCCGGCCACTTCGCGCTGGACGAGGCGACGGACGACGTCGCCCGCCTGACGCGCGATTTCCTCGGCCGCCACATCGCGGCCTCGCCTCGGTAGCGCGCCGATGAATCGGTGACGGCGGTTCGCGCAAGGTCGCCTCGACGGTCGTGATCGCCCGCTCGACCTGATCCGCCGGGGCGCGCGCGAAGATCGTCCGACCGTCGACGACCAGGCCTCAATGCGTCGCGGTCGCCTCGATCTCCTCGTCGAGGTCAACATTCATCCCAGCCGCGAGGCCACCGGGGAAAGCCGCGATGTCCGCGCCATTTGCGATCCTGCATTGTCGAAATTGGCGACTTGCAACCGCAATCATTCATGAAAGAGTTGGCCGGCGCAGCCATCCCTCGTAGGCTGCCAGAGTAGCGCTCGCCGACCAGTGCTCATCCGCTCAAAGAAAGCTCACAGCTCAGAGCGAACGATGCAATCGAATTGAGGAGAGGAAACTATAATGTCGCTCTATCAATATTTTTGGACCAATCAAGGCAAACCCATCCGCAAATGGGCTCACTATTTGCCGTTGTACGAGCGCTATTTTTCTCCGTGGGTCAACAGAAATCTCGTTATGCTCGAAATCGGCACCGGGAATGGCGGATCAGCCCAAATGTGGAAACATTTTTTTGGCCCTACTGCCCAGATTATTACTGCAGACATCAGGCCCGAATGCAAAGATTTTGCAGACGAACAGATCGCTGTGCGCATCGGAGACCAGGGAGATCACGAATTCCTTCAATCAATCATAGACGAATTCGGCGCACCCGACATTGTATTAGACGATGGCAGCCATCAAGCGGCACACATTTGCAGATCCTTTGAATATCTATTCCCAAAAATGCCGAGAGATACCTTGTATCTTGTCGAAGATTTACACGCCTCCTACTGGCCGGATTTTGGTGGCGGCCTCAACCGCTCCGGCACCTTCATCGAACGGCTTAAAGTTCTCATGGATGAGATCCATGCACACTACATTGATAGCCAGCCAATTTCCTCCGAAATTGGAAAGCTGGTGCGGGGCATTCATCTGCACGATAGCGTGGCGGTGATCGAAAAAGGGCCTTTTGTAAACCGCACCGATTTGCTCATACCTGAGCGACCGAACACGACACGCTGGTAAGCCGGATCAAGACGACAAGGACGCGTGTCGCAGGCACGCCTGCGCTCGGCATTTGGTCACGACATCCCATCCAGCAGATCCGGCACGATCGGCTGTCCGGCACCGTCGAACCACTCGGGGGGCCGACGATTCGAGTCGCCGCAAGAGTCCAGGGTTACCCCCTTCATGCCTGCCGATCGATCAGGCCGCCGTCGGGAACAGGGGGCTCTTCGCGCCGGCGGTCCGTTTCGCTCGGGTCGGTTCACAAGAACTTCGCCGGATCCGTCTCGGGCGGGGGCGTCGCCACGTCCATGCGGTTCCACCAGCCGCCGCCGAGCGCCTGGAACAAAGCCGCGGTGTCGGCGTACTGCGTCGCGCGGGCCCCGGCCGAGGTGACGAGCGCCGAGAGGTAGCCCTGCTGGGCGATCAGCACCTGCGTCGAGTTCACGGCGCCGGCCGAGTATTGCTTGCGGATGAGCTCCAGGCTCTCGCCGGTCGCCTTCTCGGCGGCCGAGGCCGCGGCCACCGCCTTGGCGTCGGCCTGGAGGGCGCGCAGCGTGTCGGCGACGTTCTGGAAGGCCGTGATCACGGTGGCGCGGTATTGGGCCTGGGCCTGGGTCAGCGTCTCTTCCGAGGCGCGCTGGCGCCGGTAGAGGGTGCCCGCGTCGAAGATCGGCGCCGTCGCCTGGCCGATGATGGTGAAGAAGGCCGCGCCCGGGTTGGTGAGCTGGGCGATGCGCACGGCGCTGGCGCCGCCGGTGGCCGAGATGCTGAATTGCGGCAGGCGGTTGGCGACCGCCACGCCGACATTGGCGGAGGCCTGCTGCACCAGGGCCTCGGCCGCCTTCACGTCCGGCCGCTGCTGCACGAGGCGCGAGGGCAGGCTGACGGGGAGCCGGGTCGGCAGGCGCAGGGAGGCGAGGGTGAAGGTCTGGCCGACCTCCTCGCTCGGCAGGCGGCCGGCGAGCGCGGTCAGAAGGTTGCGCTGCTGCGCGAGCTGCTTCTCCAGCGGCGGCAGGAGCTGCTGCGAGAGCGAGAGCTGGGCCTGCTGCTGCACCACGTCGGCGCCGGCGATCTGCCCGAGCCTGAGCTGCTTGTTGTAGAGTTCCAGGACCTCGGTCTGGGCCTGGATCACGCGCTTCGTCGCGTCGATCTGGGCGCGGAGCGACGCCTCCTGGATCGCCGCCGCGACGACGTTGGCGGTGAGGCTGAGATAGGCCGCCTCGAGCTGGAAGCGCTGGTTCTCGGTGGTGGCCTCGAGCGCCTCGATCTGGCGGCGGTTGCCGCCGAACACGTCCGGGTTGAAGGCGACCAGCACCTGCGGCGTGTAGAGGCTGTAGAGGAACTGGTTCTGGTTCTGCAGGGGCGATTGCAGGTCGAGCCCGGGCGCCCGGGAGCCCTGCGCCTGCGGGTTCGCCGTCACCGTCGGGAACAGGGTGCCCTTCTGGGCGAGCACGTTCTGCTGGGCGATGCGGAGCGAAGCCTGCGCCGCCTCTAGGTTCGGGTTGTTGGCGAGCGCCTCCTCCACGAGGCGGTTTAGCGCCTTCGAGCGGAACAGGGTCCACCACTGGCCCGGGATGTCGGCGCCGGCCACGAAGCTCTGGTCGGCCGAGCCGCCCTGGCGCGTGGTGATGGCGTCCGCCGCGCTCGGATTGGCCAGCGGCTCCTTGGTGTAGCGCATCACCGGCGGATCGGCCGGGGGCACGAAGTTCGGGCCCACCGCGCAGGCACCGAGCTGGGCGGCGAGCGCCGCGGCCACCAGCGGGGCGGCGCGCCGGAGGCCCGCAGGCCGGGCCCGTCCGTTTCCTGCCATCACGCCGCCGGCCCCCGCCCCATCACGCCCTCCGTAGAGGGACGCCGGGGGGCGCCCTGTCAACGCCGCGCTGCATTGCGGCACGGCCGTGGCGCGCGCCTGTTGCGCCCGCATCACGCCGCGGCCCGGTGGCCGGCGGGCGCCGCGGCGCGCTTCGGCCGGCGCCGCGAGAACAGCGAGACCAGCACCGGCAGCACCACGAGGATGAGGTTCGGCGCGAGCAGGATGCCGCCCACCACGACGAGGGCCAGCGGCTTCTGCACCTGCGAGCCGATGCCGGTGGAGACGGCCGCCGGCAGGAGGCCGACGCAGGCCGCGACGCAGGTCATCATCACCGGCCGCATGCGCACGATCGAGGCGTGCCAGACCGCCTCGGCCCGCTCCCAGCCCTCGTCGATGAGCTGGTTGTAGTAGGAGAGCAGGATCACGCCCTCCATCGTCGAGATGCCGAACAGCGCGATGAAGCCGATCGCCGCCGAGATCGAGAACGGCGTGCCCGTGAGGAACAGGGCCAGGATGCCGCCGATCATCGCCATCGGGATCACCGAGAGCGTGAGCAGCATGTCGGCGACCGAGGAGAAGTTGATGTAGAGGAGCAGCGCGATCAGCACGAGGGTCAGCGGCACGACGAGGCTGAGCCGCGCCACCGCCTCCTTCAGGTTGGTGAACTGCCCGACCCATTCGAGGTGGTAGCCCGCGGGCATCTCCACCCCTTCCGCCACGCGCGCCTGCGCCTCCAGCACCGCGCCGCCGAGATCGCGCCCGCGCACGGAGAACTTCACCGGGATGTAGCGCTCCTGGTCCTCGCGGTAGATGAAGGCCGCGCCCGAGACGAGGTCGACGCTGGCGATCTCGGAGAGCGGGACCTGCACCACGCCGCCATTCGGGTTCTGCGCGCCGATGGTGATGTTGCGGATCGTCTCCAGCGAGGAGCGGTATTCCCGCGCGAGGCGCACCCGCATCGGGAAGTGCCGGTCCGAGCCGTACTCGTAGAGGTCGCCCGCGATCTGGCCGCCGATCGCCGCCGCGACCGTGGTGTTCACGTCGCCGATGGACAGGCCGAAGCGGGCGGCCTTGCGGCGGTCCACGTCGATGCGCACCGTCGGCTGGCCGAGGGAGGTGAAGACCGCGAGGTCGGTGATGCCGGGCACCTTGGCGAGCACCGCCTTCACCGATTCGGCGGTCTTGGTGATCTGGGCGAGGTCGCTGCCGTAGATCTTGACCGAGTTCTCGCCCTTCACGCCCGAGGCCGCCTCCTGGACGTTGTCCTCGATATATTGCGAGAAGTTGAACTCGATGCCGGGGAAGTCCTGCTCCAGGCGCTTCGAGAGGTCGCGGATCAGGGTCTCCTTGTCGAGCCCCTTGCGCCACTGGTCGAGCGGCTTCAGGGGCGCCAGGATCTCGACGTTGAAGAAACCGGTGGCGTCGGTGCCGTCCGCGGGGCGGCCCTGGTGCGAGATGACGGTGACGACCTCGGGCACCTCGGTGAAGATCTTGCGCAGGCGCTCGACATAGGTGTTGCCGGCCTCCAGCGAGATCGAGGCCGGCATGGTGCCGCGCACGTAGAGGTTGCCCTCCTCGAGCTTCGGCAGGAATTCGAGGCCGAGATTGCGCGCGGCGACGCCCGAGACCAGCAGGATCGCGATCGTCACGGCGATGGTGATGATCCGGTTGCGCAGGCCGAAGGTCAGGATGATCTCGTGGCCGAAGCGCAGCACCTTCACGATCAGGGTGTCGCGCTCCTCCACATGCTTCGGCAGGATAATCGCCGAGAGGGCGGGCGAGACCGTGAAGGTGGCGATCAGGCCGCCGACCAGCGCGTAGGCGTAGGTCTTGGCCATGGGCCCGAAGATGTGGCCCTCGACGCCGGTCATGGTGAAGAGCGGCAGGAAGCCGACGATGATGATCGTCGCCGAGAAGAAGATCGCCCGGTTCACCTCGGCGCCGGCGATGGCGATGGTGCCGAGCCGCCCCGTGAGCCCGCCCGGCGCCTTCTGCCCCTCCGAATGCTCGGGCTCGGCGAGGTGCCGGAACACGTTCTCGACCATGATGACCGTTGCGTCGACGATCAGGCCGAAATCGATGGCGCCGAGCGACAGGAGGTTCGCCGAATCGCCCCGCACCACCAGGATCAGGATCGCGAAGCCGAGCGCGAAGGGGATGGTGGCCGCCACGATGATGGCGCTGCGCAAGCTGCCGAGGAACAGCCACTGCACCACGAAGACCAGCACCACGCCGAAGACGAGGTTGTGCATCACCGTGTGGGTGGTGGTGTGGATCAGCCCCGAGCGGTCGTAGATGCGCTGGATCTTCACGTCCGGCGGCAGGATCGTGGAGTTGTTGATCCGGTCGATCTCGGCCTCGACGCGCTTCAGGGTCGGCAGGCTCTGGCCGCCGCGGCTCATCAGCACGATGCCCTCGACCACGTCGCTCTGCCCGTCATGGCCGACGATGCCGAGCCGCGGCGCGTTCGAGACGCGCACCTCGGCCACATCCCGCACCAGCACCGGCACGCCGTTGACCTGGGTCAGCATGGTGTCGCGGATGTCGTCCATGTCGCGGATCAGGCCGACGCCGCGCACCACGGCCGACTGCTCGCCGACATTGAGCGTCTGGCCGCCCACGTTGATCGAGGAGTTGTTGAGCGCGTTGACGAGCTGGACCAGGGTCATGCCCTGCGCCTGGAGCCGGTTCAGGTCGACCGCGATCTCGTATTCCTTGGCCCTGCCGCCGAAGGCGGTGACGTCGACGACGCCGGGGATCGCCTTGAAGCGGCGCTGCAGGACCCAGTCCTGCAGGGTCTTCATGTCGGCGGAGGAATAGCCCGCCGGGCCGACGAGCTTGTAGCGCATGATCTCGCCCACGGGGCTCGTCGGCGAGATCTGCGGCTGGGCGCCGTTCGGCAGGGGCGGCAGCTGCGACAGGCGGTTGAGCACCCGCTGCAGCGCCTGCTCGTAGGTGTAGGCGTAGTTGAACTGCACCTTCACGTCGGAGAGGCCGAACAGCGAGATGGTGCGCACCACCGTGGCGTTCGGGATGCCGGCGAGCGCCACCTCGAGCGGGATCGTGATGTAGCGCTCGATCTCCTCCGCCGACTGGCCGGGATTCTGGGTGATCACGTCCACGAGCGGCGGGACGGGATCGGGATAGGCCTCGATGTTGAGCTGCGTGTAGCTGGCGTAGCCGAGCCCCAGCATCACCATGAACATCAGGAAGACCAGCACGCGCTGGCGCAGGGAGAAGACGATCAGGCTGTTCATGGTGCCCCCGGCCCCGTCCGACCTCAGGAGGCCTTGTCGCCGCTCGCCGCCCGGTCGATGAACAGGGCGCCGCGGGTGACGACCTCCTCGCCGGCGGTGAGCCCATCGACCACCTGCGCGTTGTCGCCGTTGATGAGGCCGAGCTTCACCGCCCGGGCCACGATCGCCCCGTCGGGCCGCGCCACCCAGACATGCGCGTTGGCGCCCTCGTAGACCACCGCCGCGAGCGGCACCGCGGGCGAGGGCTGGGCCTTGCCGGTGATGATCGTGAAGGTCGCGAACATCTCGGGCTTGAGCACCCGCTCCGGGTTGTCGACCTCGCTGCGCACGGCGAGGCGGCGCGTGGCCGGGTCGAGGCTCGCGGCCATGTAGTTGACCCGCGCCTTGAACACGCGCGCGCCGAAGCCCGCCACCCGCGCCTCGACCTCCTGGCCGATGCGGATCCGCGGGATCTCGCTCTCGCGGACATTCGCGATCAGCCAGACGGTGGAGAGGTCGCCGATGATGAAGGCGGGATCGCTCGAGGAGGAGATGAACTGCCCGACGCCGACCTTGCGCTGGACGATGGTGCCGGCGATCGGCGCGCGGATCTGCACCTCGGAGCTGAGCCGGCCGTTCTTCTCGAAGCTGGCGATCTCCTCGTCGGTCTTGCCGAGCAGCCGCAGCTTGTTGCGCGTGGCGTCGAGGGTCGCTTCCGCGGTCTTGAGGTCGCTCTGCGCCGCGATCACGTCGTTCTGGGCGGACTGGTAGTCCTTCAGCGCCACGGCGCGGGCCGCGAACAGCTCCTGCTGGCGGGCGGCGATGGTCTGGTCGAGCTTCAGCAGGGCCTGCTGCTTCTGCACGTTGTTGAGCGCGGTCTGGTAGTCGTTCTGGGCCTGGACCATGTCGGTGGCGTCGAGGGTGAGCAGCACGTCGCCCTGCTTCACCTCGTCGCCCGCGCGCGCCATCACCTTCACTACGCGGCCCGAATAGGGCGAGGCCACCGGCACGTTGTCGTCGTCGTTGAGGGCGATCCGCCCCTCCGCCGAGCCCTCCGGCCGGAAGGTCATGGTGGCGACGGGATGGATCTCGAAGGCCGCGCGCTGCTCCTTGGTCGGCCGGAAGATGCGATCGCCGGAATAGGCGGTGTCCTCCTCGCCCTCGTCCCGCTCCTCCGGCCCCTCGGACTTCAGGAGGTGCTCGACATAGGCGATGACCGGCCCGGCGGCGTCGCGCACCGGCTGCGGGAAGATCGCCACGGCACCGACGAGCGCGATCAGCACGAGCAGGACGGCGGCGACCGTCCAGGGGCCGGAGCGGCGCCGCACGCGGCCGGGCGCGTCGCTCGCGCCGGCATCGTGGTCCAGGGGATTGCGGGCGTCCATCTCAGTCTCGGTTCGAAGGTCCAGACGGCGCGCAGGGCCGGTGATCATGCGATTCGCGAGGGCGTCGGCCGGCAGTGCCACCGACCCGATCGGTGGCGCTTTTCTATGGCGAAGCGCGGCGAAGCAAGACTGTTTCTAGGACTATCAGCAGTATCCGGTCCACCGAAATTCTCGAAGCCGGCAAATATCTTAGCCATTGCGACACGAATGCTACGGTACGCGCTCGCGCAGCCGTGATCGAACCTCGCGGGCCCCCTCCGCGGCCTCCGGCCGAGGCCCGTCCGGCCGGCCCCGCGTGACGCCGCATGGCCGATGTCACGCCGGGGCGATGCCCCATGTTGCGCCGCACGCGCTCTCGTGGTTAGCTCGAAGCCGTCCATTCAAGACGGTACGGGAGAGCTCAGCTCAGGGGCCTTCGGGACCCGGTATGGCGCCGACGGAGCAACCACCCCCGGAAACTCTCAGGCACAATCACCGTATCGTTGGACAATCTGGAGAGAGGCGCCGCAAGGCGTCCACCGAAGGAGAAACCTCGCGTTCGACACGCGGGGGAAGCTCTCAGGTAACCGCGACAGATGGGGGCAGCCGGAAACGCTCGTGAGGGGCTTTTCGGACGCACTCTGTCGTGGAGAAAGCCCAGATGCCGGTCCCGGCCGTCGAGACCACCCCCCTTCGCCGCACGCCGCTCCACGATCTGCATCTCCGCCTCGGCGGACGGATGGTGCCGTTCGCGGGCTATGCCATGCCGGTCCAGTACCCGGCGGGCCTGCTCAAGGAGCACCTGCACGCCCGCGCCAGCGCGGGCCTGTTCGACGTCTCGCATATGGGCCAGATCGTCCTGCGCGCGGCCGACACCGCCGAGGCGGCCCGCGCGCTGGAAGCGCTGGTGCCGGTCGACATCCTCGGGCTGAAGCCCGGGCGCCAGCGTTACGCCCTGTTCACCGATGAAGCCGGCGGCATCCGCGACGACCTGATGGTGGCCCATCTCGGCGACCGGCTCGTCCTCGTCGTCAACGCCGCCAACAAGGAGGCCGACGCGGCGCATCTGCGCGCGCACCTGCCGGGCTCCGTCGCGGTCGAGGCGTTGTCGCGCGCCCTCGTCGCCCTCCAGGGCCCCGGCGCCGAGGCGGCGCTCGCCCGCCTCGCACCCGAGGCCGCGGCGATGCGCTTCATGGATGCGCGGCCTCTGACGATCCTCGGCGCGGACTGCCTCGTGACCCGCTCCGGCTATACGGGCGAGGACGGCTACGAGATCTCGATCCCCGAGGCGGATGCCGAGCGGATCGCCGAGGCGCTGCTCACCGACCCCGCCGTGCTGCCGGTCGGCCTCGGCGCCCGTGACTCCCTCAGGCTCGAAGCGGGCCTGTGCCTGCACGGCTCCGACATCGACGGGACGACGACACCGGTCGAGGCCTCGCTGGCCTGGGCGATCTCGCCGGCCCGCCGACGGACCGGCGCCCGGCCCGGCGGCTTCCCCGGCGCCGAGCGCATCCTGGCGGAGCTCGATGCGGGCCCCGCCCGCCGCCGCGTCGGCCTGCTCCCCGAGGGCCGCGCCCCCGTGCGGGCCGGCGCCCCGCTCTTCGCCGAGGGCGGGGAGAGCGCGATCGGCCAGGTCACCTCGGGCGGCTTCGGGCCGAGCCTCGGGGCGCCGCTCGCCATGGGCTACCTGCCGGCGGAGCTCTCCGAGCCCGGCACCCGCGTCCTCGCGGAGCTGCGCGGCCAGCGCCTGCCCCTCACTGTCACCCCCCTCCCCTTCCGTCCCGCCGGCTTCAAGCGCGGCTGACACCCCTTCTGCCTTCAAGGAGCGACACCATGCTGAGATTCACCGAAGAGCACGAGTGGCTGAAGCTCGACGGCGACGTGGCGACCGTGGGCATCACGGCGCACGCGGCCGAGCAGCTCGGCGACCTCGTCTTCGTCGAGCTGCCGAGGGTCGGCGCGGCCCTCACCAGGGGCGCCTCCGCGGCCGTGGTCGAATCGGTCAAGGCGGCCTCCGACGTCTACGCGCCGCTCGACGGCGAGGTCACCGAGGTCAACGACGCGGTGGTGGACGCCCCCGAGACGGTGGGCGCCGACCCGCAGGGCGCGGGCTGGCTCTACCGCATGCGCCTCAAGGACCCGGCCGACATGGAGGCCCTGATGGACGAGGCGGCTTACGCCGCCTTGCCCAAGTGATCGTGCCCAAGTGATCGTGCCCAAATGATCGTGCCGAAGTGAGGAGGGTCCGATGACCGCCTACGATCCCTATGACTTCGCCAACCGCCGCCATATCGGCCCGACCGTCGCCGAGATCGGCGAGATGCTGAAGGTCTGCGGCGCCGAGAGCCTCGACGCGCTGATGGACGAGACCCTGCCGGCGGATATCCGGCAGGAGACGCCGCTCGCCTTCGGGAAGCCGCTCACCGAGCGCCGGGCGATCGAGACCATGCGCGCGACCGCCGACAAGAACCGGCTCCTCGTCTCGCTGATCGGCCAGGGCTACCACGGCACCACCATGCCGCCGGCGATCCAGCGCAACATCTTCGAGAACCCGGCCTGGTACACCGCCTACTCGCCCTACCAGCCGGAGATCAGCCAGGGCCGGCTCGAGGCGCTCCTCAACTTCCAGACCCTGGTCTGCGACCTGACGGCGCTCGACGTGGCCAACGCCTCGCTCCTCGACGAGGCCACCGCCGCGGCCGAGGCCATGGGCATGGCCCGGCGCGTGGCGACCGCGAAGGCGGACGCCTTCTTCGTGGACAAGGACTGCCTGCCCCAGACCATCGCCGTGCTGAGGACCCGCGCCGCGCCGCTCGGCTGGCGCGTCGTGGTGGGCGACCCCTTCACCGATCTCGACCCCGCGCAGGTCTTCGGCGCGCTGTTCCAGTATCCGGGCGTGAACGGGGCGATCCACGACTTCTCGGAGGTGATCGCGGCGCTCCACGCGGCCGGCGCGATCGCGGCGGTGGCCGCCGACCCGCTGGCCCTGACGCTGCTCAAGGCGCCGGGCGAGATGGGCGCCGACATCGCGGTCGGCTCCATGCAGCGCTACGGCGTGCCGGTGGGCTTCGGCGGCCCGCACGCCGCCTACATGGCGACCCGCGACGCCCACAAGCGGGCGCTGCCGGGCCGCATCGTCGGCGTCTCGGTGGATGCCAGGGGCAACCGCGCCTACCGCCTCGCGCTCCAGACCCGCGAGCAGCATATCCGCCGCGAGAAGGCGACCTCGAACATCTGCACCAGCCAGGTGCTGCTCGCCGTCATCGCCTCGATGTACGCGGTCTATCACGGGCCGGCCGGCCTCAAGGCCATCGCCCAGCGCGTGCACCGGGACGCGGTGCGGCTCGCGGGCGGCCTGCGCAACCTCGGCTTCCGGATCGAGCCGGAGCGCTTCTTCGACACGATCACCGTCGAGGTCGGGCCCTTCCAGGGCGTGATCCTGCGGAGCGCCGTCGAGAACGGGGTGAACCTGCGGAAAGTGGGTGAGGACCGCATCGGCATCACGGTGGACGAGCGCACCCGGCCCGACATCCTCCAGGCCGTCTGGCGCGCCTTCGGCGGGCACGACGTCGCCTACGACGAGGCCTGGCCGGAATCGCGCCTGCCGGAGTCGCTGCTGCGCACCTCGCCCTACCTCACGCACCCGATCTTCCACATGAACCGGGCCGAGAGCGAGATGACGCGCTACATGCGCCGCCTCGCCGACCGCGACCTGGCGCTCGACCGGGCGATGATCCCGCTCGGCTCCTGCACGATGAAGCTCAACGCCACGGCGGAGATGCTGCCGATCTCCTGGCCGGAATTCTCGGAGATCCACCCGCACGTGCCGGACGATCAGGCCGCCGGCTACCGCCAGCTGATCGGCGACCTCTCCGACAAGCTCTGCGCGGTCACCGGCTACGACGCGATCTCGATGCAGCCGAATTCCGGCGCGCAGGGGGAGTATGCGGGGCTTCTCGCCATCCGCCGCTACCACCTCTCGCGCGGCGAGGCGCACCGCACGGTCTGCCTGGTCCCCTCCTCCGCGCACGGCACCAACCCGGCCTCGGCGCAGATGTGCGGGATGAGCGTGGTGGTGGTCGGGGCCGATGCCAACGGCAACGTGGACGTGGAGGATTTCCGCAGGAAGGCCGAGCAGCATTCGGCCGATCTCGCGGCCTGCATGATCACCTATCCCTCGACGCACGGCGTGTTCGAGGCGCGGGTGCGCGAGATCTGCGCGATCACCCACGACCATGGCGGCCAGGTCTATCTCGACGGCGCGAACCTCAACGCGCTGGTCGGCCTCGCCCGGCCCGGCGACATCGGGGCCGACGTCAGCCATCTCAACCTGCACAAGACCTTCTGCATCCCGCATGGCGGCGGCGGCCCGGGCATGGGGCCGATCGGCGTCAAGGCGCACCTGATACCGTTCCTGCCCTCCGATCCGCGCAGCGGCGAGGAGGGCGCGGTCTCAGGCTCCGCCTTCGGCTCGGCCTCGATCCTGCCGATCTCGTGGAGCTACTGCCTGATGATGGGCGGGCGCGGGCTGACCCAGGCGACGCGGGTGGCGATCCTCAACGCCAACTACATCGCGAACCGGCTGAAGGGGGCCTACCCGATCCTCTACGCGGGCGAGAACGGCCGCGTGGCGCACGAGTGCATCGTGGACGTGCGCCCCTTCCAGAAGAGCGCCGGGATCACCGTCGACGACATCGCCAAGCGGCTGATCGATTGCGGCTTCCACCCGCCGACCATGAGCTGGCCGGTGGCCGGCACGCTGATGATCGAGCCGACCGAGTCCGAGACCAAGGGCGAGATCGACCGCTTCTGCGACGCCATGCTGGCGATCCGCGAGGAGATCCGGGCGATCGAGGAGGGGCGCTCCGACACGGCGAACAACCCGCTCAAGAACGCGCCCCACACGGTGCAGGACCTGATCGGCGCCTGGGAGCGGCCCTATTCGCGGGAGGCCGCCTGCTTCCCGGCGGGCACGCTCGGGATCGACAAGTACTGGCCGCCGGTCACCCGCGTCGACAACGCCTACGGCGCCCGCACCCTCGTCTGCTCCTGCCCGCCGACGGAGAGCTACGAGGCGGCGGCCGAGTAGGGCCGTCCCCCGCGGACCCCGGGCGCGCCCGGGTTCCGCCAGCCACTCAGCGCTTCGTGGCGGTGACAGCCAGCTCGGGCCGGTGGTTCAGGGTCTGGAACACCACGCAGTAGCGCTCGGTCAGCTTGAGGAGCTGGTCGAGCTTCTCCTGCGGCGCGTCGGTGTCGAGGGCGAAGGTCAGGCGGATGGCGCGGAAGCCCACCGGCGCCTCCTTGTCGACGCCGAGCGTGCCGCGGAAGTCGAGGTCGCCCTCGGCGCTCACCGTGCCGGCGCGCAGCGGGATCTCGAGCGCCGTGGCGACGGCCTTCAGCGTCACGCCCGCGCAGGCGACCAGGGCCTCGAGCAGCATGTCGCCCGAGCACAGCTCGGCGCCCGAGCCGCCGGTCGCCGGGTGTAGGCCGGCCACCGCCAGCGCGCGGCCCGTCTCGACCTTGCAGGCGATGGCGGTGTCGTCGAGCGAGCCCTTGGCCGTCAGGGTGATGACGGCGGCGTCGGGGCTCTGCCGGTACTGGTCCTTGAGCGGGGCCTGAAGCGCGCGCAGGGCGGTGGCGTCCATCGTGTTTCCTCGGTTCTTGTGTGGTCCCCGCGGTTAGCGGCAAGCGCGCGCGATCTCAACAGGGCTTCGCCCCGTCGGCGGCCGGATCAGGCGGCGCGGTCGCGGCCGGCGGCCTTGGCGGCGTAGAGGGCGGCATCCGCCCGGGCCAGGGCACCGGCGAGGTCGGCGCCCTCCGCCGGGGCGACGCCGAGGCTGACCGTCCAGGCCGGCGCCTCCCCCGCCCGCCGGGCCGCGAGCCGGATCTCGCCCGCGAGCCCGCGGGCGGCGGCGAGCGTCGTGCCGTGCAGAACCACCGCGAACTCGTCGCCGCCGAGGCGGGCCACGATGTCGGCCGGCCCGGGCAGCAGCGCCGCGATGCGCGCGACGAGCGTCACCAGCACCGCATCGCCCGCCGCATGGCCGCGGCGGTCGTTGATCGCCTTGAAGTGGTCGACGTCGATCAGGATCACCGCCGCGCCGGGCGCCGGCAGGCCGCAGCGCGCGGCGAGGCCCGCCCGGTTCCAGGCGCCGGTCAGCGCGTCGCGCAGGGCCGCCTCGCGCAGCGCCCCCTGCGCCCGCTCGCCCGGCATGGCGAGCAGGCCGAGGCTCATGATGCCCAGCAGCACCTGGTCCGACAGCATCGGCAGGAGCGCGGCCATGTTGGGCTCCGACCAGCCCGCGGCCTCGGCCACGATCGCCAGGATGTAGGAGGGCTGGTAGCCGAGGATCGCGAGCCCGGCGATGCGGCGCCCACGCGAGGGCTGGACCTGGGGCCCGAAGGCGAGGGTCGCGCCCGCGAGGGCGGAGCTGGAGGCGAGCAGGGCGGTGCCGCCGATCCGGCTCACCGTGCCCGCGAGCGCCGGATCCGGCACGAGCCAGGCGGGCAGGCCGCAGCCGAGGCCGGTGGCGAGGATCGGCAGCAGCATCCAGGCCCGGAAGGCCGGGCGCCCGTCGAAGGCGCGCACGCCCGCGAGGATCAGGATGTTGGTGCCCGCGAGCAGCGCGTAGAACAGCGCGATCAGCGCCACGTGCTCGACCCGGGCGAAGCCCAGCATCAGCGCGGCGTAGAGGAGCGAGCTTCCCGCCCAGTACAGCCAGAACGGCTCGGCGCGCCGCCCCTGCCAGAAGGCCAGGAAGACGAGGCCGAAGGCCGTGCTGGCGAGCAGGCTGCACAGGCGCAGCGTCTGCAGGTCGGGAAGGACGTCCATGGGGGTCGTATCGGCGCTGGCCAGCCTCGCAGCCTGGCCGGGGCCCGCTCAAGGATCGGTTAATCCCTATCCGAGGCCGCCCCTCACCACCAGTTCGCCCCCTCGGGCGCGGCCTCGCTCCGGGCCGGGGCGGGCTTCAGCGAGCGGTCGAGGGCGGCGAGGATCTGGCGCACCGCCGCCTCGCTCTGGGCCGAGGCCGGGTCGCGCGGGCGCGCCAGCTTCAGGGTCACCGTCTCGTCGAGGCGGCCGGGCTTCGGGCGCATCACCACGGCGCGGTCGGCGAGCGCCACCGCCTCGCCGACATCGTGGGTGACGATCAGGATCGTCGGCCGCGTCTCCGCCCACAGAGCGAGGAGGTGGCCGTGCAGGTCCTTCCGGGTGAAGGCGTCCAGCGCGGAGAACGGCTCGTCGAGGAGCAGGACCCGCGGATGCGCCACGAAGGCGCGGGCGATCGAGACACGCTGCTGCTGGCCGCCCGAGAGGTCCCGCGGCCAGCGCCCGGCATGCTCGGCGAGGCCGACCCGCTCCAGGGCGTGGGCGACCCGCGTGACGCGCTCGGCCCTCGGAAGGTCGGCGAGCCCGAAGCCGACATTGCCGGCGACGTCGAGCCAGGGCAGCAGCCGCGGCTCCTGGAAGACGAGGCCGACCCCGGGATGGGGCCGGCGGATCTCCTCCCCGTCGAGGCGGATCGCGCCCGCGCTCGCCCGGTCGAGCCCGGCGATCAGGCGCAGCAGCGTGGTCTTGCCGCAGCCCGAGCCGCCGATCAGGGCGACGATCTCGCCCGCCGGCACCGCCAGCCCGATCCCGGCGAGCGCCCGGGTTCCGTCGGCATAGGTCTTCGAGAGGTCTTCGATGCTGAGCACGCTACGCCTCGGGAGATGGATCGCGTCGCCGAGCCTAGCAGACGCGGGGGGCCTGTCGCCGGAATGGCACGGGCGGCGACCGCGAAGGATGCTAGGGAGAGGAAAGCGGGTCGCGAGGGGCCCGCGTGAACCATCGACGGACAGCCGTGCTGCGCTTCGGCCTCATCCTTCTCGGCCTCCTGTCCGCGGTGCCCGCCGCCCGGGCCGCGGATCTCCGCGAGCGCCCGGCGCCGCTCCCGGGCCGGTTCCTCGCGACCTGCGAGAATCTCGGCCGGTTCTGCCAGGCGGAAGGCTGCGGCCGGGACCAGATCGATGCCGGCCTCGCCTGCCGCTCCGCCTGCCCGGGCTCCGTCGTGATGACCGTGCAGCCCGCCGCCTGCCCGTTGCCGCACGCGCCCGTGCGGGTCGTGCTGCGCAGCCGCGGCTGAGGCGCGGGGGACCGGGCCGCGATCGCGCGCGGCCCCGGGGTTTCCCGCATCCCCAAGACAGGTTCGAGCGCGTGCCGCGCCGCACCGGGACAGGCCCGGCCGGCCAGGATTCTCGCACGCGGCCGGAAACCAAGTAATCCCGAGCGCATTATCGTCTGCCGACCTACGAGATGTGCCGAGACGGGCACGCGACATCTCCGCTCCCGGCGGAACGCGATGGATATGTTGAAGACCGATCTGCAACCGCCCCGCTCGGGGCCGACCCGGAATCCCGTCCTGTACGGCGTGGCGAGCGGCCTCGCGAAGCTGTTCCCGCCCGTGGAGCAGCCGCGGCCGCAGCGGGAGGACCGGCGGGAGGAGTCCCGCGCCGAGCGCGGCTGAGCCGGCCCGGTCACAGGCTCTCGCGCGCCGTGTCCTGCCAGCGCACCAGCGGGGTCGCGACCGCGACGAGGGCGGCGTCGGCGAGCTTGCCGGCTACCGCGAAGGCGATGATCGCGGCCAGGATCTGGTCCGGCTTGCTGAATTGCTGGCCGTCGACCAGCAGGTAGCCGAGCCCTTCCGAGGCGCCCATCAGCTCCGCCGCCACCACGAACAGGAAGCCGAGGCCGAGCCCCGTGCGCAGGGCCACGAGGGTCGCGGGCAGCACCGCCGGCAGCAGGATGCGCCGGACGAGCGCGAAGCGCGACAGCCGGAAGATCCGCCCGACCTCCACCAGCTTGCGGTCCACCGAGGCGATCGCCCCGGCCACGCCCACATAGACGGGGAAGAACACCCCCACCGCGATCAGGGTGACCTTCGGCGTCTCGAGGATGCCGAACCACAGGATGAAGAGCGGCACCCAGGCGAGGGAAGGCACGGCGCGCAGGGCCTGCAGGCTCGGGTCGAGCAGCCAGCGCAGGAGCGGCAGCGTCGCCACCAGCGCGCCGACGACGATGCCGGCGAGCGCGCCGCAGAGGAATCCGAGCCCGACCCGGGCGAGCGTCGCCTGGACATGCATCCAGAGATCGCCCGAGGCGGCGAGGTCGAGGAGCGTCCTGCCGATCCGGCTCGGCGGCGGCAGGAGCCGCCCCGAGGCGAGGCCCGCATCCACCGCGACCTCCCAGCCGAGCGCCAGGGCGAGCGGCAGGGCGAGACCGAGGAGGGCGCGGCCGCCATGGCGCAGCAGCGGCGGCGCCATCGCGCTCAGCGCCCGGCGGCGGGGTTGAAGCTCGCGTCGAGCAGCCCGTCGACGGCCGCGGGCACGTCGGTGCCGGCCGGAATCACCCCGGCCTGCTGCAGGGCGAGGCCCGCCGCCTTGATCGACTCGGCCTGCGCCGGCCCGATCGCCGGCTGCGACAGGTCGGTGCGCTCGATCTGCCGGGCGATCACCGCGTCCGGCAGCTTGGTCGCGGCGACGAGCGCGGCGCTGAGCGCCTGCGGGTTGGCGATGGCGTAGGCGCGGGCCTGCTCGTAGGCCGCGATCACCGTGCGCACGAGATCCGGATGCTCCATCGCGAAGGCCTCGCGCACGTCGAGCAGGCCCCAGGTATTGGCCGCGGCGTCGCGGTGGAACAGCACGTCGCCGTTCTCGATCTCGGCCGCCGCCATCATCGGGTCGAGGCCCGCCCAGGCGTCCACGTCGCCGCGGTCGAGCGCCGTGCGCCCGTCCGGATGCTGGAGCAGGACGAGCTTGGCGTCCTTCTCGGTGAGGCCGGCGCCCTGGAGCGCGCGGATCAGGAAGATGTGCGGATCGGTGCCGCGGGTCACCGCCACGCGCTTGCCCTTGAGGTCGGCGGGCTTGGCGATGCCGGTATCCTTGCGGGTGACGAGCGCCGTCCATTCGGGGCGCGAGAAGGCGTAGACCGCCTTGATCGGGTTGCCGTTGATGCGCGCGACGAGCGCCGCCGCGCCCGCGGCCGAGCCGAAATCGATCGCGCCGGCGTTGAGGAATTCCAGCGCCTTGTTGGAGCCCAGCGACTGGACCCAGCGCACCTTGATGCCCTTCGCCTTCAGCGCCTCCTCCAGGAAGCCCTTCTCCTTCAGCACGAGGCCGACCGGGTTGTAGGTCGCCCAGTCGAGGCGGATCTCCTTCGGCTCCTCGGCCCGGGCCGGGTTCCCGAGCGGCCCGGCCAGCAGCGCGAGGGCGCAGGCGGCGGCCGCGAGCAGCGTGCGGCGGTGAAGGCGCATGGCGTGGTCTCCCTCGGAGTCGTTCGCGGACTCCGCTATACCGTCGAGCTAGGTCGCCACGTTCGTTATGTCAAACGCAATTTCCGCGGAAAAGGACGAACGCCGACAGGCCTCCCCGCGCCTTATGCCGCGCCCCCTCGGCAAAGCTGGCAGCCCGGTGCGATCGTGCTAGAGCTTGGCTCCGGTCCGGCCGGACCGGGGCGTCGTCCCTGAGGTTTCGTTCCGAGGTTCGTGCTGCGTGACGCGCTCCGCGCCGGAGCGGCCCGGCCGCCGGAACCGGAATGCTTGAACGGGTATCCATGTTCGACGCCGCCGCCGCCCTCGCCAAGGTTCTCGACAATCTCGACCGGGAGGTGCGCGAGCCGACCGCGCTGCGGGCCATCCTGGTGCCCGAGCTGAAGGCGGTGATCGAGCGCGGCCACAAGGCCGCCGAGGCGCAGCTCCTCAAGGACCGCGACGGCTTCGCCTGCGCCCAGGCGATCTCGACGCTCACCGACGGGGTGGTGCGGGCGATCTACGACGCGGTGGTCTGGCGCCTCTACCCGAACGACAACCCGAGCACGGGCGAGCAGTTCACGGTGGTCGCCACCGGCGGCTACGGCCGGGGCACCATGGCGCCGGGCTCGGACATCGATCTGCTGTTCCTGCTGCCCTACAAGCAGACCGCGTGGTCGGAGAGCGTCGTCGAGGCGATGCTCTACGTGCTCTGGGACCTCAAGGTGAAGGTCGGCCATGCCACGCGCTCGGTGGAGGAGTGCCTGCGCGAGTCGCGGAGCGACATCACCATCCGCACGTCGATCCTCGAGGCGCGCTACCTGTTCGGCTCGCGCCAGCTCTTCGAGGAGCTCGTCACCCGCTTCGACAGCGAGCTCGTCCTGGGCACGGCCCACGAATTCGTGGAGGCGAAGCTGCGCGAGCGCGACGCGCGGGTCTCGAAGGCCGGCTCCTCGCGCTACCTCGTCGAGCCGAACGTGAAGGACGGCAAGGGAGGCTTGCGCGACCTCAACACCCTGTTCTGGATCGCCAAATACACCTACCGCGTGCGCGACCAGGCGGAGCTGGTCCATGCCGGCCTGTTCACGCCGGACGAGTACAAGCTGTTCGAGCGCTGCGAGGAGTTCCTGTGGCGGGGGCGCTGCCACATGCACTTCGTCACCAAGCGCGCCGAGGAGCGGCTCTCCTTCGGGCTGCAGCCGCGCATCGCCGAACGCCTCGGCTACGGGCCCCGCGGCGGCCTTTCCGGCGTCGAGCGCTTCATGAAGGCGTATTTCCGCATCGCCAAGGATGTCGGCGACCTCACCGCCATCGTCTGCGCGGAGCTGGAGGCGCGCCACGCCAAGCGCACGCCGGTGCTCGACCGCTGGATCGGCCGCTTCCGCGACCGCTTCCGCGCCACCGCCATCGAGGCGGAGGATTTCTGGATCGACCACGGCCGGGTGAACCTGCGTGCCGAGGACGCCTTCGAGCGCGACCCCGTCAACCTGATCCGCCTGTTCTGGCTCGCCGACCGGCACAACCTCCCGATCCATCCGGACGCCAAGCGCGTCGCCAGCCGGTCACTCCGCCTGATCGGCCCCTCGCTGCGCACGGACGAGGAGGCGAACCGCCTGTTCCTCGACATCCTCACCTCGAAGAACTCGCCGGAACTGGTACTGCGCCAGATGAACGAGGCCGGCGTGCTCGGCCGCTTCATCCCGGATTTCGGGCGCATCGTGGCGATGATGCAGTTCAACATGTACCACCACTTCACGGTGGACGAGCACCTGCTGCGCTCGATCGGGGCGCTCGCCGCGATCGAATCCGGCCGCGTCGAGGAGGCCTATCCGCTGGTCTCGCGCCTGATCCACTCGATCACCAACCGCCGGGCGCTCTACGTCACCATCCTGCTCCACGACATCGCCAAGGGCCGGCCCGAGGACCACTCGATCGCCGGCGCGGCCATCGCCGAGAAGCTCAGCCCGCGCTTCGGCCTGAGCCAGGCCGAGACCGAGATGGTGTCCTGGCTGGTGGAGCACCACCTGCTGATGTCGATGACGGCCCAGAGCCGCGACCTCTCGGATCCGAAGACCATCGAGCGCTTCGCCGCGATCGTGCAGAGCCTGGAGCGCCTGAAGCTCCTCACCATCCTGACCGTGGCCGACATCACCGCGGTCGGGCCCGGCGTCTGGACGGCCTGGAAGGCGACGCTGATCCGCACCCTCTACGACGAGACCGAGGTGCGCCTCTCCGGCGGCCATTCGGAGATCGCCCGCACCGACCGCGTCCGCCTCATCCAGATCGCGCTGCGCGAGAAGCTGCCGGACTGGTCGGCGGAGGCCTTCGACGCCTATGCCGCCCGCCACAACCAGGCCTACTGGCTGAAGGTGGAGGGCGTGCGCCAGTTCAAGGACGCGAACTTCATCCGCGGCGTCGAGGAATCGGGGCGCACCAGCGCCACCGACGTCGAGACCGATCCGGTGCGCGGCGTCACCGAGATCACGGTCTACTCGCCCGACCATCCGCGGCTGCTCGCCATCATCACCGGGGCCTGCGCGGCGGCGGGCGGCAACATCGTCGACGCGCAGATCTTCACCACCTCGGACGGCTTCGCCCTCGATTCGATCTATGTCTCGCGCGCCTTCGACCGGGACGAGGACGAGCTGCGCCGGGGCAAGCGCATCACGGCGGCGATCGAGCGGGCGCTGAAGGGCGAGATCCGCATCGCCGACCTCGTGGCCGACAAGCATCCCGCCGCCGCGAGCCCGCGCGCCAAGACCTTCCTGGTGCCGCCCGACATGGCGATCGACAACGCCCTGTCGAGCCGCGAGACGGTGATCGAGGTCACCGGCCTCGACCGGCCCGGCCTGCTCTACGAGCTGACCACCGCCTTCAGCCGGCTCTCGCTCAACATCACCTCGGCCCATATCGCCACCTTCGGCGAGCGGGCGGTGGACGTGTTCTACGTGACCGACCTGATCGGCACCCGCGTCACCCAGCCCGACCGCCTCGCGGCGATCCGGGCCGCCGTGATGGAGATCTTCGCCGGCGACGTGGCGGCCCTGAAGGCGGAGGGCCTGGAGGCCTTGGTCGCCGCGCCTCCGCCGCGGGAGGCCTGATCCGGGCTCCGCCCGGACCCGCGAGAGGGATGATCCCTCTCGACACCCGGGATTTTTGCGCGGGGTGGCCTAGATCAGGACGCGCATGGCGCTGACCCGGGACCTCCTCGATATCGGCCGGATCTACCACGAGCCGACCGTCGGGGACTTTCCCCACGGCCGGGCGATCCTGGCGCGCTTTCCGGACGCCGCGCGCATCCCGGTGCCCTCGCACTGGAACATCCCGGAATTGCACGGCAATGCCGGCTCGGTCGAGGATTGGGTGCGGATCAAGCGCTCCACCCTGGTGCTCGGGGTGAAGAAGGGGCTGACCCTGCGCCCGAACGGGCGCAGCGCCCATTTCATCGCGCCCTCCACCTCGAACGGCTGCGCCATGGCCTGCGCCTATTGCTACGTGCCGCGGCGCAAGGGCTTCGCGAATCCGATCAGCCTGTTCGTGAATACCGAGGCCGCCTGCGCGGCCATCGCCCGCCACGCGAAGCGGCAGGGGCCCCTGCCCGAGCCCGACCTGATCGACCCGGAGCATTGGGTCTACGATATCGGCGAGAACGGCGACCTCTCGGTCGACGCCGCCCTAACGGACGGGGTGCGCGACCTCGTCGCCCTGTTCCGGGACCTGCCGAACGCCAAGGCCTCCTTCGCCACCAAGGCGGTGAACCGCGACCTCCTCGCCTACGATCCGCGGGGCAAGACCCGCATCCGCTTCTCGCTGATGCCGGAGACGATCGCCCGGGTGGTCGACGTGCGCACCGCGCCGATCCCCGAGCGCATCGCCGCGATCGACGATTTCGTGGAGGCCGGCTACGAGGTCCACGCCAATTTCTCGCCCGTCATCCTCTACGAGGGCTGGGAGGCGGACTGGCGGGAGCTGTTCCGGCAGGTCGAGGCCGGGATCTCGGCGCGGGCCAGGGCCCAGCTCAAATGCGAAGTGATCATGCTGACCCACAATGCGGGGCTGCACGCGGTCAATCTCGGCTGGCACCCGAAGGCGGAGAGCCTGCTCTGGCGCCCGGACATCCAGGAGGCCAAGGTCTCGGAGGGCGGCGGCGTGAACGTCCGCTACCGCGCCGGCTGGAAGGGCCGCTGGCTCGCCCGCTTCAAGGCGCTGCTCGCCGAGACCCTGCCGGACTGCACCGTGCGCTACGCGTTCTGACCCCAGGATTTCCGGAGGGAGAAGCGATGACGACCCACGAAGCCCATCTCGCCGAAGCCGTGGCCATCGCCCGGCGCAATGTCGAGGCGGGCGGGTCGCCCTACGGCGCGGTGATCGTGAAGGACGGCGCCGTCGTCGCGCGGGCGGCCAACACTGTCCATCTGACCAACGACCCGAGCGACCATGCCGAGATGGTGGCGCTGCGCGCGGCGAGCCGGACGCTCGGCCGCGACTTCGCGGGGGCCGTGATGTACGCGAGCGGCCAGCCCTGCCCGATGTGCCACGCGGCCATGCGGCTCGCGGGCTTCCGCGAGGGCTACTTCGCCTATGCGGCGGAGGAGGCCGAGACCTACGGCGCCGGCTCCGCCGCCATCTACGGCGAGCTGTGCCGGCCGCTCGCCGAGCAGCCGATGCGGCTCGCGCAGCTGCGGCCGGAGGGCGCCTCGCCCTACCCGGCCTGGAAGGCGCGGCAGGAGCCCTGAGCCTCTGTCAGTGCGTCCAGGGCGCGGTGCGGCTGAACTTGAAATTGTCCGAGTAGGACAGGCCCTTGCGGGGAATCGGCTTGTGCGGCTCCTCGACCCGGTAGCTGATGCCGGCGCGGGTCGCGTAGGCCACGGCCTCCTCGCGGCTCTCGAACTCGAGCTTGACCTGCTGCAGCATGTCGCCGGAGCTCGTCCAGCCCATCAGCGGGTCGGTCTCGCGCGGGGCCGTCTGGTCGAATTCCAGGATCCAGAACTTGGTGCGGGCGAGGCCCGACTGCGAGGCGTCCTTCGACGGCTGGTAGATGCGGGCGCTCGGCATGGCGACGGGAACGGCTCCGGACAAACTGAAGATGGTCGGGGCGATAGGATTCGAACCTACGACCCCCTGGTCCCAAACCAGGTGCGCTACCAGACTGCGCTACACCCCGACTGCCCGTTACGGCCTCGATCTCCTACCGTTTTGCCCTTTGAGGCGCAAGGATCACGGG
>NZ_CABFVH010000003.1 GCF_902141855.1 Methylobacterium dankookense | reverse complement strand
GCGCTGGAAAGCGTCGTACCAGCGGTAGAAGGTGGCGCGCGGGATGGCGAGCTTCTCCAGGGTAGCGCGCACCGGCAGGTGGGATTGCTCGACCAGCCGGATGATCTCCAGCTTCTCAGAGGCCGGGTACCTCATGCCTCGTCGTCCCCAGCCCCGGTCATACTTTTTTTCAGCAGGCGGTTTTCCAGGACGAGATCGGCCACGACCTCTTTCAGCGCACCCGCCTCGCGACGCAGGTCCTGGACCTCGTCGGCGGTCGCGGCACGGGCCGTGTCGCCGGCCAGCCGCTTCTTGCCGGCTTCCAGGAACTCCTTGGACCAGCCATAGTACATCGAGCTGGCGATGCCTTCGCGCCGGCACAGCTCGGCGATGCTGTCCTCACCGCGCAGCCCTTCCAGCACGATGCGGATCTTCTCCTCGGCCGAGAACTGCCGGCGCGTGGCGCGTCGGATGTCCTTGATCACGGCTTCTGCCGGCTTCCGCGCCGGCCCGGACGTCTGTTTCATCTTCGCTCCTGGGGGCTACGATGAACCAGCCATCCTCCGTTCGTGAAGACCCTCAATCTGTCTCAGGAGTGCTGACGGCGGTCGCAGCGATCTCTGGTGAGCGATTGCTGATGAGCCTGCTGAAGGTATGCGTTAAATTCTGCAGGACTGATGGGGCTTTCCGTCTGACCGTTGACATGCGGTTTTTTGCTGCCGAGATGCCACTCACTTGCCATATAGCACGTATTCGATTTAGCTTGTGAGCAGTAGCGGCCGGAGGAATGAGATGCTGAAGGCTCTCGTGATTGCAGCCGGTCTTTGCCTGTCAATCCAGGCCTCCTTCGCGATAGAGCAGCCATCCGCTTCTAAGGCATCTTCCTGCGATCGCCTGGAGCCCGCCGCAAGCTCGCCTACCAAGCGGGTCGCGATAGTCATTGGCAATGGTGCTTACAACGATACGATAGGATCGCTTCCTAATCCAATCAACGACGCTCGCGAGGTTTCATCTTCTCTAAAAAAACTTGGTTTCACTGTTTTCCTCGCAACTAACGCAACGGACGACGGTCTAAAAGCCTGCTTTTCTGACGCAGTAAAGGTCTTAGAGAAGGCCGATGTGGCGCTGATGTATTATTCTGGTCACGGCATCCAGATCCAGGACGAGAATTATCTGGTAGGAGTCAATGTCGAGACCATTACTCCCGCTCTGAAAGGGTTCGTACCCGTACAGCCCCTCGTCGACGAGCTACAGAAGCGTGCAGCAGCGACACTCGTCTTCCTTGATGCTTGTCGGAACAATCCGTTCGCAGAAACCGGGCGCCCCGGGCTGTCAGTTTCGACGAGCCGCAATCTCAAGAGAGTCATTGGACCTGACGCTGCGCAGCCAACACCCGAGACGCATATGCAGAGTCGGGGCCTACTCGTCGCCTATGCGACCTCACCAAACGCCCTCGCTCTCGACGGCACCGGGGAGTTAAGTCCTTTCACAGCAGGATTTTTGAAATCAATCTTAATTCCCGGGTACTCGATACAACGCATAATGAGTGATGTAACGAGGAATGTAGGCGAGGCCACTATGTGGGCTCAGACGCCATGGATAAAATCTTCTCTCACCCATGAGGTCAGACTTAATGGCCGCTACACGATAGGCGAACTGCAGAGTATATCGGAGTTATGGGCTAGACGCTCTGATGAATTACTAGACAAAGGCAATCAGCAAGAAGCAATCGCTGCGGCGATCAAGGGATTGCCGCCTGGGACTGGAAACTCACCTCCTCCACAGTTCGCAGAAGCTTATAGGGCGCTGGCTACCGCCTACTTCTCGAGCAGGTTTCGCTTACCAGACATCGAGAATGTAATGTTCGCGTCCATATCGCTGGACCGTCAGTTTGCTGTTCTGCGGCGTTTTAAACCTCAAGAACGCGGCGGCATCGAGCGAGTTGAGCTTTGGTCTGTCGCGACGCAGAAGTTGGTTTCCGTGCTTGATGAGGTCCGCGTTGAGAAGCCTGGATCAGGGATTGCGCGCATATCAGGCGATGGTCGTTATGTGGCTGCTCATATCGTAGGAGGCCGCACACGGATTTGGAGCACTGAGACGCTCAAGGTCGTTGCTGACTACAAGTTTACAACTGACTATATCAGTCTTAGATTCACTCCGAGATCAAAATTTTTGATTATTGGCTTATCTAATGCGCCGCCGCTTGCTTGGTCGGCAGAAACTCAGTCCATATATGTGAATTTCGCAAATGCTCCAGCAATTAACTGGATGAAGCAAGCGAAGATTTTCGGAAGCCGGAATCTGTATCTCGACGTTGACGATGATGGTAATGTCTGTGTGCATGCATCAAATTCGAACGATGGCGTGACAAGGTTCGTAAAGCTTGGCGTAAAGATGAAATCCTCTGATAGGATAGAGATATTGGACGGCTTTGATGGTGAGATTGAGTCCTCGTTTATATGCGGGGCGCATAGGGGATTGATATTGAATTCTTATTACTCTGTGAAAAGAAATGAGTTTGTTTTGAGAGTTGTTCAAACGAACGGCGATGCTGTCAGAACTTACAATTTTCCGATATCAAACTGGTCTGGTATGGAGTTGTACTTTGACGAAGATAGCAATGAGATAGCGACTTTCGATGGATCTACAATTAATTATCAGCATGGACCCACCGGGTTGACTCGGTCACATAGCGTAGCCGATCTGCGGTACGCTCCAAAGATGCCCGGCTTATACGATCATTCGGGATCGCGCTCTGGCGCGTCGATTGGTTTCGATCATGTTGAACTATGGCCAAAACAGTATGGATCATCATTTCTCGCGGAGGAAGCGATGGCCGTGCTGCCGGATGAATTGCAAGAAGAAATTGCCGTAGATAGGATACCATCTGACTTAGTTGCAAATTGATCACATGTAGCACAACATCTTGATCTTGTATTTTTTGCGGTCCTCGCAATAGCGCTGCATGTTTTTCGAGGGCAATACCATGCGCTACGTCCTACTCCTCCTGCCGTTCCTCATCCCCGCCACGGTCGATCTCACTGCAGCAGCAAGCTCAGGCTCCCTAGCTGCGGGCACTTACCAACGGAAGGGTGTCTACTCGCAACGGGCTAAAATCGCCTTCACTGCCGCTCCAGACCAGTTCGCCGGCTCCTTCTACACCAGCACCTCTGGATGCGTCGGCGAGGTTGGGATGACCGGCCGCTCGGTAAACTCTACCGAAATCCTTTTCACGAAGAAGGATGAGGTAGGTGGCACCTGCCGCATCCGTGTGAAGTTCGATCCCAACTTTAGGTCCGCTAAGATGTCAGAGGACGGGTGCATGTTCTGGCATGGCACGTCCTGCGACTTTGAGGGGACACTAACGCGAACAAAGCGATGACGGCGTTAATTGGCACGATTGGGGCCGATCGAGGACTGCGCACCAGCGGCCCGTGCGCTCTTGCGTTGTTGGATGGGGCGACAAACGGGGAGCGCTTCCGCGACTATGTCCGCGACACGCTCACCCGGTCCTGCGGACCGGCGATACGGTCATCCTCGACGACCTCGGGGCCCACGAGGTGACAGGCGTGCGCGAGGCGGTCGGGGCAGCAGAGGCGCGGCGGCTCTACCTTCTGCCCTACAGCCCAGGTCTCAACCCGATCGAGAATGCCTTTGCGAAGCTGAAGGCGTTGCTGCGCACCGCAGCCGCCCGTACGGGCCCGGACCTGCGGGACGCCATTCGGAACGCCTTCACTCACTTTACCCCGTGCGAATGCCGCAACTTCATCACAGCGGCCGGGTACGACGACGACTTGACCGTCGCCACATGAGCGGGAACGGCTCTAGCTCTGCGATGAAAATCGGCGAGCTGGCGAGACCCTTACGGCGGTGGTGCTGATCGCGGGCGGGGGCGTCGTGGTGGGGCTGGCGACGCTGCTGTGAGGGGCGGCGGGGCGGGCTGGCCACCAACCACGTCAGCGTCTTCTACCACACCAGCCAGCATGACCGGGGCGAGCCGATGCGCTCGATCTCGACAACCGTGACGCTGCCGGAGGCCACGAACGACACGCTGGCGCTGATCAAGGCGGCGCTGCACGGCGTGGCCCGGACCTGGCGCGAACCGGGCGACCGGCCCTGGCGCTATTCGAAGGCTGGCGTGGTCACCACGGACCTGATGCGGCTGGAGGACAGTCCGCGTGCGCTGATCGGGCAGATGGATCGGGAGCGCTCTGGCCCGCTGATGGCCGCGATCGATGCCTGCAACGCGCGCTGGGGGCGGGGCGCCGTGGTGCCGGCGCGGGCTGGGGTTGCGGACCGGCGCGCCTGGAGCACGAAGTTCGAAATGCGCACGCCGCGCTACACGACGCAGATCGACGAGTTGCCAGTGGCGGTGGCGTGAGGACAGGGCTGGGCGCCGAGCGGGCGGCTCACGCCTTCACTGGCCGCGCCAGCAGGATCGCGGCTTCGACGGCGGAGCGCCTACGGCGGATCGAGGCCTTCCCATCCGCCAGGGCTGCTGCCGAGAATGGATGTGCGTCGATCGCTGCGTCCACGTCGAGCTTGTAGCTCTCACCAAGCGGCAGCGGGCCGGCGCCGGGCTTCGCGCCGTAGGCGGCGATCAACTCGCTCACTTCGTCGAGCGTGATCGCCGTCGCCTTCACGAGTTCGCCGGTGGTGGGGGTGTCGGGCATGTCCAGGGGCACCAGGTCAGCTTGAGCTTAGACGGTCTATACGCGTGAGCCAGATCCCGACGAGGAGTCCTCCCCAAAACCCAACGAAAGCCCCGATACCGGCTGGCGTCTCGTATGCTGGGAATAGGAGGCCGCCAGCGACCCAGCCGCCAAACCAGCACCCCATCCAGATCAGGACAAAGGCTGCGATGCGGATGTTGTCGCTCATGGCGCGAGCCTACCTGCTCTGCCCTTTACCGCCCAAATCGGTCCTCCCTGCGGGAGGCCGGGCTTGCCGCGCCGGTAGATCTATAACGATCCTGCCAACGGCACCTGCCAGGTCGGTGGCTTCGTAAAGTTCGCCCGGCTCGGGCAGGGCTGGGCCTTCACCAAGGTGTGGCACCGTTGACCGGAGGTGGCCGGGGAGCAGCTGGATCCTGTGCGGGGTGCGTTGGCGCCCAAATAGAGGGAGAACCGGATTGCTCACCGCTGGTTTTCAGAGCATCAAATGTTACTCGGCTTCGAGATCAGTGATGCCACCCTACACGATTGACACGGACGATAATGGAGACTTCGTTTCGGGTGCTCCAAGCGTATCCTTCGCATCTATCCAGGAGGCGCAGGAAGAAGCGCATAAGGTTCTGAGCGGCATGGCTCAGGACGTCATGCCAGACGGCGATCACCGCGTCTTCAAGGCCGTTGTTCGCGATGAGCGCGGCCAGGAGGTTTACACGGCGACGCTGACCCTGGAAGGACGCTGGCACATCACGCAACCGGCCGCCGCTGATGCAGATACGTCGGGTCAAAGTCCGAGGTTCGGGTAAGCTCGTTCCACGCCTCAATGGTCAGATTGCGGCTCTTGAGCGTGATCAGCTCGCGCTGGCGCAAGTCCTTGAGAACGCGGTTGATGTGCACACTCGTGAGACCGAGTGCGTCGCTGAGTTCGATCTGCGTCACGAGCATTTCGCAACGGTGCTCACTGGCGAGGCCGACGGCTTCAAGCCGGAGATAAAGCTCGCAGAACAGGTGCGCGATCCGCTCGCACGCCGAGCGTCGGCCCATGCTGGTGACCCACTCACGGAAGATGGCCGCATCGATCAGCGTCTCGCGCCAGAAGATGCCGGCGAGAGTGGGGTAGCGGGTCGTGAGATCGAGCAGGCTCTCATGCGGGATGAAGGCAACCGTTGCCTTGGTCAGCGTGGCCAGACTGTGATCCATCGTATGAAGATGCAGGCCCTGCAGGTCCGGAATGTCGCCGGGGATGTGGAACGACAGGATCTGCCGCCGGCCCTCGCTGAGCAGCTTGTAGCGGACGGCCCAGCCTTCGAGCACGAGGCAGCACTGCGAGGGCCTGTCGCCGTCGCGCACGATGTCCTGACGCGCGCGCAGCGCCTGCACCCTGATCGGAAGGTTCTGGATAGCCTGCCGCTCCTCCTCGGAGAGGAAAGCGATGCTCTCTAGCTTGCGGATGAGCATTCCCATGGCATTGGGATCGGAAGAGAACACGCACACCTCGTCGTACAGGCAGGAGCGCTGGCGTCTCCGGCCACTAGGCTCTGTGTGAACCAAGCCGCTGCCTACAAAAGAGGAAACCTATGTGAATGGTTCCTGCTCTCATAAGTTAGTTCGGCGCCAGATGCGTGCTCAGCTCTTGGAAGCGATTTCGCCGAATAGTCGGTAAACCGGCACCCGCAATAGCTCATAGGATCGTGCCAACGCTTCTACAGATCGGCTTCGAGCCTGCGCGTCGAGATCTCTCTGAACTTCGATCTGCATCTGGAGTGCGCGGCATTGAGCCTCAAGCGCTTCAACTAGGTGGCTGACTGCTTCGGGCGTGCTATGCGCCTCCCGGAACTCAGGCTGCGGTGAAGGTTTCACGGCACGAGGCGTGTCAACGCCTGCAGCTGGCCGGGGCCGCCAGGGAACGGGTTCTGTGAAGGGCACCTTCATCAGGAGTTCGCCGGTTCCGGCCCGGATCTCGAATGCGCATCCGGTTAGGTCACGCTTCTCGCTCAGGAGATCGTTGATAACGCCAGGGATCGAGGCGCAGGCGTCGAGATAGGCCGCCTCCAAGCTGTCGAACTCGATCGGGATGTCATTCGGCTCAGCCCATCCCGGCGCCCGTAGATCAACATAGAAACTCGGCACGCGCCTTCTCCCTAATCGGCGCCTCTTCTGAGCTGCCGCAGACGCGGGCGCATCTACAAAAGTAAAAGCGATGCGCCGATAAGCGCTCAGAGCGCAGGGCTCGAAACTAACGGTGTCGGTTCCCGATCTGCCGCACTCACACCCAGACGCGCAGACAGGAAGGGCTTGGTCCTGTCCAGCAGCTCGCGGGACTGCCGAATGATCTCGTTGGTGTTCTGGACGAGCCGCCGGTCATACTCGGCAGACGAGCGCGACCGATCGATGGGCCTGTCCATGACGATGCTCCACGCGATGCAGGCGGGAGCACACGTCTCTCTCAGCCACCAGTGCCTACGGTTCGAGACCAGCTGGTGATCGCAGCATGTTGGGCCGTGTTGGGCAGTAAGTCCAGACACTCATCCCCATCGCCCCTAGGGAGGAGCCCTGTCCACTCGCGCGATTGAGGCCATCGACGCCTTCAATAGGCGCATGCCTTTTCAGGCGGCCTTCCGGCGCCCGCGGGGTTGCTCCCGCTCAGCGGCAGCCCCAGGCCGGCCGAGGCCGATCTGCTTGGCCAACGCCGAGCGCGGGGCCGCGTAGTTCGGCGCCACCATCGGGTAGTCGGCCGGCAGACCGAAGCGCTCGCGGTAGGCCCGCGGCTCGAGGCCCTGCGCGGTCAGGTGCCGCTTCAGCGTCTTGTAGGACTTACCGTCGATGAAGCTGATCAGCCCGTCCGGTGTGATATTCTTCCGGATCTGGGCAGGCGTCGGCTTCTCGACCTCCTCGACCGCTGGCGCAGCCGTCGCGCCAGAGGCGATGCCGGTCAGCGCGGCGTGGATGCTCGCGATCAGGGTCAGGAGGTCGCTGGCGGGAACTGGGTTCTTGGAGACGTAGACAGCAACGACGCTGCCAGCGAGTTCAATGATATCGCGCGGCGCGCCACGGTGGCGCGCTTGAGGGCGATGGCATGAATGGGTTGAACTGTCGGCTCATCCGTGAGCGGACAATGCGTGAGGCAGCTGAGGGGATGAGCAGCTTCGCTCACCCATCCCCTCAGTATAGACCTATTCGCCACTTTCGGTCGCTGGGGAGGTGACAAGCGGCGGCGTCTGCTGGTGCTGCACGACCCGCCATACCTCGTGCTCAAGCCGTCTATAGGTGGACGTGCAATGAGCTTCATAATGCTCATCATCGCGCGATGCCTTGGCATGGTAGGCGATGACAATCAGCCCTTCCTGCGGCCGTGAGATCTGCCCCTTGGAGATCTCGACCTCAGACCAGCGCGGCGTGCTCGCAACGGCCTCGATCGCCTGCGAACCGCTCATGACGAAGGGCGGCTGCGGCAGAACCATCAGGCACTCGTCGTCGACCAGCTCGCGGTAGTGATCTGCGTCACCGGTCCATAGGCTCTGCTCGAAGGACCAAACGCGGTCGTCGTCCATGCTGCTCTCCTGGGCTTGTGTGCTCGGGAGAAACCCGCTCGGTGATGATCGTTCCTGAGACGTGGCCGACGGCCAAGGGGGCGGGCGACACGACGATCGAATTTATGAACGAGAACGCCTTCAACGTCCGGGCGCAGAACGCGAAGGAGAATGGCGGCTGGTATGGGGCGGGGGCGACCGCTGCCCAGCCGGAGGCGGCGACGTAACCGTCGCTTTAGCTCTTCCTAGACAGGGCGGAGGACGACAAACGGACAGTTCGTGTCCCGGGCTTGCGATCGTAGATGCGCCGTCAGATCGAACGCCAATCTGGCGCCTCCTCTGGGAATTTCTCTAAGCGATCAAGGATCGCCGTGACCAAGGCCAGAGCAGGATACCCCTCCTTCCATGGACCGGTTTCGCTTCCTCGCTCAAGCCGTACCGCGCTGCGTCCGGCCGCGTATCGCAGACTGTATCCCCATCCCGGCAGGAGGCTGCCGAGCAACCGGACCGCATCATCGTATGAGGTGATGAACGGCCGCACAGTCACGCTGCATGCTGTCACGTAGTAGTAACGCTTGAACTCATCGCAGGAGCCCCATGGCCGCCACCTCAATGGCGGGCTGTGTCCCTTGTCGTCCAAGAAAATTGTTTCGACACAGAGTGTATATCGATCGCCGTTTGATTGTGCGCACCCTGCATAAAGCGCGTCAATTAGTTGTGCATCTGCCCGAGTCGCTCGCCACTGATAGTAATACTTGTCTTCCAAGCGCTCGCGGATGCTGCGGGCCTGCGCGGGATCGATTGCGCGGGGATCTGGGGGCATGGCCTTGAAACGCTGGTCTTTGTAGACACCGATCATGGCGTCTATGGCGGCTTGATCGCTTGGGTGGGTTTCATTGCGTAGCGCATCTTTGATCCTGTAATCGGCCCAGGATGATACACTCCAAGCATAGCTGGCGACGCCGCCCATTGCTTTTGAGATGCCGGTCAGAAAGCGGCGCTCGTAGTTCGCAAGAAATTTCATGTTTGGAAATCGCGGAACCGGACACTAGGCAGAACACCCTGCAACCGCTTGGCTGCAGGGTGCGCTTATCAGATCAAAAAAGATCGCAATTTCATTTGCAGGTGCAGTCGCCGATTTTAGCGCCGGAGTCGCGCCCTTCGCACATACCTGTGCATAGTTCACGATTGATTTGATTGTCCATCTCATCCATGGCCATACCAGGAGCTGCTCCTGCACCCGGTAAGTAATTGTCTTTAGCTTGGCGAGCAACACAGGTTAGCCACGCCTGTACACCTTGCGTTCGTTTAATTTGATCACAACTTGACAGAGACTCGGCGCGCGCAGTGCCGAGCGTCATAGGTATCACGGTTATGGCAGCAAGCAACAACCTGATCATTTCGATTAACGAACTGGGAATTTGCTTAGACCAGCGTTAGCCGCAGCAGTGCAATCACCTCCAAAGCTGCTTAGATTTTCTAGCGCGTAGGAGTAAGCCAAAGTTGCACATATATAAGTGCGCGAGCATTCATTGAACGCACTCAGTTGACTCGTCACAGATCGGCCACGCTCGCAGGACGAGGCCAGTTCTGCGATACTTGTGCGCCCAGACCCGCCGCGTTGAATGGAACTCAGAAGATCGGCAGACTCACCACACTGTATCGCGTTGGCCGCCATTTGAGACATGTTGGCACGCATGCTTGAAGCGCATGATTGGGCGTGCGCTCCACTAGACATCGCAAGCATTGAGACAACGAAACTAGAAATGATAATGCGCATCAATTCCTCCATGTGAGGCGATCGTCCTTATAATGAAAATGTTTGACTGTACAAGAGAGAGTCTTCATTCTTAATATGTGTTAATACTAAGTCAAAATTGAATTAAATGTGTGATGTTTGTTGGGTATCAAAAATGTTTATACGGCTCAGCTTCGTATGTCGACGTAATTTTCAAATCGAATTTTACTTTGGGTGGCTGTTGTTTCGCCGCAACAGCTAGCGTTGGGGGCCCTGCTTACATCCTCAGTGGTCGCCGGCAACCCTCGATGGGCAAACCCCAAGTATGATCTTGGGCCTATGATACAGCATCCAGGTGTGTCGAGGCCGTACCAGAGAAGGATCGCGGCAAGAGTGGGCATCCGCTGTGCGACCTGCGATGCGTGAGCCGGAGTTGCTGACGGGTCCCATAGCTGCCGAGGACGTACACCGGACCGTGGCAGGCTGGACATCTCTTCGGTGCGTACCCGTAGACACCTTGGGCTTCAGTGAGAGTGGCTGTGCGCCAAGTCTCACCGACCTTCACCTCGCAGGTCTCTGGCCCGTGCTTCTTCATGCTGACGAGCCGGCCAGCATCATGACGGCAGTCGCGGCAACCGCAGCGAGGAGACAGTCCTCAACCGGGTAAGGGCACCTGATTTCCTTCAGGAACTCCACAGCGCCAAGGACGAGGAGGGCTGCGGCCAGCGACAGTGCCCGCGCGACGACGATCCTCATTCTGCGCTGACCACAGTGCCCTCTGAGGCCGCCTTGGCCTGCCCGACCCGCTCGGCGACCTCCATGATCAGGTGCTCCACATTGGGCGGCCAGAGCACGCCATTGTCGAGGAGCATGCGGGCGGCTCGTACGAGCATCGTGAACTGCTCTGGTGGGATCCGCGTCCCTGCAGCGTTCTGCGCCAAGATGTGATCGGCAATCGCCGACGCCAGCCCGGCGACCTCAGCCATCTTGTCAGGCTGCGCGCTCGCATCCGTCACTTTAGGTCGCCTTTCGCATTCGGGTACCGGAGCAGGCAGGTTATCAATCCGGCTTACCGCCGCCGAGCAATCTGCCCAGAACCGGAAGCGAGTGGAGTAGGCTGGCTGAGCCTTCATGCCCTGCCTGGCCCTCTACATCTTCATGCTCGTGCGCTTCTGCAGCTGCCCTGGCCCGGCGCGCGTGATCAACCACCTCGTGCAGCGCCTGCTCAAGGATAGGAGGCCAGGGCACTTCAGTATCGCGTAAGAGTTGCGCCGCTTTGATCGGCGCGGTTGCCTGATCCTTGGGGATCGGCTCGTCGGCAAGGTAGGAATTGAGCACTCGGTGAGACAACGCCTCGCTGAGACGCAGCACCTCAGGCATGCGCTCAGAGACGCTAGCCTCGTCGCTCACTTCAGATAGCCCTTCGCTTTCAGGTGCTCTGAGAAAGCCTCGCGGATGGCCAGAATTGCAGCTCCCTCAGTGCTCGTTCCGCGTCCCATCCAGCGGCGTCTGCATGGCGATGGTGTCGCCGATCCGGCCAGAGCCTGCCTAGAACGACGAGGCAACAGTCCGGGATTGGGCGAGCCAGATGAGGGGCTCGCCGGGGCTGCAATGGTGTGTTGGATTGGGCCCTTCCCTTGAATGTGTCAGTGGAAGGATCGCCCGCGCCTTCGGCCTTGGCGCGGCCGGGCTCCGATTTGCTGCCGGATGGCGCCAGGGAGATGCGTTCCATCAAAGGACGAGGCAGATGGTCCAAACCAGCTTCCTGCTCATGGCGATGTACGAGGCCCGGCCGCTGATTCCGGTAGAGTGGGTCGCCAGGGACTTCTTCTCGCACCTTTCGCCCGAAAATCTCGTCCGCAAGATATCGGCCGGCGAACTCGACCTACCGTTGGTCCGGATGGACAAGAACCCACGATGCGCCAAGGGCGTCGCGCTGGTCGATCTGGCAGCGTATCTGGATCGACGCATAGAGGCCGCCCGAAAGGAATGCCAGCAGCTGTGCGGATGAGGCAGGCACAGCGTGCGGAGGCGGCCGCCGAGCCGCGCGACGCGCCGATGGTTCGCACCACCTTCTTGCTGGTCGCCCTCTATGGCTTCCGCCCGCTGCTGCCGATCGAGCGGGTCGCCCGGGACTTCTTCTCGCACCACACGGCAGAGAAGCTCGTGCGGCTAATCTCAGCGGGCCGCATCACCCTGCCGCTTGTGCGGATTGATGCGAGTCCCCGGTGCGCCAAGCACGTCGCTCTGGTCGACCTCGCGAGGTGGATCGATGATCGCGCAGAAGAGGCTCGGATCGAGGTCAGGCTGTCCGAACTTCAGGGCCGTCCCGTGTTCGATCCGTGTTGCACGGAGCCGCCGAGGCCCTGGCGTGACTCATTGTAAAAGCAGAGGGCGTATTGCAACGTGTCGCAAGCCGGCTGGAACACGTTTTGGGCAATGAAAAACCCGCCAAGTCATTGACTGGGCGGGCTAATTGCTGGCGACCCCGGTAGGGCTCGAACCTACGACCTGCCGCTTAGAAGGCGGCTGCTCTATCCAGCTGAGCTACGGGGCCGGGCGGGGACCAGAAGCCATGCGGGCCGGCTGCGGTCAAGGGTGGGGCGCCCCCGGGTCGCTTCGGCGGGACCGAGCGCCTATATCGGCGTTGATTCCGCACAAGATCCGAAAAGCCCCGGCATGCTTCCCCCCATTGCGACCATCATCGAGAATTTCGAGTTCATCGAGGATTGGGAAGAGCGTTACCGCTACCTGATCGAGCTCGGGCGCGCCCTGCCGCCGGCCGATGCGGCGCTGCATGCCGAGGCCAACAAGGTCCAGGGCTGCGCCAGCCAGGTCTGGCTCGATCTCTCCGTCGACCGGTCCGGGCCGGATCCGCGCCTGCACCTGCGCGGCGACAGCGACGCGCATATCGTGCGCGGCCTCGTCGCGCTGATGATCGCGCTGTTCGACGGCAAGACCCCGAAGGATGCCGCCGAGACCGACGCCTTCGCCCTCTACACCCGGCTCGGCCTCGGCGAGCACCTGACGCCGCAGCGCTCGAACGGCGTGCGCGCCATGGCCGACCGCATCCATCGGGACGCGGTGCGGCTCGCGGCCTAGACTTCAGCTGTCCCGCCACAGGCGCATCCGCGCGCTCTCCGGGCCGGTCGCCTGCCGCTCCAGGCCGTAATGCGCGGCGAGGCGGGCGAGCGCGATGCGCGCCACCACCTTGGCCGAGCGGGCCGGCCAGCGCCGCTCCGCCTCGATGCGCTCCAGGCCCATCAGGTGGCCGCACAGGTCGATCAGCAGGCCGCTGAGCTCGCCGCCGACCGCGTCGAGGGCCGCGCGCACGCGCTGGCGCGCGGCGATCACCGCGTCGGAGGCGCTCGCCGGATCGCGCGGGCCCGAGCCGTCCACCCGCACCGCGCCCCAGTCCACGCCCATGCGCGGGGTCATCTGCGCCGTGGTCAGGTCGCGCCGCAGGCGCTCGCCCGCCTCGAAGGAGGCGGCATCGAGGAGCGGCTGCCCGTCGCTGCCGCGCCGGCGCGCCATCCAGGCGATCGGGCTCTCGGCGGCATCGCGCAACCGGCGCACCGGGCCGTCGCTCTCCTCCGTCAGCTCCAGGTGCTGGGCCAGGTAGCCGGTCTCCGGCCCCGCGCCGCGGCGGCGCAGCCGGGCGCGACCGGCCGCGCTGAGGACGAGATGGCGCCGCGGCCCGCGCTCCTCGGCGAGGTCGGCGGCGACGAGGCTGCGGCCCGCCTCGGCCGGGAAGCGGCCCGCCCCCAGCGAGAGGCCGTCCGCTCCGGCCCGCAGGATCAGCGTCGCCCGGTCGAGGGGATCGGCGAGGGCGTAGGCGCCGTCGCGGCCGAGGCCGGCGAGCAGGCGCTCCGCCGCCCGGCCGAGGACGGCCTCCGCCGGCGCGGTCGGGGTGCGGAGCGGGTGGCGCAGAGGTTTGTTCATGATTTGTTCCGAAACGGGCGCGCAGTCTACCATCATAGGTTTCCAGAAAATGATCCTATGTCAAGACTTGACGCATCCGAGTTATCCACCGTCCCGCTGCACCGAGAGTATGGGGCGGGGCAGTTCCGGGCGCCGGCCGCGCCAGCCGTGCCCGATCCTGCGACCGGGCACGGTCCCGGGGGCGCTCAGGCCGCCGCGTCGTAGGCGCCGCCGCGGACCTGGCCGAGGCCGATCGCCTTGGCGAGGTCGGAGCGCGCCTTGGCGTAGTTCGGCGCCACCATCGGGTAGTCGGAGGGCAGGCCCCACTTGGCGCGGTACTGCTCGGGGCTCATGTCGTACTTCGCCCGCAGATGGCGCTTGAGCGACTTGAAGCTCCGCCCATCTTCCAGGCAGACGATGTATTCGGCCGTAACGGATTTCTTGATCGGCACCGCCGGCTGCTGCGGCTCGGCCGGGGCCTTCGCCTCCGGCTGGGTGCTCCCGAGCCCCGCCAGGGCCGCGTGCACGCGGCCGATCAGGGGCGCGACCTCGCCGGGCGGGACGGGGTTGTTGCTGATGTAGGCCGAGACGATCTCGGCCGCGAGCTCTATGTACTCGGCCGCACTGTGATGTTCGGTCATGACGATGCAGGTCCTCTAGACGCGAGGCGGGCGGAATCGCCCGGTTCCGGCTGTCGAGGCCGGCCAGGTCTGTACGTCGCGCCGCCGCGATGCGTCGCGCCGATCGCGCCCGCTGATTGCTTTTCATTGTGTGGCGCCCCTCACGCCACGACATTTCTCTATGACATCCAAATTGCGGTCGCAAGACCATTGAGCTTCAATCGGATACGTTCTGTGGACTTGCTGGCCTCTTGCATCGATTTCGTATATCTATCTGAAATCGTTTCACAACTTATTGGTGTGTATCCAAGGTTGAAGCCGGCAGCCGGCCGGCGGCGCGATCCGGCGACCGGATCCTGCCCCGCGGCGGCCGCGGGGGGCCGGTCTGGGCGGACATCTTCGGCGCAGCCGCCACGCGAACCTGGAGCGCTCTTAAAGCCAAGGTGGAGGCCGGTTCGGTGAAGGAGAGCGCGTTACAACGGAGCTCGGGGAAGAGCTTGGAGCTGGTGCCGATTGCAACGCGATCGGGAACGGCTCTAAGAGCCCGTTCCAGAGCTTTCGGAAGACGAGTGTGATGGCGTCAGACCCCGCAGCCTTTCCCCGCCCCTCCGATCCGCCGGTCGCCGAGATCCGGCCGCACGCCTTCACGGTTCGCGGGCGGCAGCTCGGCGATGACTACGCCTGGTTGAAGGCCGAGAACTGGCAGGCGGTGCTGAAGGACCCGGCCGCGCTGCCCGAGGACATCGCCGCCTATCTGCGCGCGGAGAACGCCTATGCGGAGGCCGCGCTCGCGGGCGACGCCGCCCTGCGCAAGACCCTGGTGGCCGAGATGCGCGGGCGCATCCGCGAGGACGACAGCGGCGTGCCGGAGCCCGACGGGCCCTTCGCCTACTACACGCGCCACCGCGAGGGCGGGCAGCACCCGCTCGTCTGCCGCCGGCCGCGGAGCGAGTCGCGCGCGCCCGGCGCCCCCGACGACCTCGGCGACGAGGCGGCCGAGCAGATCCTGATCGACGGCGACCGGGAGGGCGAGGGCCTCGCCTTCTTCGAGATCGCCGCGGCGGTCCATGCCGACGACCACGGCCGCCTCGCCTGGAGCGTCGATACCAAGGGCTCCGAGCTCTACACGATCCGCGTGCGCGACCTCGCCACCGGCGCCGACCTCGACGACCGGGTCGAGGCGACCTCGGGCGAGGCGATCTGGGCGGGCGACGGGCAGAGCTTCTGGTACGTCGCGGTGGACGCCAACCACCGACCGGCCAAGGTGATGCGCCACCGGGTCGGCACCGGGCAGGACGCGGACGAGACCGTCTACGTGGAGCGCGATGCCGGCTTCTTCGTGCATATCGGCGAGACGCAGTCCGGCGCCTTCCTCGCCGTCACCGCGAGCGACCACGAGACGGCGGAAATCCACCTCCTCGACCGGCACGACCCAGCGGCCAAGCTCACGGTGGTGCAGCCGCGCGAGCCGCTGCTGATCTACTCCGTCGAGCACCGGAGCGGGGACCTCTACATCCTCACCAACGCGGACGGGGCCGAGGACTTCAAGATCGTCACCGCGCCGCTCGCCACGCCTGGCCGCGCGCATTGGCGCGATCTCGTGCCCCACCGCGCGGGCGTGATGATCCGCCACCTGCACCCGATCGCGAACCACCTCGTGCGCCTCGAGATCGAGAACGCCCGGCCGCGCATCATCGTGCGCGACCTCGGCACGGGGGAGGAGCACCCCGTCGCCTTCGCGGAGGAGGCCTATTCCCTCGGCCTGCAGCCGGGTCACGCCTTCGACACGGCAACGATCCGCTTCGTCTATTCCTCGATGACGACGCCGGCCGAGACCTGGGACTACGATTGCGTCAGCCGCGAGCGGACCCTGCGCAAGCGCCAGGCCGTGCCGAGCGGGCACGATCCGGCGGCCTACGTCACGCGGCGCCTGTTCGCGACCGCGCCCGACGGCGAGCAGGTGCCGATCTCGCTCCTGCACCGGCGCGACTGCCCGATCGACGGCACGGCGCCGCTGCTCCTCTACGGCTACGGCTCCTACGGCACGCTGATGCCGGCGGGCTTCCGCACCAACCTGCTCTCGCTGGTGGACCGCGGCTTCGTCTACGCCATCGCCCATGTCCGCGGCGGCACGGAGAAGGGCTGGCGCTGGTACCTCGACGGCAAGCGCGAGAAGAAGCCCAACACCTTCAGCGATTTCGTGGCCTGCGCCCAGGCCCTGATCGGGGCGGGCTACACCGCGCCGAAGCGCATCGTGGCCCATGGCGGCAGCGCCGGCGGCATGCTGATGGGGGCGGTGGCCAACCTCGCGCCGGAGCTGTTCGCCGGCATCGTCGCCGACGTGCCCTTCGTCGACGTGCTCAACACCATGCTCGACGGCGACCTGCCGCTGACCCCGCCCGAATGGCCCGAATGGGGCAACCCGGCCGAGAGCGAGACGGCCTTCGAGACCATCCTGTCCTACTCGCCCTACGACAACGTGGCGGCCAAGGACTATCCGGCGATCCTGGCGCTCGGCGGCCTCACCGACCCGCGCGTGACCTATTGGGAGCCGGCGAAATGGGTGGCGAAGCTCCGCGCCACCATGACGGGCGGCGGGCCGGTGCTGCTGCGCATCAACATGGAGGCCGGCCATGGCGGCGCCGCCGGCCGCTTCGACCGCCTGGAGGAGGTCGGCCTGATCTACGGCTTCGCGCTGCGGGCCGTCGGCAAGGCCTGAGATCGGGGGGTTCGAAAGGGATCATCCCTTTCGTGGGTCCAGGGCAAAGCCCTGGAGAACGCCGGGGCTCTGCCCCGGCACCCCGCCAAAGGGATGATCCCTTTGGAAGCCCGGGATCTACCGCCGGATCAGCACGACGCCGCCGACGAGCAGGGCGGCGCCGACGAGGCGCGGGAGGTCGACCGGCCGCTGCGCCAGCCCGAGCAGGCCGACATGGTCGGCCGCCATCGAGCCGAGCATCTGCCCCGCCACGAGCAGGGCGATGAAGGTCGCCGCGCCCAGTTGCGGCACGAGGTAGATGGCGAGGCCCACGAACAGCGCGCCGAACACGCCGCCGCTCCAGGCCCACCAGGGCAGACGTGCCGCCACGCTCGCGGCCGGCACGGGATCGCGCAAGGCGGCGGCGAGGAGCGCCATGCAGGCGAGCCCGGCGAGATAGCTGACGAAGCCCGACCACGCGGCCGAATTCAGGGCGGCGCGCAGGTTCGCGTTGAGCAATTGCTGCACGACGAGGCTTACGCCTGCGAGCATCGCGAGGCCTGCGGGCAGGAGAAGGTTGAGCATCGGCGGCGGACCCGTCGCATGACCCGGGGCGCTGCCCCGTCGCGCCTTGACAACCATCCGCGGCCCATGCCGTCAAATGCGCTTCCTGCCTGTTTCCATGCGGATGAGGCATGATCAACCCGGCCCATCTCGATCTCTTCCGGGCGGTGATCCGGCACGGCGGCATGACCCGGGCGGCCGCCGCCCTCGGCATCGGGCAGCCGCATGTCAGCCGGGCCATCGCGCAGCTCGAGGCCGATCTCGGCTTCGCGCTCTTCCTGCGCGGCCATGGCAGCGCGCTCCCGACCCCGGAAGGCGCGGCCTTCGCCCACGAGGTCGAGCAGACCTATGCCGGGCTCGACCAGCTGCGTCAGGCCGCCCGCGCGATCCGGGAGCGCGGTACCGGCGCCCTGCGCGTCGCCTGCCAGCCGTCGCTGGCCGCGCGGCTGCTGCCCCGTGCCATCCGGCGGCTCGACGCGGAATGCCCGGGCGTGCGCGTCTCGGTCCACGTGCCGAGCCCGGACACGATCTGGTCCTGGGCCGCCTCCGGCCAGTGCGACCTCGGTCTGGCGCGGCCGCGCCCCGGCCATGCGGGCGTCGAGGCCGAGCCGTTCCTGACCATGAGTGCCGTCTGCGCGCTGCCGCGGCGGCACCCGCTCGCGCGCCGGCGCAGCCTCGGGCCACGCGATCTCGCGGGCGAGCCGCTGATCTCGGGCGGCGCCGGCCCGTTCCAGCAGGCGGTCGAGGCGGCCTTCGCCGCGGCCGGCGTCGCGCCCCGCTTCGCCCTCATGGCGCAGTACACGGCCGCGCGCTGCGGCCTCGTCGCCGAGGGGCTGGGCCTCGCCATCGTCGATCCGCTGCCGGCCCGCGAGCTCTCCGGCCTCCCGATCGCGCTGCGGCCGTTCCGGCCCGAATTGCCGATCGAGACGATGCTGCTGCGCCCGGCCGGGCGCCCGGCGGGCAGCCTCGCCGAGCGTCTCGTCCGGTTTCTGAAGGCGGAGCGCGACGCCCTGGTCTGAGGACGCCCCTCAGCTCACGGGATGTCGAGAATCTTGTGGGTCTGGAGCGAGAGGCGCCAGCGCGCATCCGTCCGGCAATAGGCGACCGCCGCGCCGGTATGGGCGGCCCGGTCCGGCCCGTCCATCGGCTGCAGGAAGCGGTGGCGGAAATCGAGCCCGGCGAAGGTCTCGGGATCGAGGCCCGCCTGTGGGAAGACGAGCTTCAGCTCGCTGCCCGAGCGCTGCACCAGCGGGTTGCCGGCCTTGGGGCTGACGCAGATCCAGTCGATGCCCGCGGGCGCGGCGATCGTCCCGTTGGTCTCCACCGCGATCTCGAAGCCGCGGGCATGGACCGCCTCGATCAGCGCCGCATCGAGCTGGAGCAGGGGCTCGCCCCCGGTGAAGACCACGTAGCGGTTATGCGCGCCGCCCTCCCAGGTCGCGGCGATCGCCGCGGCCAGCCGGTCCGCATCGGCGAAGCGGCCGCCGCCTGGCCCGTCGAGCCCCACGAAATCGGTGTCGCAGAAACGGCAGGCCGCCGTCTCGCGGTCCTCCTCGCGGCCGGACCAGAGGTTGCAACCGGCGAAGCGGCAGAACACGGCGGCGCGCCCGGCCTGGGCGCCCTCGCCCTGGAGGGTGTGGAACAGTTCCTTGACCGCGTATGCCATGACGTCGCCGTGGGGCCGGCTGGCCCTCTCTCGCACCGCACATAAGCGCCGGACCGGCCTCGCGCCACTCCGGCCGGCCGGGGGACAAAAGCCCGCCTGCCATGCTCTCGCCACGGTGCCCGCGTTGAAACGGGGCGGGGCGCGGATCCGGCCGGGCTCGCCGGGCCGTGTCCGTCGTCCTACCTCAGCCTTCGGCGGCGCGGCGGAACTCCCGGTCCCCGGCGTAGCATCTCAGAGTCAGGCCTGATGTCGAACCGAATCCTGAGGCGTCTCACCGGCGCGTTCGCGGCGCTCGCGGGCCTCGTCGCCGCGGGTGCGGCGCAGGCCGCGCCAGCGCCGATCCTGGTCGTGGACGTGGATTCCGGCAAGGTGATCTACGGGCAGGCGGCGACCGATCCCTGGTACCCGGCCTCGATCACCAAGCTGATGACCGCCTACGTCGCCCTCGACATGGTGCGGCAGGGCCGGGCCTCGCTGGGCAGCCTGATCACCATCTCGCCCGCTGCCGCCGCCGAGCCGCCCTCGAAGATGGGGTTCCGGCCGGGCACGCAGCTCACCCTCGACAACGCCCTCAAGATCATCATGGTCAAGTCGGCCAACGACGTGGCCTGGGCGATCGGCGAGAGCCTCGGCGGCTCGGTCGAGAACTTTGCCGCGATGATGAACGAGACCGGCCAGCGCATCGGCATGCGCGAGAGCCGCTGGACCAACCCGAACGGCCTGCCCGACGCCCAGCAATGGACCTCGGCCCGCGACATGGCCGTGCTCGCCCGCGCCCTGATGCGCGACTTCCCCGACTCGCGCGACCTGTTCTCGATCTCGGCGATCCAGTTCGGCAAGGCGGTGATGGCCAACCACAACGGCCTGCTCGGGCGCTACGCGGGCGCCGACGGCATGAAGACCGGCTTCATCTGCTCGGGCGGCTTCAACGTGGTGGCGAGCGCCACCCGCAACGGCCGCCGGATCGTCGCCGTGGTGATGGGCCAGCCGAGCGCGCGCGAGCGCGACCTCAAGACCGCGGACCTGTTCGACTACGCCTTCACGCAGGGGCCCAGCTGGACGAGCCAGAGCCTCGAATCCTTGAGTCCCTCGGCGAGCCCCGCCCCGCCCGACATGCGCCCCTATATCTGCGGGGGCAAGAAAGCGCCGCCGATCGACGAGGGTCCGGGGGCGATCGCGGCCAGCGGCGCCGACGGGGCGGTGGCCCAGTTCATGGGCGCCACCGCCGCCTCCTCGCCGGCCGCCGCCATGGCCGCCTTCAGCAGCACCGCGCTCCGCAACCGGACCCTGCCGCCGCGCGCGCCGCTGCAGCCGATCGCGGTCTGGATCGGGCGCGATCCGGCGGAGGGCGAGGCGCTGCTCGCCCAGCAGGAGAATGCGGCCAAGACCGCCGCCGCCGAGGCGCGCCAGGCCAAGCTCGAGGCCGCCAAGGCCAAGCGCGAGGCCGCCAAGGAGGCCGCCCGCCAGGTGCAGGCGGCCCGGGCCGAGAAGGCCGCCCAGGCCAAGGCGGCGGGCAAGGCCGAGAAGCCGGCCGCCACCCGCGCGGCGGCCAAGCCCGCGCCGAAGAAGCCGCAGGGCGCCCTGCCGCAGAGCGCGACGGCCTATACCTCGGTCGAGGCGCCGGCGATGCCGGGGGCAAAGCCTGCCGCCAAGCCTGCTGCCAAGCCGGCCGCGAAGGCAGCCGCCAAGCCGGCGCAGAAGCCCGCCAAGCCGGCCGCCAAGAAGGCCCAGGCCGACGAGTGATCCGGGAGTCGAGAGGGATCATCCCTCTCGCGGGTCCAGGGCGAAGCCCTGAGGTTTCCCATCAGGGCTTCGCCCCGACACCCCACCAAAGGGATGATCCCTTTGGGATCCCAGGACCTTCACGCCTCGGCGGGGAGATCCTGTTCGTGCAGGTCGTCGAGGTCGTCGTGGTGCAGGAGCGCCACGCCGGTGGCCGCGGCGAGCTTGCGGGCGGCGGGCGTGAAGCCCGCATTCGAGACCACCGCCGCCGCATCCGCCTCCCAGTAGCCGCGGGCCGCCGCCGCCTCCTGCACCGCGGCGTTGCCGACCGGCTTGCCGTAGCGCTTGCATTGCAGGACGAGGCGCAACCCGCCACGGCTCGCCACGATGTCGGCGCCCTGGTCGCCGCTCGCGGGCGTCGGGTGCACCCGCCAGCCGGCCGCGCGCAGCCGGGCGAGGCAGAAGCGCTCGTAGCCGATCCCGTCCTCGGGCATCGTCGTCTCGTCGGGCAGCGCGACGGAGCCCGCCACCGCCTCGACCACGGCGAGCGCCTCCGCCCGGCGGGCCTCCACGTAATCGGGGAAGGCCGGCGCGAGCTGGGGCAGCACCGTGCGGTCGAGGAAGTAGTCGCACTCGCGCAGCCAGCCGTCGCGGATCTCGTTGCCGTAGGCGTCCACGAAGCATTCCTGCCGCCGCCGCAGCGCCAGCGTGCGCGCATGGGCCCGGGCGACGCGCCGGACCCGGGCCCGGAAGCGGCGGGGCCGGTCGACATGGCGCAGGAGCACGAGCCCGAACGCCGCCCCCGCCGCGGCGAGCCCGGGCGGCCCGTAGGCGAAGGCCACGGGGCAGGCGACGACGCTCGTCCAGAACAGCCGGGCGACGAGATTGGGAGGGCGGGCTTCGGACCGCTTCATGCAGCGCGCTCGCGACGGGGGCCGCCCCCGTCCGGGGAGCGGGCACGCAAGCGGTGATCGCAGCCGATGCTTGCCCGTTCTCTAACGGGCCCGCCGGGCGCGGACCGCGCCGCCGGCTCGAAGTGCCTGCAAATCCTTGAGCGGTCGGGCCTTTGCCGGCCCTGGCCCCATCCGCGGCGTGGCCGCCTTGCCTGTGGATCGCGCCGAGGATCAGTCCTCGGTGCCGGTCCGGCGCTTTCGGCGCTGCTGGCCGAGGCCCATCGTGCGGGCGAGCTCGGAGCGGGCGGCGGCGTAGTTCGGCGCGACCATCGGGTAGTCGGGCGCGAGGTTCCAGCGCGCGCGGTACTCCTCCGGCGACAGGCCGTAGCGGCTGCGCAGGTGCCGCTTCAGCGACTTGAACTTCTTCCCGTCCTCCAGGCAGACGAGGTAGTCGGGCGTGATCGAGCGCTTGATCGAGACGGCCGGCGTCAGCGCGGCGGGCTCGGCGGTGGGATTGTCGAGGCCACTCAGGGTTGCGTGGACCGAGGCGATGAGCCCGGGCAGCTCGGCGACAGGAACTGAGTTGTTGGCGACGAAGGCCGACACGATCTCTGACGCGAGCGCGATGTAGTCCGGCGCAAAGCCGCTGTCGTCGGACATCTGCAATTTTCCCCCCGATACCCATAACACATGACGACGCGCAGGCCGGGATGGATGCCCTGCGATGCGCGGCACATTCAAGGTTGTCGATTGCGAGCTACTATGATGTCCGCTATCTTTTAGCAATAGATAAAACTGATAGATCTCCCAATCCGCATCGACTGTTGATGCGCTGCAGCACCGCCCCGGCGGCGGGGGTTTAAACCGCGCCGATCCGGGTGACGCGGGCCGCCTTGCGACCCATCTTCCCGCCGGGTCCGCCGGCCGGGCCCGGCATCCGGCACGGGCTGCGCGGGCGCCGCGCGGGCGAGGAGGGACGGGCGTGAGCACATACCGGTTCGACGCGCTTCTGGCGCCGCGGTCCGTTGCCCTGGTCGGGGCCGGCGCGCGCGAGGGCTCCCTCGGGCGCGCCGTCCTGGAGAACCTGCGCGCGGCCGGATTCGCCGGGCCGGTCCTGCCGGTGAACCCGAGCCATGACGCGGTCGCAGGCTACCCCTGCGTCGCCCAGGTCTCGGACCTCGCCGAGCCGCCGGACCTCGTGGTGATCGCCGCCCCGCCCGCGGCGGTGCCGGGGATCGTCGCGGATGCCGGCCGGGTCGGGGCCCGCGCAGGCCTGATCCTCACCGCCGGGCTCGGCACCGGCCCGGAGGATCCGGGGCCGCTCGCCCGGGCCGCCGCCCGCCGCCACGGCCTGCGCCTGCTCGGGCCCGACAGCGCGGGGCTGGTGGTGCCGGCGCTGAAGCTCAATGCCAGCCTGTTCGCGCACATGCCGGCGCCCGGCGACCTCGCCCTGGTCTCCACCTCCGGCACGGTGGCGGCGGCGATCGTGGAATGGGCGCGCGGGCACGGGATCGGCCTCTCGGCGGCGCTGGCGCTCGGCAGCGCCTGCGACGTGGACGTGGCCGATTGCCTCGACCATTTCGCGGGCGATTTCCGCACCCGGGCGATCCTGCTCTGCCTCGACGAGATCGCGGAGGCGCGCCGCTTCATGTCGGCCGCCCGGGCCGCCGCCCGCGCCAAGCCCGTGGTGGTGCTGCGCAGCGGGCGCCACCGGCCGGACCGGCGCGAGACCGTCACCCATACGGGCGCGCTCGCCAAGCCCGACGCGGTCTACGCCGCGGCCTTCCGGCGGGCGGGCCTCCTCGCCGTGCAGAACCTCGACGAGATGTTCGCCGCCGTCGAGACGCTGGGCCGGCAGCGGCCCTTCCCGGGCCGCCGCCTCGCGATCCTGGCCAACGGCGACGGCGTCGGCCAGCTCGCCGCCGACCGCCTGGCCGACCGGGGCGGGACGCTCGCCGGCGTCACCCCCGTCGACGGCTTTCCGGCCGAGAACCCGATCGACCTCGGCATCGAGGCGGACGGGCCGGCCTATGCCGCGGCCCTTGAGCCCCTGCTCCTCGACAAGGCCAACGACGCGGTGCTCGCGATCCACGTGCCGACCGCCCGCTCGGGGGCGGCCTCCGTCGCCGCCGCCATCGCCGAGACGGCCAAGCGCGTCCGCGCCGGGCAGACCCGCCGCAAGCCGGTCTTCGCCATCTCGCTCGGGGACGACGTCGCCGCGGGCGAGGTGCTCGCCGAGGCCGGCATCCCGCGCTTCTCCACGGATTCGGAGGCGATCGAGGGCTTCCTCCACCTCGTGCATTACCGCGAGGCGCAGGACGACCTGATGCGCACGCCCGATTCGCTGCCGCGGGACTTCCATGCCGACGTCCAGGCCGCGCGCGGCATCGTCGCCCGGGCCCTGCGGCAGGGCGCGGCCTGGCTCGACCCGATCGCGGTGATGGAGCTGCTCGAGGCCTACGACATCGCCTCGGTGCCCCTCACCCTCGCCCCCGACATCGACGCGGCCGCCGCCGCTGCCTGGCCGGTCATCGCCGGGGGCGGGGCGGTGGCGCTCAAGGTCGTCTCGCCGGACGTGGTGCACAAATCCGATATCGGCGGCGTGCATCTCGACCTCACCAGCGAGATCGACGTGCGCGCCGCCGCCCAGAGCATCCTCGCCCGCGCCCGGCGCGAGCGGCCGGACGCCCGCATCACGGGCTTCGCCGTGCAGCCGATGGTGCGCAAGGGGCGCCGCCGCGAGCTGATCGCGGGGCTCGCCGAGGATCCGACCTTCGGGCCGGTGGTGGTGTTCGGGCGCGGCGGCACCGCGGTCGAGGTGATCGACGACCGGGCGCTCGGCCTGCCGCCCCTCGACCTCGCCCTCGCCGAGGACCTGATCGGCCGCACGCGCGTGTCGCGCCGCCTCTCCGCCTATCGCGACGTGCCGGCCGTGGACATGCGTGCCGTGGCGCTGACCCTGGTCAAGCTCGCCCAGCTCGCCGCCGACCTGCCGCAGGTGCGCGAGCTCGACATCAACCCGCTGCTCGCCGACGAGACCGGCGTCGTCGCCCTCGACGCGCGGGTGCGGATCGGGCGCGGCTATCCGGAGGGGCGCAGCGGCCGTGGCCATCCGCGCTTCGCCATCCGCCCCTATCCGACGGAATGGGTGCGCAGCCTGACGTTCAAGGGCCGCACCATCCAGGTGCGCCCGGTCCGGCCCGAGGACGAGCCGCTGTTCCGCGCCTTCTTCGCCACCGTCGATCCGGAGGATGTGCGCCTGCGCTTCTTCGCGCCCGTGCGCGAGTTCAGCCACGCCTTCCTCGCCCGGCTCACCCAGCTCGACTACGCCCGCGCCATCGCCTTCGTCGCCCTCGACGAGACGGAGATGGAGGAGGGCCGCCGCATGCTCGGCGCCGTGCGCCTCCATGCCGACGCCAACGGTGAATCGGGCGAGTTCGCGATCCTCGTCCGCTCCGAGGCCCGCGGCACCGGTCTCGCCTACGCGCTGATGCGGCTGATGATCGACTGGGCGCGCGCGCAAGGGATCGCCCGCGTCGAGGGCTCCGTGCTCGCCGAGAACCGGCCGATGCTCTCCGTCTGCCGCCGCCTCGGCTTCGTGCAGCGGCCGGACCCGGAGGATGCCGGCATGGTCACGGTGCGCCTGACGCTGAAGACCGAGCCGGCGCAGGCCGCGCCTTGACAATGTTCCTGTTTTGTGCTCATTTGCCCGCACCTGCCGCCCGGCACCGAACGGTGTCTCACGGGGGCCTGCACCGGGGACCGACCGGAGCGGGCGCGGACGGCGGGGCGGTGCCCGCGTCGCCGGCCTCGGTTCCGGCCGGTGCCCCAGGCGGCGTGCCGACGCAAGGTCGGCTCGGACAGGGGCGCGCGGCGGGCTGAGGAAATGCTCCCGCCCCGACCCCGGCCTGGGCGACCGCCAGAGTCTCGCCGGCCCGACCCACTACGAGGCGGGCCTCGCGCCGAACGGGCGTATGTCAGCGTGCACGGGGCTCAGTCCTGATCCAGGACCCGGATCCGGCCAGCGGCAGTCAGCGAGGTCGGATCACGCCGGGACAGACACCGCGACGACAAGACGGATGGGACACCGAGCGATCGGCCCTCATCCGCGGGACGCCGGGGAGCCGGCTTTGCAACGTTGCGTTCAGGGCTCCGCGGCGTCCCGCGTCACCCCGACCGCGCCAGCCATGCCCCCGGCGGACAATCCGCGCGGGGCCGAAAGCACGTGTGCTGTCCTCGGATGCGTGCAAACCGCGACAGGCCCCCTCTCCCGTTCGGGAGAGGGTTGGGGTGAGGGTCGAGAACTCAGCGGAGAAGGCGCAACGGTGAAGCGGGTCGATCGACGCCCCATCCTGACAATTCTCATCCCTCACCCTGTCCCTCAGAACGGCCGGTCGTCGGGGAGGCGGGCCGCGGCGATCTCCTCCGGGGTCGGCTGGCGGCGCACCGTGAGGCCGGCCGCGCGGTCGGGCTCGACCAGGCCGAGGCGGGCGAAGGCGTCGAGCCAGCCGTCCATCGGCCAGAAGCCGTGGCGGTCCCGGAAGCGGGCGGCGTTGCGCACGATGTCGGCGAAGTGCTGCAGCGGCGGGTCGTAGGCCGGGTGGTGCTGGTGCCAGGCATGGGCGCCGCCCGCGAACAGGATCGGCACGCCGGCCGCGGCGGCGCGGAAGGCGAAGTCGGTATCCTCGGCGCCGTAGCCGTCGAAGCTCTCGTCGAAGCCGCCGAGCCGGTCCCAGGTCGCGGCCCGCACCGCGAAGGCGAGCGACCAGAACAGGCCGGGCTGCGGCGCGGGCACGACGCCATGCTCGGGGAAGTGCCGGACCGGGTGGAGCCGGCCGGCCGCGTCGAGATCCGCCGCGCGCCAGCCGTCCCGTACGGCGCCCGCGGGCAGGTAGGAGACGGCGCAGCAGATCAGCCCGTCATGTGCCGCGGCGCTCGCCGTCAGGCCCGCGACGAGGTCGGGGGAGGGGATGCAGTCCACGTCGAGATAGACGAGGATGTCCCCCCGCGCCGCCTGCCGGCCGGCATTGCGGGCGGCGGCGAGCGGCAGGTCGCCCCGGTCGAGGAAGATCCGCCTTACGGGAAAGCCGGGCTCCGGCAGGGGCGCGTCGTCGCCCCCCATCTCGACCACGACGAGCTCGTCCGGCGCTTCGCCTCGGGACAGTCCCTCGATCACGCGCAGGAGATGCGCGCGGCGCCCCTTGTTCAGGGTGATGACGCTGGTGCTCATGAGGCTCTAGACGGTGACGAAGCGCTCGAACGGCCCGCACAGGCGATCGATCATCGCGGATTCCAGGCGGAAGCCGGTGGGATCGTCCTGGATCAGGTCGGTGGTCTGCGAGGCGTGGGCGTAGACGGCCTCGCGTTTCGCCGTCTGATGGGCGGAGACGTCGAGGCGGTAGCCCTGCGGTGCCGGTCCGACATCGGTGTCGGGCGGCAGGGTCCAGCCCCAGACCGGGTATTCGTAGACCCGCGCCGGGCCGAGCTTCGGCCGGGCGAGCCGCACGATCGCGGCGGAGGCCTGATGGTCGCAATGCGGGTCGTGGCGCCAAGTCACGAAGACGGCGCTCGCCGCGCAATCGCGCGCGGCCTCGGCCACGGCTTGCGCCGCCGCCTCGGCCTCCGGCCCGGCGCTCGGCACATGCGCGTCGGGCAGGCGCAGGAAGCGGACGTCGCCCGCGGCGAGGCCGAGCAGGGCCACCGCGCGCAGGGTCTCCTCCTCGCGTAAACGCCGCAGGCGCTCCGGCGGATGGGTCTTCGAATGGGTGTGCGAGCCGCAGCCGTCGCTGACCACGACGAGGCGCACCGCGCGCCCGAGCCGGCGCGCCTCGGCGATCAGGCCACCGCAGCCGAGGCTTTCGTCGTCGGGATGCGGCGCGACCACGACGAGGCCGCCATCCCCGGCGAGGGTCGGCAGATCGGCGAGCGGCAGTTGATCGGCCGCGGGGAGGAAATCGGCGACGCGCATGGCCTCAGTCCTGCCAGAGCGGCGGGCGCTGCGCTAGGGGTTTGCGGACCGGTCCGGGCCGTCCGGTCAGCGATCGTTCCAGTCAGCGATCGTTCTCGGTGGTGAGGTCGTCGAGGCGCGTGCCCTCGCCCTGGCCCTGCGGTTCGAGCCGCACGCCGGGGAAGGGCGAATCGGTGAAGACGGCGCCCGCCGACATCAGGGCGCTGCGCAGGGCCTCGATCCGGCCCGCAGGCGGATCGCCGTGGCCCGCCTCGAAATCGCGCACGAAGCGCTCGTCGAGGCCGACCTTGCGCGCCAGCTCCCCCTCGGACCAGCCGAGCAGGCCGCGCGCCGCCCGCGACTGGGCCGGGCTCATCGGCAGGCCGACCGTACCGCTCTGACCGCCCTCGTCGGATCCGACCACGTTCCTGCTCCCCGGATGCGTCGTTGCTGCCGGGTAACAACGGCCGAGGCTGGGCTTCGGTTCGCGTGCGGGGAAGCGAAGGCAGCAAAGCCCCCCGGTAAATCCCCGGGGATCGCGCGTCGCAAGGCGCGCGCCGTCTTGACCATAATTGTGCTGGAATCCTATCGCATTGGCGCTCCCGCACGTCCCGGAGACCGCTCCGGCAGAGGATCCGACCCGAAGGATGCCGCGGCGTGCAGGCGGGCGCGCCGCGTGGGCGCCCCGGAGGCGAAACCACGTGCCGCTGTGATGCGGGAGGGGCGTGAACGATGAGAGCGATGCATGTCGCCGCGCTGGCCTGCGCGGTCCTGGCCGCGGATCTGGCCATGGTGATCGAGGCCGGGGCGCAGAGCCCCAACATCTCGGGCTTTGGCCGCGGCAACCGCCGGCCGGGCGGCGAGGAAGAGAAGAAGCCCCAGTACATCCCGTCCGAGAAGCCGACCGAGAAGGTCTTCCCGCTCGATTCGACCTGGACGGCGGTGAGCCTCAACGGCAAGCCCTTCAGCGGCGCCGATCGGCCGAGCTTCATCATCGACAAGCAGTACCGCGCCCGCGGCTACGGCGGCTGCAACACCTTCGCGGCCACCGCCTTCCCGCTGCGCGAGCAGCACCTCGCGGTCGGCCCGCTCGCGCTGACCAAGAAGGCCTGCGACAAGGGTCTCGCCGCGGTGGAGCAGGCTTATTTCGTGGCGCTCCGCACCGCCGCGCAGTGGGACATGGTGGGCTCGCAGCTCGTGCTGAAGAGCCCGAACGGCGAGCTGCGCTTCGACCGCGCCCTTTAAGGCCGCGTTGACCATGCCGCGCGGTCCCCGCGCGGCGTTCACCCGCCCTTGAGGAGGCGGGGCGCTGATTCCGTCCCGGTTCGCGGGCGGAGTTGCGCATGGCTGGCAGGATCGGGCTCGGGCAGGCCTTGCCCCCGCAATCGGAGACGGACCGGTCCCACCGCTTCGTCGCCCCGCGCAGCCTGCATACCGGCGCGCTCTGGCTCGCCTTCGCCGCGCCGCTCACCGCCACGCTGATGCTGCTCGCCGTGCGCTTCGCGGGGTAGGGTGGATTCCGGTTGGTCGCTTTGGGGCACTGGGCCTCTCCTCCCCACAGATCTCGGGCTTGCCCGAGATCTGCCCTTGCCTGTCCAGATCAGGCAGGCCTGATCTGGATGGGGAGGAGCCGGAGGTGGGGGTGGTGCAGGATCGAGCGTCACGGTGCCTTCTGCACCACCCCCACCCCTGCCCCCTCCGCAAGGGGGGAGGGGAAGTCCGATCCGTGAACGACCACCTCCGGAAACGGCCGTCAGATCACCTCATCCGCCTTGTCGTCGGTCTCGCCGTAGCGGCGTAGCGTCGCCGGCTTGGTGCCCTCGTAGAGCCGGGCGAGGCCGGGGGCGATCTTCGCGTTCTCGCGCTCGAACAGCGAGGCGCCGTCGAGGTCGCTTTCCACGATGAAGGGCCCGAAGCGCTCCACGTCGAGCACCCAGACCGCCTGGGCGAGGCCGAGCTCCTGGCGCCAGTACACGCCCGGCACGTCGCGGATGCCGCGGCCCAGCAGCGCCCCGGTGCCGTAGCCGACCGTGGTGAGGTAGATGGCGTTGTTCGGCACGAACACGTCCCGGTAGATCTCCGAGGTCATGCCGCCCTTGCCGATGATGATGTTGCAGCCCGAGAGCTTGAACCAGCCGTCGAGCCACTTGGCGAAGCGGAAGGAGGCGGTCGCCGTCACGGCGCCGACGTTGAAGCGCCCGTCCGGCTCGATCGTCGCGGCGGGCGAGCAGTGGAAGTTCGCCGTGCCGAGATCGACATTGGCGGCCGGCATGCCGGCCCCGTCCTCGATCGCCCGCTTGTAGACGCCCTCGCGCGCCGTGAAGAGGCGGCCGGTGAGGTAGACCACGGTGCCGATCTCGAGGGCGCGCAGGTCCTCGGTGGAGGCCGGCAGCTTCAGCTCGACGGTCTTGAGCGCAGCCATGCGTCTACTCCGCCGCGACCGAGACGGGCTCGCCCCAGGCGACCGTCTCGCGCCGCGAATAGGGGGTGAACCATTCGGGATCGGTGCGGTACTCGACCCGCCCGTCGCCGTGGATGCGGGCGGTGGCCCGGCGCGAGGACAGGCAGAACATGTGCACGCTCATGGGCATGCCGCCGGTGTGGCAGTAGCCGACCTCGATGTTGCAGGCGACCACCATGGACGAGCCCATGAAGCCCATGGCGCCCATGCCGATGGAGTTGCCGAGCTCGCGGAACTCCTCCTCCATCGCGGCGATCTTCGGATCCGGGTTGCGGCTGCCCACCGTGCGCAGGCAGGAGGCCTGCTTGCCCAGCACCATGCAGGCATCCTTCGAGCCGCCGAGCCCGATGCCGACGATGGCCGGCTGGCAGGCCAGCCCCCGCTTGCCGAAGCCGACCAGCGTGTCGAGGAAGAAGCGGCGGATGCCCTGCATCCCGTCGCCGGGGAACAGCATCCGGTAATCCGAGCCGAACAGCCCGCCCTTGTGCACGGTGGTCAGGTCGATCCACTCGGCGTCGGGGTGGAAGGCGTACTCGATCTCGGGCGCGTTGATGCCGACATTGTTGTCGTGATCGGTGCGCCAGAGGGGGTGGACGCGGTTCGGCCGCAGCGGAACCGAGCGGGTGGCGCTCGCGGTCGCCTGCCGCAAGGCCCGCTCGACGGCGACCGGGCCGCCCTCGGGACGGGCCTCGTTGCCGTACTTCACGTACCAGCGCGGCACGCCGGTATCGCCGCACATGGCCCGGCGATCCTCCTTCGCCGCCTCGTAGTTCTCCAGCATCGCCTGGATCACGAAGGAGGACAGGTCCCCCGTCTCGGTATTCGCGCAGGCACGGAGGCCCCCGAGATAATCCTCCGGGATCTCGATGGCGGCCTTGGCCATCAGGGATTCGGCGGTGCTCTGGATGGTCGAGAGGGGGATCATGGCGGGTTCCGCTACTCGGCGGCCATCTGCGGTTCGAGGAGCGATTCACCGGGTTTTACTCGGGTGAAACGCACGGGCTCGTCGGTGATCGCGAGGCTCTCGCCGGCCCGGCGCACCACCGTGAAGGTGGAGGTGGCGAGATCCCCGGGCTCGGGGAAATCCGCGCGGTAATGGGCGCCGCGGGAATTCTCGCGGCGCTCGGCGGCGAGCGCGATCACCCGGCTGGTCTCGACCAGCGAGCGCAGGTTCAGCCAGTCGTGCCAGGTCAGGTTGAAGGCGCGCGCGCCGTCCGCGATGCCGGTCTCCAGAAGCTCGGCCTCGATCGCGTCGAGCCCGGCGAGGCCGCGCCTGAGACCCGCCGCGTCGCGGACCACGCCGACCTCGTCCCACATCAGGTCCATCAGCCGCTCGCGCAGGGCGTTCACGTCGCCGGGCTTCGCGTGGAACGGGTGCAGGCAGCGCGCGGCCTCGGCGCTCATCAGGCCCTCGTCCGGCTCGCGGAAGCTGCCGCTCTCGGCAATGAAGCCCGGCATCCGGTCCCCGGCGATGCCGCCGAACACGGTGGAGTTGGCGACCCCGTTGCCGCCCAGCCGGTTCGCCCCGTGCATGCCCGAGGCGTCCTCGCCCGCCACGAACAGGCCGGGCAGCTCGGTCGCGGTATCGGGCCGGCAGACCACGCCGCCCATGAAGTAATGGGCCGTCGGCACCACCTCGACGAGGCCGCCGGCGAGGTCGAAGCCGCAATCGCGGCAGCGGTCGACCATGCCCTTGAACCTCTTGGCCACATCCGCGGGACCGAGATGGCTCATGCGGATGTAGACGCCGCCGTTCGGCGTGGTGCGCCCGGCCTTCATCTCGGCATAGATCGCGCGGCTGACCACGTCCCGGGTCGCGCGTTCGAGCTTCGGATCGTAATCGGCCATGAAGCGGCGCATGGCGCCGTCGAGGAGGTGGCCGCCCGCGCCGCGCAGGCCCTCCTCCAGCACGGTGCCGGTCATGCGGGTGTCGGGCCCGGCGAGCAGGCCGGTCGGGTGGAACTGCACCATCTCCATGTCGCGCAAGGGCAGGCCCGCGCGGAGCGCCATGGCGAGCCCGTCCATGCTCTTGTCGCCCGACGGCGTGTGGTAGCGGTACATGGTCGGCCCGCCGCCCGTCGCCATCAGCACGGCCCGGGCCTGCACGAAGCGGAGACGCCCGGTGCGGATGTCGGCCATCAGCACGCCGGAGAGCGCGTCGCCGGCAGGCGTCGGGATCAGCGCCAGCGCCCGGTGCTCCTCGAGCTTCCCGACGCCCCGGCGCTTCCAGACCTGCTCCATCAGCCGGTTGATGATCTCGATGCCGGTGAGGTCGCCCTTGTGCACCGTGCGGTCGAAGGTCTGGCCGGCGAAGGCCTTGCCGTGGAGCGAGCCGTCCGGGTTGCGGTCGAAGAAGCAGCCGACCTCGTTCTCCAATTCGCGCACCCGCTCGGGGGCGGTGGAGACCAGCGTCCAGGCCAGCTCCTGGTCGGGCAGCCACTTGCCGCCCTCGATCGTGTCCATGAAGTGGCGCTCGACCGAGTCGCCCGCATGCAGCGAGACGTTGTAGCCGCCCTGGACCATGCGGGTGCAGCCGCATTTGCCGAGAAGCCCCTTGGTGGCGATCGTCACCGAGAGGTCGGGGTTCCGGTCATGGGCGTGGAGCGCCGCGAACAGCCCGGCTCCGCCGGAGCCGAGGATCAGGATGTCGGTGCGGATCCGCTCGATCTGCATGAGGCCTCACAGCACCCGGACGAGGAAGGCGAAGGCGACCAGCGCCGCGACCGCGCCCGCCGCCAAGGCCGCCCGGGTCTGGTTGGCGCGCCAGTCGAGATTCTCGACGAGCAGCACGCGCAAGCCCCCGAGGAGGTGGACCACGAGCAGGAAGACGAGGCCGCCCTCGGCGAGCTTCACCGCGGGCGCGTCGGTCCAGCGCAGGAAGCCGTCGAGGGCCGCCTCGCCGCGCAGCGACAGGGCCAGCACCAGGAAGTGGAAGGGCAGGAAGATCGCGAGCCCGAGGCCCGAGACCCGGTGCACCATCGCGGCGAGCCAGAGGGCGTTGCGGCGATAGGCGCGGGGGCCGCGGGCGCTCCGCCGCGCGGCGATGGTCGGGGCGGCGCTCACGGCATCACCACGGCGATCACGGCGCGGGCGCCGAGCCCGGCGAGGAGGAGGGCGAAGGCGGTGGCCGTGAGCGCCGCGCCGCGCGCGCCGAGCGGCGTCCATTCGGCGAGGATGGTGCGGAGGCCGATCCCGGCATGGATCGCGGCCGCCGCCACGAAGGCCGTATAGAACAGGCCCCAGGCCACGCTGCCGCGGGTGCGGCCGAGGATGTCGGCGGCGCTGAGCCCCTGTCGGGTGGCGTAGAACACCACCGCCACGTGGATCAGCACCAGGGGCGCCATCAGCGCGGCGGTGCCGCGCTGCCAGAGATAGAGGCGCACGTTCACGGCTTCAACTCCCCGCGGAGATAGGCGCGCGTGGCCATGCGCTTGAGGCCCGAGATCGCGCCGGTGGGGCTCAGGGATTGCGGGCAGAAATCCTGGCAGGTTTGATGGCTGTGGCAGGCGTGGCAGCCGCCATCGGCCGCCACCGCCGCGAGGCGCTCGCGCTGCGCACCGTCGCGCCGGTCGTTCATCAGGGTCCAGGCCCGGTTCAGCGCGGCCGGACCGACATAATCGGCGTTCCAGCGCACCGTGTCGCAACCGGCGTAGCAGACGCCGCAATTGATGCATTCGATGCCCGCATCCGCGACGACGCGGTCCGGCTCGCTCGGCCGGATCGGCTCGACCGGATCGGCGCGGGTGAGCGTCGGCGCGAAGGCGCCGCCCGCCGCCTGCCACTTCTCGAAGAAGGGGCTCATGTCGGCGGCGAGGTCCTTGATGACGGGGAGGTTCGCCAGCGGCGCGATCTCCAGTTTTCCGCCCTCCGCGACCTTCGACACATGGGTGCGGCAGGTCCAGCGCGGGCGCCCGTTCACCGTCATGGCACAGGAGCCGCACATGCCGACGCGGCAGGCGAAGCGATAGGACAGGGTCGGATCGATGTGGCGCTGCACGTGGGTGACCACGTCGAGCACGGTCTGGCTCGCACGGGCGGGGACCCGGTAGGTCGTGAAGCTCCCGTCCTCGCCGCCCCGCCAGATCGAGACGGACAGATCGCCGGCAGCGGCCTCGGTCATCGCTCCCTCCACTCCTCTTGGGAGCGGTTCTAAATCCGGCGGAGGTTCATCACAATCGAATAGGGTTCAAGCATAGATTCGGTTTTTCTCAAGAAGGCCGCGGCCCCCGGGTGGTCCCGCCGGCCTCCTGGCGCAGCACGTCGAGCAGCACGTCGACGAGCGCCGCCTTGCCGTGCTCCTCCATCTGCACGATGCCGACGACCCGCTTCGGGGCGGCGCCCGAGAAGCGCAGGGTGCGCACGGCGAGATCGCCCGCGGCGTCGCCCGCCCGCTGCGGCACCACCGAGACGCCGAGGCCGTGATGGACCATGGCGCGGATCGCCTCCAGGGTGTCGAGCATCATGGTCTCGCGCACCGCGAGGTCGCGCCGCCGGAGGAAGTCGTCGATCAGCTCGCCGACCCAGGCCTGGCGCGAGTAGCGGATGAACGGATAGCTCGCGAGCAACTCCTCGGCCTTGCGGGCCGGCGCGTCCGGCGGCGCGATCAGGACGAGGGGTTCCTGCATCACGGGCGACCAGCGCAGGTCCGCCGCGCCGAGGCGGAAATCGCTGACCACGGCCGCGTCGAGGGTGTGCGCCTGGACGCGGCCGACGAGCTCCTTCGACAGGCCCATGGCGAGTTCCACATGCAGCGCCGGGTAGCGCTCGCGCAGGGCCGCCAGTGCCCGCGGCATGATGCCGGTGATGACGCTCGGCACCACGCCCAGGCGCAGATGCCCCTCGACCAGCGTGTCCGAGATCACCCGGTAGAGCCGGTCATAGGCCGCCACTGCATCGACGGCGTGGGGCAGGAAGGCGCGGCCCGCGGCCGAGAGGCCGGGCGGGCGGCGCGAGCGGTCGAACAGCACGGCGCCGAACTCCTCCTCCAGCGCCTGCATCTGCACGGTGACCGCCGATTGCGTGCGCCCGACCTTCCGCGCTGCGGCGGCGAAGGAGCCGCCCTCGGCGACCGCCAGGAAGGTGCGGAGTTCGCGGATCGGCACGGGTCCTCCTGGCGGGACGGGTCTGCGGCCCCCATCCTCCCGGCGGCCCGCGGCGGCTTCAAGCGTGGCCGGACGGCCGGGGATGGATGGCGGGGGATTACGGAACCGGCGAATACGTGCGCGGAGAAGAAAATTCCAGATCCAGCACTTACAATGATAGAGTCGTTCCCCGCCGGCCGAGCTTCTGACAGATTTGGGAAAAGATCTGTCGAATCCTGCGCTTAGGTCGATTGCTCAGGGCCGGACGACGCGATATCCGCTCCCTTCGAGGCGGGCGGCTACGATAGGCTTCCGGGCTGCCCGGTCCGCAAGAGACCGTCAAGAGACCGTTCAGAGGAGACCGCGATGGCAGGACAGACAGAGGGCGCGCGCCAGGTCGGCCACGGCCGCGTCTACGGCTCGATCACCGAGACGATCGGCAACACCCCGCTGGTGCGCCTGAACCGGCTGCCCAAGGAGCGCGGCATCGATGCCGAGATCCTGCTCAAGCTCGAGTTCTTCAACCCGATCTCGAGCGTGAAGGACCGTATCGGCGTCAACATGATCGACGCGCTGGAGGCCTCGGGCAAGCTGAAGCCCGGCGGCACCCTGGTCGAGCCGACCTCGGGCAATACCGGCATCGCGCTCGCCTTCGTGGCAGCCGCGCGCGGCTACCGCCTGATCCTGGTGATGCCGGAGACGATGTCCCTGGAGCGGCGCAAGATGCTCGCCTTCCTCGGCGCCGAGCTGGCCCTCACCCCCGGCCCGCAGGGCATGAAGGGCGCCATCGCCAAGGCCGAGGAGCTCCTCAACGAGATCCCCGGCGCGGTGATGCCGCAGCAATTCTCGAACCCGGCCAACCCGGACATCCACCGCCGCACCACGGCGGAGGAGATCTGGGCCGACACGGGCGGCCAGCTCGACGCCTTCGTGGCGGGCGTCGGCACCGGCGGCACGGTGACGGGCGTGGCCGAGGTGATCAAGCCGCGCCTGCCGAGCCTCAAGGTCTTCGCCGTGGAGCCGGAGGATTCCCCGGTCATCTCCGGCGGCCAGCCCGGCCCGCACAAGATCCAGGGCATCGGCGCCGGCTTCATCCCCGAGAACCTGCACACCGACATCCTCGACGGCGTGCTCAAGGTCTCGAACCAGACCGCCTTCGAGACGGCGCGCGCGCTGGCCCGCCTGGAAGGCATCCCGGGCGGCATCTCGACGGGCGGCAACGTCGCCGCCGCGCTGGAGCTGGCGAGCCGGCCCGAATTCAAGGGCAAGCGCATCGTCACCGTCGCCTGCTCGTTCGCCGAGCGCTACATCTCCTCGGCGCTGTTCGAGGGCATCGGGCAGTAACATCCGAGAGCGCTCCCCGCCGAAGTAGATACCGGTTCGGCGGAGAGCGCGTCACTACAAGGGCTTTAAGGGCGCTCCGGCTCATCGGGGCGCCCCCTTCTCCGGCCGGGCATCCGGCCTCGGACGCAACCTCGCTCCCGCGCAGGTGTTGTCCGGCCAGAGAAGGAAGCCAGCATGACCCAGGACAGCCGCCAGCGCCCGTCGCTGAAGGAGTTCGATGCCTATGCCGACCGCAACGGTCAGGACATGGGCCAGGATTCGGCCCGCGACGTCGGCATCCCCGCCCGCACCCAGGCCGATCTGAAGAGCGATCCCCAGGGCCAGGCCGAGACGGCGCGGCTCGCCTCCGGCACCCCGCGCCAGGACGCCACGGACGCGACCGAGGCCGAGACGCCGCCCGAGAACCTGCGCCGCCTGCGCGGCGAGAGTGACGGTGCCGCCGCGGAGGCGATCGAGTGCGCCACCGCCGCGATCGGCCAGGACGACGAGAAGCGCTGATGCCCCGCGAACCCGAGACCGTCACCCGCAAGCCCGACGCCGATGTCGGCACTCCCGGCGGCCCCGCCGTCGGGGGCGGCCGGCAGACGCCGGAACAGGCCGCGATCACCGATATGGGCGGCTCCGGCCGCTCCGATGCCGAGCGCGGCGGCGACTGGAAGGCCGGCGAGCCCGGCCGCGCGCCCCCGGCGCTCGGCGGCTCGTCGGGCGGTCATTCCGACCAGAAGGCGGCAGGCGGACCGGCGGCCGACCGCAAGGTGGGCGGTGGCCTGTCCCAGCCCGAGCGGCGCGAGGCGAAGCGATGAGCGACGACCAGAAGCCCGGTACGGAAGAGCCGCCGAAGAAGCCGGCCAACATCGCGCCCGACGCGGTCAAGGATCCGAACGAGAAGACCGGGGGCAAGCCGGGCGAAGGGCCGGCTGGCGGCGGCCGGCAGCGCGGCGAGACCGATCCCGGCGGCAGTTGAGGCGATCCGGGATCCCAAAGGGATCATCCCTTTGGTGGGGTATCGGGGCGAAGCCCTGATGTATTCCCAGGGCTTCGCCCTGGACCCGCGAGAGGGATGATCCCTCTCGACACCCGGATTCAGCCGGACAATTCGCCCGCGCGGCGCTTGGCGGCGGCCACCGCCTCGCGCATCAGCGCGGGCAGTCCTTCGTCGCGCATCAGCACGTCGAGGGCGGCGGCCGTGGTGCCGCCGGGCGAGGTGACGTTGCGGCGCAGTTCCGCCGCCTCGAGCGGGCTCGCATCGAGCAGCGCGCCGGCACCCGAGACCGTGGCCCGGGCGAGACGCGCGGCCACATCCGCGGGGAGGCCCGCCGCGACACCGGCCTCGGCCAGGGCCTCGACCATGTGGAAGACGTAGGCCGGCCCCGAGCCCGAGACGGCGGTGACCGCATCGATCATCGCCTCGCTCTCCAGCCATTCGACATGACCGGAGGCGGCCAGCAGCGCCCCGGCCATCGCCCGCTGCGCGGGCGTGACCTCGGGGCTCGCGGCCGCGCCGGTGGCCCCGCGCCCGATCGAGGCGGGCAGGTTCGGCATGGCCCGCACGATGGCGCGCGCGCCTGGCAGGCGGTCGCGCAGGTTCGCGACCGTCTTGCCGGCCAGGATCGAGACGAGGAGGCTCGTCTCGCCGAGGCAGGGAGCGATGCCGGGGGCGGCGGCCTCCAGCCCCTGCGGCTTGATCGCGAGGATCACGACCTCGGCGGGCTCGGGCGTCTGTGGGTTGAGGCGCAGGCCGCGCTCGGCGCAGAGCGCTGCGATCTCGGGCGCCGGCGCCGGATCGATCACCGCGGTGGTCGCCGGGTCGAGGCCGGCCTCCAACCAGCCCGCCAGCATGGCGCCGCCCATCTTGCCGGCGCCGACGAGGGTCAGGGAGGCGGGCAACCCCGTGGAGCGGGCCACGGCCTCAGGCCTCGCCCTCGGTCTCGAACAGCACGGCGTCCAGCGCCTCGCGCGCCGTCTTGCCGGCCCAGAGCACGAACTGGAAGGCCTGGTAGTAGCGCTCGCAGGCCTCGACCGCGGTCTTGTGCATCTTTCCGCACTGGGCGTGCGTCGGGATCACGCCGCCGGCGAGCAGGAGCGAGTGGCGGAACATCACCACGCTGTCGCTCGACCAGAGGTCGAAATGCCCGATCCAGAGCTGCTCGTTCACGAGCGAGATCAGGCGCAGCACCTCGATGCGCTGGCGCTCCGGCACCTTCAGGTCGAAGGCGCAGGCGACGTGCAGCGCCTCCATGTCCTCGATCCAGGTGAAGGCGATGTGGTAGTCGGTCCAGCGCCCGGGACTGGTCACCGACATCTCGTCGGCCTCGGCCCGGTCGAAGATCCAGTCCCGCAGGGAGGCCAGACGCTCGACGACGTCGAGCGGGTGCTCGATCCGGTCGTGGTCTTCAATGTCGATGTTAAGCTGGGGCATGACAATCCGGGCTGGCGACCGGCCATCGGCCGCCGCTGCGTGATGTTGGAAGTGAAGCCGGAACGGGAAGGCGTGCCACGACGTGGTTAAGCTTGACCTCTCGCGGTCAAACACACGTCTGCGGGGACTCAACTGCTCGCGGTCATCGGCGGTCTCGGGCGAATCAGCACAGGACCGACTATAGACCGGGCGGGAGTCGCGACACAAAGCGGGCCGCCCCGGCGGTGAACAGGAAAGGCCGCGGCGGCGGCGCTTCCCTGTGCAAAAGCTCAGGCGTCCCGAATCAGGCGATCTCGCTCGCGCCCATCGTGCCGGTCTCGCCGCCGGACGCCGTGCCGGCCTTCGCCTCCAGCGCCGCGACGCGGGCGGCGAGCGCCTCGTTCTGCGTGCGCAGGGTGGTGACGAGGTCGCGCAGCACGTCCACCTCCTCGCGGGAGGCGATGTCCATGTCGCGGATCAGGCGCTCGATCTGGGCCTTGACCACGGTCTCGGCCTCGCGGCGCACCCCCTGGGCCGCGCCGGCGGCGTCGGTCATCAGCCGGGCGAAATCGTCGAACAGGCGGTTGGAGGGGGGCATCGTCGTCTCCCGAGAGGGCAGGGCGCGTCCGGCCTCTCGCACGCGCGGGGCCGAGATGGGAATCCCGGGATCGCGCGGCAATGTGCCCGCATCCACAGGCTCCGACATGAAAAGGGGCCCCGCAGGGCCCCGATCCGTCCGTGCCGCGCCCGCTCACATGCGGTGCATGCGCCGATGCACCATGCGGCGATGGTGCATGCGGTGATGCATCATGCGGCGGTGGTGCATGCGCCGATGCATCATCCGGTGCTCCCGCCGGGTCATCTGCACCGTGCTGACGGTGTCGGCGGCGGTCACGCCCATCGGCATGCCGGGGGCCGCGGAGGCGGGGGCGGAGACAGCGGCGGCGCCGAGCGAGGCGAGCACGGCGAAGGCGAAGGTCAGTTTCCTCACGAGAGATTCCTCGTCTCGAAATTCCGGGTGCGGCACCCGGTTCGTCCTCTCGGGCGAGAGGTTCGGAGCAGAGTCTCGTGCCTTCGCAGGCACGACGGGCCGCCGCTTGAGGCCCGTCGTGCCCAACCGTGCAATCAGAGATTGGTTTCCTCGAAAGCCTTCACCCACTCCGCGCAGATGCCGGAGCGGACGATGTCGTCGCGGGTGAATTCCACGATCGGCACCGGCATCATCCGGCTCTTGATCAGGTGGATCACGGTGCGCAGGCCGGAGGTTTCGCGCAGGTCCGTCTGCGACACGTCGCCGTTGATGATCACCTGGCAATCGTCGCCGATGCGGGTGAGGAACATCTTGATCTCGGCCGTGGTGGTGTTCTGCGCCTCGTCGAGGATCACGAGGCAGTTCTTGAAGGTGCGCCCGCGCATCACCTCGAAGGGCACGATCTCGATGTCGCCGGTCTTCAGCGCGATCTCGAAGGCGGCTTGGCCCATGCGCTCCTTCATCGCCTCGGTGAGCGGGGCGACCCAGGGAGCGATCTTGTCCTCGAGGGTTCCGGGGAAGAAGCCGAGGGAGCGGCCGGAGGGCACGTTGGGCCGGGTGATCACGACTTTGGCGATGCGGCGCTGGCGAAGCTGATCCGCGGCGCGGGTGCCGGCGATGAAGGTCTTTCCGGTTCCGGCGGGGCCTAGAACGATGACTTGGTCGTTCCGGGCGAGAGCATCGAGATATTCACCTTGTCGTTCTGTCAGTGGTTGGATCGGGCTTAAACAACGTTCCTCGTCGAACCGGGTCCTGTGCAGCCGAACTGCTCGATCTTCCACCAGTTCAAGTCGTGCGCGCCGTCTTTTCATCGATCAACACTCCACTTGGACTTGCCAATCTGGACCTGTCACTGCGCCTTTATTCTTTTTACCTCGACCTTAGACCTTTCATCACATCATGCACCCCAATGATGAACAGGCTTTCCGGGTTCCATCACGGTTCGAATCGGCTGTGCAAACCGTTTCCAGGAGAAAGCAACGACCGCACCAACCGGTCGTGCAGGGGGAGCCTGCACGGCGGATGTTGCATTTCGGAGACGATTTCCGCGGTGGTTCGAAAGACGATTCGCGCTGTGGCCCGCGCGCAACGGGCGACCCGAGTCGGGTCGAGTCCGGCATCGATTTACGGAAGCGGATCGAGCCGGGCGCCGCCGTGGCGCCGGGTGGGTTCGGGATGACGAGGCATCCGGCACGCCCGCGATCCTGTCTCGCTCCCGGGGGAGCGATTCCGGCCGGCCTTGCCGCCCCGAAGTCCGGGCTTGGCCGGCGGGACAGCTCAGCCCGGCTGGACGAAGCTGTCGAGAACCATCTTCCGGCCGGCCTTATCGAAGTCAACGGTCAGCTTGTTGCCGTCGACCCCTGCGACCGTTCCTGGCCCGAACTTGGTGTGGAAGACCCTTTGTCCACCGCTATAGGCTGAAGCCGACCCGGTCGACTTGGCGATGAGCTCGCCCTCGATCTGGCGCGGGCCGCCGGAGCGCGCGCCCGCCCCGAAGCCGCCGGTGCTGCGCCCGGGGCCGCTCGCGCCGCGCCCCTGCGTCGCGGCCTGCGCCCGCTGCCAGCCGGGCGTGCCGTAGGAGGAGCCGAAGGGCGTGGGGTTGCGGTCGAAGCGCGAGGCGCCGGCCGAGAAATGCGCCGGGGCCTCGACCACGTCGACCGAGGCTTCCGGCAGCTCGTCGATGAAGCGCGATGGGATGGTCGAGGACCACAGGCCGTGGATGCGCCGGTTGACGGCGAAGGAGAGCTTGGCGCGCTTGCGCGCCCGCGTCAGGCCGACATGGGCGAGGCGCCGCTCCTCCTCCAGCCCGGCGCGCCCGCTCTCGTCGAGGGCGCGCTGGTTGGGGAAGAGGCCGTCCTCCCAGCCGGGCAGGAACACGGTGTCGAATTCGAGCCCCTTGGCGGCGTGCAGCGTCATCAGGGAGACGCGCTCCGCCCCTTCCGCCTCCGAGGCCTCCATGACGAGGGAGACGTGCTCGAGGAACCCTGCGAGGTCCGGGAACTCCTCCATGGAGCGCACGAACTCCTTCAGGTTCTCCAGGCGCCCGGCCGCATCCGCCGAGCGCTCCTTCTGCCACATCTCGGTGTAGCCGGATTCCTCCAGGATGGTCTGCGCCACCTCGGAATGCGGCTGGCTCTCCACGCTGCGCGCCCAGCGCGAGAAGCTCTCGGTGAGCGCCCGCAGGGTCGAGCGCACGCGCGGCTTCAACTCGTCGGTCTCGCAGAGGCGGCGGGCGGCGAGCAGCAGCGGTACCCGCTCGGCGCGGGCGTAGGTGTGGAGCTGCTGCAGGGTCGCGTCCCCCAGGCCGCGCTTCGGCGTGTTGACGATGCGCTCGAAGGCGAGGTCGTCGGCGGGGTTGGCGGTGACGCGCAGATAGGCGAGCGCGTCGCGGATCTCGGCCCGCTCGTAGAAGCGCGGGCCGCCGATCACCCGGTAGGGCAGGCCGAGCTGGACGAAGCGGTCCTCGATCTCGCGCATCTGGGCGGAGATGCGCACCAGCACCGCGATCTCGGAGAGCGGGTGCTTCTTGCCCTGCAGTCGCTCGATCGCCTCGGCGATGAGGCGCGCCTCCTCCTCGGAATCCCAGGCGCCGCTCACGGTGACGCGCTCGCCCGCCTCGTCGTCGGTGCGCAGGGTCTTGCCGAGGCGGCCCTCGTTCTTCGCGATCAGCCCGGAGGCGGCGGCGAGGATGTGCCCGGTGGAGCGGTAGTTGCGCTCCAGCCGCACCACGGTGGCGCCGGGGAAGTCGTGCTCGAAGCGCAGGATGTTGTCGACCTCGGCGCCGCGCCAGCCGTAGATCGACTGGTCGTCGTCGCCGACGCAGGCGACGTTGCGGTGGCCCTGCGCCAGCAGGCGCAGCCAGAGATACTGGGCGACGTTGGTGTCCTGGTACTCGTCCACCAGGATGTAGCGGAAGCGGTTCTGGTAGTTCGCGAGCACGTCCGGGTTCTCGCGCCAGAGCTTGAGGCAGAGCAGCAGCAGGTCGCCGAAATCGACGGCGTTCAGCGTCGCGAGCCGGGCCTGGTAGGCGGTGTAGAGGGCGCCGCCCTTGCCGAAGGCGAAGGCCGAGGCCTCCCCCGGCGGCACCTGCTCGGGGGCGAGGCCGCGGTTCTTCCAGCCGTCGATGGCGTGGCTGAGCGCGCGGGCCGGCCAGCGCTTCTCGTCCACGTTCTGGTCGGCGATGACCTGCTTCATCAGCCGGAGCTGGTCGTCGGTGCCGAGGATGGTGAAGTCGGATTTCAACCCGACGAGCTCGGCGTGCCGGCGCAGGATCTTGGTGCCGATGGCGTGGAAGGTGCCGAGCCAGGGCATGCCCTCGCCCGCCGGGCCGACCAGCGTGCCGATGCGGTGCTTCATCTCGCGGGCGGCCTTGTTGGTGAAGGTCACCGCGAGGATGTCGTAGGGCCGCGCCCGGCCGGTGGAGATGAGGTGGGCGATGCGGGTGGTCAGCACCCGGGTCTTGCCGGTGCCGGCGCCCGCGAGCACGAGGATCGGGCCCTCGGTCGTCTCGACGGCGCGGCGCTGCTCGGCATTGAGCCCGTCGAGATAGGCCGCCGCCGGGCGGAGCGCCCCCATGGCGCGGGCCGAGATCGGGCCGGCGGCGCTGCCGGATTCGGGGGCTCCGAAGGCGGGTTGCGGTAGGGTCTGCATCCGCCATCCCTGGACCATAACGCGAACGGCGTCGAGGGCCGCGCGGGCGCGGGCGTCGTGTCGGGCCGTCCACGGCCACCGCCCGGGCGATGCGGGAGCCGCCGCGGAACCGGCCGGCCCGTCCGGGCGTCGTTGCTCCAGGTAAGAGAATCGGAACCCGACGCCATGCGCCTCGCACAGATCATCCTCGCCGCCGGCCTGGTCGGCCTCGCCGCGCCGGCAACCGCGCAGGTGCGCTCCGGCAACCCCAACGCGGCCAACGATTCGTTCAGCCGTCAGAGCGAGAGTCGCGGCGTGCAGCAGGACATCACCACCCAGAACAACACCACGCGCATGGACATCCAGCGCAGCCAGACCGCGCCCCAGGCCCCGCCCCCCGGTGGCGGCGTCGCCGTGCCGCGGCGCTGATCGTCCGGTCACGGGGGAGCCGTGGGCGGAGATTGCTCGGGGAGATCGGCCGGCCGGTTTCCGTGCAGACACGCGGCGCCTCAGGATGAGGTCGAGGGGGATCCGGCAGGACTGCGCGATCCCCCTGCGAAGCCGCCTCCGCGGCCCGGATCCTGCCGGCCGCCGTCAGGCCTGGCGTCGCTCCAGCAGCCAGACGCTTTCGGTTGCCTCGACGGTGCCCTTCAGGCGGCCGGCGACCTCGACCCGTTCGAGCCGGGAAAGCGCGTAGTCGCGGTCATAGAGCGACCGGACCTCCTCCGCATCGACCGAGAAGGGCGGCCCGTCCATCAGGGACTGGTCGTACTCGAAGCAGATCAGCAGCTGGGCGGCCGTCCCCGTGATGCGGGTCAGGTGGCCGGCATAGCGCGCGCGCATCGCGGCCGGCAGGGCGACCAGCGCGGCCCTGTCGTAGACCGCGTCGACGCGGCCGAGCATGTCCGCCGACAGGGCGAACACGTCCCCGACATGGATGTCGATCCCCGGCGCGCGGTAATGCGTGAGGCTGCCCGTCTGCGTCACGGCGGGCTCCAGCCCCAGGTCGGCGAAGAGCTGATCGACCGCGTCCCGGCTCAGCTCGGCGCCGGATACGCGCAGGCCCCGCGCCATCAGCCAGCCGAGATCCGTCGACTTCCCGCACAGGGGCACGAAGACGTGCGATCCGGCCTTCAGGGACAGGCGGTCGATATGGCGCACGAGCAGCGCGTTCGGCCTGCCTTCATGGAAGGCGATCTCGTTCCGCTGCCATTTCCTGTGCCAGAAGTCGGGTTCCACGCGACGCCCTCCGATTCGTCCGCCATCCACGCGGCGAGCGTGCCACGGCGCGCGCCTGCGCGGTAGACGCTACCCCGCCGGCGACGGTCTCGCCCCGCCCGGACGGGCCCGAGCCGCCGCAAGGCCCTGAACACAGCCCTCTCGCGGGGGCCCTGGCGCGGGACGGCCCCCGGCATGCTATGTCGCTCGGGGGCTGAACGATCGTGCGCGATCCGCGGCAGCGCCCGCCTCCAAGAAGTCCGTCCCCGGCGGGCGGGCCGCATGCGGAACGTGAACGGTGCGTGACCTCCTGACCGCGCTCGCGGGCGCCGTCATCCTCCTCCTCGCGGCGGCGCTCGCCGTGCCGCCGCTGATCGACTGGACGGCCTATCGCGGCGTGGTGGACCGGGCGGTCTCGCGCTCGCTCGGCCTGCCCGTCCGCAGCGAGGGACGGCTGGAGGTGCGGCTCCTGCCCTCGCCGCGCCTGCGCCTCGACCGGCTGCATCTCGGCGAGGGGACGGAGAGTCCGAACCTCGACGCCCGCTTCGTGAAGGCCGAGGTGGCGCTCTTCCCGCTTCTGAGCGGCGAGTTCCGCTTCACCGAGACCCGGATCGGCCGGGCCGAGCTGCGGCTTCCGGTGACGGGCAACGAGGCGCTGCTCGTCCCCGCCGATCTGCCGGCGGCGTTCTCGGGCCGGGACCTCGCCATCGAGGACCTGCAGATCCAGCAGTTCCTGCTCACCACCCTCGTCCCGGTGACGGGCCGCACCGACCAGCTCTACGCGCAGGACCTGCGCCTCCAGGCCCCGGCGCTCGTCGGGCCCTGGCGGGTGGAGGGCACGAGCGGCGGCGTGCCGTTCCGGCTGACCAGCGGCGCGCTCGCCGAGGACGGCGTCGCCGTCAAGCTCTCCGGCGGCGGCGACGACCATCCCCGCTTCGAGGCCGATGCGAAGCTCGGCCTCGTGCCGAGCCGCGGGGGCCGCCAGGGCCGGACGGTGCAGGCCGAGGGCACCGGCCGCCTCGTCGTCGGGCCGCCGAGCCAGGTCGCGGGGACCTATCTGCCGCTCGCACTCTCCGGGCGCTTCAAGGCCACCGGCTCGCAGGTCCATTTCGAGACGGTCACCGCGGAGGTCGATCCGGGTGGGCGCCCGCTGCGGCTCGCGGGCAGCGGGGAGCTCAACCTGCGCCAGTGGCGGGCGGCCCTGAACCTGCAGGCGCGCCGGCTCGACCTCGACGGCTTCCTCGCGTCGCCCGAGGGGCAGGCCCTCCTCGCGCGGGGGCTGCCGAAGGACGGCAGCCGCCTGCCCGTGCTGCTCGACCTCGACCTCTCCGTCGAGAGCCTCGCCCTCGGCGCGGCCGAATGGTCGGACCTCGCCTTCGCCGCCACCCTCGACCGCGGCGGCGGCCTCGTGCTGAGATCCTTGCGCGCCACCGCTCCGGGCGGTGCGGTGATCGGCGCGAGCGGCGCCATCGAGACCGCGCCGACGCTCCATTTCAACGGGCCGGTCAGCCTCTCGGCGCAGCGCTCGGAGGGGTTCGGCCGCTATCTCCGCCGGCTCGGGCTCACCGGGCCGGCCGTGGCCGTGCTCGACGGGCGCCCGGTGGACGCGAGCGCCGACGTCGCCGCCGCCCTGCCGAGCCTCGACCTGCGCAGCCTGCGCCTCGCCCTCGGTCCGGCGCGGATCACCGGCAATGCCCGCTACACCGCGCCACAGGGGTCGGCGCGCGGCCGGTTCGAGGCGCAGATCGCCGCGCGCGGCCTCGACGTCGCGGCTTTGCCCCCGCTCAACAGCGCCTTCGCCGCCCTGGAGGGCCACGATCTCGGCCTGACCCTGGAGGCGCGCGACGTGCGCTACGGGGCCGCCGATACCGGCACCATCGCGGCGCGCATCCAGTCGGACGGGCCGAGCCTCGTGGTCGACAGCCTGGAGGTGACGAACCTCGCGGGCGCGAACGCGGCGCTGGCCGGCCGGATCAGCCCGGACGGGGCGGGCCGGATCGCCGGGCGCCTCTCGGCGCCCGCGGCAGCCCCGCTCCTCGCCCTGCTCGACCGGGTCTGGACCGGCGAGAGCCGGTTCGTGCCGGATTTCCTCCGGACCGGCGCCCTCGACCTCGGGCTCACGCTGGAGCGGGATGCCGGCGCCGCGGAGGCCCTGCGCGCCACGGCCAAGGGCCGCGCGGGCGGCGGCGATCTCGACCTCACGCTGACGAGCCGGGCGGGGCGCCTGGAACGGGCCGCGGTGAGGCTCGCCAACGCCCGGGCCGGATCCTGGTTCGGGCGCTCCGACCTGCCCGGGCTCCAGGGGCCGGCGGCCCTGACGCTCCAGGCCGAGCGCGCGGCGGAGGGCGGCCTCGACCTCCAGCTCGGCGGGACGGTCGCCGGGCTGAGGCTCGCGACGGCCAAGCCCCTCCGGATCGCGCCGGAGGACGGGCTGCCGGCCTCCGGCGAGATCCGCGCCGAGACCGCCGATCTCGGCCCCTACATGACGCTGTCGGGCCTCGCGAACCTCGCGCCCGGCGCATGGCCGGCCGCCCTCACGGTGGGCTTCGGGCGCGAGGCGGGCGATCTGCGCGCCGATCTCGGGGGGCAGGTGGCGGGCGCCGCCCTCGACGGCCGCCTGCGGATCGGGATGGACGGCACGGTCGGCGGCGCGCTGAGCCTCGCGCGGCTCGCCCTGCCGCAGGTCGCCGCCGCCCTCGTGCCCCCCGAGACGGCCCGGAGCCGGCCCACGCCGCTGCGCCCGCGCGGGCCGGTGCTCCTCGACCTCAAGGTGGGGGCGCTCGAACTCGGCCGCGGGCAGACGGCGACGGGCGCCGCCTTCCGCCTCGGCCTCGACGACGGCGCCCTGAGCCTGCGCGACCTCGGCGGCAAGCTCGCCGAGGGCCGGATCGAGGGCTCGGCCGCGATCGCGCGCCGCGGCTCCACGCTCTCGGTGTCGGGGGAGGGCACGCTCGCGGACGCGGCGCTCGCGGCGTTGGCCGATGGCGGCCCGCTCAGCGGACGGCTCTCGGCCAAGCTGCGCTTCGGGGCGAGCGGGCCGGACGCGGCGGCGCTGGCCGCCAACCTCGCCGGAAGCGGCACCCTCACCCTCACCGACCTCGCGGTGCCGGAGGCCGATCCCGCGGCGCTCGGCCGGGCGCTCGCCCGCGCGCTGGAGATCGACGATCCGCTGCGCGAGGGACGGCTGCCCCAGATCGTCGGCGAGGAACTCGGCAAGGCGGCGGCGCAGGCGCGCGGATCCGTCTCCGCCCCGGCGACCATCGTCGGCGGCGTGCTGCGCGCCGGGCCGCTCGAACTCGACCTCGGCGCCGCCCGCTGGACCGGCAGCCTCACCTACGACTTGGCCCGCGGGCGCCTCGACGCCCGCGGCCTGCTCGCCGGGGGCGCGGTTCCGCGCGGCTGGAACGCCGGCGCGCCCTCGGTCCAGCTCGGCCTCGCCGGCGGCCTCGACGCGCCCGAACGAAGCCTCGACACCGGCGCCCTCGCGACCGGCCTCGCGGCGGTCGTGCTGCAGCGGGAATTGGAGCGCATCGAGCTCATCGAAGCGGATCAGGTGGAGCGCCAGCGCCGCCGCGCCCGCATCGAGATGGACCGGGCCCGTGTCGCGGCGATCAAGGCGGCTGCCGAGAAGGCTGCTGCGGAAAAGGCCGCGGCGGAGAAGGCGGCTGCCGAGAAGGCCGCCGCCGACCGGGCGGCCGAGGAGGAGGCCCAGCGTCAGGTCCGGATCAAGGCGCAGCAGGCCGCCGCCGAGGAGGCCGCCCGTCAGGCCCGGGCGCGCGAGGCCGAGGAGGCGGCGCGGCGCGTCCGCCCGTCCGAGCACCCGCCGCAGGAGGCCGCGCCGGCGGAGGCGCAGCCCTGAGGGCATCGCCCGTCAGCCGATCCCGAGCTGCGCCCGCAGCTTGGCCTGGAAGCCGCCGAACTCCACCGTGCGGCGCGCGTAGCACTGGTAGAGCCTGACGCCGCCGGCCCGCACGGCCGCCTCGGGCACCGCGAGGTCGTAGCCCGCGGCCGCGGCCGCCGGATCGGACAGATGGGCGGCAGCGTCCGGCCGCGTCACTGCGGTCGAGATCGCGTAGCGGGCGCGGCCGCCCTCCCGCCAGGCGGCGAAGGTGGCGAGCGGCGCACCGTAGCCCGGCTGGAAGGCCCAGCCGACGCAGCGGATCATGCGCGCATCATCGTCTTCCAGCTCTGCCCGGTCGAGCGATCCGCCGGATTTGACCCGCTTGGGGAAGAGCGGGCGGAAGCAGGCGGGGGGCGCCGAGGCGAGGCGTGCCCGCGCGCCGCCCGGTGCGCGCACGAGGTCGGTCTCCGTGGCGAGCAGGCGGGCATCCGGCCCCTCGCCGAGGACGAAGCGCAACGCGTAGGCGCCCGGTTCGAGCGAATCCATCGCCGCGGCGAAGGCGAGCCGACTCCCGCCGGACAGCGCCTGCCCAGAGGCGCGCAGCCAGGACGGCGCCCCGTCCGCGACCGGGATCAACAGGGCGAAGACCGCCTCGGGGGCTGTCAGATCCGTCTCCGCCTCGAAGGCCCAGACGTCGCAGCCGAGGGCCACCAGGGGACCGGCCGCCTCCGGCAGGTTCTGGCGGATGGCCCGGACCGTCCCGGAAGCGGCCGGCTGGGTCCAGCTCCAGCCCGCCTGCCAGGTGGAGGGCTGCTCGGCTCCGACATTCGAGGCGAGGTAGACCCGGAAGAAGTCCCGGCTCGCGAGCCGCTGTCCGTCGATTATCTGCACGAGATCAGCCGTATAGGGCCCGCTCGGCAGTCCCTCGATGGGGATGCGGCCGGTGAATCCGGTCTCGGCCGAGGCCCGGTCCTCCGCACCGCGCACCAAGTCCTCGCGGTTCTCGCGGGCCAGCCGGGCGTAACGGGTCCCGTCCGGCCCGGACAGGCGCAGATAGGTCGCCTCCGGGGCTTTGCCGCGGATCGGGCGCAGCCAGCCGCGCAGGGACATGTCGCGCAGCACCACCGTGCCGTCGGGCGATCCCGTCACCGTCCGCCGGTCGAGGCGGAGCCGGTCGAGATACCAGTCGGTGCTGGCGCCGAGCCCCGCCAGGTCGAGGAGGGCTTCCGGCAGGGCGGCGTGTTCCGGCGGCAGGGCGTCCGCCACGGGCACCCGCGCCGCCTCGGCCTCGGCGGCCAGGGCCGCCGGATAGCGCGAATCCCAGGCGATGTCCCCGGAGGTCCAGCGCCGGGCGTTCACGCGGATGCCGGTATCGGACAGGGTCAGCGCGTATGTGCCGCGCATCCGTTCGGGGGCGCCGTCATGCGGGCAGGGCCGGGCGGCGATCAGCCGGGCATAGAGGCCGGCCAGTGCGGCGAGATGGGATTCCGGGGTTATGAAGCGCTTCGCCGCGACGGCGGCCTTCATCCGGGCGAGCCGGTCGCGGTTGAGATGCAGGGCGAGGAGGCGCTGCATCACCGCGCCCGGTGCGTCGGGCGGCACCACGAACCCGTCGATCCCATCGCCGACCCGCTCGGGCAGGGCGCCGAGATCGGTGACGATCGGCACGAGGCCGGCCGTCCAGGCCTCGCTCAGGGAGATCATGAAGGTCTCGGGCCAGGTCGAGAGATGGAGCGAGACGTCGCAGCCCGCGAGCAGCCCGACGATGTCCGCCTGATCGTAGGCGCCCACCTGCACGACCCTTTCCGCCGGAAGTTCGGCGAGCCGGGCGCGGTAGCGCGGGTCGACATCGCCGAGCAGCTTGAAGCGGATCGGATAATCCTGCGCGAGGCGGATCAGGGTCAGGACCGTTTCCGCGCCCTTGTGGCGCACGAAGTTGCCGATGACGGCCACGGTGAGCCGATCGGATTCTGTCGGCTCCGCGAGCGGCATCGCGGACTCGCCTGGAGTCGGCATCTCCAGCGTCACGACCTTCGCGGCCGGGATCTCGGGATAGAAGCCGCGGAGATACCGTCCGGTGAAGAGCGTGCTGGTCACGAAGGCGTCGATCCCCGCCACGACACGCGCCATGAACAGGTCGCGCCGCGCCTTCGAGCCGGGAGGATACCTGTCCGCGACGAGCAGGCAGGCGTCACATTGCTCCCGGCCGCGGCCGACCACGTCGCAGAAGCGGCCGGTCCGGTCGAGCAGGAGGTGCCGCTCGCAGATCAGGTAGTGGTCGTGTAGGTGGTAGACGACCGGAACGCCGCAAGCCCTGGCGATCAGCGGCAGGCTCAGCGGCAGGTCGATCAGGTGGTGGACGTGCACGAGGTCGACCCTGTGCCGGAACAGGATCTCCTCGAAGGTCCGCTCGATGCCGGGATCGGTCAGGACCTCGTCCGTCGCGGGCGCTGCCGCATAGGTCTCGTCGACTCCCCGGCCCTCGAGCCGCAGCTCGTACTCACCCCCTACGGCCACGGGATGGAGGAACAGCACTGCGTAGTCCGGCGCCAGCCCCGTCAGCATCTCCTGGTAGACCTCGACGCCGCCGCGGCGGTGGCCGCCCCGCTTGTGGGTGAGGCAGAGCACGGTCCTGCGCTTTGCGGGTAGCGACGGGCGCGCCGCGGGCGCCGCCGCAAGGTCGAGCATCCGCGCGACGCGGTGGTCGTAGAGATGCTCGGCGAGCGTCCGCGCGCGGGCGGACTCGGCCATGGCGATGCGCCGCTCGGGCTCGGCCAGGGCCTCGGTGATCGCCGCGAGCGCCGCGTCGTCGTCGGCGCAGAGTCGGATCTCGCTGCCGTCGGCGTAGTAATCGCCCGTCTCCGGCTCGGCCGAGACCATCACCTGGAAGCCGCCCGCGAGCGCGGTCTCGAACAGGCGCGGCGGCGGCGTCGTCCCGGAGGCGCGGTCGGTGGAGGCGTTCGAGAAGGCCCGCGGCAGGGTCAGCACCACGCGGCTCGCATTGGCGAAGCGGGCGAAGTCGGCATTGCCGCAGCGCCAGTCGACGAGCAGGGAAGGATCGTCGAGGACGGGCTTCCCGATGAAGGCGTTGTAGGGCAGGGCGAGCTTCACCTTGAGCTGCCGCGGCGCCCTGGCGAGGATCGCGTTGAGGCTCCGCACCCGGTTCGGCCAGGCGGTGCCGATGAAGAGCAGGTCGTAGCGGTAGCGCGCGTCGTCGCGCTGCACCGGCAGGTCCTGGAACAGGGGCGAGGCCGCGAGCGGCAGGTGGTGCGCGCGACCGCCATAGGCTTCCACCACGGAGCGCTCGTTGGTGAAGACGATGTCGAAGGCGGTCGAGAAGCGGAGGTTGCCGTCGACCTCGTAGGGGTCCTCGGTGGTCCAGAGGATGCTGAGCTTCGCGAGCGCGGCGAGCCGCGTCAGCAGCGGCGCATGCGTCCGGGCGCCGCCGAAGGCGATGACGGTGTCGAGCCCCTCCGCCTGGAACCGAGCGATGGCGTCGCCGTGGTCGGCCACCACGACCCGCGCCACGCGCGGATCGCGGCGCAGAGCATCGGCGATGGCGAGCGTGATGTAGGCATTGCGGGTGAGCGGCTCGGTATCGAGCAGCAGGATCGCGTAGGGTGCCATGGCCTAGTCCCCGGCGAGGCCGCAGAGGTCGAGGATTCGCCGCGCGCGGGCGGCGTAGGTGTGGTCCCTGAGCGCCCGCCCCTGCGCGGCCCGCGCGATCGCGAGAATGCTCTGAGGATCATCATAGGCCCGCTCGATCGCCCGCTCGATGTCGCGCACGGAATCGACGAGCAGGATCTCCTCGTCCGGCTCGAACAGGGTGCAGATCTCGAGCCCCGAGACGACGTAGAGCTGGGCCGAGCCGGAGAGCGCCACTTCGAAGGTGCGGGGCCCCGGCGTGGCCGCGGGCAGGCCGTAGCGGCGGTTGGCGATGTCCAGGTCGCGGCCGATATTCAGGGTAAGCCGCGCATTCGCCGCATGGTCGGCCATCTGCAGGGCGTCGAGGCGACGGTTGGTTGCGCTGTGTATGTCCTCCGGCCACCCGCTGCCGAGGATCGCCACGGGATGGCGCGCGAGTAGCGCGTCGGCCCGCCGGATCAGGTCGATCCGGTTGTCGTAGGCGACGCCGCAGAAGAACAGGGCGGTCCCGCGCGCCTCCATCGGCTTGAGGCCGCGCAGATGGATCCGCGGCGCGCCCGCGAGCGGCAGGTGGTGGACGTTCCCGTGCCGGTAATGCGGCACCGACCAGCTGTCGTTCGAGAACAGGATGTCGGCGAGCGGGCCGGCCTTGAAGGCGTAGTCGAACTCGTAGGGGTCGTCGTGCAGCCAGAGGGCGAGGCGCCCGCCCGCCGTATCGACAGCCCGGCGCAGACCCCGCAGGTCGGTGTCGTCGGGCACGAGGCTGCCGACCGCGATCACGAGATCCGGACGCAGGCTGAGAACCGCTTCCGGAGCCAGCTCCAGCGGCCGGACCGCCACCGCATCCACCCCCAGCACCTCCGCGAACCCGTCCGCGAGGTAGGTCCGGATGGCAGCATTGGTATTGATGCTGTCGCGGAACGTGCTGGTGATCAGGACCCGCGGCGCGCTCATCGGCGTCCGCCTTCCGGGGCGGGGGCTGGTCCGATCACTGGCTCGGCTCTCCCGTGCGGCCGGGCCGTCCGGTCGCGCGGGGTGCATAGGACAGGCCGCTCCGGCCTGTCCACTCAGGCTGGGCTCCGGCGGTGCCGGGCCCGCTCGTCAACGCTCAGGCCGCGCGTCGTCGCGCCGCCGCCGCGAAGGCCGGCACAGCCTCGTCCGGCGCGAGCGCGCCGGTCGGCCGCAGGATGCCCGCGGCACCGGCCAGCGCGTCGGCGCGCAGCTCCAGCCCGAGGAAGCGCGCGCGCTCGAACGGGCCGGGCATGGCGAGGTCGACCGCCACCGCGCCGTCGAAGCCGAAGCGGGCGTAGTAGGGCGCGTCGCCCACGAGCAGCACTGCGCCGTGGCCGAGCGCCTCGGCCCGGCCGAGGGCCGCGTGCATCAGCACGCTGCCGAGGCCCTGGCGCTGGATCGCCGGATCGACCGCGAGCGGCCCGAGCAGCAGGGCGGGCCGCCCGCCGGCATCGACGTTCCACAGGCGCACGGTGCCCACGAGCCGGCCGCCGCGCATCGCCGAGAAGGCGAGGCCGCGGGCCGGCAGACGGCCCTCGCGCAGGCGCTCGGAGGTCTTGGCGAAGCGGTTCGGCCCGAAGCAGGCGTCGAGCAGGCGCTCGCGCTGGGCGAGGTCGGCGGCGTGCTCGGTGCGGATCGCGATCATGACCGATCATCCCCGGGGACAGATGAATGGGGCGTGGACACGAGGCCGCCCGGGCCGTGCGCGGCCGGGCGGGATCTGCATCGGTGGCGGGGCGTCAGATCACGATCTGGCGCAGGGGGGGGAAGCCATTGAAGGCCACCGCGGCGTAGGTCGTGGTGTAGGCGCCCGCGCCCTCGATCAGCACCTTGTCGCCGATCGAGAGGGAGACCGGCAGCGGGTAGTGCTGCTTCTCGTAGAGCACGTCGACCGAATCGCAGGTCGGCCCGGCGATGACGCAGGGGCTCATGCGGTCCTCGTCGTGCTCGGTGCGGATGCGGTAGCGGATCGACTCGTCCATCGTCTCGGCGAGGCCACCGAACTTGCCGATGTCGAGATATACCCAGCGCACCTCGTCCTCGGCGGTCGACTTCTTGGAGACCAGCACCACCTCGGCCTCGATCATGCCGGCATTGCCGACCATGCCGCGGCCCGGCTCGATGATGGTCTCGGGGATCTGGTTGCCAAAATGCTTGGTGAGCGCGCGGAAGATCGCGTCGCCGTAGCTCTCCACGCCCGGCACCGCCTTGAGGTACTGGGTCGGGAAGCCACCGCCGAGATTGACCATCGACAGGCCGATGCCGCGCAGGGCGCACTCGCGGAAGATCATCGCGGCCGAGGCCAGCGCGCCGTCCCAGGCCTCGGTGTTGGCCTGCTGCGAGCCGACATGGAAGGACACGCCGTAGGCATGGAGCCCCTGCACGTGGGCGTGCTCCAGCACGTCGACGGCCATCTCCGGCACGCAGCCGAACTTGCGCGAGAGCGGCCAGTCGGCGCCGGCGCCGTCGCAGAGGATGCGGCAGAAGACCTGCACGTCGGCCGTGGCCACGCCGGCCTCGGCGGCGGCGCGGGCGATCTTGTCGGCCTCGGCCTGGCAGTCGACGGCGAAGAGCCGGATGCCGAGCTTCAGTGCGCGCACCACGTCGCGCTCCTTCTTGATGGTGTTGCCGAAGGAGATGCGGTCGGCGGTGGCGCCGGCGGCGAGCGCCATCTCGATCTCGGGCACCGAGGCGGTGTCGAAGCAGGAGCCCATCTCGGCGAGCAGGCTCAGCACCTCGGGCGCCGGGTTCGCCTTCACGGCGTAGAAGACGCGGGTGTCGGGGAGCGAGCGGGCGAAGGCGGTGTAGTTGTCGCGCACCACGTCGAGGTCGAGCACCATCACGGGGCCCTCGTCCTGGCCGAGGTCGCGGCGCACGCGCAGGAAGTCGCGGATACGGTCGGTCATGGACGATCCCCAGCACAGGTCGGCGGCGCCCGATCCCATCGGGCACACGATGTCGCGATCTGACGGCCTTGCGCGGCCGTCGGCGTCAGGGGGCGATGCGTCGCGTCGTCCGCACGCGTTGGAGACGCGCGGACGGACACGGGCGCAGAGCACCCGGAAGCTGCCGTGGATTGGTATGGGGAAACCCCAACCGCACGCCGGGCAAAGAGAAACAAGCCTCTTCGGTGTCGGCCTGTGGAGGGCCAACGAGACCAAAAAAGCCCGTTCGTCGTTGCTTTAAGCTGCGTCCCCCGTGGAGAGCGGGGTTCGCCGGTTTCGCCTCCGGCTGCCGGTTGTTGTTAGGGTCTGGTGTCGCCACCCGGATGCCGGCCGTAGGGATCCACCCTTGCGACCATCGATCCTTTAAGACCCCTGGCGGCTGTCCGGCAGTTGACCGGATGCCCACCAACCGGCACGCGGCCACAGGCACGTGCGAAATTGGGCGAGGCGGATATACGAGCGGCGGCCCGGGGCGACAAGGGATATTCCCGGCTTGCCCCCGGAAAATCGACGGCTCCGGCGCCGCTGTTGCAGAATCGCCGCGCCGAGGCCGGCCGGGCTTCCCAAAGACCGTGCGAGCGGGCATCTCCTAGATGCGCCCTGCCGAAGCGGATGCCGGCTCGGCATCGCGATCAGGCCTTCGAGGTAAGATGTCCCCGTGCCGTCCGTGAGCGCAGCAGCGGTCCTGCCCCCGCCCGAGGCGCGCCTCGCCCTGCGGGCCGCAAGCCGCGCCGACATCGACGCCCTCGTCGCCCTGGAGCACGCCGCCTTCGTCACCGACCGGGCCGAGCGCCGCGCGATCCGCCACGCGGTCGATTCGGCGACCATGGACGTGATCGTGGCTCTGGTGGAGGACGGCCGCGCGGAGGTTCTCGTCGGCGCCGCGGTGCTGGAGCGGCGGCGCGCCAGCCGCATCGCCCGTCTCTCCTCGATCGCGGTGGCACCGGGCCGCAACGGGCTCGGCATCGGCGGGCGCCTGCTCGCAGCGGCGGAGGACGAGGCACTGTCCCGCGGCTGCGACCGGCTGCGCCTGGAGGTGCGGGCCGATAACGGGGCCGGCATCCGTCTCTACGAGCGGCGCGGCTACAGCCGCTTCGCCGTGCGCCCGGACTATTATGAGGACGGGATGGAGGCGTGGCGCTACGAGAAGGCGCTCGCGCCTCCCGCGCGGCAGGAGGCTCCGCCGCGCGGCAAGGCGTCGTCCAAGAGCTCGCCTCATACCAGGCGTCGATGACCGTGCTCATCGACGCCTGCCCGCGCGACGGCGCGGCGGCGGTCGTCCGCCGGGCGCCTCGATCCCGACCCTGCGTCGGGATCGAGGCACGAAAGGCGTTGGCCCGATCGGCCTCAGTCGCAGGTCTCCTTATGGACGGTCTTGCGATCGCCGTACTCGTTCGTCTTGGTCACGGTCTTCGAGGAGCAGCCGTCGCCGCTGTCCCGGGTCGTCACGGTCTTGTGCTCGACCTCCGGGCGGTCGACCACCACGGTGTCGGGGCCGTCGCGGCGGATCACCGTGGTCTCGGCGGTGGCGGCCTGGACGGTGAGGGCGGTCAGCAGGGCCGCGGCGGCGGGGATGATGAGGCGCATGGCAGCTCTCCGGTGTGAACGTCGTTGCGGACGTCTTCGGGGCGACCAACGGCAAGCGCGGCCGGAGGGTTCCGGGCGGCCCGCTCCCGGCGCGGGGCGTCGGATCGCGCACGTCGGATTAGGGAATTCTTACGCGCTCCTCCGCTATGCAGCAGGCTCGGTGCGCCGCCCCGGCGGGGCGGTTCCGCGAACGGCCCGGATCCTGCCCGGTGCGTGAGCCCGGCCCCCGCTGCGGGGCGCGACTGTCGAAGGCTGCTCCATGGCCGTGATCGCCGCATTCGTCCTGAACGCCGGCCTGAACTTCGTCCTCGGCCTGATCCTCGCCAAGCTCCTGGGCCCGGCCGATTTCGGGCTGTTCGCCCTGGCGACGGCGGGCGCCATCGTGCTCAACACCGTGCTGTTCGAGTGGCTGCGCCTGTCGGCGACGCGCTTCTATTCGGGCCGCGTGCGCATCGACGAGCCCTGGATCCGCCACGGCCTCGACCGGGCCTACGCCCTGGTCGGCCTCGGCCTGATCGCGGCCGCCGCGGTCAGCCTCCTCGTCGACAGCGACGCGGGCGCAGAGGGGCGCGGCGCGGTGCTCGCCGGGACCATGCTGGCGGCGCTCGGCAACGGGGTGTTCGACTATCACGCCGCGCTCGCCCGCGCCCGGTTCGACGGCCGGCTCTATCTCGGCCTCGTGGCGGTGAAGAACGTGCTGGCCTTTGCCGGCATGGCCGCCGCCGCGTGGTACCTCGCGCATCCGGCCTGGGTGCTCGCTGTCGCGGGCCTGAGCTGCCTGCTCTCGATCGTGATCCTGCACCGCCCCTTGCGCGACCCGGCGACACCCCTGGCGCGGGACCGCATGGGCACGACCTGGCGGCTGTTCATGACCTACGGGCTGCCGCTCATCGCGGCGAACGCCGTCTACCAGCTCATGCCCTTCCTCAACCGCAGCGTGATCGCGGTCCATGCGGATCTCGCCGAGGCCGGCTATTTCGCGCTGGCTTCGGACGTGACGGGACGCAGCCTGACGACGCTCGGCACCGCCCTCGACCTGCTGCTGTTCCAACTCGCCGTGCGGGCCGAGGAATTCGAGGGCCGCGCCGCCGCCGAGGCCCAGGTCGGGCGGAACGCGGGCGTGGTCGTGGCCCTGCTCCTGCCCTGCGCGGTCGGGTTCTGGGCGGTGCTGCCGGCCCTGCAGGAGATCGTGGTGCCGGAGGCCTATCGCGGGCCCTTCGTCCTCTATGCGGGCCTGCTGATCCCGGGGCTGTTCTGCCTCTCGATGATGTTCTTCGCCATCAACCCGATCTTCCAGATCCGCCGCCGCACCCTGCCGGTGATCGCCGCGGCGGGCGTCGGGCTCGCGGTGAACGCGGCCGGGCTCCTCGTCCTGCCCACGATGTTCGGCGGCGCCGGCATCGCGCTGGCCCAGACCCTCGGCCTCGTCGCGGCCTTCTTCTGGCTCGCGGTGCGGGCGCTCCCCGGCCCCGACCGCCTGCACCTGCCCTGGCGCGAGATCGCGGCCTCGGCTGCCGCCTGCCTCGCCATGGGGCTGGCGCTGGCGCCGTTCCGGCATCTTGCGCCGGGCCTCGCGCTCGCCACCTGCCTGCCGCTCGGCATCGGCCTCTACGGCATCCTGGTCTGGATCTTCGACATCGCCGGCCTGCGCGGCCACGTGCTCGCCCGCTTCCGCCCGGTCTGCCCGGCCCCGGCCGAGTAGCCCGGTCACAGAGCAATGCCGCCGGCCGTCATGCCGCGCTCTTGAATCGCGGATGCAAAGCGGCAGGATCCTGCCATAAGGAGAGCCGGCACGGCGGAATGCCGGCACGTTCGGGCAGGAAACGATGCGGTCATACGAGCCCCGGGACGAGGGCGAGGCGGCGGGACTCGTGCGCGAGGCGGCCGCCCGCGGCGAGCGGCTCCGCCTCGTCGGCGGCGACACCAAGGCGCGGCTCGGCCGTCCGGCCCAGGACGAGGCGACCCTCTCGGCGGCCGCGCTCTCCGGCATCACCCTCTACGAGCCCGCCGAGATGGTGGTGGGTGCCCGCGCCGGCACGCCGCTCGCCGAGGTGCAGGCGCTGCTCGCCACCCGCGGCCAGATGCTGCCCTTCGAGCCGATGGACCATCGCCGGCTGCTCGGCTCCGCGGGCGAGCCGACCTTCGGGGCGGTGGCGGCGGTCAACAATTCGGGCCCGCGCCGCATCAATGCGGGCGCCGCCCGCGACAGCCTGATCGGCGTGCGATTCGTCAACGGGCGGGGCGAGGCGATCAAGTCGGGCGGGCGCGTGATGAAGAACGTCACCGGCCTCGACCTCGTGAAGCTGATGGCCGGCTCCTGGGGCACGCTCGGGCTCCTCACCGAGGTGACCTTCAAGGTGCTGCCCGTGCAGGAGCGGGTCTCGACCCTGGTCTTCACGGGGCTCGACGATGCCCGCGCGGTCGAGGCCCTGGCGGCGGCCCTCGGCTCGCCCTTCGAACTCACCGGCGCCGCCCACCTGCCGGCCGGGATCGGCGCCCCCGAGGCCCGCACCCTGATGCGGGTCGAGGGCTTCTCGGATTCGATCGCCTACCGGCTCGGCGAGTTGACGCGGCTCCTCAAGCGCTTCGGCGCGCCGGAGGTCTCGGACGAGCCCGGCCTCTGGGAATCGGTCCGCGACGTGCATCCCTTCGCGGCAGGGGAGGGGGCGGTCTGGCGCATCTCCACCGCGCCGATGCGGGGCCCGGCGCTCGCGGCCGAGATCGCCCGCGGGCTCCAGGCGCGCTGGTACTACGATTGGGGCGGCGGCCTGATCTGGCTCGAGACCTCGGCCGCGGGCGATGCCGGCGCCGCGGTGATCCGCGCGGCGGTGAAGGGGCAGGGCGGCCACGCGACGCTGGTGCGGGCGCCCGACGCCGTGCGCGCGGCGGTGCCCGTCTTCGAGCCGCTCGCCGAGCCGCTGATGCGGGTGAGCCTGGGCATCAAGGCGGCGCACGACCCGGCCGGGGTGCTCAACCCGGGCCGCATGTATGCGGGCGTGTAGCGCCCGCCGGGAAGGAACGAGACGGCCAAGGGCCCGAGGACAAGACCGTGCAAACCAATTTCAGCCCCGCACAGCTCGCCGACCCGGCGATGGCGGCCTCGGAGAAGATCCTGCGCACCTGCGTGCATTGCGGCTTCTGCACGGCGACCTGCCCGACCTATCTCCTGCTCGGGGACGAGCTCGATTCCCCGCGCGGGCGCATCTACCTGATCAAGGACATGCTGGAGGGCGGCAAGGCGGCCTCGGCGGAGGTGGTGCGTCACGTGGACCGCTGCCTCACCTGCCTGTCCTGCATGACGACCTGCCCCTCGGGCGTGCACTACATGCACCTCGTCGATCATGCCCGCACGCATATCGAGCGGACCTTCCGGCGGAGCGCCGACGATCGCCTGCTGCGCGCGCTCCTCGCCTTCGTGCTGCCCTATCCGAACCGCTTCCGCCTCGCGCTCTTCGCGGCCTGGCTCGGCAGCCCGTTCCGCGGGCTCGTCGCCCGGCTGCCGCGGGTCGGCAACCGGCTCGCGGCGATGCTCGACCTCGCGCCCGCCCGGCTTCCGGGACGCAACCCGACCGACCGGCCCGGCACCTTCCCGGCGCCGGCCGCCGCCAACGCCCCGCACCGGCGGGTGGCGCTGCTGCGCGGCTGCGCCCAGAGCGTGCTGCGCCCGGATTTCAACGAGGCGGCGATCCGCCTCCTCAACCGCCACGGTGTCGAGGTGGTGCAGGCGGCGGAGGGCTGTTGCGGCGCGCTCACCCACCACATGGGCAAGGAGCATTCCGCCCACGCCCATGCCAAGCAGGCGATCGACGCCTGGACCCGGGAGATCGAGCGCGGCGGCCTCGATGCCATCCTGGTGACGGCCTCCGGCTGCGGCACGACCATCAAGGATTACGGCTTCATGTTCCGGGACGACCCGGCCTATGCCGAGAAGGCGGCTCGGGTCTCGGCCCTCGCCAAGGACGTCACCGAATACGTCGCCGCCCTCGGCCTGATGGAGCCGGTGGTCGAGACCGACCTCGTGGTGGCCTATCATTCCGCCTGCTCGATGCAGCACGGCCAGGGCATCCGCACCGAGCCGAAGGCGCTCCTCAAGCGGGCGGGCTTCACCGTGAAGGACGTGCCCGAGGGGCATATCTGCTGCGGCTCGGCCGGGACCTACAACATCCTGCAGCCCGAGATCGCCGGGCGCCTGCGCGCCCGCAAGGTCGCCAATATCGAGCGGATGCGGCCGGACCTGATCGCCACCGGCAATATCGGCTGCGCCACGCAGATCGGGAAGGGCACCGAGATCCCGATCCTGCACACGGTGGAGCTGCTCGATTGGGCGACCGGCGGCCCGCGCCCCGAGGCGCTGGAGCATGTGGCGCGCAAGCCCGCCCTGCAGGCCGCCGAGTGAGGATCGTAGCTGCCCTCCTCGCCCTCGGCGGCCTCTGGGGGGCACCCGCCGCGGCGCAGGCGCCCGCCCCGGTGAAGATCGGGCTCTCTGCCCCACTGACCGGGCCGGACGCGCCCTTCGGGCAGGGCCTGCGCCTCGGCGCCGAGCAGGCGGTGGCCGATCTCAACCGGGCCGGCGGGCGCCGCCTCGTCCTCGTCGTGGCCGACGATGCCGGCGACACGAAGCAGGCCTTGGGCGTGGCGCGGCGCTTCGCGGCCGAGGGCGTGCGCCTCGTGGTCGGTCCGCTGCAATCCTCGCTCGTCGCCGCGACGGCGCCCGCCTACGAGGAGGCCGGCACCGTGGTGATCGCGCCCGCCGCGACCTATCCGCCGCTCACCGCCCGCGGCCTCTGGAACCTGTTCCGCCTGTCGCCGGGCGACGCGCAGCAGGCGCAGACGGCGGGCGCCTGGCTCGCCGCGCGCTTTCCCGAGGGCGTCGCGCTGGTCCACGACCGCTCCACCTTCGGCCGCGGCCTCGCCGAGGAGGTTTCCCGCACCCTGCGGGCCCGCGGCCTGCGCGAAGCGGCCTTCGAGAGCCTGCCCCGCGGCAGCCGCGACGCGGCGGATGTCGCCGGCCGCTTGAAGGCGGCTGGTGCCCGCGCCGTCTATTTCGGCGGCCTGGCCCCCGAGGCGGCCCTGCTCGCCCGGGCCCTGCGCGAGGCCGGGCTGACCGGGCCCATGGTGGCGAGCGACGGCATCCTCGATCCGGCCTTCCCCGCCACCGCCGGTCCGGCCGGGGAGGGGACGGTGATGACCCTCGTGCCCGAGCGTCGCCCCCCTGATCCGCGCGGCAAGGCGGCGCCCCGCACGCCCGAGGCCGACCTCGTCGCGGGCGTGGGCTACGCCGCCGTCGAGGTGCTGGCCCAGGCGCTCGCCGCGCAGGGGAATGCGCGGGTGCCGGATGGGCGGAAGCTCGCCGAGGCCGTGCGCGCGGGCAGCTTCCGCACCGCGATCGGCCCGGTCGCCTTCGACGCCGCGGGCGATCCGCGGCCCGGCGCCGTGGCCCTGCGGGTCTGGAAGCGGATGCCCGACGGGCGCCTCGACTTCGCCGGCAACGACGCGCCCTGAGATCCCGCCCGAGGCGGCTCGCGGGAGGCTTGCAGGAACCTGCCTGATCAAGCTTTGACCAGACAGAGTGCCGAAATCCTGTCGAGGAGCGGAGCCCGCGGCGCGGCGACGACTTGCCGATAGGCGCGGCGGCGATTAAATCCGGGCACGCTCCGGCGCCCAGCCCACCTTGCCCGCGACTTGCCGGCAGGGATCGGGACGGGCGCTGCCGCGTTTTTATGCACTTGCACGAGATGACATGTATGCCGGAACGCCTGTTTCCAGACGGTCCGACTGGAGAGGGTGAATGGCAAAAGAAGAATTGATGCAGTTCGACGGTCTCGTTCTCGAGATCCTGCCTGATGCGCGCTACCGGGTGCAGCTCGACCAGGGCCACGAGATCGTCGCCTACACCGCCGGCAAGATGAAGAAGAACCGCATCAAGACGCTCGCGGGCGACCGCGTCACCGTCGAGATGTCGCCCTACGACCTGGAGAAGGGCCGCCTCGTGTTCCGCCACAAGGACGAGCGCTCCTCCGGACCGCGCCCGCCGATGCGCGGCGGCCAGTTCCGCCGGCGCTGAGCGCGCCCCTCGCGGCCGGCCCCCGGGCGGGCCGCGCCTACCTGCTCCTCCTCTTCACGATGCTGGTCTGGGCCGGCAACGTGGTCGCCGCCCGATGGGCGCCGGGGCAGGTCTCCCCTCAAGCCCTGACGACCCTGCGCTGGGCCTTCCCCTGCGCAATCCTCGCGGTGATCGCGCGGCGGCGCATCCTGGCCGACCGCACGGTGCTGGCCCGCTCCTGGCTGCGCATCCTGATCATGGCCACGGTGGGCTACACGCTCTACGCGAGCCTGTTCTACGCCGCGGGCGCCTATACGAGCGCGGTCAACATCGCCCTGCTGCAGGGGGCGATCCCGGTCCTGGTCCTCGTCCTGAACTACCTCGCCTACAGCCAGCCCGTTTCCCTCGGGCAGGGCATCGGTGTGGCGGTGACGCTGGTCGGGGCGGGCGTGGCCGCCTCGCACGGCGATCTCGACGTGCTGCGCAGGCTCGACTTCAACCGCGGCGACCTGCTGATGCTCGTGGCCTGCCTGCTCTACGCCGCCTACACGGTGGCGCTGGCGACGCGGCCGAAAGCCTCCGGCCTGTCCTTCTTCGCGGCGCTCGCCGCCGCGGCCCTCGTCACCTCGCTGCCGCCGCTCTTCGCCGAATGGGCCGCGGGCCGGCTGATCTGGCCGACCGCGACGGGCTGGCTGATCGTGACCTACGTGGCGCTCGGGCCGTCGCTCGCGGCGCAGCTCACCTTCCTGTCGGCCGTCGAGATGATCGGCCCGAACCGGGCGGGGCTCTTCGTCAACCTCGTGCCGGTCTTCGGCGCCGGGCTCGCGGTGCTGGTGGTGGGAGAGCCCTTCGAGACGTCCGACGCGGTCGCCCTCGCCCTGGTGCTCGGCGGCATCGCCTGCGCCGAGCGGCTGCGCCCGCGCGCCGCTCCGCCTGTCCTGCCGCCCGAGGAGATCGTCACGCCGTCGCCGCCGGGGCGCTGAGCCCCGGCGGCGAGTCTCGCCTACTCGCAGACGCGGACGCGGCGGAAATACACGTCGCCGTAGGGATCGATGTAGCGGCGGCGCTCGAAGTGGCAGACCGGGCCGACATACTCGTCCTCGACATAGACCGGCCGCGGGGCACGGTAGACCGGCTTGCCGGGGTAGTAGGGATCGGCCGTGGCGGACCCGATGGCGCCGCCGACAGCGAGGCCGCCGAGCACGCCGAGGGCCGCGGCGCCGCCGGGGCTGATCCCGTCGCGGGCCTGGGCGGCCGGGGCCGCGAGGAGCCCTCCGGCGACGAGGGCGATGGCGAGACTGCGAAACATCGTGGGTCCTCTGCGTGGTCCGCCCCTCGCTGTCCGGGCGGAGCTTCGTCAAGGGACAACAGCGCCGCTTTGGGGCAAATCTTCGGCGCGTCCGATCAGAGCTTCGTGAGCCGGACGGAAAGCGGCCAGCGCACGCGCCGCCGCGAGCCTGGCGCGCCCCAGGCCTCGGCGAGCGCCGCCGCGAAGGCCGGCAGAGGCGGAGAAGTGGTCCTTGAAGGGCGTGCCCGGCATGGTGCCTCCCTCCGCCGCCCCCATCCTCAGGCCGCGAGAGGCGCCTGCTCGTAGTTGCGGGCGTAGGCGTTCTCGACCGCCGGGATGATCTCGACGATCCGGAAATAGCGATCCCAGAACGGCGTCTCGCGCAAGGCCTCGACCACCAGCTCGTAGGCGTGGCGGCTGCTCGCCTCCCAGACCCAGAGATCGGTGATCCGGGCCGTGTAGAACTCCGCGTCGTAGAAGCGCATGCGCACCTCCGCGGCGTGGCGCTGCAGGATCGGCTCGACATGCTCGCGCAGCTTCGCGAAGCGGGTCTCGACGGGGAAGCCGAGCCATTCCGGCTCGGTCTTCACCAGCATGAAGACCGTCAGGGTATCGGCGGCCGGGGTTTCGGGCATCGTCATGGGTGGTTGCCTTCCTCTGTGGGACGGCCCGATCATGAGGGCCCGCGACGACCCTCGAAACTCGCATCCCGCATGCCTGCCGCCAGCCGCCGACCCGCACTCAAGTCGCGGAAAACACCGAGACAATCGCGCTCGGCCGAGACGGTGCGGATCATCCTCTAGGCGGCGGCTCGCATTCTCGAGGAGCGCGGATTCCCCGGCTACACCAAGAACGCCGTCGCCGAGCGGGCCGGGGTCAGCATCGGCTCGCTCTACCAGTACTTCCCGGGCAAGGAGGCGCTGACCGCCGCCCTGGTCGAGCGCGAGACCGGGGCGCTGCTCGCCGAGGTCGCCGCCGCCCGGCAGGCGCCGACGGGCGAGGCCGGCCTCGCCGCAATCGTCCGGGCCGCGGTAATGCACCAGATGCGGCGGCCCGTCCTCGCCCGGGCCCTGGACATCGAGGAGCGGCGTCTGCCCCTCGAAGAGGCGGTCGCCCGGGTCTCCGCGGCCCTCGCGGAGGCGATCCGGGACCTGCTCGGTCGGATGCCCTGGCCCGCGCCGGCGGATCCGGACCTGATGGCGGCCGATATCCTGGCCATCGTCAAGGGCATGGTCGATGCCGCCGGCGAGCGCGGCGAGCGCGAGGCCGAGCCGCTCCAGGGCCGCGTCGGCCGCGCCGTGTTCGGCTATCTCGGTCTCGGGGCGCAGCGCGCTTGACGTGAGGCCCCGGCCGGCCTGAAACGGCTGCGGAATCTGAGGACCACGGAGGCCGGCTTGGCGACACGAGGCTTCACCGGGCGCCGCCCGCCCGAGGCGACCCGCGAGCGGCTGCCCCCGGGGCAGTATCTCACCGACGACTTCCCCGTCCTCCAGATCGGGCCGAACCCGCAGATCGATCTGGCGGCCTGGCGCTTCACCCTGCGCGAGGGCGCCCGCCCGCTCAAATCCTGGAGCTGGGACGCATTCCAGGCCCTGCCGCGCACCCGCTGGGGCGGCGATATCCACTGCGTCACCAAGTGGTCGAAGTTCGACACGGCCTGGGAGGGCGTGAGCTTCGACGATCTCCTGGCCGATGCCGGGATCGCGGCCCCGACCGACTACCTGCTGGCCGAGGGCTACGACGACTACACCACCAACGTGCCGGTGGCGGACCTGACCGGCGGCAAGGCCATGGTGGCGACCCTCTATGACGGGCAGCCGATCCCCCTCGACCATGGCGGTCCGGCCCGGCTCCTCGTGCCGCATCTCTATTTCTGGAAGAGCGCCAAATGGGTGAAGGGCCTGCGCTTCACGGCCAGGGACGAAGCCGGCTTCTGGGAGCTGCGCGGCTATCACATGTACGGCGATCCCTGGCGCGAGCAGCGCTTCACCGGTGATTGATCGCCCGTGACCGACCTGTCCTGGACCCTCTGGCGCGAGGCGGTGATCACCGGGATCGCGCCGGTCACGCCCCGCGTGAAGCGCTTCGTGCTGGCGGCCGGGTTCGACCACTTCCGGCCGGGCCAGCACGTGGACGTGCGGCTGACGGCGGAGGACGGCTATCAGGCGCAGCGCAGCTACTCCATCGCCTCGGCGCCGGACGGGTCCGGGACGATCGAGCTGATGATCGAGGGGCTCGACGGCGGCGAGGTCTCGGGCTTCTTCCTCGACGTCGCGGAGGTCGGCGACCGGATCGAGCTGCGCGGGCCGATCGGCGGCTCCTTCGCCTGGGGGCCGGAGGATGGCGGCCCGCTCCTCCTCGTCGGCGGCGGCTCCGGCGTGGTGCCGCTGCTCGCCATGCTGCGCCACCGGGCGCGCGTCGCGCCGGACATCCCCTGCCGCCTGATCTACTCCGTGCGCACCCGCGCCGAGGCGATCGCGCTGCCTGAGCTGGAGGCCCGCGCCGGCGACGAGCCGGGCTTCGGCCTGCATCTCCTCACCACGCGGGAGGGCGTGGGGCGGCGCATCGACGGGGCCGTGGTGGCCGCGGCGCTCGCCGATCTCGGCACCCCGGCGCGCTGCTTCGTCTGCGGCTCGAACCCCTTCGTGGGTGCCGCCTCGGCGCTGCTGCTGGCGGCGGGGCTCGCCCCCGCCACGATCCGGACCGAGCGCTTCGGCGGGTGACAGAGGGCGGGAATCCCCGCTCTCGCCGTCCTTCCCGCCTTGCGCCGGGCCCCGGTCGCAGGTTCGGTGCGGCCTCGCCCGACCGAAGAGGAAGCCCGATGATCCGAAAGCTCGCCCTCGCCGCCGCGCTGGCGCTCGCGCCGCTCGCCGCCTCCGCCGAGCCCGATGCGAAGGTGCTCGCTGCCGCGAAGGCGCAGGACCGGCCGCTGCGCGAGACGCTCGCCGCCCTCGTCAACGTCGATACCGGCACCGGGCAGGTGCCTGGCCTGTCCAAGGTCGAGGCTCTGCTGCGTGAGCGCCTCGAGGCGCTCGGCGCCAGCGTCGAGACCCGGCCCGCCCCGGCCTACGGCGGCAACACCCTGATCGGCACGCTGAAGGGCTCCGGCCAGGCGAAGCTGATGCTCCTCGTGCACTACGACACGGTGTTCGGCGAGGGCGAGGCGGGCAAGCGCCCCTATACGGAGCGGGACGGGCGCGCCTACGGACCGGGCGTGGCCGATGCCAAGGCCGGCCTCGCCCTCATCCTGCACACCTTGGCCGCCCTGAAGGCCCTCGACTTCAAGGCGTACGGGCAGATCACCGTAGTCTTCAACCCGGACGAGGAGCGCGGCTCCCGCGGCTCCCGCGACGAGATCCGCAAGGTCGCGGCAGGCCAGGACGCGGTGCTCTCCTTCGAGCCGACCTTCGCCGACGAGGCCGTCGACGCGGCCACCATCGCCACCAAGGGCATCAACTACGCGAGCCTCACCGTGAAGGGCCGCTCGGCCCATGCCGGCGGCGCGCCGGAGGCGGGCCGCAACGCGGTGACCGAGCTCGCCCACCAGCTCCTGCAATTGCAGGACCTCGGCGACAAGCAGAAGGGCACGACCCTCAACTGGACGGTGGTCTCGGGCGGCACCAAGCCGAACATCATCCCCGACCTCGCCAAGGCCGAGGGCGACATGCGCTATTTCGAGCCCGGCGAATACGACCGGGTGCTCAACCAGGCCCGCAAGATCGTCGAGACCCACCGCGTGCCCGACACGCAGGTGACCTTCGAGCTGAACCAGGGCCGGCCGCCGCTGCCCGTGAACCCGGCGACGCGCCGGCTCGGCGAGCGGGCGCAGGGCATCTACCGCGAGATCGGCGGCGACCTGAAGCTCGTGGAGATCGGCGGCGGCACCGACGCGGCCTACGCCTTCCAGCCGGCGAGCCCCGACCGGCCCGCGGTGCTCGAATCCCTCGGCGTGGTCGGCGGCCGCTACCACAGCCCGGACGAGTTCGCCGTGCTCGACAGCCTGACGCCGCGTCTCTACCTCGCCACCCGCCTCGTCATGGAGCTCTCGAAGGACGGCGCGAGCCGCTGAAGCACCCCGGAGCCCGATCGAGGTCGGTCAGGACGATGGCCGCTCAGGGTGCGGTCCGTCCGACCCACCCACCTCAGGATGAGGGATTTGTCGGGATGCGCGGGGCGAGAAGATCACTCACGGGCTGAAGATCAGCACCAGATAGACGCCGAACAGGATCAGGTGCACCGCGCCCTCCAGCACCGTGGTGCGGGGGCCGGAGAAGGTGAGCGAGCTGAGGATCAGCGTGACGGCGAGCAGCGTGATGCTGGTCGGGCTGAGGCCGAGCACGACGGTCTGGCCGCTGATCAGCCCGATGGCGAGCACCGCCGGCACGGTGAGGCCGATGGTCGAGGTGGCCGCGCCCAGGCACAGGTTGATCGCCCGCTGCAGCTCGTTGCGGGCGATGGCCTTGAGCGAGGAGATGCCCTCCGGCGTGAACACGATCGCCGCGATCAGCACGCCGCCGAGCGCGGAGGGCGCGCCGAGCACCGCGATGCCGTGGTCGAGGATGGTGGCGAGGCTCTTCGAGAGCAGCACGATCGGCAGGATGTTGGCGACGAGCAGCACGATGTGCCGCACCACCACGCCGGCCGAGGCCCGGTGCTTGGCCGGCGCCTCCACGGCCTCCGTGCGCTCCGCCTCCGCCCGGGCCCGCGGATCCCTGAAGAAGTCGCTGTGGCGGCCCGTCTGGATCAGCAGGAACACGCCGTAGAGCGCCACCGTGAAGATCGAGAAGGTGATCGCCTGAAGCTTCGTCAGCGAGCCGTCGCTGGTGGAACTCGTGAAGGTCGGGATGATGAGCGCCAGGGTCGCGAGCGGGATGATCACCGCCAGGAAGGCCGAGGCGCCCTGCAGGTTGTAGCTCTGCTGATGGTGGCGCAGGCCGCCGAGGATCAGCCCGAGCCCGACCACGCCGTTCAGCACGATCATCAGCACCGCGAACATGGTGTCGCGCCCCAGCGTCGGCGCGTCCTTGGCCGAGAGCATCACGGCCGAGACCAGCGCCACCTCGATGATCACGATGGCGAGCGTCAGGATCAGCGTGCCGAAGGGCTCGCCCAGCATCTCGGCGAGTTCCTCCGCCTCGTGCACCACGCCGAAGGCTGCCCAGAGGATGACGCCGAGAAGCCACGCGAACAGCAGGCTCGCGAAGAGCGGCTGCCCGAGATCGCCGAGCCAGCCCTTCCCGAACCACGCGAAGGCGCCCACGCTCGACCACGCCACCGCCAGCCGCACCATCCCGCCCATCGCCCACTCCCGGTCCGGACCGTCAAGCTTTTGACGGCCAAGAGGTTGCGTCGCATCCGCACGCTCTTGCCGCCGATAGGCGGAATCGCCACTCTGGCCGCGGTCGAAGCGCTCGCGAGGATGCCATGCTGCGCGTATCCGTGACGGAGGCCGAGGGCCAGCTGGCGGATCTGATCCGGCGTGCGGAGGCCGGCGACGAGGTCGTGCTCACCGAACAGGGCCGGGCGGTCGCGCGCCTGTCGCCGATGGCCGTCTCCCCGGGCCGGGCATCGCGCCGGGCGTTGATCGCGGCGGTGCGGGCTTCGGCCGCCGCGAGGGCGACGGACGGGCCGGGAGCCGCGCGGAGCCAGGATTTCCTCTACGGCGGCGACGGCCTTCCGGCGTGATCGCGGTCGACACCTCGGCCCTGATGGCGATCCTCCTCGGTGAGCCGCAGGCGGATGCCTGCGCCGCGGTGCTGGAAGCCGAGTCGGACATCGTGATCTCCGCCGGAACGCTCGCCGAGGCCCTGATCGTCGCGGGCCGCAGGAACCTGCATGAGGACCTGATGCGGCTCGTCGACGGGCTCGGGCTGGAAGTCGCTCCCGTCACCGCGGACACGGCTCTCCGCGTCGGGGCGGCCTACGCGCGCTGGGGCAAGGGCGTGAGCCCGGCCGCCCTCAACTTCGGAGACTGCTTCGCCTACGTGGCGGCGCAGGAGCGGAGCTGCCCGCTGCTCTTCGTCGGCAACGATTTCGCGCGGACCGATATCGCCGGCGCCCTCTGACGATGCCGCGCGCAACCGCCCCATGCGGTCCGGGCCGTGGCCTATCCGGCGCGAACCGGCTATAGAGGCACGCTCCGCAACCCGATTCGAGACCGCCAGCCCCGCGACGCGAAGCGCGCCGTCCGCGCCCGTCCGGCCTCCCGGTCCGTGAGAGCCTGACCTTTGCCGTTTCCCATCCTGCCCGCCGCCATCGCGCGGGCGCTCGACGAGCGCGGCTATGCCGAGCCGACCCCGGTGCAGAGCGCCGTCCTGGAGGCGACGCTGGAGGTGGCCGGCACCGGCCGGGACCTCCTCGTCTCCGCCCAGACCGGCTCCGGCAAGACCGTGGCCTACGGCCTCGCCATGGCCGGCACCCTCATGGGGGAGGCCGAGGCGCTGCCCCCGCCCGGCGCGCCGCTCGCCCTGGTGATCGCGCCGACGCGTGAGCTCGCCCTGCAGGTGCAGCGCGAATTGTCCTGGCTCTACGCCCCGGCCGGCGGCCGGATCGTCTCCTGCGTGGGCGGCATGGATCCGCGCCGCGAGGCCCGGATGCTCTATGACGGCGTGCACATCGTCGTCGGCACGCCGGGGCGCCTGCGCGACCATCTGGAGCGCGGCAACCTTGTGCCGGACGCGCTGCGCGCCGTCGTTCTCGACGAGGCCGACGAGATGCTCGACCTGGGCTTCCGCGAGGACATCGAGTTCATCCTCTCGGCCACGCCCGCCGAGCGTTCGACGCTGCTGTTCTCCGCGACCCTGCCGCGGGACATCGAGGCGCTCGCCGAGCGCTACCAGCGCGACGCCCTGCGCCTCGCGATCAAGGGCGAGACCCGGGGCCATGCCGACATCGCCTACCGGGCGATCCGGGTGGTGCCGCGCGAGATCGAGCACGTGGTGCTCAACGTGCTGCGCGAGGCCGATGCGCCGACCGCGATCGTATTCTGCAACACCCGCAACGCCGTGCGCCACCTCCAGGCGAGCCTGACCGAGCGCGGCTTCTCGGTGGTCGCCCTATCGGGCGAGCTCGGCCAGGGTGAGCGCAACGCCGCGCTCCAGGCGCTCCGCGACGGGCGCGCCCGGGTCTGCGTCGCCACGGACGTCGCCGCCCGCGGCATCGACCTGCCGACGCTCAGCCTCGTCATCCATGCCGACCTGCCGCACGACGCCGAGGTGATGCAGCACCGCTCCGGCCGCACCGGCCGCGCGGGCCGCAAGGGCGTGAGCGTGCTCCTCGTGCCGAATGCCCGCCGCCGCCGGGCCGAGCAGATGCTGGCCATCGCCAAGGTGACGCCCGAATGGATGGGCCCACCCTCGGCCGACGAGATCCGCCGTCTCGACGGCGAGCGCATGCTCTCCGACCCGCTCTTCACCGAGCCGCTGGCGGAGGAGGACGTGACGCTGGCCGAGACGCTGCTGGCCGAGCGCTCGCCCGCCGATCTCGCGGCGCTCCTCGCCCGCGTCTACCGCTCCCGCCTGCCGGCGCCCGAGGACGTGACCGATCCGGGCGAGAAGCGCGGGGCGGCCACGAGCCGCGCGCCCTACGACCCGATGGATGCCGAGCGCATCGCCGCGATGGGCCCGGCGGTGTGGTTCCGGCTCAATCTCGGCCGGCGCGACAACGCCGATCCCCGCCGCCTGCTGCCGCTGCTGACCCGCCGCGGCAAGGTCGACCGCGAGATGATCGGCGCGATCCGCATCTTCGAGCGCGAGACCAAGTTCGAGATCCGCGGCGGCGCCGCCCAGGCCTTCGCCGCCGCCTTCGCGCGCAACGGTTCCCCCGAGATCCAGGTCGAGGCCCTGGTCGGCGAGGCGCCCCCGCCGCACGGACCGAAGCCGAAGAACCCCCGCGGGATGAAGCATGCCCGCCGGATCGGCGACGGGCCGAAGGAGCCCGCCAAGGGCGGCCACCGCAAGGGCAAGCCGCACCAAGCCGCCCAGTGAGGGCACGCGCGCGCCGATGAGGCGGTCGGCAGCGGGGATCGACGGTTCCGGCTGAGGCGCGGATCCCCTCTCCCAATCGGGAGAGCGACAGGGTGAAGGTCGAGAACTGTCCGGACAGGGCTCAGCACGAGCCGCATCGCCGTCGCGACCTCTCCGGAACATTCTCATCCCTCACCCTGTCCCTCTCCCGATCGGGAGAGGGGGCGCGTCGCGGGTCCGGTGAGCATCCGGAAGCGAGGATCCAGGCATCGGAGGAGAGCACACGTGCTTTCGGCCCCGCGCGCTGGTGCGCCGGGGGCATGGCCCAAAGTCGGGGTGACGCGGGACGCCGCGAAGCCCGAAGACGCAACGTTGCACAAAGCCGGCTCCCCGGCGTCCCGCGGATGAGAGCCGGATCGCCCGGCCGATCATCCGATTTTGCGTCCGGTGTCCGTCACGCGAGGTCGCGCGCTGGCGCTAAGACAGTCCCGAGGTCAGAGCCCTCGGCGCTTCCGAGCGAGCCTTCGTCGCACGCCATCCCGTAGTGGATGGCGCCGCAGCTTCCCTCCGCACCGCCCAGGTCCAGGGCCGAAGCCCACAAGGTCGGGCCCGGGGCATTTCCTCCCCGGGCAAGTCGCCCAGCCCGAGCCGGGGGTCGTGGCGCGTCCTCGCGCCCGGGGCTGCCGCAGCCGACGGCAGACGCAGGCACCGGCCTGTCGCACGCTGTCCCGGCGGCTGACCGGGGCGGCGCCCCGAGGCATCTCACGACGCGTCGCGGCAGGCCCCGGCAAATGAGCACAAAACAGGAACATTGTCAAGCGCGCGAGACATGCGATCCCGCGCGATCGCGCATCTTCTCGGACGCGTGTCCTCAGAACTTGTCGGGCAGGCTCTTCACCGCGTCGCCGAGGGCCTCGACGCCGGCGCCGATCTTGCGGCCGGTGGCGGAGAGGGTCGGCATCCGGATGCCGAACACCTCGGTCTCGTCGGATTCCTCCGGCGCCGTGGCGGCGGCGACTGCCGTCGGCGCTGCCGCGGGCTTGCGGGCCTGGACGGGCTTCGCCTTCGGTTTCGCGTCCGGCTTCTCGCCGCGCGCGGCGGGCTTTGCCTCCGGCGCGGCCGTCTGCTCCACCGCGGGGGCCGCCGCCTCCGGCTTGACCGGATCCGCTTTGGGCAGGTCCGGCTTGGGCAGGTCCGCCTTGGGCAGCTCCGGCTTGGCCGCGTGCTCCGGCGGCAGGGCGGCGAAGGTGGTGCTGGCGGTCCGGGCTCGCATGGTCTCGGCGGCCCGCGCGGGCAGCACCGCCGCGGTGCGGCTCGGCGGGAGGGTGCTGGCCTGCCGGACGGGGCCGATCACCGGCGCGTTCTCGATGGGCGGCGCGGGCCGCGCCGCCGCCTGAGCGGGCGTGGAGACCTGGGGGGCGGCGGCTTGAATTGGAGCGGCTTGGGGCACGGAGATCTGGGCAGCCGCGGCAGGCTTGATCTCGGCGGGCTTGAGGTCTGCCGTTCCACGGGCGAGCGGCTCGGGGACGGCGGCCAGCGCCGCAGGGGGCTCCGCCGCGGGCGGCTCGGCCGGGGGCAGGGAGAATCGCGCCTGCGCGGTTCCCGTGGAGCTCGGGGTCCCGGCGAGCGACGGCAGCCCGTCCTTCAGGTCCGGCCAATCGGCCGCCTTGAGCCGGCTCGCCACCGCGGAGACGGGCTTCGGGGCGACGAGGCTCGACATCAGGCTGGTGGCCCCGGCGAAGGCGCCGAGCCCGGCGAGGCCGAGGCCCGCGACGAGCGCGATCCGGCCGACGCCGCCCTTCGCGGGTGCGGCCATGGGGGCATCCCCGGGCGCGGCCCTGCGGGGCTGGCGGGTCTCTGACGGATCGAGGACGAGGTCGTTCATGGACGGGGACTCCGACGCGACGCCGATCGAAACGGCCGCTCCCCCGAACCCGGCCGACGGCCTCTGTTGTTCGAGGCGGATCGTACCGAAGATTTCATCGCGGATAATGCGGCACAAAGATGTCGGCCGGCAGGTTCCGCGACGGTTCGGGCGGGATCGACATCCTCGCCGAGCTATCCGTGCCAGTGTCCCTGTCGTAGCGGTCGCAGCATTAAGAATCGGTGACTGATGCTGCGGGCGCCTCTCCTTGCTGAGCCGCCTCGGGATACGCCCCGCAGGCGGCCTGGATCGCGGCGACCCGCTCGGCGCCCCGGCTCCGGCGGTCGGGCGGGCGGCCGGGGCGCGGGCCGAGGCCGAGCCGGTGCCGCTTCCAGGCGAGGAGGTCGGGATCTCCCCAGCGCTCCAGCAGGGCCTGGAAGCCCGCATGGTGCCGGGCCTCGAAGGGCCGCGGGCGCCCGAGCGCGTCGCGCAGCGGATGGGCGGGATGGATATGGGCGACGGGCACGAGCCCCGGCGGGATCGGCGCGGTCGCGGCGTGGCTGCGCCCGAGCCGCAGCACCGCTTCCGGCGCATAGGCGCGCGGCCCCGGCGGTGCGCCGAGGGCCTCGACCTCGATGCGCCCGAGGGAGCCGGCGAAGACGAGGCCGAGCCGGCCGGCCCGCAAGTCCGCGAGGATGCCTTCGTCGAGCGCGACCGGCCCGCCGGCCCGCCGTATCCGGGCCAGCACCTCGGGCGCGTCGCTGCGCAGGCAGACATCCACCTGTGCGAGGCCGAGGCCGAGATCGAACAGGATCCGGCCCGAGGCCTCCGGGCGCAGGGCCGCCCGGTCGGGCCCGAGCTCGGTGCAGGTCCGGCGGGCGGGCCCGCGCAGGGAATCGGCCGGCAGGCACAGGGCGACCGCGTGGCTCCAGCCGCCGGGCAGCGCGGTTTCGTAGGCCACCGGCACGAGATCGGGACGGAGGCCGAGGGCGATGCCGCCGCGCCGCGTCGCGAGGCCGAGCCGGCCGTCGCGCAGCGGCTCGGCCGGCTCGTCGGGCCGGCGCCGGAACTCGGCCGCAGCGCCGAAGGTGCCGAGGCTCCAGCCCGTCTCCGGGTCGGCGAGGGCGGAGCTGACGAGGTCGCGCAGCGGCTGCATCGGCCCCTGGCTACGCACAGGCCAGCGGGGCGGCAAGGGCGGCGCGCCCTGGACTCGCGGGGCCGCCTCGATCATCCCTCAGCGGGTGAACGCCCATCCGCCGACCGTCGCGCCGATGCCCGAGGTGCCGCCCGTGCCGCGCCGCCTCATGCCCTGGGCGGGCTGGTCGACGCGCCAGCGCCTGATCGCGGCGGTGATCGCCATCGACCTGCTCGCCGCCCTGGTCTCCTGCGCCGTGATCGTGCTCAACGCGCGCAATGCGGTGAAGGTCGAGACCCGGGCCTCGCTGGCCACCGTCGAATCGCTCGTGGCCGACACGATCCGGCTCGCCGAGGGCGCCTCGCCCGACGCCCTGCTCCAGACCCTCGACCTGCGCTTCCAGGCGCTGCGCCATGTCCGCGTCAGCGTGGTCGACGAGGACGGCGACGTGATCGCCGCGCCCTCCGGCCGGCCCCGGACCGAGCGCTCGGCGCCGGCCTGGTTCGCCGAGCTGATCGCGCCGCCGATCCAGCAGCACACGCTGCCCCTCGTCGTCGGCGGCCACACGATCGGGCAGGCCCGCATCACCACGCAGCCGATGGACGAGATCGACGAGATCTGGACCTACGCCCGGGCGCTCTCGATCACCACCCTCTGCATCAACCTCGCGATGCTGGCCGCCCTCTGGCTCGTGCTCGGCCGGGTGCTGGCGCCGCTCGCCGAACTCGCCGAGGGCCTGACCCAGCTCGAGCGGCACGACTACACCGCCCGCCTGACGCCCCCGGATACGCGGGAACTGGCGGTGATCGCTGCCCGCTTCAACAAGGTGGCGGAGGCGCTCGGCGAGGCGCGCGCCGCCAATGCCCGCCTCAACCGGCAATTGCTCACCGCCCAGGACGACGAGGGGCGCCGCATCGCCCTTGAGCTGCACGACGAGTTCGGCCCCTGCCTGTTCGCGCTCGAGGCCAACGCCGCCTCGATCGCCCGCATCGCGGCGGGCGAGGCCGAGCCCGACCGGACCAAGCTCGCCACGCGGGCCTCCGACATCGCGGCGATCGTCGGCCAGGTCCAGGGCCGCAACCGCGACCTGCTCAACCGCCTGCGCCCGCACGGGCTCGGGCAGGTGCCGCTCGCCGATTGCCTGAACCTGCTGCTGCGCGACTTCGCCCGGCGGCACCCCGCTACGCAGTTCTCCGCCGATATCGAGGGCCTCGCGCGGGGCTACGGCGACCTCGTCGATCTCACCGTGTTCCGCTGCGTGCAGGAGAGCATGACCAACGCCGTGCGCCACGGTGCCGCATCCGCGGTGCGCATCCACTTGCGCGAGACGGACGGGGCGCTCCACCTCTCGGTGCGCGACGACGGCACCGGGCTCGATCCCGGGCACGGCACCGGGCTCGGTCTCTCGGGGATGCGCGAGCGGGTCGGCGCCCTCGATGGAAGCTTTGCCCTTGACAATGCCGGGCCGGGCGCTGTTGTCCGGATCAGCATCCCGGTTTCCGAGGGATCCGAGGACGCCAGCACGGTCGCAGCGCCATGAACGCCATCGCCACCAAGTCCGGGATCGCCGGCACGCGTCTTCCGGTCCTCGTCATCGACGACCACCCGATCGTGCTGCAGGGCTGTCGCCGCGTGCTGGAGGATGCCGGCGTCGAGACGGTGGCCGAGGCGACCACCGTGGTCGGCGGCTACCGCATCTTCCACCGGCTGCGCCCGCCGATCGTGATCTGCGACCTCACCTTCCAGGGCAGCGGGCTCGCCGGCCTCGGCCTGATCCGCCGCATGCGCGCGGTGGCGCCGGAGACGCGCATCCTCGTCTTCAGCATGCACAACGACCCCGTGATCGTCTCGCGGGCGCTGGAGGCGGGGGCGCTCGGCTACGTGCTGAAGGACCACGCCTCGGCCGAGCTCTACGAGGCCTTCGAACGGGTGCGCGCGGGCGAGGTCTATCTCGACCGGCGCCTCGCCACCGAGGTGGCGATGCTGCGCAGCGACGCGCGCCGCACCCCCGAGACCCAGCTCACCCCCCGCGAGCAGCAGATCCTGTCGCGGCTCGCCCAGGGCAAGTCCTACGGCGCCATCGCGGCCGACCTCTCGGTGAGCTACAAGACGGTGACCAACGCCTGCTCGCAGATGCGCCAGAAGCTCGGCGTGCGCACGCTGGCCGAACTCATCCACGTTGCGGTGACGCAGGCGCAGCGGCAGGGGTGAGGAGCGGAAGACGCGGCTCCGGATCCTGCTCGAAGGACACATTCGGGCCCTGCCAACGCTGCTCCCGTCCTCGACCTCATCCTGAGGCGTCGGAGCGAGGCTCGTTGGCCCGGGGCGCTTCAGGATGAGGTCGAGGACGGATGCGGCGATGAGCGACGATGTCGAGAAGCGGTTCTCGGGCGACGCCTGGGCGGCCAACGCGGATCTCTACGAGACCATCCGCACCATGCCCTTCAACGCGGGGCTCGCCGCCGGCACGCTGAGCGCCGCGCGCTTCCGCCACTACATCGTGCAGGACGCGCATTACCTCGTCGGCTTCGGCCGGGCGCTCGGGCTCGCCGCGGCCAAGGCGCCGGATCCGGACGGGATCGTGCTCTTCGCCCGCGCCGCCGAGGAGGCTGTGGTGGTCGAGCGCGCCCTCCATGAGGGTTTCTTCCGCAATTACGGCATCGGGCCGGAGACCTTCGCCGCCACGCCCCTGTCGCCGGCCTGCGACCACTATCTGAGCTATCTCCTCGCCACGGCTTATGCCGAGCCCTACGAGGTCGTGGTCGCCGCGCTGCTGCCCTGCTTCTGGGTCTACCGCGAGGTCGGCCGCGACATCCTCGGCCGCGCCGCCCCGGACAACCCCTACCGCGCCTGGATCGACACCTATGGCGGCGAGGATTTCGCGGCGGCCGTCGACCGGGTGATCGCGGCGACGGATGCGGCCGCGGCGGGGGCCTCGCCAACGCTCGTGGCGCGCATGCACCGGGCCTTCACCCATGCCACGCGCCTCGAATGGATGTTCTGGGACGGCGCGTGGCGCGAGGCCGGCTGGCCGGTCTGATCCGCCGGCCGGGGCGTTGGGAAAATTCTCGCGCGGCGCCCCTGGCGCGGAGAACCTCTACCCCTAGCTTTGCCCGGACGAAGACGGTTTCGTGACACGGTCGGGGACGGGCATGGCGGCAGGGGCCGGGAGCGCGCTGCTCCGCACGAAATCGCTGGAGCGGCTCAACGCCGATGCCGAGGCCGGCGAGCACACGCTCCAGCGCACCCTCGGCCCCTGGAGCCTGATCGGGCTCGGCATCGGCGCGGTGATCGGCGCCGGCCTGTTCTCCCTCACCGGCATCGCCGCCGCCCAGCATGCGGGGCCCGCCGTCGTCATCTCCTTCGCCATCGCGGCGCTCGGCTGCTGCTTCGCCGGCATGTGCTACAGCGAGCTCGCCGGCATGATCCCGGTGGCGGGCTCGGCCTATACCTACGCCTACGCCACGATGGGCGAGTTCGTGGCCTGGATCATCGGCTGGGACCTCGTGCTCGAATACGCGGTCGGCGCGGCCACCGTCTCGGTGAGCTGGTCGCAATACGTGGTGCGCTTCCTGCACCAGTTCGGCATCGACCTGCCGGCGCGGCTCGTGCACTCGCCCTTCGAGACCTACACGCTGGCCGACGGCAGCACGGGCACCGGCCTCGTCAACCTGCCGGCCATCGTCATCATCGTCGCCGCCTCCTGGCTCCTGATGATCGGCATCCGCGAATCGGCCCGGGTCAACGCGATCGTGGTGGCGATCAAGCTCGCGGTCGTCGCGGTCGTGATCGGGCTCGGCGCCTTCTACGTGAAGGCACAGAACTACGTGCCCTTCATCCCCGAGAATACCGGCACCTTCGGCGAGTACGGCTGGAGCGGCATCATGCGCGCGGCGGGCGTGGTCTTCTTCGCCTATATCGGCTTCGACGCGGTCTCCACCGCGGCGCAGGAGGCCAAGAACCCCCAGCGCAACATGATGATCGGCATCCTCGGCTCGCTCGCCATCTGCACGGTCATCTACATCCTCTTCGCCGGCGTGCTCACCGGCCTCGTCCACTACGACGCCATGCGCGGCGACGGCGCGCCGGTGAACACCGCGATCGGCCAGACGCCCTTCCCCTGGCTGAAATCGCTGGTGACGCTCGGCGTCATCGCCGGCTTCTCCACCGTGATCCTGGTGCTGCTGCTCGGCCAGAGCCGGGTGTTCTTCACCATGTCGCAGGACCGGCTGCTGCCCGGCCTGTTCTCGCGGGTGCATCCGACCTGGAAGACGCCCTACCGCTCGAACCTGTTCTTCATGGTCTTCACCGGCGCGCTCGGCGGCTTCCTGCCGATCACCCAGCTCGGCCACATGACGAGCATCGGCACGCTGCTGGCCTTCGTGCTGGTCTGCCTGGGCGTGATCATCCTGCGCCGGACCCATCCCGACGCGCCGCGGGCCTATCGCGCGCCGCTGGTGCCGCTGGTGCCGATCCTCGGCATCCTCACCTGCACGGCGATGATGGTCTCCCTCGACGGCGAGACCTGGCTGCGCCTCGTGATCTGGCTCGCCATCGGCATGGCGATCTATTTCGGCTGGAGCCGCCGCCACAGCCGCGTCGGCCGCGAGCAGGGGGCGTGAGACCTCAAACCGATCAGGCGAACCGGGCGACCACCCGGGGGCGGGGGGTGCCCACCGTGCCGACATCGATCAGCGCGCGCTCGCGGGCGATGAAGGCGGTGGGCATCTCGGCCTGCATCTCGGCCTCGGCCGCGCGCAGCACCGCATCGGTATGGGCCGGGTGCAGGTGGATGATCGCCAGCGCCTTCACGCCGGCGGCGTGGGCGAGCTCGACGCCCTTCTGCCAGGTGGAATGGCCCCAGCCGCGGCAGGCGGGATACTCGCAATCCGTGAACATGCCGTCGTAGACGAGGAGGTCGGCGCCCGCGACGAAGTCCATCAGCTCCGGGCTCGGCCAGGGATCGGTGTGCTCGACGTCGCTGATCACGCAGAGCCGTTTGCCGCCATGGTCGAAGCGATAGCCCACCGAGCCCTGCGGATGGTTGAGGAGCACCGTGTCGACGCGGATCCCGTCCGGGAAGGTCAGGCTCTCGCCGGCCTTGAAGCCGTGATGCTGCAGGCGGCAGGGCAGGATGTCGAGGGTAACCGGGAACAGGGGCGGCGCGTAGAGACGCTCGAGGGCCGCCGCGGCGGACTCGCCGTCGAGGTTTCCGCAATAGGTGTTGATGGTGCGCTCCGCGTCGAACACCGCCGGCTTGAAGAAGGGCAGCCCGCCGACATGGTCGAGATGGAGATGGCTGAACAGGAGATCGATCTCCTTGGGCAGGTCCGTCCGGTGATGCTGGCCGCAATTGAACAGGCCCGAGCCCGCGTCGATCAGGAACAGGCGCTGGCCGCAGCGGACCTCCAGGCACGGGGTGCAGCCGCCGAACTCGGCGTAATCGGGGCCGCAGACCGGCGTGGAGCCGCGCACACCCCAGAAACGCAGGGTCAGGGCATTATCCGAGGCAGGACTGTTCAATAGGGTCATCGGATCGTCAATCAGGCATCCGTCCCGGCCATCCATGGATCAGGACGCTTTCATCAGGCCGGCGTCAATGCGCCCGGGCCGGCCACGGGGAGCGGGCGGACACTCCGCCACTCTGTGATGTGCAATTAGGTGGTGGGGCCACCTTGCATGCGATGTGCGTGCCCGCACACGGTCTCCGGCCACGCTGGCGTTTTCCCGGGTATCGTGGCTTCGCCGCGGCGCGGGCATCTCAGAGCCCCTCCGCGGCCGCGAGGAGGCCCGGCGCGGACGCGGTCCGGCCCCGCTTCGCCAGCTCGGCCGCGACGAGGCGCGGCAGGCTGTCGGCATAGGCGGCGGCCCAGCCGAAGCGGTCCGGCGCACGAGCGTAGGTGGGGACGAAGCCGGCCACCCGCCAGTCCGCCATCGGCATGCCTGGCGCGAGGAAGGCGGTCCAGACCGCCTCCGGGATCGGGGCCGGGCGGCGATGGCCGGCGATCACCACCACCTCCTGGCCGGCATAGGCCAGCGCCTCCGGCCGGCTGATCTCGCCCACCGGCACGCCCTTGGTGATCAGCGAGGCCCAGAAGGCGTGCTGGCCGCCATCCGAATAGGTGGTGCGCACGGCCGGCGAGCCGTCCTCGACGAGGCCGGCGATGCGCGCCTCCTCGGCCGCCCGGCGGGTGGTCGCGGCCGCCTCCTTCACCGGGTCCTTCGAGGGGGCGAAGACGTAGCGCCCGCCCGTGACCGAGACCTGCAACTCCTCGCCCGTCGCCTCGAACCGGTCCGAGCCCTCCTTGAGCTGGCGCCAGAAGGCGTAGTTCGGGTCGGCCCGGTGCCGGGCCATGTTCTCGGCGCTCATCCGGAACGGGTAGGACTGGAACTGGAAGGCGGCCTGGCCGCCGTTCAAGGCGTCGCGGGCGATGGCGTAGAGCTCGCCGGCCGCGCGGTCGGTCATGGCGAAGCAGCCCATGGAGGAGCAGACGCCGTGCACCATCACCGCCGAGCCGGTGCCGCCATGCGCCCGGTCGAAGGCGTTCGGATAGCCGATGTCGAAGGACAGGTAGTAGCGCGAGTTCGGGTTCATCTGGCGCTTGGGGACGGCGTAGAACCCTTCCGGCGTCTGTCGGTCGCCGTTCGCGCGCTTGGGGCCGAGCTGGCCGGACCAGCGGCAGATCGGGAAGGTCTTGATGTGGACGTAGCCGGCCGGGCCCCGCTTCCAGACCTCGATCTCCGATTCCTTCTTGTAGGCGCGGAACAGGACCGGGCTCGCCGCGCCGGTGCCCTTGGCCGTCATCTGCGCAAGCGTCGCCGCCGGGATCGGCGCCTCCGCCTTGGCGTTCTGGGCGCGGGCGGGCGCTATGGCGAGCAGCAGCAGCAGGCCGGCGCAGGCGGGGGCGCCTCTCAGAGGAGATACTGGCCGCATCGCCATCTGGAGCGCTTCCAGCCCGTACCGGGACGCATGCGCGCTCGCCGAAGCGGCGGCCGTCTCGGCAGAGGGCGCTCTGGAGGGTGGCGGCATGAAGAGCCCGCGAGAGTGGAACCACGACGCGCGTCGCGGTGCCCGCGCGTCGTCGGGCGGGCACGGGATCCGATTCATACCCGGCAATGCGGCGGAGGTTAGGCTCCCATCCGAGGCTTGTGCGGGGCTGACCGTCAGCGCGGCAGCGCCCAGCGCTCCGCGCGGCCGGAGCCCCGCATCTGGCGCGCGGCCTCGGCGGCGCTGGGCGGCAGGTCGGGGCCCGTCCTGCCCGCAGCCGTCGCAGAACCCGGGCCGGGCGCGGCCCTGCGGCTCTCGCCGCCGCGGCCGAAGGCGTAGCCGGCATTGAGCCCGGCATAGAAGCCGGTGAAATCCTCGGCCCGGGCCGGCACGGCCGCCAGGAGCGCGAGGCTCAGCAGGGACGCGGTCGCGACGGGGTGCATGGGGCGGAAGCCTCGAAACGGGAACGGCGGCCCGGGTGCCCGGACCGCCGTTCGATGTCGCTGGAGAAACGCGGCGGAAGCGAGGCCGCCGCGGCTCCCGATCAGTCGTGGACCGTGATGCTCTGGGCCTCGCGGCCCTTCTGGCCCTCGACCACGCCGAGCGTGACCTGCTGGCCCTCGGCCAGCGAGTCGAGGCCCGCGCGGGACAGAGCGGAGCGGTGCACGAACACGTCCTTGCCGCCGTCGTTGACGGAGACGAAGCCGAAGCCCTTGGCCGGGTCGTACCACTTCACGGTGCCGCTCATCTCGACCGACGGGCCGGAGGCGAAGCGGCCACCGCCGCCGCCACCGCCGAAGCGGTCGCCGCCGCCGAAGCGATCGCCACCACCGCCGAAGCGGTCGCCGCCACCACCGAAGCGATCACCGCCGCCGCCGAAGCGGGGACGCATCTCGCGACGCGGAGGAGCGGCCTCGGCCGTGGAGGTGTCGACGCTGGTCACGTTGGTGACCTGCGGACCCTTCTGGCCCTGGGCGGTCTGGACCGTCAGCCGGGTGCCCGGCTGAAGGTCGTCATGGCCCGCGGCCTCGACGGCGCGGATGTGGAGGAAGGCATCGCCCGAGCCGTCACCGAGCTCGACGAAACCGAAGCCCTTCTCCTTGTTGAACCACTTCACCGTGGCATCACGCTCCGGGCCCGAGGGCGCAACCGGCGCGCGCGCCGAACGGTCGAAACCGCCGCCGCCCCCACCGAAGCCACCGCCGCCGCCGAAGCGGTCGCCGCCACCACCGTACCCGCTCGGCGGGGCCTGATCCGGCCACCGCGGCTCGCCTGCATCATCGAAGCCGCGCTTCTGCGGCCCCCTGAAATCACGACCACGTCCCATAGAAAGCTCGCAAAAACCGTCCGCCGCCCACGTCTCGAATACCGCGTGCGCGCCATCTCGGGACAGCCCACGCTCCGCACTCTCGCATCACTCCCGGTCGCGGTAACCAAGAACAACGCCTCAGTCCTGACGCAATACCGCTTTGACTGCAAGGACCTTGTGGCGTTCCGGGCACGGGGCGATTAAAATTCCGTCAGCACTTTAGAGCCGAACTGGGCTGGAAGCCGGGCCTCCGGCGGGTCCCCCCACCCGTTCCTGCGCTCTGCGCGAGCGCGTTAGCGAAGTGCAAACAGTGGCTTGCTAGGCTTTCCCCGCCTGCCACGCCGCCGAGACGACGCCGCCGCGCCCCGATGATCGCGACCCCGACATTCCCGGACCTTTCGGCCCTCATCGTGGACGAGAGCCTCTACATCCGCCGAATCGTGCGCGACATGCTCATGCGCGTCGGCATCAAGCGCATCCTGGAGGCGCCGGACGGGGCCGAGGCGCTCGGCGTCCTCGCCGAGAGCAAGCCGGACATCAGCATCATCGACTGGGACCTCGCCATCCTCTCGGGCGAGGAGTTCATCCGCCTCGCCCGCACCCCGACGACCTCGCCCTGCCCGACGATCCCCATCATTCTCATGCTGGCCCAGCCCCGCCGCAACGTGGTCGACCGGGCGATCTCGCTCGGCGTCAACGAGATCATCGCAAAGCCCTTCTCGCCCAAGACTCTGTGGTCGCGCCTCGACGAGGTGATCAACCGGCCCCGTCCCTACGGGCAGGTGAAGAGCCTGCTGCGCCCGACGCCCCGCGCCGCGAGCCTCGGCAAGGCGATCGCCTGATACCGGCCGCTGGCGGAGCGCCGCCGCGCCGTCCGGATCCGCCCGGGCAGCGGCGTTCCATCCCCATATCCGCCGTTTGCAGTTCGCGGCCGACCCTGTAGGTTCAACCCTGAATGGATGGCCGGGCGCCCGAACCCCGGTCCGAGTGAGAGAGTTCGACTGCGCCGATGAGGGACGAGAGCGCCTTTGCCGCGCCGGCCCGCCCCGCAGCCGGTGCAGAGGGCCTGCGCGAGCGGGCGGCGGGCCGCGACGGCCGGCGCAACGTCTACGCGGCGCTGGATCTCGGCACCAACAATTGCCGCCTGCTCGTCGCCGAGCCGACGGGGGCCGGCTTCCGCGTGGTGGACGCCTTCTCGCGGATCGTGCGGCTCGGCGAGGGGCTCGGCAGCTCCGACCGGCTCAGCGAGGCGGCGATCGAGCGCACCGTCGAGGCGCTGCGGGTCTGCCGCGCCAAGATGCAGGCCCGCGGCGTGCGCCGGGCCAAGATCATCGCCACCGAGGCCTGCCGCCTCGCGGTGAACGGCGCCGCCTTCGTCGAGCGGGTGCGCGAGGAGGTCGGCCTCGACCTCGAGATCGTGGACCGGCAGACCGAGGCCTATCTCGCGGTCACGGGCTGCGCGGCGCTCGCCGACCCGCGCGCCGAATCGGTGGTGATCTTCGACATCGGCGGCGGCTCCACCGAGATCGCCTGGCTCGACGGTGCGGCGGCCAACCCCTCCGCCGACCCGACCCGGCGGATCCGGGCCTGGGATTCGCTGCCCGTCGGCGTGGTGACGCTGGCCGAGCGCCACGGTGGCAGCGAGGTCACGCGGCTCTCCTTCGAGGGCATGGTGGAGGAGGTGGTCGACAAGCTCGCCGCCTTCGCCCTGCGCGCGGCCCCGGCCGCCACCGCGCCGCATTTCCACCTGCTCGGCACCTCCGGCACCGTCACCACCATCGCGGCGATGCATCTGCGCCTCGTGCGCTACGAACGGCGCCGGGTCGATGGCCTGTGGATGAGCGATGCCGAGGTCGAGAGCGCCATCGGCGACCTCCTCGACACGCGGCTCGAGCAGCGGGCCGACAACCCCTGCATCGGCCGCGACCGGGCCGACCTCGTGCTCGCGGGCTGCGCCATCCTGGAGGCGATCCGCCGGGCCTTCCCGTCCGACCGCCTGCGCATCGCCGACCGCGGCCTGCGCGAGGGCCTTCTGATGAACATGATGCGTGAGGACGGCGTCTGGCGCCGCGGGGGCTGGCGGTGAGCGATCGACGCGGCGGCTCGAATTCCACCGGCGGCGTGCGGGCCGACCTGAAGCAGCGGGTGAAGACCGCCCGCGGGCGCACCGTCTCGCAGAAGCGCTGGCTGGAGCGCCAGCTCAACGACCCCTACGTGGCCCGGGCCAAGCGCGAGGGCTATCGCTCGCGCGCGGCCTACAAGCTCATCGAGATCGACGAGCGCTGCAAGCTCCTGAAGCCGGGCCAGCGCATCGTGGATCTTGGCGCGGCCCCCGGCGGCTGGTCGCAGGTGGCCGCCCGCACGGTCGGGCCGGAGGGCCGCATCGTCGGCATCGACCTCCTCGAGATCGAGCCGATGGCCGGCGTCGAGTTCATCACCCTCGACTTCCTCGATCCCGCGGCGCCCGCCCGGCTGACCGAGATGCTTGGCGGGCCGGCCGACCTCGTGATGTCCGACATGGCCGCCAACGCCACCGGCCACAAGAAGACCGACCACCTGCGCATCATCGGGCTCGCCGAGACCGCGGCCGAGTTCGCCCGCGAGGTGCTCGCGCCCGGCGGCGCCTACCTCGCCAAGGTGCTGCAGGGCGGCACCGAGGGCGCGCTCCTCACCGACCTCAAGCGCGATTTCGCGACCGTGCGGCACATCAAGCCGCCGGCGAGCCGGGCCGACTCGAGCGAGCTCTACGTGCTCGCCACCGGCTATCGCGGCCCGGCCGGCCGCGCCGTGGCGGAATCCGACGAAGACTGAAGGTCCGGGATCCCGAAGGGATCATCCCTTTGGCGGGGGGCCGGGGCGGAGCCCTGGCCTGAAGCCCCAGGGCTCTGCCCTGGACCCGCCAAAGGCCTGAGGCCTTTGGAAACCCGGAACCCGACGACACGTCCGTGCTCCTCGACCTCGCCCTCTATCTCGTCACGCCCGCGCCCTGGCGGCACCGCCGCCTCGGCTACGTGCGCGAGAGCATCCTGCTGACGAGCCGCGCCCGGCGCTGCCGCCGGGCCTGGGCGCCCCATTGCGCGGCGGCGCGGACCGCGATGCTTGCGGCCGCCGCGGACCTGCCCCGGCGCGAGAGCGTGATAGTGCTCGGCTCCGGCGGCCTCGCCGACGTGCCGCTCGCCGAACTCGCGGCCCGGTTCCGCAGCGTGGTCCTCGCCGACGCGGTGCATCCGCTCGGCGCCCGCCTCGCGGCGCGGCGCCACGGAAACGTCCGTCTCGTCACCGTGGACCTCGTCGCGGAGGCGGTCGCCGCGCTCTGCGGCCCGGCCGACCTCACGATCTCGGCGAACCTCCTCTCGCAGCTGCCGATCGTTCCGCTCGACCGCTGCGAGGCGCGCGGCTCGGCCGTACCGGAGGGGCTCGGCGGCCAGATCGTCTCCGCCCATCTCGCCGCCCTCGACGCGCTGCCCGGCCGGGTCTGCCTGATCACCGATACCGACCAGCGCGAGGAGGACCGGGCGGGCCGGATCACCGACACGCTCGACCTGCTGCACGGGGTGCGCCTGCCCGCGCCGTTCCGCGCCTGGGAGTGGGAAATCGCGCCCTTCGGCGAGGCCGCGGCGAACCGGCGGCTGATCCACCGCGTCCGCGCCTATCCGGACTGGGCGGCGGCGCGGCGGGCAGTGGACCGGGCATGAAAAAGCCGCCCCGGGAGGCTCCCGGGGCGGCTCGTGATCCTTGGGAGGCCGTTACTCCGCCGAGGAGGCGGTGTCGGCGGTTGCCTTCTCGCCGCCCTCACCCTCGGGGCCCTCGTAGCGCGGGCGGCGGCGGCGGCGCGGCTTCGGCGCGGGTGCCTCCTCCGCGGCCTCGGCCGGCGGCGGGGCCGGCTCGGCCGGGGCGGCGGGCTCCGGCGCGGGGGCCGGGCGCGGCGGCGTCATCAGGAAGGCGGGAAGGCCGGCAGGAGCCTCCTCGACGGGCTGGCGCTCCTCGCGGCGGCGCTCGCGGCGGAAGCCGCTCTCTCGCTCCTGGCGCGGCTGCTCGGCCCGCTCCTGACGGTCCGGGCGCTCGGCGCGCTCCTGCCGCTCGACACGATCCTGGCGTTCGGGGCGATCTTGCCGCTCAGCGCGATCTTGCCGCTCGACGCGGTCTTGGCGCTCGACGCGATCCTGGCGCTCCGGCCGGTCGCCGCGGTCCTGCCGGTCCTGCCGGGGGTAGTCGCCCCGCTCCTGGCGGTTGTCGGAGCGGTAATCCTGGCGCGGCTGGTAGTCCTGCCGGCCCTCGAACCGGTCCTGCCGGTTCTCCTGGCGGCCGTCCTGACGATTGTCCTGGCGCCCCTGGTTGTCGAAGCGCGGGCGGTCGTTCCGGTTCTGGAAGCGGTCGCGCCGGTCGTTGCGGCGGCCGTCCTGCGGCTCGCCGCGGTTCTCGTAGGGCTGCGGCTGCTGGCCGGGATCGTACTCGTCGCCGTAGGCGCCGTAGCCCTGGCCGTTCTGGCCGGGACCCTGACCCTCGTCCTCGCCGTCCTCGAGCTCGTCCTCGAAGGGCTGGCGGGCATAGCCGGCACCTGGCTGCGGCCGGTTCTGGTCCTGGGCGCTCGAAATGATGCGGAAATAGTGCTCGCCGTGCTGGAAGTAGTTCTCGGCGGCGACAGGATCGCCAGCCGCCAGCGCGTCGCGCGCGAGCTGGGCGTACTTGTCGGCGATATGCTGAGCAGTGCCGCGGATCTTAACGTCGGGGCCGTTGGATTCGTACGAACGGGTTAGCGGGTTGGGTCCCTTCGGCCGGTTGCGGCCGCGCATCCGTCGATTCTGGTTTGGTCTCATCGGTCTCAGATGACCCTCGTTCACGCGAAAGGCGTCTGGTCTGCGGCATCGGCCGGTCGAGCCTGGTCCCGGCCCGGCTTGCTCCGGCGGCCCGGTCCGGCAGCTCGCGCCGCGACGATCCGGGCACTGCGCCTACCTGTCGGTTGCCTGTCTCGATCGCCCGGGCCCGTTGCCGGCGTCGCAACACCGCTCGATTGTCAGGTTCGAGTGGCACCGGACCTCTGCACGGGGTCGATCACGTGCTTGTCCGGTGGTGTAGAGATCGGCGAACAGCTCGGCGGAATGTACGCCGACGATCCTACGGACGTCCGTCTTAACGAAACGTTCGCGATCTGCAAGCCGACTTTAACTGCGATCGCCAAACTCAACAAGCATTTTTCCCAGTCCCCTGCGAATGGACGGCCGGGCCGCGCTCGCTCACGTCCTGAGCCAGGATCGTGACGCGTTCATGGCCGGCCAGGTCGCGCACGACTTCGTGCAGGGCGAAACCCGCTTCCGGGCCAAGTCTTCGCAGATCCCCGGCCTGATCGAAACCGATCTCGAACAGCACCGGCGCGCCGGGCGCGAGATGCGGCCCGAGCCCGGCCAGGATCCGGCGATAGGCGTCGAGGCCGTCGGCGCCGCCATCGAGGGCGGCGGCCGGATCGTGCTCCCGGACCTCGCGGGCGAGAGCCGGGATCACCCCGCTCGCGATGTAAGGTGGGTTCGACACAACCAGATCGAAAGGGGGGCCGGACAGCCCATCGCACCAATCGCCCGCCAGGAAGGCGGCGCGGTCGCCGACGCCGTTCCGCCGCGCGTTCTCCCGCGCGGTGCGCAGCGCCCCCTCGGAGCGGTCGATGCCGAGGCCGAAGGCGGCGGGGCGCTCGCTCAGCAGCGCCACCAGGATGCAGCCGCTGCCGGTGCCGAGGTCGAGGATGCGCGCCGGGGCCGCCTTGTCCGGCAGCAGGCGCAGGGCGGCCTCCACCAGGGTCTCGGTGTCCGGGCGCGGCACCAGGGTCTCGGGCGAGAGGCGGAACGGCAGGCCCCAGAACTCCCAGGCGCCGAGGATGCGCGCCACCGGCTCGCCCGCCCGGCGCCGGTCGAGCGCCCTGGCGAGGCGGTCCGCGCCCGCCTCGCCGACCGCCTTTTCGCCCCCGCCGACGAGGTCGAAGGGCTCGAGAGCGAGCAGGTCCAGCAGGAGGAAGCGCGCCTCGCCCGCGGCATTGTCGATGCCGGCGGCCTGGAGGGCTTCGGTGAGGTGGCGCAAGGCCGCGCGGCGGGATGTGGTGGGCTCCAGCATGCGCCGCTCCGCGGAGGAGGGTGGCCCAGCTTCCGGATGCGCGCAGGAACCGTGACGCGCCCCCTCTCCCGTTCGGGAGAGGGCTGGGGTGAGGGTCGAGAACTCTACGGAGTGGGCGCGACGGTGCGGCGGCTCATAGAGAGTCTCATCCGGGCCGTTCTCGACCCTCACCCTGTCCCTCTCCCGCTCGGGAGAGGGGACCCGCGCCTCGTTCGGCAGCGTCGCACCTCGCTCCCGATCCCCGCTCACGCCATCCCCTCGGCGGCCAGCAGCTCCGCCTGGTGCTCGGTCACCAGGGCATCGACGAGGTCGTCGAGGGCCGGGCCGGCGAGCACCTCCTCCAGCTTGTACAGCGTCAGGTTGATGCGGTGGTCGGTGACGCGCCCCTGCGGGAAGTTGTAGGTGCGGATGCGCTCCGAGCGGTCGCCGGAGCCGACCTGCGCCTTGCGGTCGGCGGCGCGGGCGGAATCCTTGGCCGAGCGCTCGGCGTCGTAGAGCTTGGACCGGAGCAGCGCCATGGCGCGGGCCCGGTTCTTGTGCTGCGAGCGCTCCTCCTGGACGAAGACTACGATCCCGGAGGGCATGTGCGTGATGCGGATGGCCGATTCCGTCTTGTTGACGTGCTGGCCGCCCGCGCCCTGTGCCCGCATGGTGTCGATCTTCAGGTCGGCCTCGTTGACCGCGATGTCGACCTCCTCGGCCTCGGGCAGCACCGCGACGGTGGCGGCGGAAGTGTGGATGCGCCCCTGCGTCTCGGTCTCGGGCACGCGCTGGACGCGGTGCGCCCCGCTCTCGAACTTGAGGCGCGCGAACACGCCGCGGCCCTTCACCTCGGCCACCACCTCGCGGTAGCCGCCCATCGTGCCCTCGCTCTCCGAGATCACCTCGACGCGCCAGCCCTTCGACTCGGCATATTTGGCGTACATCCGGAACAGGTCGCCCGCGAAGAGCGCCGCCTCGTCGCCGCCGGTGCCGGCGCGGACCTCGAGGATCGCGCTCTTCTCGTCGGCCGCGTCCTTGGGCAGGAGTATGAGCTGGAGCTCGCGATGGGCCTTGAGCAGGGCACCTTCCGCCTCCGGCTTCTCCTCGGCGGCGAGCGCCCGCATCTCGGCGTCGGAGCCCGGCTCGTCGATCATCGCCTCGATGCCGGCGAGGTTGGCCGCTGCCGCCCGGTAGGCGTGGATCGCGGCGACCACGGGGTCGAGGTCGGAGAGCTCGCGGGAGAGCTGCACCACGCTCTCGGAATCGACGGTGCCGGCGGCGAGCGTCGCGGTCACGATGTCGTGGCGCGTCAGGATCGCGTCGAGGCGCTCGGGAGGTATCGGGATCATCGCCGTGCTGTGTTCCGAGAGGTGTTCCGGCGCAAGGGCTTCGCCGCATGCCGCCCCTGTGCGGTCGGCGCTCCTCTTCGGCGCGGGAGCGCGTCGAACCAGGGGCTCTAGATGGGGACGCCGCGCGCCTTCGCGAAGGCCGCCAGCGCCGGGCGCAGGCTGTCGCCGTCGTGCATCCGCGCCATCTCGGTGTCGATCAGCTCGGCGACCGCCGCGGCCTCGATGGAGAGCACCATCGCCTTCACCGGGCCGATCGCGGCCGGCGACATCGAGAAGTTGCGGAAGCCCAGGCCGACCAGGGCCATCGCGTCGAGCGGGCGGCCGCCGATCTCGCCGCAGACCGTGACCGGGCAATTGGCCGCCGCGCCCCGCTCGGCGATCAGCCGGAAGGCGCGCATCGCGGCCACGGAGAGCGGGTCGAAGCGGTCGGCCACGCGCCGGTTCTCGCGGTCGACCGCGAACAGGAACTGCATCAGGTCGTTCGAGCCGACCGAGAGGAAGTCCGCCTCGCGGGCGATCTCGTCGATCTGGAACAGGAGCGAGGGCACCTCGACCATGGCGCCGAGCTGGCAATCCACCGGCAGGGTGTAGCCGTGGCGGCGCAGATGCGCCTTCTCGCGGTCGACGATGGCCCGCGCCCGCACGAACTCGTCGACCGTGGCGACCATGGGGAACATGATCTTGAGCGGGTGCCCGTCCGAGGCCTTGAGCAGGGCGCGCAGCTGCACGCGCAGGAGCGCCGGCCGGTCGAGCCCGATCCGGATCGCCCGCCAGCCCAGGGCCGGGTTCTCCTCCTCGAGCTTGGGCATGTAGGGCAGGATCTTGTCGCCGCCGATGTCGAGCGTCCGGATGGTGACGGGCTTGTCGCCGGAGGCGGTGAGCACGGCGCGGTAGAGCGCCTGCTGCTCGGCCGCCGACGGCATGCGCTGCGCCACCATGAACTGCAATTCGGTGCGGAACAGGCCGACGCCCTCCGCCCCCGTCTCGACGAGATGGCCGAGATCGACGAGGAGCCCCGCATTGAGGTGGAGGCCGATGCGCACCCCGTCCCGGGTGATCGCCGGCACGTCGCGCAGCGCCCGGTACTGCTCCTGCCGGCGGGCGCGCAGGCGCACCATCTCGGCATAGGAGGCCTCGACCTCGGGGCCGGGGCGGACATGCACCTCGCCCCCCACGCCGTCCACGATGATGGCGTCGCCGGAATCGCAGAGCGCGGCCGCGTTCTCGATCTCGCTCACCGCCGGGATGCCGAGCGCCCGGGCGACGATGGCGACGTGGCTCGTCGGCCCGCCTTCCTCCAGCACGAGGCCGCGCAGGCGGCCCGGCTCGTAGTCGAGCAGCGCGGCCGGGCCCATCGAGCGGGCGACGAGGATCGCGTTCTCGGGCAGCATCCCGGGCAGGCCCACGGCCTCGTGGCCGACGAGCTCGCGCATCACGCGGTTGGCGAGGTCGTCGAGGTCGTGCAGGCGGTCGCGCAGATAGGGGTCGCTCTGGCGCACCATCCGGGCGCGGTTGTCGGACTGAACCCGCTCCACCGCGGCCTCGGCGGTGAGGCCCGAGCCCACCGCCTCGCGCATCCGGCGCAGCCAGCCCTTGTCGTGGGCGAACATGCGCACGGTCTCCAGCACCTCGCGGGACTCGGCCGTGCCCATCTTGTCGCCGCGCTCGACCAGGGCGTCGATGGCCGAGCGCACGTTCTCGATCGCCGTCTCCAGCCGCGTCATCTCGCGCTCGCTGTTCTCGGCGATCAGCGTCTTCACGACGATGCGCGGCTCGTGCAGCACCACGTAGCCGAGGCCGATCCCCTCGGCGAGCACGGTGCCGCGCACGCTGATGGCGCGCCGCGCCGCGGTGCCGGCATCGGGGGCGAGGCCCTGCAGCTCGCCCGAGGCGATCATCTCCGAGAGCACCATCGCGGTGGTCTGGAGCGCCTCGATCTCCTCCTCGGAATAGACCCGGTAGGTCTTGTTCTGGACGGTGAGCACGCCGAGCGTGTTGCCGGCCCGCAGCAGCGGCACGCCGAGGAAGGCGTGGAAGGCCTCTTCCCCCGTCTCCGGACGGTAGGAGAAGGCCGGGTGCTGCTGCGCGTCGGAGAGGGCCAAAGGCTCGGCCGTCTTGGCGATCAGGCCGACGAGGCCCTCGTCCGCGCGCATGCGGGTGAGGTGGACCGCCTCGCGGTTCAGGCCTTCGGTGGCGAACAGCTCGAGGACGTTGTCGTCGCGCAGCACGTAGACCGAGCAGACCTCGGCGACGACGTTGGCCGCGATCAGGACGACGATGCGGTCGAGGCGCGCCTGGGGGCTGACCGGCTCCGCCATCGCTTCGCGAAGGCGGCGCAGCAGCAGGCGCGGGCCTCCGGGCGCAGCGGGCATGGTCTCGTCATTCCAGCGTCAGGGGCCGGTGCGGCGTCGGTCAGTCCTGCAACCTTGACGCCAGACGGCCTTCGCCCCCTGGCGCCCTCCCCGAGGGTCAGGCCTGATCGAGGCCGTATAGCGAGTGGAGCGTGCGAACGGCAAGCTCCGTATAGGCCGCGTCGATGAGGACGGAGAACTTGATCTCCGAGGTGGTGATGGCGCGGATGTTGATCCCCTTCTGGGCGAGCGCCCGGAAGGCCTTGGCCGCCACGCCCGCATGGGAGCGCATGCCGACGCCGATCGCCGAGACCTTCACCACGTCGGTGGCGCCCTCGATCTGCGCGAAGCCGATCGTCTCGGCCTGCGCCTCCAGCACGGTGCGGGTGCGCTCGTAATCGGCGGCCGGGACCGTGAAGGTCATGTCGGTGGTCGACTGGTCGCCCGACACGGTCTGGATGATCATGTCGACGTTGATGTTGGCGTCCGCCAGCGGGCCGAAGATCGCCGCGGCGACGCCGGGGCTGTCCTTCACGCGGCGCAGCGTGATCTGCGCCTCGTCCCGCGAGAAGGCGATCCCGGTGATGATCTGCTGTTCCACGATGTCGTCCTCGTCGCAGATGAGGGTGCCGGGACGGGCCGCGTCCGGCGGATCGAAGGAGGAGCGCACGGTGGTCGGCACCCGGTGCACCATGGCGAGCTCCACGGAGCGGACCTGCAGCACCTTGGCGCCGAGCGAGGCCATCTCCAGCATCTCCTCGAAGGTCACGCGCTCCATGCGCTTGGCCTTCGGCACGACGCGGGGGTCGGTCGTGTAGACGCCGTCCACGTCCGTGTAGATGTCGCAGCGCTCGGCGCCGATGGCGGCGGCCACCGCGACCGCGCTGGTATCCGAGCCGCCGCGGCCGAGCGTCGTGATCCGGCCGGTCTCGGCATGCATGCCCTGGAAGCCCGCGATGACGGCGACCTCGCCGCGCTTGAAGCCGGCATCGAGCCGCGCGCCGTCGATTTCCGCGATGCGGGCCGAGCCGTGCGCGTCGGAGGTGAGGATCGGGATCTGCCAGCCCTGCCAGGAGCGGGCCGCGATGCCCATCTTGCGCAGGGCGACTGCCAGCAGCCCCGAGGTCACCTGCTCGCCCGAGGCGACGACCGCGTCGTACTCGGCCTCGGCATAGATTGGGTCGGCGTCCTTCACCCAGGCGACCAGCTCGTTGGTCTTGCCCGACATCGCCGAGACCACGACCGCGACCTCGTAGCCGGCGGCGACCTCGCGGGCCACGTGGGCGGCCACGTTGCGGATCCGGTCCACGTTGGCGACGGACGTGCCGCCGAACTTCATCACCAAACGGGGCATGGCGCGTCCGCGTTGTTCCACGAAGAATCGGACCCGGCGACGCGGACCCGAGGTCCCGCGTCTGTACCGGGTCGGGTTCGGGCGGGTACAAGCGGCGGCAGGGGCTGTCAACACGCCGACCGGCAGGTTGGAGGCGGTCCGAACACGGAGTACGGGTCGGGCATGGCCGAGGCGGGAACGGACGGACAGCAGGGTCGGGTCGACGCCGCGGAGGTGGCGCGCTTCGACGCGCTGGCGGCGACATGGTGGGACGAGGCCGGGCCGATGCGGGTGCTGCACCGCTTCAACCCGGTGCGCCTCGCCTATATCCGCGACAGGGCCTGCCGCCATTTCGGGCGCGATCCCGACCGCCCCTTCGCGCTCGAGGGCCTGAGCGTGGTCGATATCGGCTGCGGCGGCGGCATCCTGTCCGAGCCGCTCGCCCGGCTCGGCGCCGCGGTCACCGGGCTGGAGCCCGCCGCCCGCAACCTCGCGGTGGCCCGCGCCCATGCGGAGGCCGAGGGCGTGCCGGTGACCTACCGCTCCGACACGATCGAGGCCGTGGCCGGGGAGGGCGCGCGCTTCGACGTGGTGCTCGCCATGGAGGTGATCGAGCACGTGCCGGACCCGGCCGCCTTCCTGCGCGCGGCCTGCGCGGCGGTGAAGCCCGGCGGCTTCCTGTTCGCGGCCACCATCAACCGGACCCTGCGCTCCTTCGCGCTCGCCATCGTCGGGGCGGAATACGTGCTCGGCTGGCTGCCGAAGGGCACGCATGACTGGGACAAGTTCATCACGCCGGACGAGTTGAAGCGGATGCTGCGGGATGGTGGCGTGACCCCGGTCGACACGACGGGCGTCGTCTACAACCCCCTCACCGACGGCTGGCGCCCGAGCCGGGACGCGGCGGTGAACTACATGGTCGCGGCCGAGAAGCCGGCCTGAACCGCGCGCTCGAACCCTTGCGGGACCGGCGGGTCCCGGGCATGCGCCGCTGAACGAGAATCGAGGAGGACGCGATGCGGGCCCTGCTGTGCACGAAGCTGGGGAAGCCGGAGGATCTGGGCATCGAGACCCTGGCCGATCCGGTGCCCGGGCCCGGCCAGGTCCTGGTGCGGGTGCATGTCGCCGCGCTCAACTTCTTCGACACGCTGATCATCGCCGGCCGCTACCAGGTGAAGCCGGGCCTGCCCTTCTCGCCGGGCGGCGAGGCCTGCGGCACCGTCGCGGCGCTGGGGCCGGAGGTCGCGGGCTTCGCGGTGGGCGACCGGGTGATCGTCCACGCCAAGTTCGGCACCTGCCGCGACTGCGTCCTGGCCGAGCCCGCCCAGCTCACCAGGGTGCCCGACGGCGTCTCGGACGAGCAGGCGGCGGGACTCACCATCACCTACGGCACCTCGCTCCACGCCCTGCGCAACCGGGCGCGGGTGCAGCCGGGTGAGTGGCTCGCGGTGCTCGGCGCCTCGGGCGGCGTCGGCCTCGCGGCGGTGGAACTCGGCAGGCTCATGGGCGCGCGGGTGATCGCCTGCGCCTCCTCGGAGGACAAGCTCGCGGCGGCGAAGGCGCACGGGGCGGAGATCGGCCTCGTCTACGATCCGGCGACGCTGAAGGACGCGCTGCGCGAGGCCTCGGGCGGCGGGGTCGACGTGGTCTACGACGCGGTGGGCGACGCCTTCGCCGAGCCGGCGCTGCGGGCGCTGCGCTGGCGCGGGCGCTACCTCGTCGTCGGCTTCGCGGCGGGCGAGATCCCGCGCCTGCCCCTCAACCTGATGCTCCTGAAGGAACTCGACGTGCAGGGCGTCCACTGGGGCGCCTTCCTCGACCGCGACCCGGCGGCGCACCAGGAGAACCAGCGCCAGCTCCTCGCCTGGGTGGCGGAGGGGAAGCTCACCGCCAAGGTGCACGGGGTCTACCCGCTGGAGGACTACGCGGAGGCGATGGGCATCCTCACGCGCCGCGAGGCGGTGGGGAAGGTGCTGCTGCGGCCATGACAGACCGGCCCTCTCCCTCCCCCCATTGCGGGAGATCGACCCGCGGAGCGGGTCGGGAGCGGGGAGCCCGGCTTCCGGATGTGTTCAGGAACCGCGTCGCGCGCCCTCTCCCGCTCGGGAGCGGGGACCCGTGCCTCATTCGGCAGCGCCGCTTCCTCTCTGGCCGTGAAGGGAAAGGCGGTTCGTGAAGCGGGCGGGACCGGGGCCCCTCAGAGCAGCCCCTTCTCCTTGGCGAGCGTCACGAGGTCGACCTGCGGGCGGGCGCCGATATGCTGGATGACCTGGCCCGCCGCCAGCACGCCGAGCCGGGCGCAGGCGACGTTGTCGAGGCCGCGGGCATGGCCGGCGAGGAAGCCCGCCGCGAACAGGTCGCCCGCGCCGGTGGTGTCCACCACAGTCTCCACGGGGGTGGCGGGCACGGAGCGGACCTCGCCGCCCTTCACCACCAGCGCGCCCTCCTCGGAGCGGGTGACGAGGCCGAGCAGGTGGATGCCCCGGCCGTTGCGCTCCTCGCGCAGCGCCTTCACCGCGGCCTCGGCATCCTCGGTCTCGTAGAGGCTCTTCAGCTCGCCGATATTGGCGAACAGGATGTCGATGCTGCCGTCGCGGATGAGCCCCAGGAACTCCTCGCGGTAGCGGCCGACGCAGAAGGCGTCGGAGAGGGTCAGCGCCACGGCGTTGCCGGCGCCGTGGGCGATCTTCACCGCCTTGCGGAAGGCCTCCTTGGCGGCCGGCGGATCCCAGAGATAGCCCTCGAGGTAGGTGACGCGGGCGCTCTCCACCACGGCGGGCTCGACATCCGCGGGCGAGAGGCCCTGGCAGGCGCCGAGATAGGTGCTCATGGTGCGCTCGCCGTCCGGCGTGACCAGCACGAAGCAGCGCGCCGTGGCCGGCCCCTCGGTGGCAGCGACCACGGGGAAGCCGACGCCCGCGGCCTTCAGCTCGTGCGCGTAGAGGCCGCCGAGCTCGTCGTCGCGGACCTTGCCGATGAAGGCGGTCTTCGCCCCCAGCATGGCCGCGCCGACCGCCGTGTTGGCGCCCGAGCCGCCCGAGACCACGGTGGTCGGCCCCATCGCGTCGAACAGGGATTCGGCCCGGGGCTCGTCGATGAGCTGCATCGCCCCCTTTGTCACGTCCTGCGCCGTCAGGAAGTCTTCCTCGGTGCGCGCGATCAGATCGACGATGGCGTTGCCGAGCACGAGGAGGTCGAGGGGAGCGGTCATCCGGGAATCCTGCTGCGGTTTGCCGGGCTGTCGCATCGGCTCATCGGCCGGTCAAGCCAGGAGAATCGCACCGCGCCCCTGCGGAGCGCGTCAGAGATCCTCGAACAGCTCCGCGAGCGCGAGGCCGAGGCCCGGCGGATCGAGGGTCAGGGTGCCCTCGGAGACGATGCGCGACAGGATGAGGTCGCCGTCCCCGCGCCTGTGGTGGACGACGACGCGGCGCTCCGGATCCACGAGGAGGTAGTGCTGCACGCTCGGCAGGCGGAAATAGCCGGAGAACTTCTCGCCGCTGTCCACGCCCCGCGTGCTCGGCGAGAGCACCTCCACGAGGACGACGGGGTTCGGAACCTCCACGGCACCCGGGTCGAGGCGCGGCCCGCAATAGACGAGCGCGTCCGGCTCGTAGGCGGTGTCCTGGTCGATCCGGACGGTCATGCCGTCCGGCAGCATACGGCCGGGCAGCCCGTCGCGCCGGATCGCCGCTTTCAGGGCGGCCTGCACGGCGAACTTGACGTCGGCGTGGCGCGCCCGCTCCAGCGACATGCCGACGACGCGGCCGTTCCGGAGCTCGTAGCGTCCCGGCCGGTCCTCGGCCCAGGCCAGGAACTCGTCCACGCTCATTCGCGGCTTCGGCTCTGCGCTCATGAGGCCGAGCCTAGCACGATTCGCGTGCAGCCGGTCGGCGCTACTGCAGCGTCTTCACCTCGCACTGGGCGTAGTCGTTGGCCGCCTTCACGTAGGCGTTGAGCTTCTTCAGATAGGCCTCGGCCAGCGGCCGGAAGGCCTGAGCCTGGACGTTATAGGCCTTGATCTGGTCATTGTAGGTATAGGCCTCCCAGCCCGGGCATCCGCCCTTGGCGTCGAGGCAAGCGGGCTTCTGCGGGAGCGGCGGCTTCTCCGGGCGTTCCGCCACGGGGGGCGGCGCGGGCGCCGTGCAGGCCGCCGCGGCCGGCCCCGACAGGAGGAGCGCGCAGGCCAGGACCGTGTTCCGCATGGGATTTTTTCCCCAGCGCGGCCCGGGCGGCCGCGGTCAGGGCTTCTGCGCCATCGCGCGAGCGGGAACAAGGCCGGGGGCGCGCCGCGCCGTCGCGGCCCTGCCGCCCTCGGGCGTGCCGCGCACGAGATTGAGGAGCGGCAGCAGCAGGCCGATCCCGAGCACCCACCAGGCCGGTCGGATCGGCCCGGAGAAATCGAGGTTCGCGCCGAGCACAAGGCTCGCCGGCACGCCGCTCTTCACGCCATACCAGACGGCCTCGAGGAGCGCCGTGAGCAGTGCGGTGCCGATTGCGAGCAGCGCCAGCGACCAGGGCCGCGTCGGCGCGCGCAGCCGCTGCATCAGGCGCCAGCCCATCAGCAGCAGGAACAGCCCGGTCCAGAAGACCGGGTTCGTCACATCGATCTTGGCCTGCAGGAAATAGTGGAGCAGCCCGAGCGCCGTGATCCCGTAGACGATCCGGTGCAGCCGGTTCCAGGCCTGGCCCATCCGCCGGATCGCCGCGTCGGTGGAGGTCCAGCCGAGCATGACCAGGCCGGCGAGCGCGACGAAGCCGATCGTCAGGTAGAAGCGCAGCGCGATCTCCGAGACGACCTTCGCGAGGTCGAAGTTCTGGTCCGTCACGTAGAGCGCGAGATGGGCCAGCGCGTAGGCGAGCGCGGAGAGGCCGAGCATCCGCCGCAGGTTGATCAGCTTCGGCCAGTTCGCCACGCGCCGCAGCGGCGTCACCGCGAGCGTGGCGAGGAGCAGCCGCATCGACCACTCGCCGGTGGCGTGGACGAGGGCGGTGATGGGCTTGGCCCCCAGCGCATCGTGGGCATAGGCCCAGGCGAGCTCGAGGCCCGGCGCCAGCACCAGCAGGAAGGCGCAGAGCTTCAGCAGCGAGAGGCGGCCGGCGCGGTCGAGCCAGGGCAGCGGCGATGTCGGGCGTGCGGGCGCGGAAGCGGGCATGGGCGGTGGGGGCTGTCGGGGGTTCGGCGGGAAACCGCCGGATGGGTCGATCGATGCGTGTGTCGGACTCTTCGCCGCGCCGCCGCAGCGGTTACAAGGCGGATCAAGGGCGAAGCGGGATCGCGCAGGATGAGGACCCACCCATGACGGCAGCCGCCCGCAGGCTCTGGATCCGCCGACCCCTCGCCATCCTCGCGGAGGGGGCGGCGGGCGGCGTGGTGGTGGAGGGCTCCCGCATCGCCGAATGCCTCCCCGCCGGCGCCGAGCCGGCCCAGCCCGTGGACGAGACCTTCGACGCCTCCGCCCATGTGGTCATCCCCGGCCTGATCAACACCCATCATCACGCCTTCCAGACCCTGACGCGGGCCCATCCGGCGGCGATCGACAAGCCGCTCTTCCCCTGGCTGAAGGCGCTCTATCCGGTCTGGGACCGCATCACCCCCGAGGCCTTCCGCCTCGCCACGCGGGTTGCCTTCACGGAGCTGCTGCTCTCCGGCTGCACCACGGCGGGGGACCACCACTACCTGTTCCCGAAGGGGCTGGAGGATGCCGTCGACGTGCAGGTCGAGGAGGCGCGGGCGCTCGGGATCCGCGCCTTCATCACCCGCGGCTCGATGAGCCTGTCGGACGCGGAGGGCGGCCTGCCGCCGGGAAGCCTGACGCAGGACGACGACACGATCCTCGACGACAGCGAGCGGGTGCTGCGCCTGTTCCACGATTCCAGGCCCGGCGCGATGGTCCAGATCGGGCTCGCCCCCTGCTCGCCCTTCGCGGTGACGAAGCGGCTGATGCGCGAGAGCGCGCACCTCGCCGAGGCCCACGATTGCCGCCTGCACACCCATCTCGGCGAGACGCTCCAGGAGGACGATTACTGCCAGGCGCTCTTCGGGCAGCGCCCCGTGGAATATCTGGAGGAGGTCGGCTGGCTCGGGCCCCGCACCTGGCTCGCCCACGGCATCCATTTCAACGATGCGGAGGTGGCCCGCCTCGGCCGGGCCGGGGTCGGCATCTGCCACTGCCCGACCTCGAACATGGTTCTCGCCTCGGGCCGCTGCCGCACCTGCGAGCTGGAGGCGGCGGGCAGCCCCGTTGGCCTCGGCGTCGACGGCTCGGCCTCCAACGACGGCTCCAACCTGATCGAGGGCGTGCGTCACGCACTGCTGCTCAACCGCCTGACCTACGGCGCGGAGGCCGTGACCCACCGCGACGCCCTGCGCTGGGCGACGGAGGGCTCGGCCGCCTGCCTCGGCCGCGCCGATATCGGCCGGATCGCGCCGGGCCGCGAGGCGGACCTCGCCCTGTTCACCCTGGACGAGCTGCGCTTCTCCGGCGCGCACGACCCGCTCGCCGCCCTCGTGCTCTGCGGGGCGACCCGGGCCGACCGGGTGATGGTGGCCGGCGCTTGGCGGGTGATCGACGGCGCGCCGCTCGGGCTCGACGTGCACCGCCTGCGCGAGGACCATTCCCGCCTCGCCCGCACGCTCTTCGCATGACCTGGGGTTCCCAAAGGGATCATCCCTTTGGCGGGGTGCCGGGGCAGGGCCCCGGCTTTCTCCAGGGCTTTGCCCTGGACCCACGAAAGGGATGATCCCTTTCGAAACTCGGACTCAAAGGCTTTCGAGGAGCGGCGCGACGGCGGCGAAATGGCCGGTCCAGTCGGGGGGGGTGTAGCCGTCGAGGCGTCGGGCGAGGTCGGCGCGGCGGCTCGAATCCGGGGCGGCGATCTCCTCCACCGCCCGCATCCAGCCGGTGCCGTCCAGGGGATCGATCAGGTCGCAGAAGCCGGCCCCGATCTCCCGGTGGACCGGGATGTCCGAGGCGACCACCGGCAGGCCGGAGGCGGCGGCCTCGACGATGGGGATGCCGTAGCCCTCGGTGAAGGAGGGCATCAGCAGGGCGGTGGCGCCGCGCATCAGGGCGGCGAGCCCGTGGGTCGAGAGGCCGGAGACCTCCACGACATGCGCGCGGATGGCCTCGCAGCGCTCCAGCATGTCCACGATGTTCTCGGCCTCCCAGCCGCGCCGTCCCACGAGGACGAGGCGGGGCGTGGCCGGGCCCATGCGCTCGGCGAGCGTCCGCCAGAGATGGAGCAGGAGCAGATGGTTCTTGCGCGGCTCGATGGTGCCGCAGACCACGAAGGTCGGCCGCGCGCAGGACAGGCGCGGCCCCTCCCGCCCGAAGGCCGGCTCGACACCGAGATGGCCCACCGCCATCGGCGGCGGCCAGTAGCCTTCCTGCGCGAGATAGGCGCCGGTGCGCGCGGCGGTGTCGGCGGAGTTCGCCAGGATCGCGGCGGCGTGGCGGCCGACCGTGCGCATCCGCTCGGCATGGCGCTCCGCCTCGCCAGGGCGGCCGTATTCGGGATGGGTGATGGGGATGAGGTCGTGCACGAAGAAGGCGGCGCGCACGTCGCGACGGTCGTAGAGCCAGTCGAACCGGCCCGGCTTGTCGAGGCGCAGATGCGAGCTGTGCAGGTAGAGGCTACCCTGCGGCAGGGCCGCGATGGAGGCGCCACGCAGGATCGTGGCGCTCGCCCGCGCCTGGATCGCCCGGCGCGACCCGGCCGAGCGCGCCGGAGCCGCCGGCGCGGCGCTCGCAATCCCGCTTCCGAGCCGGGCGGCGAGGCGGCGATAGACCGGATCGGCCTCGGCCGCCCCGTCCTCGACCCAGCCCGCGGCCACCGCCTCGACGAAGGCGAGCGCCCGCGCCCGGTCGAGCACCCGCGGGCCGAACGCCGTCGACACCACTCCGAAGCGCGCGCCCGCGGTCCCGAGCACCCGGCGGGCATAGGCCAGGTCGACCCGGTCGATCCCCGAGGGGCTCGCATGCCGCAGCCGCGTCACCAGCCGCGTCAGGTCGAAGGCGAGGGGTCGTTCCATCCGGGCTCCGTGCATGCGCGATCGCGGCCCGCCCCGGTTACCCGCCCCCGCCGCCGAGGGCCAGAGCACGAGCGGGCCGCCCTCAGGTTCCACGAGCCGCTTCGAGGGGCTTGCGCATGGCGGAGCAGGAAGCTAAATCCCCGCCTGCCCTTCGGGGCGTCGGAGCGTAGCGCAGCCCGGTTAGCGCACTAGTCTGGGGGACTAGGGGTCGGAGGTTCGAATCCTCTCGCTCCGACCATAAATTTCAGCCGGGTGAGACATTTGCGATAGGCGGCCTTCGAGCCGCCTTTGCCGTTTCTGGGCCCGATCGGGCCACAAGATCCACGTTCCCTGGCCTAGATGCATGGGCTGAGTTTTCGAGGTCCTGGCCCGGAATTCAGGATCGACCTTGGCAGATTACCGTCGACATGAAGAAGCCATCGAGCGCCCGGGGGCTGTCTGCACCTCGATCTGGCCCAGCTTCAGCACGACCTGCTCCGCGCTCGTCTTCTGACCTCGCCGCATGTCCGACTCCTTCGGTCCTGGCGGATCCTCTCAAACAGCCCGGCCCAAAGCCAGCCGGTCAGGGCACTGTAAATGGCCGAAGATTGTAGCCCGGCGGCTTCGTTCGCTCCACCGCCGCGGCGGCGCGCACCACATCCGCCTCGCCGAGGCTGCGGCCGACGATCTGGAGGCCGACCGGCATCCCGTCCGCGGCGAGCCCGGCGCAGACGGAGGCCGCGGGCTGGCCCGTCAGGTTGAAGGGATAGGTGTAGAAGGCCCAGGAGACGAGGCTGCGGTCCTCCAGCCCCGCGGGGATGTTCCGGCCCGCCTCCAGCGCGGAGATCGGCAGGGTCGGTGAAAGCAGGACGTCGTGTTCGGCGAAGAAGCGGGCCATCCGGTCCCGCAGGGCGTAGCGGGCGAAGACGGTCTCGTAATAGGCGCGCATCTCCTGCGCGAGGGCTGCGTCGAGCACGTCGGCGACCGCCGGGTCGAGCAGGTCCCGGCGCGTCTCGAGGACGTCCCGCAGCCGCGTCCCGATCCCCGCATAGAACTCGGCAGTCCAGAGGTCGGCCGGGTCGGTTTCGAAGACCGCCTCGACCTCTTCCACGATCGCGCCCTGGTCGGCGAGCGCCGTCGCGGCGGCGCGCGCGATCGCCGCCACCTCCGGGTCCGGACGGGCATAGCCGAGGGTGGCGCTCCAGGCGACCCGCAGACCCGCGACCGAGGCCTTGGTCGCACCGAGGAGATCGGGCACTGGCCCCGCCACCGCGAAGGGATCGCGCGGGTCGTGGCCGGCGACCGCCGTCGTCAGCAGGGCGGCATCGGCGACATTGCGGGCGAGGGAGCCGACATGGGCGAGTGTCGGCGTCGCCGAGGTCGGCCAGACCGGCACGCGGCCGAACTGGGCCTTGAGCCCGACGAGGCCGGTGAGCGCGGCCGGGATGCGTAAGGAGCCGCCGCCGTCGGTGCCGAGCGCGAAGGGCGTGATCCCCGCCGCCACCGAAGCGGCCGCGCCGGCACTCGAACCGCCCGGCGTCCTGGAGAGGTCCCAGGGGTGGCGGGTGATGCCGGTGAGCGGCGAATCGCCCACGGGCTTGGCCCCGAACTCGCTCGTCGTGGTCTTGCCGACGATGATTGCGCCAGCCGCACGCAGCCGCTCGACCGAGGGCGCGTCGGCTGCGGCGACGTTGCCCGCCATGGCGCGCGAGCCCGAGGCGTAGGGCACGCCGGCGACCGCGATCAGGTCCTTCACCGAGACCGGCAGGCCGTGGAGCAGCCCGAGGGGCTGGCCCCGCATCACGGCCTCCTCGGCGGCCCGGGCGGCGGCGCGGGCCTCCTCCGGCATCAGGTGGCAGAAGGCGTTGAGCGTCGCCTGGCTCGCCTCGGCGCGGGCGAGGGCGCGCTCCGTGAGCTCCACCGGCGAGACCGCGCGCGTCGCGACCAGGCGGCGCAGGTCCAGCGCGGTCATGAAGTCGAGGTCGCTCGTCATCGCTGCGCTCTCCGCATCGGGCTGCGGCGCCCCGCGGGGCGCCGCGACAGGGTCAGTCGTTGACGAGGGCGAAGGCGCGCACCGGCGAGCCGGAGCCGCCCTTGAACTTCAGCGGCACGCCGAAGAACTGCACCTCGCCCTTGCCGAGCAGCTCCTCCAGGTTCACCAGCCACTCCCAGTGGCTCATGCCGAGGTCGCGGCAAAGGCGATGCTGGGCGAAGATGTTGTCGCTCGGCTTGTCGGTGGAGGGACCCTCGACCCCGTGCATCCGCGAGCCGCGCTCGTGCAGCCATTTCGTGGCCTCGGCGGTGAGGAGCGGGTTCTTCCAGACGGAATCGAGGCCCGGATAGTTGCGGGCGTGGAAGCCCGTGCAGAGCAGCACGATGTGCCCGTCGACCCTGACGCCGCTCTTGGCCTCGGCCGCCTCCATGTCGGCGACGGTGATGTCGCCGAGATCGGGGATGTGGCGCAGGTCGAAGCAGACCGCCTTGCCCATGAACAGCTCCAGCGGCATCTGGTCGACGGGCTGGCCCTTCGGATTCACGTGAAGAAACGCGTCCACGTGGGTGCCGACATGGTCGAGCATCGCGATGAAGTTGGTCTGGAAGGTCATCGCGTCGCCCGGCACGCCGAGGTTGAGGGCGGCCGAGCTCTCGTGGCTGAGATGCGTGGTGATCACCGGCCGCTGGAAGAGCTTGTGGGCCGGCATGTTGTCCTCGATCAGGAGGCTCAGGTCGACGACGCGCTGGGACATGGCGGGTCCTTTTCTTCGGGCGTGAGGGAGCGTTCGCGGCGCCGGGGGGCGCCGCGTTGAGCCGGGTTCGCGGATGGGCCGCTCAGGCGGCTTTCTTCTTGCCGAGGAAGGTCTCCATGACCTCGGGGTCGCGGGCGATCTGCCCGCTCGGGCCGTCCCGCACCACGCGCCCCTGCGCCACCACGTAGGCGTGGTCGGCGATGGCGAGCGCGTAGGATGCAAGCTGCTCGACGAGAAGAATGGTGAGGCCCTGGCGGTTGAGGTCGCGCAGGACGCCGATCAGCTGCTCGACGACCCGCGGCGCGAGGCCGAGCGAGAGCTCGTCGATGACGAGGAGATCGGGCTCGGCCATCAGGCCGCGGGCGATGGCGAGCATCTGCTGCTCGCCGCCCGACATGCTGCCGGCGGGCTGGCGCAGCCGCTCGCGCAGGCGCGGGAAGAGGACGAGCGCCCGCTCCAGGGTCTCCTTCGCCCGCTTGGACCTGAGGCCGCCATGGGCGTAGGCGCCGAGGATCAGGTTGTCCTCCACGCTCTGGTCGGGGAAGATCAGGCGCCCCTCCGGCACCATGGCGAGGCCGCGCGCGACCTTGGCGTGGGCGGGAAGCCGCGTGACCTCCTCGCCCTTGAACAGGACGCGGCCGGCGCTCGGGCGCACGAGGCCGGTCAGCCCGCGCATCAGCGAGGTCTTGCCCGCGCCGTTGTTGCCGATCACCGCGACGAGCTGGCCGCGCCGCACGGCGAGGCTCGCGCCGCGGAGCGCCGTGGCCGCGCCGTAGCGGACCTCCAGATCCTCGACCGCGAGCAGGGGCGGGTGCGACATCAGGCGGCCTCCTCAGCGAGGATGGCGGAGGGGCCGCCGAAATAGGCCTCGATCACGCGCGGATCGGCCTGCACCGCCTCCGGGCGGTCGCTTGCGATGATCTGGCCGTAATCGAGCACCGTCACGGTGTCGGCGACTGCCATGATCAGGTCGACATGGTGCTCGATCAGCAGCACCGAGACCCCGAGCCCCGCGATCCTGCGGATCATCGCCTCGAGCTCATCGATCTCCTGCGTGGTCAGGCCTGCGGCCGGCTCGTCGAGGAGGAGGAGGCGCGGCCGCGTGGCGAGCGCCCGGGCGATCTCCAGGCGGCGCTGGTGGCCGAAGGGCAGGAAGCGGGCCTGCTCGTTGGCCACGTCGGCGAGGCCCACGAAGTCGAGGAGCCCGATCGCGGCGGCCCGGCAGGCCGCCTCCTCGCGGCGGAAGCGGGGCGTGCGCAGGATCGCGCCGGGCAGGCGGTAGCCGAGATGCGTGAAGCCCCCGACCATGACGTTCTCCAGGACCGTCATCTGCCCGAACAGCTCGGTGTTCTGGAAGGTGCGGGCGAGGCCGAGCCGGGCGATGGCGTGGACCTTCCGGCCGGCGAGGTCCGTTCCGTCGAGGCGGAACGCACCCGCGCTCGGCCGGTAGAAGCCCGAGATCGTGTTGACGAAGGTCGACTTGCCCGCTCCGTTCGGGCCGATCAGGGCGTGGATCTCCCCTGGGGCGACGCGGATACCGGCCGCATTCAGGGCGGTGAGGCCGCCGAAGCGCACGGTGAGGCCGTCCGTCTCCAGGGCGGCGGGGGCGCGGCCCGCCAGGGTCTCGGAGGCGGGCATGCCCTCGGCCGGGTCGACCCCGCGCGGGCCCGGTCGCAGGCGGGCGTAGAGCTGGCCCAGCGTGCCGAGGATGCCGCCGGGCAGGCCGAACATCACCGCCAGCAGCAGCGCGCCGTAGGCGAATTTCTGCCACTCGGCGAAGCGCTGCAGCACCTCGGGCAGGTAGGTGAGGATGAAGGCGCCGAGCACCGGCCCGAAGGTCGAGGCCGCGCCCCCCAGGATCACCATCAGCAGGAAGCGGACGGAATCCGAGAAGGTGAAGATGTCGGGCGAGATGTAGGCGTTGAGGAAGGCGTAGAAGCTGCCGGCGACCCCCGCCGTCACCGCCGCGACCGCGAAGGCCAGCGTGCGGATGCCGGTGGCGCCGATGCCGAGGCTGCGCGCCGCCGTCTCGCTCTGGGCCACCGCCAGCATCGCCCGGCCGTAGCCCGAATGCTTCAGGTTGTGCGCGGCGAGCGTCGCCAGGAACAGCGTGAGGGCGAGCACCGCGTAGAAGGCGTAGCCCGAGAGCGGATGGCCGAGCAGGTTCGGGCCCGGGATGCCGGTGAGCCCGGTGGTGCCCCCGGTCAGGCCCTGCCATTCGATGGCGACGTTCTCGACGATGAGGCCGAAGGCGATCGTCACCACCGCGAGGTAGACGCCGCGCACCCGCACGCTCGGATAGGCGAGCGCCGCGCCGAACAGGCCCGCGACCACCGCCGCGCCGAGGCTCGCGAGCAGGAGGTCGAGGCCGAGCCGGATCGCCAGGATCGCGCCCGCATAGGCGCCGAGCGCGAACAGGCCGGCCTGGCCGAGCGAGACGAGCCCGGTGAGGCCCACGAGGACGTTCAGGCCGACCGCGATCATGCCGTAGATCAGGAACAGCATGAACAGACGCAGCTCGTACTCGTTGCCGGAGGTCAGCGGCACGGCGACGAGGATAACGGCGAGGAGCGCGAAGCCGAGGGCGTGGAGGGCCTTCATACCTTGAAGATCTCCCGGCGGCCGAACAGGCCTTGAGGGAAGGCGAGGAGGATCAGGATCATCGCGCTGAAGCCGACGATCTCCCGCGCCGAGGTCGAGACGTAGCCCTCGACGAACTTCTCCATGACGCCGAAGGCGAGGCCGGCGACGACGACGCCCGGCCCGCTGGTGATGCCGCCGATGATGGCGACCGCGAAGCCCTTGAGCCCGAGGAGCACGCCCATGTTGGCGGAGGCCTGGATCACGGGGGCGACGAGCACGCCCGCGCCGGCGCCGAACAGGGCCGCGAGGCCGAAGGAGAGCATCACGATCCGGTCGACGTCGATGCCCATCAGCGCCGCCGCCTGCCGGTTATGGGCCACCGCCTGCATGGCCCGCCCGACGAGGGTGCGCCGCTGCATCAGGTGGAGGCCCACCATCGCCAGCACCGCGACGGCCGGGATGACGAGCTCCTGCGGATAGACGCCCGCGCCGAGGATCGAGACGGCGCCCGCGACGCCCGGCGAGGGCAGGGGCCGCGAGAAGCCGCCGAACTGCATGGTGGCGAGGGACTCGGCCATGATGCCCACCGCGATGGTGGTGAGCATCCAGCCGATCGAGGCGTTGGCGCCGATGAAGGGCCGCACCGCGAAGCGCTCCAGCGCGACGCCGAACAGGGCGCCGGCCAGGATGGCGAGGAGGCAGGCGAGGGGAAGCGGCAGGCCGGCATCGACGCCCATCACCGCGAGCACGGCACCGATCATCAGGGTGTCGCCGTGGGCGAAGTTCACGGCCTTGGCGGCCGACCACATGACGTGGAAGCCGAGCGCGACGAGGGCGTAGATGCCCCCGATCGCGAGGCCCGAGAGGGTGTATTGCAGGGCGGTCGTCATGACCTCGTCATGGCCTCGTCATGGCTGTCGCGATGGCTCCCGGCGCGCGGCGGGGAAACGTCGGCGGAAACGGGGCGGCCCGGCCCGGCGAGGGGGCATCCGGACGGACCGCCCCGGCCCCTCCCGCTGGGGAAGGTCGGGCGGCACGCGCCGTCAGTTCGTCTTGCCGTAGGGGGTCTGCGCGATCGGAAGCAGCTTGCCGTCGGACCAGACGGTGAGCTTGTAGTAGCTCGGCAGGATCGCGTCCTGGCGCTCGGGGTCGGCGGCGTCGAAGGCCGGGTCGTACTTGGCGACGAGGCCGTCGTACTTGACCTGGTAGAGGGCCTCGCGGACCTTCTTCCAATCGTAGGCGCCCGCCTTCTCGATCGCCTGCGCCACGATGTGGATGGCGTCGTAGGCATTGGCGATGCCTGAGCCCATCTTGATCTGGGACGGGTCCTTGAGGCCGTACTTCGCCTGGATCTTCTGCCAGAGCGCCTGACCGCGCGGGTCGAGTTCGCCCATGAAGCTGTAGGTCTGCACCACCTCGACGCCGTTGGCGAGGGGGCCGGCCAGCTCGCCGAGATTGCCGGCGATGCCCCAGGCACCGATCACGGTCGGCTTGTAGCCGACCTTGTCCATGGAGCGGACGAGCTGGTTGCCCTCGCGGTCGAGGGCCCAGAACAGGGCCACGTCGGCGCCGGCATCGCGCGCGCGGATCGCCTGCGGGGTCATGTCCTGGTCGTTCCAGTTGAAGGTCTCGGTAGCGACGAGTTCCTTGCCGGCCTTAGCGATGGCCGCCTTCACGTCCGGAACCGCGCCGTTGCCCCAGCCGGTATTCTCGTAGAAGAACGCGATCTTACCGGTCTTCGACACCTTCGAGGCCTGCTCGACGAGGAAGCGGGCGACCCATTTGTCCTTGGCCGAGACCCGGAACATGTAGTTCGGGCTGCGCCCGTTCTCGATCGCCTGCGTGTTGGCCGCGAGCACGCCGACGAAGGGAATGCCGATGGCGTGGACCGGCTCGACCTGCGCCACCGAGACGGTGGAGTGGTAGCCGCCCAGGATCACCACGCATTTGTCGGCGAGGGCGATGCGGCGGGTGTTGTCGACGCCGCGCGGCGGCGCACCGGCATCGTCGTACTGGACGAAGCGCAACGGCTTGCCGAGCACGCCACCCTTCGCGTTGATCTCCTCGATGGCGATCTCGGCGCCCATCTTGATGGCCTGCCCGCCGAAGGCCGCCGGCCCGGTGATCGCAGCGGAATTGCCGATGCAGGGCTCCTGCTGCGCCAGTGCCGCACCAGGGATCGTGAACGCGAGAGGCGCGGCCAGGAAGAGACGGCGCAAATACTTGTGCGCATCCATGCGGTGGGCTCCGATTTCCTGATGATGTCCCGGGTCCAGCCCCGATCCTCGATCGATAGGCGTCAGGCTACGCAACGAATACAACGGGCATCAAAGACCAATTTCCGATATGAGCTATTGGAAATTCCTATGAGTTTAGATCATAGGCGAAAATATGAGAGGCCTTCAGCCATCAAACTGTTGCGTTGCAATCATAAATCTTGATGCGATGCACATAGTTTACGCAGATTGCTCGGCGCTAGAGCAGTTTGACATCGCCGTGGAGTTCCCTGTCTCTTGACGAAGACCCTGGGTTAGGATCGCCATGGATCTTCGTCAGCTTCGTTACTTCGCGCAGATCGCAGAGAGCGGGAACGTCTCTCGGGCGGCTGAGGTGCTGCGAATCGCCCAGCCCTCGCTCAGCCAACAGATGCGCAATCTCGAGGATGAACTCGGTGTCGAGCTGCTATTCCGGCACGCCCGAGGGGTCACGCCCACGGAACTCGGGCTCAAGTTCTACGAGCACGCGCGACGTATCCTGCAGGAGGTCGAGCGGGCCAAAGAGGTCGTGCGCTCTCAGGCGACGAGCCCGAGCGGGCGCATCTCGGTCGGGTTGCCGACCTCAGCCTGCCGGGGCCTGTCGCTCCCTCTCCACCGGGCCATGTTGGAAGCGCTTCCCAACATCAGCCTCCATATCGTCGAGGCGATGACTGGTACCCTGGACGAGTGGATCCAGTCCGGACGCCTGGACGTCGCGCTGCTCTACGACCACAAGGCCTTTGAGCACGTGGCCTGGACCGAGATGATGGTCGAGGACCTGATGTTTGTGGTCCCCGCCTCCCACCCGCTGGCCGCGCGGCGCGAGATCGGGTTCGGCCAAGTCTTCCAGCAGGCACTCCCGGTCATCCTTCCCGGGCGTCCGAACGTCCTGCGTGCCGTGATCGAGCAGCTCGCGGCCCGTCACGACATCACACCGACGGCAACGGATTGCGAGAGCCTGCCCGCGATCGCCGAGCTCGTGCGCGCTCAAGCCTTCGCGGCCATCATGCCGCATTTCGCTCTGGCTGCGGAGATCGAGCGCGGCGAGATGGTTGCGATACCGATCGTCGATCCGACGCCATCCTGGCGGCTCTCGGTCGTGGTGTCCCAGCGAACCCTGAATGCCCGCGGCAGCGAGGCCGTTGCCGGAGTCCTGGCGGGCGTGATCGGAGATCTCGTCGAGCGTTCCGTGTGGCGCGCGCGCCTCAAGCCGACGGAGCGTCCCGCTCTTGTGCGCACGCGCGCCTGAACGGTGTTGCCTGCTTTCGGCTGCGAGCCAGCCAACGTGCGCGCACCCGGTTCGGCGAGGCTTACCGTCAGGGGCCCCGGGTGATCCGCGTCAAGATCGACTGCGACGGCACGCTTGCCGGGCCGCGCCGTGTGCGCCATCGCGACGAGATCGTCGAGCGACCTGATGGGCGTGCCGGACGCCTCGACCGCCGGTTCCGCCCCCGTCCAGGCATCGGTCTCCTCGTGGAAGATCGGGATGGTGCCGGTGATCTGCGGGTTGAACGAGGTGGATAGGAGGCGTAGGGCACCAGGCCGAAATCGAACTCGTAGCCGAGGCCCACGCGGTAGCTCAGCGCCGAGAAGCGCTGCTGGTCGATCGTGGTCCGGTTCAGCGTCGGCACCGGCAGGTTCGGGAAGTTGAACGTGCTGCGGATCTCTTGGTCGACCCAGTCGTTGCGCACGCTGCCCGTCAGGACGAAGCCGTTCCACTTCATCTGGTCTCGGAAGTAGAGGCCGGTCTGCTGCTGCAGGGCACGAGCCGAGAAGTTCGTCCGCTGCGGGATGGCGGATGTCGCCTACGCTCAAGCGCCGCGCGGGCTTGCTGATACCGCGTCCGGTCTGATCGACCGGACGCGGTATCAGACGTCCTAAGAGGCTGAAGAACGAGGCGGCAGCTTCCAATTCGGACGGACGAAGTGGCAGGTGTATCCATCGGGCCGGCGTTCCAGGTAGTCCTGGTGCTCCGGCTCGGCCTCCCAGAACGGACCGGCCGGTGCCACTTCGGTCACGACCTTCCCCGGCCACAGCCCGGAGGCGTCAACCTCGGCGATGGTGTCCTCCGCGACGCGGCGCTGATCCTCGTCGACGTAGAAGATGGCCGAGCGGTAGCTGAGGCCCCTGTCGTTACCCTGGCGGTTCAGGGTCGAAGGATCGTGGACCTGAAAGAAGAACTCCAGCATGCGCCGAAAGCTTGTATGGGCCGGGTCGTAGATGATCTCGATGGCTTCAGCGTGTGTGCCGTGGTTGCGATATGTGGCGTTCGACACGTCGCCGCCGGTGTATCCGACGCGCGTCGACACCACGCCCTCCTGACGCCGGATCAGGTCCTGCATGCCCCAGAAGCACCCGCCCGCCAGCACCGCCCTTTCCGTGCTCATCGTCATTCCCTGTACGTGTCTCCCGCGTCGTTCGTATATGGGGGCGTCGATGGCGCTTTGCCTCCCTTCGGTCGGCCGTCACGAAGGTTGGCGGTTCAGGCCGGATCTCAGGATAGGCCTTCAGGAAGGGCGGCACGATCCGGGGCAGCACGAGCCGCGCGGCGCTGACCGGCACGTTGAGCCTGAGAGTGCCGGCCGGTCGCGGAAGCCGTTCACGACATCGAGCGCCGCCTCGACCTCACTCGGGGCCGGAGACAGCCGTTCCAACAGGCGTGCGCCTGCCTCGGTCGGCGCAACGCTGCGCGTCGTGCGGTTGAGAAGCCGGCCGCCGAGCCGTGTCTCAAGCCTGCGGACGGCCTCGCTCATGTGCGACTCCATCACGGCAGCTGGCTTGCCGCTGGATGCTCAACCGCACGGCTTGCGCAAGGCTGCCGGCAGGCGCCTCGCCGAAGCTGGCTGTACTGCGCACGAGATCATGGCCGTCCTCGGCCATAGCACCCTCGCGCAAGCTGAGCGGTACACCCGCGAGGCGAACAGGGCGAACCTTTCCAGCGGCGCCATCACAAAGCTGGAGGGGTGGAAAGGGAACAGGGCTGCCCAAACCACATCCTAGCAGTTTGGGGCATATCCGAATTTTAGAAGGAGAGAGAATGACTTACGCAGGCAAGTGGCGCTCCCAAGGGGACTCGAACCCCTGTTTTCGCCGTGAGAGGGCGACGTCCTAGACCGCTAGACGATGGGAGCTTTCCTGCGGCGCGGGGTTCCTATAGCGACGCCCGAACGGGCGGGCAAGCCCGGATCGCAGCTTTTTCGAACGAGCTCGGAGAATCGGACGTGCAGGCAGGGGCGGCGGGGAGCGAGCGGCAGGGCGTGGTGGCCGCGGAGGCCGGGACCGCGCGCCTCGACCGGACGCTCGCGCTGATGTTCCCCGATCTCTCGCGCGCCCGCCTGCAGGACCTCGTCCGCGCGGGGCAGGTCCGGCGCGATGGCGCCGTGGTGCGCGATCCCGCCCTCAAGGTCGGGCCGGGCGCGGCGCTGGCCGTGACGATCCCGGAGGCGGCGCCCGCGATCCCGCAGGGGGAGGCCCTCGCCCTCGCGATCCCCTACGAGGACGACGACCTCGTGGTGGTGGACAAGCCGGCGGGCCTCGTCGTCCATCCCGCGCCCGGCCACGAGGGCGGCACCCTCGTGAACGCCCTCCTGGCTCATTGCGGCGACAGCCTCTCGGGGATCGGCGGCGTGCGGCGGCCCGGCATCGTCCACCGTCTCGACAAGGACACGAGCGGCCTGATGGTGGTGGCCAAGAACGATGCCGCGCATCGGGGCCTCGCCGCTCAGTTCGCCGACCATGGGCGCAGCGGCCCGCTGGAGCGGGCCTATCTCGCCCTGGCCTGGGGCATCCCGGAACCCGCCCGCGGCACGATCACCGCGGATCTCGCGCGCAGCCGGTACAACCGCGAGAAGATCGCGGTGGTCCGTCCCGGCGAGGGCCGCCATGCGGTGACGCACTACGCCGTCGAGGCGCGCTACGCGGAGGCGAGCCTCGTGCGCTGCCGGCTGGAGACCGGCCGCACCCATCAGATCCGCGTGCACCTGGCCCATATCGGCCATCCGCTCCTCGGCGATGCCGTCTATGGCGGAGCGTTCAAGACCAAGGCGGCGCGCCTGCCCGACGAGGCCCGCGCCGCGCTCGTCGCCCTGGACCGGCAGGCGCTGCATGCCGGGCTCCTCGGCTTCGCGCATCCGCGCACGGGCGAGCACCTGCGCTTCGAGAGCCCGGCGCCGGCCGAGCTCGCCCGGCTCGTCGCGGCCCTGGCGGCGTAACCGCCCGGGGCGGGGCGCGAAGTTCTGCGGGAGGGCGTTGCTGCGGCGGCACAGTCAAGGCAGGCGTCGGGACAGGTGCGCTGGGACCCCTCCCGCCGCGACCGTTCGTGGCAGGGTCAACCTCTTCAGTCCGTCACGCGTTGTTCACGACGTTCGGGGCGCGGACCCGCTACCGGCCTGAAGGCTTCCCCGGTACAGATGGGGATTCGGGAGGCCGGCTCAAGGAGCGGCCGTCCGCTTCACGCGTCCGCCCGACAGGGGGACCACCAAGGAGAGATGCATATGGCCGGCGCTTTACCCGTGCTCGCCAACGAAGGTGGGCTGTCGCGCTACCTCGACGAGATCCGCAAGTTTCCGATGCTGGAACCGTCGGAGGAGTTCACGCTGGCGAAAGCCTGGCGCGACGCCGGCGACCGCGAGGCCGCGCACCGGCTGGTCACCTCGCACCTGCGCCTCGTCGCCAAGATCGCCATGGGCTATCGCGGCTACGGCCTGCCGATCGGCGAGGTCGTGTCCGAGGGCAATGTCGGCCTGATGCAGGCGGTCAAGCGCTTCGATCCGGACAAGGGCTTCCGGCTGGCCACCTACGCCATGTGGTGGATCAAGGCAGCGATCCAGGAATACATCCTGCGCTCGTGGTCGCTCGTGAAGATGGGCACCACGGCCAACCAGAAGAAGCTCTTCTTCAACCTGCGCAAGGCGAAGGGCCGCATCTCGGCCCTCGATGAGGGCGACCTCAAGCCCGATCAGGTCAAGCAGATCGCCACCCGCCTCGGCGTCCCCGAGCAGGACGTGGTCGAGATGAACCGGCGCCTGTCCGGCGACACCTCGCTCAACGCGCCCTTGCGCGAGGAGGGCGAGGGCGAGTGGCAGGACTGGCTCGTGGACAACAGCCCGAGCCAGGAGACCGTGCTGGTGCGCGAGGAGGAGGGCCAGAACCGGCTCTCGGCGCTGCGCGACGCGCTCGGCGTCCTGAACCCGCGCGAGCGCCGCATCTTCGAGGCGCGCCGGCTCGCCGACGATCCGATCACCCTCGAGGATCTCTCGGGCGAGTTCGGCGTCTCCCGCGAGCGCGTGCGCCAGATCGAGGTGCGCGCCTTCGAGAAGGTGCAGGAAGCGGTCAAGCGCAACCTCGCGGTGCGCGAATCCGCCCAGCCCGGAGCCTGACCGGCCGATCCTTGCGAAGGCTCTTCCCCCGGTGCGCTGCCGGGGGAGGGTAGCCGCGCGCATCCGCACCCTGGCTGGGCTCCGACGGGATCCCATCAGACGTCGCGCGGGCATGACGATACCGTCTCCGCCATGTTCAGGCGGATCCGGCATCATCAAAAATCAATGCTCGGATGAGATACCTCATCCGGATGATAGTCAAATTTGCCGCAACTCCTGATGATGTCAAACGAAGCAGAACGCTTCGTCTGACAATGTAACAATCACGGGAGGTCGGACATGTTGCGCAGCCTTCTCATGCCCGCTGTGGTCCTGCCGGCGTTGACGCTCGTCGCGCCGGCGGTGGCGATGCCGATGTCGGGCACCTTCGATACCCATGTCGGCAAACAGGATGTCCGGCCGCTCGGGTCGCCCGATCGACTGGAGATCCAGCAGACCGGTTCGGGCATCAACCGCAGCCCGGGCCTGCCGCTCGACGGGGCCGCCGTGGGCATCAGCGAGATCGCGGTCCTGAAGCGCGGGAACGGGCCGGTCCAGGGCACGATCACCTTCAACACCCCGGTCGGCTCCACTGTCGGCACCTATTCCGGCAGGGTCTCCACCGATGCCCAGGGCCGCGTGACCGCGCAGGGCCGGTTCAGGACGCGCGACGCCAACGGCGCCTTCGCCGGCCTGAAGGGCGGCGGCACCTTCTCGACGGTCTTCACCTCGAAGACCGATGCCATCACGCAATGGTCTGGTGAGTTCACGCCGCCGACCGCGCAGCTGTCGAGCCGGTGAGACTCGGGCGCGGTGCTTGAGCGCTCTCCGCCGAAGTGGATACCGGTTCGGCGCAAGAGAGCGCGTCAAAACAGGAGCTTGGAGCCGTTCCCGATTGCAACGCGATCGGGAACGGCTCTAGCGCTAAGACATCGTTAACCATGCCGGCGTAACGCAGGCCTCAGGCTGCCGGTCACCGTCTCAACACCGGGGCAGCGTTCAACAGGCGATCCGAGCCCCACCCGCGCTCGGATCGCCTTTTCATTGGGACGGTCGCGAAGGGCTGTGCGTGCCTCCGCCAGGCCGATGATTTGTCGCGACAAAGGCTTGGCCGTCGTCTACGTAGGAAGTGCTGAGACTTTGCATCGAGAGTTCTCGCGGAGCTCCCGTCGCATTCCTGCGCGACGAGGACAGGCTTTCGGCGGCCGGAAGTCGCGTGGGGTGCTCTCGGTCCGTCGCGGCGCGGATCGGAGGGAGCCATGAGAGCGGTAATCGCGATCGCTGTTGTGGCACTGAGCGCTCTGCCGGCCTACGCCCAATCGCGGCGGCCCATGCTCTGTGTCGAGGAATCGGCCGTCGGCCTCGGCAACGGGATCGACGGCGAGGAGGCCAAGCCGGCGGTCTTCATCCGGCAGACCTTCTCGCTGACCGTCAGCGGCGACTACATGACCCTGATCTCGTCCGGGCGGTCCGAGTTCTACGAATGCTCGGCCGCGAATCCGCGCTTGAACGAGGGGCGGCCGCGCAACACGATCAAGTGCCAGAACGGCATCTACTTCATCACCCTGGATCTCGGCCGAAACCGGTTCGTCCGGGCGCAGCTGAACCCCGAGGATCGCACTGCGGTGCGCGTCAGCTATGGATCATGCAAGCCGATCTGAGCGAGGATGCGGAATTGGGGTGGGCCCATCACCGGGCTCGATGTCGTCGCCGCCGATCGCCGCGCGGATCGGGACCGGATTCATTCCAGCCGCATCAGCACGGCCGCGTAGCCGACGATGACGAACAGCATCAGCGTGACGAGAATGGGGTATCGTCCGCTCGACAGACGGCGGCGCATGGCGTCGGTGCTCTTGCTCATCGTTATCGACTCCGCGATTCCCGATGGCTCCCCAGCGCCTGTGTGAGGTTTAATACAGATTAATACCGACTGTCATTAGCGTTTGGTACAGTCCGGAGGATCGGCTGGCTCCGCCGCCTTCAGTCCGGAAGCGCGAAGACGGTGAGCTGGCCGCCGGCGGCAGTGTATTGCGACAAAGCCGCGTAGCCGCCGACTGCACCCGAACCGTCTGCCGGGTCCGTGAGTCCGGCCGCGAGGCCGATGCCCGCCCAGCCGCCGACGCCCGAGAGCACGGCGACGTATTGCTGTCCCTTGTGCCGATAGGTCGTCACGTTGCCGACGATGCCCGATGGGGTCTTGAACCGGTACAGCTCCCGGCCCGTCCGCGCGTCCACAGCCTTCAGGTAGCCTTCGAGCGTCCCGTAGAAGACCACGCCGCCGGCCGTGGCGAGCGCGCCCGACCAGACCGAGAACGGCTCGGGGATCGACCAGGCGATCCGGCCGGCCGTGCCGTCCCAGGCGATGAACGCGCCGGTCCGGCTCTCGCCGGCCGGCGGGTGGAGCGCCAGCGTCGCGCCGACATAGGGCTGGCCCGGCACGTAGCTCACGTGGAAGGGCTCGTAATCCATGCACATGTGGTTGGTCGGCACGTAGAACAGGCGCGTAGCCGGCGAATAGGCGGCGGGCTGCTGGTTCTTGGCGCCGAGCGCGCCGGGGCAGATCCCGGTGGTGGTCTCGTCCTCGCCCGCCTCCTCGGGGGCGTAGCGCTTCTCGACGATGGGCCGCCCGTAGCCGGGGCTCGCGGGATCCCGCTCGATGCGGCTCGCCCAGTTGACGCTCGGATCGAACTTCTCCGCCACGAGCAGGGCGCCCGTTGCCCGGTCGAGGGTGTAGCCGAAGCCGTTGCGGTCGAAATGCGTCAGGAGGCGCCGCCGCTCGCCGCCGATCTCCTGCTCGGTCAGGATCATCTCGTTGACGCCGTCATAGTCCCACTGGTCGTGGGGCGTCATCTGGTAGGCCCAGCGCGCCACCCCCGTATCCGCGTCGCGGGCCAGGATCGCCATCGCCCATTTGTTGTCGCCGGGGCGCTGGGCCGGGTTCCAGGTCGAGGGATTGCCGGTGCCGTAATAGACGAGGTTCAGCTCCGGATCGTAGGAGAACCAGCCCCAGCTGCAGCCGCCGCCGATCCGCCACTGGTCGCCCTCCCAGCTCCGGAGCGAGGAATCCGGCCCGACCGGTCGCCCGAGCATCGTGGTCCGCTCCGGATCGAACAGGATGTCGGCATCGGGGCCGGTGGCGTAGGCGCGCCAGATTTGCCGGCCGGTCGCCTGATCGTAGGCGGTGACGTGGCAGCGGGCGCCGTACTCGCCGCCCGAGATGCCGACGATCAGCTTGTCCTTCACGGGCAGCACCGTCGCCGTGTTGGTCTCGCCGCGGGCCGGGTCGCCGTTGCGCACGGACCAGAGGACCCGGCCGCTGCCGGGATCGAGGGCGACCACCGTGGTGTCCGCCTGATGCAGGAACAGGCGGCCATTGGCGTAGGCGAGGCCGCGATAGACCGTGTCGCAGCACATCACCGGGATCACGTCCGCACCCTGCCGCGGGCTGTAGCGCCAGAGGATCCGGCCGTCATGGTCGACGTCGAGGGCGTAGACCGTGTTCGGGAACGGCGTGTGCACGTACATCACCGAGCCGACGACGATCGGCGCGCCCTCGTGGCCGCGCAGCACGCCTGTCGAGAAGGTCCAGGCCACCTTGAGGCGCCCGACATTGCCCGCGTCGATCTGGTCGAGCGGCGAGAAGCGGGTGTTGGCGTAGTCGAGGGTCTGCAGGACCGGGCCGTCCGCCGGCTCGGCCCGCGCCGCCGTCGCGGCACCGAGGAGGGCGAGCGCCGCGAGCAGGCGAGACAGGCGGCTGGGCACGGCGGAGCTTCGGGACATGGCGGAGCTGTGCCTCCTCCGAGGCCGCCCCGGCAAGGGCGTGGTCGCGTCCTGCGGCAATCAGGCCGAGGGCTCGGACAGGCGCGCCCGGTGCCGTTCCAGGGTGTCGAGCAGGATCGGCATGAAGGCCGAGCCCGCATCGAGGCCTGCCACTGCGCGCTCCAGCACGCCGAGGGCCTCCGCCTGTGCATCGAGCCCCTCGAAGGAGGCGAGATAGGCCCAGATCGCCGCATCGGCCTCGCCGGCATTGACCGGCTGCTCGGCGGCGAGCAGACCCGCGAAGGTCCGCAGGGTTTCCTGAAGGCGTGTCATCGCGGTGGCTCGCACATGGGTCGGTTGGCGCGGTGCGGACCGGAGACCGGGCTCGCCGCCGGTGTCGATGCTCCGGTCACGGTGTGGCGGGCCAGGCATCGAGGATCTCCGCGGTCGGCGCGATCTCGATCTGCTCGCCGAAGCGGCTGGAATACAGCGTCACCATCGCGTCGTAGGTCTCATCGGCGGAGCTGCACACGGCGTCGGCGGCGATGACGACCCGGTAGCCGCGGTCGACCGCGCCGAGCACGGTCGCCAGCACGCAGACATCGGTCTCGCCGCCCGTGACGACGACGGCCTCGGTCCCCTGCAGGAGCGCCGCGAAGCCGGGCTCGATCCAGGGCGAGTAGGTCCGCTTGTCGAAGACCCGCGCCGGCGGCACCCGGGCGGCGAGGCTCGGCAGCAGGTCGACCATGCCGGCCGGGAGCCGATCCAGGGTCATGTCCGGCCAGCGCTCGTAGTAGCGCCGCCACGTGCCGGTGCAGGCGCCGGCATTCTCGGCCGGAACGAAGCGGGTGAAGATCGTGCGATGCGCCTGCCATGCGGCGATGCGCTCAATCGCGGGCAGGATCCGGCGCAGCCAGGGCGTGTGCCAGTCCGTCTCCTCGGCGAACATGCGTTGCGCATCGACGCAGAGATGAACCGTCCGCTCGTCCAGGGCGCCGAAGCGCAGTCCCAATCCGGGCTGCATCGCGATTCCCGTCTCCCATTCTCGAAGGCCGTTATCCGGATCTGCCCGTCGCCGCGCCGCACGCCCGTCGCGCACGGGCCGGTCCGATCACGGCGGCACGCAAGGGTTGTGTCGGCTCTGTCGCCCGGACCCGGACGGAACCGATGGGTTCCGCCATTGCTGCTAGGGGCTGAACCTCAGGGCGCCGGGGCGGTTCCGATCGATGTGAAGCAATGAGCGGCCAAGCATTTCACCAAGCACTTCACGTTGCCGCATATTGCTGCGAGCGGTCGAGTTCGTCCGCGGGCGTTTGATCTGGATCAATGATCATCTCTGCCGATCGGTGTGGATGCACGTGACCGAGACGCAAAAAATATCGTGATTTTTGAGGTGCCGCCCGTTTCGTGTCTGAGCGGGCATGCCATCTATACTCAAACGCTGTGCGCCGGATCACTCCAGCGGAGCGGCTGCGGAACGTGCGGATCCGGCGTGCGAGCGACGGAGGAGGAGGCTGCGGCGATGGATAGGGGCGGGATCTTAGCCGGCTGCCACGTACTTGTGGTGGAAGACGACTACTTCATCATGGACGACCTCCGGCACGGGCTGGAACGGCTGGGCGCCACAGTGCTCGGCCCGGCCAGCAGCGTGGCGGATGCGCTCGACATCGCGGGCGCGACGCCGCGCATCGACGCGGCTGTCCTCGACATCAACCTGCATGGCGAGATGGCCTTCGCGGTCGCCGACGCCCTGCGCGCGCGGGGCGTGCCGATCGTCTTCGCCACCGGATACGATCGCGGGATGCTTCCGCCTGCCGATTCCCGCACGATCCATTGCGAGAAGCCGGTGGAGCCGGAGGCGGTGGCGCGGGCCGTGGCCGCTTGCGCGCTGCAACGGGCGGACGAGCCCGTGGCGGGCTGACCGGCGGCAAGCCGATCAGCCGAGCCGAAGCCGCTCAGCCCCGCCGCTCCGCCAGGGTGCGGCGGGCGACGAACAGCGACAGGGCGAGGTTCAGGGCCGCGATCCCCAGCATGATGTCGAGCAGGGCGTCGAGGCCGAGCCAGTCCGAGAGGGCGCCGCAGGCCACGGGCGTCGCCGCCTGCCCGAAGAGGGGAAGGCGGGCCAGCCGGCCCATCACCGCGGCGTAGTCCTGCTGGCCGTAGAGGGCGAGCGGCAGGGTGCCGCGCACCACCGTGCGCATGCCGTTGCCGGCCCCGTAGAGGATGATGGCGAGCCAGGCGAGGCCCGGGGCGACGGCGAGCAGCAGCAGGCCGAGCGCCACGCTGCCGCTGGAGACGAGGAGCGCCCAGATCGGGTGCGCGCCCCGCCCGAAGGCGAGTTCCAGGATGCGCGCGCCGACCTGCGACGGCCCGATCAGGGCGCTCAGGGCCACCGCCGTGCCGGCCGCGATGCCCTGGGCCTGCAGGAGCAGCAGCAATTGCACCGAGACCGCGGTCATCAGCACCGCCGCGGTGGTGAAGGTGACGGCCAGAACCCGCTCGCCGGGCAGGCGGGCCGGTGCCGCGGGCCGGGCCAGCGTCGCGGCGGCGACGGCCGGGACGGCCTCGGCGCGCGCCTGCCGGGGCAGGGCCCAGGCGAAGAGCGGCGCCACCACGGCGACCGAGAGGGCGGCATAGGCGAAGCAGGCGCCACGCCAGCCGATCTGGGCCACCATGGCGCTGGTGGCGGGCCAGCACAGGGTGACGGCGAAGCCCGAGGCGATGGCGATCTGGGTCATCGCGCCGCGCGCCGCCGACCCGTAGGCTTGGCCGATCGCCGCGAAGAGCGGGTCGTAGAGCGCGCCCGCCATGCCGAGGCCCATCACCGTCCAGGCGAGCAGGAAGACCGGCAGGTTCGGCGCCAGGCCCATCAGGACGAGCCCGGCGGCCATGGTCAGCGTGCCCGCGATCAGGACTGGGCGTCCGCCGTGCCGCCGGATCATGCGCCCGACCCAGGGAGAGAGCAGGCCCGAGATCAGGATCGCCAGCGACAGGGCGCCCACCACGACCGCCTGCGGCCAGCCGGTGGATTGCACGATCGGATCGGCCACCACGGCGATCAGGAAGAAGGAGCCGCCCCACAGGATGATCTGGGTGACGCCGAGCGCCGCATTGCCCGCGAGCGTCGGCGTGCCGCGCCGCGTGGCCGGGGCCGCATCGGGGGCAGGGTGGGACACGGCAGGCGATCTCCGGACGGGGTGGGGCAGGGGAGAGCGCCTCATACGACATCCGGGTGATCCCTTCGGGATGGCGGATGTCGCCTTCGCTCAAGCGCCGCGCGGGCTGGCTGATAACCGCGTCCGGTCTGATCAACCGGACGCGGTATCAGTGGCCCCGTCGAAGCCCGCGCGCAACCTCCGGCGCGCGCCCCCGGTGACGATATAACTTTCCGCTATAATGCGCTGTCGGAGGTTGTATTGGCGCCGGTCCGCTGCTCTCGCTAGGGCTCTCCTCCATCGAGAAGTCGATCGCGGCGCCGATCCGGGCCGGGCCATGCCGTTCCCGCCCGTCCGACGACACGACGAGTCAGGGAGCAGGCGCCGATGCAGACGATCGACCACGGGCGGCATCAGGACATCCGCGACGCGGTGCGCGCGCTCTGCGCCGAGTTCCCGCCCGAGTACCACCGGAAGATCGACGAGGCCCGCGGCTATCCGGAAGCCTTCGTCGACGCGCTGACCAAGGCCGGCTGGATGGCCGCCCTCATCCCCGAGGAATACGGCGGCTCGGGTCTCGGGCTCACCGAAGCCTCCGTGATCATGGAGGAGATCAACCGTTCGGGCGGCAATTCCGGCGCCTGCCACGGCCAGATGTACAACATGAACACGCTGGTGCGGCACGGCTCCGAGGAGCAGCGCCAGCGCTACCTGCCGAAGATCGCGGCCGGGGAACTGCGCCTGCAGTCGATGGGCGTGACCGAGCCGACCGCCGGCACCGACACCACCAAGATCAAGACCACGGCCGTGCGCAAGGGCGACCGCTGGGTGATCAACGGCCAGAAGGTCTGGATCTCGCGCATCCAGCACTCCGACCTAATGATCCTCCTGGCCCGCACCACGCCGCTCGATCAGGTCAGGAAGAAGTCCGAAGGCCTGTCGATCTTCCTCGTGGACCTGCACGAGGCGCAGAGGAAGGGCATGAGCGTCCGGCCGATCCTCAACATGGTCAACCACGAGACCAACGAGCTGTTCTTCGACGACCTTGAGATTCCGGCCGAGAACCTGATCGGTGAGGAGGGCCAGGGCTTCAAGTACATCCTCACGGGGCTCAACGCCGAGCGCGTGCTGATCGCGGCCGAGTGCATCGGCGACGGCTATTGGTTCATCGACAAGGTCTCGGCCTATGCGAAGGAACGCACCGTGTTCGGCCGCCCGATCGGCCAGAACCAGGGCGTTCAGTTCCCGATCGCGGAGAGCTTCATCGAGGTCGAGGCGGCCAACCTCATGCGCTACGAGGCCTGCCGCCTCTACGATGCCGGCGAGCCCTGCGGGGCGCAGGCCAACATGGCCAAGTACCTCGCCGCCAAGGCGAGCTGGGAGGCGGCCAATGCCTGCATCCAGTTCCACGGCGGCTTCGGCTTCGCGGCCGAGTACGACGTGGAGCGCAAGTTCCGCGAGACGCGGCTCTACCAGGTGGCGCCGATCTCCACGAACCTGATCCTCTCCTACGTCGCCGAGCACATCCTCGGCTTGCCCCGCTCCTTCTGACGAGGCCTGTCCGGCGCATGCGTCGGCCGGGCGCGATTGACGCCCCGGCCGCGATCCCCGACAAGGCGCGCCCACGACGTCTCTTGTCCGGCGCCGCCGCCGGTTCGGCGCCCGATGCTGTTCAACTCCTTCGTCTTCCTCCTGGCCTTCCTGCCGGCTGCCCTCGCGCTGCACGGGCTCGCCGAGCGCTACCGCCCCGCCTGGCGGCTGCCGGTGCTCGTCGGCCTGTCCTTCGTGTTCTACGGCTGGTGGGACCCGCGCTTCGTGCCGCTGCTGGCGGCCTCGATCCTGCTGAACTGGGGGATCGCCCGCGCCTTCCTCGCGGCGCCGCGGCCCTGGCTGATCCCGGGGGCGATCGCGGGCAACCTGCTGGTGCTCGCCCTCTTCAAGTATCTCGACTTCTTCGCCGACCTCGCGGACCTCCTCCCGGGCGTCGACCTCGCGCGGCCCGGCTGGGTGCTGCCGCTCGGCATCTCCTTCTTCACCTTCCACCACATCATGTACCTGACGGACCTGAGGGCCGGCCGCGCGCCGGGCTTCGGGCTCGTCAAGTACGCCCTCTACATCGCCTTCTTCCCGCAGGTTCTCGCCGGCCCGCTCGTGCGCTGGAGCGAGATCATGCACCAGTTCGACGAGCGCCCCTATGCGCGGCCGGACGCCGCCGAGCGGATCGGGCGCGGGCTGATGCTGCTCACCGTCGGGCTCGCCAAGAAGGTCTTCCTCGGCGATCCGCTGGCGGCCTACGTCAACCCGGTCTTCCAGGCGGCGGAGGTGGGGCGCGTGGTGAGCGCGGCCGAGGCCTGGCAGGCGGTGCTCGGCTTCACCTTCCAGATCTATTTCGACTTCTCCGGCTACACCGACATGGCGCTCGGCATCGCGCTGCTGTTCGGCATCGTGCTGCCGCAGAACTTCGACGTGCCCTATCGCGCCACTTCGCTCCGCGAGTTCTGGCGGCGCTGGCACATGACCCTGTCGCGCTTCCTGCGCGACTACCTCTACATCCCGATGGGCGGGAACCAGCGCGGGCTCGGCATCCAGGTCGGCGCGCTCTTCGCCACCATGGCGCTCGGCGGGCTCTGGCACGGGGCGGGCCTCACCTTCGTCGCCTGGGGGGCGCTGCACGGGCTCGGGCTCGGCGCCGGCACGCTGTGGCGGCGGGCGAAGCTGCCGATGCCGTCGCTCGCCGGCTGGGTCCTGACCAGCCTCTTCGTGGTGCTGACCTGGGTGCTGTTCCGGGCCGGCAGCTTCGGCGGGGCGCTGCGCATCTACGAGGGGCTCCTCGGCCTCGGGCCGGCGGGCGCCGGCTTCAAGTGGCGGGCCATCGCCGCCGCGGCCCTGGTCGCCATGGTCGGCCCCACCGCCTGGGCCGCCGTGCACCGCCTGCCGCCCCGGCGCGGCCTCGCCATCCTGTTCGGGCTCCTGTTCGTGGTCGTGCTCCTGAAGATCGGGGACGATGCGAACTACGAGTTCATCTACTTCCAGTTCTGACGCGATGGCGGCCCCTCCCTCCGGTCCGGACGCCGCCTGGGGCGGCTTCGCGCGGGGATTCCTCGTCTCCGCGCTCTGCCTCGTCGCGGGCTATCTCGCGCTGGCCTTCGCGCTCGACCCCTACGACAGCGGGCGCTCGCCGCTCGGCACGGTCGGGATCCGGCCGCAGGGACCGCGCACCGCCGCGGCGAGCCGCGGGCGCGATCCGGCCTTCCGGGGCGCGATCATCGGCAACTCGCACATCCAGCTCATCGAGCCGGAGCGGTTGAGCGGGCTCACCGGCATCCCCTTCGTGCAGCTCGCGATTCCCGCCACCGGGCCCGGCGAGCAATTCGTCGTCCTCGACTGGTTCCTGCGCCATCACCCGCATCCGCAGGCGATCGTGCTGGCGCCGGACGATTTCTGGTGCGGCGACGACCCGGCCTTCCGCAACGACAAGCCCTTCCCGTTCTGGCTCTTCGCGTCCGACCTGCCAGGCTACCTGCGCGGGCTGATGCGCTACGCCGTGGCGCAGGAGGTGATCGAGCGGATCGGCTGGCTGACGCGCAAGCGCCGGCCGCTCGCCCGGGCCGACGGCTGGTGGGATTACGAGCCGGACTATCTCCGGCTCGGCTTCGGTGAGGAGGCGCATCGGGCGCCCTATCGCGACAAGCCGGTGCCGGACGGGCCGGAGCGCGGCCGGGCCGGGCCGTTCCCGGCGGCCGACGCCTTGCGAGCGGCGCTGCGCGCGGTGCCGGCGCAAACGCCGGTTGTCGCCGTGCTGCCCCCGGTCGCCCACGCCGCGCTGCCCCGCCCGGGCACCCCGCGCGCGGCGGCGGAGGCCGCCTGCAAGGCCGCGATCGGCGAGGCGCTGGCGAGCCATCCGCGCAGCGCGCTCCTCGACTGGCGCCGGGACAGGCCCGAGGCGCGGGATCCGGACCTGTTCTTCGACGGGAGCCATTACCGGCACCCGCTGGCGCGGCGGGTCTCGGAGGACATCGCCGCGGCGATCGCCCGGCTGCGGGCCCCGACGGAGCAGGCCCCATGAGTCGGGTTCGCGATTCCGCGGGATCCCGTGGCCGGGAAGTCACAGCCGTCCGGCCTCGGGATTCCGTATCCGACCGTGACCGGGATGCCGCATCCGTGCGCGTCGTGTTGCCTCGGGTCCGAACCTTGCGTTCGTCTCCGTTGTGGCAAGACGGCGCCTCGACTATACGGCACGGGTTCATGGCCGTCAGCAGGCACAGACGCGAGTGTGAGGGCGACACATGGCGAAGGTAACGCTGGAGGAAGGTTACGCGCCTTCCGACGTCGAGCCCTTCATGAATGAAAGGCAGCGGGAGTACTTCCGGCGCAAGCTCTTGAGCTGGAAGAACGACATTCTCCGCGAGGCCCAGGACACGCTCGTCGCCTTGCAGAGCGAGAACGAGAACCATCCCGACATCGCCGACCGGGCCTCCTCGGAGACCGACCGGGCGATCGAGCTGCGCGCCCGCGACCGCCAGCGCAAGCTTACCGGCAAGATCGACGCGGCCCTGGCCCGCCTCGAGGACGGCTCCTACGGCTATTGCGAGGAGACCGGCGAGCCGATCTCCCTCAAGCGCCTCGACGCCCGTCCCATCGCCACCCTGTCGCTCGAGGCTCAGGAGCGCCACGAGCGCCGCGAGCGGGTCTACCGCGACGACTGAGCGCCCACGCGCCTTCGGCTCCGCGCGTCTGGTGATGCCGGAGGCTTGGCCGGAGAGGGAGACGCGGGACGCCGCGGAACCCTGAACGGTATGCGCAAACACCGGCTCCCCGGCGTCCCGCGGATGAGAGAGGCGTCCGGCCCAGTCTCATCCGATTTGAGCGTCGCGGTTTCTTGGATACCCGCCTGCATCGACCCCGACCTCGGATGGCCTGGTATCGGGGTTGGTCCCGCCAAAGCAGGGCGTCCCCCATCCCAGCCTCGTCCTCGGCAGACGTAACGTGTCCTGCACCCGGCCTCGTATTGGGCCCGGCATCGGTTCCTCGACCTGCAGGCCGGACTGTCGGCGCTGTCCCGTGTTCGTCCGGGCTGGCGCCGAGAACGGCCCTGTGTCGCGCAGAGGCGCCCGGGGCACCGGCTGACCGGCCGGCGACGCGGGAACCGCCGCGCTGTCCTGGTCCTTGCCGGCGGTCATCCGGCTCGGGCTCCCTGCTCACGGCGCGCCGGGTTGCAGGACCCGTCGCGCTGCGGGACAGCGCGTGGGCAGCTGCGTACGTGTTTTGTTCTCGTCTTTCAAGCTTATTGTCATAGAATGGGCCCGCTCTCCTCCCCGCAAGGGGGCGGGGAAGGCGCCTCTTCAGGACAATGGGTGGGGAGCGGCCCGCGGCGATGCCGGAGAAGGCGCAGGCCCCCTCTCCCGAACGGGAGAGGGGGCCTGCCGCGGGTCCTGCGTGCGTTCTGAAGCCGGTTTCCTCGCTCCCGACGCCTTCGGGGGCAACCGTCCCGGATCCAGCGCCCTCAGCCCCGCTCCCGCGCCGCGCGCGCCATGACGCGGCGCAGGACGCGGCCGACCTGCTCGGCCGAGTAGGGCTTGCTCAGGAGCTCGAATCCGTGGGCGTCGTCCTGGGCGAGCACGTGGCTGTAGCCCGAGGCGAGCAGCACCGGCAGGTGCGGGATCTTCCGCCGCAGCGCCCGGGCCAGGGCGATGCCGCCCATGCCGGGCATGACCACGTCGGAGAAGACGGCGTCGAACCCGGCCGCGTCCGGCCCGAGCTTGTCGAGGGCCTCCTCCGCGGTCACGGCCCAGGTGGTCTCGTAGCCGAGATCCCGCAGGATCTGCGTCGCGAAGCGGCCGACCTCCAGGTTGTCCTCGACCACGAGGACGTGGCCGCCGCCCGCCGCCGGCGCGGGGACCGCCTCCTGCTCCGCGGGCCGGATGTCGCCGTCCGGCTCGGCCTCGGGCAGGTAGAGGGTGAAGGTCGTGCCCCCGCCGACCGTGCTCACCACGTCGATGTCGCCGCCCGATTGCTTGGCGAAGCCGAAGACCTGGCTGAGCCCGAGCCCGGTGCCGCGGCCGACCTCCTTCGTCGTGAAGAACGGCTCGAAGATCCGCCCGAGCAGGCCCGCCTCCATGCCGCTGCCGGTATCGGACAGCGACACCGCGGCGAAGGGCAGCGGCGAGCCGCCATGCCCGCGGATCGGCGGCAGCGGACAGCCGCAGGTGAGGCGGAGCGTCAGCGTGCCCTCGCCCGCCATGGCGTCGCGGGCGTTCACCGCCATATTCACGAGCGCGGTCTCGAACTGGCTGAGATCGGCCCGCACGAAGCAGGCCCTATCCGGCCGCTCGGTCACCACCCGGATGCGCGCGCCGGTGACGGTGTCGATCATGTCGGCCACCCCGGAGAGCCGCCGGCCCACGTCGAAGACCTCGGGCTTCAGGGTCTGGCGCCGGGCGAAGGCGAGGAGCTGGCTGGTGAGCTTGGCGGCGCGGTCCACCGTGTCGGAGACCGCGTCCATGTAGCGGCGGCGGCGCTCCTCCGGCAGATCGGGCCGGCGCAGGAAGTCCACCGAGGAGCGGATGATGGTCAGCAGGTTGTTGAAGTCGTGCGCCACCCCGCCCGTGAGCTGGCCCACCGCCTCCATCTTCTGCGACTGGCGTAAGGCCGCCTCGGCCTCGGCGAGGCGGTCCGAGCGCTCTTCCACCCGCTCCTCAAGGGTCGCGTTGAGGGTGGCCAGCGCGGCGGCGGCCTCCCGCATCGCCGCATCCGCGCGCACCCGCTCGATATGCGCCCAGGAGCGCTCCGTCACCTCGCGGATCAGCGCGAGGTCGCTCTCCGACCACGTGCGCGGCAGCCGGTCGTGGATCGCCATCAGCGCGGTCAGGCGCCCGTCCTTGACGAGGGGCATGCAGATCGTGGCGGCGATGCCGATGGCCTGGAAGGTCGCCGCCTCCTCGGGCGCCAGCTCGCGCAGGTTGTCGTTGACGACGAGCGGCTCGCCCGCGCTCAGCCGGTCGACGGCGAGCCGCCCGAAATCGGCGAGGCTGTAGCGGCCGACGATGCTCGGCGCCCCCTTGCGCGGCCAGTCCCCGCGGATGGTGAAGCCGTCGGCATCCGCGTCCATGTCGGCATAGGCGCAGTTCGAGAGCTGGAGATACTCGGCCACCATCCGCGTGGTGGTGGCGAGGATCGCGTCGGCGTCCCGGGCGCCCGCGACGGCGCGGCCGAGCCCGTCGAGGAAGGCGAGGCGCTGGTTGGCGACGACGGTGGCCGTGGTCTCGGCCACGGTGTCGAGGATGCCGAGCACCCGGCCGGTCTGGTCGCGGATCGGGCTATAGCAGAAGGTGAAGTAGACCTGTTCCGGGCTGCCGCCGCGCTCCACCACGAGCGGGAAGTCCTCGACGAAGGTCGCCCGGCCCGCGAAGGCCGCCTCGGCGATGGGCTCGATCTCGTCCCAGGTCTCGGCCCAGACCGCGCTGAACGGCCGCCCGAGCGCGGAGGGCTTGTTGCCGAGGATGGGGAGGAAGGCGTCGTTGTGGAGGGTGATCAGCTCGGGCCCCCAGGCGATGGCCTGGGGGAAGCGCGAGCCGAGCATCAGCGCGACGGTGGTCTTCAGCGCGTCGGGCCAGGCCTCCACGGGGCCGAGCGGGGATCCATGCCAGTCGTGGCGCCGGATGGCCTCGCCCATCGCACTGCCGGCATCGAGGAAACGCGTCTGTTCGGATGGCATCGCCGATGTCGTGGAGGGCCCAGTTCGGAGAGGCAGCTCGACCGCGAGCAACCTCTCATAGACCGCAACCCTGGATGGTGGCGATAGATCCGTGATCCCAAGGGGATGCGTCCCTTTGGCGGGGTGCCGGGGCAGAGCCCGGGCCTAGGCCCGGGCTCTGCCCGGACCCGCGAAAGGGCTCGCCCTCACGAAACCCCGATCAGGCCTTGCGCGCCACCGTGAAGCGGGCGGCCTCGCGCAGCACCGCGGCGCCCGCGCCCCAGCGCGAGACCGCCTCGTCGCAGACGCCGACGAGCCGGTCGCACTCCGCCCGCGCCCCGTCGAGGCCGAGCCGGTCGACCAGCGTCGCCTTGCCGGCATCCTTGTCCTTGCCGGTGGCCTTGCCCATGGCCTCGGGGGAGGCCTCGCGGTCGAGGATGTCGTCGGCGATCTGGAAGGCCTGGCCCAGGGCGTGGCCGTAGCGCAGCAGCGCGGCGCGGGCATCCGGATCGGCCCCGCCGACGATGGCGCCGGCCTCCACCGAGAAGGCGAGGATCGCGCCGGTCTTCATCGCCTGCATGCGCAGGGTGTCGTCCACGCCGAGGCTGACCGCGCCGAAGCGGCCTTCCGCCGAGAGGTCGAGGAGCTGGCCGCCGACCATGCCGCCGAGGCCGGAGGCGCGGGCGAGGCCGAGGACGAGGTCGGCGCGGGCGGCCGGGTCCGCCTGCCAGCGCGGGTCGGCGGTCACCTCGAAGGCCAGCGTCTGCAGGGCGTCGCCGACCAGGATGGCGGTGGCCTCGTCATAGGCCTTGTGCACCGTGGGCTTGCCGCGGCGCATGTCGTCGTCGTCCATGGCCGGCAGGTCGTCGTGGACCAGGGAGTAGCAATGCACGAGCTCGACGCCCGCGCCCGCCGCCAGCGCCCCGGCCTCGGGGCCGCCCAGCATGCGCGCCGTCTCGATGGTCAGGAAGGGGCGCAGGCGCTTGCCGCCGCCGAGCACGGCGTGGCGCATCGCCTCCATCAGGCGCGGGGGCCGCGCGATCTCGCCCGGCCGCACCGTGGCGTCGAGCAGGTCGACCATGAAGCGCTCGACCGTGTCGGCGATGCCGGCGAGCCTGTGGGAAAACCCGTCCGCGCCCCCCTCCGCCTTGACCGATCCGGGGTTAGCCTGCGTTGAGGGGGAGGAGGTCATGGGAACGTGGCCTTGGGAGGAACGAGACGCGACGCTGTGCGGCCCGAGGATATCAGAGCGGAGCCGCGGCAAGGCGCGGCGCCCGGGGTGACGACTGCGCAGGAGCGGCCGCTGCATCCGGTGAAGCGGACGGGGCGCCCGCGCCGGCTGCGCCGTCTCGTCGGGCTGGTCCTGCTCGCACCGGGCATCGTGCTCGTTCTCACGCTCACGCTGGCGCTCGTCTATAGCGCCGTGACGCCGCCCTCAACCCTGATGCTCGGGCGCTGGCTGAGCTTGCGCCCCGTGACGCGCGAGGCGGTGCCGCTGGAGCGGATCAGCCCGAGCCTCGTCCAGGCGGTGCTGACCTCCGAGGACCAGCGCTTCTGCCTGCACAGCGGCATCGATCTCGGGGCGCTGCGCGACGCCATCGACGACGAGGACGGCCCGAGCCGGGGCGCCTCCACCATCACCATGCAGACGGTGAAGAACGTCTTCCTGTGGCCGGGCCCCTCCTACCTGCGCAAGGCCGTCGAGATCCCGCTCTCGGTGCTGGTGGACGCGCTCTGGGGCAAGCGGCGGACCATGGAGATCTACCTCAACGTCGCCGAGTGGGGCGACGGGATCTACGGCGCGCAGGCCGCCGCGCGGCACTGGTTCCGCAAGGATGCGCGCGACCTGACGCGCCAGGAATCGGCGCTGCTCGCGGCCTCCCTGCCGAACCCGATCCTGCGCAGCGCCGGCAAGCCGACCCCGGCGCTCCGCCGCATGGCGAGCCGCATCCAGGGCCGTCTCGGCCAGGTCGAGGGCCTGATGGCCTGCCTGCGCCCGTAGGTCCGGGACACTCCCCGAGACTCCGCCTCGGACCCTGCGGCAGGGAATGATCCCTTTCGAAACCCGGAATATCGGCTATGGAGCGGCACCCGAGAGGAGACGCCGATGTCCGAGCCCACCGAGATCACCCTGGAGCGGATCGCCCTGATCCGGCGCCTCGTGGTGGCCTGGAACCCGGAGGGGCACGGCGCGCCGATCGTCCATCCGGACGCGCCCTACGGCAGCACCGACCGCGACGGCGACATCGCCAACGTCACCGGCGACGACGAGGGGGCGGAGGAGGAGCACCGCGCGGTGGGCGCCGCGCTCGCCGCCTTCGTGCGGCACGCGGCCCTGAAGCCCGGCCGCTACACCTACCACAACCCGCTGGTGAAGCTCGACCCGGCGCGGACCGGCGACGTCTTCCGCGACGAGGCCGGCGCCGCGCCGGAGCAGATCACCTTCGACGTGGCGCCCGAGCACCTCGCCCTGATCCCGCATCTCGCCGTGCTGTGGGACGAGGCCCGGATGGTGCCGCTGGTCGATCCGGCCGCGCCCTACGGCGAGGCCGACCTGGAGGCCTCGATGCACCGCCGCATCGGCGGCGCCGAGGCCGACCTGGACCGCCTGCACCACGCCATGCAGCCGGCCCTGCAGATCTTCCTGCGCTACGCCGACATCGCGCCGGGCGACTACGCCTGATCGCCCGGGCGGCGGATGCGCCGCCGCCCGGGTCGCGCCGCTCAGCCCTCGCGCTTCTTGCGCTGGGCGAGGGTGCGCAGGCGCAGGGCGTTGAGCTTGATGAAGCCCGCCGCGTCGCGGTGGTCGTAGGCCACGGCGCCCTCCTCGAAGGTCACGAGGTCCTGGTCGTAGAGGGAGTTCGGGCTCTCGCGGCCGATCACGTGCACGCCGCCCTTGTAGAGCTTCAGCCGCACCGTGCCGGTGACCTTCTCCTGGCTCTTGTCGATGAGCGCCTGGAGCATCTCGCGCTCCGGCGAGAACCAGAAGCCGTTATAGATCAGCTCCGCGTATTGCGGCATGATCTGGTCCTTCAGATGCGCCGCGCCGCGGTCCAGCGTGATCGATTCGATGGCGCGGTGGGCCGGCAGCAGGATGGTGCCGCCGGGCGTCTCGTACATGCCGCGGCTCTTCATGCCGACGAAGCGGTTCTCGACGAGGTCGAGCCGGCCGATGCCGTTGGCCCGGCCCAGCTCGTTCAGCTTGGCGAGCAGCGAGGCCGGCGACAGCGCCTCGCCGTCGATGGAGACCGCGTCGCCCCGCTCGAAGCCGATGGTGATCACGGTCGGCTGGTCGGGCGCCTCCTCCGGCGAGAGGGTGCGGGAATAGACGTAGTCCGGCACCTCGATCGCCGGATCCTCCAGCACCTTGCCCTCCGAGGAGGCGTGCAGGAGATTGGCGTCCACCGAGAACGGGCTCTCGCCGCGCTTGTCCTTGGCGATCGGGATCTGGTTCTGCTCGGCGAAGGCGATGAGCTGCTCCCGCGAGCGCAGGTCCCACTCGCGCCAGGGCGCGATCACCGTGACGTCGGGCTTGAGCGCGTAATAGCCGAGCTCGAACCGGACCTGGTCGTTGCCCTTGCCGGTGGCGCCGTGGCAGACCGCGTCCGCGCCGACCTTCTCGGCGATCTCGATCTGCTTCTTGGCGATGAGCGGCCGGGCGATCGAGGTGCCGAGCAGGTAGACGCCCTCGTAGACGGCGTTGGCGCGGAACATCGGGAACACGTAGTCCCGCACGAATTCCTCGCGCAGGTCCTCGATGAAGATGTTCTCGTCCTTGATGCCGAGGAGCTGCGCCTTCTTGCGCGCCGGCTCCAGCTCCTCGCCCTGGCCGAGATCGGCGGTGAAGGTCACGACCTCGCAACCGTAGGTGGTCTGCAGCCACTTCAGGATGATCGAGGTGTCGAGGCCGCCGGAATAGGCCAGCACGACCTTCTTCACGGGCTTCTGGTCGGGAGCGGACATCGGGCGGTTCCGTCGTCTTCGGGCTGTCGCGGCAGGCTGTCGCGGTCGCGGGCGGCTTATCGCGCGGATCCGGCGCCTGCAACCGCCGGACCCTGCCGGGGGGATTCGCCCCGGCCCGGGAGCGCCCCATCTACTCCCTCGGGCCGCGCCGCCTTCCGCCCCGGCCGGTTCGCTCCTTGCTTCACCCCTCCCGTGCGGAGACGCTGCGCCCATGGCCCGCCAGCCAGCCATCGAGTTCTGGTACGAGTTCGCCTCGACCTATTCCTACCTCGCCGCCATGCGGATGGAGGCGGCTGCGGCCGAGGCCGGCGTCGCCGTGCGCTGGCGGCCCTTCCTGCTCGGCCCGATCTTCGCGGCGCAGGGCTGGACCTCCTCGCCCTTCAACCTCTACCCGGCCAAGGGCCGCAACATGTGGCGCGACGTGGAGCGGGAGGCCGCGCGGCTCGGCCTGCCGGCCCTGACCAAGCCCGATCCCTTCCCGCAGAACAGCCTCAGCGCCACCCGCGCGGCCGTCCTCGGCCAGGGCGAGGACTGGCTCGTGCCCTTCTCGAAGGCGGTCTACACGGCGAGCTTCGCGGAGGGGCGCTCCATCGCCGAGCCGGCCGCGGTGATCGGCATCCTCGATTCGCTCGGGCTCGACGGCACCCAGACCCTCAAGGCTGCGAGCGCCGAGGCGAACAAGACGCGCCTGCGGGTGGCCGGCGAGGAGGCGCGCTCGCGCGGCATCTACGGCGCGCCGAGCTTCCTCACCGAGGACGGCGAGCTGTTCTGGGGCAACGACCGGCTGGAACAGGCGCTGGCCTGGGCGGTCGGCGAGCGCTCCGGCGGCCTCCGTTAGGCCATATCCTCGGCTAGAAGGGCGGCTCCTGACCCTCGGGACCTGCCGGGCATGCCCTTCGACCGCCGCCGCTTCCTCGTCGCCTCCGCCGGCCTCGCCGCTGGCCTCACCGCAAGCCTCGCCCGCGCCCAGTCCTATGGGCAGCGCGTGCCCGTCGCCAACGACGAGGGCAAGGCGGTGGCCAACTCCATCCTGCCCGGCGAGATCACCGGCCAGATCCCGGCGATGAAGGGCGTGACCTATGCCGGCTCCCGCGAGGCCGAGACGGCGCTCTACGAGTTCTTCGACTTCAACTGCCCCTGGTGCCGCAAGGCCGCCGCCGACATGGTCTCGCTGCACGAGAGCGACGCCGCCCTGCGGATCGGCCTCGTGCACAACCCGATCCTGTCGCCGCAATCGGCGCAGGCCGCCAAGGTGATGCTCGCCGTGCAGCGCCGGCTCGGCGCCGAGGCCGCCTGGGGCTTCTACGCCAAGCTGCTCGGCAAGCCCGGCCGGATCGACGGGCCGGGCGCCCTGGAGGTCGCGGGCGGCCTCGGCGTGCCGGCCGCCGAGATCGAGGCGGTCGCCGACAGCGACGCCGTGCGCGAGGCCCTGCGCAGCCACATGCGCATGGCGGCCGATCTCGGCCTCTACGCGACGCCCTCCTACGTCCTCGGAAATGCCGGAATCCTCGGCCATCCCGGCGTCCGCTCCCTCGCGCGGATGATCGCCAGCACCCGCCGCTGCGACAAGCTCGCCTGCTGAGGGGCTCGCGCTCTTGAGCCGAAATGGACACCGGTCCGGCGAAAGAGCGCGCGTCACGGCGGCGGTAGGGCGGGGCAAGCTCCGGTCAAGCCTGGCCGTTCAAGAATCGAGAGGGTTTCGCGGCTAAGGTTTTCCTGGGCCCGAGCCGGCTCCGGACCGAACCTGTGGACAGACCATGCACGCCCTGATCGCCCAGCTTCTCGCGATGACCGCCGCCGTCATCGCCGGCGTGCTCGTGGCCGAGAGGATCGAGACCCCGGTGCGCAGCCTCGCGAGCCGGATCAGCGAGGGCCGGGGCCGGCGGCGGTAGGGCGGTCGCCTACGCGCATCGCTGGTTTTCAGGATCAGGCGCGGGTCCCCTCTCCCGAATGGGAGAGAGAGCCTGTCGCGGGTCCTGCGTGCGTTCCGACGCGGGTTCCCCTTCCCGAACCCTCTTGGACGCAGGGGCAATTCTCTCTCGCAAAGGGGGAGGGCAATCGCGCTGAGCCGGCTACCGGCCTGCGCCCGGGCGTCGCAACCATATGGCGGAACGATCCGTCGCGGCCTCCCGCCTCGCCTTGCGTGCCACCGTGTTGCCATGCTAGGCGGTCGCCGCGCCGGGCAGGGAGCACTATGCACCCGGCCGCGCGGCACAATCCCATCTCCTGCGGTCTCCCCACCGAGCCCCTGATCGGGCCTGGCCCGGCCGGAACCGCGGGCAAGGCAAGAGAGAGCGACGGGTGGCGCAGAACGGTTCCGAGGCAGGGTCCCTCGTCGCAGGCATGGCGGGCCGCTACGCTTCCGCCCTGTTCGAGTTGGCCCGCGAGGGTGGCCAAGTCGATGCGGTCGCCGCCGATCTCGACACGTTCGACGCGCTGCTGCGCGAGAGCGCCGATCTCCGCCGCCTCGTGAAGAGCCCCGTCTTCACCGCCGAGCAGCAGGCCGCTGCCATCGGTGCCGTGGTCGGGAAGGCCGGCATCAAGGGGCTCGCCGCCAACTTCATTCGCCTCGCCGCCGCCAACCGCCGTCTGTTCGCCCTGCCGGACATGATCGCCGTCTTCCGCGCCCTGGTGCGCGAGTCGAAGGGCATCGTCCGCGCCGAGGTGCGCGTGGCCGAGAAGCCCTCCGACGCGGTGCTGACCGAGATCAAGGCCGCGCTCCGCGAGATCGCGAAGGCCGAGATCGACGTCGACCTCCATGTCGATCCGAGCCTGATCGGCGGCCTCGTCGTGAAGATGGGCTCGCGCATGGTCGACGCTTCGCTGCGCACGAAGCTCAACGGAATCCGCCTGGCGATGCGGGAAGCCCGCTGAAAGCGGGACCGCAACGCCGACGCCCTGACTGAATTCGATTTGTAAGAGGCCCCGACGATGGACATCCGCGCCGCCGAGATCTCCGCGATCCTGAAAGAGCAGATCAAGAACTTCGGCGAGGAGGCCGAGGTCTCCGAGGTCGGACAGGTCCTGTCCGTCGGCGACGGCATCGCCCGCGCCTACGGCCTCGACAACGTCCAGGCCGGCGAGATGGTCGAGTTCGAGTCGGGTGTGCGCGGCATGGCGCTCAACCTCGAGCAGGACAACGTCGGCATCGTGATCTTCGGCTCCGACCGCGAGATCAAGGAAGGCCAGACCGTCAAGCGGACCGGCGCCATCGTGGACGTGCCGGTGGGCAAGGGGCTGCTCGGCCGCGTGGTCGACGCGCTCGGCAACCCGATCGACGGCAAGGGCCCGATCCAGTCGACCGAGCGCCGCCGCGTCGACGTGAAGGCCCCGGGCATCATCCCGCGCAAGTCCGTGCACGAGCCGATGGCCACCGGCCTCAAGGCGATCGACGCGCTGATCCCGATCGGCCGCGGCCAGCGCGAGCTGATCATCGGCGACCGCCAGACCGGCAAGACCGCGATCGCCCTCGACACGATCCTGAACCAGAAGCCCGCCCACCAGGGCACGGATGAGAAGGCCAAGCTCTTCTGCATCTACGTGGCGGTCGGCCAGAAGCGCTCCACCGTCGCCCAGTTCGTGAAGGTCCTGGAGGACCAGGGCGCGCTCGAGTACTCGATCGTCATCGCGGCCACCGCCTCGGACGCCGCCCCGATGCAGTTCATCGCACCCTTCGCCGGCTGCGCCATGGGCGAGTACTTCCGCGACAACGGCATGCACGCCGTGATCGTGTACGACGACCTCTCCAAGCAGGCGGTGGCCTACCGCCAGATGTCGCTGCTGCTGCGCCGCCCGCCGGGCCGCGAGGCCTATCCGGGCGACGTGTTCTACCTCCACTCGCGCCTGCTCGAGCGCGCCGCCAAGATGGGCGACGCCGCCGGCAACGGCTCGCTGACCGCGCTGCCGGTCATCGAGACCCAGGCCAACGACGTCTCGGCCTACATCCCGACCAACGTGATCTCGATCACCGACGGCCAGATCTTCCTCGAGACCGACCTGTTCTACCAGGGCGTGCGCCCGGCGGTGAATGTCGGCCTCTCGGTGTCGCGCGTGGGCTCCTCGGCCCAGACCAAGGCGATGAAGAAGGTCGCCGGCAAGATCAAGGGCGAGCTCGCGCAGTACCGCGAGATGGCCGCCTTCGCGCAGTTCGGCTCGGATCTCGACGCCTCGACCCAGCAGCTCCTCAACCGCGGCTCGCGGCTGACCGAGCTCCTGAAGCAGCCGCAATTCTCGCCGCTGAAGATGGAGGAGCAGGTCGCGGTGATCTATGCCGGCGTCAACGGCTACCTCGACAAGCTGCCGGTCGCCAAGGTCCGCGCCTTCGAGGACCAGCTGCTCTCCACGCTGCGCTCGAAGCACAAGGACCTGCTCGACGCGATCGGCACCTCCAAGGACCTCTCGGACGACAACGCGGCGAAGCTGAAGAGCGTCGTCGAGGCCGTCGCCAAGTCCATCAACTGAGCCCGGACGGGCTTTCCCTCCCCCTGCGGGGCGAGGGGGCGGGGATGGTGACGGTGCCCGCAAGGCTCCGCGACGCCATCCCGCACCAACCCCCACCTCCGGCTCCTCCCCGCTAAGGGGGAGGAGAGGCTCTTCCGAACGGATCTGGACGCCGCCCGATGCCGAGTTTGAAGGATCTGCGCAACCGCATCACCTCGGTGAAGGCGACGCAGAAGATCACCAAGGCCATGCAGATGGTCGCCGCCGCCAAGCTGCGGCGGGCGCAGATCGCCGCCGAGAGCGGGCGCCCCTATGCCGAGAAGATGGCGGCGGTGCTCGGCAACCTCGCGGGCGGCCTGATCGGCGGCGTCGGCGCGCCGCGCCTCCTGTCGGGCACCGGCTCCGAGCAGACGCACCTGCTCGTCGTCTGCACCGGCGACCGGGGTCTGGCCGGCGCCTTCAACTCCTCGATCGCGCGTCTCGCCCGCGACCATGCCAACCGGCTGATCGCCGAGGGCAAGACCGTGAAGATCATCACGGTGGGCAAGAAGGGCCTCGACGTGCTCCGCCGCCAGTTCCGCGAGCAGATCGTCGCCTCGCGCGACATCCGCGGCAACAAGCCGGTCGACTACGAGTTCGCCGCCGAGATCGCCGACGACATCCTCGCCCGCTTCGATGCCGGCGAGTTCGACGTGGCGACCCTGTTCTACTCCGAGTTCCGCTCGGTGATCTCGCAGATCCCCACGGCGCAGAAGATCATCCCGGCCGAGCTCCCCGAGGCCGACGCCAAGGGCCCCGGCTCCGACGCGGCGCTGGAATTCGAGCCCTCCGAAGAGGCGATCCTCGAGACGCTGCTGCCGAAGAACCTGACCGTCCAGATCTTCCGCGCGCTCCTGGAGAACGCGGCCTCCGAGCAGGGCGCGCGCATGAGCGCCATGGATTCCGCCACGCGCAACGCGGGCGAGATGATCAAGAAGCAGACGCTGGTCTACAACCGCACGCGTCAGGCCATGATCACCAAGGAACTCATCGAGATCATCTCGGGCGCGGAAGCGCTCTGACCGAAACGAAGCGGGCGCCCCGGCGCCCCGACCGCACACGCATCGAAGGGTAGGCAATCATGGCCAACACCGCAGCTCCCGGCGCCGGCGCCAACAAGGCCGGCAAGATCACCCAGGTCATCGGCCCGGTCGTCGACGTGCAGTTCGACGGTCACCTGCCGGAGATCCTGAACGCCCTCGAGACCACCAACAACGGCAACCGCCTCGTCCTCGAGGTCGCCCAGCAGCTCGGCGAGAGCACCGTGCGCTGCATCGCGATGGACACCTCCGAGGGCCTGACCCGCGGCCAGGAGTGCACGGATACCGGCGAGCCGATCAAGGTGCCGGTCGGCATGAACACGCTCGGCCGCATCATGAACGTCATCGGCGAGCCGATCGACGAGGCCGGCCCGGTCGAGGCCACGACCTACCGCGCCATCCACCAGCCGGCCCCGTCCTACGACGAGCAGTCGACCGAGGCGCAGATCCTCGTCACCGGCATCAAGGTGGTGGACCTCCTCGCCCCCTACGCCAAGGGCGGCAAGATCGGCCTGTTCGGCGGCGCCGGCGTCGGCAAGACCGTGCTGATCATGGAGCTGATCAACAACATCGCCAAGGTGCACTCGGGCTACTCGGTCTTCGCCGGCGTGGGTGAGCGCACCCGCGAGGGCAACGACCTCTACCACGAGATGATCGAGTCGAAGGTCAACATCGACCCGAAGGAGAACAACGGCTCGGCCGAGGGCTCCAAGTGCGCCCTGGTCTACGGCCAGATGAACGAGTCGCCCGGCGCCCGCTCGCGCGTCGCGCTCACCGGCCTCACCATCGCGGAGCAGTTCCGCGACGAGGGCCAGGACGTGCTCTTCTTCGTCGACAACATCTTCCGCTTCACGCAGGCGGGCTCCGAGGTGTCGGCGCTTCTCGGCCGCATCCCCTCGGCGGTGGGCTACCAGCCGACGCTCGCCACCGACATGGGCGCCCTGCAGGAGCGCATCACCACCACCAACAAGGGCTCGATCACCTCGGTGCAGGCGATCTACGTGCCGGCCGACGACCTGACCGACCCGGCGCCCGCGGCCTCCTTCGCCCACCTCGACGCCACGACCGTGCTGTCGCGCTCGATCGCCGAGAAGGGCATCTACCCGGCGGTGGACCCGCTCGACTCCACCTCGCGCATGCTCTCGCCGGTCATCCTCGGCGAGGAGCACTACACCGTCGCCCGCCGCGTCCAGCAGACCCTGCAGCGCTACAAGGCGCTCCAGGACATCATCGCGATCCTGGGCATGGACGAGCTGTCCGAGGAGGACAAGCTGACGGTCGCCCGCGCCCGCAAGATCGAGCGCTTCTTCTCGCAGCCCTTCTCGGTGGCCGAGGTCTTCACCGGCTCGCCGGGCAAGCAGGTCGCGCTCGAGGACACCATCAAGGGCTTCAAGGGCCTGGTGAACGGCGACTACGACGACCTCCCCGAGGCCGCCTTCTACATGGTCGGCACCATCGAGGAGGCCCAGGAGAAGGCCAAGAAGCTCAAGGCCGCCGCGTAAGGCGAGCACGTCCCCTCCCCCCTTGCGGGGAGGGGGTAGGGGTTGGGGTCGCGCAGGCTTGGGCGTCACGGCCTCTCCTGCATCACCCCCACCTCCGGCTCCTCCCCGCAAGGGGGAGGAGAGGGCGACCCAGATCCCGGAAAGCTTCAGATGGCCACCTTCCAGTTCGATTTCGTCGGCCCCGAGCGGACCCTGTATTCGGGCGCCGTCGAGGCGGTTCAGCTTCCGGGGACCGAGGGCGAGATGACGGTCCTGCCGGGCCACGCCCCCGTCATCACCACGCTGCGCGTCGGCGTCATCGTGGTCACCGAGGGCCAGGGCAACGGCAAGCGCATCTACGTGCGCGGCGGCTTCGCCGATATCGGGCCGACCTCCTGCACGGTGCTGGCCGAGCGCGCCGCCCCGATCGAGGAGCTGACCCCCGAATCGATCGACCGGGACATCGAGGCGGCCGAGCTCGCCCGCGACGCCACCGAGGACCAGCAGAAGCGCCAGGAGCTGAACGCGCAGATCGTGCAGCTCCAGGAGACCAAGGTTCTCCTCAAGCTCTGATCGCGCACGCCGATTCGGGTTCGGGACAGCCCGCCCGGCCATCCTTACGGATCGGCCGCGGCGGGCTTTCTCATGTCTCCAGCGCGTGCGCGATCAGCATGGCGCGCGCCGCCGCGTCCATCGGGCAGCCGAGCGCCAGCCAGCGCGCCCGGGCCCGGGTGAGGGCCCGGCCGATGCCGCGGCCCGGCGCCAGCCCGCGGGCGACGAGATCGGCGCCCGTCACCGGCAGGGCGAGAGGCGGCCCGGCGCGGAGATCGTCCAGAAGGGCAGGGATGTCCGCGGGCAGGCTCGGGCGCGGCTCGCCGGCGAGCACTGCGAGCGCTGCATCGACGGCCTCGACGCCGTGCTCGGCGGCGAGCGCGCGGATCGCCCCGGCATCGAGCGCCGCCCGGTTCCGCGCCGCGCCGAGCGCCCGGGCGTAGCGGTCGAGGGCGGCGTGCTCGCCGTTCGAGAGGCGCAGCCGCTCGCGCAGGCGCTCCGCATCCTCCGGCACCGCGACCGCGAGGGCGCCGAGCGGCAGGAACTGCGCCCGGGCGAGCCGGCCGACCTCGCCGACGCCGCCGGTGATGCGGGCGAGCAACCCGGTCTCGCTCAGGGTCGCGACCATCGTGACGGCGCCCGGCGCCTCCAGCAGCTTCAGGAACTCCGCCCGCACCCGCTCGCGCGAGAGCCGGTCGAGGTCGTCGCGCGCCGCGATGCAGGCGGCGAGCGCCGGCCCGTCCGGCGCGCCCTGCCCGAACCGGGCGTGGAAGCGGAAGAAGCGCAGGATGCGCAACGCGTCCTCGCGGATGCGCGTCGCCGGATCGCCGATGAAGCGCACGCGGCCGGTACGCAGATCCTCGACGCCGCCGGTCGTGTCGTGCAGGCGCCCGCCCGCATCGAGCGAGAGCGCGTTCACCGTGAAGTCGCGCCGCTCGGCGTCGCGCGCGAAGTCGCCGCCGAAGCGCACCACCGCGCGGCGCCCGTCCGTCTCCACGTCCTCGCGCAGGGTCGTGACCTCGATCGGCGCCCCGTCCGCCACCAGCGTGACGGTGCCGTGCTCGATTCCGGTCGGCACCGCCTTGAGCCCAGCAGCCCCGGCCCGTGCCATCACCGCCTCGGGGAGATGGGTGGTGGCGCAGTCGATGTCGGCGGCGTCGTGCCCGAGCAGCGCGTCGCGCACGCAGCCGCCGACGAGCCGGGTCTCGGCGCCGGGCGCATCGAGGGCCGCGAGCACGGCCGCGACGCCGGGCCGCCCGCGCAGGCGCGCCAGCCCGGCGGGGTCGAGCACGCGCATCAGCGGAACTGCCCCGGCACGAGCCGCCCGTTCTCCATGTGCGAGGGCACGTAGCCGCCGCTGCTGCGCTCGGAGAACAGGCCCGACCAGACGAGGGAGGCGATCACGATGGCGAGTCCGGCCAGGACGAGGCGCAGGGTGTGCGGGTCCCAATGCGCCCGCTGCAGCGGGTTCCGCCCCGCCAGCAGCAGGTAGGCGAAGAAGAGCGCGAAGGGGATGAGGAAGAGGGCGAACTCTTCGATGAAGCGACGCAGCATGAGAGGTCTACCCTTGGGCCGGCGCTCCGATCCTCGGCGCGGATGCGACACCTTTTTCGAGGGCGTCGCGCTCTCCTCCCCCTTGCGGGGAGGAGTTGGAGGTGGGGGTGGTGCCGAACAACGCTCGACGCTCCATCCTGAACCACCCCCACCCCTGGCCCCTCCCCGCAAGGGGGAGGGGAAGCCGCGTACCGGTGGGTGCGGCCGTATCCGCGCGCGTCATCGCGACAGCCGCTCGCGCAGGTTGTTGAGGATGCCCGCCGTGACGCCCCAGATCATGCGCTCGCCGAAGGGTAGGGCGTAGAAATAGCGCGTGCGGCCCTGCCATTCGCGCGAGCGGAGCTGATAGCGCGCCCGGTCCATCAGGAAGGGGAGCGGCACCTCGAAGATCTCGGCGACCTCCTCCGGGTTCGGCCGGAAGCCCGCGGCCGAATCGACCAAGCCGATCACCGGGCTCACCAGGAAGCCGGTGGCCGAGAGATAGGGATCGAGATAGCCGAGCGCCCGCACGGAATCGGGATCGAGGCCGATCTCCTCGTGCGCCTCGCGGAACGCCGCCTCGCGAGGCGTCTCGGCGGGGTCGATCTTGCCGCCGGGCAGGGCGATCTGGCCGGAATGGTCGCGCAGATGCGCGGCGCGCTGGGTCAGGACGAGGCGGAGGCCCTCCGCGCGGGCGACGACGGGCACCAGCACCGCCGCGCGCCGATGGGGCGGCGGCGGGATCACGGCGCTGCCGTCCGGGTCGAGGCTGTGGTCGCCGCGCGGGTTCGAGGTGGGGTCGTCGGGCCCCGGCGGCTCGGCCAGCAGGGCCTCTGCGCAGCGGTCGAGGAAGGCGCTCGCCTCCCGGTCCCACACTTGAACCGTGGCCACGCTCACGCCGCCTCGGCCGGTGCGATGCGGTGGAAGGCGCCGCCGGCCGCCACGCCGAGCCAGCTCTGCCCGTCGACCTCCCGCGCCTCGGCCATCTCGACGAGGTCGTAGGTCAGCGCGCGGCTCACCAGCGCCCAGAGGCCGCCGCGCACCAGCAGGTAGGGCTTCAGGGCGCCCGATTCGCCCTCCGCGAAGCGCAGCGGGTGCTCGGGCCCGACCGCGACGAGGTCGTCCACGTTGGTGCGGAAGCTGATGCGGCGCGCCGGGCCCTCCCCGTCCACCGCCATCTCGACGGCGACGAAGGGCGCGTCCTCCACGCTGATGCCGACGCTCTCGACGGGGGTGACGAGGCGGATGCTGCCGTCTGGCTCCGCCCGCAGGATCGAGGCGAACAGGCGGACCATCTTGTCCCGCCGGATCGGGCTGCCGTTGTGGAACCACGTTCCGTCCGCGGCGATGCGGATGTCGATGGCGCCGCAATAGGGCGGGTTCCACTGGTCCACGGGGGCGGGCCCGCGCTTGGGCAGGCTGCCGAGGGCTGCGCCGAGGCGGGCGAGGGTCGGGTCCTGCGGTGTCGCGTCGTCCATGGGCGACTCAGCTAGCGCGCTCGGGCGCCACGGCATCGGGCCGGCGCCGCAGGATCTTCCAGACGCCGGTGGCCGCCGCGACCCGGCGCTCGCCGGCCCGGAGGTCGGTGCGCAGGAAGACCAGCGAGCCCGTGCGCCGCACCACCTCCGGCCGCGCCTCGATCCAGTCGCCGAGGCGGGCCACGTCGATGAACTGCATCTCCATCTGGATGGTCACGCAATTGGCCCCATCGGCCGCGGCCATGGCGGTCTCACCGAGCGCCCGGTCGGCGAAGCTCATCAGCATGCCGCCATGCACCACCTGGATCAGGTTGGCGTGCTTCTGCGCGGCCCGGAAGCCGTAGGCCCCGTCCGCGCGCCGATAGACCGGGCCGACATGGTCGATGAAGCCGACATCGTGGATCGGCTCGAAGCCGGCGGGCGTCTCGTCGGTGGATGTCATGCAGGGATGGGTTCCGGAGGAGGCTGAGGACGATGGCATAGCGGGTGCGGCGCGAGAAGCCTCGCGCCGGGGCCTGAACGCGGTCCTCGTCGGCGTGTGCGGGAGCGCTAGAGCCGTTCCCGATCGCGTTGCGACGGGACGCGGCTCTAAGCCTTTGTGTTGACGCGCTCTTTTTCGCCGAACCGGTGTCCACTTCGGCGGAGCGCGCTCTAGGGGAAGCGGAGATTGGACGAGTCCGGACTTCCCCTCCGCTTCGCGCCACGAGGCGAACGGCTCCGATCAGCCGCGACGGCCGTGCAGCTGGCCCGTGGCCTCGAGGATGAGATCCGCGATCTCCTGCGGGTGCGAGATCAAGGACAAGTGGCTTGCCTGCAACTCGATGGTCTTCGCACCCATCCGCTTGGCCATGAAACGCTCAAGGTCGGGATCGATCGTCCGATCCTGTGTGGACACAGCATAGAAGCTCGGCTTCGATCGCCATGCGGCCCGGGTCGTCTTGCCCGTCAACAAGGCTTCGCGGAACGGCTGTTGCACCGCGAACAGCACCTTGGCCTTCTCCATCGGCAGGTCACCTGCAAAGTCCTTCAGGAAGGCCGCTTCGCTCAAGCGCCCCTCATCCCCGTCGAACACGATCCCGGCCGAGGCGGGCGGCGTCGGGTAGGTCTTGGCCAACGCCGTGTAGTCCTCTCCGGCATCTGGCGCACGAGCCGCCACATACACGAGCGCCGAGACTTTCGGGTCTATCCCGATCTCAGTTACGATCATGCCCGAGAACGAATGCCCGACGAGCACTGTCGGCCCTTCCTGACGTGCGAGCACGCGTTGCGCGGCGGCGACCGCTTCCTCCAGAGTGGTCAGCGGGTTCTGCACGGAGGTGACGTTGAGCCCAACCGCCTGCAACCGCGGTATCACCTCCGACCAGCACGATCCGTCCGCGAAGAGCCCGTGAACAAGCACGACGTTGCGCGCGCGCGGTGCATCTTGGCTAGATGCCGTTCCAGGTAGGAGCGCCGCCGCGACTGTCGCTGCGAGTGTGCGGTTCAGATCTCGACGGGTCATCATCGAAGCGCGTCTCCGGTTGCAGGCGATAGCCCAAGGCGCGTCCCTCATTCGAGTGACTGCGCGGACCAGTTACACGCGGGACCAGACATCCAGTACTGCGCCGATACAAGTCCTATTTGGGCCGGAGGTGCCCCTATGAATGGTTCGGCTTGCCGTATTCGAAACCTGAACCCTCACGTCCCCCGCGGCTTGGCGCGGCGGGTCGGGGCCTCGGCGAGCGGGTCCTCGGGCCAGGGGTGGCGCGGGTAGCGCCCGCGCATCTCGGCGCGGACGGCAGTCCAGGAGCCGCGCCAGAAGCCCGGCAGGTCGCGGGTGATCTGGATCGGGCGCTGGGCCGGCGAGAGCAGGTTGAGGACGAGGGGGATGCCGCCGGCGCTCGGATGGGTGTCGAGCCCGAACAGCTCCTGCACCCGCACGGCGAGCGCCGGGCCGCCCTCCGCCTCGTAATCGACCGGGATGCGCGAGCCCGTCGGCACCTCCACATGGGTCGGCGCGGCGTTGTCGAGACGCGCACGCAGGTCCCAGGGCAGCAGGGCGGCGAGCGCCTGGCCCAGATCGTCCGCGCTGATCGCATCGAGGCCGGTGCGTCCGACGAGGGCGGGGGCGAGCCAATCCTCCACCGAGGCGGCGAGGCCGGCCTCCGTGAGGTCCGGCCAGGGCTCGCCCTCGGCGCCGCGCAGGAAGCGGATGCGGGCGAGCATCTGGCGCTGGCCCGCGCTCCAGGGCAGGCGCTCCAGGCCGAGCCCGGCGAGGCCGCGGGCGAGGATCGCGGCGCTGTCGAGATCGGCGGGCACGGGCAGCGGGCGCTCGCCGAGATTGACCGCGCCGAGGCGGCGGATCGCCCGGGCCCGCAGCGCCCGGGCCGCGGCGTCGAAACTCACCTGCGTGACCGCCTCGATCCGCCCGGCGAAGGCGGCCTCGATGGCGGTTCCGTCGATCGCCGCCGCCGCGAGGATGCGGGCATTGCCGGCGCTCCCCGAAAGGTCGGCGACCACGATGAAGGGCTCGCGGGCCAGCGGCGATGCGGGGTCGAGGCGGCCGGCGCGGCCGTTCACCATCACGAACTCGCCCTCGCGTCCGCGCGCCCTCGCGACGCGGTCGGGATAGGCGAGCGCCAGGAGGGGGCCGGGCTCGGCCGGCTCGGACGCCTCGGCATTCCCTGCGAGCGTCGCCCAATTGCCCGCGAGCCGCCGCATGTCGGCGGCGCGCTGCCCGCGGTCCCGCCGGAAGCGGTCGAGGCGCTCGGCGAGGTCGGGGGCGTCGCCGCCGAGGCCGCGCTCCACCAGCAGGGCGGCGATGTCCGCCGCCGCGCGGGCCTGGCCGAGGCCCGCCGCGCTCACCACCATGCGGGCGAGGCGCGGCGGCAGGGGCAGCGCCCTGAGCCGCGCGCCGGCCTCCGTGAGGCGCCCGTCCGCGTCGAGGGCGTCGAGGTCGCGCAGCATCGTGCCGGCCTCGCGCAAGGCAGGGGCAGGCGGTGGATCGAGGAAGGCGAGGCGCGCGGGGTCGGAGACGCCCCAGGCGGCGCAGTCGAGCACGAGGCCGGCGAGGTCGGCGGCCAGGATCTCGGGCCGGGTGAAGGGTTCGAGCGCGCCGGTGCCGGCCTCCGACCACAGGCGCCAGCAGATGCCGGGCTCGGTGCGCCCGGCGCGGCCGCGGCGCTGGTCCACCGATGCGCGGGAGGCGCGGGCCGTGACGAGGCGGGTGAGCCCGATGCCGGGCTCGTAATGCGGCACCCGGGCGAGGCCCGAATCGACCACGATGCGCACGCCCTGGATCGTCAGCGAGGTCTCCGCGATGGAGGTGGCGAGCACCACCTTGCGCCGCCCGGGTGCGGTGGGTGAGACGGCGCGGTCCTGCTCGGCCGGCGTCAGGGCGCCGTAGAGGGGGGCGAGGTCGGTCTCGGGCCCGACGCGGCCCTCCAGCGCCTCGGCGACGCGGCGGATCTCGGCCTGGCCCGGCAGGAAGGCGAGCACCGAGCCCGGATCCGCCCGCAGCGCGCGCAGGACCAGCTCGGCCATCTGCTCCTCGATCCGCCGGTTCGGGTCGCGCTCGAGGTAGCGGGTCTCGACCGGGAAGGCGCGGCCCTCGGACTCGATCACCGGCGCGTCGCCGAGGAGGCGCGCCACGCGGGCGCCGTCGAGGGTCGCCGACATCACGAGGATGCGCAGATCCTCGCGCAGGGCCCCCTGCGCGTCGAGGGCGAGGGCGAGGCCGAGATCGGCATCGAGAGAGCGCTCGTGGAACTCGTCGAACAGCACGGCGCCGATGCGGGCGAGCTCCGGGTCGTCGAGGATCATGCGGGTGAACACGCCCTCGGTGACCACCTCGATCCGGGTCCGGCCCGTGACCTTGGAGCCGAGGCGCACGCGCAGGCCCACCGTCTCGCCGACGCGCTCGCCGAGCGTCGCGGCCATGCGCTCGGCCGCGGCGCGGGCGGCCAGCCGCCGCGGCTCCAGCAGGATGATGCGGCGTCCGTCGAGCCAGTCCGCGTCGAGGAGGGCGAGCGGCACCCGCGTCGTCTTGCCCGCGCCCGGCGGTGCCACCAGCACGGCGCCGGTGCGGTCGTCGAGCGCGCCGAGGAGGCGCGGCAGCACCGCATCGATCGGCAGGGGAGGCGAGGGGGCGAGTGGCATCGCGGCGGGTGATGGCGCGATCGCGGCGGTGAGGCAACCGGGCCGACTTGCCGAGACCGCATGCGCCCATAAGTAGCAGCTGATGGGATAGTTCGCGCTGACCCACGTGCGAGCGACTGTCGTCGTCCCTAAAGGCGGCGGTTTCGACAGGTTATTTTTTCCCGCGATGCCGCGGAACAAGGGCTTTCGACGGGTCTTAAGCGGTCGACGCGCGCAGCCCGCGCGCCGTGGAGATCCCTTGATGACGCGTCTCGCCCTCGCCTTGTCCGCCGGCCTACTGCTCGGCGGCCTCGGCTCCTTCTCGGCCTCGGCCGCCCCGCTCGCCGTGCCCGCGGGCGTCTCCGCCAGCGAGACGGTCGAGGCGGCCGCTTGGCGCCGCCATCACCACATGCGCTACCGCCACCACTCCACCCGGGCCGAGCGCCGCGCGCGCCGCATGAACACCATGCGCCACGGCAACCCGAACGCCCGCAATCCCGAGCGGCCCGGCTACAAGCAGCAGCTCGGCAACACCACGGGCGGCCCGCGCTACTGAGCGGATCCGGATCGAGGATGACAGGGGGCCGTCGCGCATGCGGCGGCCCCTTCGCCGTGCCGGCACGGCTTCTCCCCAGCCCTGCGACCCCGCGCGCCTGATTCGCGCGGCCGGCTCTGCTAAGGTCGGGCCATGCCCCGCACCGCCCGCAAGATCGCCCCCACCCCGGATGTGCCCGCCGGGCCGGAGGTGGCCGGCGCCACGCCGATGATGGCGCAGTACATCGAGATCAAGGCGGCCAATCCCGACTGCCTGCTGTTCTACCGCATGGGCGATTTCTACGAGCTGTTCTTCGCCGATGCGGAGACGGCCTCGCGGGCGCTCGGCATCGTGCTGACCAAGCGCGGCAAGCATGGCGGCGCCGACATCCCGATGTGCGGCGTGCCGGTGGAGCGGGCCGACGACTACCTCAACCGCCTGATCGCGCTCGGTCACCGCGTCGCCGTCTGCGAGCAGACCGAGGATCCGGCCGAGGCGAAGCGCCGGGGCCCGAAATCCGTGGTGCGGCGCGAGGTGGTCCGCCTCGTCACGCCCGGCACCATCACCGAGGACCGGCTGCTCGACCCGGCCCGCGCCAACCTCCTGCTCGCCATCGGCCGGCGCAAGCTCTCGGAGACGGCCTACGCCTACGGCCTCGCCGCCGTGGACATCTCGACCGGCCGCTTCGCCCTGAGCGAGGTCCCGGCCCAGGACCTCTCCGGCGCGATCAGCCGGCACGACCCGCGCGAGATCGTGCTCTCGGAGGCGATCCACGCCGATCCGGCCCTGGCCCGGCTCTGGCAGGAGACGAGCGCCGCTGTGGTGCCGCTGGCGCAGGGCGAGCTGGAGCCGGCCTCCGCCGAGCGGCGCATCCGCGAGCAGTACGGCGTCTCGACCCTCGACGGCTTCGGGCAGTTCACCCGGGCCGAGATCGCGGCGGCGGGCGCGGCGCTCCTCTACATCGCGCGGACCCAGCTCGCGGCGCGTCCGACGCTCGGCGTCCCGACCCGCGAGGGCGGCGGCGCGACCCTCGCCATCGACGCGGCGACGCGGGCCAATCTCGAACTCACCCGCACCCTGTCGGGCGAGCGCGCCGGCAGCCTGCTCGCCACCATCGACCGCACGGTGACGGCGAACGGGGCGCGGCTCCTGGCCGAGCACCTCGCCGGCCCGCTCACCGATCTCGGGCGGATCGCCCGGCGGCACGAGGCGGTGGCCCATCTCACCGAGGCCATGGCCCTGCGGGGAGGCTTGCGCGACACGCTCGCCCGCGCGCCGGACCTCGCCCGCGCCCTCTCGCGGGTCGGCCTCGGCCGGTCGGGTCCGCGCGACCTCGCCGCGATCCGCGACGGGCTCGACGTGGCGGTCCGGCTCGGCACGCGGCTCACTGGGGCAGCTTTGCCCGACGACCTCGCGGGCCTCGCCGAGGACCTGCTCCGGGCCGATCCGGACCTGATCGCCACCCTGCAGGCGGCACTCGCCGACGAGCTGCCGCTCAACCGCCGCGACGGCGGCTTCGTGCGCGCGGGCTACCACCCCGAGATCGACGAGGCCCGCACGCTCGGCCAGGATTCGCGCAAGGTCATCGCGGCCTTGCAGGCGCGCTACGCCGAGGCGACCGGCTGCCGCACGCTCAGGATCAAGCACAACAACCTGCTCGGCTATTTCATCGAGGTGCCGCAATCGGTGGGCGAGGCCTGCCTGAAGGGCCTGATGAGCGAGTTCGTCCACCGCCAGACCATGGTGGACGCCATGCGCTTCACCAGCGTCGAGCTGGGCGAGCTGGAATCCAAGATCTCCGGCGCCTCCGACCGGGCGCTCGCCCTCGAAACCGCGGTATTCGACGATCTCGCCGCCCGGGTCCTGGCGCGCGCCGAGGGCATCGCCGCGGTGGCCGAGGCGCTGGCCGGTCTCGACGTGGCCCAGAGCCATGCCGAGCTCGCGGTGGAGCTCGACTGGCGCCGCCCGGTGGTGGACGATTCCCTCGCCTTCGAGATCCAGGGCGGGCGCCACCCGGTGGTGGAGGCGGCGCTCCGCCGCGCGGGCGAGCCCTTCATCGCCAACGATTGCGACCTGTCGGGCGATTCGCGCGGGCGCATCCGCCTGATCACCGGCCCGAACATGGGCGGCAAGTCGACCTTCCTGCGCCAGAACGCGCTCATCGCCGTGCTCGCCCAGATTGGCGCCTTCGTGCCGGCGGCCGAGGCGCGGATCGGCCGGGTCGACCGGCTGTTCTCGCGAGTCGGCGCCGCCGACGACCTCGCGCGAGGCCAGTCGACCTTCATGGTCGAGATGGTCGAGACCGCCGCGATCCTGAACCAGGCGACGCGGCGCTCCCTCGTCATCCTCGACGAGATCGGGCGCGGCACCGCGACCTTCGACGGTCTCTCGATCGCTTGGGCCTGCCTGGAGCACCTGCACGAGGCCAATGCCTGCCGGGCGCTCTTCGCCACGCATTTCCACGAGCTGACGGCGCTCGGCCAGCGGCTCGCCCGCCTCGACAACGCCACCCTGAAGGTGGCCGAGCACCGGGGCGAGGTGGTGTTCCTGCACGAGGTGGTGTCGGGGGTGGCCGAGCGCAGCTACGGCCTGCAGGTCGCCCGCCTCGCCGGCCTGCCGGCGAGCGTGGTGACGCGGGCCGGCGCGATCCTGAAGGGCCTGGAGAAGGCCGAGCGCGAGCGCCCGGGCCGTCCGCGCATCGACGACCTGCCCCTCTTCGCGGCCCTCGCCCCGCCGCCCCCGCCGGAGCCCCAGGCCGAGGACCGCCTCGGCCCGCTCCTCGACGCGGTCGACCCCGACGCGCTGACGCCGCGCGAGGCGCTGGAGGTGCTGTACCGGCTCAAGCGCGAACGCGCGGCGGGGGCTTGAGCGCCCGCCGCGGATCCCCTCTCCCCGCCCGGCGGGGAGAGGGGATTGGTGCCTCGTCCGGATGCCTCCCGTGCTGGGGTGCCGGAATCCGGGCCTCCCTCAGGCCGCGCGCAACGCCTCGATCTCCGCGATCGTCTCGGCCGCCCGGGCGCGCAGGGCCTCGAAGCGGTGCTCGTAGGCCCCGTCCGACCGACAGGCATCCTCGACCTCGCGGCAGGTCTCCGCCAGGGATGAGAACCCGATCATGCTGGTGGCCGAGATCATCGCGTGCGCGTCCTCCGCGATCCGCTCGCGGTGATGGGCGACCGAGGCGGGGCCGAAGCGTTGGCCCAGCTCCTCGGCCAGCATCGCCAGCATGTCGCGCATCCGCTCGCGGCCGACGAGGCCGCTCGTCTCCTCGTAGACCTCCCTGTCGATGCTGGGGCGCGGCGTACCCGCCATCCGCCGCAGCGCCCAGCGCTCGACGGCGGCGAGCAGGGCGTCCTTCCGGAACGGCTTGCCCACATGGCCGTCCATCCCGGTCGCGTGCAAAGCCGCCACCTGCTGCGGCAGCACGTTCGCGGTCAGCGCCACGATCGGCACCCGCCCGGCCGCGCCGTCGAGCGCCCGGATCCGCCGGGTCGCGGTGAGCCCGTCGACGCCGGGCATCTGCACGTCCATCAGGACGAGATCGTAGCTGTTGGTCCGCACCGCCGCGACCGCCTCGGCCCCGTCCCCGACCACGTCCACCGTATGGCCGGCCCCGCGCAGGATGAGGCAGGCGAGATCCTGGTTGAGCGGGACGTCCTCGGCGAGGAGGAGGTGGTGGCTGGTGCGGATGACGGGTGCGGCGCTCGCCTCGTCGGACCGCGCGTCCGGCGGCACGATGGGCAATGGGACGTCGAACCAGAACCGCGAGCCCTGACCCTCGGTGCTCTCGAAGCCGATCGACCCGGCCATGAGGTCGACGAGCGACTTCGAGATCGCGAGCCCGAGCCCGGTTCCGCCGAAATCCCGGCTGATCGAGGCGTCCGCCTGGCTGAAGCGCCGGAAGAGCCGGTGGCGCCGGCCGGCGGGGATGCCGACGCCCGTGTCGGACACGGCGAAGTGCAGGCGGACCCGGCCGTCCGGGCAGGGGGCCGACGCGACGCTGAGGTCGACCCAGCCGCGATGGGTGAACTTGATGGCGTTGTTGAGCAGGTTGAGCAGCACCTGCCGCAGGCGCGCCTTGTCGCCCGACACCCAGACCGGCACCTCGGAGGCGACCGTGACGTTGACGGCGAGCCCCTTGGCCTCGGCCGAGCCCCGCACGATCGCGAAGGCGCCCTCGACCAGCCCCGAGACGAGGAAGGGCTCGGACTGGATCTCGACGCGGCCGGCCTCGATCTTCGAGAAGTCGAGGATGTCGTTGACGATGGTGAGCAGCGCCGAGCCCGAGGAGCGGATGCGGTCGGCGTGCAGGCGCGCGGCGGGGCTGAGGCCCGGCTCCTCCTGCAGCAGGTCGGCATAGCCGATCACGCCGTTCAGCGGCGTGCGGATCTCGTGGCTCATGGCGGCCAGGAAATCGGACTTCGCCCGGCTGCCCGCCTCGGCCAGCTCGCGCGCGGCCTCCACCTCGCGGGTGCGCACGGCCACGTGCTGGCTCAGCGTCGCGTTGAGGTCGCGCAGGGATTGCTCGGCCGCCGCGCGGGCGGTGTCGTCGCGAAGCGTGAGCACGGCGCCGATCTGCGCGTCGGCCGGCCCGAACAGCGGCTGCGCGTTGCCCACCGCGCGGATCTCGGTGCCGTCGGGGCGCCGGATCAGCCAGCAGGCGTCGCGCACCACCTCGCCGCGCACGGCGCGCGCCAGGGGCAGCGCCTCCGGCGGATGCGGCTGCCCGTCCTCGGTGAACAGGTGGTAGGTGTCGCTGTAGGCGTCCGGGGGCACGTCGAGGCGGGAGGTTCCGTGGATCGCCGCGGCGGCGTTGTTGACGAGGATGATCCGCCCGTCGCCGTCCGTGACGATCACGCCCTCGGCGAGCTGCCCGAGGATCGCGGCGCTCGTCGTAGCGGTGAAGTCGGCATGCTCCCGCGCCTGGCGCAGCTGGTGCTCGACCAGGGCGCGGTAGCGCGCGTCGCTCTCGCGCAGCGCCTCCTCCATGGCCCTGCGCTCCGAGATGTCGCGCAGGGAGGCGACATACCCGTCCGGACGCCCCGTGCGGGCATCGTGCGTGAGGCGGAAGCTGATCTCCAGCCAGACCCAGTGGCCGTCCCGGTGCCGGTAGCGCTGGGTCGTCAGGGCGCGCTCGGCGCGGCCGGCGGTCAGGTCCCCCAGGATGCCGGCATAGGCGTCGGCCTCGCCCGGATGCACGAAGTCGAGGGGCCGCGTGCCGAGGAGCGCGGCGGGATCGTAGCCGAGCACGGTGGTCACCGCCGGCGACACGTAGCGCCGGGCCGTGGTGAGGTCGCTCCAGATGATGATGTCGGTCGTGTGCTCGGCGAGGAGCCGGAAGGTGCGCTCGCTCTCCTGCACGGCCCGCGCCGCGAGCCGGTGCTGGGTGACGTCCGAGAAGACCACGACCGACCCGCCGTCGTGGAGCGGCGAGCGCCGGACCTCCAGCACCCCGCCATCCGGCCGCGGCCAGTCGAAGACCGGCGGGCTCTGCGGTTCGGATCCGTCCTCGGATACCGGGCACAGGCCGGGCGGAAGCTCCGCGGCGTCGCCGCGGGCGCGCTGGCGGCGGCGGATCTCGGCGAGCGCCGCGCCCTCGTGCAGGAGGGCGGGCGGCAGGTCGAGCAGGTCGGCCATGCGCGCGTTGGCGACCCGGATGCGCTGCCCGGCATCGAGCACGACGAGCCCCTGGTCCATCCGGTCGATGGTGTTGCGCAGGAGGTCCTTCGTCGCGCGCAGGTCCGCCTCGCGCTCGGCCAGGGCGCGGTTGGCCAGGGCGAGCGCCTCCGCGACCCGGCGCTGCGCGTCGAGCTCCGCGGCATGCGCGTTGGCGGATTCGTGGAGGCGCAGATGCGCCACGACGATCTCGCCGAGATCGCGCAGCCGCGCGACCTGCTCAGGCGGGAAGTCCCGCGGCACGGTGTCGATCAGGCAGAGGGTGCCGATCCGCAGGTCCGGCCGCAGCGAGAGCGGCAGCCCCGCATAGAACCGGATATGCGGCTCGGAGACGACGAGCGCGTTCTCGGCGAATCGCGGATCGGCGGCGGCGTCCGCGACGATGAACGGCGCGTCGGACATAATGGTGTAGGAGCAGAACGCGTCCTCGCGGGACGAGCCCTCCGAGGCGACGCCGCAGGACGCCTTGAACCATTGCCGGTCCGCCTCGACGAAGGCGATCGTGGCGATCGGCACGGCGAACAATTCGCAGGCGAGGCGGCAGACGGCGTCGAAATGCGGCTGGCGCGGCGTGCCGAAGATCGCGAGGCGGCGCAGTTCTGCGAGCCGGGCGGCCTCGTTGACCGGAACAGGGACCATGGGCGGGATCTCGGCGCCGCGAGCGCAACAATACGAACCGTCCCGGCCGCCGTATCACCGATTGGGTTACCCACCCATGTTAGCCCCCTATCACGGAGCGGCGAGTGCGCCAGGAACAGCCACGCTGATGGGAACGGACAACGAACCCAGCCCGGGGCGCCACTCGCAATTCGCCCGGGACCGTGTACAGAGCATTCCACCGGGAGATATATTCTTGACCTCTCCGGCTGTATCTCCGACGAGCCCGAACGTCTGGCTTGCGCCAGTCGAGATCTGGCATCGCGTGGCCTCGGACCGATCTGCCTGACATGAAGAGCGGCATGGCTCAGCCTGTTCGACCGGCGCGCGCCGCCCTGGGCCCGGCCGCGCGCTGGGCCCGTGCCGCGCTATCGGCCGGGTCAGCCCTGTCGCTCGCCGCGATGGCGCCGGTCTCCGCGCGCGCCGACGACCTCAGCGTCCTGCTCGAGCCGCGCACCCTGGTCTCGGTGGGCGGCCTGCTCGGCTCCGGGCCGCGCTTTCCCGGGGCGGGGAAGTCCGGGGTCTGGGCCTTTCCCTATCTGTCGCTGCGCGGCCCGGACGAGCCGCGGGACTGGTGGTCCCCCGATGACGGGCTCGACTTTTCCTTCGTCCGGCAGGGGCCCCTCGAGGTCGGGGCGGTCCTCGACCTGCGCGAGGCGCGCTCGGCGCGGGACGACCGCCGCCTCATGGGCCTGCCGCGCCTGCCCCTGGCGCCGGCCGCCGGCCTGTTCGCCGAGGTCTGGCCGGTGGAGGGTGTCCTCCGGCTCCGGGCCGAGGTGACGCAGGGCCTGCGCGAGCGGGACGGCGTGGTGGCCAAGATCGGGGCCGACGTGGTCGCCCATCTCGGCCGCTTCACCCTGAGCGGCGGCCCGCGCCTCGTCGTCGGCGACACCGCTGCCGAGCGGCTCGCCTTCGACGTGCCCGTCCGCTCGGCGCTGCTGAACCCGCTGCTCGCGCCCTACCGCGCCGCGGCCGGGCCGCGCTCCATCGGCGCCACCGGCGCGGTCAGCTACGACTGGTCCGAGTCCTGGCAGGTCCTGGCCTATCTGCGCTACGACCGGATGATCGGATCCGCCGGGGCGAGCCCGATCGTGCGCCGGACCGGAAGACTCGACGAAGTCACCGTTGGAACCGGGCTGATTCACACCTTCGCGGTCGGTCAATAAAACTTTGCGTGAGACGTGTAGTCGGCCCTAAAAACGAGATCACGTTCTCGTGAATACATGTGATATAATTGACACGGCACTATCCGTTCGTACTACCTAGGCACGATTTGCCAAAATATTGCGGATTGTTTCTCCGTATACTCCCCGGAGACGGGAGAGAAACCCTTGGCACGTATCCTTTTGACGGGCGCCACCGGCCTGCTCGGCGGCGCTGTTCTCCACGAAGCCCTTCAGCGTGACGACGGCACCGCGTGGGTCTGCCTGGTTCGCTGCGCGAATGCAGATCAGGGCCGGCAGCGCGTCGCCGGCCGCCTCGCGCGCTTCACCGATCCCTTCACCGCGCAGCGCCTCGCCCGCAAGGTCGAGATCGTGCCGGGGGACTTCACCCAGGCCGACCGCGACAACGATCCCCGTCTCGACGACGTGACCCACGTGCTGCATCTCGCCGCCGACACGTCCTATTTCGGCGGCGAGCGGCTGTTCCGCACGAACCGCGACGGCAGCCTCGCGCTCGCGCGGCGGGCCGCACGCATGCGGCACCTGCGCCGCTTCCTGCATATCGGGACGGCGATGAGCTGCGGCGCCGATGCCGGGCCGGTAGTCAGCGAGGGCCGCTCAGACCCGGCCGCGCGCCATCTCGTCCCCTACACCGCCTCGAAGGCCGCGGCCGAGGAGGCCCTGCTGGCCGAGCTTCCGGACCTCCCCCTCGTGGTGGCGCGGCCCTCGATCGTCGTCGGGCATAGCACGCTCGGCGCGGGGCCGAGCTCCAGCATCCTCTGGCTCGTGCGCGCCGCCGACCGGCTGCGCCTGCTCCCTTGCGCGCCCGAGAGCCATTGCGACATCGTCCCCGCGGACTGGGCCGCCGGCGCGCTTCTGACGCTGCTCCTCAAGCCGCATCTCGCGCACGACCTCTACCATGTGTCGGCGGGCCGCCCGAGCGTGACCCGCTGGAGCGAATTGAACCGCGCCTTCGAGGCCTGCGAGCCGAGCGATGGCGTGCGCGCGCTGGCGAGCTTCGACCTGAGCGACCGGGCGGCCCTGCGCGACCGGTTCCGCGAGGTCTTCGGCCTCGACAGCCCGCTGAAGCAGACCATGCTGCGGGCAACCCGCGCCTATTACGCCTTCTGCGCCCTCGACATGACCTTCGCGAACGACCGCCTGCTCGCCGAGGGCGTGGCCCCGGCCCCCTCGCTCTCGGCCTATCTCGCGACCTGCCTGGCGAATTCCGGGCCGATCGTCGACCAGTTCGCCGACGACCTCGAGATGTTCGTGCGCGCGCCGCAAGCCCCCGCCGCGCTCCCGCAGGCGGTGGTGGCGTGAACCCGTTCCTGATCCTCGCCCTGTCGATCAGCGCCGAGGTCTCGGCCACGCTGGCGCTCAAGGCCGCCGACGGCTTCACGCGGCCGGTCCCCAGCCTGATCGTCGCCCTCGGCTACGGCACGGCCCTGTGGCTGATGTCGACCAGCATGGACATGCTGCCGATCGGCGTCGTCTACGCGATCTGGGCCGGCGTCGGCATGGTGGGGGCGGCCCTCGGGGGCGCCCTCCTGTTCGGTGAGGCGGTGAACGCCACGATGATCCTGGGCATCGCCGTGATCGCCCTCGGCGTCACCATCCTGGCGATCGCGCAGTCGCAAACCTGAGCCTGTCCGAGCGCGCATCCCCTCTCCCCGCTTGCCGGGAGAGGGGATGCGCGGCGGGCCCTGGATCCGATCAGCGGTCCCCGAGCGAGGCCGGCACGAGGCGGATCAGGCAGGATCCGACCAGCATGCAGGCCGCGACCGCGTAGAGGCCGATCGCCGGATTGCCGGTGAGCACGTTCAGCCAGCTGACCATGTAGGGCGACACGAACCCGGCGAGGTTGCCGACGCAGTTGATGGTCGCGATGCCCGCCGCCGCCGAGGATCCGGCGAGGAAGGTGCAGGGCACGCCCCAGGACAGCGAGAGCGCGGAGAGCATGCCCGCCGTGCCGACGCTGAGCCAGATCACCGCCGCGACCGGGTTCTGGCCGACATAGCCGCTGAGCGCGAGCCCGGCGGCGCCGACCGCCAGGGTGACCGTGAAGTGCAGCCGGCGCCGGCGGGTGCGGTCGGCGTTGATGCCGGTGAGGATGAGGGTGGGCACGGCGACGAGGTAGGGGATGGCCGAGATCCAGCCGATAGCTCGACGCTGGCGATGCCGGAATTCTTCACCACCGAGGGGAGCCAGAAGCTGATCCCGTAGAGGCCGATGATCGTCATGAAGTAGACGGCGCAGAGCTTCCAGATGTTGACGTCGCGCAGGAACTGCCGGGACGAGGTGTGGACCACCTTGTCGCCGTCCTCGCGGCGGAGATCCGCCGTCACCTCGGCCTTCTCCCGGTCGCTGAGCCAGCGCGCCTGCTCCGGCCGGTCGACCATCACCACAGCACCGCGATGCCGGCGACGAGCGAGGGCACCGCCTCCAGCAGGAACAGCCATTGCCAGCCCTTCATGATCGTGGAGCCGTCGAAATGCTCCAGGATCAGCCCCGAGACCGGGCTGCCGACGACGCCCGCGAGCGGGATCGCGAGGATGGGGCGCCTCACCGTGGCGGCGCAGCGCCTGGGGATCGACCACTCGACCCTGAGCCGGCGCCTGTCGGGCCTAGAGGCCGCGTTCGGCGCGCGCCTGTTCGACCGGCGGCCGAGCGGCTTCGTCCTCACCGCGGCGGGCGAGCGGCTGCTGGCGGATGCCGAGCGCATGGAGCGCATGGCGATCGCCATGCGCTCCCATCTCGACGAGGCCTGCCGGCAGGTCACGGGCACCGTGCGCCTCGTCCGGTCCTACTGGCTCATCACCCATGCCGAGACGCGCGACCTCGTCCGGGTGAAGCTGATCATGGATTTCCTGATCCACCCGGCCACCCGGGCCGGCAACGCGTTCCGGCTCGCCGGGTGACGGGTCCTGCGGGCGCGCTGGCGTCGATCGCCGGCATGCCCCTTTGGGCCAGGCCCCTGAGCCCCAACACGAACTTCGTCCCACGTCGCTCGTTACCGTCCGACTCGAATAGAGAGGACGAAGAGATGGGACGCGCGACGATCGCACTGGCAGCAGTCTTCACCGCAGCACTTGCCGGGGGTGCGCTGGCGCAGGACGCGCCGGCCCGGGCCGGCGGCCCGGTGGTGCTGGATCCCGTCCCGCCGGCCGTCGGCGTGGTCGAGGGGCCCCGAACGGTCGCCCCGACGCTCGAGGAATCGGCGGCGACCACGGGGACCGTGCCGCTCGTCTCCCCGCCCACGGCCGGGGTCGGCGGCACGCCGAGCACGGGGGCTCCGGGCACGTCCGGCGTCACCCTGAGCCCGGCAGTTCCCGCCCGGTAAAAGCTCAGGATTCGGTTCACCTCGGCGGGGAGCGTTCCAGGCCCCCCGCCGCCCGGCCTCGTCGGCGATGGCCGGATGTCGGGCCGGTCAGACCGCGTCGGACGAGTAGGCCAGGACCGGGAACCGGATCAGGTTGCTCGGAGCCTCGGGGATCTCGTCGACCGGCAGCCGCTTGGTCGGCAGCACGATGCGGCGCGCGAGCGCGGCGGGAAGGCCGCGGCCGACCAGGCGCTCGAACCGGCGGCGCGCCCAAACGGGCACGGTATCAGCGTCACTCATGACCCCCTCCCAGCATGACATGCGCGGTGCGGCGGCTACTCGGTTCCGCGGAGGCTCCGGCACCGCGCCAGATCTTTCATGTCTCCGCTGCGATCAACGTTAAATCGTGCGGACACCGCCTCAATTGCCCTCCCGCACGTCCTGTTACAGGCGGGCCCAATCATCGCATGATGTCGTATGCCAGGGAGACTGAATTACCGCTGGATCCATACCCCAAATGCGGGATGAGACAGCGATAGCATGCAATTTAGACTGATTTTCCCAGGTGCGGATCTGCACCGCGCCGGATGGCGACAAGGGGGGCTCAGCGCAGATGCGCCGCCAGCCAGAGGGCGGTGGCCAGCACCACCGCATAGGCGATCCAGCGGGCGAATCGGGCAGGGCGGACCCCGCGCGGCGGTTCGGGCCGGTCCGGCATCAGCGTCCCGCCGGATCGCCGGCCGGGACGGGGCGCGGCTCGTCGTCCGGCGCGCGGAGGCGGTAGCCGATGCCGGTCTCGGTCAGGAGGATGCGCGGGCGCTCGGGATCGACTTCGAGCTTCTGCCGGAGCTGGCGCATGTAGACGCGCAGGTATTGCGGGTCGGAGGAGGTCGAGACCTGCTGCATCAATTGGGAATGGGTCAGCACCTTGCCGGCATGCAGCACCAGCACCCGCAGGAAATCGTATTCGCGCGGGGTCAGCTTCACCTCGGCCTCGCCCACCCGCACGATGCGCCGCACGAGATCGACCGAGAGCCCGTCGATCCGGAAGACCGGGCGCTCACCGCGCACCGCGAGCTGGTGGCGCAGCGCCGCGCGCAGGCGGGCGAGCAGCTCGGCCATGCCGAAGGGCTTGGTGACGTAGTCGTCCGCGCCGAGATCGAGCGCCTCGACCTTGCCGCCCTCGTCGTCGCGGCTCGACAGCACCACCACCGGCAGGTCGGGATGGCTGGCGCGGATGGCGCGGAGCAGGTCGTGGCCGCGCATGTCGGGCAGGCCGAGATCGAGGATGACGAGGTCCGCGCGGGTCCGGCCCAGGACCTCGAGGGCGCTGCGCGCGTCCGGCGCCTCCAGGATGGCGTAGCCCTGCGTGGACAGGCCCATGCGCAGGAGCTTGCGGATGGGCGGCTCGTCGTCGACGACGAGGACGGTCGGGCTCATGACCTCGGCCTCATGCGGCGCCTCATGCGGCGATGTCCTTCGGCGTGGTCCGGGCGGGGACCGGCAGGGTGACGAGGAAGCAGGCCCCGCCGCGGTCGCGCCGGTTGGCCGCCGTGACGGTGCCGCCCATCGCCTCGACGAAGCCGCGGGCGATGGCGAGCCCGAGCCCCGTGCCGGCCCGGACCCGGTCGCCCTTGCGGGCCCGGTAGAACTTGTCGAACACCCGCTCCACATCCGCCTCGGGCAGCCCGTCGCCCTCGTCGAGCACGGCGATGCGGACGCTGGCCCCCTCGCGGCGCGCCCGGACCGTGACCGTGGTGCCCTCCGGCGCATATTTGGCGGCGTTGTCGAGCAGGTTGACCAGCACCTGCTCGAACAGGACCGGATCGAGCCGCAGCGTCGGCAGGTCCGGCTCCACCGCGACGCGCACCCGGTGGCCGGCGAGCACCGCCTCGGTGCGGCGGAGCGCCGTGTCGACGGTCTCGGCGACGTCCTGGGCCAGGAGGTTCGGCGCGACGGCGCCCGCCTCCAGCCGCGTCATGTCGAGGAGGTTGGCGATGAAGCGGTTGAGCCGTTCCGATTCCGCGATGATGGTGGCGACGAGTTCGGCCTTGGCCTCCTTGGGCAGGTCGGCGTCGAGGTCGCGCAGGGTGCTCGCCGCGCCGAGTACCGAGGCGAGCGGCGTGCGCAGGTCGTGGCTGATCGAGGTCAGCAGCGCCCGGGCCAGCCGGTCGGTCTCGGCTTCGCGCTCGGCCCGGTCGAGATCCTCCACGAGGCGGACCCGCTCGATGGCGAGGGCGCCCATGTCGGCGAGGGCGTCGAGCAGGCGCCGTCCCTCCGGCGTCAGGATCGGCCCGGTCCCGTCGCGGTCGAGGCCGATCACGCCGATGGTGCCGCGCCCGGTGCGCATCGGCAGGAACAGGCGCCGCGCCCCCGGCAGGGTGTCGGCGCCGCGCCCGGCCGGGCGGTCGTTGTCGAAAGCCCATTGCGCGGCGGCGAGGTCGGCCTCGTCCAGCATGTCCTCCGGCGGGTAGCCGGCCCGCACGGTGACGGCCTTGCCCTCGGGCAGGAGCAGCACGACGCGCACCCCCAGCATGGCCGCCACCTGCGCGGAGGTGGCCCAGAGCACGTCGTCGAGGGTGCCGCAGCCCGCGAGCTTGCGCGAGAAGCCGAACAGCCGCTCCGTCGCCTTGGCGCGCCCCTGCGCGATCACCGCCACCGAGCGCGCCCGCGCGGCGAGGTTCGAGACCAGCACGGCGACCAGGGTGAAGAGCAGGAAGGCGGCGACGTTGGTCGGGTCGGCGATGGTGAAGGTGTAGACCGGCGGCAGGAAGAAGAAGTTGTAGGCGAGCGAGGCCGCCACCACCGCGACGAGTGAGGGCCCGAGCCCCCAGCGCACGGCGACGCCGACCACGGCGGTGAGCAGGAACAGGTCGGCATTCTCGACGCCGGCATAGGGCTGGAGCAGCAGCGCCGCGCCGAGGCCCGTGGCGGTGGCGAGCAGCGCCACGAGATAGGGCCGGCCGTCGCGCGTCCGGCGCGGCGCGGCAGTGGCGACGGCGCGCCGCGCCGGGCTCTCCGCGGGGGGCGCCTCGCCGGGCACCACGTGCACGCCGATCGTGCCGCTGCGGCGCACGAGGTCGTGCACCACCGAGCCGTTGACCAGCTCGAAGGCCCAGGACCGTGCCGCCTTGCCGACCACGATGTGGTTGACGTTGGCCGAGCGCGCATAGGCCAGGATGTCGTCGGCGATGCGCCGCCCGCCCGGCAGGGTGACGGCGTCGCCCCCGAGCCGGTCGGCGAGGCGCAGCGCCTCGGCGATGCGGTCGCGCTGCGCCTCGCTGAAGGCGGCCGAGCGCGCGCCCTCGATGGAGAGCGCGGTCCAGGGCGCGTGCAGGCGGTCGGCGAGGCGCTTGGCGTAGCGCACGAGGCCGGCCGAGCGCGGATCCTCGTTGACGCAGACCAGCACCCGCTCGCCGGCCGCCCAGGGCCCGGCGATGGCGTTCGCCCGCATGTGGCTGAGGAGCTCGTCGTCCACCCGGTCGGCGGTGCGCCGCAGCGCCAACTCGCGCAAGGCGGTGAGGTTGCCGCGGGAGAAGTAGTGCTTCAGCGCCCGCTCGGCATTGTCCGGCACGTAGACCTTGCCGTCCTTCAGGCGCTGGATCAGGTCGTCGGGGTTGAGGTCGATCACCTCGATGTCGTCGGCCCGGTCGAGCACGCCGTCGGGCACCGTCTCGCGCACGCGGATGCGGGTGATCGCGGCGACGACGTCGTTCAGGCTCTCCACGTGCTGGATGTTGAGCGTGGTGAGCACGTCGATGCCGGCATCGAGCAGCTCCTCCACGTCCTGGTAGCGCTTGGGGTGGCGCGAGCCCGGCGCGTTGGTGTGGGCGAGTTCGTCCACCAGCGCGATCTCGGGCCGGCGCGCCAGCAGCGCGTCGAGGTCCATCTCCTCCAGCACCGTGCCGTGATAGGGCACGCTGCGCCGCGGGATCACCGCGAAGCCGTCGAGCAGGGCCTCGGTCTCGGCCCGGCCATGGGTCTCGACCACGCCGACCACCACGTCGGCGCCGGCCTTCAGCCGGGCGCGCCCGATGGTGAGCATCTCGTAGGTCTTGCCGACGCCCGGCGCCGCGCCGAGGAAGACCTTGAGCCGGCCGCGCGTGCGCGCCTCCCGGCGCGCTGCATCGAGCAGCGCGTCGGGCGAGGGGCGGTTCGGGGCGCGGCCGGTCTCGGGCATGCGCGATCCTATACCAAAGTGCGTCGATCCCGACCTTTGGTCGGGATCGACGCGCCCGGCGGACGACCGCCGCCGCGCCGTCGCGCGGGCAGATTGCGATGCGTCGCGTTCATCGGGGTCTGGCATTGTCGGCGCGCTCAGCGCCGGGCGAGATCGTCCAGCGCGAGGTTCAGCCCCAGCACGTTGACGCGGGGCTCGCCGAGGAGGCCCAGCGTCCGGCCCTGGATCGCGGCCGCCACGAGGGCGCGCAGGCGCTCCTCGGGCAGGTTGCGCGCCCGGGCGACGCGCGGCACCTGGAACAGGGCGGCCTCCGGCGAGATGTCGGGATCGAGCCCCGAGCCGCTCGTGGTGACGAGGTCGAGCGGCACCGGCTGGCCCGGATTCTCGGCCTGCAGGGCGTCGCGGTCGGCCTTCACGCGCTCGGCCAGCGCCGCGCTGGTCGGCCCGAGATTCGAGCCCATGGAGTTCGCCGCGTTGTAGGGCGCCGGCACGGTCTTGGCGGAATCGGCCGGGTCCGCCGCGGTGGTGGCCGAGGGCCGGCCGTGGAAGTAGCCGGCCCCGGTGAAGCTCTGCCCGATCAGGCTGGAGCCGACGACCTTGCCGTCGCGCTCGATCAGGCTGCCGGCGGCCCTGGCCGGGAAGACCGTTCCGGCGATGCCGGTCATGGCGAGCGGGTAGGCGAGGCCCGTCAGCCCGGTCAGGGCGACGAGGAGGACGAGGGCGGGGCGCAGATGCGTGAGCATGGTGGTTCCAGGTGTGATCAGGCGAGGTGCAGGGCGCTGACGGCGAGGTCGATGGCCTTGATGCCGAGGAAGGGCACCAGGACGCCGCCGAGGCCGTAGACGAGGAGGTTGCGGCGCAGGAGCGAGGCGGCCCCGACCGGGCGGTAGGCGACGCCCTTCAGCGCGAGCGGGATCAGCGCGACGATGACGAGGGCGTTGAAGACGATCGCCGACAGGATCGCGCTCTGGGGCGAGGCCAGCCCCATGACGTTCAGCGCCTGGAGCTGCGGGTAGAGCCCGAGGAACATCGCCGGAAGCACCGCGAAGTACTTCGCCACATCGTTGGCGATGGAGAAGGTCGTCAGCGCCCCGCGGGTCATCAGGAGCTGCTTGCCGATGCCGACGATCTCGATGAGCTTCGTCGGGTCGGAATCGAGATCGACCATGTTGCCGGCCTCGCGCGCGGCCACCGTGCCGGTATTCATGGCGACGCCGACATCGGCCTGGGCGAGGGCCGGCGCGTCGTTGGTGCCGTCGCCGCACATGGCCACCAGCTTGCCCTCCGCCTGCTCGCGGCGGATCAGCGCCAGCTTGTCCTCGGGGGTGGCTTGGGCGAGGAAATCGTCCACCCCGGCCTCGGCGGCGATGGCGGCCGCGGTCATGGGGTTGTCGCCGGTGATCATCACCGTGCGGATGCCCATGCGGCGCAGCTCCGCGAAGCGCTCGCGGATGCCGCCCTTCACGATGTCCTTGAGGTGGACGACGCCGAGGAGCCGGCCGTCGCGGGCGACCGCGAGGGGAGTGCCGCCGGCCTTGGCGATCTCCTCGGCGATGGCGCGGATCTCGGCCACGGCCTCGCTCTCGGCCTCCGGGGCGAAGGCGAGGGCGGCGTTCGAGCCGCGGCTCGCCGCCGGCTGCGTCGAGAGGGCGGCGATCACGGCCTCGACCGCGCCCTTGCGGATGGCGCTGCCGTCGAGATCGACGCCGGACATGCGCGACTGCGCCGTGAAGGGCACGAAGGTGGCGTTGAGGGCGGCCATGTCGCGGGCGCGGATGCCGTAGGCCTCCTTCGCGAGAACGACGATGGAGCGGCCCTCCGGCGTCTCGTCGGCGAGCGAGGCGAGCTGCGCCGCGTCGGCGAGATCCCGCTCGGAGACGCCGCGCACGGGGCGGAACTCGGTGGCCTGCCGGTTGCCCAGCGTGATCGTGCCGGTCTTGTCGAGGAGCAGCGTGTCCACGTCGCCCGCCGCCTCGACGGCGCGGCCCGACATGGCGAGCACGTTGAAGCGCACCAGCCGGTCCATGCCGGCGATGCCGATGGCCGAGAGCAGGGCGCCGATCGTGGTCGGGATCAGCGTCACGAACAGGGCCACCAGCACGATCACCGGGATCGTGCCGCCGGCATAGCTCGCGAAGCTCGGGATCGAGGCCACCGCGAAGACGAACACGATGGTGAGGCCGGCGAGCAGGATGTTCAGCGCGATCTCGTTCGGGGTCTTGCTGCGCGATGCGCCCTCCACGAGCGCGATCATGCGGTCGACGAAGGTCGAGCCGGGCTCGGCGGTGATGCGCACCGTGATCGCGTCCGAGAGCACCTGCGTGCCGCCGGTCACCGCCGAGCGGTCGCCGCCCGATTCGCGGATCACGGGGGCGGATTCGCCGGTGATCGCCGCCTCGTTGACCGAGGCCACGCCCGCGACCACCTCGCCGTCCGAGGGGATCAGGTCGCCCGCCTCGACGAGGACGAGGTCGCCGACCTTGAGGCTCGTGCCCGGCACGGTCCGGTAGCTGCCGCCCTCGCCGGTGAGGCGCTTGGCCGTCATCTCGGTGCGGGTGCGGCGCAGCGACTCGGCCTGGGCCTTGCCGCGGCCCTCGGCCAGCGCCTCGGCGAAGTTCGCGAAGAGCAGGGTGAACCAGAGCCAGAGGATGATCTGGCCCGAGAAGAACAGGTCGCTTCCTCCCGCGGCGAGGTCGCGGAGGAACAGGACGGTCGTGAGCGCCGCCACGACCTCGACCACGAACATGACCGGGTTGCGGATCATGGCGCGCGGATCGAGCTTCCTGACGGAGCCGATGAGGGCCGGCCCGACGAGGGCGGCGCTGAACAGGGATGCGGTCTTGCGGGACATGGATCTGGGTGTCCGGAAGGGGAGGCGAGGGGACCCGGGGCCGACGCCCGGGTCCTCGGCATTCGGCTCAAGAGCGCTAGAGGATCTCCCATGATCCCTGGATCACAGAAAATCCTCTAACCGATTGATCGTGCCGCATTTTCTTTCGCGGAACCGGCGACCGCTTCCGCGGAAAATGCTCTAGGGCGCGGCCGTGCCGGCGGTCAGCGCGAAGGCCGCCGCGAGGGCGAGGCCGCCGAGCATCACCACCGAGAGGAGGGCCAGCACGAGGTCGGAGGTGCGCACCGGCCGCGGCTCGGGCCCGTGCGCGCGGTGGCGGAGCGGCGCCTGGGCGAGCAGGTGCCGGGAGCGGCGGAGGTCGAGGGCGCGCGGCATCTCAGCCCCCCGTCGCGAAGGTCTGGCCCGCCGCGCCGGCGAGGTGCTCGACCACGGGGCCGAGCGCCAGCGACGGGAAGAAGGTGAGGCCGCCGACGATCAGGATGACGCCGACGAGCAGCCCGACGAACAGCCCGCCATCGGTGGGGAAAGTGCCGGAAGAGGCCGGGACCCGCTTCTTGGCCGCGAGCGAGCCGGCGATGGCGAGCGCCGGGAGGATCACGAAGAAGCGGCCGACCAGCATGCCGAGCGCCAGGGTCACGTTGTAGAACAGGGTGTTGCCGGTGAGCCCGCCGAAGGCCGAGCCGTTATTGGCCGCCGCCGAGGTGAAGGCGTAGAGGATCTCCGAGAAGCCGTGCGGGCCGGCATTGGCGGGGCCGGCGAGGCCCGCCGGCAGCACGGTCGCGAGCGCCGTGAGCCCCAGCATCATCAGCGGCAGGCAGAGGACGGCGAGCATGGCCATCTTCACCTCGCGCGCCTCGATCTTCTTGCCGAGATATTCCGGCGTGCGCCCGACCATCAGCCCGGCCACGAAGATCGCCACCACGACGAAGACCAGCATGCCGTAGAGGCCCGCCCCGACGCCGCCGACGATGATCTCGCCGAGCTGCATGTTGAGCATCGGCACGAGGCCGCCGAGCGCCGTGAACGAGTCGTGCATGGCGTTGACCGCGCCGCAGGAGGCGGCCGTCGTCACCACCGCGAAGAGCGCCGAGGCGATGATGCCGAAGCGGACCTCCTTGCCCTCCATGTTGCCGCCCGTGAGCCCGAGCCCGTTCAGCACGGGGCTGCCCGCGGCCTCGGCCCCGTAGGTCACGGCGGCGCCGGCCACGAACAGCAGCATCATCGCCGCGAGGATCGCCCAGCCCTGCCGCTCGTCGCCGACCATGCGGCCGAAGACGTTGGTGAGCGCGGCGCCGAGCGCGAAGATCGTGACGATCTGCACGAAGTTCGCCAGCGCGGTCGGGTTCTCGAAGGGATGCGCGGCGTTGGCGTTGAAGAAGCCGCCGCCATTGGTGCCGAGCATCTTGATCGCGACCTGGCTCGCCACCGGGCCGACCGCGATGGTCTGCTTCGCGCCCTCCAGCGTCGTCGCCTCGACATACGGCGACAGCGTCTGCGGCATGCCCTGCGCGACGTAGAACAGGGTCAGCACGGCGCAGAGCGGCAGCAGCACGTAGAGGGTGCAGCGGGTCAGGTCGACCCAGAACGAGCCGACCGTCCGCGCCGAGGCGCGGGAAAAGCCGCGGATCAGCGCGACGGCGAGCGCGATGCCGGTGGCCGCCGAGAGGAAGTTCTGGTGGGTCAGCCCGAGCATCTGCGACAGGTAGGAGAGCGTGCTCTCGCCGCCGTAGTTCTGCCAGTTGGTGTTGGTGACGAAGCTCGCCGCCGTGTTGAAGGCGAGGTCGGGCGCCACCGCCGCCTGCTCCATCGGGTTGAGGGGCAGCAGAGCCTGCAGGCGCAGCACCGCGTAGAGCAGCACGAAGCCGAGCGCGTGGAAGGCGAGCATGGCGAGCCCGTAGCCGAGCCAGCTCTGCTCGTGGCCCGCATCGATGCCGGCCGCCCGGTAGAGCCCGCGCTCGACGGGGCCGAGCACGGGCGAGAGGGGGGTGCGCGCGCCGGTGAAGACGCGGGTCATGTAGAGGCCGAGCGGCTTCACGAGCGCCAGCACGACCGCGCAGAACAGCGCGATCTGGATCCAGCCGTTGAGGGTCATGGGATGGGGTCCGGGATGGGGTCTGCCCGCCGCTCAGAACCGCTCGGGGCGGACGAGGGCGACGATGAGGTAGGCGAGGAGTCCGGCCGTCACGAGGGCGCCGAGGGCGAGGTCGAGGATCATGGCGACCGCGCTCAGAGGCGCTCGCAGAGGGCGGCGTAGCCGGCCGACAGGCCGAAGAAGGCGAGGCCGCCGGCGAGGAAGACGATGTCGAGCATGGTGCGTCCGTGTCCGTTCGGCCGGGACCGGACGCGCCGCGCGCGCCCTCCTCGGCCGGGCCGGATTGTCGGCCCGAACCGCGTTAGCGTTCGAGAGGGAGAGGACCGCGATCTTATAAGGATCCCATCAGGATCCTCGGGGGCCCTGGGGCATAGGCGCTCGGTTCGGCGTCCTTTGGCGAAGCGCGGCCTTGCGGGCGAGGCGCGCGGCGCTCCCTCTCCCGTTCGGGAGAGGGGACCCGCGTCCAGTCCGGACCGCGTCCGCGAACGACTCGACCGGAGGGCGTTGGGCCCCCGCGCCTAGGCGCGGGCCGCCAGCGTGCCGTGCCGGAGTGGGAGGGCGGCGGCCTCGGCGAGGGGCAGGGGGCGGCCGAGCAGGTAGCCCTGGGCGCGGGTGACGCCGATATCCTGCAGGATCGCGTAGTCGTCGGCGGTCTCGATGCCCTCGGCCACGACCTCGCAGCCGATCCGCCGCCCGTACATCGTCAGGGCCTCGGCGAGCGCGCGCCGTGCGTTGTCCGTGTGGATGCCGTGGACCAGGCTGCGGTCGAGCTTGATCATCTCGGGCGCGAGATCGAGCACGTGCCGAAAGGTGGCGTGGCCGGCCCCCACATCGTCGATGGCGAGGCGCAGGCCCTTCGCCCGCGCGGGCGCCAGGGCCGAGCGCAGCGCCTCGTAGGAGGGGACCTCCGCGTGCTCGGTCAGCTCGATGACGACGCGGTGGAGCAGGGCCTCCGTGATCGCGCTGGCGAAGCGCGGCCCGAGGATGGCGCCGGGCGAGAGGTTGAGCGTGAGCCGGAGGGTGGGATCGAGCCTGGAGAAGGCCGTGAGCGCCCGCTCGACGGCCAGGAATTTCAGCTCCTCGCCGAGGCCCACCGCCTCGGCCTCGGCGAACCACGTATCCGGCGGCCGGCGCGGCTCGGGCCGGAAGCGGGACAGGGCCTCGAACCCGATCAACTGCGCGTCGGCCACCCGGTAGAGGGGCTGGAACACCATGTCGAGGTCGCCCGCCGCGATCACCTGCTCGATGCGGCTGCGCCGCGCCTCCAGGTCGAGGGCGGCCGAGCGGTCCTTCTGCATGGCGGCCGAGACGACGTCGGCGCAGAGGCGCAGCACGCCGAGGTCGCGCGTCGTCAGGGTCCGGTCGGGCGTGAAGCTGAAGCAGCACAGGGTGCCGAACGGCGTCCCGTCGTCGTAGCGCAGGGGAACGCTGAGATGCGCGCCGACGGGAAGCGCGTCCGTCACGGGAAGCTGCGCGGCGACCGGATTCTCGCGCGCATCGTGCATGATCTCCGGCATCAGCCCGCGGGCGATATAGTAGCAGAAGCTCTTGTCCAGCGGATCGGAGGCGCCGACGACCACGGGATTGCTGTACGTCTCGCTGTCGGAGAAGCGGAACACCCGGTTGCCGTTCAAGAATTCCGACACGAAGCCGACATCCATCGCCAGATGCCTGCGGACGGATCGGAGGATCGATTGAATCTGCTCTCCCGTGGTTCCGGGTCTGATATCCAGAATTGAAGCCAGCGACATCCGCGCGAATCAGCCCTCGTCAACCCGCCTGCATCGATAGGCAGAGTTCGCGGCGCGGCATAGACCATTCGTGATCGCGAGCGAAGAAATCGACGTTTCGGAACCTGTCGCCGGAGCGGTTCGAGGGCCCGCGGCGCGTGGGCTCAGCCGCGCCGGTGCAGGAAGCTGCGCTCGCCCTTGGCGGCTTCCTCGACCTGCTGGATCGCGTCGAGCAGGTCCACCATCCGCTTCGGCTCGGGCGTGCGCAACAGGCTGGACGCGTCGACCCGGCGCGGATCGATCCGCTTCGCCCGGATCTGGGCCTCGGTCAGGGCTCCGAAATCGCGGCGGCTGCGTCGAGTCATGGCGGGATCTCCGAACCGCCGGACCCTCGCCGCCTCATGGTTAACGATGCGTTACCGCGCCCGCGCCGGCGATTTCTGAACCGGACCCTGCCAGCGGTTTTCAGGTGCCGTTCAACTGGGCCGGCCTAGCTTGGCGGGCCTCGCAGGGATGGGCGCCCGAACCTCGGGCCGGCCGAGCGCAGGTCACCGATCAGGATCCCATGCCCTCTCGCGCGCGCCCCGCCCTCGGCCCGAGCCCTCGGTGCGCGGATGCCGATCGATCCGGGGCCGAGCCCCGGCCGGCCCAGGCCCTCCTGAACGGCCTCGCCCCGCTCCTCGACCTCGCCTTCGGCATCGAGGGCGAGCCGGCCTTCCCCGACGAGATCGCCGCCCTGGTGGCGAGCCTCCATGCCGGGCCCCTCGGCTCCGGAGCCGCCGCGCCGGAGGACATCGAACGGCCTTACGCGACCCCGGCCCTCGAAGCGGCCTGAATTTCCGCGATCGGATCGGGTCCGGGCGGAAACGTCTCTGACTCGCCGGGGCCGGATGCCACCGGGGCCGGATTCCTGGGGACGATTCCGAAGACCGCCACCTCGGCATCGAGCCCCTTCACGGCGCGCGAGCCGAGGGCCACGAGGCCGGCATGGTCCCGGATCGCGGCGGCGAGGGCCCCGTCGATCAGGATCTGCTCGTTCTCCGCGGCCGAGCAGAGCCGCGCGGCGAGGTTCACCACCGGGCCGATCGCCGTGTAGTCGAACCGGTTCTCGTATCCGATCCGCCCGACGGTCGCCGTCCCCATCGCGGCGCCGACCCCGAAGCCGATCGTGTATCCCCGGGCGCGCCAGTCCGACACGAGGCAGCGGACGACCGCCTGCATGTCGGTGGCGAGCCGGATGGCGGTCCCCCCGGGGTCGGGGCAGGCGACCGGCGCATTGACCAGCACCATCAGCCCGTCGCCGGCGAAGTTCGTCAGCGTGGCGCCGTGGGCTGTGATGACACGTCCGAGCGCATCGAAATATTCGGCCAGGACCTGCATGATCTCGTCCGGCGGCGTCTTCGCCGAGAAGGCGGTGAAGCCGCGCAGATCGCCGAAGATCACCGCCACCTCGACCCGCCGGCCTTCGAGGACGCTGTCGTCCCCCGCCGAATCGATCAGCTCCGCGACCTGGGGGGCGAGGAAGCGCCGGAGGCGCGCGATGCGCTCCTGGCGCTCCTTCGAGAGGGCGAGCTCGGCCGCCATGGCGTTGAAGCGCCGGGCCAGCCGGCCCAGCTCGTCCGTCGAGGCGATCGCGATGCGGTGGTCGAAATGCCCCGCGCCGATCTGCTCGGTGCCGTGCTCGAGCTGCCGGATGGGGCCGATCATGCGGCGCGCCAGCCAGTAGGCGAGCAGCCCCGCGAAGGCGGTGCCGAGGACGAGCAGGGCGATAGTGCGCCAGAGCGCGCGGTAGATCGGCCCGAACGCCTCCAGCACGGGCTGATGGACGATGACGCTCCAGTTCACGCCGGGGACCGAGGCCATGGCGCCGATGATCGTGGCGCCGGCGGCGTCCTGGCCGATGGCCGAGCCGCCGCCGGCCCGGATGGCGTCGCGGAGCGTCAGGAGCGGGCGCGCCGCGACGGAATCGCCGCCGCGCAGCACGAGGCTGATGTCCGGATGCGCGATCAGGCGCCCCTGCGCGTCGAGCACGAAGGCCTGCCCGGTCTCGCCCACCCGGATGGCCGAGACGACCTCCCAGATCAGCTTGAGGTTGATCTCGGCGACCACGATCCCGGCGGCGGCGCGATTGCCGGCCAGGGCGATCGTCATGAACGGCTCCGAGCCGCGGAAATACGTCACCGGCCCGTACCAGACCCGGGCGGCCCGGGCCCCGACCACGGCGGCCTCGGCGGAGCGGTCGATGTCGCTGCCGACCTGGTTGAGGCCGACGCGCGAGACGCGCAGACGCTCCCGTCCGGCCCCGTCGAGAACCGTGAGGCTCACGACGGCCGGGACCTGGCGCAGGAGCCGCAGGGCATCGAGCCGCGACTGCTCCTCGGCGCCCGGGGCCGGCGGGATCTGGACCATCCAGCCGAGCTGGTCGCGAATGTTGTCGATGAAGCTGCGGATCCGGGAGGCGGCGGCGTGTGCCTCGGCCTCCAGCAGCACGTCCAGCTGGGCGCGCTGGTCCCGGTAGCCGAACCAGGCCTCCATGGCGCCGTTCCCGAGGAGCGGCACGACCACCGCCGCGAACAGCGCGAGGAAATACTTGCGCAGGAGCGAGCGGCTGGGCCGGCCGCTCATGGCCGGGCGGGCCGGTCCGGGCCGCCTGCGGCGCAGGGCCGTGCGCCGCGTGGCAGGCAGGGGATCTCGCGCCGCCTCATGGATGGCCTCGACGCCCTTCGGGAGGTCGGCCGGACTATGGCATGCGAAAAGTCCCGCGTCATGGCTGGATCTGCCGGGGCAAGCTCATGGGCCTTCGATGTCCGATGTCGTCGAATGCGGGACAAGAACGGGCTTTCGAGATCTCAAGAATTGCGCACGCTCAGGTCTTGGCGGGAGATCCTCAGATCGGTCCCAGCTGCGCAAGCATCTTCGCCCTCGGCATGGCGCGATGCCGGATTCCGATTCGGGACGGATTGGTTCCGAAGAGGCGCGCCGCTATGCTGATCATCGTCGGGCCGGACATTCGGGCTCCGCCGCGATGATGCGCGGTCGTCGAGCCTGAATTCCTGTCCCGTGCCGAGATCCCGATCGGACGATGCGGATCCCAGGGGCTGCGCGAGATGAGGCGGCGCGAGATCATCCTGTTGCTCGGCGCGGCGGCCTGGGCGCGCCCGGTCCGCGCGCAGCCGGGCGCCAGACCCGTCATCGGCTATCTCGGCCTCGAATCGCCCGGCCCCTATGCCAGCCGCCTGATCGCCTTCCGGAAGGGGCTGGCCGAGGCCGGCTACGAGGAGGACCGCAACGTCACCATCGCCTATCGCTGGGCGGAAGGGGCGTACGACCGGCTTCCCGCCCTCGCCGCCGACCTCGTCGCCCGGCAGGTCTCGGTGCTGGCGACGCCCGGAGGCGCCCCGGTGGCGCTCGCGGCGAAGGCCGCCACCACGACGATCCCGGTCGTCTTCGAGATGGGCGGCGATCCGGTCGCGCTCGGGGTGGTGGACAGCCTGTCGCGTCCCGGCGGCAACCTCACGGGCATATCGAGCCTGAGCGTCGAGGTCTCGCGCAAGCGGCTGGAATTCCTGCACGAGGTGCTCCCCGGCGCCGGCCGCATGGCGGTCGTCGTCAACCCGACCAGCCCGACCGCGGCCTCGCAGCTCAAGAATTTGCACGAGGCCGCCGATTCCCTCGGCGTCACGCTCCAGATCATCCAGGCCAGCACCGAGGCGGAGCTCGAGGCGGCGTTCATGCCCGAGCAGCGGCGCCGCTGGGCCGGGCTCGTCTTCACGTCGGATCCCTATTTCGCCACCCGCAGCCAGATGCTCGCGACCCTGGGGCTGCGCTATCGCATCCCCGCGATCACCCAGACGCGCGACTTCGCCACGGCCGGCGGGCTGATGAGCTATGGCGGCGATTTCGAGCAGTCGCACCGCTATGCCGGCCTCTATACCGGCCGGATCCTTGCGGGCGAGAAGCCCGGCGACCTGCCGGTCCAACTCGTCACCAAGGTCGAGCTGTTCATCAACCTCCAGTCGGCGGCCAAGCTCGGCGTCAACGTGCCCGCGACGCTCGCGATAAGTGCCGACACGGTGATCGAGTGACCGTCAGCGCCTCAGGAGCGGATCCTGCGGGAGATCACCTCGCAGGGATTGAGGCCGATATCCTCCAATTCGCGGTCGCTGAGACGCCGCAGTTCCCGGCAGGCGCTGCGCGTCAGCCGCCACGCCCTCATGTATCGAAGCATCAGCCACATGCCCGCCTCCGCGTTCGGAAGTCGCGTTCGTCGATTCTCCCATGACGAAAGACCGGATGTTCTCGCCTCGCGCGGGATGGTTGCCCGTCTCGAGGGTGTCGCCATCGTTGCGTGACGGCTTCGACCGGTCAGGAGGCCGATCGAAGACGGTCGATGGTCGATTCGATTTCGCGTGTCTGAGCCTCGTAAACACGCTCGAATGCGGCCAACGAGAGCAGGATACCGATGAACGACAGCGCGAGGGCCAGAAGTGCCGTGAAGCTGTCGTCGGCTCGCGGATGACGGATGATCTGCATGATCACCTCCCATCCCCCCGATCGAACTGGATGCGTAAACCGGACGCGTGACGATGACTGTGCTGAAGCGCACGCCGTCCGATCCGATACGGCCACGCTTTCGCTGCCGCTATCTGGATCTGTCGGTGCGTGATGGCTGCGGGCGATGCCCGCCCTCTCACTCGATCACCGTGTCGGCCTGGATCAGGATCGAGACCGGGACCGACAGGCGCAAGGTCCGCGCCGTCCCGAGATTGACGGCGAGTTCGAGCTTGTCGGTCTGCTGCGCCATCGGCAGCTCGGCGGGCCTCGCCCCGGCCAGGATGGCGCCGGTATAGACGCCGATGCGGTGGAACGCGTCCGCGAGGTTCGAGCCGTAGCTGATCAGCCCGCCGGCCGAGACGAATTCCTTGAAGAAGTACACGGTCGGCAGCGCGTGCTGGGCGGCGAGGGCTACGATCAGCGCGTGGCGGGCGAAGAAGAACGGATCGCCGGCGATGACGAGGCCGCCGGCCCCAGCCCGCGCCGCCGACAGGGCGGAGCGGAGCGCGTCGTCGTCGCTCGCCTCGATCAGGGCCACCTCCAGGCCGAGCGCGCGCGCCGCCTCCCGCATCTCGCGGACCTGATTCGAGGCGTTGGACCGGCGCGGGTTGTCGAGGAAGGCGACCACCGACATGTCCGGGACGAGCTCGCGCAGCAGCTCCACGCGCTTGCCCACCGAGGCGACCACGAGCTGGACGACGCCGGTGAAGTTGTCGCCCGGCCGGTTGATGCTCCGGACCAGTCCGAGCCGGACCGGATCGTCGCCCGCGAGCCCGACGATCGGAATCTCGGGCGTCGCGGCCTTGGAGGCGAGCGCCGCGATGGTGCCGCCCGCCGCCACGATCACGTCGACCCTCTGCCGCGCGAGCTCGCCCGCGAGGGCCGCCAACCGATCGTAGGATCCGTCCGCCCAGACGTAGCGGATCTCCACGTTGCGCCCCTCGCCGTAGCCGGCCTCCCCGAGGCCGCGATGGAAGGCCGGCAGCAGCGACGGCCCGACGGCCGCCGCCGAGGAGATCGACAGGAAGCCGACCACCGGCCGACGCGCCTGCTGCGCGCGGCCGGTCCGGGGCGCGAGGAGCGCGCCGGCCGCGGCTGCGAGGAGATGTCGACGCCTCATGGCTCACATCCACCGGACCGGGCCCGCCGTCGCGGACCCGCACCCCGTGCGGCCTTTGCCCGGCTCGAACGCCGCGCGGGCTTGCCGGTCGGGCGGCGCCCATCTCAGTTCAGGCCGCCGCCCGCCGTGTTGCCGAGATTCTGCGCGATGGGATCGCGCTCCGGAAACTCCGCATTGCCGAGGGTGCTGCTCCTCAGCGCGTGCGGCGGGGCGACGGGATTCCGCCCGGCGTTGATACTCCCGGTCCGATCCCGGTCAAGCGCGCCGACGGCGTCGTAGGTCGTCGGAACCGCCCTGCGCGGCGCGTGCCGCGGGCCGGCCGCGGCCGCCGACGCGCCGGCCAGCAGGAAGACGAGGACGGCCGCCGTCCGGAACGGCAGGCCGGCGGGCCGGGCGAGGTGATGGATCGTCATGGCGCTCTCCTGGGTGGCGGCCAGCAGGGGCCTGCCCCGCGGGAGCGCCTGTCCGGCGTGCCGGATCGGCGTCCCTGCGGGTGGGAATACTGTTCGAGATCCCGGCTCTGCTGGTCCTGTGCGAGGGCCTTTCCGGCCTCTCGTGCCATCCAGACTTCGGGGCGGGCCGCTTTATTCCCGGAGACCGGAATTTCGGGCAATCGCGAGAAATATCGTCGGCTCCCGGGAATATCCGGGACCCTTCGCCGATCTGGACCCGCAGGGACGCCGACGTCCCGTCTCGATACGGAGCCGGATCATGCACGACCCCACGGATTCGGACGGGGACCCGTCGCGGCCGAGCCGCCGCGGCGCCCTCGAATGCATGGCCTGGGCGGGCACGGGCCTCCTCTGGACCCTCGGCGGCGGGCTACCGCGCGCGGTCGGGCTGGAGCGGGCCCTGGCAGCCGAGGCCGCGCCGGCGCCCTTCAGCTTCCTCCAGATCAGCGACAGCCATGTCGGCTTCAGCAAGCCGGCCAATCCCGATGCCCTCGGCACGCTGCGCGAGGCCGTCGAGCGGATCCGCGCGCTGCCGCAGAAGCCGGCCTTCATCATCCATACCGGCGACATCAGCCATCTCTCCAAGGACGGGGAGTTCGACGATGCCGACCAGATCCTGCGCGAAACCGGCCTGCCCCTGTTCTTCGTGCCGGGCGAGCACGACCTGCTCGACGACGAGCAGGGCCGCGCCTACCTCGCCCGCTACGGCAAGGGCTCGCGCGGCGCCGGCTGGTACAGCTTCGACCAGGGCGGCATCCATTTCATCGGCCTCGTCAACGTCGTCGACCTGAAGGCCGGCGGCCTCGGCAATCTCGGGGCCGAGCAGCTCGACTGGCTGGAGGCGGACGTGGCGGGGCTCGCGTCGAGCACGCCCGTGGTCGTGTTCGCCCACATCCCGCTCTGGACGGTCTATCCCGAATGGGGCTGGGGCACGCAGGACGGGGCGAGGGCCCTCGCGCTGCTCAGGCGCTTCGGCTCGGTGACGGTGCTGAACGGGCACATCCACCAGATCATCCAGAAGGTCGAGGGCAACGTGGCCTTTCACACGGCGCGCTCCACGGCCTTCCCCCAGCCCGCGCCCGGCAGCGCCCCCTCGCCGGGGCCGATGAAGGTGCCGGCCGGCGAGCTGCGCCGGCATCTCGGCATCGCCAGCGTCACGCTCGTGCGCGGCAGCGAGCCGCTCGCGATCATCGACACGCCGCTCGCCGGCTGAGCCCGCCCCATCCCGCCAGATCAGGAATCCGCCATGGACGCGTCCTCTCCCTCGCCCCGTCGTCGCGGCCGCTGCCGGTTCGCGGTCGCCGTCACCGCGCAGATCCTCGCGCTCGCGCCGATGGAGGCGCCGGCCGCCGAGCCGGCCGATGCCGGCAAGCCCGTCGTCATCCGCATCGACAACTTCACCTTCGGCCCCGAGACGGTGACCGTGGCGCCGGGCACGACGGTGACCTGGATCAACGGCGACGACATCCCGCACACCGTGGTCTCGCAATCCAGGATCTTCCGCTCGAAGACCCTCGATACGGACGATCGCTACACCTTCACCTTCGATGCGCCGGGGGAGTATCCTTACTTCTGCTCGCTGCACCCGCACATGACCGGCAAGGTCGTGGTGAAGGACCCGGCGGGCTGAGGCGGCCGGGCTCCGTGGACGCCGTCCGTGAGCACAGGAGCGGTCCCGTGATGGCGCACGCACTGATGCTGCCCGCCCCGTCCCGGCAGCGATGGCAGGCCGTGGATCTCCGTGCCTGGCTCGGGAAAGCCGCCGCCCGGCTCGCGGCGCGGTCGGGCAGCGTGCTCGCCATGTCGGCCGCGGACCGCGCCGAGGCCGTCGGCGCGCTGCCGCGGGCCGAGCGCGCTCCGGCCGGATCCGCGCCGCATCCGCTCTCGGGGAGCCGATCGTTCCAGGAGATCATGCTCCCGCATCTCGATGCCGCCTACAACCTCGCCCGCTTCATGACCCGCGACGCGGACGCCGCCGACGACATCGTGCAGGACGCGTTCCTGCGCGCGCACCGGGCCTTCGCCGGGTTCCGCGGCGGCGATGCCCGGGCCTGGCTCCTCGCCATCGTGCGCAACTGCGTGCGGAGCTGGGCGAGCGAGCGGAGCCGGACGCGCGCCCTCTGCGAGCCGCTCGGCGGGTCGCCCGCGCGCGGGGACGCGGATGGCGAGCGCGAGGAGAACGAGGCGTGGGATCCCGACCAGGACACCCCGGAGACGGCCGTGCTGCGCGACAGCGAGGCGAGCCTCGTCCGCCGGCTGATCGAGGCCCTGCCCGAGGCCTTCCGCGAGGTGCTGATCCTGCGTGAGTTCGACGACCTCTCCTACAAGCAGATCGCCGACATCACCGCGACGCCGATCGGCACGGTGATGTCGCGGCTGGCCCGGGCCCGCCAGATGCTCGGCGAGGCCTGGCACGGCCGGAGCGGCGAGGCGCGGCCATGACGACCGGCCACGACACCCCCTGCGCCGAGAACGCGCTGCTGCACGCCCTCTTCGACGGCGAGCTCGACGCCGCGAACGCCCTGCGCTGCGAGGCCCATGTGGCGGAGTGCGCCGCCTGCCGGGCCGAGCTCGGCCATCTGGTCGAGATCCGGGCCCTGCTCGCCGACGGCGTCGCCTGGCGCGCGCCCGATGCCCTGCGCATGCGGATCCGCGACGCACTGGCGCGGGAGGAGCAGGCCGCCGGCGCGGGACGGGCTCCCGGCCCCGGCTGGATGGCGCGCCTGCGCGATGCGGCGCGGAGCTGGGCTGTGCTGCCCGGCGGCGTCGCGCTCGCGGCGAGCCTCGCCCTCGCCGTGCTGGTGACGCGGCCGGAGGAGACGACCGACCTGTCGAAGCAGCTCGTCGCCGGCCATGTCCGCTCGCTCCTGGCGAACCACCTGACCGACGTCCAGACCTCGGACCAGCATACGGTCAAGCCGTGGTTCTCCGGCAAGATCGACTTTGCGCCGCCGGTGGTCGACCTCAGCGACCGCGGCTTCCCGCTGGTCGGCGGCCGGCTCGACTATATCGGCGACCGCGTCGTGGCCGCGCTGATCTACAGGCGGCACAAGCACGTCATCAATCTCTTCTCCTGGCCCTCGGACGGGCGCATCCCGCGGTCCGGCGCGATGGACGGCTACAACATCCTCGGCTGGCAGCAGGCCGGGCTCACCTTCTGGGCGGTGTCGGATCTCAACGCGGTCGAGCTGAAGGAATTCCAGGACGATTTCGCCGAGCGCGCGCCGCGCTGAGCCGGGACCGGGGCCGTGCTAGGTATCCCGTAAGGGCCCCCTCCGAGACCGGCGGTCCCGTCCGAACAGGCTCCTAGTCAAGGAGGACCAACGCCATGGCCCAATCCGCGCAGGCTCCGATCAGCCGATTTCCCGTCCCGGCCCTCGACGACATGCCCGAGGACATCCGCGACCGCCTGATCCGCGTGCAGGAGAAGACGGGCTTCATCCCGAACGTGTTCCTGGTCCTCGCCCATCGTCCGGACGAGTTCCGCGCCTTCATGGCCTATCACGACGCGCTCATGGACAAGGAGGGCGGCCTGACCAAGGCCGAGCGCGAGATGATCGTCGTCGCGACGAGCAGCATGAACCAGTGCCACTACTGCGTCGTCGCCCATGGGGCGATCCTGCGCATCCGCGCCAAGAACCCGCTGATCGCCGATCAGGTCGCGATCAACTACCGCAAGGCCGACATCACGCATCGGCAGCGCTCGATGCTCGACTTCGCCGTCAAGGTGGCGTCCGAGGCCCACACCGTCGACGAGGCGGATTTCGCCGACCTCGTGGTCCACGGCTTCGGCGAGGACGACGTCTGGGACATCGCCGCGATCGCGGCCTTCTTCGCCCTGTCGAACCGCATGGCGAACGTGACGCGCATGCGGCCGAACGACGAGTTCTACACGCTGGGCCGGTAGCGCGCGCTTCGCCGAGCCGGCATCCCCTCGGCGGATCAGGGCCCTCAGGAGCCCAGATGCGCGAGCTCGGTGCCCTGGCGGGCCGGCGACGCCGCGGGCGCGTAGATCGTGACCGGCTCCTTGCGGCCGGCGAGGGGCTCCCGCCCGATCTCGCGCCACGCCTCGCGCTCGGACGAGCCCTCGACGACGGCTCCGGAGGCGAGGACCACCTCGCCGTAGCGCTTGGTCGCCTGCTCGAGCCGCGAGGCGACGTTCACGGCATCGCCCAGGACCGTGAACTCCATGCGCTCCTCGTCGCCGATGATGCCGCAGAACACCTCGCCGACATGGATCCCGATCCCGATCCGGATGGGATGCGGGTGCTCCTGCGTCGCGTTCCACGCTTCGACGATGCCGACGAGGTCATGCGCGAAGGTCAGGGCGCGGCCCGTATCGTCGCTGTCCTCGTCCGGCACGCCGAACAGGATCAGGGCCCCGTCGCCGATGAACTTGTCGACCACGCCGTGGTGCCGGCGCACGCAGCCCAGGATGCGGGTCCGGAAGGCGGTGAAGAACTGCGACAGGCGCTCCGGGTCCATGCCCTCGGCCATGCCGGTCGAGTCGCGGATGTCGACGAAGACGATGACCGCCCGCTGGCGGCGTCCCCGGCGGAGGTCGACGTCGCCGGCCGCGAGCCGGGGCGCGATCTCGGCGGGCAGGAAGCGCGACAGGCTGGCGCGCCCGACGGCGTCCTTGACCGCGGAGGCTAGGAGCCGGCGCGAGCGCACGATGCCGAACGCCGTCGCCCCGCCCGCCATGAGGATCAGCGCGAACCGCATCACGTTGACCGGCATCGAGAAGAGCTGCGGCCAGGCCGGCATGGTCGCAGCCCCCGGCTCCATGACGAGCTTGTGCTCCAGCCCGACCGCGATGGCGATGAAGCCGAGCGCCAGGAGCGCGATCGCGCAGAGCTGCACCTTGACGTCGTAGCGGAGCGCCCCGACCGCCAGGACCAGCGGCGCCGCCCAGACGATGGGCGCGGAGGGCAGCGCGTTGCCGGGCAGATCGCGTCCGCCGACGGCGAGGCAGGCGATGCCGAGCACGAGCCCGACATCGAGGGCCATGAACAGGTAGGCGAAGGCGTGGTGCCAGCGCTGCGGCACGGCGAGGACGATGCTGACGGCGCCGATGGCGAGGAAGCCGAGCGAGGCGATCCAGGCATTGCGCTCGAACGCATCGAGGGACGCGTCCGTCAGCTCGCTCAGCACGGCGCTCGCCACGATCACCGACAGGAAGATGCAGCCCCCGATCGCCACGCGCAGCCACCCGATCAGGCGCTCCGCCGCGACCTCGTGGCGGCGCATCAGCGCGCTGACGAGGTCGCCTTCCAGGGAGCCGCTGGGAATGCCGATGAACGGCTCCGGTTCCCGCGGCGGGGCATGTCCGCGCAGTTCGTGCCGCATGACGGCGTCCTGGCTCCGCGGCTCCGCGACGAAGAGCCGGTGCGGAGATTAGAGCATGGCCGAGCCCGGGCCGCCACACGCCCGGCCCGGTGCCGGTCAGGCTGCGGGCTTCGGGGTGGGCGGCGGCGAGCGCGTCAGGCTCAGGATCTCGCGGGCCGGCCGCCCCGATTTCTGGGCGATGGCCTCGTCCTGCTCGGCGATGAGCTGCCGGGCCGGCTCGTCGCCGTCCAGGCCGCCGAGGATCTCGACGGGGACGCGCCGGTTCGATGCGCGGCTGCCATCGGTATAGACGATGTCGAACAGAACGGAGCCGCGTTCCTGCGGCAGGGATTTGATGCGCTTTGCCATGAGGGCTGATAGACGCAGCCGTGCCGGCGCGGCAACGCCTGCGCGCGCACGGGACGCAGGCCCTGCGCAGGCTTGACGACGGCGTCGGGTGCCGCCGTCCGGGGCCGATCCCCATCTTCCTCCGGCTGGAGCCGTGCCCGATCGCATCGCGACCGAGTCCGGCTCCCAGTCCTTGTCATGACGCGCGCGCTTTCGCCGGACCGGCACCCATGTCGGCGGAAGGGCGCTCCAAGCCGAAGCCGCAACTGCCAGAAAGATCCTCCATGAACGCTTGGGTGCACATCGACACCGGCCTCGTGCCCGGCGGCGGCAAGAGCCTCGCGCTCATGCAGAAGGGCGACGAGTTCTCGATCGTCGTCGATGCGATCGAGCTGATGAACAGCACCCGCGGCACCTCGGAGGAGGCGCTGGCCGCGCTGACCTGCGAGCGCCTGTCGCATACGCCAGCCCCGCGTGTGCTGATCGGCGGCCTCGGCATGGGCTTCACCCTGCGCGCCGCCCTGCGCACGCTGGGGCCGCAGGCGGAGATCGTCGTGGCCGAGCTGGTGCCGGCCGTGGCCGCCTGGGCCCGCGGGCCGCTCGCCCAGGTCTTCGGCGGCTGCCTCGACGACCCCCGCGTCCACCTGTGCGAGGCCGACGTCAACCGCCTCATCCAGTCCGGGGCGGCCGGCTGGGACGCCATCCTGCTCGACGTCGACAATGGGCCGGAAGGGCTGATGCGCCGGGCCAACGACCGGCTCTACGACACCTGGGGGCTGAAGCGGGTGCAGTGGGCCCTCAAGCCGGGCGGCGTCCTCGGCGTCTGGTCCGGGACGCCCGACCGGAAGTTCAAGGCCCGCCTGCAGCGGCTCGGCTTCGCGGTCGAAGAGGTCCGCATCCCGGCGAGCGGCAACAGCGGCCCGCGCCACGTGGTCTGGGTCGCGACGCAGGGCGCGGCCGCTGCGGGATAGAGGGCCCCGCCCGCGCGGCCTCGGCCGGTCGCACCGCCCCACTCTCCGCGTGCAGGCCAAGCCTCTCTGTGCTAGAACGAATAATGAACAGAGGGTGTGCGGCCATGGGTCGGCACCGTGGAGGGCGCCCCCTCAGGCCTTTGTGTGGAGATGCGCCGCGATGGCGATGAAGACGACGTTTCTCGTTCAGACCTTCAGCCTCCAGCGGAAGCGGCTGAAGCCCGACCGGCCCGAGACGGCAACGACCGAGTGGGGCGCGCTGAAGAAGGCGGAGGCCATGGCGGGCCGGCTGCCCGGCACCGCGGCGCTGCGCATCGTGGCCGACGACGAGACGGGCGAACTGGAGAGCGCGACGATCCTCGGCCAGTTCGGCGAGGTGCCGGATGATTTCGCCGAGAGCCTGGAGGCGGCCTGACATGGCGTTCACGCAGAAATCCGCCGCCGAGACCAAGGCCCACGATCTCGGCCTGGCGCTTGCCCGGATTGCCGAAGGCGAGGGCTTGCCGGCCAGCATCGGCGTGGACCAGCTCCGACGCGCCAGCCCGCGTCTGACGCCGCTGGCGATCGGGCAGATGGTGCGCAAGCAGCGCGAGACCGTCGAGGCGGTGCTTGCCGAGCGCGGCCTGACGCTCGCTGAATATGCCGACCAGGGTCCGGGTCTCGGCATGGCGTTCGTCATCGCCGAGGCCGCGTAGGCTGCTCGCTTCCCAAGAAAGAAGACCCGCCGCGGCGATGCCGGGCGGGCCGAGAAGCTTGGAGAAGAAGGCTCGACGCTACGATCCACAGCGCCAGCCGTCACCTCACGATGCGGCGATCTGTGCGGTTCGCAGAGATCGGCGTCTTAAAGGGCCGGCTCGGTCCAGCGCAGAAGTGCTGCCATCTTCTCGGCCTGCGCTCGGGTGAGGCCCGAGCAGACGGCGCTGCCGTTCTTGAAGACGGAGAACGTGCCGTCTCCGGTCCCGTGGATCTTGATTGAGGCCATCGTGGGTGCCTCCGCGATCAATGGTCCGAACGGCCAAGATCGGGCACCCGTGTGGCGGCAGTAAGGGCTAACGGCGCCGCTTCTGAGGCAGGAGGTGGTGAGACACCCTGCTACCCGCAACGTCTCCCCGGTCGATCGAACCGAGGTGGGTATTTCGGCGAAGTGTCTGGAAATCTTGGTGGGCGCACTAGGGTTCGAACCTAGGACCCGCTGATTAAGAGTCAGCTTCCCGACCGGTTTTGGGCGGCTTCTGGTGCCAGGAACGTGTAGCTAACGGGCGTTAACTTCCGCGAGCATCCACAGGGACTTAGCCAGCGGCGGCGGTTTTCCCTCGACGGCGGGCCCCGGCCGGGTGATTTTCGCGGCCCCGCCCAAAGCCGCCCAAGGAATCCCGCCCAAATGGCCCGCGCCAAGCCCGCTGCGAAGAAGGCCGCACCGGCCCGCGCCCGGATCGACTGGCCGCCCCGCGGGCCGGTCGACATCACGGGGACATTCATCACCCGGTGCCGGGAGGAGCAGCGCCCCGGCGTGCCGGCCGTCGACGTCCGCGACCTGCGCGCCCCGGGCCTGCTGCTGCGGGTCTCGCCCCGGACGATATCGTGGGGCTGGAAGGCGGAGCGCCTCAAGAGGACGGTACGCCTTGACCTCGGGCCGGTGGAGCGGCTGACCGTCGCCCAGGCCCGCCAGGTCGCCGGGGAGGCCATGGACCTGCTTCGCTCCGGCAACGGCTGGCCGACCCTGCTCTGGCTCAACCGGCGCCTGGCCGAGCTCGGCCTCATGCGGATCGAGGAGGTGTTCCCGAAGAACGTCTACCACCACCCGACGCCCGCGCCCCCGCCGCGGCCCCGGGGCTGGACGTACGATCAGGCCGTCGCCGCCTACCTCGCCGCCCACGAGCCCGAGTGGCGCAAGGCCGCCCACGAAGACGCGCGCAAGAACCTGCGCCACCCCGTCCTCAAGCGGTTCGCCGGCATGCCGGTGGCGGCCGTCACGCCCGACGACCTGGCGACGGTGCTGGCCGCGAAGAACCGCTCGCACCACCGCCAGGCCGAGGCCCTGTTCGTGCGGCTGCGCCACTTCTACGGCTGGCTTGCGACGCCGGGGCCGAGGCGGGACAGCGGCGTCGCCAAGGGCTACCTCGACGACCTGCAGCGGCCCAAGCGCCCGAAGGCGCGCGAGGGCGAGGCGCCGCGGCAGCAGGTGCGCTGGCCGACGATGGAGCGCGTCGGGCTGCTCGTGGCGCTCGCCCGCACCGACCTGCTCGACCCTCGCCTGGCCGCCGCGGTGCTGCTCCTGGTCGCGACAGTCCAGCGCCGGCACGCCATCGTGTCCGCCCGGCTCGACGAGTTCTCCGATGCCGGCGATGGCTGGGGCGTGTGGCGCCTGCCGCCCGTGCGGCGCAAGACGGGCGAGACGGGCCGGGCGCAGGCGCACCACGCGGTGCCGCTGCCGCCGCCGGTCTGGGCGGCGGTCCGGGGGCAGTTCGGGGAGGGGCCGTGGCTGTTCCCGGGGATGCGGCCGCGCCGCGCCGGCGCGCCGGTCGGCTACCTGTCCGAATCGGCGCTGACGCACCTGCTCGCGGCGCTCCCGGTCGACGCTAGCCCGCACGACCTGCGCCGCGCCCTGCGCTCGCATGGCCGCCGGGCCCTGGGCCTGGCGCCGTCGGTCCTGGACATGATCATCGACCACGCCGAGGGCGTCGCGTCGGGCAACGTGTCCGAGCGGCACTACGTCGACGACGACCGCATGGACCTCAAGCGGCCCGCGATGAGGGCGTGGTGGGACCTAGTCGAGGAGCACGCCGGCAAGGCGAAGTTCGACCTCGACGAGGTGCGGGCCGGGTTCCTGGCTGCACGCGCTAGGCAGAAGGGGAGGGAGCCCACGGTACAAACCTAAGGCAGAATCCCGGATCCGCCTTAGGTTTGTCCCACCAGACCGCCCCGGCCAGGCATTCGTTCACCCTGCCGCGAGCCCGCGCTGGACCGCCACGCCGCGAGCTGCGATCGTCACGATTCCTGCCCCGCCTGAGACCTTCCCGATGTCCCGAAAACCCTGGGCCCCGCCGCCCGTCCCGACATCCCGGAGGCCCTGAGCGCGCGACGCCGGCCTCCGATTTTTGGAGGCCTCCGTGCCCGACACCTGGTTCACCGCCGACACGCATTTCCTGCACGCCGGGGTCATCCCGGCCTGCCGGCGCCCGTTCTCGTCCATCGCCGAGCACGACGCGTCGCTGGTCGAGGCCTGGAACGCGACCGTCCGGCCCGCCGACACCGTCTACCACGTGGGCGACTTCGCCTTGGGCCCGGCCGAGGCGGCCGAGCGCATCTTCCGCCGGCTGCACGGGCGCAAGTGCCTCGTCGCTGGCAACCACGACAAGCGGTCGCGCAAGCTCCCCTGGGCGGAGCAGCACGACGGGATCCGCGAGATCTCGGTCGAGGGGCGGCACCTGGTGCTGTGCCACTATCCCATGCGTAGCTGGCCGCGGGCGTTCCGGGGCAGCCTGCACCTGTACGGGCACGTGCACGGCACGCTGCCGGGCACGACGCAGTCCTGCGACGTAGGCGTCGACGTCTGGAGCTACCGGCCGGTGTCGCTCTCGGACATCGTGGATGCGATGGCCCTGAGCGACACCGTGCCGGAGGAGGTCGCCCGGGCGCGGGACAGGGGCTAGCCCCGCCCGAGATGAGCCTCGGCGACGATCCCGAGCTCGACCAGGTCCTCGCCCTCGGGCTCGGCCTCCCGCTCCGGGGCCGGCGATGACACCCACTTCCGGTGCGGTTGGAGGGCATGTCGGATGGCCTCGGCGCGGGTCGTCGTCGCGCGAACGACCCGACAGTCCGACCGTATGGCGATCCAACGCCGGTTATCGACGAGCCAGTCCTCCCACGGCGTCCCCGGGTCGGGATGGCGGTCGTCGAGGTACAGGCAACGGTATCGGAGCCGGTGCTCTTCACCCGGCGGGTCTCGGGGCATGCGGAGGATGAGCGCGAGCTCACGCTCCCTCTGGTCGAGGGCCGGGTCCGGGTTGAGGACGAGGAGGCCCTGCCGTGGGCGGCGCTCGGGATGCACTGCCTGTGGCAGTCGGCTCTGCGCGTAGAGCCGGTGCGCCCAAGGATCGCTGTGTTCTTCGAGCACGACCGGCATGGGCCGCCACCAGCCCCAGCCGATGTCGGCGAGGTGCATATACTTAGCCCCGGGCACCTTCGGCCATTCGACCGTGTAATCCTCAGGCATGCCGCCCTCCTCGCTCTCGACGGGGACGGCGTAGCAGGCGCGCGTGAATCGACCCGTCGGGAATCGCGTCAAATGCGATGAGGCTCGTTCAACCCGCGGCAACCCTAACCGCCACGGCGCGAGCGGCGGCCGCCTCGAATTCCAGGCTGTCCGCTAGGTCCCTGAGCAGGCGCGCGACGGCGGGCCCGACCCATCCGGGGATCTCGCGGGCGCCCGACGCCCAGCGGTCGACGCCGCGGGGATCCAGGCTCTCGCGGGGGCCGTCGGGGTGCATGGCGCCGAGCATCCGGGCGAGCGGGCGCTTCCACTCTTCGTCGCTGCCCGAGAGCAGGCGGCCAGCGGGGGCGAGGTCGGCGGGCGTCATTGCAGTCCCTCCAGCGCGGCGAGGTCCTCGGGGGTCTCGCGCCGGCGGCGCACGGTCCGGCACAGCGCGTCGAGGGCCGAGTCCAGGCTCACCGCGCACTCGCCGACGATGAGGCGCGCTTCCCGGTCGACGGCGGCGTAGCGGCCGCCCCCGGCTCCCGCGGCGTGGCCGTCGGCGGCGAGCTCGCCCCGGTGCCAGGCGTGGGCGGGCCAGGCGCCGGGCGGCGTCTCGACGAGCAGGCCGACGAGGTCGCCGGTCTCGTCGTCCGTGACGCGCGCGGCCCATGCCGGCGTGGCGTCGCGGAGGGGCGAGGAGAGGTAGAGGTCCTCGCGCCACGGGTCCGGGAGCGGCGCGAGGATGACGTTCATCGGGTGCCACGTCTCGACCGGGAACCGGCGCAGCCCGGCCAGGTCGCTGTGGCCCGGCCGGATGACCGTGCGGCCGTAGCCCCACCGGATGCGGCGGCGGATCGGCCGGGTGAAGGCGGGGGCGGTGACGGCGGCCATGCTCACCTCGCCTGCATGAGCAGGTCGCGGAGCCAAGCGCCGTCCGTGGGGCGGCGCGCCGGCGCCGGGGCGGCCGGGGGCTCGTAGTCGGGGAGCGCGTGCAGCCACGCGATGTCCTCGGCGGTCATCTCGCCCGGGACGGCGGCGGGACGGCGGGCAGCGCGCGCCTCGGCGGCCGCCAGGGCGACGGCGAGGGGGCGGCGGCGCGAGCTGCGGCACCGGCCGACGGGCCTGCGGGCGGGACGGCGGGACGGCGGGACGGCCGGCCTCGCTGGGACGGTCCGCTCCGGCGTCTTGGGCGGGCCGTCCGCCGCGGCCGCCGACGTTCGCCTCAGCGCGGCCAGCGCTCCGCGTCCGGCCACGGGCGCCGGTCCGCCGGCCGCCACCGGCGCTCGCACGAGGCCGGCCCGAGGATCGATGATGGCGGGCGGGGCCGCGGCCGCGCCGGCGGTGGGGATCCCGGGGGCGGCCCCGGCACGAGCCTCAGGCGCGGCGGGTCCGGCGGGGGCGTCGTCATGGGACCTCGGGGCGGGTGCGGGGACGCGGCGGATCGGGGTGCGCGGCGCCGGGGCGGCCGCCTCGCCCGGCAGCGCGGACGCGGGCGACGAGGGGGTGCGCGGGGTCGCCGGCGGCGGCGGCCAGGGCGGCCGCCAGGGCGGCGACGAGGCGCTCACGCAGGGCGGCGCCGACGAGAGCGTCGAGGCCGTCGAGCAGGGGAGGGCTCACGGGCGGGGCTCCTCGATGGCGGTCCAGCGGGGCGCCTCGAACCGGACGAGGCCGGCGATGCGCAGGCGCTGCAGGACGGTCGAGACCTGCTTGACCCCGAGCCCGAGGCCGGGCGCCAGGTGCATCGGGAGCGCGCCCGCGGGGACGGCGCGCAGGGCGGCCAGGACGGCGGCGTCGCGGTCGGTCACGGGCGCCCCCTCACGAAGGCCCGGTCGATGCCGAGCGCCGACAGGATCTTCGCGCCCGGCGGGCGGCGGCCCGAAAGCACGTCTGCGAGGTAGCCGGGTCCGACGCCGTGGCGCCGGGCCCAGCGGGCGGCGGAGGGCGCGCGCTCGACGGCGGCGCGGAGCTCGTCGAGGACGGCGGCGGGAGCCGCGACCTCGGCCGCCTCCTCGCGGGAGAGCGCGGCCGCGTCGTAGGCGTCGTCGGGGTGCCAGCTCACACCTGCGTCCTCCTCAGGGCCTCGCGCCCGAGGGGGTCGGTCGGCAGCCCCAGGTATTGGGCGCGCGCCTGGAGGCCGGCGGCGGTGACGCCGAGCGCGGCCGCCGCGCCGCGGAGCGAGAGTGGGCCGAGCATGGCGTCCCGCACGGCGGCGTCGGACACGAGCTGGCGCCCGGGCATGCGCTCCGTTCGGGGCCGCGGTACGATGCTCACGCCCGCCAGGCCGGCCCAGCGATGCGCCGTGCACTCCGCGACGCCCAGCCGGCGCGCGACGGCGCCGACGCCCACCGTGCTCGCGACGACACGGCGGACTTGCGCCGCCGTCACGCCCGAGCCGACCTCCCTCCACACCCGCATAGCCCCCTCCACGAATCGACGCGCGACGCCGCGCCCAAGCATTCAAGCACGTTCGTCAGATGACGAAAGGGAAGTTGAGGGCACAAACTTAACGCGGACGACTGGATGAGCATGGAGCACTCAGAATTTACTCATTTAATGAGCATCCGGTTGGGGTCCAAAATTGACACCAGGACTGAACGAGATCTTGCGGCTGCCCCCGCGAGTGCTAGCATTCGTCATGTGCCGTATGTCGTGCACGCGGAGGTTACGATGCCGGAGACGAATGTGGGTGGGTGGCAGGGGCCGCCGGCGGGGTTCGGCCTGACGTGGCAGCCGCCGCGCGAGCTGAAGGTCGGGGGCGTCCCGAAGGCGCTCTGGACGGCGGAGGCGCCGAGCCAGGACTACGACGACGCGCTCGCCGGGCCGGAGGGGCGCTCGCTGCGGAACCTCGGGTTCTCCCACGACAGGCTCAGGGGCGGCCTGCCCTGCTACTGGGAAGGCGTGCACGCCGACGCGCGCCAGGTCGAGTGCCTGGTCAACACCGCGGTCAGGGGGCTGCCGGCGTACCGCGAGAAGCTCGCCCGCGAGCGCGTCGAGAAAGCGGAGCGCGAGGCCCTGACGGCGGCCGCCGTCGCCCGGCGCGCGGCCGAGGACCTCGTACTGGCCGAGCGCGCCATCGCCGCCGCGCGCGAATCGCTCCGGACGCAGGCGTGGGCCTGGGCGGTGCGCGACGACGTCGAGACGGCGGAGCGGCGCATCGCCCGCGGGCCCGCCGGCATGGAGCGCTACCAGTCCGAGCACCTGCTCGACCTCGTCGCCCGCGCGCAGGCCAACATCGACCGGGCGCTCAAGGCGATGGAGATCCCGTACGAGCCCGAGGCCGAGCGAGCCGCGCTGCCCGAAGTCCAGGCCGCCGCGCACGAGGGGTGCAAGCTCCTGACCGCGCGCGACGCGGATCGGGCCGGCATCCGCAACTCGTCGGGCTGGGGCAAGACGACGACGACCCGGGGCCATATCCTCGCCGGTCTCCCGGCGCTCGACGCCACGCTCGCGAGCCACGCCCTGCGGGCGCTCCGGACGCACCGCAAGCAGCTCCCGCGCGAGATGGAGCTCGCCGTTTTCGGGCACGAGATGGCCGACATGCTGGCGGAGGCGGCCGCCTGATTGTGGGTTGCCGGCCGGGGGCGATCATCGAGGCGTCGCCCCCGACACGGAGATCCCACGATGCGCCTACTCGCCCGCCTCGCCGCCGCCCTCGCCGCGGTCGCCCTCGCTCCGCTCGTCATGGTCTGGGAGGGAGGGCGCTGGGTGCTCAAGACCCTCGCCCGCCCCGATCCCGTCCTGCCCACGGCCGTCGCCGCGGAAGACTACCTGGACGCCGCGGCCGCCCCGCCGCCGGCGGTGCCGACCGTCGCCGGCGTCCCTGCAAGGCATCCCCTCGGCGTCGCGCTCGTGCTGCACGCCCGGCATGTGGCCGCCGGCGGGGATCCGGTGGACCTGTCCGCCCTGCCGGCCGACGTCGCGACGTGGCTGCACTCGCTCGCGCCGGACGAGCTCGCGGTCCTGGCCCGGACGCTCCCCCATGAGGCGGAGGCCCTGGCCGCTGGGACGGGCACGGTCCCCGGCCTGAGAGGGCCCCACGACGCGGACGTGTCCGCGGATCCCGTGACGCATCCGCAGGCCGATGCGGACGCGTCCGCACCCGTCTACTCATGGCCCCATCGCCGGGACCGTTCGGACTAAGCGATGGCCGACCTGCTGGCCCACGTCGAGGGGCTCCGCCGCCGGCAGACCTCCGCCGCCTAGCCCGCCCCGCATTCCCGGAAACGAAGAGGCCCGCCGGTCACCCCGGCGGGCCTTGCTCATGGGAGCGTGCGCCCGACGTGCGGCCTGTGTCGGCCGACGTGCGGCCCCTGTCGGGCGCACCCGGAAAGGGACAACGGAAATCGAGCGGTCAGGCGCGCCGGGCGGCGGGGATCCGGGCCTCCGCCCGGGTGGCCCTGATCCGCAGGCCGGTGGCCTCGGCGCGCGCGGCGGCGAGTTGGCGGGCGAGCTCCGCCTCTCGGGCGCGGGAGGCGAGGAGGGCCTGCCCCAGGCGGTGGACGGCGTCCTCGGCGCGGGCCTCGGCACGGTCCCACGCGGCCTGCTCCCGGGCCGCCCGGACGGCGCCGTCGACGGCCAGGAGCGCGCCCATCAGGCCGGCGCCGATCTCGCCCGTCGCTGCCCTCGCGTGCCCTGCCATGTCCGCCTCCCGCCGTGTCCGTAGGCCCATAGATTCAGAGCCGGGACTCCCTGTCCAGCTGCGCTTGGCGCCAGGGTTACCCAATCCCTGGGCGGGAAATGCGGACGGACGGGTCCGAGTCGACCTGGGGCTCGGCCAAGCCGCTCCCCCCGTTACTTCACGGATTCGCAACGAAAATCCCCCGCGCCGCGGCGGGCGGCCGGAGACCGCCAAGCACTTGTCGGTCAGCAATGCGCCATGAGCGGACATCAGCTCGATACCCGGAACCGGACATTTAGCTTCCCGCCCACCCCGGCCTTAAAACCGCATCCTCACAATGCCTGAAAGCAGACATGCGAGCTTGCTATCGATTGTTCAGCAACAGCAACGCTCCGAGTAGCGCTGCTGAGGTGTAAGGCCTCCCGACATCCACAACCATCAACGACCGTTGCGCCTCTGTGTGGACATGCATCGATGTGCTATGGAGTGCGGGGAGGATGACACATCAGGATGCGGTCCATCGGTCAGCACCTCGTCGATGCGTGGCCGCGCCTGTTCCGCTACGCCCTGACGCTGACGCGGGAGCCCGACGCCGCGCGCGACCTGATGCAGCAGAGCGCCCTCAAGGCGCTCTCGACGGGGACGACGCCGAGCGAACCGCGGGCGGCCCGCGCCTACCTGTTCCGGATCGTGCGCCACGCCTGGATCGACCGGATCCGCCGGACCCGGACCCGCCGCGAGGACGATCTGGTGGATTGGCCCGACGAAGGGTTCGACGACCGCCTGATCGAGGCCATTGCCGTGCGCCAGGCTTTCGCTGCCCTCGATGCGCCCTGCCAGAGGGTCGTGACCTGCGTGGACGTCGAAGGTCTGAGCTACCGGGAGACCGCCGAACGGCTCGGCATTCCCGTCGGCACGGTCATGAGCCGTCTGCATAGGGCGAGGCGGATCATGCTGAACCGGATCGCCGGGCCGTCCGATGGGAGCGAGGGGCCGTGATGCGCTGGGAGACCCTCAATGCCTACGTCGATGGGGAACTCGATGCGCAGGACCGGCGCGCGGTCGCGGAGACGCTGGCACGGGACCCGGTCCTGTCCGCGCGGGTCGCGATCCTGACCCGGCTGAAGCAGGGGGTGAGGCAAGGGGTAACGTCGGCGGCCGTGCCGCCCCGGCGCGCACCGATCGCCCGCGCCTCCCTCGGATGGGTGTGTGCCGCGGCCCTGGTCGTCCTCGTCGGCACCGGCTGGCTGGCCCTGTCGTCTCGCGCGCCGACCGACCCCGCGCGCGCGGCCTTCACGGCCTGGAGCGCGGCGGGCTCGCCCCCGAACGACGTGCGGCCCGCGGGCGGCCTGAATGGCTTCCCCCTCGATCTCGAGGCGGCCGGCTTCCGCTTGGTCTATGTGTCCGAGGGTAACGGTTCGGCCGGTTGGCTCGCCGGTTACGAGGGGCGTCACGGCTGCCGGCTCGCCATCTGGAGCGGACCGTCGCGCGGGCAGGCCCGTCTGGAGATCGCGCAAGGGAGTGGCGGCCTGCGTCTGGCGCGCTGGGACAGCGAGGGGCGGCGCTACGTCCTCCTGTCCGAGACGGTGCCGGCCGAGCGGTTCGCCCTGCTGGCCGAGGCGGCCGTGCTGCTCACGGCACCGGACAGGACAGACCGCCTGCGGCTCGCTCTAGACCGGGCGACCAGCCTCTCGGAGCGCCCCTGCACCGGCTGATCCGGGGCGAGTCGCGGATTTATTTCGACCCGCCGCGAATAGACCGGGGGCGACGTGCGTCTCCTCCTCCGCACGTCGCGGGCTCCTTGGCATGAGCCACGCGCGGATCGGGGAGGAATCGGATGCTCGACAGACGCGATCTCATCAGGCGGGCGGGCCTCACCGCCCTGGCAGGCCTCGGCGGCGGCAGCTTCGCGCCCTTGCGGGCGCTCGCGGGCGACACCGCCACGCTGCCCTTCGGCAACGGCGAGCGGCCCCTGGTGGCCTATCCGGGCAAGCGCCCGCTGCTCCAGATGACCGCGCGCCCGCCGCAGCTGGAGACCCCGTTCTCGGTGTTCGACGAGGGCGCCATCACGCCCAACGACGCGTTCTTCGTGCGCTACCATCTCGCCGACATCCCGACCGAGATCGATCCCGAGACCTACCGGGTCTCGATCAAGGGCCATGTCGAGCGGGAGGTCTCGCTCTCGCTCGCCGACCTGAAGGCGATGCCGACGACCGAGATCGTCGCGGTCAACCAGTGCTCGGGCAATTCCCGCGGCTTCTTCGCGCCGCGCATGGCCGGCGGGCAGCTTGCCAACGGCGCCATGGGCTGCGCCCGTTGGACCGGCGTGCCGCTGAAGGCCGTGCTCGACAAGGCCGGGGTGAAGGCGGGCGCCGTGGAGGTCGCCTTCACCGGGCTCGACGGCCCGGTGATCCCGGAGACGCCGGACTTCGCCAAGTCGCTCAAGCTCGACCACGCCCGCGACGGGCAGGTGATGCTGGCCTGGGGCATGAATGGGCAGGACCTGCCCTGGCTCAACGGCTATCCGCTGCGCCTCGTCGTGCCGGGCTTCTACGGCACCTACTGGGTCAAGCACCTGGAGAGCATCAGCGTGCTCGACAAACCCTTCGACGGCTTCTGGATGCAGAAGGCCTATCGCATCCCCGACAACGACTGCGCCTGCACCGAACCCGGCAAGGCGGCGGACAAGACCGTGCCGATCAACCGCTTCACGGTGCGCTCCTTCCTCACCAACCTGACCGATGGGGCGGAGGTGAAGGCCGGGCGCATCCCCTTGCGCGGCATCGCTTTTGACGGCGGCTCCGGGATCAAGGCGGTGGCGGTCTCGACCGACGACGGCAAGACCTGGACGGAGGCGCGGCTCGGGCAGGATCTCGGCCCCTACGCCTTCCGGCCCTGGACCCTCGACGCGGAGCTGTCGCCGGGGGCGCACGCGATCCGGGTGCGGGCGACCGCCAACGACGGGGCGAGCCAGCCGATGGAACCGCGCTGGAACCCGGCCGGGTACCTGCGCAACGTGGTCGAAACCACCCGCGTGCGCGCGGCCTGAGGGAGTGACGACGATGACCCGCATCACCCTCGCCCTGACGGCGGCCCTCGCCCTCGCGACCGGCGCGGCGCTTGCCGCGCCGAAATCCTACGAGGTGCCCGAACCGATCGCGACCCTGCGGGCGCCGAAGGCCGGCACGCACGCGGAAGGCTTCGAGGCGGCCCAGACGAACTGCCTCGTCTGCCATTCGGTGGACTACATCGCGATGCAGCCGCCCGGCAAAGGCGCGGCCTTCTGGGAGTCCGAGGTGCACAAGATGGTCAAGGTCTACCACGCGCCGATCGACGAGGCGCAGGCCAAGGCCATCGCCGCCTATCTGGCGGAGACGTACTGAAGCGTTGCACGGGCAGTCCGCTCTCCGCGCGTGCGCACGCGCGGAGAGCGTAGCTTGACACGCAACTCCGCGGCTGACACATCGCCAGCACGGCAATGGATTTCTGCCGGGCCATCGTGGCCGAACCGCTCTCGGGCTGATGATTCCTACCTTTTGCGATCTCGCAACAAGGGGGAATTATGCGCGCCTCGTTCCGGAATCTTCTCTCTCAGTTTGACCTCATCGCCTTCCTGCGTCTCAGGCGGGTCCACGCCCTGTCGGTCGCGCGCTGGCTGATCGCCCTCGTGCCAATGGCCGCGGCGGTCGGGACGCTCTGCGCCGCCTTCCTGTGGAGCCTCGACGCCGCGACCACTGCGCGGTTCGCCCAGCCTTGGCTGCTGTTCGGGCTGCCCCTCGGAGGCCTTGCCGTCGGCCTGCTCTACCACCGGCTCGGCCGGTCGGTAGAGGGCGGCAACAATCTCATTGTCGAGCAGATCCACGAGCCCGGCGGCGGCGTGCCGCTGCGCATGGCCCCGCTCATCTTCCTCGGCACCGTCGTCACGCACTTGTTCGGCGGCTCGGCCGGACGCGAGGGCACGGCCGTCCAGCTCGGTGGCTCCCTGGCGAGCGCCTGCGTCAGGCTGTTCCGCCTCGATTCCCAGAGCGCCCGGATCATGCTCATGGCCGGCATCGCGGCCGGGTTCGGTGCGGTGTTCGGCACCCCGCTGGCCGGTGCGGTCTTCGCTCTGGAGGTGCTGGCGATCGGTCGCGTCGAGTACGCAGCCCTCGTCCCCTGTCTGATCGCGGCGGTCGTGGGCGACTGGACGTGCCGTCTCTGGGGCATCCATCACGGCCTGTTCCGCATCGATGATCTAGCCGAGGGCGCGCACGGGGCCGGGCCGTTGCTCCTGGCCAAGGTGGGCCTCGCCGGCGTCGCCTTCGGGCTTGCCGGCCTGCTCTTCGCGGAGCTGAACCACTGGCTCGGCGGCTGGTGCAAGCGGCTCATCGCCTACGCCCCGCTGAGGCCCGTCGTCGGGGGCCTCGCCGTCATCGGCCTGGTCTCCGTGTGCGGCACCCGCGACTATCTCGGGCTGGGCGTGTGGTCGCCCGATCCGCATGCCCTGATCATCGCGAGCTTTTTCGGGCCGGACGTGCATCCCTGGAGCTGGGCGCTCAAGATCCTCTTCACCACCGTAACCCTCGCCACCGGCTTCAAGGGCGGCGAAGTCACGCCGCTCTTCTTCATCGGGGCGGCCCTCGGCAACGCGCTCGCGGGGCTTCTGGGGGCACCTATCGACCTGATGGCGGGCCTCGGCTTCGTTGCGGTCTTTGCGGGGGCCGCCAACACGCCGCTCGCCTGCACTCTGATGGGCATCGAGCTGTTCGGTGCCACCCATGCCGTCCCAACCGCCATCGCCTGCTTCGTGGCCTATCTCTGCTCCGGGCATAGCGGCATCTACCTGTCGCAGCGCATCGCCGTTCCGAAAGTCGCCACCCAGGATGCGTCGATCCTCGGCGCCACCCTGCGGCAGGCCCGCACGGTCCGGACCGCTTCCCCTCGCACCGTCGCACCCGTGAAGGACTAAGGAGAAACGATGCCCCAGGCACACACCGTGATTCCGGCCGAGGTCGGCATGCTGCGCGCTTATGCCAGACGGGCGGACAGGGCCGCATCGCGCGGGCGGCGCTCATTCTGGCAGCCCGGAACGGGAGCAAAGCCCCTTTACCGGGAACTGATCCTGCGGGCCAATACCGCAGGCCTGATGAACGCGGTCGCCCACCCGGCTCAGTACGGATTCAGCGACCACGGGCCGATCCGAGAAGACGGTTCGGAGCTTTCCGACCCTCAGCTCACCATCTGCGTCGAGTTAATCGGCCGGCGCGCCCAACTCGAACAATTCTGCCGTCAACAGGGCGATCTGTTGACCGACAAGATCGTCGTCTACAAGCCTCTGGAACACTGGTGCGTCGGGCCTGCCGGGATCACGCAGGCCGATGTCCCTCAGGACGTGGCGGGGTTCGAGCGGTGAAGACCCTTCTGGCATCCTGGCAGATCTGGGCACTGCTCTCCGCCGCCTTCGCGGCCTTGACGGCGATCTTCGCCAAGATCGGGATCGAGGGGGTCAATTCCGACTTCGCCACGCTGATCCGCACGGTCGTGATCGTCTGCGTCCTCAGCCTGATTCTGCTCGCCACCGGGCAATGGCAGCCGCTCGGGTCGATTTCGCGGAAGACCTACCTGTTCCTCGTCCTTTCGGGGCTCGCCACCGGCGGCTCGTGGCTCTGCTACTTCCGCGCCTTGAAGCTCGGCGATGCGGCCCGCGTTGCACCTCTGGACAAGCTCAGCGTCGTGCTGGTCGCGGTGTTCGGCGTCATGTTCCTGGGCGAGCGATTGGCTGCCCCAAACTGGTTGGGCATCGCCTTGATCGCCGCCGGCGCCGTGCTGGTCGCCTACAGGGCGTGAGGACAAGCCGTCGGGATAGGACGCGAGGGGGCAGTCCGGCGACCGCCCCCTCGTCTCGTCAGTGCGGTGCCTGGGTCTGGATCGTGGCGCCGGTCTCGCCGGGCTTGCCCTCGACGATGACGAGGCTGCGCCGCGCAGCCGCATTTGCGTTCTGCGTCACCTGCCGGATCGGGCCGACGGCGTTGACGATGGCCGCGCCCGCCGGGTTCGTCATGAAGGCGGCCAGCGGCTCCAGCGGCCCGGCGCCTTTCGGATCGGCCGAGAGGGCCAGCACGTAGGGCTTCTTCGGTGTGAGGCCCGTCACCGCCGCCTGCAGGGTCTGCAGCACCCCCTGGTCGAACAGCGTGACCTGCGTCGCCGCCTTGCCGTCCGGCCCGGCGAGCGTCAGCGTGCTCGATTGGCCCGCCGCGCCCAGCGGTTGGAGGTTCGGCGCGCCGGCCCCCTCCGGCACCGCCTCCGGGACGTAGGCTACGCCCTGCGGCCCCTGGCCGATCGGGATCGTGGCGATCACCGCGTTGCTGCCGGTGTCGATCACCGCGACCGCATCGGCGTTCTCCAGGCCGACATAGATCCGCGAACCGTCGCCCGAGGGCCAGAGGCCGTGCGGGAGCGCGTCGGTGGGAATCGTCGCGACCTGCGAGAAGTCGTCGGTGCGGAACACCTTCACCTGGTTCAGGCCGCCGACCGTCACGTAGGCGAACTGCCCGGCCTTCGTGCGCGCGATGTTGACGTGGTTGGTGATCGGTCCCGTCTCGATGGTCTTGAGCGCCTTGAACGGCGGCGTGGCCTCGAACACTTGGACGCGGCCGACGTCCTTGAGGGTGAACCACACCTGCTTGCCGTCGGGCGTCGCCGCGATGTCGGGGCAGAACGGGCTCTCCTGCTTGATCCGCCCGACGATCTCCCGGCTCTTCACGTCGATGGCGACCGTCTCGGGGCTGAAGCTGGAGCAGACGTAGCCGTAACGCCCGTCGGGCGAAAAGATCGTCATGCCGGGCCCGTTCGGCACCGTGATCCGGCCCGTCTCCCGGCCCGTCCCGGCGTCGAGGATTGCGACGTAGTCCTCGCCGCGCACGCTGACCCAGACCTCCCGCCCGTCCGGCGTGAAGAACGCCTCGTGCGGCGAGCGACCGACATAGGTCGTGTGGCGCACCGTGTTGGTGCCGGTATCGATGAAGCTGATCGAGTTCGAGCCGATCGAGACGGCGAGCAGCGTCTTGCGGTCGGGCGAGAAGCCCATGCCGTGCACGAGGAGCTGGCCGCGATAGAGTGGGCTCAGGTTCGCGGGGGTCGTGTCGCCGAGGCGGATCACGCCGAGGAGCGTGTTGGCGGCGGGATCGATCACCGAGACCGTGTTGGAGAACTGGTCCGAGGTATAGAACCGGTCGCGGGGCCCGACCGGCACGTCCGGCGCCGAGGCGGACCCCGGCGCTTGGCCCGCGAAGGCGGTTCCGCCGAGAAGGGCGAGCAGCAGGGCCGCCGGAATGAGATGTCGCATCGTGAGGTCTCTTCGCGCTGATGGTTGGGACGGGGGACGGCAATCCGCTCAGTGATGGTGGCGGGCCGGCGGCTGCGTCAGTGGGGTCTGCGCGGCTGGTCGCTCGGCCAGGGCGCGGTGCATGACCTCGATCTCCTGCGCCTGCTCGACGATGATGCCCTGCGCGAGCCGGCGCAGGACCGGGTCGCGGCCGTAGGCGAGTTCGGCCTTGGCCATCTCGATCGCGCCCTGATGGTGCGGGATCATCATGGCGGCGAAGTCCCGGTCGGGGTCGCCGGACGGCGCCACCGCCATGTCGGCGTGCATCCGCGCCATCGATTGGGCCATCATCGCATCGAAGCCGCCGGGGGCGGTCTCCGCATGCCCGGTGCGCATCATCATCCCGCCGCCCAGGACGCCTCCGGCCATGAGCAGTGTGATGAGGATCGCCGTCGGTGCTCCGCGCATGGTCTCTCCCGCAGTGTCGAGGTCACGCGGGGAGAGATGCCGGCCAGGCCGGGATATTCCCCGGCGCTCCCGGTCAATCGGTCACGGATGCGTGATCAGCTTACCGGGGCGAGGCTTGGAATAGTTCGGGCGCTTCCGGCATCTCTGTTCCGAACGGCGGCACGGGCATCGCCGTAGCCGCGATCCGGAGACCACCCTTGGACGTCCTCGCCGTCCTGATCGAACCGCAGATTCCGGCCTTGCGGCGCTACGCGACCGCGCTGCTGCGGCAGCGCGAAGCAGCCGACGACCTCGTCCAGGACACGCTGGAACGGGCGATCCGCGCCTGGCCGCAGCGCCGCGAGGGCGATCTGCGGGCGTGGCTGTTCGCGATCCTGCGCAACCGCTACCTCGAAGGCGTGCGCCGCCGCCGGGGCATCGAGGTCGGCCCGGAGGCGCTGATGGAGATCGCGGAGGCCGGGGTCGATCCCGAGGCGGCCCTGGGGGCGCGGGACGTGCTCGACGGGATCGCCGCACTTCCCGAGGAACAGCGGTCCGTCCTGCTCCTCGTCGCGGTCGAGGACATGTCCTATGCCGAGGTCGCCGCCGTGCTCGCGGTCCCGGTCGGCACGGTGATGTCGCGCCTCAGCCGGGCCCGCGGCCGCATGCGCGCTTTCCTCGATCAGGCCCCCACGATCGTCACTGGGCATCTGCGGAGGGTGAAATGACCGCGTCCGACCCGCGTCCCGTCGGCGAGGACGACCTGCACGCCTTCGTGGACGGACGGCTCGATCCGGGCCGCCGCGCCCGCGTCGAGGCGTGGCTCGCCGCGCATCCGGAGGCAGCCGCCCGTGTCGCCGCCGACCGGGAGGTGCGGGACCGCCTGCGCGCGCGCCTCGCGCCCGTAGCGGACGAGCCGATCCCCGCCCGCCTGCGCATCGCGAACCTCGCGGGTCCGCGCAGGAGGCCCATCCCGCGTTGGTGGCCGAACGCCGCGGCGGCGGCGCTCCTGCTCGCCCTCGGCGGCGCGGCCGGATGGGTCGGGCGCGGCGCCGTGCCGGGCCCGGGCGCACCCGCCGAACCGATGACGCAGGCGGCCGTCTCCGCCTTCCGCACCTACGTGGTCGAGGCCGCCCATCCGGTCGAGGTCCGCGCCGACGGCTCGACCGACCTCGTACGATGGCTCAGCGCGCGCCTGGGCCGTTCCGTCACCGTGCCGGACCTGCGGGCGCAGGGCTTCCGGCTGATGGGTGGGCGCCTGCTTCCCGCCGGAGACGAGCCGGCGGCGATGCTGATGTACGACGACGACCAGGGCACCCGCCTGACGCTCTACAGCCGGGCCGGGCCGACCGGCGGGCGCGGCGTGTTCCGCTACGCCCGCGCCGACGACGTGGCCGCCTTCTCGTGGATCGATGCCGGGATGTCCTACGTGGTGACGGCCCGCACGGACGAGGCGCGGCTGCTCCGGGTCGCCGAGGCGGTCGATGCGCAGGTCTCGGGCAAGAGCGAGGGCGCGCGGTGACGCGTGCGTTCGAACCCTGCCGGACCACGCCGGCCAAGGCCTCCGCCGAGCCCAAGACGCCATGACCCTCGACCAGTTGCGCATCTTCGTGGCGGTCGCCGAGCGCCAGCACGTCACGCGGGCGGCCGAGGCGCTGAACCTCGTCCAGTCAGCGGTCAGCGCCGCGATCAACGCCCTGGAGACCCGGCACGCCGTCAAGCTGTTCCACCGGGTCGGCCGGGGCATCGAACTGACCGAGGCGGGCGGCGTCTTCCTCAGCGAGGCTCGCGCGGTGCTCGCCCGCGCCCAGGCGGCCGAACTCGTACTCGCGGACCTCAGCGGCTTGCGGCGCGGTACGCTGTCCATCCAGGCGAGCCAGACCATCGCCAGCCACTGGCTCCCCCGGCACCTCGTCGCCTTCCGGGCGGCCTATCCGGACATCATCCTGCGGCTCAGTATCGGCAATACCGCGGAGGCCGCCGAATCGGTGCGGGCGGGGACGGCGGAACTCGCTTTCGTGGAAGGCGCGATCGACGACGGCAGCCTCGCGAGCACCCCGATCGCCGAGGATCGGCTGGTCCTCGTAGTCTCGCCCGGCCACCCATTGGCCGGATGCGCGCGGCCGGGACGATCCGATCTCGCTTCAGTCTCCTGGGTGCTGCGCGAACCCGGATCGGGCACGCGCTCCGCCTTCGAGGCGGCGATCGTTGCGCTGGGCATCGCACCGGACGTACTCACCGTTGCCCTCGAACTGCCGTCGAACGAGGCGGTCCTCGCTGCCGTCGTGGCAGGGGCCGGGGCGAGCGTTCTGTCCGAAGCGGTGGTCGGACCCTCGCTGCGAACCGAAGCGCTCGTCGCCGTGCCCTTCGCCCTGCCGACGCGGACCTTCCAGGTCCTGCGCCACAAGGAGCGCTACCGCAGTCGCGCCGCCGACGCGCTGCTCGACCTGATCCGTGCCGCACCCTGATGGGGGCGGTCACTCAGGCGACCTCGACCCGCACACGGTGCCAGGAGGCGCTGAGATAGCCCTTGAAGTTCCACGTCTCGTCCGGCCGCGCCGGCTGGGTCTGCCCGGCGGCGTCCCAGGCGCGCACCACGAGGTCGCGCTCGCCGGACGGTAGGTCCAGCACGATCTCCCAGAACGTCCAGGCGAAGGGAGCGCCAGCCTCGTGTTCCAGCCTGGCTTGATGCCAGGACCGACCGCCATCGCCCGAGACATCGACGCGCACGACCGCCCGGTCTCCCGCGATGGCGTACCCGCGGACGGTGGTCTCGCCCGCCTCGAGCCGGGCTCCGCGCGCGGGCTCGCAGATCGCGGCGTTGAGCGGCATCGTCTCGATGGTGTGGCCTTTGGCAGGATCGGCGGTCTCGGCCGTCACGTCCGGCGGGAACAGCTTGTAGTCGTCGGCTTGCATCGGGTTGGTCGAGGGGTGGTCCTGCACCGTGATGCGCCGCAGCCATTTCGAGCTGCGCACGCCCGCGAAGCCCGGCACGACGGCCCGCACGGGGAAGCCGTGCTCGGGCAACAGCGGTGCCCCGTTCATCGCGAAGGCCAGCAGTGTCTCGTCGGCGACCGCCTTGGCGAGCGGGATCGAGACGCCGTAGGGCTGGCCCTCCACCACATCGTGGCTCTCGAACGCGACGTGGAGGTCCGAGTGGAGGTTCGCTCCTGGCGCCACGCCCGCCGCACGCAGGACGTCGCCGAGGCGGACGCCGGTCCAGTCAGCCGTACCGATAGCGCCACCGTCCCAGGGATCGCCCGAGACCGGGGCCACCGCCCGCATGTCGGCGCGGCGGTTGCCGGCGCACTGCATCGTGGCCGTGACGGTCGCCTCGGGAAACTGCGTGCGCAGATCCGCCAGCGGCAGATCGAGGGGACCGACATCCGCGCCGTCGATGGACAGACGCCATGCGGCGGGGTCGATCTCCGGCAGGTCGCCGTGGGAGCGGACGTAGAAGTCTTCCGCAGGGGTCCGGTAACGGGCCCGCAGGCGGGGCAGCGGCGGCTCGGCGTTGTAGGGGCGCTTCCCATGAACGATCAGGCGCGCCATACGCTCTGTCAAGCTCGACATCGGGTGTCTCTATCGCAGAAGGTCGGAGCTCAACGCGCGCGGACGCGCCGGGTGGCAGGCCTCTGTCAGGCGATGCCGAGCAGGCGGATCAGCCCGAGGCTCACCGCCGTGAGGGCGGCGAGCGAAGCGACCACCGCCAGGGTGACGCGCGGTCCCGCCTTGGCGACGCTGCGCACGTCGACGCCGAGGCCCAGGGCCGCCATCGACACGATGGTCAGCGCGTTCGCCGTCGTGGCCATGGGGTGCAGGGCCGCCTCGGGAACGAGCCCCGCCGAGCGAAGACCCGCCAGGGCCAGGAAGGCGAGGATGAACCACGGCACCAGCCGGTGCAGCGGCATCCGGCTCGAGGCGGGACGCTCGCCGGCCGTGGGGTGCGGCACGGTCACGCCCGTCCCCGCGCGCAGCCTGCTGGTCCCGAGCGAGAGAGCCAGCACCACCGGCCCGAGCATCAGCACGCGGACCAGCTTGACCAAGGTGCCGACCTGGACGCTGAGGGCGGCCACCGGGGCGGTTGCGGCGAGCACCTGCGGCACGGCGTAGACCGTGAGCCCCGCGAGCACACCGTACTGCATCGGCGAGAGTCCAAGCAGCGGCACGAGCAGGGGCAGGCCGAGAGCGACGAGAACGCCGAGCACGGCGGTGAAGGCGATGGACGAGGCGACGTCCTCGCCGTCCGCGCCGATCACCGGGGCCGTCGCCGCGATCGCCGAGTTTCCGCAGATCGAGTTGCCGCAGGCCACGAGGATGGCGAGACGCGGGGCCAGCCCGAGAGCCCGGCCGATGCCGTAGCTCGCCGCGATGGCGAGGGCCACCACCACCGCGATGCCGACGAGAAGCCCCGGCCCGGCCGCAAGCAGCGTCCCGAGGCTGAGCGAGGCGCCGAGCAGGACGACGGCGATTTCCAAGACGGTCTTGGCGCCGAACGCGATCCCGCGAGCGAAGCGCCGACCCGGGTTCCAGGCCGTGCGGACGGCCGTACCCAGCACGATGGCGAGGACCAGCGCCTCCAGCCACACACGGCCGGAGATATGCTCCTCGATCCTCTCCAGCCCGAGGGCGACGCCTGTCACCGCGAGGCAAAGGGTCAGGCCGGGCAGGATGGAAGACAGGGCAAGCGCGCGTGATCGGAGAAAGGCTGCTACGGGCATGGTGCGTGCACCTCGTGGACTGGATCTGCCACGACCATGACCGCGTTCATTCGTTCGCTCCAACGGAACGTATCGATAGTTTTGATCACGCGATACGATGATTTGGTTGGCGACGACGAACGTCGTCCCTTGGCTCGAAGCCGGCCTCGTCAAATGGGCAGCCCGAGTGTGCAGCCTCGCTGATATCAGGGAATGTTATAGATTCGCGCTGACTGGGTCTCCGAAGACAGAAGCCGTTGAGGTCGGAGGCTGGGCGTCAGGTCGGTGTACGGGCGGATGCCTGGATGACGGCATGATCGATGTTCACCCGCTCCGCCCAGTCCTTGGCCGATGCGAACGGGCTTTCGGCCTTCCAACCGGAAGCGGACATTCCGCGACCGACCCAACGCAGCCATTTATGCGCGGCCGAGTAATTTTCCGAAACCGGACGTTTGCTCCGTCGCTTCCAGGACCGCACAGCCTGTCCGGGTTGTGCAGACCCCGGCTTTAGGACATCATTCCGGACCTTGACCTTCCAACGGTAGGAAGCCCCATCTGGTGAAGACGTTGTTCGAAGGAGAGCGTCATGGTCCGATTGAAGGTCGAGAAGATAGGGTGCGGCGGCTGCGCCAGGTCGGTGACCCGCGCCGTGCAAGCCATCGAGCCGGATGCCGGCGTCGAGGTCGACCTCGGGGCGAAGCTGGTCACAGTGTCGGGTGTCGTGGTGCCGGCCGACCGGATCGCCCGGGCCATCACCGAGGCCGGCTATCCGGCCGAGCCCGCCTGAGCGCGGGCGCAACCAACCGGCCTGTCCGCCGTTCCTGAGACATCAGGCCGGACTTTCGCGCCGGCCCGGAATTTGGCATCCTGGATACGTGACGTTCTGGCTCGCCCTTCGGCGACTGTTGCCGCTCCTGGCGGTCCTCAGCCTCGCCTTGACGCCGGTGACCGCCCACGCGGCCACTGCGGGCATGCTCGCGTCGATGGGGCAGGGCCATCACACGCCGAACCCTGCCGACTCCGGCATGGCCGGGATGGACCACGCCGCCATGGGTCACTACGCGGCCATGGCGGCCGACATGTCCGGCATGGACATGGACGACATGCCGTGCTGCCCCAAACCCGCCGCCGCGAAGCCGGACTGCGCCAAGGGCTGCCCGCTGATGGCCCTGTGCCTGGCGAGCGTGGCCTCGCTGCTGCCCGCCGCGGTGCCGGTCCCGGTGCCCGTCGCCATCCGTGCGAGCGCGTCCTGGCCGACTCCCGCGACCTTCGCCAGCGTGCACGGGACGCCGTACCCCGAGCCACCCCGAGCCTGAAATCGATGCCGCCGGCGCTTGTGCCGGCACGGTGACGCGCGCCCGCGCGCCGCCATCCATCGCGTTCAGGAGACATCACCCGTGACCAAGAACCCCTTCGCGCGCGCCGTGCCGGCCGCGCTGCTCGGCGCCGTGCTGTCGGCGTCGGCCCTGACCGTGCCCGCGCTGGCGGACATCAAGGACTACGCCTTCGAGCTCACCCAGAAGGAGATGAAGCAGGGCGAGGCAGTGGTCGCCGTCCGCCTCGTGGACAAGCGCAGTGGGAAGCCGGTGCCCGACGCCGTGATCTTCGCCAAGCGCCTCGACATGGCCCCCGACGACATGGAGACCATGACGACCAAGATCGAGCAGCTCCCCTCGACGGAACCCGGCGTCTACCGCTTCAAGACCAAGCTGACGATGGCCGGCAACTGGCGGCTGTCGCTCGGCGCCAAGGTCCAGGGCGAGAACGGCACGGTCGAGGACCGGCTCGTCTTCCAGGCCGTCAAGTGATCCGGTCGGCATGGCTCGCCGGAACCCTCGCCGCGCTCGCGGCGGGGGGCGTCGGCTACGTCGCCGGGCAAGGGACACCCACCGTGCCGGCATTCGTGGAACGGGTCCGATCCGAGTTGGTCCCCGGCCTCGTCGACGACGTGCGGGAGCGCGTGGCCGGCTGGCTTCCGGCCGTCTCGGGCCATGCCGCCACGTCAGTCCCGGCGCCGAAGAAGGCGGCCGGTCCCGTGCTCTACTACCGGGACCCGGACGGGAAACCGGTCTACTCGGCGTCCTTGATGGCCACCGGGGACGGGCGCGAGTTCCGTGCGGTGCGCGCCGGCGAGGACGTCGGCTTCGACGTCCCCGACGAGGGCGACGCCATGCCGTCCGCCATGTCCGGGCACGTCATGTCCGGGCACGGCATGGCCCAGGGCGAGGCCGCCAAGCCCGCCGGGGGCGCCCGCATGATCCTCTACTACCGCAATCCGATGGGACTGCCGGACACATCGCCGGTGCCGAAGAAGGATTCGATGGGGATGGACTACATCCCCGTCTACGCGGGCGAGGACGAGGGCGGGAACGTCGTGACCGTCTCGCCCGGCAAGGTCCAGCGCACCGGCGTGCGCACCGAGGTCGCCGAGCGGCGGGTCGTGGCGCAACCGGTGCGCGTGCCCGGCACGGTCGCCCTCGACGAGCGGCGGGTGACCGTCATCGCGACCCGGTCCGACGCCTACGTCGACCACGTCGAGAACGTCACCACCGGCGACCGTGTCCGGAAGGGCCAGGCCCTGGTCCACGTCTACTCGCCCGAGATCAACGCGGCCGCGGCCCAGTTGATCGCCAACCCCGGCTTCGACGGGGCGCGCCGCAGGCTCCAGAACCTGAACGTCTCCGAGACCGTCATCGACGAGATGGAGCGCACCCGGAAGGTGCCGATGGCGGTCACGTGGTCCTCGCCGCGCGATGGCTTGGTGCTGCAGCGGACCGCCATCGAGGGCATGAAGGCGGCTGCCGGCGACACCCTGTTCCGCATCGGCGACGTCTCGACGATGTGGGTCCTGGCCGACGTGCCCGAGCGCGACCTCGCCTCGGTACGCGTGGGCCAGGCCGCCACCGTGCGGCTGCGCTCGTCCCCGGGCCGGACCTTCTCGGGCAAGGTGGCGGTGATCTACCCGCAGGTGAACCCCGACACCCGGGCCACGCGGGTACGGATCGAGCTGCCGAACCCGGACGGGACGCTCCTGCCCGACATGTACGCCGACGTCGAGATCGCCACCGGCGACGCCAAGCCGGTCATGGCGGTCCCGGACGACGCGGTCATCGATACCGGCGAGCGCCAGGTCGTGCTCCTCGACCGCGGCGAGGGCCGCTTCGAGCCCAAGGAGGTGAAGGTAGGCGTCCGCGGCGAGGGCTACATCGAGGTCCGGGAGGGCGTCGCGGCCGGCGACCGCGTCGTCACGGCGGCGAATTTCTTGATCGACGCCGAGAGCAACCTGAAGGCCGCGCTCCAGTCCCTGGCCGCCCCGAAAGATGCCAAGGACGACCGGCAGGCGTCGAACGCTGGGGGCAAGCCGTGATCGCGCGCCTCATCGGCTGGTCGGCCCGCAACCTCGTCCTGGTGCTGGTCGGGACGGTGTTCGCCGTCGCGGCCGGCGTGCTGGCGCTCCGGACCCTGCCGCTCGACGCCATCCCTGACCTCTCGGACGTGCAGGCCATCGTCTACACCGAGTATCTGGGACAGGCGCCCCAGGTCGTCGAGGACCAGGTCACCTACCCGCTGACCACCGCCATGCTGACGGTGCCGAAGGCCAAGGTGGTCCGCGGCTTCTCGTTCTTCGGCGTGTCCTTCGTCTACGTGATCTTCGAGGACGGCACCGACCCGTACTGGGGCCGCTCGCGGGTGCTGGAGTACCTCAACGCGGCGGCGAGCCGCCTGCCTGCCGGCGTGACGCCGACGCTGGGCCCCGACGCGACTGGCGTTGGCTGGGTCTACCAATACGTCCTCGTGGCGAAGGAGCGGACGCTTGCCGAACTCCGGTCCCTGCAGGACTGGGTGATCCGCTTCGGCGCCTCCCGCGCCGAGGGCGTGGCCGAAGTCGCGGGCGTCGGCGGCTTCGTGAAGCAGTACAACGTCGTCGTCGACCCGATCCGCCTGCGCGCCCAAGGCATCAGCCTCAACAAGCTCCGGGACGCCATCCGGTCGAGCAACGCCGACGTCGGCGGCCGCACGGTCGAGCTCTCCGAGTTCGAGTTCATGGTGCGCGGGCGGGGCTATGTGAAGGGGGTCGCCGACATCGAAAACATCGTCCTCAAGACCTCCGGCGGCACGCCGCTGCGGGTCCGGGACGTCGCCCGGGTCGAGCTCGGGCCGGACGAGCGGCGCGGCATCACCGAGATGAACGGCGAGGGCGAGGTCGCCGGCGGCATCGTCCTGCAGCGCTTCGGCGCCAACGCCCTCAGCGTCATCGAGGGGGTCAAGGCGAAGCTCGCCGAGGTCGCCAGGAGCCTGCCAGCCGGCACGGAGATCCTGCCGGTCTACGACCGCTCCCAACTCATCGACGCGGCCATCGACACCCTGCGGCACACGCTGGTCGAGGAGAGCATCGTCGTCTCCCTCGTCTGCGTCGTGTTCCTCCTGCACGTGCGCAGCGCGCTGGTAGCCATCCTGATGCTGCCAGTCGGCATCCTGATGGCGCTCGCCGGGATAAAGGCGCTCGGAATTGGCGCCAACATCATGAGCCTGGGCGGCATCGCCATCGCGGTCGGCGCCATGATCGACGCCGCCATCGTGATGATCGAGAATGCCCACAAGCACCTGGAGCGGGCGCCACTGGGCAAGCCGCGGGTCGAGATCCTGGTCGAGGCCGCGAGCGAGGTCGGGCCCTCGCTGTTCTTCTCGCTCCTCGTCATCACGGTGAGCTTCCTGCCGATCTTCACCCTGGAGAGCCAGGAGGGGCGGCTGTTCGGGCCGCTGGCCTACACCAAGACCTTCGCCATGGCGGCCGCCGCGCTCCTGTCGGTGACGCTGGTGCCGGCGCTCATGGTGCTGTTCGTGCGCGGACGCATCGTCCCCGAGCACCGCAACCCGCTCAACCGCCTGCTCATCTGGCTCTACCGGCCGCTCATCGCCGGCGTGCTGCGGGCACGGGTGCCGACCATCCTGCTCGCCGTCGGCGTGCTGGCGGCGACCGTTTGGCCCGCGCGGCAACTCGGTTCCGAGTTCATGCCGGACCTCGACGAGGGCAGCCTGCTCTACATGCCGACCACCCTGCCGGGGATCTCGGTGACCAAAGCGGGCGAGCTGCTCGCCACCCAGGACCGCATCATCAAGAGCTTCCCCGAGGTCGCCTCGGTCTACGGCAAAGCCGGCCGCGCCAACACGGCGACCGACCCGGCGCCGATGGAGATGTTCGAGACGGTCATCACGCTGAAGCCGAAGGCCGAATGGCGGCCGGGCGTGACGCTGGCGAGCCTCAAGGCCGAGATGGACGCCGCGCTGCAGTTCCCCGGCGTCTCGAACGCCTGGACGCAGCCGATCCGCGCCCGCATCGACATGCTCTCGACCGGCATCCGCACGCCGGTCGGAATCAAGGTGCTGGGCACCGACCTGAAGGAGATGGAGGGCGTCGCCCGGCAGGTTGAGGCCGTCGTCCGGGCGGTGCCGGGCACGTCGAGCGCCTACGCCGAGCGAGTCATCGGCGGATACTTCCTCGACATCACCCCCGACCGGGAGGCGCTGGGCCGCTATGGGCTGATGGTCGGCGATGTGCAGGACGTCATCGCCACGGCGCTCGGCGGCCAGGCCGTGACGAACACCGTCGAGGGCCGTGAGCGCTACACCGTCAACGTGCGCTATCCCCGCACCTTCCGCTCGGACCCGCGGGCCATTGCCGACGAAGTGCAGGTGCCGTTGCCGGCGGGCGGCACGGTGCCGCTGCGCGAGGTCGCCAAGGTCGAGCTGACCCGGGGGCCGACCTCGATCCGCACCGAGAACGGGCAACTCGCGGTCTACATCTTCGTCGACATCGCGGGCCGGGACCTTGGCGGCTACGTGGCGGAGGCGCGCCAGGCCGTGGTCGACGAGGTCAGGCTGCCCCAAGGTACGACGCTCCAGTGGAGCGGGCAGTACGAGTACCTGGAGCGGGCCGAGGCGCGGCTTCGGATCGTGGTGCCGCTGACGCTGCTCGTCGTCTTCCTGCTCCTCTACCTGAACTTCCGGCGGCTGACCGAGACGCTCATCGTGATGCTGTCGCTGCCCTTCGCCCTTGTCGGCGGGGTGTGGCTGCTCTGGTGGATGGGCTTCAACATGTCCGTCGCCGTGGCGGTGGGCTTCATCGCGCTTGCAGGCGTCGCGGCCGAGACCGGCGTGATCATGTTGGTCTACCTCGACCACGCCTGGGACGAGGTGCGGGCCGCGTGTGGGCGGGAGGGCCGGCCCCCGACGCGGGAGGACCTGCGCCGCGCGATCATGGTCGGCGCGGTCGAGCGGGTGCGCCCGAAGGTGATGACCGTCGTCGCCATTATGGCCGGCCTCGTCCCGATCCTTTGGAGTACCGGCTCGGGCTCGGAGGTGATGCAGCGCATCGCCGTCCTGATGATCGGCGGGATGGTCTCCTCGACCGTGCTGACCCTCGTCGTGATCCCCGCCGTCTACGCGCTCGTGAAGGGCTGGGGGCTGCCGGGGGACCCCGGAACGGTGGAGGCGGACGTGCGAGGGCTTGAGGCCGGTTACGGTCAGGCGGCGGAGTAGGCGAAGAGTCCGACCAGAGATGGAGCTTGAGTCTCCGGATAAGGTTGAACTTGGTTGGTCATCGTTGGTTTGTATAAAGAGATGGAGAGCGTATATACTATCGTATATGTGCTTTCTATGCTCGCGCCTAAAATATAGATTGACGGAGTACGACATGTCGCACATGAGCCCAGAGATGCAGTCCTGCATCGACGAATGCCTGCGCTGCTACCAGACTTGCCTGGGCATGGCTTCGACCCACTGCCTCCCGGCCGGCGGAAAGCACGTCGAGCCGGGGCACTTCCGGCTGATGATGGCCTGCGCGGAGATGTGCCGGACATCGGCGCACCTCATGCTGATCGGCACCCCCGAGCACAAGCACACCTGCCGGGCCTGCGCGGAGGTCTGCGAGGCCTGCGCCAGGAGTTGCGAGCAGGTCGGCGACATGGACGACTGCGTCCGGCAATGCCGGGCTTGCGCCGAGAGCTGCCGGAAAATGGCCGCCTGAACCCAGACCGGGAGGGGACCTCCCCTCCCTCCGAACGACGAGGACGAACGATGGCGACCGCCGCCCGCAAGGCCACCCTCTATCGGATGGTCACCCCCGAGCACACCTGCCCCTACGGCCTGAAGGCCAAGGACCTCCTCGAACGCAGGGCTTCGAGGTCGAGGACCACCTCCTGACCGACCGGGCAGAGACCGACCGCTTCAAGGCCGAGCATCAGGTCAAGTCGACGCCGCAGACCTTCATCAACGGCGAGCGCGTCGGCGGTTACGACGACCTGCGCCAGCGCTTCGGCAAGGCAGCCAACGACCCGAACGCGACGACCTACACGCCCGTCGTGGCGGTCTTTGCCATGACCGCGCTGATGGCGCTGGCGGCCAGCTACGCCGCCTACGGCACGCCCCTGACCCTGCGCGCAGCGGAGTGGTTCATCGCCTTCAGCATGTGCGTCCTGGCGCTGCTGAAGCTCCAGGACGTCGAGAGCTTCTCGTCGATGTTCCTGGGCTATGACCTGCTCGGGCAGCGCTGGGTGCGCTACGCCTACGCCTACCCGTTCCTGGAGGGCATCGCCGGCGTCCTGATGGTGGCGGGAGCCCTGAACTGGCTGTCGATCCCGGTCGCCCTGTTCATCGGCACGGTCGGGGCAGCCTCGGTGTTCAAGGCAGTCTACGTCGACAAGCGTGAGATCAAGTGCGCCTGCGTCGGCGGGTCCAGTAAGGTGCCGCTCGGCTTCGTCTCGCTCACCGAGAACCTGATGATGGTCGCCATGGCCGTCTGGATGCTCGCCGCTCACCACTGAGACGCAGCCGTGCCCGCCCCTTCGCCCTTCCCGCCCCTCGACCGCGACCCGCACCCGCACCCGCTAGTGGCGGAGGCGGCCGCGCGCTTCCTGTCCGCGCTCGACGCCGCGCTGCCGGGCTATGTCGTCGGCCTGCATCTGGTCGGCTCGGCAGCGCTCGACGATTTCGTCCCGGGTCGGTGCGACCTCGACTTCGTGGCGGTGACGGACGGCCTCCCGGGCAGGGCAGGTGCGCTCGCGCTCGCGCAGGTGCACGAGGCGCTTGACACGGAGCCCTCGCTCGACGGGATCTACGTCGCGCGCGAGGACTGGGACGGACCGGCCGTCTGGGGGCCGGGCCCGGCGGTCCGTGCGGGACGCTTCGAGCGGCTCTCCGGGCATCGGCGGCGACCCGTCGACCGCCTCGCGCTCGCCGACCATGCGCTCACCTTGCGCGGGACGCCACCTTTGGCCTGGCTCGACGCCGCCGCGCTGACGGGCTGGGCGGTGGATGCCTTGAACGACCTGCGGGAGCGCCATGCCGCCGGCGAATCGGATGAGGCCGTGCTGGCCGTGTGCCGGCTGCACTACCTTTTGGCGACGTGGCGCATCCCGTCGAAATCGGCAGCCGGCCTCTACGGGCTGATCACCTTTGAGGGGCGCTGGCGCCGCATCCTCGACGAGGCGTTACGCCTACGCCGCGCGCCGGGCTCGCCGTCCCTCTATCAGGAAGCCGACGCATGCCGCCGCGACGCGCGCGCCTTCGTCGAGATGGCCGCGGCCGACGCGCTGTCCCTGGCCTGAATACGCCTCCGGGGTTCCTGCGGCGCGGGCGGATGCCTATCTTGGCGGTCGTGGTACGGACCCGAGATGAGCGAAGCAGACGATAGTCACGGCGGCGTGGCCGTGGACCACACCCGCCAGATCGCCCGCCTGCGCCGCATCGAGGGACAGGTGCGCGGCCTGCAGCAGATGATCGAGAACGGTCGCTACTGCGTCGATGTCTCCCACCAGACCGACGCGGTCATCGCGGCGCTCCGACGCGTACAGTCCGACATGCTGCGCGACCACATGCAGGCCCTGGTGCAGGCGGTGATCGCGGGAGACCTGCCCGAAGCGGAGCGCCGCCGCCTCGCCGATGAGATGAGCCGCCTCGTCGCCAAGGTCGTCTGACGAGTACCGGCGGACTTCTCCGGGCGCTCAGGCAAGGCCGTGGGCCTGCAGCCGGTGAGGACCGGGCCCAGCATCAGGAAGGTACGCGGGTGAATGGTGCCGTCGGCCATGGTGATCATCTTGGCGAGCAGCGGACTGCCCTGAACCAAGGTACAACCATCCACCTTCGCCACCTGCCGTAGGTCGATGAGCCGAGTGGAGCCGTCGGTCAACAGCACGGTGTGATGGATCGGGTTCAAGGGCATGCCTCCGCTGCGCAAGCGGCTGCGGCCCTCGATCGGCGCACCGCCTCGCAAGCGGCCCAGATTGTTCGTCCGCCGGCGCCCGTCCAGCCCGCCGGTCCGTGGCAGTTTCGCAACGATGACGGAAAACGTCGCGGGAGCCGGCGAGTGAAGGCCGTGTCCCCCCATCACTAGGCATTCGGGCCGGAATACCCTGCCAGGGTATCAGCGCAGGAGGTTGCCATGCTCGAACGACGCTCGTTCCTCGCCGGCGCGCTCGCGTCCCTGGCGGCAGCGCCCAATGGCGCCACCGCCGCGCTGGCAGGCGTCGAGCAGCGCAACGAGGTCAGCTTCCTTAGGGGGCCCTACAACCTCGCCTTCTACTACCGGCTCAACAAGGCGTACCGGATCGGCGCCGGGATGCACTTCTTCCACTCGAAGCAGCACGACCTGCTGCAGCTAACCCGGTTCGAGGACCACGCCGCGGTCGATGCCCGCTTCGACAAGGAAGCCCAGGAATGGCTGCGCGACCCGCCGGCCATCGAGCCGGAGATGCCTTACTACTCCAGCTATGTCGACCGGGCGATGCACACGCTGTTCCGGACCATCGACTGGACGCACATGCATCACGAGCAAACCTACGACGTGATGGCGTTCCGCGAGATCCCGTGGGCCGAGAAGAAGGCCTGGACCGACCGCGCGGTCAAATACTACCTCACCATGCAGACGCCGGGCGTGCCCCGCAGCGTCGCGCCGCTAGAGGTGACCATGCGGCGGGCGGGCATCATGATGAAGCCCTACTTCAACTACTTCCGGAAATTCTACCCCCTCGACCAGAGCCTGTTCTACGTCGCCCACTGGTGGCATCCGGCCGCCTACGAGACGCAGATGATCTCGGGCAACCGCGACCAGGAGGTCGGGATGGCCCAGACCATCGACCTCATGTACCGCGAGGTCATGCCGGACCGGCCCGGCCGGATGCTGCTCTCGCGCGAGATCATGCCGCGCTACGCACGGATGAGCCCCGAGAGCGCGAACATCTTCGACAACCTGCACATGCTCCACGGCATCGCCTACTCGATCCTGGCCTACAAGGGCTGGACGGTCGAGGAGAAGCGGGCCGAGATGTACCGGGTCATCGAGGCCATGGGCTACCAGCCCGGCGACGACGCCTACGCCCGCAGGTTCCGCGAGCCTCATCCCAGCTTCGATCCGCGCACCTACCCGGCCTGGGTGCGCTCGCCCCAGGGCGCCATGGGCATGATCATGATGGACATGCTCATGGAGATGCTGCCGATGATGTACCCGGGCGGCCTCCCCAAGATGCAGAAGGCTGCCTTGATGCGCCAGATGATGATGAACGGCCGGCTCGCGATCGAGCCCGGCGAGGTGCCCGGCTCGCTCCACGACGCCATGATGCGGGTCGCGCCCGGCATGCGGATGATGCCGGGCGCGACGGAGCCGGGCGAGACCCCGACCATGATGGTCGAGCACATGCTCCATGCCTGGAAGGCCAAGGCCGCCCGCATCCCGGACGTGGCTCCCATCGACATGACCGTCGAGCCGAGCCTAGGCCCGGCCCGCGTCGCCGTCCGCTGAGGAGCTGCGCCATGCCGAAGTTTGCCCGCACCGTCGTCGCGGCCTATCTCGCCCTCGCCGCCGGACCGTCGCTCGCCGCCGACCACTCCAACCTGGAGGAGGGCCTGCCCATCACCATCGAGGATGCCTATCCGATCAAGGAGAACGGCCTCGAAGCGCAGTCTTACTTCCAATACAACCGCATCCGGAACGACCCGCGGGGCGCCAGCAGCCTGATGGCCGTGCCACGCCTGGAATGGGGCGCGTTCAAGAACTTCCAGCTCTCGGTCGAGGCACCCTATCGGGTCGGCACGGCGAGCGACACGGACCAGGGCGCGTTCCGGGCGCAGGGCTTCTACAACTTCAACCAGGAAGGGCTAGTGCTGCCTGCGATGGCGGTGGCCCTCGGGGTCAACACGCCCTACGGCCGCATGGCCGGCGGCACGGAGACCGAGCTGAAGTTTCTGGCAACCAAGTCCATCGGCACGCCGGACCCGGAAGGCCTGTCGCCCTACAGCTACGTGCCGCGCCGGATACACTTCAACGCGTCGTGGTTCCACAACTACGACCCGACCACCGGCCGCGACGCCGAGCGGCGCGACCGCTACCGGGTTGGCCTGGGATATAGCCAGCCCGTATCGAACAACGTGGTCCTGGTCGCCGACGTCTTCCGCGAGACGGACCGGGAACGGGGCCGCGCGGTGAACCTCGCCGAGATCGGCGCCCGCTACATCGTCACGCCGCAGACGGTCCTGACCGGGGGTGTCGGCGTTGGATTCGGTGGCGACCGACGGCAGGACTTCCGGGTCACGGCCGGCCTGCAGCACTCGCTGAGCTTCCCCTATTCCTGGGATCCGCCGCGATGAGCCGGGCCGCGGCCGGCATCGAAGGGATGTGACCTGTCCGGGAACCCTACCCATAGGGGGTATGTTGCACTGGCGTTCCCTGAAGGATGCCGCATGTTCCCCACTTGGCTCCACGTCCTCTCGATCGCCGCGCTGCTGCTCGGTGCCGCCTGCTCGCTGCTGCTGTCGATGCAGGTCATCCGGCACCCGCAGCACATGACCGTGATGAACGTGGTTTGGCCGGTGAGCGCCCTGTTCGGTACGCTCGCCGTGGTCTGGGCCTACTACCGCTACGGCCGCCTCGCCACGATGGAGGCGCACCACCACGCCGAGGAGCGGGGCGAGAAGCCGCCGAACATGACGAAAACGCCCTTCCCCGTGATGGTGGGCAAGGGTGCGCTCCACTGCGGCAGCGGCTGCATGCTGGGCGACGTCGCCGCCGAGTGGCTCGCCTTCTTGGTGCCGGCGGTGGCGATCTGGTTCGGCTGGCAGAGCTTGTTCTCGGAGAAGATGTACGCGGTCTGGGTGCTCGACTTCCTTTTCGCGTTCGGCCTGGGTATCGTGTTCCAGTATTACGCCATCGTGCCGATGCGCGGGCTGTCGCCGGGCAAGGGCCTTGTCGCCGCCCTCAAGGCCGATACCCTGTCGCTCATCGCTTGGCAGGTCGGCATGTACGGCTTCATGGCCTTCGTCCAGTTGTATCTCTACCAGCATCTTCTCGGGCATCGAGCCGAGGTGAACACGGTCGAGTTCTGGTTCGCTATGCAGCTCGCGATGGTCGCTGGGTTCCTGACCAGCTACCCGGTGAACTGGTGGCTGGTGAGCTCCGGGATCAAGGAAAAGATGTAGGCGAAGCGACTACTTGGCCGACTTGGTGCCACGGATGAGCTGTTCGCCAGATGGCACTCGCGCATGTAGGTGTCGCGAAGCTCGGCGGCTATGTTCAGCGCATCGGCTTCAGCCTAATAGACCTACTGCTCACTCTGCTGTGCGACCTCCCCGGATTGACGCGCCGGCCAGCGTGCTGAGCAGGAGTGCGCCAAGGGGAAAAAGAGGCTTCAGCCGGACCATGACGACCTCCCAAAAGCCTGGCAGAGGTGAGTCAGCCCTGTGCCCGAACCGCTGTTGCACCAGCGAGGGCGGTGCTAGCGGACCGCTTCAACCTGGTAGCCTAGACCCTCGATGGCAAAGTTGACGATCTGCGGATCGCCATCGTTGCCGACCTGCACCTCACCCTTCTCCAGATCAACCTCTACGGCGGGATTGCCGGTGACCTGCTTCCGGATCGCCCGCTCGATCGCACGGGCACAGCCGGCGCACGTCATGCCCTTGACCTTGTAAACGGTCATGCGCAGCCCTCCTTAGCACTAAGCACCTCTCTCTGCCGGGCGCTGATGCGCAAGCGCAGCCAGACTGACCGCCATCTTGCGCACGTCGGCTTCGGCGTAGCCGCCCGTATCTGCGCGCTGCTCCTGTTCGGCCGTCGGCTCGTTAGGCTCAGCCTGGTTCGCAGGGAACGTGTAGATCGCTCCAGTTGGCGTAAACACAACCGTAAGTTCCGAGCCGTTCCGTTCCAGGCGGAAATCGTCGGTTTTGGGATCGGCCAACGCATGCTCCTCCAGACAATCGGGTTGGCTCTAGAGGTCCGGGAGCCTGACCGATATTCCTTTAACCCGTGAGCCGCGATCGGGTGCCCGCATAATGGCTCACGATGTGAGGGAACATCGATCGGTGTGGCGCGTAAGCGCGGAGCTTGCACAATTCCACGTCAGTCACTGCCCCTAACTGAAGAAACCGACTTTCTTCAGTATGGGCGGGCCAAGCCGTGAACGGGGCTGAGGAAAGCTGCTGTGCGTAGCCAAGTACGCTGCCAGGAGCTCAAACGTCTGGAAATCGGTCCAAACCGGGCATTGCGGGCTCGTGCCTTGAAGGTCCGCAAGGGGTCAGTAGTTCGCGTGCCGGTTGTTCGGCTGTGCGCCAATAGGAGACCTTAAGCCTTAAACGATCAAAGGTCCGCTTCTGACGCCAGAGCGGATGCTGATGCGAGGGCAATACGCATGACGGTCATCACGGCGCCGGTGAACTGCGGCTGCCACCGGCCCCATCGACCATGCGGCGGGCGACGAGGCCGAGGGTCGAGCCCTGGACGATGATGGAGAACAGCACGACGGCATAGGTCGCGGCGAGCAGCGCTGGCTTGTGCTCGCCCTCCGGCACGGAAAGGGCCAGCGCAACGGAGATGCCTCCGCGCACGCCGGCCCAGGTCAGGAACGGCACGTTGCGCGCCGAGAGGTTGCCGCCCCACCGGAAGGCGAGGAGCGGCGCCGAGACTGCCGCGAGCCGCGCGGCCAGCACGATGGGGACGGCGCACGCGGCGAGGACGAGCCCGCCGGCCTGGAAGCGCAGGACCAAGACCTCCAAGCCGATAAGCAGGAACAGCACCGAGTTCAGCACCTCGTCGATCAGGGTCCAGAGCGAGGACACGTACCCTTGCGTCTCGTCACTCATCGCGTCGCGCGGCGCCCGGTCGCCGACGAGCAGCCCCGCCGCGACCACCGCGAGCGGGCCGCTGAAGTGGAGCTTCTGCGCGAGCGCGTAGGTGCCGGCGACGAGCGCAAGGGTGATCAGCACCTCCACGGGGAAGTCGTCGATGGCCCGCATGGCCCGGTAGGCGACGTAGCCAGTGACCACGCCGAGGACGAGCCCGCCGCCGGCCTCTTGCAGGAGCAGGCGGGCGACGCCGTCGGCGCTGGTCGCCTCCTCGGCCGAGCCGGCGGCGAACGCGACGAGGACCGTGAACAGCACGATGCCGATGCCGTCGTTGAACAGGGCCTCGCCCTGCATCTCGACCTCAAGCGCCTCCGGCACCCTCACGTTCTTGAGGGTGGCCAGTACCGCGACCGGGTCGGTCGGGCTGATCAGCGCGCCGAACACGAGGGCCCAAGCGAGGGGGACGGGCTGGCCGAGGGCGTCGGCCGCGAACCAGAAGGCGCCTCCGACGATGGCGGTGGAGATCAGCGTGCCGACGAGGGCGAGCGTCGCCACCGCCCAGGCCCGGTTGCGCAGGGCGCGCAGGTCCAGGCTCATGGCGCCGGCGAACAGTAGGAAGGCCAGCATGCCGTTCATCACCACGTCGGTGAAGTCGACTTGGCGAAGGACCTGCGTCAGATCCTCGTAGAGGTGCTGAGATGGGAAGGCCAAGTCGAGGCCGACGAGGGCGAGCGAGGCGAGCAGCCCCATCACCAAAAGGCCGATGGTGTGCGGCAGCCGCAGGAAGCGGTGATTCAGCCAGCCGAACAGGGCCGACAGGGTCAGCAGCAGAGCGGCGAGGTCGAAGATGGAGATCACGAGCGTTCCCCCCTTAGGCCGCAGGCGGGTGCTTGGGGCTTCGCAGAAAGCAGGCTCGATGTGCCTGTAGTCGTTCGGTCGCGCCGACGTTCCTGGCCTCCCGCGGCGCCTCCGCCGCCGGGCCTGTGCCGGACCGGCCGCGGAGACGCAGGAGATAAGGGAAGTGGTCCGAGCCAAAGGCGCCGAGACATTCTACCGAGACCACCGCGAAACCGCCTCCGTGGAAGCAGCCGCACCACCTGCCTCTCGGCCGGGACAAGCGAGACGCGGCTCGCGGTCACGAGGGGCGCGGCCAGCACGGTCACCGTGACGTGCGCGAGCGCCGTCACGAGCGGGACCGGTCCGTCCCCGGCCGCGCGACGCCGTTCAGCCCGTCCCCGCGCCCGGACAGGGCCTTCAGCACGCTGATCGACCCGTCGGTCTCAAGCACCACCGCGGCGGCCTGCGAAAAGTCGTCGAGACCCTCGGAGCGCAACGCCGCAAGGACGTCGTCCCGGGTCATCCGCTGGCGGCGCATCGCGCTCTCGACCAAACGTCCGTCATGGGCGAGCAAGGTCGGCTCCGACTTGATCAGCGCCTTGACCCTGGGCGAGCGCACGCTTGACCACGTGATCAGGAACTGAAGCCCGATCAACGTCGCCAGGGCGAGCACGCCTTCCAGGAGCGCCACCGACTTGGTCAGCACGATGGAGGACAACGTCGAGCCGAGCGCCACGGTCACGACGAGGTCGAAGGCGTTGAGCTTGGTCAGGGTGCGCTTGCCGGAGATCCTGAGGAACAGGATGAGGGCCAGATAGGCCAGCGGCCCGACGACCAGGACCCGGAGCAGGCCGTGCCAAGTGTCGAAGAACATCGACGGTGACCTCTTGGATTGTCGACCGCGGGCTGCGCCACCGCGTCGGGCAATTCGGGAGGCCGGCCCGCACGGGTGCGGGAACCGGCCGTCAGCGCATGTCATTGGGCAGGTGCTTGACCGGGTGCGTCCCGCCTCCCTTGCCCTGGACCGTCCCCTCCGACTGCATCACCTCCGTCGAGGACTGGATGACGTTCGGCGGCGCGACTTGGCCGGAGGGCTGTTCGCGCGGTGCGGCGCCATCGTCCTTCATCGTCGACGTCCCGGGCGGGAGCGTTCCGGCCGTCGGCTGGTCGATGGCGCTGCCGGCTGACTGCGCGGCGGCCGGCAGCGCCACGACCCCCGAGAGCATAGCGACGACACCGGCAAATAGGATGGCCGCGATACAACCATAAGGGAGAGGACGACCGGCGGTCACCAAGATATCTCGCTTTGTTCGATGCGCCCGTGCGACGGGTATGCCGAGTTGCAAGTATTCCCCGAACGGCTTGGTTCCTGACGGGATGGGAAGTGAACGGCGCGCTGCATAAACTGCTCGCCGGCATCCTGATCCTGCCGACGCAGCCCTTCGTCATCGGCGACCAGATCCAGGCGGGCAGCCACGAGTACATGGTCGAGGACGCCTGGGTGCGGGCCACAGTACTTTGCACCTACGACAACCAGCGTGTGCTGCCCCGAATGCGACGCTGTTCGTGGACAAGATCACGGTCATCACCGCGCACGAGAGGCGACGCCTCGCCTTCCCGGTGACTAACCGAGGGCGTGCTGGCCGACCCGCCGCCCGAGGCCCAGGTCACGGGGCTGGGAGCGGCCGGCGTCGACATGACCGCCCGGCTGTAAATCGATCCGCCCCGGCGGCGCGACGCGGTCGATGCCCTCGACCCGCCATCGCCAAGGAAGCGCCTAACGCCGCCGGCATCGACCTGCCGTACCCGACCAGCCAGGAGCTGTTCCACGACCAGGCCGAGGAGACCTACGGAAACCGCTCTCGTCTGTGCGAGGGCTGGCCCGCCGGCCGGAATCCCCCGCTCGGCCGCTGGCAGGTCACATGGCAGCGGAGAGGGGTCGACAGGGATGAACGCGCTTGAGCGCCCTCCTCAGTAGGCGCCCTCGTCAGGGATGTTCAGGCCGGTGCCGCAGGCCTTGCAGTGCACGGCGTCCGTTTCGTGCCGCTGCAGGCCGCAGGTCGGGCAGGGGAAGCGTACCTTGTAGGGCCGGAACAGCACCTGGGCGAGGCGCAGGAACAGCGTCACCCCGCAGTTCATCACCACCACCGAGACGAGGCGACCGCCGGTCCCGTGCAGGGTGACGTCGCCGTAGCCCGTCGTCGTCAGCGAGGTGACCGTGAAGTAGAGCGCGTCGACGTAGTTGCCGATGGCCGGATTGCGCCCGTGCTGCGTGGCGAAGACGATGCCGGTCATCACGAACACGAACACCGCGAGGTTCACCGCCGCGATGATCACCTCCTCGTTGCGCCGGAAGAACGGGAAGTCGGCGCGCAGGCGGTCGAGCAGCTGGTAGGTGCGCAGCAGCCGCAGGGTGCGCAGGATGCGCAGGAAGCCCGCCCCCTCGCCGACGATGGGCGCGAGGAACGAGGCGATGGCCGCGAGGTCGGCCCAGGTGGTCGGACGCAGGAACTCGCGGCCCGGCCGCGGGCAGATGGCCAGCCGCGACAGGAAGTCCGCGGTCACCGCCGCCCCGATCAGCACGTCGACGCCCTCGACGAGCGGTTCGCGCGGCATGAAAGAGGAGACGATGATGAACAGCAGCGTGGCGAGGTCGAAGGCGAGCAGGCCGTAGCGGAAGCGGTGGGCGCGGTCGGTGTCGCCTTCGTACAGGGCTCGAAGCCTCTCTGTCAGGTGTGGCATGCGCCTGGAAATGCTCGCTCGCGGGGCTCGGAGGCCGAAACCCGTACACGGGACACGGTTCCGGCCACCTGAACGGGGTGCCGCCCGTCGCACCCGCCTTGTGTCGTCACCGGGGCCGGGTTGTGCCTGCCGCACGCCGATGCGATAGCCCGCACGAGGGTGCGCGGTCCGTCGGTCGGACCGGCAGGACGAGCGCTGGTCGGGCCGCCAGCGCCGGAGACCTGTGCCCGTGTCGTCCTCCCCCCATGCCGTTGCGCGGCCTCGCCGCCGTCCCCTGTCGGCCCTGCGCGACACGCTCGTCAGCGAGGCCGGCGGCGGCCTCGTCCTGATGGCCAGCGCGGCGCTCGCGCTCGTGGTGGCGAACTCCGCCCTGGCGGACACCTACTTCGCCGCGCTCAAGGCTTATCTCGGCCCGCTCTCGGTCCTTCATTGGATCAACGACGCCCTGATGGCCGTGTTCTTCCTGCTGGTCGGGCTGGAGATCAAGCGCGAGATGCTGGACGGGCGCCTGCGGACCTGGCCCGACCGTGTGCTGCCGGGGCTGGCCGCGGCGGGGGGAATGGCCGCCCCGGCCCTCGTCTACGCCGCCGTGAACTGGTCTTCGCCCGAGACGCTGCGGGGCTGGGCGATCCCGGCCGCCACAGACATCGCCTTCGCCCTCGGCGTCCTGGCGCTGCTGGGATCGCGGGTGCCGGTATCGCTGAAGGTGTTCCTGACGGCGCTCGCCATCATCGACGACCTCGGCGCGGTGCTCATCATCGCGGTGTTCTACACCGCCGACCTGTCGCTGCCGATGCTGGGCGGGGCCGCTCTGGTCCTCGCCGTGCTGTACGGGATGAACAAGGCCGGCGTGGCCCGCCTCTGGCCCTACCTCCTGCTCGGCGTGGTCCTGTGGGTCCTCGTGCTCAGGTCCGGGGTGCACGCCACCGTTGCCGGGGTGCTCCTGGCGATGACGGTGCCGTTGCGGCTGAGCGTGGGCAAGCCGGACGACCCGACCTCGCCGCTGCACCGCCTCGAACACGCGGTGCAGCCGTGGTCGGCCTACCTGATCCTGCCGGTCTTCGGCTTCGCCAACGCGGGCGTGTCGCTGGCCGGGTTCGCCCCGCACATGCTGCTCGACCCGGTCACGCTCGGCGTGGCGCTCGGCCTGTTCGTCGGCAAGCAGCTCGGCGTGTTCGGCCTCGTTCTCGCCGCGGTGCGCCTCGGGGTGGCGCAGCGTCCGGCCCACGCGACCTGGGCGCAGGTCTACGGCGTCTCGCTTCTCTGCGGCGTCGGCTTCACCATGAGCCTGTTCATCGGCCTGCTCGCCTTCGCGGACGCGCCGGCCCTGGAGGCGGAGGTCAAGATCGGCGTGCTCGCCGGCTCGGTCGCCTGCATGATCTCCGGGGCGCTCGTCCTCTTGGTCGCCACCCCGAGGGAGCAACGCGCGCGGCCAAGCCCGGCCTGACCGAGCGGGCCAATCCGGGAAAGGGGGCGGCCGGCGCGTGTTGAACCCTCGACACTCGCCAAACCTCCCGGGGGGGGCCGGACCCGTTCATGCTTCTCGACGCCACCGCCATCTCGTTGACGGACATCCTCCTCCGACTCGGCTCGGCCACGGTCTGCGGGCTGGCGCTCGGCTTCGAGCGGGAGCGCAAGGGCAAGGACGCCGGCATCCGTACGCACGCCCTTGTCGCCTTGAGTTCCGCGGTCATCACCACCTCGGCCCTGAGCCTCTACGCCGAGGTGCAGGCCCGCGGCGGCGACGCCGATCCCCTGCGCGTCATTCAAGGGCTTGCGCAGGCCATCGGCTTCATCGCGGCCGGTATGATCTTCGTCGCCCGGGGCGACGCGGAGCGAACCGTCCGCAACCTCACGACGGCCGCCAGCGTCTGGCTCGCGGCCTCGGCCGGCATCGTGGCCGGCGCGGCGCAGTTCACGTTGCTCGCGGTGGCGATGGGCTTCGGGCTGGCCATCCTGGTGCTGATCACCGCGCTCAAGCGGTTTGGGCTCGCCCGGGAGGAAACGGAGGATTGAGCCGATGTCGATGAACGGGAAAGTGCCACCCGCCCGGGCTCGGGCGGCAGAATGGGAGGGGCGCCGGTGAGGGCGAGGGTACGGGCCTGGATCGAGTTCCTGGGCGACCAGTTCTGGCTGCGTCCGGCGCTCGTCGTGCTGGCCTGCATCGGCTTGGCGCAGGCGGCCGTGTGGCTGGAGACCGCGCACATCGCCGGCTACGACCCGTCCTCCCCGGACGCGAACTGGGGCTGGGCCGGGGGCGCCGAGGGGGCAAGGGCGCTGCTCAGCGCCGTCGCTTCCTCCACCATCGGGGTGGCGGGCACCACCTTCTCGATCACCATCGCGGCGCTGACGCTGGCCTCGAACCAGATGGGGCCGCGGCTCCTGCGCAACTTCGTGCGCGACGCCCGCAACCAACTGGTGCTCGGCATCTTCCTCGGCACATTCGCCTACGCGCTGATGGTGCTGCGCACGGTGCGCACCGTCGAGGAGGAGACCTTCGTTCCGCACCTCGCCGTCTCGGGTGCCGTGCTGCTGGCGCTGGTCTCTCTCGGGACGCTGGTGTGGTTCGTCCACCACGTCGCCACCAGCATCAACGTCGAGACCGTGGTCGACGCCGTCCACCGCGACCTCTGCGCGGCCGTCGAGGCGCGGACCCGCGACGAGGCCGATGTCCAGCCACCGACGGAAGCCCCGCGCGGCGGCCCGGTCGCGCCGGCGGACGGCGGCTACCTGCAGGCGGTCGACACGGATGGCCTCGCCGACTGGGCGCACGAGCGGCGCGTCGTCCTTGCCCTGAGGGTTCGTCCGGGCGATTTCGTGCCACGGGGATTCCCGGTCGCCTTCCTTTCCGCGGGCGTCGAGGACGCCGCCGAGGCCGTCGGCCGCGCGCTCACTTTCGGACGCCGCCCCGCGGCGTTGCAGGATCTCGAATACTCGGTGCGGCAGCTCGTCGAGATCGCGGTACGGGCGCTCTCGCCTGGCATCAACGACCCGATGACGGCGGGCAGCGTGCTGGACCACCTGGGCGACGCCCTGTGCCGGATCGCGCCGCGCCACCTGCCGACTGGGGCCGTCGCGCGCGAGGGTCGCATCGTGCTCGTCCATCCGGTGACGGACTACGACGGCCTGTGCGACGCGATGTTCCACATGATCCGCCAGAACGCCGCCGGCTCGGTCCACGTGCTCGCGCGGATGCTGGACGTCCTGACACGCGCCGCAGAGGTCGAGCGGCTGACCTCGCGCCTGACCGAGCTCGGGCGCCATGCCGACCTCGTCCTGGCCGCCGCGCGGCGCGACGTCGCCGACCCGAGCGACCTCGCCGACCTTGAGGAGCGGCACGCTCGCTTCGTCCGAGTGAGGACCGGAGCGGGTCAATCCGTCGGGTGAATGAACAATGCATGCTCGGTCGATGAAGAGCGTGGCGCCTGCGGGGTCGACCCATCGGGATCAAGCGGCGGCTGTACAAGTTGAGCGAAGGACCGCGCCTGACGAGGATCCGATGATCGACAAGCCGAGATATGGTTCGACCCTGGCACGCTCGCTCGTGATCATCCCGTTGCTGGGCTTCGCAGGAGGCTTGGTGCCGCAACCGGCCGCCGCGCAAGACGGGGGGCCGGTGATCGCGCGCGGGCACTCACGAAGGACCGCACCTTACCCAAGGCAAAGCCCGGCGCGGTCGGGACGCCTCCGATCATCACGAAGAGGGGGTCGTCGGTCCGGGGTACGCCCGCCCCATCGAAGGCGCGCGACGCAAGGAGCCGATGATCGTCGGGGAACTCGCTGCGGCAGGCCCTTTCGGGCTGTGGCGTGCGCGGCGGAGTGAAAGGTATGGCGCTACCGCAAGGCTAAGGCGTCGAACCAGCCGTGCGCGGCGCCGTAGCGGATGATCTCGGCGCGGGTCCGCAACCCGAGCTTCTCGGCGGCCCGCGCCTTGTAGGTCTCGACCGACTTCACGCTGACATCGATGCGCCGGGCGATCTCCTTGTTGCTGAAGCCTTGCGCGATCAACCGCAAGGTCTCGGCCTCGCGCGGGCTCAGCGGCTCGCGGCCTTCCGCCGTGCCCGGGCGCCCGTCCGAGCCGGAAGTTTCCGCCAGGGCGTGGCCGGCAATGGAGGGGTCGAGATAGACGCCGCCGGAGGCCACGGCCCGGACCGCCCGGAGCAGGTCGTCCGCAGCCGAGCGCTTGAGGAGGTAGCCGCGCGCGCCGGCCCTCATCAGCGGCTGGACGTAGGCGGCGTCCTCGTGGACGGTCAGCACCAGCACCCGGGTGCCGGGGCATTCACCCTTCACCCGCTCCGTCAATTCGAGGCCGTTCAGTCCGGGCATCGAGACGTCGACCACGGCGACGTCGGGCGCGACGGCGCGGATCATCGGCAGCGCCTCTCCGCCGTCCGTGGCCTCGCCGACGAGCTCGACCTCCGGGTCGGCGTTCAGCAGCGCCCGGATGCCCGCGAGGACGACCGGATGGTCGTCGGCCAGGATGACGCGAATACGGTCCATGCTGTTCCCTCTCGTCGGTCAGGCGGCTGGCGTCACCGGGATGCGGACGAACAGCGTGGTGCCGATGCCCGGGGATGCCTCCAGCGCGAGCGTGCCGTTCAGGAGGGTCAAACGCTCGCGGATGCCCGAGAGACCCAGCCGCGGCTCCGTCGGCGTGCGCCCCACAGAAACGGCAGGGCCCGGTTCGAAGCCGACGCCATCGTCCTCGATAATGACCTGGACCTCGTTCGGGCGACGGTCGACGCAGACGCTGACGGTGGCCGCGCGGGCGTGCTTGAGGACGTTGGTGAGCGCCTCCTGCACGATCCGGTAGACCGCGCTCTCGACGGCCGCCGGGAGGCGCGACGCATCCCCGACGAACTCCAGATCGGATCGGACGCCGTGGCGCTGTCCCCACTCGCGCAGCAGCGTCGCCAGCGCCTCGCGCAGCCCAAGGTCGTCCAGGGCGGTCGGGCGCAGGTCGATGGCGGCACGATGGATGTCGCGCCCGATCTCGCCGGCGAGGCGCTGCAGCCACTGGATCTGCCGTCCGGCTTCGGTCGAGGTTTCATGCGCGTCGAGCAGACGTTCCAACCCCTTGAGGCCGAGCGACAGGCCGGTCACCGTCTGGCCGACCTGGTCGTGCAGCTCGCGGGCGATCCGGCGCTGTTCATTCTCTTGTGCCTCGCCGAGGCGGCGCAGCAGGTCGAGCCGCTCCGCCTCGGCCCGCTTGCGCGGCTCGATGTCCGAGACCACGCCGTAGACGAGGCCCGCAGGGTCCCCCTGCCGAAGCCGGGGCGCTCGCCCGGTCAGGCGCACCCAGCGCGACGCCGAACCAGCCTGGAAGACCCGGAACTCCACGTCGAGGGTCTTGCCCTCGGCGAGGCTTCGCCGCACCTCCGCCGCCATCCGCTCCCGGTCGCCGGCGTCGACCGCCCGGAAGGCGATGTCGGCATCCGCGGTCATTTCGCGCCCCTCCGGCACCTCCGCTTCCCAACCCAGGAGCTCGGCGGCGCGTCGGGAGGCCGTCACGGTCTCCTCGGCCGTATCCCATCGCAGGGTGCCGAGCTCCGCGGCCTCGGCGGCGACGGCGCCCTGTTCCTCGCTCGACCGCAGGGCGAGGGCGAAGCGCGCCTGCTCGCCCGCCCTCCGCTGGGCCATGTCGCGCCCGACCAGCCCGACCAATGCGAGGCCGAGGCCGATGCTCAGCACGCTGCCGCCGGCCAGCAGGAGGTAGGAACGCGAAACCGGCGCGTTCAGCGTGGCGACCGGCATACCGAAATGCACCGACCAGCCGCCGGTGTCCTTCAGGGTGCGGTAGACGACCTCGACGTCCGGCCCTTCCAGCGTCGATCCGGTGTAGAAGCCCTGCGGCTCCCGCCGGATCGCCGCCAGCAGGGCGGCGCCGGCCGGGTGGCCGAGTTCCTCCGCCTCGGCCCGGGTGCGGGCGATGGTGTTGCCCGCCGCATCGACGATGGTCCCGACCCAGCCCTCCGGCGCGCCCGCGTCGCGAAGGATCGCGCTGACCGCGCTCGTGGCGAGACCGACCGAGAGGACGTGGCGGAGCGTTCCGTCCCGGACGACCGGCACCCGCAGCGCGACGAGGCGCTTGCCCGAGATCGGCCCGAGCGGCCCGATCCCGCCGACCACCGGCCGCCCCGTCCGTACCACCGCATCGAAGCTGGCGCGGTCGGCGGTGGGTCCGAGCTCGTCGTCGAGGGAGCGGAGCAGGTTGACGACTTGGACGCCGTCGGGACCGGCGAGCTCGACGGTCTCCCAGAGCGGGTGCTCCCGCCTCAGCCGCTCGGCCTCGGCATAGAAGGCGGCGAGGTCCGGCCGGTCGAGGCTCGCCGAGGCGGCCTCGGCTCGGAGGACCGCGATCTGCGTGGCGATGTCGGAGGCGACGCGCTCGGCCACCCGGGCCGCGCTCGCCACGGCGGCGCTGCGGGTCAGTCCACGTTGCTGCTGCGCCATGAGCGTCGCCACCCAGCCGCTAAGCAGCAGCACGGGAATGGCGGCCGCCACCGCGAGCGCGACGAAGGTCCTGCCGTTGCCGCGATGGATCTCGGGGCGGCCGGCATCGCCGTTCTCACGTCCGGCGGACATGCGGGGGCAACCGATCAGGCGGGGCCGTGGCGGACGTTCCCGCCGGTGAGACCGGTCGAGCCATGCTCTCCACCACAGGGTCGGCCGCGACCGCGCTGCCCTCGACAGGCATGCCGGCCATGCCGTCATCCCTCAGCACGCGCGGGTCGGTCACCGTCTGCTCGTCGCCGAGGAGGCGACGTCCCGACGCGATCACCTGCAGGACTTGGCGGTCGCCCCCGGTGGCGGCGTTCCGTTCCAGGTCCCGCAGCCGTTCGACGAGGTTCGGCGGCGCGGCCGCGCAGTTCTGCAAGCCCGCCTCGACCAGGGCGGTGACCACCCGTTCGAGGCTCCCGAAGGTCCGGCCCTCGAACGAGCGGGGTCGCTTCCGTCCCATCGCCTCTCCGCCGCCTTCCCGACGGTCCTCAAATTTCTGCCTTAGGGCCAGGGAAACCAGGGGTCGAGAGAAAGGTCCGCGACCTAGACCAAGTTCGGGTCAACCGCCCCGTTCCGGGTCGCGGGGCCGCGAGCCGTCACGGCCGGATGGGGAACTCGCTCGGCGAAGTCCCAGGTCGATCCATCGTAACCCTCGTACCAGGCCCGGCGCTCGCGGGAGTCGGCCGGATGGGGGCAGGCATCCCGCGGTCGCCCGAGAGCCCGGGCGCGGGATCCCTGCATGATGACGTCCATGAGCATCGCCACTCCCTCCACCGCCTCGACGTTTACGAAGTGGCTTCGAGTAGCGCCCGTATCCTAGCTGGCGACAAGCGGTTTCGCTGGGCGCCGCCGTTCTCACCGACGCCTGTCAGGTTCATCCCGACACCGCCCGGGCGCTGGAATGCTTGGGCGTGGCCCCGCGGACACGGGACCATGCATCGGGGGTCAGGAGTTCTTGTTGTACTTGAACTCGGGCGCGTTCTTCAGTGCGTCCTTGTCGGTGTCGACCATCGCCTTGAGCTTGCCGTCCGCCTTGTGCAGGAAGATCGACGAGGGGTCGACCAGCACGTAGCGCTCGCCCATGCCGAGGAAGCCGCCAACGCTGACGACGACGCCGGTCACCGTCTTGCCGTTGTCGATGACGAGATCCTCGACCTGGCCGATAGTCTCGTTCTTGTTGTTGTAGAGGTTCTTGCCGACGAGCTTCGACGAGGTCACCTCGGCCGGCTTGGCGGTGACGAACTTGATCTTGGCGGTCGCGGTGTCGGCCATGGTCATTCCGCCCACGCCGCCTGCCGAGGTCGGCATCGCGGTGCCGGCCGGCGGCGTTTTCATCTGGTTGGTCTGGGCGTCGGCTGGCGGCTGGGCCGCCTTGTCCTGGGCAAGCGCGGGGCCGGCGAGCACGGAGCCCGCGAGGAAGACGCAAAGTGCGAGGTTCTTCATCGGTTTCACCTGTCTATGCTGGCGTGGGCTCGACCCGTCCCGAGGTCGGGTCGGCGCACGCCGAGGGAGTCGGGAACGGGTGGCGACCCGGCGGGAATGCCGGGTCTCCTCGACGAAGGTCAGTAGCCGCAGGTGCAGTAGGAGCCGCGGGCGCCGTACCCGTATCCGACCGGGGCATAACCGTAGCCGCCATATCCCCCGTAGTAGGCCGGCCGGACCGCCGTTGCGGCGAGGCCGAGCCCGAGGCCGGCAGCCAGGCCGAGACCGGGATAGCCGCGGCGGTAGCCGTAGCGTCGCCCGTAGCCGTAGCGCGGACCTCCGAAGCCGACGCGACGCTACCCGCCGAAGCCGCGGCGATAGCCACGGAAGCCGACCGAACGGTGCCCACGGAAGCCGTGGCGGACGCCTCGGAAGCCGCCGTGGTAGCCGGCGAAGCCGCCATGGTGGAAGCCATGGCCCCTGCCGAAGGGCCGTGCCTCGCTCGATGGCGAGAACAGCATCAGGCTCGATACGGCCGCGAGGGCCAGTGCGAGACGTTTCATCGGATTTCAGCTCCGTGATGGTGGTGGCTGACCCTTGCGGGCCACGACCGTGACGGGTTCGACGGGGGACCGATTGCCTGGCCGCGTGCCGGACGTTCCTGTATCGGACCGCCGGGGACGCTCGGGCTCGGCGCCCCTCTCTCCCAGCTCATCGGGTGATCTGTGGCGCCGGGGATGGGTGCGCAGTCGGAGAAGACCGCATTCCTGTCAGGACAACCCTGACACACCCCTGGGTGCCTCCTCGGGGTCGGCTTGCGCGGCCGGTTTGGTTCACGAAAGCTCAAACTGGAGCCGACGACCCTGCCGCCATCGTGTGGGCGGCGGTGCCCGTCCGACCCGGTCGCAGGGACGAGGGAGAGACATGAGGACAGCCTTCGTTCGGAAGGCTCGGCTCGCTTGGGGAAGACGGGCGGAGACTGGAAGCGTGGTCAGCACGGGCGACGCCCAGGTGCCGACGATCCCGGCGGACGGGTCCATCGAGGACTGGGCACGCCTCGGCGGCGGCCTGGCATCGGCCGACGCCGATCTCCGGTGCGGCCTTGGCGGTACTGTCACGGGCGCCCACGGCACCCAATATCCCGGTCATGTCGTGTCGCCATCGCCATGACGCCGGATCGGGTCCGTCGGTCCTGCAGGCCCCGTCGACCTGCCGACGGTGGCGGCGCTGGCCGAGCGAGCTGCCGCGTCCGGCCAACGACAACGGCGACGGCGTCACCCCGTGGCCGCTGTGGGCCGCGTGCGGGATCGCGGTGGGTCTGCTCCTGCTCGTCGGCCTGTCCGGTATCCTCGCGTCCTGATGCCGGTCGTTCGCGAGCACCGGCGGTCCACCCGGATTCGCACGCCCGGAGCGGACCGGGCAATGGAGGCCGATCATGACCCGTTCCATGCTTCCCAAAGGCAGCTGGCGGCAACTCGCCTTCGGGCCACGCCCTGCGGCGCCGCGTGTGTCCGATCTGGTCCTGGCCGTTGTCGCGACGTCGTTGCTCGCAAGCCTCTGCCTGCTGGCGGCGGCCAACATCGCTGGCGACTTGGCAAGCTGACCGTCACCGGATTCGGTGGGACCCGGGCGGAGCCGGCGGAGGCGTCACCGCCGCCCGTGCCCGATCCGACGGTTCGCGGGTTGTCCCTCGAACGGGACCACCGGCAACGAGGAGCTGATCCATGCTCGACACCACCCGCAGGGCTATCGTCTACCGCATGGTGATGGAGAAGCACGTCTGCCCGTTCGGCCTGAAGACCAAGGATCTGCTCGAACGCGAAGGGTTCACCGTCGACGACCACTGGCTGACCACGCGCGAGGAGACCGACGCCTTTAAGGCCGAGCACGACGTGAAGACCACGCCGCAGACCTTCATCGGCGGGCAGCGCATCGGTGGCTACGACGACCTGCGGCGTCATCTCGGCAAGGAAGTCAAGGACCCGAACGCGACGAGCTACACGCCCGTCGTCGCCGTCTTCGCCATGACCGCCCTGATGGCGATGGCGGCGAGCTACGCGGCCTACGGGACGCTGCTGACGATGGGCGCGGGCGAGTGGTTCATCGCCTTCAGCATGTGTGTGCTGGCCATCCTCAAGCTGCAGGACGTCGAAACCTTCTCGTCCATGTTCCTGGGCTACGATTTACTCGCCCGGCGCTGGGTCCGCTACGCCTACGCCTACCCCTTCTGCGAGGCGCTGGCCGGCGTGCTGATGGTGGCGGGCGCCCTGGACTGGCTTTCGATCCCGGTGGCCCTGTTCATCGGCACGGTCGGCGCCGTCTCGGTGGTCAAGGCGGTCTACGTCGACAAGCGCGAAATCAAATGCGCCTGCGTCGGCGGCTCGGGAAGCGTGCCGCTCGGCTTCGTCTCGTTGACCGAGAACCTGATGATGGTTGCGATGGCCGTCTGGATGCTGGTTGCCCACCACTGAGCGGAGGCCGCGATAGCCCCGTCCTGGCTGCACATCCTCGCCGCGTCATGCCTGCTGCTCGGCGCGGCATGCTCCATCGTTGTCGCCCATGACAATGGGCCACGACATGCTGATGTCGTGGCCGCCGCTGCTAGATCCGCTTCCTCCTACTGAGCAGACCTCTGGGCCGGCACGCTTGAATGTCCGCAAGGGGTCAGGAGTTCGCCCCGGCTTGTTCGGCTGTGCGCCACTTGCAGACCTTCGGCTTCGCGCGATGGCAGGTCCGCTCCTCGCGCAGGAGCGGACATTGAAGTGATGGAAACCGGTATGTCGGTCATGATGGCGCTGGTGAACTGCAACTGCCACCGACCCCGTTGAGCCCGGGACGATGATAGAGAACAGGACGACAGCGTAGGTCACCGCTGACGGCGCCGGCTTGTGGTCTCTCTTAGGCACGGAGAGTGCGAGCGCGACCGAGATGCCGCCGCGCATGGCTGCCCAGGTCAGGAACAGTACGTTGCGCTCTGAGAGCCGGTCGCTCTACCGAAACAAGAGCAGAGGCACCGAGACCGGGACATCGCACCCGGGCATGACCATGGGTACTGCTGCATCGGCCAGTCACAGCGCCGCGGCGTCGAAGCGCGATTAGGCTCAATGCCGAGCGTCGGGATCGGGGTGGCGACCTCACTACGGTGCCTGGTCGATGGCGGTTGGTTAGGCCTTCCAAGTATCGACGTCTCACGTCGGATCGCCATGCGGGCGACGCATCCCGACCAGTACGAGCAAGCTTGACTTCGTCGAGCGACCCAATTCGTCAAACCAAATCTTTATCGATGCTGTCCAGTCCTGGCGGCGACCGATCCAGCCACTTCCAGGACAGGGAAATGAGGTCCCGTGGCGGACCTCGTCGAGCCCGACCTCGATCCAGAAGATGCTGCGACACAATGCCCGGCGGCTCTAGTCAGCATTAGCGGTGGCCGAATTTAATGAGTCAATGTTGTATTAACTATATACATGCACTAATTTTACAAATCTCGAATCGAAATTTCCAAATGAAGGTGCGGCTTCGTTAGGGGCCGGCCCGGCGCCAGAATAGCGGCCGAAGTGCCGCCGGGGGATCGTCCATGCTCTCCAAGATCTACGATCGTGACCTGCGTGCCCATTGGCCGCCCTCGACAGCGTTCAGGCCGTCATCGAATTCAGGCCCGACGGCACCGTCCTTGATGCCAACGCCAACTTCCTCAAGGCAATGGGCTACCGGCTCGATGAGATCCAGGGACGGCACCACGGCATGTTCGTCGAGCCGGCCGAGCGCGACGGCGTCGCCTACCGCGGTTTCTGGGAGGCGCTTGGTCGCGGCGAGGCGCAGGTGCGTTCGTTCAAACGTCTCGCCAAAGGCGGGCGCGAGGTCTGGATCGAGGCCAGCTACAACCCGATCCGCGACCGCGCCGGGCAGGTGGTCAAAGTCGTCAAGTTCGCCACCGACGTGACCGCTCAGACGCAGCGCGCGATCGAGCTCGACGGGCAAATTGCGGCGCTCAACCGCTCGCAGGCCGTCATCGCCTTCACGCCCGACGGCGTCATCCTCGACGCCAACACGAATTTCCTTGCGGCGGTCGGCTACGCCATCGACGAGATCCGGGGTCGGCACCACGGCATGTTCGTGGACGGGGACGAACGCGAAAGCCCGGCCTACCGGGAGTTCTGGGCCGCGCTGGCCCGCGGCGAGTTCCAGTCGGCCGAGTTCCGCCGCATCGCGAAGGGCGGACGCGAAATTTTCATTCAGGCCACCTACAACCCGATCACCGACCGCGAGGGCCGGGTGGTGAAGGTGGTCAAGTTCGCCACCGAGGTCACGGCGCAGGTGTTGGAGCGCCGGCGTCGAGCGCAGGCCCAGCAGGCGATCAGCACCGACCTCGACGCCATCGGTAGTGCCGTCGCGGACGTAACGCGCCAGACCGCCGAGGCGAACGCATCGGTCGCGAGCGTCGCAGCCGACATCCAAGCCGTGGCAGCCGGGGCCGAGGAGCTGTCGGCCTCCGTCTCGGAGATCAGCCAGCAGGTGAGCCATACGGCCCGCCTCGCCGGCACGGCCGTCGAGCAGGTTCGCAGCACCGGCGACATCGTGGCCGGCCTGAGCGGGCAGGCTGCGCAGATCGGCGACGTGGTCGGCCTCATCCAGGGCATCGCCGGGCAGACCAACCTGCTCGCGCTCAACGCCACGATCGAGGCGGCGCGCGCGGGGGAGTCCGGGCGCGGCTTCGCGGTGGTGGCCTCGGAGGTGAAGGCGCTCGCCGCGCAAACGGCGAAGGCCACGGACCAGATCCGCGCCCAGATCGCCGCGACGCAAGGGGCGACCCAGCAAGCTGTCGAGGCGATCGGCACGATCGGTACAACCATCCGCTCCCTCGACCAAGCCTCGGCTGCCATCGCGGCCGCCGTCGAGGAGCAGTCCGCCGTCACGCGCGAGATGTCCGGCAGCATGCAGACCGCCTCGCAGGGTGCGGCCGGCATCGCCGGCAGCGTCGAGGCGATCGCGCAGGCCAGCGGGCGCGTGGACGTGGCGACCCGCCAGGTGCGAGAAGCCGCCCGCGCGGTCGCCTGATCTCGGGCCGGGAAAGGCGGGGACATAGACTTGACGATCCTCCCGCCGCCGGCTCCGCGCAATCGGTCCCGCGACGGCCTGAGCCTCGGCGACATCCGCGCCGCGTTGCAGGTGCGCGGTACGGGCACGGCCCTACCGCCGTCAGGGCTCGACGCGATCCTCGTTGTGTTTCGGCGTGCAACTTTGGTTCATCCGCACTTTCGGTGCGGAGCGGTGGTTTGGGCGTTGATTCGCATGGTGGCCCGAGGGCAGCGCGATGCCGATCTCGAACCCGTCGATGCCGTCGGTCCCGGACGGCCTGCACGTCGATGACCTGACGCTGGATAAAACGGGGTTGCTGATCACTGCCCGGACCACGGCGGCCCAGGCGTCCTGTCGGGTCTGCGGGCGTGCTTCGACGCGGGTGCACAGCAGGTATTGGCGGACGTTCAAGGATCTGCCCTGGCAGGACCGGTCGGTGACATGGCGGGTGCAGGTCCGCCGCTTCCGCTGCGGCCATTGCCCGGGGCGGATCTTCGCCGAACGCGTGCCGGGGCTGGGCACGCGCAAGGCGCGCCGCAGCGACCGGTTGGCTGAGGCGCAGACCGACATCGGCATGGTGCTGGGTGGTGAGGCCGGCGCAAGGTTGTCGCGGCGGCTGGCCATGCCTATCAGCGGCGACACCGTCCTGCGCTTGATCCGTCGTCGCGGGACCGTACCGTCTCCGCCGCCGCGGGTGGTGGGCATCGACGATTGGGCGTGGCGACGCGGCCGGTCCTACGGCACCATCGTGTGCGACTTGGAGCGGCGGCGCGTCATCGACCTGTTGCCCGGCCGCTCTGCGGCACCGGTGCGGGATTGGCTCGCTGCCCATCCGAGCGTGACTGTCGTCAGCCGTGACCGCTCGGGGCCCTATGCCGAGGCTGCGCGTACGGGAGCGCCGACGGCGACGCAGGTCGCGGATCGCTGTTGGGGTGGACGGCCCCCGAACGGCATCGCTGTGCCAAGCTGAGGTCGTTGCAGATCTCAGGTGAGGAGGCCGTCCGTGAACGAGATTACCCGCATCGGGATGGACACGTCCAAGCACATCTTCCAGCTCCATGGCGTTGATGGGGACGAGCAGCCGGTCCTGCGCCGGAAGCTCCGGCGTCGGGAGATGATCGCATTCTTCGAGAAGCTCGCGCCGACGCGCGTCGCCATCGAAGCCTGCGGCGCCTCACACCACTGGGCGCGGCTGCTGAGTGGGTTCGGCCACGAGGTGCAACTCATCGCCCCGCAACTCGTGAAGCCCTACGTCAAGCGTGGCAAGAACGACGCGGCCGACGCCGAAGCGCTGTGCGAGGCGATGAGCCGGCCGACCATGCGCTTCGTGCCGGTCAAGACGGCCGAGCAGCAGGCGGCGCTCATGCTGGTGGGACTTCGCGACCGGCTGGTCCGCAACCGAACTCAACTCGCCAATGCGATCCGCGGTTACGCGGCCGAGTTCGGCCTCGCGGGTGCCAGCGGCATCACGCACGTGCCCGCATTGCTTGCGCGTATTGAGGCCGACGTGGCGCTGCCCTCGCTTGCCCGCGAACTGTTCGCGATGCAGGCGGCCGAGTATGCACAGGTCCAGGCGAAGCTCGCGGTCGTCGAGGCCAAGCTCCTGGCCTGGCACCGTGCCGACGAGCGCAGCCGACGCTTGGCTGGGATCCCCGGCATCGGACCGATCGGAGCGACGCTGCTGACCATGAAGACGCCGGCACCCGAGGCCTTCCGGTCGGGCCGGCAGTTCGCGGCCTGGATCGGGCTGACGCCGAAGGATCACTCGACGGCGGGCAAGGCGCGACCCGGCGTGATCACGCGGGCGGGCGACGAGGCGTTGCGCAGCGTGCTGGTCGTCGGAGCCACGGCCCTGATCCGGCGCGTGCGCGAGGGCCGATCGCGCGACGGACACCGGTTCGCGGCTTGGGTCCAGGACCTTCTGCGCCGCAAGCCGCCGAAACTGGTAGCGGTGGCGCTGGCCAACAAGCTCGCGCGCATAGCCTGGAAGTTGATGATCACCGGCGAGAGCTTCGCCGGCCGGCCTGCACCCGCGGCGGCAGGGGCCGTGTAGAGATCGGTCCGGGCGCAGACCGCGAAGAGCGCGTCTGCTCAGGACTGATGCCGAGCTTGCAAGAGGACGAAGAGGTGGCGTGATCGATTGATCCGAGACGTGAACCAACCCGCAGGTGCCAGTGGCCAGCCATGGTCGCATCGTTGTTTGGGCCTCACGCCGCGGAACCCATCTTGGCCAGCGTTCATGTGCGAGCGCAGCAGAAGGCCGGACATATGAATGCAAGCAATCGAATGACGCGAACCGACTTCGTCAACCTTGCGAGACGGGGGCCGTCCACATATGGCACCTGCTCGTCAACGCATCCGAGGCGCTGCGCGGCGTGGTCGAACGACACCAGCCCCAGATCCGGAGCGTGGCCCACCGCGCCGAGAAGGATCCCTCGGCCTCCCCTGGCCTGAGGGAGACCGCAGCCAAGCCGGAGGTGACGAGCCGACGACGTGATCGCTGTGAGGCGGCCCTGTGCCTCCACGGCGAAGGTCTGCCGACCAAGGAGATCGCTCGCCGTCTCGGCGCGTCCCGCAACGCCGTGCGCCGCTGGGTGCGGGCAGGCCGGTTCGTGCCCTACCGTCGCGCACCGGGTTCGAGCCGGCTCGACCGCCATCTCCCCTTCGTTGAGGCCCGCTGGCAGGAAGGCCAGCACAGCGCCACCGCGCTTTACCGGGAGTTGCACGCACACGGCTTCACGGGTGGCTACGATATCGTCCGGCGCTGGGCTGCGCGTCGGAAGCGCGGGGCACCGGCTCGACCACCGTCCACTCGGATCCCCTCGACGCGCCGCATCACCCGATGGCTCACTGGCGACCTGGCTGCGCTGTCGCCGGAGGATCGCGCCTTCACCGAAGCGCTCTGCAGCGCCGCGCCGAAGCTGAGCCAAGCAGCCGAGGTTATCCGCGCCTTCGCCGATCTTTTGCGCCAAAACGATCCCACCGGACTGACGCCCTGGCTGGACGCTGCAGCCGCGACCGATCTCGGCGGCTTCGTCACAGGGCTCCGGCGGGACGAGCCAGCCGTGCGCGCCGCCATCGTCGAACCCTGGAGCAACGGTCCTGTCGAGGGGCAGGTCAACCGCCTGAAACTGATCAAGCGCAGCATGTACGGCAGAGCCGGATTCGATCTCCTACGCCAGCGCGTCCTCCATGCCGCGTGAACTGAGACCGGCAAAGCTTGATCGGACAACAGACCCGCAGCACCGAAAGTGCGGATGAACCAAAGTTGCACGCCGAAACACACCCGCCCCCGTGCTTCTCAGACGTGCTTGCGCCGGGCGACGAGCGTCTGGAACTTCTCGTACTCAGCTGGATCGACGCGATACGAGTGGTCGTCGTCGGGAAAGATTACCGCCTTCACCTCCTCAACGTACTTGCGGATGCCGGTCACCGCGACCTCGGTCAGGTTGGCGTAGCGCTTCGTGAACTTCGGCTTGAAGTCCGTGAAGACCCCCAGCAGGTCGTAGGCGAGCAGGATCTGGCCGTCGCACCCGGCGCCGGCACCGATGCCGATGGTCGGGATCGTGAGCTGCTCGGAAATCAGTTTGGCAATCGGCGCCGGAACGGCCTCGAATTCCAACATGAAGCAGCCAGCATCCTCGATGGCCAGCGCGTCCTCCAGGATCTTCATCGCGGCCTCGGCGGTGCGTCCCTGGATCTTGAAGCCGCCGAAGTTCGCGATGGTGTGCGGCGTCAGCCCGATATGCGAGGCGGTTGGGATACCCGCGTCAACGAGGGCCTTCAGGATGTGCGCTTGGCTCCTGCCACCCTGCGGCTTCACCGCGTCGCAGAGCGCCTCCTGCATGAAGCGCGTGGCGTTCGTGAGGGCTCGGTCGACGGTGTTATAGCTCTGGTAGGGCATGCAGCCGAGCACGAAGGTATCCGGCGCGCCGCGCCGTACCGCCCCCGCATGTAGGATCATCATGTCCATCGTCGCGGGTATGGTGCTGGCGTGGCCGTGCGCGACCATGGCGAGGCTATCACCGACGACGGCGACGTCGATGCCTGCCATCTCGGCCCAGCGGGCGGAGGTGTAATCCGGCACGGACATGTAGACGAACTTCTCGCCGGTCTGCTTGGCGGCGCGGATGTCGAGGATCGTCCGCTTGCCTGCCTTCCTGGCCGGCTCGTTCGAGGAAGTCGCCGCGGTGGCACCCATGTCCGCCCCTCTGGAAAACGTGCGTTGGTCGAGACGACCGACCCCGGCCGCCGGGGTCGATCCGAGCTCGGCGCGCGCCTAGCGCAGGCGCTGCAGGACGCGGTCGATGTCGGCCGTCGTCATCTCCCACTCGTTCTGGAAGTTGGCCACAACGCTGCGCATGAACTGCGGCTGGAGGCGTTCCGCCTGGGCCGTGTCCCCGAGGTGTTCGACCAGCATCGCGTAGGCGAGCTGCGAGGGCTCGGGTCCCTCGTAGCTCCACTCGAAGCCGTTGCGCGAGTAGCGCTTGGCGTCCGTCCTGTCCGGAAGCGGCCTGCCGTCGACCGTGACGACGATCCCGTCGATGGTCCGGTCCCCCACGTAGACCTTGTTCACGACCGGGCCTCCCTCATCTGGTGACGCGGGGTACGGCCGTCGGAGCGGGAGCGCATCACCTCGGGGAAGATCCAGAGGCTGACGACCATGAAGGGGCCGAGGAAGGCCACGGCCCAGCGCGGGCCGACTTGGCCGAGGTAGCCCATGTAGAACCACCCCGCGAGCGCGGCCAAGGCGACAGCGACGGACAAGCCTAACTTGATGGGAAACGGCATCGGATTCCTCCCAGATCGGTGGTCTTGCTTACAGCGTGAAGACGGAGCCGACCTGCTGTAGCAGGCCGAGCGCGCCGCCGAGCCCGGCCAGCATGATGGCAAGCCCGGCCATTCCGTCACGCCAGGGCTGGGGCCAGACGTTGAACAGCCCCGGGGCGAACAGGACGGCCAGGCCGCCCACGATGACGAGGCTCGTCCAGCGCAGGTTGGCGGCACCGTAGGCGAGGCCGCCCCCGACCAGCGCCAGCAGAAGCACGACGTTGGCCGCCAGCAGCAGCAGGCCGAGCGGTCGGCCCTTCAGGTCGGGGCGGGTTTCGAGCGGGAACATACCCGTGAGGACGTAGAAGCCGACGCTGGCGACGCCGGCGAAGAGGGCGAACCACGCGAGGGCGGCGACGTTCGGTTCGATCATGCTCATGGAGGATCTCTCAGATGTCGGGGCGGAGCCCCGTTGGCGCCGCACGTCGCATGTGGCGGGGGCTTACTCGGCCGGCTGCATCGCGCCGGGCTCGGCGGCGCCCGGGGTACGCGAAGTCTTACGCATGTCGGTCTTCACGTGGCGCGTGTCGTACCCGTTGAAGAGCGTCCCGAGCAGGCCGCGATTGAGGTCCGAGGTGCCGAACAGCCAGTCCATGATCGGGAACGTCAGGTTCATGTTCCGCTCCATCATGATCGATTGGTCGTGGTGCGCGGTGTGGTGGCGCCGGTTCGTGTTGATGAACGGCATGTTGCGAACGAACCAGTTGTCCTCGACGTGGCAGCAGAAGTGCATGAACTCGTAGATCATGTAGATGCTGGTCGTCGTGGTGATGAACAGCCAGCCGACGTTCGGCGTGAACACGTTGCCGAGCACGATGGCGCCCGGAATCGACATGAGCGTGAAGGTCGCCAGCGCGTAGGGCGGGAAGAACGTCACCCGGTAATCGCGATGGTCGGCGAAGCGCATCTCGTGGTCGGTGAAGAACTGATGGTGCTGGAGGGTGTGCCGGTTGTAGACGGCGCGACCGATCGGGTTGCTCTGCGGGCGATGCATCACGTAGCGGTGCAGCCACCACTCGAAGAAGTTGCAGAACAGGAACACGACCGGCACCGTAGCGAGCTCCGCCCAGGTCGGCGACTTGATGTTCGAGATGTAGATGTACAGCGCCGTCAGACCGATTGTGTAGATGATGGCGATGTGCAGGAAGCCGTTGTACCAGCCCGCAACGCGCTGCCGATAGTTGGCCCGGTAGTTTCTCTGCCGCTCGCTCATCTTGGTGACTGCGAGTTCCATTTCGCCTCTCCTTTGTTCGCTGGCTCTTGGGGCGGCCGCAACGACCGCTTCCGTGACGATGTTCAGCAGGGCGCCATCGCCACGACGGGGTTCGTTTGAAGGGTAGGTCCGGCCACGGCCAGGGATCGGATCCGCTCCCTGGCCGTGGGACGCCCGGGAGACACGAGCTTGTCGGCAGGACATCCGCCGCATCCCCGACATACGGGGCGACGCTGGCCGTCTTCCGCGTTGCGATCCGTCTGGCACATGACGCCCTCCCAGGTTTGTTTCGCAGAAAACACCACTGATATATCAGTTGTCAACAGTATCATGCCGGATCGGCGGATCAGCGGGAACGCATGCGCACGGCGTTCCCGTCTGGCCGGTCAGTGCGAGATCGCTTCGAGCGACTTGCCCTTGGTCTCGATACCGAGAATGCCGACGCTCGCGGCCGCGATCACGAAGGAGCCGGCACCCAGCGCGAACACCCCGCCATGGCCGAGCGTCGGTAGGATGATGCCGATGGCGTAGGGCCCGATGAGCGAGCCGACCCGGCCGACCGCCGAGGCGCACCCGGCGCCGGTGGCCCGCGCCCGTGTCGGATAGAGCTCGGGGGTGTACGCGTAGAGCACCGACCACATGCCGAACAGGAAGAACTGCATCACCAGCCCGAAAGCGATCAGCCAACCGAACGAGGGCGAGTGGCCGTAGAGATAGGCCGCGACCGCGCTGCCGAGGAGCATCAGGACGGCGGTGGGCTTGCGGCCCCAGCGCTCGACCAGGATCGCCGAGGTGATGAAACCTGGGACGCCCGCCAGCGAGATGAGGATGGTGTAGACCACGGACTTGGTAACGCTGTGCCCGGCCTCCTGGAGGAGTGCGCCGAGCCAGGTGGTCAGCCCGTAGAAGCCCAGCAGCGCGAAGAACCAAGTCAGCCAGATCATGACCGTGCGGCTGGCGTAGCCCGGGCTCCAAAGTTCGAGGAACGAGAAGCGACGTTCCCCCTGGGCCTGTGCGGGGAGGACCTTCGGCTCGGACAGCGACCGCCCGTCGAGGCGCGCTGCCACCTTCGCCTCGATCTCACGCATAACGCGGTCCGCCTCCTCGTAGCGACCGCGATCAGCAAGCCAGCGGGGTGATTCGGGAACGAAGAACCGTATCGCGAACAGGAACAACGCCGGCACTGCCTGCGCGAGGAACACGGCCCGCCAATCGAAGTAGCTCAGCAGCACGTAGCTGAGGCAGCCCGCGGCGATGAAGCCGAGCGGCCAGAAGCCCTCCATGATTGCGAGATAGCGGCCGCGGTTGGCCGTCGGTAGGAACTCCGAGACGATGGCGAGAGCCACCGGGAACTCCATGCCCATGCCGAAGCCGAGGAGCAGGCGCGCGTAGCCGAGCGCGGTCGCATCGGGCGCGTAGGCGCACCAGACGCTGCCCAGACCCCAGAAGATCATGCTGACCTGGAAGACGACCTTCCGGCCAAAGCGGTCGGCGAGCATCCCTGAGATGCCCGCCCCCAGAAACATGCCGATGAAGCTCATACTGGAGAGCAGGCCCGCCTGAGCGGTCGAGAGGCCGAACTCCGTCTTGATCGAGCCGAGCAGGAAGGTGAGCGAGCCGAGGTCGATTGAGTCGAAGAACCATGCGGTCGCGATGATGAGGAAGATGTTGCGCTGGAACTGCGTCATCGGCAGGCGCTCCAGCCGTGCCGCGATCACCGCGCTTGATCCTGCCGCGACAAGAGCGGGGATCTCAGTCGTAGCCCGTTCCGGTAGTGCGTCGCCGGTGGGTATCGCAATTTGCCCTACCATCTCATGCCTCCCTACGTTCTTAGTATGCGCCCGGCATTTTTGCAGGATACTTCTAATCTACGCAAGATATATCAGCGGTATGACTCTTGCGCAGAGAAGCGCGCGGCACCATGCAGCCATCAGGGGGCGTGGTGAGCGGACCGGGCTAGGCAGGGGGAGTCCATGAACTACGTGACCGGGAAGACGGCGTCGGTCCGTGCCGCGAAGAACGGCGAGAAAAGGGCCAGGAAGGCCGTGAAGGATGCGCCCGATGGGGCGGCCGGCGGCGAAGACCTACCTGACCTGACACTGACCGACAGGGCCTACCAGCAGTTGGAGGAGATGATCACGACGCTCGCGCTCCCGCCCGGCATGGTGCTCGGCGAGCAGAACCTGGTCCAGCGCCTCGGGATCGGGCGCACCCCGATCCGGGAAGCCCTGCAGCGTCTCGCCCGTGACGGCCTCGTTGTGGTCATGCCGCGTCGCGGCATCCTCGTCTCCGACATCAACGTGCGCACGCAGCTGCGCCTGCTGGAGACCAGACGTGTCTTGGAACGATTGATCGCCCGCCTCGCTGCGGAGCGGTCCACGAAGGAGGAGCGGGACGTCTTTGCCGGAATCGCCCAGGACATGCGGGAGGCGGCCTCGGCGTCGGATGACTTGGCGTTCATGCGCCTGGATCGTCAGTTCAACGATCTCATCGCGACGGCCTCGCGCAACGAGTTCGCGGTGCGCTCCCTGGAGAGCATGGCGGGCCTGTCACGGCGTTTCTGGTACCAGCACTACAAGCAGGCGGCCGACCTGCCGCTGACCGCCAATCTCCACGCCGACGTCTGCGAAGCGGTCGCCCGACGCGACGTCGACGCCGCCGGCGCCGCGTCGGACAAGCTCGTGGATTACATCGAGAGCTTCGCTCGCAAGACCCTCGACGTCTAGCTCGTGCCGCGCCCGAGCAGGACCGAGCAGGCTGGCATTCCCGCCTATGCACATGCCCGGCTCGCTTGGCGTCTCGCCGTGGGGCCGCTGACGAACCCACTCGGACTTTCAGTGCCTCCCGGCTGTGCCGGAGCTCCTGACCCCAAGCAGACCTTCGAGTTGACAACGTCGAAGTTCCGGATGGGGTGGTGAGCTGTCTCTGCCTTGGCGCTTGGAAGCCGACATTGTTGCCGCGGGCGGTCAGACGTAGCGCGCACGCGTCCTCGGGCTGGCTCGACGGTCTGTGGGGGCCGGTGGCGGCGAGCAACTTCGCAGCACGCCCCCAGGCGGCCGGCCTTCAGGTCACCTCGGAACATGACGTCCGACTGATAGGCCCTCCCTCAGCCAATCGGCTCCATGTCCTGGCGCGCGAGTGCTCGTTTGACCGCCTTGAACTTGCTGCCGTCAACCGCGACGACGGCCTTGCTGAACAGGTTCAGCCGGCGGCACAGCATCACGAACTGCGCGCAGGCGGCCTGGATGGCTGGGCCATTATCCTTGCGGAAGTCGGCCAGCGTCTTGAAGTCGGGCATCAGCCGGCCGGTCAGCCAGATCAGTTCGATGTTGCGCTGGCTCTCGCGTTCGAGGCGCCGGCTCGACGGAACGCGGTTGAGGTAGCCGTACACGTAGATCTTCAGCAGAGTCGCTGGATGGTAGGCCGGACGGCCCGTGGCCTCCGGTACCGCGCCCGCGAAGCCGAGCGCGCCCAGATCGAGCTCATCGACGAACACTTCGACGAGGCGAACCGGATTGTCGGCGGTGATGTAGTCGTCCAGACAGTCGGGAAGGAGCGTGATCTGCTGACGATCCTCGCCTGCGATGAAGCGCTTCATCCCGAACTCCCCAGATCGGGATTTACTCTACCAGATCAGGGCGTTTTCACACAGCCTGGACCTCTGTGAGTCGGTTGGGGTTCCCTGACGAGGCGAGATCTAATTCCCTTTGGTCCTCTCGATAGGAGGATCGATGGGGTCACCGTTGTCATCGGATCTGCGCGAGCGCGTCGTGAAGGCCGTGTCCGAGGGCGCCTCGCGCCGTCAGGCCGCCGAGCGGTTCGGGGTCAGTCCCGCCAGCGCTATCCGCTGGCAGGAGAGCTTCGAGCGGGAAGGCCGGGTGGCGGCCAAGCCGCAGGGTGGCGACCGACGCTCGCAGCACCTCGAAGCGCAAGCCGAACTGATCCTCAAACTGCGCTTGGATCGACCGATGCTCACCCTATCGGAGGTGCGCGCCCTGCTGGCCGAACGCGGGATCGCCACCAGCGAGAGCGGCCTGTCGCGCTTCTTCCAGCGCCACGCCGTCACGCACAAAAAAACACGCTTCACGCCGCCGAGCAGCAGCGACCGGACGTGAAAGCCGAGCGCGAGGACTGGTTCGAGGCTCAGGACGAACTCGACCCGGACAGGCTCGTCTTCCTCGATGAGACGGCGACCACCACCAACATGGTCCGCCGCTACGGCTGGGCCGTGCGCGGTGAGCGTTGCCGTGTCGCTGTCCCGCACGGCCATGTGTGGACGCCCCCTGGGGTGCAAGCAAAATCTCTGTACAGGCGCTGCGCGTGATCAGGTGCTGCCATGTGTCCGGCCTCTGATGCGGCGGATCATGTGCCGCGGGCCCGTATGGGAGTGCGAGGATCGGGACCACATCACTACAGCGCGCTCGAAGCGCTACCCGTGCGCCTGGTTCTCCCGACCCCGCCTCACCGACGTTGCGCCATACCTGTCCGTCGACCTCCTCACGCCCTCCGACAGCCTCGCGTCCGCCCCGCCTACGCGGTGACGGCCGGAGCTCGGTAGACCCCGCCCTTCGTCAGAAGGGCCCACGCGATGCGCGCGTTCTTGTTCGCCACGGCCACGATAACCAGCATCGGCGGCTTGCGCGCCAGCATCCGGCCCAGCCACGAGTCGGACGGCACGCCCTTGCGTTTGGCCCAGCGCACCACCGCGCTGGCAGCGATGATCAGCAGGCGGCGCAACGTGCGCTCGCCCATGCGCGAGGTGCGGCCAAGGCGCTCCTTGCCGCCGGTCGAGCGCTGCACCGGCGTCAGCCCGACCCAGGCGGCGAAGTCCCGGCCTGAGCGGAATGTCCCGGTCGGCGGGGCCAGCGCCTCGATGGCGGTGGCGATCAGCGGACCGATGCCGGGCACGCTCATCAGCCGCCTGGCCGTCTCGTCGGCCTTGGCGCGTGCCGCGATCTCGGCGTCGAGCGCCGCGGTTTGCTCCTGCAGATGGCGCAGCGTGCCAACAAGCACGGCGAGGCAGGCTCGGGCGGCCGGCGGGATGCCCGAGTCGGGATCCTCGATCTGGGCGATCAGCCGCTCAATGTGGGCGGGGCCCTGTGGCGCGATCAGGCCGTATTCGGCGAGATGGCCGCGCAACGCGTTGATGAGCTGGGTGCGCTGGCCGACCAGTACATCGCGGGCTCGGAAGATCGCCGCAGCGGCCTGCTTGGCCTCGCTCTTCACGGCGACGAACCGCATGGTCGGGCGCTGCGCGGCCTCGCAGATCGCTTCGGCATCGGCCGCATCGTTCTTCTGCCGCTTGACGAAGGGCTTCACGTAGGCCGGCGCGATCAGCTTGACCGCGTGGCCGAGCCTGCCGATCTCTCGGCCCCAATGGTGGGCGCCAGGGCAAGCCTCCATCGCCACGACGCAAGGCGGCTGGGCGGCGAAGAAGGCCAGCACCTGATCGCGTCGCAACTTCTTGCGGAACACCGGCGCGCCGGCGGCATCCGCGCCGTGGGCCTGGAAGACATTTTTGGCCAGATCCAGGCCGATGGTGGTAGCCTCTGTCACGGACGCCTCCCTCTGATGGCTCTCAACACCACCATCCTGGCACGTCGATGCCGTCGGGGGGCGTCCACCCCATCATTGGAAGACCACCACCGTCACCGCGGCCCTGCGCACCAGCGGGGTGGCGGCCACGGTCCTGTTCGACGGAGCCACCAACGGCCAGCGCTTCCGGGCCTACGTCACCGACACCCTGGTGCCCGTGCTGAAGCGGGGTGACACGGTGATCATGGACAACCTCGCCGCTCACAAGGTGGCCGGCGTGCGCGAAGCCATCCAGGCGGCGGGCGCCAAGTTGCTCTATCTTCCGCCCTACTCGCCGGACCTCAACCCGATAACAGATCTTCGCCAAGCTCAAAGCCGACCTGCGCAAAGCCGCCGCGCGGACGCTTCCAGATCTGAAAGCGGCAATCCGATCCGCCCTCGACAGCCTTACACCAAAGGCCTGCCGCAACTGCCTGACAGCGGCAGGATACGACGCATACGATCCAACCTGATCGGCAACAGCTCTAGCCTGCCACGCTTGATCGGGTCGGGTTCTAGATAGGGCGTGAGCGGACGGGCGACCGCTCCGACGCCGAGGCCTTTGTCGATGCAGTAGGGGCATGTGGGATGTTCGCGAGCCTAGGGCACCAAAGCGTGTCCATTGCCGTTGTGACGATGCCCAAGGGCCGACCGTGAGCCCTGCAGCACCGGTGAGCCATGACGGACCAGACTACCCCACCGCTTCCTGCCACCGCCTCCCCGCAGACCTCCTCGACCCTGTGGACCGCATTCCTGGGCGTGGCGCTCGTCGGCCTAGTCGCCCTGCCAAGGCGGCGCAGTGGTTCGTCGCCCGGCGCGGGCCACTTCTCGGCGGGCGAGCGGAAGCTCGGAACCGAGGATGGCCCCGCCTCCCAGGAGGGGGCCGCGGCCACTCGCGTAGCCGAGGCCGAGCCGGAGCGCGGGCGACAGGCGAACACGCCCTCCGAGATCCCCGCCAAGGGCTGGAAGGACATCGGGCTGCGCCTCTACCAGGAGTTCAGCAACGACCGCATCCTGCTGGTCGCGGCCGGCGTCACCTTCTACGCCATCCTGGCGCTGTTCCCGGCCATCGCTGCACTCGTCTCCATCTACGGCGCAGTCGCGGACCCGAGCACGATCAACACGCACCTGAACGAGTTGCGCGGCATCCTGCCGGACGGGGCTATCGACATCGTCGGCGGCCAGGTGAAGCGGTTGACCGACCAAGGCGACACCGCGCTCGGGCTCACCGCCGTGGTCAGCGTTCTGATCTCGCTCTGGAGCGCGAACGGCGGGATGAAGGCGATCTTCGACGCGCTCAACATCGCCTACGAGGAGGAGGAGAAGCGTTCGTTCGTGATGCTCAACCTGCAGTCGCTCGCCTTCACGGCCGGCGCGCTCCTGTTCGTGGTGCTGGCGTTGACCGGCATCGTGGTGGTGCCGGCCGCCCTGCAAGTGCTCGGGCTCGATCAGAAGGCCTGGTACATCGCGCTTCTGCGCTTCCCCGCTCTGCTGCTCCTCGTCATCGGGACGCTGGCTGTGCTCTACCGTTACGGTCCGAGCCGCAGGAAGCCGAAGTGGCGCTGGGTGACCTGGGGCAGCGCAGTGGCCGGCACGCTGTGGCTGATCGTGTCGGGCCTGTTCTCCTGGTACGTCGCCAATTTCGGCAGCTACAACGAGACCTACGGCTCGCTCGGCGCCGCCATCGGCTTCATGACCTGGATCTGGCTCTCGACCACTGTCGTGCTGCTCGGGGCCGAGCTCAATGCCGAAATGGAGCACCAGACCGCGCATGACACAACCGTCGGCAGCCAGAAGCCGCTCGGCGCGCGGCAGGCTCGCATGGCCGACACCGTCGCGCCATCCGCCTGACCGCGGGCGGCGTAAACGCCTGCCCGGGACGCGGGCCGGCGTGCGGCGAATGCGTAGCCGCTCGGGTCGGCCTACGCGTCGCCTCAAATGACAGGCAAGAGGCTCCCACACTCCGTCGGCGCCCACCTTTTCCTCGAACACGTCGCGTAACCTCGCCTTGAGCACCTTCTCCCGACGCACCCCCGACGAACCGGAGCAGCTCCACTACCGGGCGATCTTCGACAGCGCCGTCGACTTCGCCATCATCACCACCGACCATGAGGGACGTGTCACCGCCTGGAACCCGGGCGCCGAGCGCATCCTGGGCTGGTCGGCCGGTGAGATGGTGGGGCAGTCGGCCGCGACCTTCTTCACCCCCGAGGACCGGGCGGCAGATCGGCCGGCAACGGAGATGCGGTGCGCCGCCGAGACCGGGCACGCGGCCGACGAGCGCTGGCACCTGCGGAAGGACGGCTCCCGCTTGTGGGCCAGCGGTGAGCTGATGCCCCTGCGTTCGATGGAGGGCGCCGACATCGGCTTCCTCAAAATCCTGCGCGACCGCACTGAGGCCACCGCGACGGAAGGGGCGACCCGCCGGAGCCGGGACGAGCTCCAGGTCGTCACCGACGCGCTGCCGATCCTCATCAGCTTCATCGACCAGGACTGCGTCTACCGGTTCGTGAACCGGCACTACGAGATCTGGTTCGGGCGCCCGGCGAGCGAGATCCTCAACCGGCCGGTGCGCGAGGTCGTCGGCGAGGACGTCTATGCCGCCAGGCTGCCCTTCATGGCACGGGCGCTCGCGGGCGAGGACATTACCTTCGACGCGCTGATGCCATACCGGGGCGGCGCATCGCGCCAGTCCGAGATCCGCTACATCCCGCGCCGGACCGCAGACGGGGCCGTCGACGGCATCTTCGTCATGGTCACCGACATCGCCGAGCGACAAGCCGCGCAGGCTAATCTGCAGGAGGCCGAGGACCGCCTCCGGCTGGCTCTGAAAGGGGCCGGCACCGGCATTTACGACTACGACCTCGTCACGAGCGCCCTCACCTGGGACGCGCGCACTCGCGCCCTCTTCGGGCTGTCGGTAGACGACCCGGTCTCCTACGAGGACGCCTTCCTGCCCGGCGTCCACCCAGGCGACCGCGACCGGGCCGACCGCGCCATCCAAGCCGCCATCGGCTCGCCCGAAGGTTTCGACATCGAGTACCGCGTCGTCGGCCGGCACGACGGCGTGGAACGCGTCCTCGCCGCCAAGGGCAACACCGTCTTTCGGGACGGTGAGCCGGTTCGCTTCGTTGGGACGGTGCACGACGTCACGCAGGCCCGGACCGCCGAGGCGCAGGCGCGCCGGCTGGCAGCCTTGGTCGAGCAATCGACGGACTTCATCGGCATCGCGGATCTCGACGGGAGCGCCGAGTTCCTGAACGAGGCGGGGCGCAGACTCGTCGGTCTCGCGAGCCTGGCAGAAGCCCGCAGCTACAACCTGGTGGACTACTTCGAGCCCGGCGACAGGCCGACAGTGCTGGATCAGGTGCTCCCGGCCGTGCGCGAGAGTGGCTTCTGGGAGGGCGACCTCGCGTTCCGAAACTTCTCGACGGGCGCCGCCGTCCCGGTCCACTACACGATCTTCCCGGTCCGCGACGCGCACGGGGCCGTCACCGGCTACGGCACCGTCACCCGCGACCTCACGGAACGTCGCAGACAGGAATCCTTCCGGGATGCCCTAATAGCCTTTGGCGACCGGCTGCAGGCCTGTCAGGGCACGGCCGAGATGGCGGCCGTAGGGGCCGAGATCATGGCGCGCACGCTCGGCCTCGACCGCGCCGGGTACGGCACGGTCGACGACACGCTGAAGCACATCGAGATTGAGCGGGACTGGACAGCGGCCGGCGTGGCGAGCGTCGCGGGGCGGCACCGCTTCGACGATTTCGGCGCGGTCCGGGCAGGTTTGTCGGAAGGCCGCGAGATCGTCATCCCGGACGTGATGACCGACCCGCGGACCGCAGGCAATACGGGCCCGCTCCTGAGCATCGGCGTCCGCGCCCTGATCAACGTGCCTGTGATGGAGCAGGGGCGGATCGTGGCGGTGTTCTTCCTGCACGACCGGCAGGTCCGCGACTGGCGCACCGACAAGCTCGCCTTCATCCGCGACATCGCCGAGCGCACCCGGGCCGCCATCGAGCGGTTCCGCGCCGAGGCGCGCCGGCGCGAGAGCGAGGAGCAGTTCCGGGTTTTTGCGGAGGCCATGCCGAACCATGTCTGGGCGGCGAGCGCGGCCGGCGAACTCTACTGGTTCAACGAGCAGGTCTATGCCTACAGCGGCGCTCGACCGGGCGAGCTCGACGGTACGGCGTGGGCCGCCATCGTGCACCCCGACGACGCCGAGAGAGCGGGGGGTGCCTGGGCGGACGCACTGGCGGATGGGGCCCACTACGAGACCGAGTTCCGCATCCGCCGCGCGGACGGGTCCTACCGCTGGTTCCTCGTGCGCGCCGAGTCGATCCGCGGTCTGGATGGCGCCGTCACGCGTTGGATCGGCACGAACACGGACATCGAGGAACAGAAGCGCGTCGCGGCGCAGCTGGAGAGCCTCAACGAGAACCTGGAGCAGCAGGTCGAGGAGCGCACTCGCGACCGCGACCGGATGTGGCGGCTCTCGACCGACGTGATGCTGGTGGCCCGCTTCGACGCGACCATCGTGGCGGTGAACCCGGCCTGGTCCACCCTTCTCGGTTGGTCGGAAGCTGAGTTGATCGGGCGCTCCTTCAAGGATCTGGTGCACCCGGACGACGCTGCGTCCACCGCCGCGGCCGCCGGTGACCTCTCGGCCGGCTCGGTCATCCCACGCTTCGCGAACCGCTACCGGCAGAAGGACGGCAGCTATCGCTGGTTGTCGTGGACGGCGGTGCCCGACGAGGCGTTCATCCACGCGGTCGGGCGCGACATCCAAGTCGAGAAGGAGGCAGCCGAGGCGCTTGCCAGGACTGAGGAGGCGCTGCGGCAGTCGCAGAAGATGGAGGCCGTCGGGCAGCTGACCGGAGGGCTCGCCCACGACTTCAACAACCTGCTCACCGGCATCTCAGGCTCGCTGGAGCTGATGCAAACCCGTGTGAGCCAGGGCCGCCTCACCGATCTCGACCGCTACATGACCGCGGCGCAGGGCGCCTCGAAGAGGGCTGCTGCGCTCACGCACCGCCTGCTCGCCTTCTCGCGCCGTCAGACGCTTGATCCGAAGCCAACGAACGTGAACGCCCTCATCCACGGCATGGAGGAATTGATCCGCCGCACCGTGGGTCCGGCCATCCAGATCGAGGTGGTCGGGGCGGCCGGGCTGTGGCCGGCGCTTGTCGACCCGCCACAGCTTGAGAACGCGCTCCTCAACCTCTGCATCAACGCTCGCGACGCGATGCCGTGCGCGGGGCGGATCACCATCGAGACGGCCAACAAGTGGCTCGACGAGCATGCGGCCAGGGAGCGTGACCTGCCGCCGGGCCAGTACCTCTCGCTCTGCGTGACCGACACCGGCACCGGCATGACGCCGGACGTGATCGCGCGCGCCTTCGACCCGTTCTTCACCACCAAGCCGATGGGCCAGGGCACTGGCCTCGGCTTGAGCATGATCTCCGGCTTCGCCCGCCAGTCCGGCGGGCAGGTGCGCATCTATTCGGAGGTGGGCCAGGGCACGACCATGTGCATCTACCTGCCTCGCTACTACGGCGACGCCGAAGGCTTCGACAGCCTGCCGGATCTCGCCGCAGCTCCGCGCGCCGAGCAAGGGGAGACGGTGCTCATCGTGGACGACGAGCCGAGCATCCGCATGCTGGTCACCGAAGTGTTGGAGGACCTGGGCTACACCGCCATCGAGGCGGCCGACGCGGCGGCCGGGCTCAAGGTGCTGCAGTCGGACGTGCGCATCGACCTGCTCGTCACCGACGTCGGCCTGCCGGGTGGCATGAACGGGCGGCAGATGGCGGACGCAGCGCGGGTGGGCCGACCCGACCTCAAGGTCCTGTTCATCACCGGCTACGCCGAGAACGCGGCGGTCGGCAACGGGCACCTCGAACCCGGGATGGCCGTCCTCACCAAGCCCTTCGTGATGGAGGCGCTCGCCTCCCGCATCAAGGATCTTATCGCGGCCCCATGAGGCATCGACGCACCAGGGTTGCGGCAGTCCAGGGAGGCGTCGCAAAACTGCAACTTTATCCCATGTTAGCGGCTTGAGACTCACCCGTTGCACCAACCTTACGTGTCATGTCGAAGAAGCCGCTGACAGCCATCCGGGTCGTATTGCTCGTTGAGGACGATGCCTTCGTACGGCTCGTCGCACGGGACATGCTGGAAGAGTCCGGCTTCGACGTCATACGGCCGACGCGGCCCTCGTGCTATTAGAGGGCGACCCCGGCATCGGCACCCTTTTCACGGACATCGACATGCCCGGCTCGATGGACGGCATCGCCCTGGCCGCCCGCGTCGCGGAGCGCTGGCCGCACATCCGTCTCGTGGTGACCTCGGGCCGGGCTTGCATGCAGGACGGCGACCTGCCTGACCATGGGCGGTTCCTGTCCAAACCCTACCACCGGTCCGATCTCGTCGACGTCATCGCGCGCGCCGCCTGAGCGGACCGATCCCGAACCTAGAGCCGCATCCGATCAGGTTGGGTCGAAAGCATCGTAGCCTGCGGCCACGAGGTAGTTACGGCATTCGTCCGGTGTGAAGCGCGTGAAGGCCTGTTTGATGGTGTCGCAAAGGTCCGCGACCGTGCGAGCGGCCTGGGCACGCAAGCCAGCTTTGAGCTTGGCAAAGGCGAGTTCGATCGGGTTCAAGTCTGGCGAATACGCCGGCAGGTAGAGCAGCCGGGCGCCAGCCGCCTCGATGCGCTCGCGGATGCCGCTGACCTTGTGAGCCGGCAGGTTGTCGAGCACCACCGTGTCACCGTGCTTCAAGGTCGGGATTAGGGTCTCCTCGACATAACTGCGGAAGCGAGCGCCGGTCAGCCGCGTCGTCACCACGGGTCGAGGCGTAGCGGTACGTCTTCGGCTCAAGGCCGATCAGCCCGCAGGCACGACGCTGCGAATAACCTTTCTCCTCGATGGCCCAGCTCACGGCCGTTCTCCGTGCGCCGGGCGTCAGAAGTTTTTTCCCAGCGCCTCACGCAGCGTGGCCACGTCGAGCATCGCCTCGGCCAGGAGCTTCTTGAGCTTGCGGTTCTCCTCATCGAGCGCCTTCAGACGCCGCGCGTCCGAGACCTCCATGCCGCCGAAGCGCGAGCGCCACGTGTAGAACGTCGCGTCGCTGATGCCGTGGCGGCGACAGATCTCAGCCACCGGCAGCCCAGCCTGCTGCTCCTTCAGGATGCCGATGATCTGCTCTTCGCTAAACCGGCTCTTCTTCATCGTCCGTCTCCTGCTCGACGGACCCTAGCTTCAGAATGAGGGCAGGCCAGGGGGCAAGGTCAAACAGGGGGCAAGGTCACGGGGAGCCAAGATCGTGCTGAGGAGTTGGCTGGCATACCTCTCAGAGAGTGCCCAGTATGAAACTTTCAGCGAGCGCCCATTTCGGTCTGGCCCTAGCCCTGATGGCCAGCACCGCAGCGCTAGTGGGTCCCGCCCTATCCCAGAGCCGCGCTCCAGCCGATGGCAATCTCACCCAGATCGCGAGCTTCGCGCATCAGGTCACAGGGATCACTGTAAGCCGAGACGGGCGTATGTTCGTTAACTTCCCGCGTTGGAGTGAGGACGCTCCGGTCTCGGTTGCCGAGTTGAAGGATGGCAAGCCGGTCGCTTACCCGAACGATGACTGGAACAGCTGGCGCAATGCCAGGAAGGACGAGGTCGATCCTAAAACACACTTCGTCTGCGTTCAGAGCGTCGTCGCCGATGGGCAGGATCGCCTTTGGGTGGTCGACGCCGCCGCACCGGCGATGGCGCATGTGATCAAGGACGGAGCCAAGCTCGTGGGTATCGACCTGAAGACCAATCAGGTCGTGAAGACAATCCCGTTCGATACCAGCACGGTGATGCAGGCCTCCTACATCAACGACGTACGCATCTCGCCCGATGGCAAGACCGCCTACCTGACGGACTCCGGGGCTGAGGGGGCGCTGATCGTGGTCGATCTCGACAGCGGTTCAGCCAAGCGCGTGTTGTCCGGCCACCCCTCGACGATGCCGGATAAGAGCGTGACCATACAGTACGACGGAAAGCCACTCCGTCGCCCCGATGGGCGCGGCGTCGAGTTCTCCGCCGACGGCATTGCACTCTCCCCTGATGGCAAGACACTCTACTGGCAGGCCATAAAGGGTAAGACCCTCTACAGCCTCCCGACTGACGCACTGACAGGTTGGGCCACGGCATCATTCGTGCCCGAGTCGCTGAGCGACAGAACCCTGAGCGGGAAGATCGCCACGGTCGGCGAGAACGGGCCGGCTGACGGGCTACTGATCTCTCGCAAGGACGGGCGGATGTATGTCACCTCACCGCAGGACAACGCAGTGAAGGTCCGCGACCTGACCAAGCCGGACGGTGGCCTGACCACGCTGGTTCAGGACGACAGGCTCCGGTGGCCGGATACGTTCAGCGAAGGGCCCGATGGCACGATCTACGTGACGACGTCCCACATTCAGGACTCGGCGGATTACAAGCCCGGCGCCCCTATCAGCTTGCCGACCGAGTTGTGGGCCATCAAGGCTAACCAAGCCGCTGTCCCAGGGTCGACGGGTTCGGGAACCACCCGCTGAAGACAGGCGGGATCCCGTATCGCACCACGAGAGCCCGCCCTGCAGCTGCCGCGGCGGGCTTTCTCAGCAGTGATCGACTTATCTGATGCGGCAGGTTCGGGAGAGCGGAGTTCCAACTCGGCTTCGGAGCATGTGCACCCTTCCAGTCGATGCCGCGACCAACTGCCGGCTGCTTCTTTCTGGCTGCCTGTTAAATCGGCCAAGTCGCTTTCCACACCGGGCCAAAGGTGGCGCACGGCTGACGAACGGCCGCTTCGGAGATGCGCACAAGGCGGTCCGAACGTCTGGGTCGGGTGGAGGGGCCTGTCGCAAACCCGGACGGCCCTTCGTTTACGGCTCGTTAGCCACACCCACCCAGCGTGCCGCTCCGCTTTCGGAGCCGGCCCATGATCCTGTCCGCTATCGCCGCCAAGCTCAAGCAGCGGGCTAAGGCTGACTTCCGAGGCCGGCACTACGAGGCGGCCCTGATCGTCCAGGCGGTCTCTTGGTACCTGCGCTACCCGCTCAGCTATCGCGACATTGGCCTGCTGCCGGTTTCACGGACACCCTGTTTAGGTGTGAAGGTGAAGCCGGAGGTGCTCCATGCAGCGTCGCAAGTTCGGACGTGAGTTCAAGATCGAGGCGGTTCGACTGATTCGGGAACGTGGTGTCAGTGTGGCGCAGGCCGCGCGCGATCTCGATGTTCACGAGACGATGCTGCACCGGTGGGTGAGGCAGGCGGCGGCCGATCCCCAACACGCTTTTCCCGGTCAGGGGCAGATGAAGCCCGAGCAGATCGAGATCGACCGGCTGGGCAAGGAGGTCGCTCGTCTAAAAGCGGAGCGTGATATCCTAAAAAAGGCCGCCGCATACTTTGCGAGGGACGCGATATGAAGTTCGCGTTCATCGCAAAGCATCGTGCTGTCTGGCCAGTTGCCTGGATGTGCGCGGCGCTGGGTGTCTCGCGCTCCGGCTTCCACGCTTGGCTCACCCGGCAGCCTAGCCGACGCACACGGGACGACGAAGCCATCCTGAGCAAGGCCCACGCGAGCTTCGTGGCCAGCGACCGCACCTACGGCGCGAGGCGCGTCTGGCGCGATGTGCTCGCCCAGGGCGTGTCATGCGGGCTGCACCGCATCGAGCGGATCATGCGCGAGAATGCCTTGCGAGCGCGACCGCGCCGACGGGGCCTGCCAAAGGATGAAGGTGAGCGGGCCGCTGCCTCGCCCAATCTCCTGGAGCGGCGGTTCGCGGCCGACGCTCCGAACCGGAAGTGGATCGCCGACTTCACGTATATCTGGACCGCCGAGGGCTGGCTCTACGTCGCCGCCGTCATCGATCTGTTCTCGCGCCGTGTCGTGGGCTGGTCGATGCAGGCCAGTATGACGGCTCAACTCGTGACAGATGCGCTCGTCATGGCGATCTGGCGCAGAGGCAAGCCGGATGCCTTGCTGCATCACTCGGACCAGGGCTCGCAATACACGAGCGAAGCCTTCCAGCGTCAAATGACCGAGCACGGCGTGACCTGCTCGATGAGCCGTTCGGGCAACGTCTGGGACAACGCGGCAATGGAGAGCTTCTTCTCCTCGCTGAAGACCGAGCGCACCGCCCGACGGACCTACCGGACGCGGGATGAAGCCCGTGCAGACGTGTTCGATTACATCGAGCGCTTCTACAACCTGGCGCGGCGGCACTCGACCTTGGGCTACCTCAGCCCCGTCGAGTTCGAAAACCGAACCCAATTAGCTTAGGACGGTGTCCAACAAACCGGCAGCAGGCCAATGCGGCAGTTCCGTCGGCCACACTGCGGCTCGGTGCGGATCGATGAGACCTACATCAAGGTTCGCGGCCAGTGGCGCTACCTCTACCGCGCCATCGACAAGCATGGCGAGGCGGTCGACTTCTTGCTCACCGCCCATCGCGATCTCGACGCCGCCAAGCGCTTCTTCCGCAAGATGCTCCAGGATCAGCCGCTGCTCGCCCCGGATCGCATCGGCACCGATGGCGCTGGTCCCTACCCATCCGCCATCGCCGACAGCTGCATGGCGGGTCTGCTGCCACGAGCGCCGGTCCACTACATCACCAAGCACCTGCAGCAAGGCATCGAGAGCGACCACTTCCGGGTCAAACGAGCGATGCCGCGAGTCGGCGGCTTCCGCTCCTTCAACACGGCCCGGCGCACGATCTCCGGCTTCGAGGCGATGCTGTGGCTGCGGAAAGGCTTCGGGTTCGCTGGTACGTGGACCGTCCGGGAGCAGAACCAGCTGCTGGCTTACTGCTTCGGACTTCCCGCCGCGAACAAAGCGTGAAAGCGGGGTGGAAGACGCCCTCCTGTTGATCCGCCCCCACTGAAGTGGTCCGCCCTGAGGTATGGCTTTTGAGCCAGATGAGGACGGACAGATGGGAACGAAGCGGCACAAGCCGGAAGACGTGG
>NZ_CABFVH010000002.1 GCF_902141855.1 Methylobacterium dankookense | reverse complement strand
GCCTTCCGCATGCGCAACCGCGACCTGGTCTACGTCTCGAACGCGCCCTTCACCGAGTTGCAGAAGGTGCTGAGCGTCTTCTCCACCGTCGCGGCCCCCGTCGCCGGCGCGGCCTCGATCTACTCCGCCGCACGCTGAACGCGGGCGCCGGCCCGAACGAAGAAGGCCCCGCACCGATGGTGCGGGGCCTTCTTCGTTGCGTCCGATCCTGAGATTCCGAAGGGATCATCCTTTCGGCGGGGGCGCCGGGGCAGAGCCCCGGCCATCCCAGATCAGCCGCGCTTGGCGAGCAGCTGCTCGATCAGCGAGCCGCCCTTCTCGATGGCCGCGAGCTCCTCGGCGACTGCCGCGACCGTGTCGCGGATCTGCTCGGCCGTATGCTCGGAGGTCATGAAGAAGCGCAGGCGCGAGGCCCGCTCCGGCACCGCCGGGTGGATGATCGGCTGCACGTTGATGCCGCGCTTGTACAGGCGGTCGGACAACGTCACCGACTTCAGCGAGTCGCCGACGATCACCGGGATCACCGCGAGGCCGAGGCTGAAGCCGGTGTCGAGCCCGTGCTTCCTGGCGCAGTCGAGGAAGAGGCGGCCATTCTGGCGCAGGCGCTCGACGCGCTCGGGCTCGGCCCGCATCACCGCGAGCGCGGCCTCGGCGGCGGCGGCCAGCGGCGGCGACATGCCGACGCTGTAGACGAAGCCGCCGGCCGTGCACTTCAGGTACTCGATCAGCGCCGCCGGGCCGCAGATATAGCCGCCGCAGGCCGACATCGTCTTCGACATCGTGCCCATCCAGATGTCGACGCTCTTCGGGTCGATCCCGGCATGCTCGAACAGGCCGGCGCCCGTGCGGCCGAGGACGCCGAGGCCGTGCGCCTCGTCCACCATCAGCCAGGCATTGTAGCGCTGCTTCAGCGCGATGAGCCCCACGATGTCCGGCGCGTCGCCGTCCATGCTGTAGAGGCCTTCCACCACGATGAGGGCGCGGCGGTGCTCGTGCCGGGTCGCCTGGAGGAGCGTCTCGAGGGCTTCGAGATCGTTATGGGCGAAGGAGCGCCGTTGCGCACCGGAGAGCTGCGCGCCCGTCACGATGGAGTTGTGGCTGAGCGCGTCGTGATAGATCACGTCGCCGGGCTCCAGCAGGGCACCGATCGTCGTGACGTTGGTGGCGTGCCCGCTCACCATCACGACGCAGCCCTCGGTGCCGTAATGCTCGGCGAGCGCCCGCTCCAGGCTCAGATGGCCCGGCCGCTCGCCCGCGACCACGCGGCTCGCCGAGGACGAGGTGCCGAAGGCCTCGATCGCCGCGCGCGCGGCATCGCTGACCTTGGGATGCCCGTTGAGGCCGAGATAGTCGTACGAGGAGAAGTTCACGAAGGGCCGGCCCTCGATACGCGTGGTCGCGCCGGCCTTGGTCTCGTGGACGTGGAAGAAGGGATTGCTGAGGCCGATCAGGTCGGCCGCCGAGCGCTGCAGCTTCAGCTCGCGGTAGCCCGGCAGCGTCTCGAAGCTCAGCACCGACGGGTTCTGCGCGGGCTCCGGCGCCCGGGCCGGGGCCGGCCGGGGCGGCGTCCGCCCCAGCCGGTTCGTCACGAAGCCTGCCAGAGCGGCGCGCCCCCCGTCCGGCCGTGGCGATTGCGTCATGGAAGGATCTCTTTGATCTCGAGGCTTTTCTGCTCCACAAGGTCCTTGAACGGCGCGAGCGCCGCCGCGTCGACCTCGCTGCCGACATGCTTCTGAGCCAGGCTCAGGGCCACGCCGGCCGCCTCGTCCATGGGCGCCGAAACCGCCTGAATTAAGGTCTCCGCCAACTCGTTCACAGTCAGGCCCGAGGAGATGCCCGCCGGCGGCGAATCGAGGCCGAAGCGCTCCTGCAGGCTGGCACCGAGCTCGACGCCCATCAGCGAGTCGAGGCCGATCTCGGAGAGCTGGCGCACGCGGCTGATGTCGTCCTTCGGCAGGCGCAGGATGCGGGCGATGTCCTCGACGATCGCGTCCGACACGGTCTTGCGGGCCGAGTCGAGGTCGCCGCCCTTGAGGAGCGCGGCGATGTTGATCGTCGCGACCGCGCCGGCCTCCGCCTGCTGGTCACCGCCGAGCGCGTCGTAGCTCGGCGAGCGCAGGGTGGCGAGGCGCTCGCGCGCCTTGCCCCAATGCATGGCGGCGATGGCGATCACCGCGTCGTCCGGGGACGGGCCCTGGCCTTCTAGCGCCTCGGCCATCAGGTCGAGGCAGCGGCGCGCCTCCATCGGTGTGACGCCGACGCGGGAGGCCAGCGTCTCCATCACCGCCTTGTTGCGGGCGAGCATGCCGACATCGCCGATGGCGCCCCAGGCGACGGCGAGCGCCGGCAGGCCCTTGCGGCGGCGCTGGCGGGCCAGCCCCTCCATGAAGCCGTTGGCGGCGACATAGGCGCCCTGGCCCGGATTGCCGATGAAGGTGGTCGCCGAGGAGAAGACCACGAAGTAATCGAGCTGGCGGTCGCGGGTGGCCGCGTCGAGATGCTGGGCGCCGATCACCTTCGGCCCGATCACGGCGTCGAGCGAGGCCGTGTCGATATTGGCGATCAGGCCGTCCTGCAGCACCGCCGCGGCGTGGATCACGCCCGCGAGCCGGCCGCCCTTGGCCTCGATCGAACCGAGCAGGCGGTCGACCGCCGCGCGGCTGGTGAAGTCGACCGCCGGCGCCTCGACCGTGACGCCGCGGGCGGCGAGGTCGGCGACGGCCGCCTTGGCCTCCTCGGTCGCCGCCCCCTTGCGGCCGGCGAGGACGATGTGCCGGGCGCCGCGATCGGCGAGCCAGCGCGCCGCCTCCAGGCCGAAGCCGCCGAGGCCGCCGGTGACGAGGTGCACGCCGGTGCCGGAGATGGCGAAGCGCGACGTCGCCTCGGCCAGCACGCGGCCGGGCTTCGGCGGGGCGATGACGATCTTCCCGATATGGCCGGATTGCTGCATCAGCCGGAAGGCGTCCGAGGTCTCCTCGGCGGTGAAGGGCTGGTAGGGCAGGGGCTTGAGGCCGCCCTCGCCGAACAGCGCCATCACCTCGCGGAACATCCGCGCTCCGTCCTCGCCCTGGTGCTGGAGCACCTGATCGAGGTCGACGCCGAAATAGCTCAGGTTCCGCCGGAACGGGCGTAGCCCGATATGGGTGTTGGCGACGTAGTCGCGCTTGCCCAGCTCCACGAAGCGGCCGAACGGCTTGAGGGCGTTGAGCGAGCGCTCCATCGCCTCGCCGAACAAGCTGTTCAGCACCACGTCGACGCCCGAGCCCGTGATCGCGCGGATCTCGTCCACGAAGGCGAGCGAGCGGGAATCGAGCACGTGCTCGGCGCCGAGCGCCTTCACCAGCGCCCGCTTCTCACGGGAACCCGCGGTGGCGATGACGCGCGCGCCCTTCAGCTTGGCGATCTGGAGCGCGGCGAGGCCGACGCCCCCCGCGCCGCCATGGACCAGCACCCACTCGCCGCGGCGGAGCCGCGCGCAGGTGACGAGGCCGTAATAGGCGGTGAGGAAGGCGACCGGCACGGTGGCCGCGGCCATCGGCTCCAGCCCGGCGGGGGCGGGAGCCACCACCATGTCGGGCACGACGATATGCGTCGAGAAGCCGGACTGGGCGAAGGCGACGACGGCGTCGCCCACCTTGAAGCCCTGGACGCCCGGGCCGACGGCCGTGACGCGGCCGGCGCATTCGAGGCCGAGGCGCGGACCGGCGAAGCCGTCCTCCAGGATCTCCTCCGGGAGCATCGAGAGCGCCCAGAGCACGTCGCGGAAGTTGAGGCCGGTGGCCTCGACCGCGATCTCGACCTCGCCGGCCCCCGGGGCCTGACGCTCGGCCGGGCCCCAGGTCATCTCGTTGAGGCCGCCCGTGTTGCTGCGCTCCAGCCGCGCGGCGGCGGCGGGCACGGCGCCCGTCTCGGCCCGGCGCCGGACGCGGCCGGGATGGAAGCGCACGACCTGCGTGCGGTCCTCGTCGAGCACGATCTCGGTCTCGGGCGTGCCCGAGAGGATGAGGTCGCGCAGGCGCTCGGCGGCGCGCTTCGAGGACATCTCGGGCGCGAGGTCGATGCGGCGGACATCGAGGTTCTGCGCCTCGTTGGCGAGCGTCCGGGTGAAGGCCCAGACGCCGGCCTCCACCGAGGTGCCCTGGCCGCCGCGGTCGCGGGTCGCGCCCGGCGCCACCACCCAGAGCCGGGTCTGGCGGGTGCCGAGATGCTCGGTGCAGCGCTTCAGGCTGAGGCAGCGGTCGCGCAGGCGCTCGGCCGCCTCGCCGCCGCGGGTGAAGGCGCCGGCGAGGAAGACCACCGTATCCGGGGTCTCCCGCTCCAGCTCCATCAGCGAGGTCTCGGAATCGAGGATGATCGAGACGTGCACGCCGCCCGCGACCAGGAGCGTCGCGAGGGAGGAGGCGGTCTCGGCCGCGAACTCGTCGTCCGAGCCGATCACGAAGGCGAAGGTCTGGCCCGGGGCCGGACCCGGACGGGCAGGCGCCTCGCCCACGAGGAGCAGATCGTCGCCATTGGCGGAGGCCGCCCGCTCGGCCGAGACGCTGACGAGGCCGGTGGCGCTGAGCGTCCGCTGCCAGCCGGTGATGTCGTCGAGGCGCCCGATCGGCAGGTCGTCCTCGCCCGGCTCGAACCATCCGGGGGTGAGGCCGAAGACGAGGTCGCGGAACAGCGACGCGCCGGGCTCGACGGCGATCAGAAGGCCGCCGGTGGCGAGCGCGTCGGCGAGGCGGCGCGGCAGGTCGCGGTCGCCCCGGTGGAGGGCGCCGCTCGTCAGCACAAGGTCGAAGCAGGCCGCCGGCAGCTCGTCGGCGACCTCGATCACGGTGACGCCGCGCGGCAGGGCGAGGCGGGCGCGCCCGGCGAGGCGGCGGTCCGTCTCGAACACGGTGAGGCGGGCCTGCGCCTCCTCGGCGAGCGAAGCGACCTGGGCGGAGAGGGGCCCGAACCCGGCCTGGAGCAGGCGGAGTGCCCGGTCCTTCGGCAGCTTGTCGCGGGAGGCGGCGAGGATGCCGGAGACGACGTCGGCGGCGTGGCGCGCGGTGGCGCTGCGCAGGGCGAAGGCGTCGAGGGCGTTCTGCGGCAGGACCGGCGCGTCGCTCAAGGAACCGGCGAGGAGCTGGTCGGCCAGGGCACCGACATCGGCGACGAGGACGAGCTCGGCCGAGAGCTCGGGGTGGTCCGCCGCGATCCAGCGCAGGATCTCGTCGGGGGCGGGCAGCGCCGAGCCGTCGCCGAGGGTCCAGCCGGGGCCGGCCCGCTCCGCGAGGCCGCTGCTCTCCAGGGCCGAGAGCGCGTTGGCGATCCAGGGGCGCAGGGCGTCGGGCACGCGCCCGTCGAGGGTGACGGAGCCGTCGCGGGCGAGGCCGGCGGCGAGCTTGAAGGCGAGCGCCGTCGCCCAGCCCTCGAGGAGCAGGTGGCCCGGCGAGAGCGGCGCGTCGGCGGCGCTACGCGCGCCCTCGGTCAGCGGCTTCAGGCGGGCGGCGATGCTCGGCCGCCGGTCCATCGGCACGGCGGTCGGCTCGGGGGCGAGTTCCGTCGCCTGCGAGATCGCGAAGGCCGACAGGTCGCCGCCGCCCTTGGCGCGCAGCGCCTGGAAGCGGCCCTCGCGGATGGTGGCGATGACGGCGCCGTCGGCGTCGAGCACCGTGAAGTCGGCCAGGATGCTGCGCTCGTTGCAGCGGCGGGTGCGGATCACCGCGCGGGCGATCGCGGCGCCCGGCTTCACGAGGCGGATCTCGCCGAAGCGGACGGGGATGTAGGCCTTCCCCGCATTCTCCCCGAGGAGGTCGGCGAAGAGCAGGATCAGGCCGTGGAAGCAGGCATCGAGGCGCGCCGGCACGAGGCCGTAGCGGGCATCCGCCTCCGCGGGCACGAGGTCGGAGACGATGGTCTCGTCGTCGAGGCGGGCGGAGAGCGCCACCTGACGGAAGCTCGGGCCGAAGCCGAGGCCGGCGGCCACGGCGCGGGCATAGAGCTCATCGCCGGCGACCGCGCGGTCCTCCGGCATCTCCACCTGCGGCGCCGCGGGCGGGGCGAAATCGCCCTCGATCACCTTGGCGGCGGCATGGATCTGCCAGGGCGTCTGGGCGAGGCGCGGGCGGCTCAGCACCTGGATGCCATTGCCGCTGCCGGACAGACGTACCGCGACCTCGCGCAGGGCGTCCTCGTTGAACACCATCGGCGACTGGATCTCGAAATCGGCGAGCACGATCTCGTCGCTGCGCAGCGCCTCGCGGGCGGCGGCGAGCGCCATCTCCACGAAGCCGGCGCCCGGCATGATCGCCTGACCCTCGATCCGGTGGTCGTCGAGCTCCGGCACCGTCGCGATGTCGACGTAGCCTTGCCATTCGAGCCCGTCGGAGGCGTTCCGCGAGCCGATCAGCGGGTGGTACTGGCGGGCGCTGGTGGCGCCGACGCTCTCGGTGGTCTCGGGCAGGCGGAAGGCCCGGCGCTGCCAGGGATAGGTCGGCAGCGCGACGGCGCCCTTCGGCGCGTCGCCGAACAGCAGCGCCTCGTCGACCGCCGCGCCCTGGACCAGGGCGGCGCTGACGGCCTTGGCGATCGGGTCGCCGCCGGCCTCCTTGCGGTGCATCACGCCGACCACGGCGTTGTCGATGCCGAGCGGCTCGATGGCGTCGCCCACATGCGACATCAGCGTGGCGCGGGGGCCGACCTCCACGAAGACGCGGGCGCCCTGGCGGGTCGCCTCCTGCACGGCGTCGCTGAAGCGGACCGGCTCGCGGATGTTGCGCCACCAGTAGGTCGCGCCGAAACTCTCGCCCGCCAGCACCTTGCCGGTGACGGTCGAGACCATGTGCACGATGCCCGGCGAAGCCTTCAGCTCGGCGAGGTCGCGCAGCAGCGGCTTCTCGGTTGGATCCATGATCCGGCCGTGGAAGGGATAGGCGAGGTCGAGCTTGCGGCCACGGCGGCGCTTGCGCGACAGGGCCTTGATCGCCGCGTCGATGTCGGCGACCGGGCCGGCGACGGTGACCGCCTTCGGGCTGTTGTAGGCGGCGATATCGAGGCGCGGATAGTCCTTGAGGAAGGCGGGCACCTCCTCGGCGGGCATCAGCAGCACGGCCATGGTGCCCTGGCCGCGGGTCGTCTCCTGGTGGTGGCTGCGGTAGAAGATCACCCGCACCGCCTGCTCCAGGCTGAGGATGCCGGCGGCTTCCGCCGCGGCGATCTCGCCGACGCTGTGGCCGATGACGTAGGCGGGCTTCAGGCCGCGGGCGCGCAAAGCCGTGGTCGAGGCGCTCTGGATCGCGAAGATCAGCGGCTGCGAGACGCTGGTGAGTTCCAGGCGCTCTTCGAGGTCCTCGGCCTCGAGCGCCTCCTTCAGCGACCATTTGGCGTAGGGCTGGAACAGGGCGTCGATGCGGTCGAAGGCCGTCCGGAAGACCGGGTTCTCGGCATAGGCCTCGCGGCCCATGCCGGCCCACTGGCTGCCGTTGCCGGAATAGACGAAGGCGACCTCGGCCGCCCGGTCGATCGCGGTGCCGGTCACGGCCTGGGCCGTGTCCTCGCCCTCGCCGATGGCGCGGAGCGTCGACGCGAGGTCGGCCTTGCCGTCGAGCGGCACGGCGAGGCGGGTGTTCAGGCGCTCGCGGCGATGGGCGGCGGCGGCCGCGATCCGGGCCGCCTCGGCGGGCGTCGCCGCCTCGAAGCGCTCGGCATAGTCGAGGGCGAGGTCGTTGAGCGCGGCGCGGCTCTGGGCGGAGAGCAGCAGCATCTCAGGGGTCCGCGCCGCCTTGGCGGCGGGCGCCGCCCGGACGGGCTCGGCATCGCTCAGAACGACGTGGGCGTTGGTGCCGCCGAAGCCGAAGGAGTTCACGCCGGCGAAGCGCTCGGCCCCGCGGGTAAGGGGCAGCGGCTCGCGAACCACGTCGAGGTTCAGCTCGCCGAAGGGGATCTCGGGGTTCAGCTCGGCCGCGTGCAGCGAGGGCGGCACGAGGTCGTGCTCCAGCGCGAGGCTGGCCTTGAGTAGGCCGGCGAGGCCGGAGACCGGCTCGGTATGGCCGATATTGGTCTTGATCGAGCCGATCGGCAGGGGCTCCCGGCGCATGCGGCCGATCTTGCCGCCGATGGCCGAGGCCTCGATCGGGTCGCCGACCGGGGTGCCGGTGCCGTGCGCCTCGACGAAGGCGATGCGGTCGAAGTCGATCTCCGCCTCGCGGTAGACCTTCTCGAGCAGCGCGCCCTGCGCGTAGCCGGAGGGCAGCGAGATGCCGGTGGTGCGCCCGTCCGAGTTGACGCCGCTCGCCACGATGCGGCCGCGCACCGTCGCCTCGGAGCGCGCCGCGGCCTCGGCCGATTGCAGGACGAGGACCACGCCGCCCTCGGAGCGCACATAGCCGTCGGCATTGGCCGAGAAGGCCTGGCACAGGCCGGTGCGCGAGAGCATCTGCGCGTTGGAGAAGCAGATGAAGTTGAACGGGCTCGCGAGCACGTTCACGCCCGCTACCACCGCGGTGTCGATCCGGCCGGAGCTGATCGCCTGGACGGCGTTGTCGAGGGCGACGAGCGAGGACGAGCAGGCCGTGTCGACGGTGAAGCTCGGGCCCTTCAGGTCGAAGATGTAGGAGATGCGGTTCGAGAGGATCGAGAGCGTGTTGCCGGTGGCCGCGTAGGCGTCGCCCGACGGCACATCGAGGATGCGCAGGTTGCCGTAATCCAGCGACGAGGCGCCCACGAAGACGCCGATATGGCTGCCCGCCACCGCGGAGGGGCGCAGGCCCGCATCCTCGAGCGCCTCCCAGGTCAGCTCCAGCAGCAGGCGCTGCTGCGGATCCATCTGCTCCGCCTCGCGCGGCGAGATGCCGAACACGCCCGGATCGAACGACCAGATGTCGTCGAGCACGCCCGCCGCCCAGGTGTAGCTCTTGCCCCGTTCCTGCGCGCGCGGGTGCCCGAACCGGTCGAGGGACCAGCGGTCGCCGGGAACGCGGCTCACCGCGCAGCGCGGCTCCGTGAGGAGCTGCCAGAGGCCATCGACGCTCGGGGCCCCCGGAAGCCGACAGGCGCGACCGACGATGGCGATGTCTGTACGTTGTGTCACGTTCGGTTCGCACACGCTCGTTAACGGGAGTCGATTCGAAGGGCGGAGAGTGGGCATCCTGCTGCACCCTTAGTATGGCTCTAATGCGGTGGCAAACAGGCAGGGCGACGACCAGCGGGCGCCGCAACACAAATCCAGCCGCGTGTGATATGTATTCATCAGTTTAGGGCCGGCAGGCCGGCCACTGAAGTTCCGGTCAGGCGCCGCTATGCTGAAGGCTTTGCAGTGGAGCCGCGACTGAGCTGCCACATTTCAGCCGCACGTTTCACAATGGATTGAATCGTCAGGCGCCCCTGACGCCCATCGCATGGCCCGGATCGCGGCCATGGCACGCTTCGCGGCGGTCAGCCAAGCCTGAGCTTGGAGCGGCCGGGGGATAACCTATGCGCAGGACGCATCTCATCCAGCGGATTCAAGGTCCGGCCGACCCACGCTGACGTAGCGGAATCCGCGGGCCTGGATGTCCTGCGGACGGTAGACGTTGCGCAGATCTACAAGCACAGGCTGTGCCATCCGCTCGCGCAGGCGGGTGAAGTCGAGGGCGCGGAAAGCGTCCCATTCGGTCACCAGAACGAGCGCATCCGCGCCTTCCGCGCAGGCATAGGGGTCGGAGGCGTAGGCGACGTCGCCCAAGAGCGGCCGCGCCTGCTCCATCCCCTCGGGGTCGTAGGCCTGGACGCGGGCGCCGGCATCCTGCAGGCCGGCGACGATGGCGAGCGAGGGCGCATCGCGCATGTCGTCGGTGTTCGGCTTGAAGGTCAGGCCGAGCAGCGCGATCGTCTTCCCCCGCACCGCACCCCCGCAGGCCGCGATCACCTTGCGCGCCATCGCCCGCTTGCGGCTCTCGTTGACCGCCACCACCGTCTCAACGATCCGCATCGGCGTGGCGTAATCCTGCGCCGTCTTCACCAGCGCCAGCGTGTCCTTCGGAAAGCACGAGCCGCCATAGCCCGGGCCCGCATGCAGGAACTTGCGCCCGATCCGGTTGTCGAGGCCGATGCCGCGGGCCACCTGCTGCACGTCCGCCCCCACCTGCTCGCACAGGTCGGCGATCTCGTTGATGAAGGTGATCTTGGTGGCGAGAAACGCGTTGGCGGCGTACTTGGTCAGCTCCGCCGTGCGCCGCCCGGTCACCAGGATCGGGGCCTGGTTGAGGTAGAGCGGCCGGTAGATCTCGTTGAGCACCGCCACCGCGCGCGGATCCTCGGCGCCCACCACGATGCGGTCGGGCCGCTTGAAGTCGGCGATCGCCGCGCCCTCGCGCAGGAACTCGGGGTTGGAGGCCACCGCCACGTCGGCCTGCGGGTTGGCCTCGCGGATGATGCGCTCGACCTCGTCGCCGGTGCCCACCGGCACGGTGGACTTGGTGACCACCACGGTGAAGCCGGTGAGCGCGCCGGCGATGGCGCGGGCGGCGGCGTGGACGAAGGAGAGGTCGGCGAAGCCGTCGCCGCGGCGGGACGGCGTGCCCACCGCGATGAAGACGGCGTCGGCCTCGGCCACCGCCTCGCGCAGCTCGGTGCGGAAGGCGAGCCGGCCCTGGCGCACGTTCTCGGCCACCAGCGCCTCGAGCCCCGGCTCGTAGATCGGCATGCGCCCCGCCTCGAGCGCCGCGATCTTGGCGGGATCCGTGTCGATGCAGACCACGCCGTGACCGAAATCGGCAAAGCATGCCCCAGACACTAGGCCGACATAGCCGGCTCCGATCATCGCGATCCGCATGAGAACTCCTGCGCCGACCGGCCCTCGGGGCCATGCCCGCCCACGCCGCGACGGACCATGACACCAAGCCCTTGTTTCGACACGCTCCCCGGCGCCGAAACCGGTGTCCCGTGCGGCAGGGCGCGCCCTAGGTGCACTGCACCATTAGCGTGAACGGGCGGGCAGGCAAACCGTCGCGGTTCGTTGCCGGCACGCCCCCGCATGCCAAAGCGCGCGAACGCGACAGTTTTTTGTCGGCGGCGCCGGAGCGGCGACGATGGTTCAGCGGCGTAGCGCGGCGGCCGCAGAAGCAGCCTTGCGGATCGCCGCGACGTCCGGCGCGCCGGGCTTCACCACCCAGCTCCCGCCGACGCAGAGCACGGCCTTCTCGGCCAGCCAGTCCGGCGCGCTCGTCTCGGTGATGCCGCCGGTCGGGCAGAAGCGCACCTGATGGAAGGGGGCGGCCAGCGCCTTCAGCGCCTTGAGCCCGCCCGCCGCCTCGGCGGGGAAGAACTTGAAGCGGTCGAGGCCGTGATCGAGCCCGCGCATGATGTCGGCGGCATTGGCGACGCCCGGCAGGTAGGGCACGCCGTTGGCCTTGGCCGCGTCGGTGAGCGGATCGGTGAGGCCCGGCGAGACGATGAACTCGGCACCCGCCGCGAGAGCCGCGTCGAGGTCGCGCGGGTTGAGCACGGTGCCCGCGCCGACCACCGCGCCCTCGACCCGGGCCATCGCCCGGATCACGTCGAGGGCGGCGGGGGTGCGGAGCGTGACTTCGAGGGCGGTGAGGCCGCCCTCCACCAGGGCCCGGGCGATCGGCTCGGCATGGGCCGCATCCTCGATCACCAGGACCGGGATCACGGCCACGGAGCGCATCAGCGCGTCGATGCTGGTCAGGTCGTTCATGGTCGGCACCTCCCGGTTCTGTGGTCGTGGTTTCGAAAGGTCCGAGACCTTTCGCGGGTGCAGGGCAGAGCCCTGCAATCGGCCCCAATACCCGGCGACGCCGGGCATTGGGGCCGAACTCGGGGCTTCTCGCGCCCCGAGACCCCGCCGAAGGGACTTGTCCCTTCGGGATCCCGTTACAGGCCCGCGGCTGCGAGCATCGCCGAGGCGCCCTGCTCGGCGCCATCCGCGCCATGGCGCATGAAGGCGAACAGCTCGCGGCCGGTGCCGAGTTCCGGCGGCGGCACCGCTGCGGGCGTACGGGCGGCGAGCTCCGCCTCGTCCACCATCACCTCCAGCACGCCGTCCTCGGCGCTCAGTCGCACGATGTCGCCGTCGCGGATCTTCCCGATCAGCCCGCCGCCGAGGGCCTCCGGCGTCAGATGAATCGCGGCGGGTACCTTGCCGGAGGCGCCGGACATCCGCCCATCCGTGACGAGGGCGACCTTGTGGCCGCGGTCCTGCAGCACGCCGAGCGGCGGCGTCAGCTTGTGCAGCTCCGGCATGCCGTTGGCGCGCGGGCCCTGGAAACGGACCACCACGATGACGTCCCGCTCCAGCTCGCCCGCCTTGAACGCCCTGATCACGTCGTCCTGGTCGGAGAACACCCGGGCCGGTGCCTCGATGGTGCGCCGCTGCGGCTCGACGGCGCTGGTCTTGAAGGTGGCGCGGCCGAGATTGCCCTTCACGAGGCGCATGCCGCCATCCGGCTGGAACGGGTCGGCGGGCCGGCGCAGCATGGCCGGGTCGAGGCTCTCCGGCACCGCGGGCTCGAAGACGAGGTCGTCGCCGGCGAGCTTCGGGTCGCGGGCATGGTCGCGCAGCGATTGGCCGGCCACCGTCAGGATGTCGTCGTGCAGGAGCCCGCCATCGAGGAGCGCGGCGATCACGAAGCTCATGCCGCCGGCCGCGTGGAAGTGGTTCACGTCGCCCGAGCCGTTCGGGTAGACGCGGGCGATCAGCGGCACCGCGGCGGAGAGGCGGTCGAAATCCTCCCAGTCGAGGACGATGCCGGCCGCGCGCGCCATGGCCGGCAGGTGGATCGCGTGGTTGGTCGAGCCTCCCGTGGCGAGCAGCCCGACGACGGCGTTCACGATCGCCTTCTCGTCGATGCACAGGCCGAGCGGCCGGTAGTCGTTGCCGTCGGCGCCGATCTCGGTGAGGCGGTGGATCGCCGCCCGCGTCACCGCCTGCCGCAGCTTGGTGCCCGGATTGATGAAGGAGGCGCCCGGCATGTGCAGGCCCATCACGTCCATCATCATCTGATTGGAATTGGCGGTGCCGTAGAAGGTGCAGGTGCCGGCCCCGTGATAGGAGGCGGACTCGGATTCGAGCAGCTCCTCGCGGCCGACCTTGCCCTCCGCGTAGAGCTGGCGGATGCGCTGCTTCTCCTTGTTGGCGAGCCCCGAGGGCATGGGACCGGCCGGGATCAGGATCGTCGGCAGGTGGCCGAAGCGCAGCGCGCCGATGATCAGGCCCGGCACGATCTTGTCGCAGATGCCGAGCAGCGCCGCCCCGTCGAACATGCCGTGGCTGAGCGCGACCGCGGTCGAGAGCGCGATGGTGTCGCGCGAGAACAGCGACATCTCCATGCCGCGCTGGCCCTGCGTGACCCCGTCGCACATGGCGGGCGTGCCGCCGGCGACCTGGGCCGTGGCGCCACGCTCGCGGGCGAAGACCTTGATCTGGTCCGGATAGCGCCCGTAGGGCTGATGCGCCGAGAGCATGTCGTTGTAGGCGGTGACGATGCCGATATTCATCGACCGCCCGGCGCGGATCGCCGCCTTGTCCTCGCCGGAGGCCGCGAATCCGTGGGCGAGGTTGCCGCAGGCGAGCTTCGGCCGATGCACGCCCGCCTCGCGCTCGCGCTCGATCAGGTCGAGGTAGCGCCGCCGGCTCGCCCGGGACCGCTCGACGACGCGCGCGGTCACGGCCGCGACCTCGGGATGGATCTCCGTCATGAGCCTTCCTTCCTCTGGGCGCATCCTGCCGGAATGGGCGCCGCTCCGGCGCGGGGCCGAGCGACGGTCCGGGCTTCGACGCACCGGTTATTTCGAGCCCTTCTAGCCTGTCGCCAATCCTGTGTAAACGTTTACACCCCAATCCGACATCAGGCTCGCTCCTTGAGGGGGCCGAGCGGAAGCCCGCCCCCCGAACGCAGGCTCAGTATTCCCAGAAGATGCGCTGCAGCTCCTTGGTGTCGCCGGTCTTGGTCAGGGCCACGGCAGTCAGGATCTTGGCCTTCTGCGGGTTGAGGTCGTGGGCCACCACCCAGTCGTACTTGTCGTCGGGCTGCTCGGCGTTGCGCAGCACGATGCCGTCGCCGACGCGCGAGGAGCGCACGATCAGCGTGCCCTTGGAGCGGATGTCCTTCAGGGTATCGACGAGATAGCCCGCCACCGAGCCGTTGCCGGTGCCGGCATGGACGATCGCCTTGGCCCCGGCATCGACGGCGGCCTTGTAGGCACCCGGATACATGTTGCCCGAGCCATAGACGATCGCCACCGTCGGCAGGCTGTCGATGGCGTCGATGTCGAACTCGGACGCCTTGCCGTGGCGCTTCGCCGAGCTGCGGAAGAAGTAGGTCTTGCCCTCGACCACCATGCCGAGCGGGCCCCATTGGCTGTAGAAGGCGCTCGGGACGACGTTGACGCGCTTCGTCACGTCGCGTCCGGCCTGGATCTGGTCGTTCATGGTGACCATGACGCCCTTGCCGACCGCTTCCTTCGAGCCGGCCACGGTGACGGCGTCGAGGAGGTTGAGGGCGCCGTCCGCCGAGATCGCGGTGGAGGGCCGCATCGAGCCGACCACCACGATCGGCTTGTCGCTCTTCACCACGAGGTCGAGGAAGAGGGCCGTCTCCTCCAGGGTGTCGGTGCCGTGGGTGACCACGACGCCATCCACGTCGTCCTGCTTCAGCAGCGCCGAGACGCGCTTGCCCAGCTCCACGAGCTGCGCGTCGGTGAAGCTTTCCGAGGCGATCTGGAAGACCTGCTCGCCGCGGACATTGGCGACGCCGCTCATGGCCGGCACGGCGGCGATGAGCTTGTCCACCGGCACCTTGGCGGCCTGGTAGGTGGCGCTGTTGGCGGCATCCGCGCCGGCACCGGCGATGGTGCCGCCGGTGGCGAGGATCACGACGTTCGGCTTGCGCGCGGCCTGATCCGCGGCGGCATCCGGCATCTCCCGGGCCGCGGAGGGGAGGGGGCCGAGCGGCAGGCTCGCGCAGGCGAGCGCCGCCAGGGCGGCCGCGGAGGAGAGACGACGGCCGGAGCGGAAAGCAGACATCGGGTTATCCCTGAGCTCGGAAGATCCTCGACGGATCGTAGGCAGCGGGTCCCATGAGGCAAGACGGAGGCCGCGCCCTGGCCCGTGCCGATGCCCGGATTGTCACGGCAGACCGGAGACGCGCTACAGATGCCGCCCGGCATCCATGCGCGCATGCAGGATCCGGATCACCTCGATCCGGCCGCCATCGCCGATGCGGTAGAAGGCGACGTGCGACGTGACGGTCAGCCGAAAATAGCCCGGCCGGACCTTCTCGGCACTGCGGCCCCGGACAGTACCGGTGGCGAGATCCGCGAAGGATTGCGCGAGGCGGCGGACATAACGGTCCGCCTGATCAGGGTCCCAGCGCTCGGCCGTGTCGTCCCAGATCCCGTCGAGATCGTCCCGCGCCCGTGGTGCGAGGACGTAGCCGCCACTCACGGGCGGCCGGCGCGCTTGGTTTTCAGGAAGGCCTCGACATCGAAGGCCTCCGGCGGGCCGCTGGCCTCGCCCTCGACGAGCGCCGCGCGAAGGGCCTGCAGGCGCGCCTCCTGCTCCTCGAGGAGACGCAGCCCGGCCCGGACCACGTCGCTGGCCGAGCCGTAGCGGCCGCCCTCGACCTGCTGGGCGATGAACCGGGCGAAGTGGTCACCCAAGGAAACAGAGGTGTTGTGCGCCATCGCCAGCCACCAAATTACCAATTCCTGGTACTTTGGCAGGCGAAGCGGCAAAGGAAAAGGGGCCGCCTCGCGGCGACCCCTCTCCCGTTTCCCGATGGTGGCGTGGACTTAGAAGTCCATGCCGCCCATGCCGCCGCCCGGCATGGCCGGAGCGGGGGAGTCCTTCTTCGGCGCGTCGGCGACCATCGCCTCGGTGGTGACCAGCAGGCCGGCGACGGAGGCGGCGTCCTGCAGGGCGGTGCGCACGACCTTGGCCGGATCGACGATGCCGGCCTGGATCATGTCGACATACTCCTCGGTCTGGGCGTTGAAGCCGAAGGTCTCGGAGTCGGTCTTGTCGGTGATCTTGCCGACCACGATCGAGCCCTCAACGCCCGCATTCTGGGCGATCTGGCGGATCGGGGCCTCAAGGGCCTTCAGGACGATCTTGATGCCGGCCTGCACGTCCGGAACGTCGGACTTCAGCTCGGCGACCGCCTTCTTGGCGCGGAGCAGCGCGGTGCCGCCGCCGGGGACGATGCCTTCCTCGACCGCCGCGCGGGTGGCGTTGAGGGCGTCGTCGACGCGGTCCTTCTTCTCCTTGACCTCGACCTCAGTCGCGCCGCCGACGCGAATCACCGCGACGCCGCCCGCGAGCTTGGCCAGACGCTCCTGCAGCTTCTCGCGGTCGTAGTCCGAGGTGGTCTCCTCGATCTGCGCCTTGATCTGCGCGATGCGCGCCTCGATGTCGGCCTTCTCACCGACGCCGTCGATGATCGTGGTGTTCTCCTTCTCGATGCGGACGCGCTTGGCGCGGCCGAGCATCGGCAGGGTCACGTTCTCGAGCTTGATGCCGAGATCCTCGGCGATCATCTGACCCTTGGTCAGGATCGCGATGTCCTCGAGCATGGCCTTGCGGCGGTCACCGAAGCCCGGCGCCTTGACGGCCGCGACCTTGAGGCCGCCGCGGAGCTTGTTGACGACGAGCGTGGCGAGCGCCTCGCCCTCGATGTCCTCGGCGATGATCAGGAGCGGCTTGCCGGTCTGGACCACGGCCTCGAGCACCGGCAGCATGGCCTGGAGCGACGAGAGCTTCTTCTCGTGGATGAGGATGTAGGGGTCCTCGAGCTCGGCGACCATCTTCTCCGCGTTCGTGATGAAGTACGGGGAGAGGTAGCCGCGGTCGAACTGCATGCCCTCGACGACGTCGAGCTCGGTCTCGGCGGTCTTGGCCTCCTCGACGGTGATGACGCCCTCGTTGCCCACCTTCTGCATGGCGTGGGCGATCATCTCGCCGATCTCCTTGTCGCCGTTGGCGGAGATCGTGCCGACCTGGGCGACCTCGTCGGACGAGGCGACCTTCTTGGCGCGCGAGGTGATGTCCTTCACGGCGGCCTGGGTGGCGAGGTCGATGCCGCGCTTCAGGTCCATCGGGTTGATGCCGGCGGCGACGTACTTGGCGCCCTCGCGGACGATCGCCTGAGCGAGCACGGTCGCGGTGGTGGTGCCGTCACCGGCGATGTCGTTGGTCTTCGAGGCCACTTCGCGCACCATCTGGGCGCCCATGTTCTCGAAACGGTCGGCGAGCTCGATCTCCTTGGCGACGGTGACGCCGTCCTTGGTGATGCGCGGCGCGCCGAAGCTCTTCTCGATGACGACGTTGCGGCCCTTGGGGCCCAGCGTCACCTTGACCGCGTCGGCCAGGATGTCCACGCCGCGGAGCATCTTCTCACGGGCGTCGGCGGAGAAACGAACGTCTTTCGCTGCCATGTGGGTCAGTCCTTAATGGTTAAGGATTGCGGGGAAGGCCCCGAGGCGCGGAAATCGGCCTCGAAGGGCGATGAACGGTGCCGGCCGGGGCCTTTAGGCCTCGACGACGCCCATGATGTCGGATTCCTTCATGATCAGGAGGTCCTGACCATCGATCTTGACCTCGGTGCCGGACCACTTGCCGAACAGGACGCGGTCGCCGGCCTTGACGTCGAGGGCGTTCACGCGGCCCTGCTCGTCACGGGAACCGGGGCCGACGGCGACGATCTCGCCCTCCTGCGGCTTCTCCTTGGCGGTGTCCGGGATGATGATGCCGCCCTTGGTCTTCTCCTCGCTCTCGATGCGACGGACGACGACACGGTCGTGCAGCGGACGGAACTTCATGGTCTGCCCTCTTGCTTCAGAACTCGAAGTGGCGTTGATGCGGCGCGCGATTGCCGCCTCCAAGCCCGGTCGTTAGCACTCGGCTTGAGTGAGTGCTAACGACCGGCGGCGAGATAGCCACCGCCCTCAGACGAGTCAAGGCTGTCGCACCCCCAAGTGACGGGGCGACGATGGTTTTCGTCTCCCTTTCCACGCGACGGTGAACCGATCCGCCATGCTGACCCTGCACGGACCGGAGGGCGCCCTCGCGCCGTGGGATCCCGCCTCCGGGGCGCCGCTGCCCGCAGGCGCCCTCTGGATCGACCTGAACGACCCGAGCGTCGAGGAGGCGCAGGCGGTGGAGGCCGCCACCGGCATCCGCGTGCCCTCGCGGCGGGCGCTCAGCGAGGTGGAATCCTCGAGCCGCCTGCGCCGCCTGAAGAACGGGCTGTCGCTCTCGACGCCGATGATCACCTTCGAGCAGGCGGATTCGCAGCTGAAGCCGCTCGGCTTCCTGCTGACCCGCGACCACCTCGTCACCGTGCGCTTCCACGAGCTGCGCGCCTTCGAGGGCGCGGGCAAGCGTCTCGCGGAGGAGGAGGGCGCAGCGACCAGCGCCGAGGCCTTCCTGCTTCTCGTGGAGGAGCTGGTCGACAACCTCGCCGACGCGCTGGAGGACATGGGCGCGGAGCTCGACTCGCTCTCGACGCGCATCTTCGACTTCGACGTGCGCGCGCCTCGTGCCCGGAACGGCGCCCGCAACGGCGACGTGCCGCCCCGCCGCCGCGACCTCGCGCTCCGCCGGATCCTGCGCGGCATCGCCCGGCGCGGCAAGGCGCTCGGCAAGATCCGCGCGAGCCTGCTCGGGATGGAGCGCATCGTGCCCTACGTCGCCGGCGCTTGCGCCGACCTGCTCCATCAGGAGGAGGATGCGCGCTTCGAGACGATCCGCCGGGACATCGAGTCCCTCGACGAGTTCGAGACGCGGCTCTCGGAGAACGTGCAGTTCCTGCTCGACGCCGCTCTGGGGCTGATCCAGATCGAGCAGAACAACGTCTTCCGGGTGCTGACCGTGGTCTCGGTGGTCGGCGTGCCGCCGACGCTGATCGCCTCGATGTACGGCATGAACTTCAAGCACATGCCGGAGCTCGACTGGCTCTACGGCTACCCCTACGGCCTCGCCCTGATCCTGACGAGCGCGCTGATTCCGATCGTGTTCTTCCGGATCAAGGGCTGGTTCTGAAGCGCCTCTCCTCTGCTCCGTACGGCGAGAGGGTGCCCCTGCAGCTCACGATCAAGCGCGCGCCCCCTCTCTCGTTCGGGAGAGGGGGCGCGGCGAGGTTCCTGCTCGCGTCCTGAAGCCGTGTTCCCGGCTTCCTCAGCCCTCGATCCTGGAGAAGTCCGCGACCTCGCGGGTGGCCGCGCGCAGCGCGTTGAGGAGGGCGAGGCGGTTGGCGCGCAGGGCCGGGGCCTCGGCATTCACCGTGACCGCCTCGAAGAAGGCATCGACCGGAGCGCGGAGCCGCGAGAGCGCCCGCATCGCGCCCTCGAAATCCTCCGCCGCCACCGCCGCCGAGGCCTCATTCCGCGCGACGCCCAGGGCCTCGGCGAGCGCCCGCTCCTCCGGCTGGCCGGAGGACGCGATCAGCGCGGCGTCGGGCTCGGCATCGTAGGCGCGTCCGTCCTTCTTCTCCTCGATGCGCAGGATGTTGGCCGCGCGCTTGTAGCCGGCGAGCAGGTTCTTGCCGTCATCGGTTTCCAGGAACGTGCCGAGCGCCTCGACGCGGCGGACCACCATCAGCAGATCGTCCTGGCCGGGCAGGGCGAAGACGGCGTCGATCAGGTCGTGGCGGGCGCCCTGGTCGCGGAGATAGACTTTGAGGCGGTCGGCGAAGAAGGCCAGGAGGTCGTCCACGCGCGGATCGGCCAGCAGGTCGAAGTCCGGGGGCAGGTCCTTGTAGGCCGCCTCCAGCTCCTCGATGCTGCCCGGCAGATCGATCTGCACCACCATCGGGCCACCGGACTGCAGGTCGAAGGCGTTCGGCAAGGCCAATTCCGCCAGCGGCAGGCGGATGCCATTCTCCAGGATAAGCCTGATCACCCCGAGAGCCGCACGGCGCAGGGCGAACGGATCCTTGCTCCCGGTGGGCTTCTCGTCGATCGACCAGAAGCCGGCGAGGGCGATGAGCTTGTCGGCCAGCGCGACGGTGATGGCGACCGGATCCGAAGGCACCCGATCGGATGGCCCGAGGGGCTTGTAGTGGTCGCCGATCGCCGTGCAGACACTCGGGTCCTGGCCCTGGAGAGCAGCGTATTTCGCGCCCATCAGGCCCTGCAACTCGGGGAATTCGCCGACCATCTCCGTCACGAGATCGGCCTTCGCGAGGCGTGCGGCGCGACCCACGAGGCCGAAATCCGCCCCCACGGTCTCGGCCAGATCCTCGGCAAGCGCCGCGATGCGCCGGACCCGCTCACCCTGCGTCCCGAGCTTCTCATGGAAGACGATGGAATCGAGCTTCGGAAGCCGGTCCTCCAGCTTCACCGCCTTGTCGGTCTCCCAGAAGAACTTCGCGTCCGAGAGGCGTGCGCGCACCACGCGCTGGTTGCCGGCCACGATCGCCTGGCCGCCGTCGCTGGCCACGAGGTTCGAGACGAGGATGAAGGCGGGGGCGAGTTCCTCCGAGCCGGATTTCCGCAGCACGAAGCATTTCTGGTTGGCGCGGATGGTGGCGCGCACCGCCTCGGCCGGAATGTCGAGGAAGCTCGCGTCGAACGAGCCCATCAGCACGACCGGCCACTCGACGAGGCCGGCCACCTCCTCCAGCAGACCCTCGTCCTCCACGAGGTCGAGCCCCTGCGCGAAGGCGAGGTCGCGGGCGTCGTGAAGGATGATGTCCTTGCGGCGGTCGGCGTCGAGCACGACCTTGGCCCGCTCCAGGGCCTGGACGTAGTCGTCGAAGCGGCGGACCTCGATCGCCTCGGGGGCCAGGAAGCGGTGGCCGTAGGTGACGTTGCCGGCCGCGATCCCGTCGACCGAGAAGGGCACGATCTCGGTGCTCTCGGTCTCGGGGCCGAAGGTGGCGACGATCGATTGCAGCGGGCGCACCCAGCGCAGCGCCCCCGCTTGAGCCGAGGCCGCGCCCCAGCGCATGGATTTCGGCCAGGGGAAGCTGCGGATGATCTGGGGCAGGACCTCGGCCAGCACGTCGAGGGTCTCGCGGCCCTCGCGCTCGATCACGGCGAGGTAGAACGCGCCCTTCTTCGGGTCGGTGACCGTCTTCGCCTGATCGATCGAGGCGAGCCCGGCGCTCTTCAGGAAGCCCTGGATCGCGGCGTCGGGGGCGCCGACGCGCGGGCCCTTGCGCTCCTCGCGCACCGCCTCGCCGCGGGGCGGCAGGCCGGCCACGTGCAGGGCGAGGCGGCGGGGCGTCGCGAAGGCCTTGGCGCCCTCGTAGAGGAAGCCGCGCTCCACCAGGGCGTCGGTGACGAGCTTGCGCAGGTCCTCGGCCGCGCGCCGCTGCATGCGGGCGGGGATCTCTTCGGAGCGGAGTTCGAGGAGGAGGTCAGGCATGGCTCGGATCCGGCCGCGGGGGCCGCGCAAGGGGGCGTCGGAACGGCCGGGCCCGTTTAGGAGCCCGGACCGGCGGTGTCGAGGCGCGGGCCGCGATCGGGAGCGACTCTAGTTCAGCGGCTGCGAGAGGAGGGCGACGAGCCCCCAGCGCTCGCCCGTCACCGCGCGCACGTCGGCGATCAGCCAGCGGCCGCCCTCGCGCACGAGGTCGTAGCGGATGTCCTGGGGCCTGCCGTTGCGGAACGTCGCCTGGACCTCGGCCCGGTCCTCGCCGGCCGAGAGCGTGGCGAGCCGCAGCGTCTTCTCCCAGCCCTTGGCGGTGTCCTGGCCGTTGACGCGAAAATCGAATCCGATCCGGCCGACCTCGCCGTTCGCCTCGCGCTGGTCGCGTTCGTAGAGGGCGCGCAGCACCCGGGCGTAGAAGCGGAGATCGTCGGTCGATGGCGCCGCGTAGAAGGCCCGCACGGTGCCGACCGGGTCGGTGGCCGATTGCGCGAGCGCCGGGCCGGCCCCGAGCAGGAGCAGGAGGGCGAGGAGAAGGCCGCGCACGGGCTCAGGCCGCGGCGAGCCCGCCGCCCTCCGTCCTGAGCCAGGCGGCGCCGCAGGCCTTGGCGAGCTCACGCACGCGCAGGATGTAGCTCTGCCGCTCGGTCACCGAGATCACGCCGCGGGCGTCGAGCAAATTGAAGACGTGGCTCGCCTTGATGCACTGGTCGTAGGCCGGCTGCGCCATGCGGTGGCGGGCACCCTCGCTCTCGGGCGCGCCGGCCTCGAGATAGGCGCGGCAGGCCCGCTCGGCATCCGCGAAGTGCCGGAACAGCATCTCGGTGTCGGCGGCCTCGAAATTGTGGCGCGAATATTCCTGCTCGGCCTGGAGGAAGACGTCGCCGTAGGTGACCTTGTCGTCGCCTTCGCCGCCGTTGACGTTCAGGTCGTAGACGTTCTCGACACCCTGGACATACATGGCCAGGCGCTCGAGGCCGTAGGTCAGCTCGCCCGCCACCGGCGCGCATTCGAAGCCCGCCACCTGCTGGAAGTAGGTGAACTGGCTCACCTCCATCCCGTCGCACCAGCATTCCCAGCCGAGGCCCCAGGCGCCGAGCGTCGGGCTCTCCCAATCGTCCTCGACGAAGCGGATGTCGTGAAGCTTGAGGTCGACGCCGATGGCGGCGAGCGATTCGAGGTAGAGTTCCTGAAGGTTCGGCGGGTTCGGCTTCAGGATGACCTGGAACTGGTAATAGTGCTGCAGCCGGTTCGGATTCTCGCCGTAGCGCCCGTCCTTCGGGCGGCGCGAGGGCTGCACATAGGCCGCCTTCCAGGGCTTCGGCCCGAGCGCGCGGAGCGTGGTGGCCGGGTGGAACGTGCCGGCGCCGACCTCCATGTCGTAGGGCTGCAGGATGACGCAGCCCTTGGCCGCCCAGAAGCGCTGGAGCGTCAGGATCAGGCCCTGGAACGATCGGGTGGGCGCGAGATCGGCGTCGGACATCATGCTGCATCGCGGCGGGAGCAAGGGCCGGCAGCGTTTAGATGGGGATGACGGGGTGTCAAGCGACCGGCCTGCGCCGTGGGCGACGGCCCGGTCGGTATTGCCCGCGTGTTGCAGCACACCGCAGCGTGGCGGAAATGCGGCGAGAAGAGGGAACGGCCGAGCCCACGGCCACGTTTATTGTCCAGCCAGGGAAGAGCGGGCCGGCGAACCGGCCGAAGCTTTCGGAAGACCAGTCATGCGCAAGAATCTCACCATCGTCGCCGCCCTGTTCGCCGGCTCGCTCGTGGCAACGCCGCTGGTGATGTCGGGCACGAAGGCCCTCGCCACCGCCGAGGACACGGCCACGATCACCCTTCCGGCCGCCGTGACGCCGGTCGAGGTCACGGCGGTGGCCGCCCCGGCGCCGCAGGCCGAGCCATGCCAGGTCCGTAAGGTTCGCGTGGTCTATAGCGGCTACGGCACGCCGAACGCGGGCTGCCAGGCGCGGTAACGCAGAGCCGGCTCGATCAGAGCCCGAGGCGCGCCCAGGCGGCGCGCTCCTCCAGGGCCGCGAGGCCGTCGCCGGCGAGCGTGCCCACCCCGCCGGGCGCAGCCCGGCGCAGAAGCCGGGCCAGGAACGAGCCCCGCGCATCGGCGATCAGCCGCATCTCCACCTTCTCGCCGAAGCGGGCTCGCAGGGTCGAGCGGATGTCACCGAGGGCATCCACCAAGCCGAGCGCCGCCGCCTGACGGCCGGTCCAGACCGCGCCGGTGAACAGGTTCTCGCCGGCGGGGAGCTTCGGGCGGCGCTGCGTCACGAGCTCCGTGAAGAGCGCCTGCACATCCGCCTGGATCGCCTTCAGACGCTCCACGTCGGCCGGATCCTCGGGGCGGAAGGGATCGAGCATCGCCTTCGCCTCGCCCTGCGTGTGCACGCGCCGCTCGACGCCGATGCGGGCGATCAGCTTGTCGAAGCCGAACCCCGCCGAGACCACGCCGATCGAGCCGACCACCGAGGTCGGGTCGGCCACGATCTCGTCGGCCGCGCAGGCGATCATGTAGCCGCCCGAGGCCGCCGCATCCTCCACGAAGGCGAGGACCGGGATCGCCTTCTCCTCGGCGAGGGCGCGGATCCTGCGGTGGATAAGGTGGGATTGCGCGGGCGAGCCGCCCGGCGAGTTCACCACGATCGCCACCGCGGCGAGGTCCTTGAGGGCGAAGGCGCGCTCCAGGCTCCCCGCGACCGAGGCGATGGAGAGGCCTTGCCGGATCGGCGAGACCGCGCCGATCACGCCGTTGAGGCGCACCACCGCGACGAGCGGGCGCTTCTCGCGGAAGCGGCGGGGCAGGAGGTCGCGGAGAAAGGCCGGAAGCGCGGGCATGGTGGGGCCGGGTCGGGAACGGGGGGATCCGGGAGCAGGTGGGCACGGCCGCGCCAATGGCAAGGCTCAGCGGCAAGGCTCGGCACTCGCGAACGGCTCAGCCGGCCTCGAACATCAGGGCCATCGTCGCGCTGAACACGCGGCGCCCCCTCTCGTCGCGCACGTCGGCCCGGTAGGCGCAGGTGTCCCGATCCGGCCCGGAACCCGCGATCAGCTCCTGCAGGAGGCGGCGCGCCTCCAGGCGGGCGCTCAGGACATCGGGCAGCACGCGGCCGACATCGTCGTGCACGATGGTCCCATTGAACGTATCGAAGAAATAGCGCTGGGTCATCATCGTATTCCCATGATGCCGACGCTGAACCGCCCGGGCTGCGGAAGGAATAAGTTCAGTACCTCAAAGTTCCTTCACCCGACAAGCAATTTTCGACCCTTTTGGAATGCGGTATACCTGTTAATCCCAGCTCGATCCGCAATGCATCGACGCCGATTCGGGGGTCGGGCTGGCATCGTCGTTCTGGAGGATCAGCGGCGGCAGCAGGCTCGTCCCGGCCCGGCTGCCCTTCACCGCCCGGATCAGGATGCGGATCGCCGGGCGCCCGGGCCGCGCATGGACCGGCCGCACCGCCACGTCGCCGAAGCGCCCGGCGAGCACGGCGAGGCAATCGGGCAGGGCGTCGGCGCGGTGGATCAGGCCGAAATGGCCGCCAGGGCGCAGCAGCCAGGTGCAGGTGCGGATCCAGGCGGCGAGGCCGCCCTCGGGCAGGCTGTGCGCGGCGGCGCGGAGCGCGTTCGGCGAGGGCCGGTGGTCCGCGCCGAGGAAGGGCGGGTTCGTCACCACGAAATCGGCCGCCTCCGGCACGAGCCCGGCCGCGAGCCGCGCGGCGGCCGGCGCCAGCACGTCGGCCTCGACCACGGCAGCCGCGGGCAGCGCGTTCAGCGCGACGTTGCAGCGAGCGAGCCCGGCGAGACCCGGCTCGCGCTCGACGAGGGTGACGCGGGCGCCCACGCGCCGGGCATAGGCGAGGCCGACGACGCCGGTCCCCGCGCCGACATCGCAGAGCGTCGCGCCGGCCGGCGGCTCGAACAGGTGGGCGAGCAGCACCGCATCCGTGCCTGCCCGGTGCGCGCCGCGGGCCGGCTGGAACAGGCGCAGGCGCCCGCCGAACAGGCTGTCGGGCTCGTCCGCGCCCGTCACCGGCACCTCCCGCGGATCGCACGGCGCATTGGTCGCGGGGCCGCGCCCGCAGCCGCACACCATATGGGGGGACGGGTCATCGACGGCCTCGCGTGTTGCGGCGCCGCGGGCCCCGTGCGAAGGGGAACGGTCCCGCCTGTCGCGGTCGAACGGTCTGGAGGCATCGGACCTTGGGTGTCGTGGTTCCCATGGAGAAAGGTCGTCCGCAAACGGAGGCCGATCTGAACGATCTCGTGGCGCTCGTCGCCGACGGGATGGCGCGCGTCAACACGACGATCCTGTCGCGGACGGGATCGGAGGTGACGATGATCCCCGAGGTCGCGAGCCACCTCATCGCCTCGGGCGGCAAGCGCCTGCGCCCGATCCTGACCCTCGCCTGCGCGGACCTGTGCGGCTACCAGGGCGGCGAAGGCGCGGTGAAGCTCGCGGCCAGCGTCGAGTTCATGCACACCGCGACGCTGCTGCACGACGACGTGGTCGACGAGAGCGACATGCGCCGCGGCCAGGTCGCCGCGCGCATCAAGTGGGGCAACGAGGCGAGCGTGCTCGTCGGCGACTTCCTGCTCGGCCAGGCCTTCCGCATGATGGTCGAGGTGGGCTCCCTGCGCGCCCTCGACATCCTCTCGGCCGCCGCGACCGTGATCGCCGAGGGCGAGGTGATGCAGCTCACCGCCGCCAAGAACACCGAGACCACCGAGGACGAGTACCTCGCCGTCATCCGCGCCAAGACCGCCGAGCTGTTCGCCGCCGCCTGCGAGGTCGGGCCCGTGCTCGCCGAGCGCCCACGGCCCGAGCAGGCCGCCTGCCGCTCCTACGGCATGAATCTCGGCATCGCCTTCCAGCTCATCGACGACGCGCTCGATTACGGCGGCTCCAGCGCCGAGCTCGGCAAGAATGTCGGCGACGATTTCCGCGAGGGCAAGATCACCCTGCCCATCGTGCTGGCCTTCCGCCGCGGCAGCGAGGACGAGCGCGCCTTCTGGCGGCGCACCCTGCAGGAGGGCAAGATCGAGGAGGGCGACCTCGAGACCGCCCGCGCCATCCTGCGCCGTCACCGCGCGCTCGAGGACACGGTGGAGCGCGCCCGCCACTACGGCGCCATGGCCCGCGACGCGCTGGCCCTGTTCCCGCAGAGCCCGACCAAGGCGGCGCTGCTCCAGGCCATCGATTTCTGCATCGCCCGGGCGCATTGACGCCGCCCGGCGCGACGGACCATCCCGGACGTGCCGCTGTCCCGAAGCGGCACACAGTAGTTTTCCGCCATACCCGGCCTGACCCCACACCCTAGCTGAGCAGTACGCCGCCGTTCGCAATCTGAGATTGCGAACGGGCCGCCCGCTTCCGCGCACGGGGTTGAGAATGCCGGGTTCTCTCGCCTACCGGCCCTTCGGAGCCTTCCGCTTCCTGCTCGCCTTCCTGGTGCTGGTGAAGCATTTCTGCGCCGACGTGGCGCCGGACTGGCTGGCGGAGGCCACGCGCCCCTACGCCTTCGGCTACGTCGCGGTCCTGGCTTTCTTCATCCTGTCGGGCTTCGTCATCACCGAGGCCATCTACCATTTCTACCGCCACCGGCCGGTCGGCTTCATCGAGAACCGCCTGCTGCGCATCGTGCCGCACTACTTCCTGGCGCTCGCAGCGATGATCGTGGTCTGCCTCGCCTTCTCCGATGCCGGCACGCTGCGCGTGTCGCGCACGGAGATGCTCCCGGCCGGCGCGGCCTTCGACGCCAAGAACCTGCTGGCGAACCTGTTCGGCTTCGTGCCGCTGTCGAACCAGATGATGGATTTCGACTTCATCGGCATCGCCTGGGCGATCCGCGTGGAGATGATGTTCTATCTCTTCTTCGCGGCCGCCCTCTGGCTGGAAGGCGTGGCGGGGCGCCTGTTCGACCGGCGCCTGCTTACCGGCATCCTCGTCGCCATCGTGCTCGTGCTGTGCCCGCTCTGGTTCCTGTCCATGGCCGGGCGGCTGCCCGCGATGATCTCGCTCGCGCCCTACTTCATCTTCGGCTCGGCCTTGTACTTCCTGCTGCGCTCGCGCAGCCGCGAGAGCATCCTGATGGCCTTTCTCGCCTTCGCGGGGTGTACGGCGCAGTTCATGGTCTACTCCGTCCACGGGCGGGAGCCCGGCACCGAGAGCGGCGCCTGGGCGGAGTTCGCGCTCCTCGTCGGGCTCGTCGGGACGATCATCTGGCTCGCCGAGAGCCGGCTCACCCGCCTCCGCTCCATGGACGAGGCGCTCGGGCGGATCACCTATCCGCTCTACGTGTTCCATCCGGTGGTCGAGGTGTTCATCCTCGCCCTGGTGCCGGGCTATTCCTACTGGGCTTTCGTGATCGGCATCGCGCTCAGCGTCGCCGTCTCCTGCCTGCTCCAGGCGCTCATCGACCCGAGCGTCGACCGGATCCGGGACGCGGTGCGCGGGCGGAACCCCGAGATCGGGGCTTCCACATCGGGGGCCTTCGGCGGGGACTACCAGGGCGCCGCCCTGGACCCGCGAAAGGGGTGACCCCTTTCGAAGCCCGGACCTACCGCAGCAGCGTGGCGGCGACCCACCAGCCCGGATTGGCCGCGCGCAGGGTGCGGGCGGCGCGCATGGCGGCGTGCCGGTCGGCGAAGAGGGCGAAGACCGTCGCGCCCGAGCCCGACATCCGGGCGAGGCGGCAGCCGGCCTGAGCGCGGAGCGCCGCGAGCGCGTCGCCGATCACCGGGGCGACGGTGAGGGCAGGGGCCTCCAGATCATTGCGCGCCGGGGCGATCAGGCCGAGCAGCGCGTCCGCATCGAGCCCGCCCGCGATGGCGGGATGCTCGGCCCCGTCGAGCCGGTCGCCGACCTTGAGGCCGAGCGCCTTGAACACCGGCGCGGTCGGCACCGGCACGCCGGGATTGATCAGCACCGCCGGCAGGCTGGCGAGCCCGAGCGGGCCGCCGACCTCCTCGCCCGCGCCGCGCATCATCCGAGCCCGCGGCTCCAGGCAGACCGGCACGTCGGCCCCCGTCGCGCGCGCGGCGTCGACCACGGCCGGATCGTCGATGGCCACGCCGTTCAGCCGCGCGAGCAGGCGCAGCGCCCCGGCCGCGTCCGACGAGCCGCCGCCGATCCCCGCCGCCACGGGCAGGCGCTTGTGCAGGCGGAAGGCGCCGTGGCGCAGGCCGGGCAGCCGGGCTGCAAGGTGGCGGGCGGCGCGCAGCACGAGGTTGTCCTCGGTCGGGCCGGCAGGCCCAGCGGTCGGCCCGCTCACGGCGAGGCCGAGATCGGCGCCGGGCTCCAGGGTCAGCACGTCGGAGGTGCTCGCGAAGGCGACGAGGCTCTCCAGCACGTGATAGCCGTCCTCGGGCCGACGGCCGAGGACGTGCAGGGTCAGGTTGATCTTCGCGGGCGCGCGGGTTGTGAGGGAGGACACGGGCGCTCCGGCGTCAGGAACCTCGGGACAGAGGCAGGCCATACGGGGCCGCCGCCGGAGGGGCAAGGCAGAGCGCGTTTCGGAGGGCGGGCGACGATTTCTCGCCCCGTCTCCCGGCTCGCCCCCCTCTCCCCGCTTGCGGGGAGAGGCCTGCCTGCACCTTGTCGTGCCGGCAGGAAGTGGAGGCGCAGGCCGGAGCGGCGGTGAGGGGGCAGCTCAGGAAGGGTCTCCACGGAGCCGCCCCCTCATCCCCGGCTACCGCCTCGCTCAGCCGACGACAGGGTCGGCTGAGCCCTCTCCCCGCAAGCGGGAAGAGGGGATCCTCAGGCACCAGATCGTTCGAACGAAGACTGCCCTCAGCCCCCGGTCTTCTTGTCGGCGGCGCCGGGCGGCTCGTTCGGCTGCGGCGCGCCCTTCGGCAGTTCCGGGTTCTGCGGGTTGTGCGGCGCGGCCACCGGCGCCGGCGGGTTCTCCGCGGTGGCGGTCGGCTTCTCGATCTCGGGCAGGCCGTTCTTCAGCTTCTCGTTGATCTGCTCGAGGTCATCCGGCTCGGGGTTGAGGTCCTTGGCATGCTGCCACTGGAACTTGCCTTCGAGGCGCCGGCCGGCGCGCCAGTAGGCGTCGCCGAGATGGTCGTTGATGGTCGGATCGCCCGGCTTCAGCTCGACTGCCTTCTCCAGTTCGCGCACGGCATCGTCCCAGCGGCCGAGGCGGTAATAGGCCCAGCCCAGGCTGTCGATGATCATGCCGTCGCGCGGGCTCAGATCCGCGGCCTGCTTCAGCAGCTTGAACGCGTCGTCGATGTTGAGCTTCTGGTCGACCCAGGAATAGCCGAGATAGTTCAGCACCTGGGCGCGGGCCGCGGGCTGGCTCGCCGGCACGAGCTCCAGGGCCCGCTTCAGGTCGGCCTCGGCCTTCGGCCATTGCTTGGCGCGCTCGTAGGCGGTGCCGCGGAAGTAGAAGGTCGTCCAGTAGTTCTGCACCGGGCGGTCGCCGATGAGACCGATCGCCTTGGTGTAGGTCTCGGCGGCCTCGGCGTACTTCTTGCGCGAGCGCTGCACGTTGCCGAGCGCGGTGATGACGTCGATGTCGTCGGGATGCGCCTTCATGGCGGCGTCGAGATGGGCCAGCGCCTCGTCGCCCTTGCCCATCTGCTCGAGGTTCAGGCCGACCTGGATGTCGGCGTTGAGCTTGAGCGGGGAGGCGGCCGGGATCTGGGCGTAGGCCTCGTTGGCGCGCTCGGGCTGCTTCATCCGGTCGAGGATGTCGGCGAGGGTGAGCCGGGCCAGCGCGTGCTCGGGGGCGAGGTAGAGGGCGAGGCGCAGGTAGATCACCGCCGGCAGCTCGTCGCCCTGCGTCGAGCCGGCCGAGCCGAGGCCGTAGAGCACCTCGGCCGCGCCCTCCTGCGCCGAGCCGACCAGACGGCCGAGCGGCTTGCCGGCCTTCAGCTTGTCGAGGGCGTCGCGCACGATCGGGTGGCGCGGCATCAGGTTGTCGAAGTCCGTGTAGACCTGGATCGCCACGTCGGTGCGGCCGGCCGCCGCCTGCTGGCGGGCATAGGCATCGACCACGCGCAGGGTGTTGCGGTCGGCCTCGTAGGCACCCTTGAGGCGGCGCTCGGCCTCCGCCTGATCGCCGACCACCGAGGCGATCAGGCCGGCATGGTAGTCGCGGAAGGTGTTGTAGTAGCGCTCGCCCTTGAGGCGGCCGACCGTCTCCAGCGCCTTCTTGCCGTCGCCCTGGCCGGCATAGGCCCAGGCGGTGAGCAGCGTCGCGGTGAGGTCGGCGGCGGCGCCGCGCCCGCTCTTGGTGAAGTTCTGGCGGGCGGCCGACCATTGGCCGGCCTTGATCTGGCGCACGCCGAGCGAGAGGTTGGCGAGCCCGTTGGCGCCGTCGCGGGCGGTGAGGCGCTCGGCCGAGCGGAAGGCGTCCGGCAGCGCGCCGTCGGCGAGCAGCGAGATGAAGGCGCGCTCCAGAAGCTCGGCGTTGCGCGGGTCGGCCTTCACGGCCTCGCGATAGAAGGTGGCGGCGGCGGCGGTGTCGCGGGCGGCCCCGGCGATGTAGGCGGCGAGGAAGTTGCCCTCCAGCGAATCCGCCGGCTCGTACTCCGTGATCGGGGCGGATTCCCGCGGCTGCGCGGCAAGGGCGGGACTGAGGCCGGCCGCGAGCACGAGGGCGATCACCGAGACTGTGCGGCGGGCGCGTCGATCGAACATCCGGAAAACTCGCGGCTCCTCGCGCACCGCAGCCCAGGAAGGCCGCGGCGCTGAACGGGCGGGACTCTGGACCCTACCCGCCATGCCCGCAAGGCGAAAGGATGGCGCGGCGGGGAGCGCCCGCCGCGCCGGCCACACTCACATGTTCGGATAGTTCGGGCCGCCCGGACCCTCCGGGGTGACCCAGTTGATGTTCTGGTTCGGGTCCTTGATGTCGCAGGTCTTGCAGTGGACGCAGTTCTGCGCGTTGATCTGGTAGCGCACGCCGCCGCTGGCCGCCGCGTCCTCCACCCATTCGTAGACGCCCGCCGGGCAGTAGCGCGCGGACGGACCGCCGAACACGTCGTGCTCGGAGGATTTCTGCAGGCCCGCATCCTTCACGTTCAGGTGGGGCGGCTGGTCCTCCTCGTGGTTGGTGTTCGAGAGGTAGACCGAGGAGAGCCGGTCGAAGGTCAGCTTGCCGTCGGGCTTCGGGTAGACGATCGGCGTCACCTCCGAGAGCGGCTTCAGGCAGGCATGGTCCGGCTTGCCGTGCCGGAGCGTGCCGAAGGGCGAGGCTTCGAGGATGGTGTTCGACCACATGTCGAGCCCGCCGAGCCCCACGCCGACCAGGGTGCCGTATTTCGACCAGAGCGGCTTGACGTTGCGCACGCGCTTCAGGTCCTGCCCGATCGGGCTGTCGCGCCAACCCTGCTCGTAGGCGGTCAGCTCGTCGCCCTGACGGCCGGCCCTCAGGGCCTCGCCGATCGCGTCGGCCGCCTGGATGCCCGACAGCACCGCGTTGTGCGAGCCCTTGATGCGCGGGACGTTCACGAAGCCCGCTGAATCGCCCACCAGGCAGCCGCCGGGGAAGACGAGCTTCGGGACCGATTGCCAGCCGCCCTCCATGATGGCGCGCGCGCCGTAGCCGATGCGCTTGGCCCCCTCGAAGGTCTCGGCGATCATCGGGTGGGTCTTGAAGCGCTGGAACTCCTCGAACGGCGACAGGGTCGGGTTCTCGTAGTTCAGGTGCGTGACGAAGCCGACCGAGAGCAGGTGGTCGTCGAAATGGTAGAGCCAGGAGCCGCCGCCGGCCTTGTTCGGCAGCGGCCAGCCCATGGTGTGCTGCACGAGGCCGGGCTGGAACTTGCCGGGCGCGAGCTGCCACAGCTCCTTGACGCCGAGGCCGTATTTCTGGTGGTCGCTGCGGGCGTTGAGCTGGAAGCGGTCGATCAGCGTCTTGGTGAGCGAGCCGCGCGCGCCCTCGCCGAAGATCGTGTACTTGCCGCGCAGCTCCATGCCGCGGGTGAAGTCGTCGCGCGGCTCGCCGGAGCGGCCGATGCCGAGATCGCCGGTGGCGATGCCGACCACCACGCCGTGCGCGTCGTAGAGCACTTCCGCGGCCGGGAAGCCCGGATAGATCTCGACGCCGAGCGCCTCGGCCTTGACGCCAAGATACTTCGTCACGTTCGAGAGCGAGCCGACGAAGTTGCCGTGGTTCGACATCAGCTTGGGGAAGAACAGGTTCGGCAGGGTGATGCCGCTGTTCTTGGTGAGGAACATGAACTCGTCGCGCTCGACCGCGGTCTTGAGCGGGCGCTCGGGATCGTCGCGCCAGTCCGGCACCAGCAGGTCGAGGCCGGACGGGTCGATCACCGCGCCCGAGAGGATGTGCGCCCCGACCTCGGAGCCCTTCTCGACGACGACGACGCTGATCTCATCGCCGGCCTCCGCCGCGCGCTGCTTCAGGCGGATCGCCGCGGCGAGGCCCGCCGGCCCCGCGCCGACGATCACCACGTCGAAATCCATCCCCTCGCGTTCGGGAAGCGCCATCCTCGTCTCCTGCCTCTCGTGTCGGCCCTGTCTTCGGCCTGATCGTTCGTCCGCGCCGGGCTCGTGAACCCTTCTCGGCCTGTCTCGGTATTGTCAGGCTTGCTTTCAAGCAATTCCTCAACCCATTCCAAGGTAGGATGGCAAGGCTTGCCTGGCAGGTGAGGCGCGCCATCGCGCCGCTGCCGGGGCCCCGGCGGCGCGCGTTGTCCACAGGCTTGCGACGCCCCACATGACGACGATGGCACCGCCCACCGAAGCGCAGCGCGACCTCATCGCCTATCTCGACTTCCACAGCGAGGCCGGCGTCGACGCCGTCCTGGACGAGCGCCCGCATGACCGCTTCGGCGAGGCCGACGCACCAGAGCCCCATTCCGCGCAACGACCCGCCCCGCGCCGCGCAGAGGCGTCTTCGCCCCGGCCGTCCCTGCCGCCCCGCGGCGAGGCGCCGCCCGCCCGGGCACCCGCTCCGGCGCGCACCTTCGGCCAGGCGGCCTCGGCCAAGCCCGACGAGGCGGCCACCGACGCCCGCGCCCGGGCGCGGGCGGCCCAGAGCCTCGACGAGCTCGAAGCCATCCTGAAGGATTTCGAATCCTGCCCCTTGCGCTTCACCGCCAAGAACCTCGTCTTCGCCGACGGCAACCCGGCGGCGCGGGTGATGTTCGTGGGCGAGGCGCCCGGCGCCGACGAGGACCGTATCGGCAAGCCCTTCATGGGCCGCTCGGGCCAGCTCCTCGACCGGATGATGAAGGCGGTCGGCCTCGAACGCGAGACGGCGTACGTCGCCAACATCGTGCCCTGGCGCCCGCCGGGGAACCGCAACCCGACGCCGCAGGAGGTCTCGGTCTGCAAGCCCTTCATCGAGCGGCAGATCGAGCTGGTCGATCCGGACCTCATCGTCTGCCTCGGCAGCCCCTCGACGCAGACGCTGACGGGGACGAAGGACGGCATCCTGAAGGCGCGCGGGCGCTTCTTCCCCTACCGTCTGCCGAGCCGCGAGGTGCGGGCGCTCGCCACCCTCCACCCCGCCTATCTCCTGCGCCAGCCGGTGCAGAAGCGGCTCGCCTGGCGCGACTTCCGGCTCCTGCGGGCGGCCCTCGACGGAAAGGCTTGACCGTTCCGGCGGAACCGGGGCTTTTGCCCGGCCATTACTAGTGACCGCCCAGGGTGGGCGGCCGGGCAGGGCGGCTGGCAGATGCGCTGGGACGATTTCCGGTCTTCGGACAACATCGAGGATCGCCGCGGCGAAGGCGGCGGCGGCGGCATCGGCTTTCCCGGCGGCGGCGCCGGGGGGCTGGGCATCGGCACCATCGTGGTGCTGCTCATCATCGGCTGGGTGACGGGCATCAACCCGGCGATCCTGATCGGCGGCGCCGAGCAGATGACCCGTGGCGGTGGGCAGAGCCGCGAGGAGCGCGTCGACCCGCAGACGCAGCAGCGCCGCCGGCAGCAGCCCACCGACGATTCCGGACGCTTCGCCGCCAAGATCCTCGGTAACACCGAGGACGTGTGGAGCCAGATCCTGCCGAACCAGACCGGCAAGCAGTACACGCCGACGACGATGGTGCTCTATACCGGCGGCACCCGCAGCGGCTGCGGCTCGGCCCAGGCCGCGATGGGCCCGTTCTACTGCCCGCTCGACAAGAAGGTCTATCTCGACACGAGCTTCTTCAAGGAGATGGCCACGAAGTTCGGCGTAAAGGGCGATTTCGCCTACGCCTACGTCATCGCCCACGAGGTCGGCCACCACGTGCAGGACGTGCTCGGCATCCTGCCCAAGGTCCAGGCGCGCCAGCAGCAGGCCTCGAGCAAGCGCGAGGCGAACGCCCTGTCGGTGCGCGTCGAGCTGATGGCCGACTGCCTTGCCGGCGTCTGGGCCAAGAACTCGAACGACAAGTGGAACGCCCTCGACCAGAGCGACATCGAGGAGGCGCTGAAGGCCGCCAACGCCATCGGCGACGACAAGCTCCAGGAGGCCTCGCGCGGCTACGCCGTGCCCGATTCCTTCACGCACGGCTCGTCCGAGCAGCGGATGCGCTGGTTCATGAACGGCTACAAGAGCGGCCAGACCCGCGCCTGCGACACGTTCAAGACCGCCAACAACTGAGCCGCCGCATGACCCTTCCCTGCAGAGGGGAAGGGGGGACACAGCGCACGGCCGCTTCGTCCGTGCTCCGAATGTGTTCCACGTGAGGTGGGATCCGGACCGAAGGCTGAGCCCCATGAAGCGCATCCCCGTCGACGCAAAGCTCTCCGTCGCCGCGCAGCCGAGCGAGGCCGAGATCGCAGCGCTCGGGGTGGAGGGCGTGGCGCTCCTCATCAACAACCGCCCCGACGACGAGGAGCCCGGCCAGCTCGGCTCAAGCGCGGAGCGCAAGGCGGCGGAGGCCGCCGGCCTCGCCTATCTCGACCTTCCGGTGACCGGGCCGACCATCACCGAAGAGGCGGTCCGGCGCTTCGCGGAAGCGGTCGCGGCGGCGCCCGGCCCTGTCGTCGCCCATTGCCGCAGCGGCACGCGCTCGCTCACCCTCTGGGCGATCGCGGCTGTCCGCTCGGGCCGGCTGCAGCGCGAGGAGGTCCTCGCCTTCGGCGCGGAGCGCGGCATCGACCTCGCGGGCGCCCTGCGCTGGCTCGACGCGCATCCGGAAGGCTGACGCTCAGGCCGGGGACAGCTCCCGCGCCTGCACCTCCAGGGCGCCGAACAGGCGCTCCAGTTCCGCGCCCTCGATCTGGTGGAAGCCGAGCGAGCGCCCGAGCATCAGGCCGAGCACCGCGCAGACCAGCACGCCGCCGGCACCCGGGCGGCCCTCCACCGAGGCCAGCTGCGCGAAACGCTCGTCCATGAAGGCGCGGAAGCCGGCGAGCGCCTCCGGATTCTCCACCGCCGCCAGGAGCAGCGCGTCCGGGAAGCCGCATTCCTCGGCGTAGAGCTCGCGCGCCAGCGCCACCGCGGCGAGCGGGATGGCGGCCGGCGCATCGCCCTGCGCCACGACCTGCTCGGCGATGCCGGTGCGCATCCGCTCGACCTTGCGGGCCGCGAGCGCGCAGATCAGCGCGTCCTTCGAGGCGTAGTGGTGGAGCACGCCGCCCTTGCTCAGCCCGGCCTCCGCCGCCACCGCGTCGATGGTCAGGCTGCGGTGCTCGGAGCGGCGCAGCAGCGCCTCGGCCGCGTCGAGGATGATGTCGGCCCGGTCGGGGCGCCGGCTGCGCGCGCTGCTCATGGCTTCGGTCTCACGTGGTCGACCACATTCAATTAAAAACCGTCTGGACGGTCGGTAATCTAGCGGATATGGCTGCGGCGCGAAAGGGAGAATCGGCGGTGACGACAGCTTCCCGGGCCGTAACCATATCATCCGCGGCCCTCCTGCATCTCTGTGCGCTCGGCGCATTCGCGCCCGGCGCGGCCCTGCTGGTGCCCCGTGGGGCCCTGGCCGACGAGGTGCCGCTGAAGGCGCAGACGCTGGTGCGGACCGCGATCGCCGCGGAAAGCTCCGTGGCGTCCGAGGCGGTGATCACCGGCGACATCCAGGCCCAGGCGCAGACGAACGTCTCGTTCCGCACCAACGGCAAGATCGCCGAGCGTCTCGTCGAGGTCGGCGACCACGTCACCGCCGATCAGGTGCTCGCCCGGCTCGATCCGCAGGAGCAGCGTGCGAACCTCGCCAATGCCGAGGCCGCCCTGACCTCGGCCGAGGCGCGGCTGACGCAAGGAAAGCTCAGCTTCCAGCGCCAGCAATCACTGATGCAGAGCGGCTACACGACGCGGCCGGCCTTCGACAACGCCGAGCAGGAGCTGCGCGGCGCCCAGGCCGCGGTCGATTCGGCCAAGGCCTCGCTGGGCACCGCGCAGGAGCAGTTCTCCTATACCGACCTGAAGGCCGGCGTGACCGGCATCGTGCTGAGCCGCTCGCTCGAGACGGGCCAGGTGGTCCAGGCCGGGCAATCGGTGCTAGCCGTGGCGCAGGACGGGCCGCGCGACGCGGTCTTCAACGTCTACGAGGCGCTGCTCGCCGCCCCGCCGGCCTCCAACCGGGTCGAGGTGACGCTTCAGGCCGACCCGTCCGTGACCACGACCGGCACGGTGCGCGAGATCGCGCCGAGCGTCGATCCGGCCTCGGGCACGGTGCGGGTGAAGGTCGGCATCGCGCAGACGCCGCCGGCCATGTCTCTGGGAAGCGTGGTGATCGGGCGCGGGCGCTGGAAGCCGCGCAAGGCCGTGGTCCTGCCGTGGTCGGCGCTCTACCGCTGGCGCGGCCATCCCGCGGTCTGGATCCGCGAGCCGAAGGGCGGGACGGTCAGCCCGCGCGCCGTCGCCATCGAGCGCTACGGGCCGGATTCGATCGCGCTCGCCTCCGGCGTCACGGCCGGCGAGGAGGTCGTGGTGGCCGGCATCCAGTTCCTGCGCCCCGGCCAGACCGTCACCGTCGCGGAGACCGTGCGATGAGGCTCCCCAACCCGCAGCGGACGGCGCTCGCCGCCGCGCTTCTCGCCGCGCTCTCCGCCTGCAAGGATGAGACGGGCGACAAGGCCGAGGCGCCCCCCATCCGCCCCGTGCTCTACACGGTGGCGAAATCCGTCGACACGGTGCGCTTCGGGCCCTTCGCGGGCACCGTGGAGCCGCGCTACCAGTCGCAGCTCGGCTTCCAGATCGGCGGCCGGGTGGTCGCCCGCGACGTCACGGTCGGCGACCTCGTGAAGCGCGGCCAGCGCCTCGCCGCCCTCGACCCGATAGTGCCGCGCTACGCGCTGACCCGCGCCGAGGCGGATGTGTCCGATGCCCGCGCCCAGACCGAGAACGCGGTCGCCACCGAGGCGCGCACCCGCCGCCTGATGGAGGGCGGCAACGTCACCCAGGCCCAGCTCGACGCGGCGGTGGCCAACCGCGACACCGCCCAGGCCCGCCTCGCCCAGGCGCAGGCGAGCTTGAAGAAGGCCCGCGACCAGATCGGCTATACCGAGCTGAAGGCGGATTTCGACGGCGTCGTCACCGAGCGTCGCGCCGAAGTCGGCCAGGACCTCTCGGCCGGCCAGACCGTGGTGACGGTGGCCCGGCCCGAGGTGCGCGAGGCGGTGGTCGACATCCCCGAGGAGCTCGTCGGCGCCATGCCGAAGGACGGGCGCTTCACCGTCGCCCTCCAGAGCGCGCCGGACGTGACCGCGATCGGCACCGTGCGCGAGGTCGCGCCCTTCGCCGATGCCAGCACCCGCACCCGGCGCATCCGCATGGCCCTGCAGGATCCGCCCACCGCCTTCCGCCTCGGCACCACCATCACGGTGGTCCTGACGCGCCCGGTGGAGCCGCGCATCTACCTGCCGGCGACCGCGCTCCTCAGCGAGGCGGGGAAGGATTCCGTCTGGGTGGTGGACGGCGACGGCGCGCACGTGACGCGGCGCGCCGTGACGGTGGCCGAGCGCAAGGCCGAGCGCGTCGCCCTGAAGGCGGGGCTGAATCCCGGAGAGCGCGTGGTCGTGGCCGGCGCGCATTCCCTGAGCGAGGGCCAGACGGTCCGGCTGTCCGACGAGGCGCTGTGATGCACGCTCCCACCGACACGACCGGCCGCGAGACGCAAGGCCAGCCCGAGAAGGACCGGCACGAGACCGGCTTCAACCTGTCCGAATGGGCGCTCGCGCACCGCTCCTTCGTCTGGTTCCTGATGGGGATCAGCCTGCTCGCGGGCGCGCTCGCCTACACCAAGCTCGGCCGCGAGGAGGACCCGCCCTTCGCGATCAAGACCATGGTCGTGCAGGCCGTCTGGCCCGGCGCCACGATCGGCGACACCCTCGAGCAGGTGACCGACCGGATCGAGAAGGAGGTGCAGCAGATCAATGCCCTCGACTACGTGAGGAGCTACACCACGCCCGGCCAGGCGACGGTGTTCGTACAGTTCCGCGACACCACGAAGAAGGAGGAGATCCAGCCCGCCTTCTACCAGGTGAGGAAGCGCCTCGGCGACATCCAGAGCCGGTTCCCGCAAGGGGTGCAGGGCCCGTTCTTCAACGACGAGTTCGGCGACGTCTACGGCAACGTCTACGCCTTCACGGCGGACGGCCTGACCCACCGGCAATTGCGCGACTACGTCGAGGGCGTGCGCACCGAGATCCTGAAGGTGCCGAACATCGGCAAGACCTTGCTGCTCGGCACCCAGAAGGAGGTGATCTACCTCGACTTCGCCACCCGCAAGCTCGCGGGCTACGGCATCGACTTCAACCAGCTCATCAAGACCCTCCAGACCCAGAACGCGGTGACGGCCTCGGGCGTCGTCCAGGCCGGGCCGGAGCGCGTCTCGGTGCGGGTGAGCGGGCAGTTCGCCTCCGAGGAATCGCTCCTCGACATCAACCTGCGCGTCAACGACCGCTTCTTCCGCCTGTCGGACGTGGCGGAGATCTCGCGCGGCTACGAGGATCCCCCGGCCGCCATGTTCCGGGTCGACGGCAAGCCGGCGATCGGCCTCGCCATCGCCATGCGGCCGGGCGCCAACCTCCTGCATTTCGGCGAGGACCTGAAGACGCGCATGCGGCTGATCGAGGAGAAGCTCCCGATCGGCGTCGGCATCCATCTGGTCTCGGACCAGCCGAAGATCGTCGAGGAGGCGGTCGGCGGCTTCACCAAGGCGCTGGTCGAGGCGGTGGTGATCGTGCTCGCGGTCAGCTTCATCAGCCTCGGCGTCCGGGCCGGCCTCGTGGTCAGCCTGTCGATCCCCCTCGTGCTCGCCATCGTCTTCGTGGTCATGCAGATCATGGACGTGACGCTGCAGCGCATCTCGCTCGGCGCCCTCATCATCGCGTTGGGCCTCCTCGTCGACGACGCGATGATCACCGTCGAGATGATGGTCGCGCGACTGGAACTCGGCGACACGCTGAGGAAGGCGGCGACCTACGCCTACACCTCCACCGCCTTCCCGATGCTGACGGGCACGCTGGTGACGGTGGCGGGCTTCCTGCCCATCGGCTTCAACGGCTCGTCGGCGGGCGAGTACACCTACTCGCTCTTCGTGGTGATCGCGGCCTCGCTCCTCGTCTCGTGGATCGTGGCTGTGCTGTTCGCGCCGCTGATCGGCGTGGCGATGCTGCCCACGAAGATGAAGGCGCATGCCCACGAGCCGGGCCGGCTCGGCCGCGGCTTCCTCGCCGTCCTGCGGCTCGCCATGCGCTTCCGCTGGACCACGGTCGTGGTCTGCGTCGCGCTGATGGGCGCGGCGATCGTCGGCATGGGCCACGTCCAGCAGCAGTTCTTCCCGTCGTCCGATCGCACCGAGATCCTGGTCGACCTCACGCTGCCGCAGAACGCGACCATCGCCGAGACCAAGGCGCAGATGGACCGCTTCGAGGAGAAGCTGAAGGGGGATCCCGATATCGAGCGCTGGTCGTCCTATGTCGGCCAGGGCGCGGTGCGCTTCTACCTGCCCCTCGACCAGCAGCTCGACAACGCCTTCTTCGGCCAGATCGTCGTGGTGACGAAGTCGCTGGAGGCGCGCGAGCGGGTGTTCACGCGGCTGGAGGAGATCGGCAAGACGGAGTTCGTCGGCACCGACGTCTTCGTGAACCCGCTCTCCCTCGGCCCCCCGGTCGGCCGCCCGATCCAGTACCGGCTCTCCGGCCCGGACATCCAGGCGCTGCGCGAGCACGCGCTCGGCCTCGCCAACGTGATCGCGAAGAACCCGCACGTCGCCGTGCCGACCCTCGACTGGAACGAGCCCGGCAAGGTGCTGCGCGTCGAGATCCAGCAGGACAAGGCGCGCCAGCTCGGCGTGACCAGCCAGGACATCGCCGGCATCCTCAACGGCGTCGTCGGCGGCACCGCGATCACGCAGGTGCGCGATTCGATCTACCTCGTGAACGTGGTCGGCCGGGCGCGCGCCATCGAGCGCACCTCCCTCGACACGCTGCAGAGCCTGCAGGTGGGGCTGTCCAACGGCACGGTGGTGCCGCTCCTGGCCTTCGCCAAGCTCGACTACGACCTGGAGCAGCCGATCGTCTGGCGCCGCAACCGCGTGGCGACGATCACGGTGCGCGCCGCGATCATGGACACGACGCAGCCGCCGACCGTGGTGGCCGCGCTCCAGCCGGACATGGACGCCTTCATGAAGGCCCTGCCCGAGGGCTACACCCTGGAGACCGGCGGCGAGGTGGAGGAATCGGCCAAGGGCCAGGGCCCGATCGCCGCGGTGGTGCCGGTGATGCTGCTCACCATGGCCTTCTTCCTGATGGTGCAGCTCCAGAGCGTGGGCAAGCTCCTGCTGGTCTTCTCGGTTGCGCCGCTCGGGCTCATCGGCGTGGTGCCGGCGCTGCTCCTGTTCGACAAGCCGATGGGCTTCGTGGCGATCCTCGGCATCCTGGCGCTGATCGGCATCATCGTGCGCAACGCCGTGATCCTGGTGAGCCAGATCGAGGAATGCGAGGCGGAAGGGCTTGCGCCCTGGGACGCGGTGGTCGAGGCCACGCGCCACCGCATGCGCCCGATCCTGCTCACCGCGGCGGCGGCGAGCCTCGGCCTGATCCCGATCGCCCGCGAGGTGTTCTGGGGCCCGATGGCCTACGCGATGATCGGCGGCATCCTGGCGGCGACCCTGCTCACGCTGCTCTTCCTGCCGGCCCTCTATGTCGGCTGCTACCGGATCCGGCCGCCGAAGGCCGGGTGATCAGGGGGCGCCGCTCCGCTGCACCGTGGCCCCTGGCCTCGAATCGGTCGAGGCGTAGTAGGGCTTGATGTCGAGGAGCGGCGTGCCGTCGAGGCAGTCGAGGCCGCGCACGTGGAGCGTCGCGCCCGCGATGCCGAGAAGCTCCACCACCGAGAGGGCGATCGGGTTCGGCCGGGCGGGGGAGCGTAAGGAGAAGGTGCCGCGGGTGCCGTCCGCGTGGCGCGGCTGCTGGACCAGCAGGCCGCGCGGGGCCCGGTCCATCCAGTAGAGCAGGATCAGGTGGCTCGCGCCCGAGACGTTGGCGAGGCCGGCCGCATAGGCCGGATCGACCTCGACGGTGCAGACCGCCTCCGTCTGCAACCCGTTCTTCGGGCAGTCGCCGCGCTCGGTCCAGGGCGTGCGCAGGCGCCCGATGAAGTGGAGGCCGGCATCGTAGCGCCCGGGCAGGCTCACCGCCTGCTCGCCCGGCCGCAGCCCGAATCCGTCCCCGCCGCCCGCTTCTCCGCTCATCGCCGCCCGCTTTCCCGGTGCCGCCCCCGTCCTCGCGGGTATAGGATGGGCCGGCGGAATGCGAGCGGGAGAGCGGCTTGGTCGAGGAACTGCGCCCCATGGAGGCGGTCGAGGAGGTGCCGGTCGCCGTCGACCGGCTGGTCGCCCTGCACGCGGAGGCGACGCGGGCCCTGCGCGAGGCGCTGGCGCGCTACCTCGACGGCGGACCGCCGCCGGACGCGGCCGAGCGGCTGAAGTTCCGCTACCCCGAGATCCGCGTCACCTATCACCCGACCGGGCCGATGCCGCGGATCAGCCGCGCCACCGGCAAGCTCCAGGTGCCGGGCACCTACGCCACCACGGTGACGCAGCCCGCGCATTTCCGCGAATACCTGATCCACCAGCTCCGCCCGCTGGTGGAGGATTACGGCGCCGCGCTCGAAGTGGGCGTGAGCGCGCAGGAGATCCCGTATCCCTACGTGCTGGAAGCCGGCATCGGCCCGAGCCGGCGCACGCCGGACGGGGCGGACCTCGCCGCCTTCTTCCCCGTGCCGCTGCTCTCCCAGGTGGGCGACGAGGTGGCCGACGGCCTGTGGGAGCAGCGGGGTGACGCGCCGCGCCCGCTCGCCCTCTTCGACGCCGTGCGGGTCGACTACTCGCTCCGCCGCCTCGTCCACTACACGGGCTGCGACTGGAGCCATGTCCAGCCCTGGATCCTGCTGACGAACTACCACCGCTACGTGGACCAGTTCATCCGCCACGGGCTGGAGCGCCTCGCCTCGGGGGCGGAGGGCTTCGAGGAGATGATCCTGCCCGGCAACATCCGCGTGCGGCGGGACGAGGCCGCGAGCGCCGACCCCAACGCGCTGATCGCGGCCTCGCCCTGGCACCGGTTCCAGATGCCGGCCTACCACCTCGTCGCCCGCGACGCGGAGGGCGCGATGCAGGGCACGACGCTGGTCAATATCGGCGTCGGCCCCTCGAACGCGAAGACGATCACCGACCATCTCGCGGTGCTGCGCCCGCATTGCTGGCTGATGGTCGGCCATTGCGGCGGCCTGCGCCAGTCGCAGCGCATGGGCGACTACGTGCTGGCCCACGGCTATCTGCGCCGCGACCGCATCCTCGACGCACTCGTTCCCACCGACGTGCCGGTGCCGGCGCTCGCCGAGGTGCAGCTCGCCCTCCAGGCGGCCGCGGCCCAGGTGACGGGGGAGCGGGCCGAGGCCCTGAAGCGGCGCCTGCGCACGGGCACCGTCGTCACCTACGACGACCGCAACTGGGAGCTGCGCTTCAGCCAGGAGCGCCGGGTGATCAACCTCAGCCGCGCCATCGGCGTCGACATGGAAAGCGGCACCATCGCCGCGCAGGGCTACCGCCTGCGCGTGCCCTACGGCACGCTGCTCTGCATCTCGGACAAGCCGCTCCACGGCGAGATCAAGCTGCCGGGCGCGGCCAACGCCTTCTACGAGCGGGCGGTGGGCGAGCATCTCCGGATCGGTCTCGCCGCCCTCGACATCCTGCGCGCCGACCGCCACGGCCTGCACTCGCGCAAGCTGCGCAGCTTCGACGAGCCGCCGTTCCGCTGAGGTTGCCGCCAGCCGTTCAGCGGTCGCGCCCCCACAGGCCGACGCGCTCGGCGCGGGCCTGCTCCTCGGCGGCGAGGAGATCGGGCGGGGCGCTCTCGCTCGCCCGGGCGCCGCCGGCGGCGAGGATCAGCGCGGCGAGGTCGTCGCCCTCGATACGGCAGCGCATGCCGTCGCTGACCGTGGCGCAGACCACCTCGCGGCGGCGCAGGTAGCGCGCGAGCTGGCGGGCGAGCGCGCCGCCCTCGCCCTCGACGCCCGCGAGCCGGACCACGCGCCCACGGAAGGAGAGGGTGCCGGTATCGATCACCTCGGGCACGCCGCGCGCCTCCGCCGAGGCCTCGACCGGCACCGGCGCGGGCGGCTGGATCCCGGGCTGCACGGTCGGCTGCGCCCCCGCCTGGACCGCGGGGGCCGGCTCGGCACGGGCGGCGGAGGGACGCTTGCGGCCCTTGGCGAGCTGCGCGGAGGCGCGCTGCACGAAGTCGCGGAACATCGCGGCCGGCAGGTCGCCGCCGCCGACCCGGTTCATCGAGGAATTGTCGTCGTTGCCCACCCAGATCCCGACCACGAGGTCCGGCGTCATGCCGATGAACCAGGCGTCGCGGTAATCCTGCGTCGTGCCGGTCTTGCCGCCCACCGCGAGGCCCGGCACCCGCGCCGCCTTGCCAGTGCCGCCATCGACCACGGCCTGGAGCGAATCGAGCATCATGCTGCGGCTGTCGGCGGACAGGCCGCCCGTCTGGGCCGGGTCGGGATGCAGGTAGAGCGGCTGGGGCTGGGCGCCGCGGATCGCGTGGATCGAGAAGGTCTCCAGCGGCGTGCGGTTGGCGAGCACGCCGGCATAGGCGCGGGTCATCTCGAGGAGCGTCACCTCGGCCGAGCCGAGCGCGAGGCTCGGCACGTTCGGCAGGTCTGAGGTGATGCCGAGCTTGCGCGCGGTCGCGATCACCGCCGGGATGCCGAGTTCGTCGCCGAGCTGCGCCGCGATGGTGTTCACCGAGAGCGCGAAGGCGGTGCGCAGGGGCAGCGCGCCGCGGAAGCGGTTGTTGGAGTTCTGCGGCTCCCAGTCGCCGATCTGGACCGGGCGGTCGACCAGCATGGAATCCGGGCTCAGGCCCTGCGAATAGGCGGTGAGATAGACGAAGAGCTTGAACAGCGAGCCGGCCTGGCGCTTGGCCTGCACGGCGCGGTTGAACTGGCTGTCCTCGTAGTCGCGCCCGCCCACCATCGCCAGGATCGCGCCTTGCGGCGAGAGGGCGACGAGGGCGGCTTGGCTCGCCTTCTTCTTCTGCCCTTCCGCATCGAGGCGGCGGGCGATCACGCCCTCGGCGAGGCTCTGCAGATCGAGGTTGAGGGTCGCGCGCACGGTGACGTCGCCGCCCGTATCGGCGAGGCGCTTGGCGTCGGCCGCCACCAGGTCGAGGAAGTAGTTGGCGCCGGGCGGCGTCTCCGGGGGCGTGCGCAGGGTCACGGTCTTGGTCCGCGCCGCATCGGCCTCCTTCGCCGTGATGGCGCCGGTCTCGACCATGGCCTGGAGCACCACGTCGGCGCGCTCCTTGGCGCCGCCGAAATTGCGGGTGGGGGCGAGCTGCGAGGGCGCGCGCACGAGCCCCGCCAGCATCGCCGCCTCGGGCAGGCTGACCTGCTTGGCGGGCTTGCCGAAATAGCGCCGCGCCGCCGCGTCGACCCCGTAGGCGCCGGCGCCGAAATAGGCGGTGTTGAGATAGCCGAGCAGGATGTCGCTCTTCGTCATCTCGCTCTCGGCCCGCAGGGCCAGGAAGGCCTCCTGGATCTTGCGGCGGAGCGTCTTCTCCTGGGAGAGCGAGGTCAGGCGGACATATTGCTGCGTGATGGTGGAGCCGCCCTCGCGCACGCCGCCGCCGAGCGCGTTGCGCCAGGCCGCCCGCGCGAGGCCGCGCAGGTCCACGCCCCAATGGCTGTAGAAGCGCCGGTCCTCGATGGCGACGATCGCCTGGGCGAGGTGGGGCGGCAGGTCGGCGGCGGTGAGCGGCTGGCCGCGGAACACGCCGCGGGTGGCGAAGACGCGCCCATCATCGGCTTCGACGGTGAGCGCCCGGCTGCCCGGATCGGTCGTCACGGAGCCGAGCGGCGGCAGGGTGAGGAAGGCCGCGAGCACATAGCCGAGGAGCGCGAGCAGCGGCACCGCCACCAGGGCGACGAGGGCGAAGGCGGCCCTGCGCCAGCGCCCGGGCCGCCGGGGCGGTGGCGCGGCGGAACGGGCCGGGGCCGAGTCGGGCGAAGGGGCGGACGAGGCCGGCCGCGCGAGCCGCCGGCGCAGGCCGCCCAGGCGCTCGGCGCCGCCGGCCGCCGCACGTCCGGAGCTGCGGGCGGCCCAGCGCACCGAGCCCGCCAGCAGGATGGCGAGCTGCCGCCCGAGCTGGCGCGCGGCCGAGGCCGCCTCGCGCGCCGCCGCCCGGGTGTCCGGGTCGGGGCCGCGCCCGTCGAGCTTGGCGCGTTCCGGGTCGGGAGGGCTCATCGTATCCGCAATCGAGGGCCGCCCGGCGGCGGGCGGCCGGGTGCGGGCGAGCCGCCGTTCTAGACCGGATCCCGCGGCCGAAGCTACGCCGCGTTCCTCAGGCGCCGCCGGGCAGCGGCATCGGCCGGCCCGCGGCCTCGTGGCGGCCGCGGAGCTGGAAGCCGAGCACCACCAGCATCACCCCGAAGGCGATGGCGTAGCCGCCGAGCCACCACGTCAGAACCAGGGCGGACATGCCCGGATTGACCAGCAGCGCGATGCCGAACAGCACCGAGATCGCTCCGCCGAGCCCGAGCCACCAGCGCCCGTAATGGGCGTGCAGGTGGATCGCCGCGGCGATCATCAGGCCGCCGGTCACCAGGGCCCAGAAGGCGACGAGGAAGACGAAGGCCCAGACCGCGGCCGCCGGCATCAGGAAGGCCGCCGCGCCGACGAGGATGTCGAGGATGCCCTCCATCAGCAGGAAGCCCCAGCGTTCGTGCCGCTGCGCCGCCCGCATGGAGGCGACGATGCCGACGACGCCGTCGACCAGCATGTAGGCCGAGAAGAACAGCACGAGCGAGAGCACGACGGCTCCGGGCGCGGCGAAGGCGGCGATGCCGAACAGGATCGCCACCACGCCGCGCAGGGCCATCAGCCACCAGTTGCGGGCGAGCATCGTGCACATGGCGTCGCGGCGGGCGGCGCCGGCGAGCGGCACGCCGGACGGACTCGTGGTTCCATCAGGGTTCGGGTGCATGGCGGCGGACTCCGGATATTCCCCCGGGTGGGAGCATGATCCTGCCGCGGCGCGCGCTCAAGCCTCGCGTCACGCGGGCGCACTCCAACGTGTGCACCGGAACTTTAATCCGCCCCGCGTCTTGCCAGCCCGAGGCGGGTTCACCCGGCCGCGAGCCTGAAATACGGGCGCGGCGTATCGAACGACAGATTCCGATGCTTGACGACCAGCGGCGGCGCGCGACCGCCGACGCCCCGTCCCGGAATGCCGGGCCGGAGGACGAGGCCGCGCGCGACATCCTCGACCTCGAAGCCAAGGTCAGCAGCAAGGCCCGGAAGGCGGAGCCGGACGACGCGTCCGCGCCCGACGGGCAGGATTCCGCCGAGGCCGACGACGGCCCGGAGGACGAGAACCGCCCGAGCGTGATCCGCCGCCATCCCTGGTGGTTCATCCTCGGCGCTCTCGCCCTGGTGGCGCTCGGAATCGCCGGCTACTTCTATTGGCAGATCTATCTCCATCCCTACAAGACCACCGACGACGCCTTCGTGGATGCGCGCAGCTTCACGATCGCGCCGAAGGTCGGCGGCTACGTCGTCGCCGTGCCGGTGACCGACAACCAGCATGTCGAGAAGGGCGATGTGCTCTTCCAGGTCGACCAGCGCGACTACCGGGTCGCCCTCGAACAGGCCGAGGCGCAGGTCACCGCCTCCGAGGCAGCGATCAAGAACATCGACGCGCAGATCGAGGCGCAGAGGGCGCAAGTCGAGGTCGCGCAGGCCCAGGTCGACACGGCGCAGGCCGCGCTCAAGTTCGCGGAGGAGGATGCCGCCCGCTACAAGGCGCTCGCCGAGCGCGGCGCCGGCACCGTGCAGCAATCGCAATCCTCGACCTCGCAGCTCCAGCAGCGGCAGGCCGCGCTCGCGAGCGCCAACGCCAACGTCGTGGCGGCGCGGAAGCAGATCGGCTCGCTCCAGGCCCAGCGCGCCAGCGCCGAGGCGCAGCTCTCCCAGTCGAAGGCCCAGCGCGACCAGGCGCAGCTCAACCTCGGCTACACGACCGTGACGGCGGCGCAAGGGGGCCGCGTGGTGCGCCTCACCGGCGGCGTCGGCGAGCTCGCCCAGGCCGGCCAGAGCCTGTCGAACTTCGTGCCCGACGACATCTGGGTGACGGCGAACTACAAGGAGACGCAGGTCACCGACATGCGCCCAGGGCAGCCTGTCGAGATCGCGATCGATGCCTATCCGGACCGCAGGATCACCGGCCGCATCGACTCGATCCAGCCCGGCTCCGGCACCGCCTTCAGCCTGCTGCCGGCGCAGAACGCCACCGGCAACTACGTGAAGGTGACGCAGCGCATCCCGGTGAAGATCATGGTCGACGGCTGGCCGGCGGATGTCGCGATCGGCCCCGGCATGTCGGTGGTTCCGAAGGCGCACGTGCGGTGAGCGCGGGGGGCCAGGGGAAGGCGCCCGGGGGCCACAACCCCCGGGGCGATCGCTCTCGTGGTGGCGCTCGCCACCTTCATGGAGGTGCTCGACACCACGATCGCGAACGTGGCGCTCCGCTACATTTCCGGCGGCCTCGCCGTCGGGCCGGACGAGGCGGCGTGGGTGGTGACGAGCTATCTGGTGGCCAACGCGATCACGCTGATCGCGTCGAGCTTCCTGGCCAAGCGCTTCGGCCGGAAGGCGTTCTTCATGTGGAGCGTGGCCCTGTTCACGCTCTCCTCGATCCTGTGCGGCTTCGCCTGGAGCCTCGAATCGCTCCTGTTCTTCCGCGTGCTCCAGGGCCTCGGCGGCGGGGGCATGGCGCCGCTGGCGCAGTCGATCCTGGCGGATTCCTTCCCGCCGCAGAAGCGCGGCCAGGCCTTCGCCCTCTACGGCGTCGCCATCGTGGTCGCTCCCGTCATCGGCCCGACGCTCGGCGGCTGGCTCTCCGACAACGTCTCCTGGCACTGGTGCTTCCTGATCAACGGCCCCGTCGGCCTGATCTCGCTCGGGCTCATGTCCTGGCTCATCGAGGACAGCGAGGCGGCCAAGCGCGAGCGGCGGCAATTGCGCCGGCAGGGCGTGCGCTTCGACCTCGTCGGCTTCCTGCTGGTGGCGACCTTCCTCGGCTCGCTCGAGGTCGTCCTCGACGAGGGCCAGCGCAAGGACTGGTTCGGCACCTCGACCCTGATGAACGTGTTCGGCGTGCTGACCGTGGCCTCGTTCGTCGCGATGATCCCCTGGCTCCTGCGCAAGAAGAACCCGGTCGTGGACCTGCGGCTCCTCGACAGCCGCCAGTTCGGCTCCTGCTTCATCGTGATGCTGTTCACCGGCGCGGTGCTGATCGCGACCACGCAGTTCATCCCGCAGATCACCCAGGAATACTACGGCTACACCGCGACCCTGTCGGGCCTCGTCCTCGGGCCGGGCGGCATCATGACGGTGGTCTCGATGCTGGTGATCGGCCAGCTCTCCGGCTCCGTGCAGCCGAAATGGCTGATCGCGGCCGGCGCGGCCATCGTCGCGGCCGGGATGTACGACCTCACGCGCATCAACGGCGAGACCACCTTCTCGTTCTTCGCGTGGTCGCGCATCTATATCGGCATCGGCCTGTCGATGATCTTCCTGTCGGTGACCACGGCCTCCTACGAGGGCCTGCGCAAGGACCAGACCGACCAGGCCTCGGCCTTGATCAACGTGGCCCGCAACGTCGGCGGCTCGATGGGCGTCTCGCTCGCGCAGAACGTGCTCGCCTATCGGAGCCAGTTCCACCAGAGCCGGCTCGTGGAATCGGTGAACCCCGCGAGCCCCGCCTATCAGGAGACCCTGTCCCAGGCGACGCGCTACTTCCAGCAGCACGGCTTCGCGGGGCCCGACGCGCAGGGGCAGGCCACCGCATGGATCGGGCAGCAGCTCGCCACGCAGGTGGCCTACTGGGCCTATATCGACGTGTTCTGGGTGCTCGGCGTGCTCACCGCCTGCCTGATCCCGCTCGCCATGATCCTCAAGACGGTCAAGCTCGGCGGCGCGGCGCCCGCCGCGCATTGATGCAGGCGCCCGGCAGGGTCGGGCTCACAGCTCGGAGGGCGGCAGCGCGTCGCTGACCTGGATGCGGCCGGAGGCCGCGGGTGCGACGACCTGGACCGGCTCGGCGCGGTCGGGCGTCCGCGTGAGGACCGCGACGCCCTGGTAGCGGGAGAGGCGCTTGTCGATCATGCCGTCGATGCGCTCGTAGACCTCGGCCACCGTAAGGGCGCGCCGGCCCTTGGCGGTGAACAGGCTGCGGTTCGCCCGCGCGGCTTGGCGGAAGGCCTTCTGGGCATTCACCTCCGGATTGTCGCTGCTGAGCACGAGGAAGCGCCCGGCGCTCGCCGTCCCGAGGAAATGGGCGAAGTAGAGCTCGGTGCTGGTGAGCGCGCGGCCGATCTTCGCCTCGATCCGGCCGCGGTCGCGCTTGGCCAGCTCCGCCGCCATCAGGCTCGCGACGTAGGGGTCGTTGCGCAGCGACAGCACGCGCTGGCGCATGCCATCGCCCGCCACGCGGATGGCCGAGCCGGTGCCCTTCACGGATGCCGCCTCCTCGGCGAGGCCGTAGCGGGCGCCGTAGTCGCGGATCATCTCCAGCCAGGTATTGGCCACGAACTGGAACAGGCCCTGCGCCGAGGAGGTGGCCGCCTTCACGTCGGTGTCGAAGCTCGATTCCTTGTCGGCGAGCGCCATCATGTAGACCGGGTCCATCCCGGTCTCCTCGGCAGCCTTCAGGATGGTGTCGACCACCTTGCGCGGCACGCTGGTCGGGCCGAAGCGCACCTTGTCCTCGCCCGCATCCACCACCGGGCGGGGCAGGGTGTCGAGGTCGCCGGCGATGATCGCGGTCGTCGCGGGCTCCTGCTCGACGAGGGGCACGCCGCTCCAGGTCTCGGCAGCGGCCTCGACGGAGGCGGCGGCCTCGGCTGGGGCATGCGTGCCGACGGTCTCGGCCGCCAGCGCCTGCGCGGCGCGCGCACCGGTATCGATGCGGTCGTGGGCCGAGGCCGCGGGCGCGAAGGCCGTCTGCGGCAGGCTCAGGCCGGCCAGCAGCGCGGCGACCAGGGTGACGTTGCGTCGGGTGGCGAAGCTCCGGCGCGGGTTCCTGCGCACGGCCCGCGGCAGCCACGCCACGGCGTTGTTGTCATCACGATCGGTCTCGCAAGGCACGAGACGGCTCACGTCGTCGACGCCACGCGCCGGCTCCGGGAAAACCCCCATGTCTGGTCCTTCTGTGCCGCGGCGTTCTTCGGCCGGGCTCTCGTTCAGCGGCGCGCTCTATCGCCGCCGGTCATGACCAGAATGGGACACTCGCGTGATCAGCACGTGGCACCGCCGATGCGGCGTTAAGTCTCCGGATAGCTGCCGAAATCGTCGTTCGTTCGGGCTCGGTTCAGCCGCGGGGCGCCACAAGTGTGTCCAGGTCGGGCTTGGAACGAAGCTCGGACGCTCCACTTGTTAGGGCCACGCGGAGCAGGCCGGAATAATCCGGCTTTTCGCACCATCCGCGTCCCACAGTCGAAGGAAATCCCAGTCCGATGAGCATGCAGACCGGTCGCCGTGTCGGCGTTGCGTTCGTTGGCATGGGTGGGGCTGTCGCCACCACCGCCATCGCCGGCATCGAGATGATCAAGTCCGGGTCCAACCGCCTCGACGGACTCCCGCTCGCCGGCCTGCCCGTCGCCGGCATGGCGGACTACAGGGATCTCGTCTTCGGCGGCTGGGACCTCAACGGCGACGACCTCGCCTCGGCGGCCTCGGGCCACGGCGTGCTGACGAAGCAGGACATCGAGAACGGCGCGCAGGTGCTGAAGGGCATCACGCCCTGGCCGGCGGTGGGCAGCGCCAAGTTCTGCAAGAACATCGACGGGCAGAACCGCATCGTCGCCAAGGACCACCGCGAGGCGGTCTCGGTCATCGCCAGCGACCTGCGCCGCTTCCGACAGGAGAGCAACCTCGACGAGGTGGTGGTGGTGAACCTCGCCTCCACCGAGCGCTGGCCCGACCTCTCCGACCCGACGCTCAACTCCACCGCCGCCTTCGAGAAGGGTCTCGATGCGAGCGACGAGGCGATCTCGCCGGCCATGCTCTACGCCTATGCGGCGATCAAGAGCGGCATCCCCTACGCCAACTTCACGCCCTCGGTGGCCGCCGACGTGCCGGCGCTGCTGGAGCTCGCGAAGGAGATGAACGTCCCCGTCGCGGGCAAGGACGGCAAGACCGGCCAGACCATGATGAAGACGGTGCTGGCCCCGGCCTTCAAGGCCCGCGCGCTGCACGTGGACGGCTGGTTCTCGACCAACATCCTCGGCAACCGCGACGGTCTCGCGCTCAACGACCCGAATTCGCTGCAGTCGAAGCTCAACACCAAGGGCACGGTGCTCGACTCGATCCTCGGCTACCCGGTCGAGGACCACCTCGTGCACATCCACTATTACCGCCCGCGCGGCGACGACAAGGAAGCCTGGGACAACATCGACGTCACCGGCTTCATGGGCCAGCGGATGCAGATCAAGGTCAACTTCCTCTGCAAGGACTCGATCCTGGCCGCGCCGCTGGTGATCGAGATCGCCCGCGTGCTCGACCTCGCCAAGAAGCGTGGCGAGGGCGGCGTGCAGGAGCAGCTCTCGACCTTCTTCAAGGCGCCGATGGTGAAGAACGGCCACGGGCCGGAGCACGCCTTCGGCAAGCAGGAGAAGATGCTGCGCGACTGGCTCGGCGTGAACTGATGGGCGCGGCGGTGCAGGGCGGCCCGGGCTCCGGCCCAGCCGCCCCGGTCGCTCTGCGCGACCTCCTGGTCGAGGTGAACGACCTCAAGCGCGTCCGGTCCGCCGGGCGCCAGGGCTCCATCGCCGAGCGCCTGTTCGCGCAGGGCTGGGGCCTGCTCACGGGCGGGGCCTCGCCCGAGGACGTCGCTCTCGACATCACGGCGACCGCGCTCGCCGCCACGCGCCTCTGCGACCTCGACGCGGCCTTCCTGACGGCGGCCGGCCTCTCGGATCAGGCGGTCTCGGAGGTGCTGGTCGCCGGGTTCGATGCGGTGACCGAGGCCTTCGATCCCGGCCTGCGGGAGCGGCTGCGCACGCGGCTGCGCACCCGCTCCGAGGCGGTGCCCGGCCCGCTGCCGGGCTTCGTCGGTGCGCTGGCGCAGCAGCCGCGGGCGGGCGTCACCTGCCCGGGCCGCGCCCGCATCCTGCTGGAGCCGCCGGAGAACCATGCCGAGCACTGTCTGATGGTGGCGGTCTACGGCGTCGCGCTGAGCCCGTTCTACCGGGCCGACCCGACCACCGTGTTCTTGGCGGCGATGGCGCACCATTTCCACAATGCCGCCATGCCGGATGCCGGCTTCACCGGCGAGATGCTGCTCGGCGACCATCTCGGGCCGATCATGGCGCGCACCGCGCAATGGGCGCTCGACGAGCTCGACGCCCTCTTGCGCGAGTCGGTGGTCCGCGCCCGCGCGGTGCTGCCCGACGACGCCACCGCGGAGGGCCGCGCCTTCCACGCCGCCGACTGCATCGACCGGGTGCTGCAGATCGCCCAGCACCTGCGCGCGGCCTCCCTGACCATGGAGACCGTGTTGAACGACATGGAACTCGTCCATGCCGGGCCTGTGAAGGGCTTCCACGATCGGGTGCTCGCCGATATGCGCATCCCGTGACCGCACTCGCGGTCGGGACCGGGCGGCGCCGCGCAACCCGGGCCGGGGTCCGGACTTGTTGTCCGGTACCCGGCGCGCGGGGCGCCCGTGAGGTGGCCTGAGGCTCGATGATCCCCTTCGATCTGCGCTCGCCCGAGACCGGCAATCCCCTGCGCGCCGACCGCCCGCATTCGCTGGCGGATACGGAGACCGGGGCGCGCTGGCCGGTCATCGACGGCATCCCCTACCTGCGCATCGACCGCGCCGACACGATCGAGCGGGTGCTCGCCCATCTCGACGGGGGCGAGCCCGACGAGGCGCTCTCCATCCTGCTCGCCGATCAGGATTCGTGGTGGAACGGTCCGCCGGCCGATACCGGCGACATCCGCACCCTGATCCGCGAGCGCTCCGCTGCGACCCTGCGCGACGCCGTGCGGCTCCTCGGCTGGGGCCGGGTGGGCGACTACTTCCTCAACCGCTGGAGCGACCCGACCTTCCTGGCCGGCCTCTCCCTGCTCGAAGCCCACTGGAACGAGCCGACCTGCGTGTTCGAGTTCGCCTGCGGCATCGGCCAGTACATGCGCGAGCTGAAACGCCGCGGCTGCAAGGTGTCCGGCGCCGACGTGGTCTTCGCCAAGCTCTGGGTCGCCCGCCACTGGGTGGTTGGCGACAAGGCGCAGTTCGTCTGCTTCGACGCCGCCTCGGAGCACTGGCCGATCGCGGGCGCGCCGGTCGATCTCGTGCTCTGCAACGACGCCTTCTACTTCCTCGACGACAAGCCGCGCCTGCTCGAAGCGCTCCGCCAGAACGCGGGCGACGACGGCTGGCTCGCGCTGAGCCACATCCACAACGCCGAGAGCCCCGGCTTCTCGGCCGGCCGCGCGGTCACCGCCGAGGAGATCGCCGAGCTGTTCCCCGACGCCCTGGTCTACGACGATGCCGAGCTGACCCGGGCCCTCGTCGAGACCCGCGCGCCGGGCCCGCGCGACCCCGGCGAGCTGCGCGCCTGCGAGGCCTTCTCCGTCGTGGCCGGACCGGGCATGCGCCCCGCGCCCCGCGCCGTGGTCGACGGCCTGACCCTGCCGCCCGCCGGGATGGAACTCGTCCTCAACCCGCTCTACCGGCCGGACCCGGCCGGGGGCTTCGCGATCCACTGGCCCTCCGAGCGCTACGAGGCGGAATATGCCCGCCTCGTCACCTATCCGATGCGCTCCGACGGCCCCGAGCGCCTGACCTTCTCGGGCGAGGCGGAGGGGCCGGATGCGGATCGCGTGCGGCGGCGCGAATTCGTCGACCTGCCGGAGCGCTGGTGATGGACGCGGTCCGCTGGGGCATCGTCGGCTATGGCTGGGTCGCCCGCGACTACATGGCGCCGGGCATCCGCGAGGCCGGGCACCGTCTGGTCGCGGTCTGCGATCCGGGCGAGCGGGCGCGGGCTGCGGCGGAGGCCGAGGGCGCGCGGGCCTATGCCGACCTCGCGGGGCTGATCGCCGACCCGGAGGTCGAGGCGGTCTATGTCGCCACCCCCAACCACCTGCATCGCGAGGCGGTCCAGGCGCTCGCCGCCGCCGGCAAGGCCGTGCTCTGCGAGAAGCCGATGGCGGCCCGGCTCGACGACGCCGAGGCCATGGCGGAGGCGGTTCGGGCGCACGGCATCGTCTACGGCACCGCCTTCGACCAGAGGCACCACCCGGCCCATCGCGCCATCCGCGACCAGATCCGCGCCGGCCGCCTCGGCACGGTGACGGCGATCCGCATCGTCTATGCCTGCTGGCTGCACCGCGAATGGGCGGCCCAGGCGGGTCAGGAGAACTGGCGCATCGACCCGGCCCGGGCCGGCGGCGGCGCGCTGATCGACCTCGCGCCGCACGGGCTCGACCTCGTGGACTTCCTCCTCGACGAATCGATCGCGGACATCGCCGCGCTGACCCAGGCGCGGGCCCAGGATTACAGCGTGGACGACGGCGCGCTCCTCATCGGCCGCACCGGCAGCGGCGTGCTGGCGAGCCTCAACGTCGCCTATAACTGCCCCGAGGCCCTGCCGCGCCGCCGCCTGGAGGTGGTCGGCACCAAGGGCCAGCTCGTCGCCGAGAATACGATGGGCCAGGTCGCCGGCGGGCGCCTCACGTTCACGGACGGTACAACCGGCGCGCCGGAGGATGTCGCCTTCGACCGGGCCGCCTCGCCCTTCACCGAACAGGTCCGCGCCTTCGGCTCGGCGCTGCGACGCCCGGCGGAGCGGGAGGCCTATTCGGCACTCCGCGACCTGCACACGATGCGGCTGATCGCCCGCGCCTATGCCGGGCGCATCCCTTGAACGAGAGTGGATCGGACGTGACCGAGAACGAGCAGGACGCCCGCGCCCGCCATGGCCGCCTCAAGGCGCCGCGTCCCTACAGCTACGGCGCGGCGCGGCAGATCGAGGGTCTGCCCGAGCGCCTGCCGGATCCCGTGCGGGCCTATCTCGACGTGCTGCCGCCCGGCCGGGTCGTCGGCTTCAACATCGCGCCCCTCGACCGCACCGGCGTGCCGGTCTGGTTCGTCTCGCTCTTCCTCGACGACCCGTTCTTCGTCGGCGCGATGCCGTCGGGCATCGGCTACGGCGCGACCGACGACGAGGCGCTGATCGGCGCGGTGGCCGAGATCGCCGAGAACCTGATGCCCTCCCTCGCGGTGATGCCGCGCCGGAAGGAGCGCGGCTCCTACGACGACCTCGTGAAGGTCTTCGGCCAGAAATCCGTCGCCGACCCGCTGACGCTCTGCCTGCCCGCGGGCTCCCCCGTCGGCCGCGGCACCGTGCTCGAATGGACCCAGGCCACCCGCCGCGGCACGGGCGAGACCGTGCTGATGCCCCTCGACATCGCCGCGACCGACTATTTCGAATTGTCGGAGGGCTACACGCCCTTCACCAACCTCATCACCAACGGCCTCGGCGCCGGGCCGGACGTGGACTTCGCGCTGGGCCACGGCGTGCTCGAACTCTTGCAGCGGGACGGCAACGGCCTGCTGTTCCGCGCCCTCGACCAGGGCGTGATGCTCGACTTCTCGGACGGACTCGCCCCCGAGAACGCCGCGATGCTGGCGCGGCTGGAGAGTCTCGGCATCCGGGCGCTGCCGAAATTCGCCACCGACCAGTTCGGCCTGACCAACCTCTACGTGGTCGGCTACGACATGAACGCCGCCGACGCGCCCGCGCCGATCGCGCTCTCGGCCTGCGGCGAGGCCTGCGACCCGGACCGCGACCGGGCCCTGCGCAAGGCGCTCCTCGAGTTCCAGGCCGCGCGGGTCCGCAAGAGCTTCGGCCACGGCCCCCTCGACTTCGCCCGCACGGTGACGCCGCCGGGCTATGTCGACGCCTTCATCCAGAAGGCGCTGCCGAGCCTCGACTTGGAAGAGAGCCGGGCGCTCAAGGCCATGCTCGACTGGATCGTGCTGCCGCCGGAGGGTCTGCGCGAGGTCTTCGCCCAGACGGTCTACGCCGAGCGCTCGACCAAGCGCTTCTCGGAGCTTCCGTCGACGCCGGCCGCGGACGGGCATACGCGGGGCAGGATCGCCTGCGACCGGCTGGAGGAGGCCGGGTTCGACGTCCTCTACATCGATTGCTCGCCCCCCGGCGGCGGGGTCGGCGTGGTCAAGGCGATCGTGCCGGGCCTCGAGGTCGAGACCATGAGCTATTACCGGATCGGCGAGCGCAACACGCGCAAGCTCATCGAGCGCGATCACCCGCTGATCCGCTTCGGCACCGAGAGCGAGACCCTGAGGCCGGTGCGCCTGACCCCGGAGGCGATCGCGCGCTTCGGCGGCCAGCCGCTCTTCGACACCGCGCTTGCGGAGACGATCGTCGGAGACCACTATCCGCTCTACCGCGAGCCGGAATCGCACCACGCGCCGTTCCGGCTGGAGCAGCGAGGGCGCGCCGCATGAGCCTGCGCTTCGCCTACAACACCAATGGGGCGGCCAACCATCGCCTCGACGACGCGCTCCGCCTGATCAAGGCAGCGGGCTATGACGGCGTGGCGCTCACCCTCGACATCCACCATCTCGACCCCTTCGCCGAGGGCTGGGCGGCGGAGGCGGGGCGCGTGTCGAGCCTGCTGCAGAAGCTGGAACTCGGCTCGGTGATCGAGACCGGCGCCCGCTTCCTGCTCGACCCCACCGCCAAGCACGAGCCGACCCTGGTGACGGCCGACGCCGCCGGCCGGGCCCGCCGCGTCGGCTTCCTCAAGCGGGCCGTCGACATCGGCGCGATGCTGCATTCGGAGGCCGTCTCGTTCTGGGCCGGCGTGCCGAAGCCCGGCGTGGACCGGGAGGCGGCGCGCGGCTGGCTGGTCGAGGGGCTGCACGAGGTGGTGGCCTACGCGGCCGAGCAGGGCGTCGTCCCCTGCCTGGAGCCCGAGCCCGGCATGCTGATCGAGACGCTCGACGATTTCGCCGCGCTCGGGGTCGAGGGCCTGAGCCTCGCCCTCGATACCGGCCATTGCCTCGTCACGGGCGAGCGCGACCCGGCCGACGCGGTGCACGAATTCGCCGGCCGCATCGGCACGGTGGCGATCGAGGACATGGCCCGCGGCATCCACGTGCACCTGCCCTTCGGCGAGGGCGACATGGACGTGCCGGGCGTCCTCAACGCCCTCGACGCCGTCGGCTACGACCGGCTCGTCTGCGTCGAGCTCTCCCGCGAGAGCCACCGGGCCGACATGATGATCCCGCAGGCGCTCGACTTCCTGCGCACCTGCCGCCGCCCGGGGCCGGAGCTGCCGCCGGGCCAGGAGACGCGCGTGCAATGAGGATCTGCTTCGTCAGCCGGCGCTACTTCCCGGCGATCTCGGGCATGAGCGTCTACGCGCAGAACCTGCTGCGCGAGCTGGTCCAGGCCGGGCACGACGTCACGATGATCTCGCAATATCGCGGCGACGCCTTCGGCACCCGCGTCTATGGCGGCGGCCCGCCCCCCGCGGTGCCGGGCGTCCGCGTGATCGGGCTCGAACAGCTCGGCGAGCAGGAGGGCGGCGATTTCGAGCGCGACATCGCAACGATGGTCGAGACCATCTGCGCCGAACACGCGCGGAAGCCCTTCGACATCCTGCACGCGCAATACGGCTACCCGACCGGCTGGGCGACGCTGATCGCCTCGAAGCGCCTCGGCGTGCCGAACGTGGTCTCGATCCAGGGCGGCGACGGCCACTGGGTCGGCTCCTGCTGCGAGACGCACCGCGTCGCCATGTGCGAGGTGCTGGCCCATGCCAACGCGCTGCTGATCGGCGGCAAGTCCTTCGTGGCCGAGGTCTGCGAGCGGCTCGGCTCGGATCCGGCCCGCTTCACCATCGTGCCCGGCGCCGTCGACACGGCGCGCTTCGCGCAAGGCACCCGCGATGGCCTGCCGGAGGAGCACGACGGGCCGGTGCGCCTGTTCTATCACGGCCGCGTCGACCGCCGGAAAGGCGTGCTCGACTTCATCGAGGCGCTGGCGTTGCTGCGCGAGCAGGATACCCATTTCGCGGCCGTGATCTCCGGCATCGGGCCGGACGTGGACCCGGCCCGCGAGCTTGCCGCGCGCCTGGAGTTCACGGAGCGGGACATCCGCTTCAGCGGCTATGCCGAGTACGCCACCGTGCCGGACCTCTACCGCCAGGCCGACGTCTTCGTCTCGCCGACCTATGCGGAGGGCTTCTCCAACACGATCCTGGAGGCGATGGCGGCGGGGCTCGCCTGCGTCTCGACCCACTCGGTCGGCGTTTCGGACTGCCTGCGCGACGAGGAGAACGGCCTGCTGGTCGATCCCGGCGACGTGCCGGCGCTCGCCCGCGCGCTCACCCGCACGGTGGAGGACGACGCCATGCGCCGCCGCATCGCCGCGGCGGGCCTTGAGGAATGTCGCCGGGTCTATTCCTGGACCGCCGTCGGCCGCCAGATCATGGGGGTCTACGCCGACGTACTGCGCGAGGCGCCGCACACGGGTTTCTCCGAGGCGCTGCCGCACGATCCCACCTGCCGCTTCCGGGCCGAGCCGCATCTGCTGTGAGGCGATCCGGAATCGACGTTCTTCCCATCCAACTCCCTCATCCTGAGGTGCCGGAGCGAAGCGCAGGCCTCGAAGGAGCCCCCCAGAAGCCTATGCGATCCCTGGAGCCCTCCTTCGAGGCCGCTCGCGCGGCACCTCAGGATGAGGGCGGTGGGGATCCACGAATCCGGTGAACCACTTGCCCCTGGCCCTCGCCCTCTCGCCCCATCTCGACGACGCCGCCTTCTCCTGCGGCGGCACGCTGGCGCGGCTCGCCGCGTCCGGCTGGCGGGTGGTGATGGCGACGCTGTTCACGGCGAGCGTGCCGGATCCGCAGGGCTTCGCGCTGGCCTGCCAGCTCGACAAGGGGCTGCCGCCGGAGGTCGACTACATGGCGCTGCGCCGCGCCGAGGACGTGGCGGCCGCCCGGGCGCTCGGCATCGCGCCGCCGGTCCATCTGCCCTTCCGCGAGGCGCCCCACCGGGGCTACGCCTCCGCGCCGGAGCTCTTCGCCGGAACGCGCGCGGACGACGCGATCGTCGCCGACCTCGTCCCGGCGCTCGCCGGCCTGATCGGGGCGCAGGCGCCCGATCTCGTCCTCGCGCCGCAGGCGATCGGCGGCCATGTCGACCATGTCCAGATGGTGGGGGCCTTCCGCGAGGCGGGCTCGGCAGTGCCGGTCCTGTGGTGGCGCGACTTCCCCTACACGGTGCGCAGCGCCGCGCCGAAGCAGCCCCTCGGCCACCTCTTCGCGGACCTGCCCGAAATGACAGTGGTGCTCACGGCCGAGGATGCGGCGCGCAAGCGCGACGCCTGCGCCGCCTACACCACGCAGATCGGCTTCCAGTTCGGCGGTCGCGCGGGGCTGGAGAGCCGCCTCGCGGAGGAGGGGGCCCGCGAGCGCTTCCGCCTCGCCCGCACCCTGCCGCCGGATTTCCCACGGGATGCCGTCGCCGCGCATGACGGCGCTTGAGCCGGACCAGCCGAAATCCCTGCGCGATCAGGGCGCGCTGGCGGCCCGCCGCGCCCTGGCCGAAGCGCCCCATATCGCGCCGATCCGCGCGCTCGCGCGGCGGATCGCGGTGGAGCGGGCCGCCCCGGTCCCCGATCCCGACCCGCTCGACGGCGGGGTCGCCGCGCGCCTGCTCCTGCTCCTCGAGACGCCGGGCCCGGCGATCTTCCGCACGGGCTTCGTCTCCCGCGACAACGCCACCGGCACCGCGGCCAACCTGTTCCGCTTCCTCGCCGAGGCCGGGATCGCGCGGGCCGACACGCTGATCTGGAACGCCGTGCCCTGGGTGATCCATGCCGAGGGCGCGCTGAACCGCGCGCCCCGCCGGGCCGAGCTGCGCGCCGCCGAGCCCTATCTCGCGCCGCTCCTCGATCTCCTGCCGGATCTCGCCGTCGTCGTGCTCGCCGGGCGATTCGCTGGGGAGGCCCGCGGCGCGATCGCGCATCTGCGCCCGGTGCTCCCGGCGATCGGCGTACCGCATCCGAGCCCGACCTATGTCTGCACCGCGCCCGCCGTGCCCGCCCGCATCCGCGCAGGGTTCGCCGAGGCCGCCGTCATCCTGCGGACATCTCGGCGAGGCACCACCTGACCGGTGCATCCTCCGCCGGCCGGTGGAAGACGCGCACCGTCGCTGGCCTTCCGAGGCCGTTGGTCCTACATGCGGGGCACGGGCCACGGGTCGGACGACCCGGCGTCGCCGCGGGGCCAGCGCCCGAATCGGTCACGCCACGGCTCATGACAGAACCAGCAGGCAGGTCTCCGGGCAGGTCCGCGGATGCCGGCCCGGCGCCGGATCCCGCATCCCGGGATGCCGGCGGATCCGGAGGAAGGCGGGCAGCCATCGGCATGAACTTCCAGGGCCAGCATCGCAGGACGATCGAGGAGGCCGACGCCATCGAGGCCGATGCGGAAGCGCGGGAGGCCGGCGTCCCCGAGGTCGCGCGCCACCGCGGGCGCAGGCGCTACGCCTGGATCGGCACCGGGGCCAGCATCGTGCTGTTCGTCGTCTCCGTCTTCGTGCTGTGGCACCTGTCGCAGGACATCACCTGGGCCCAGCTCAGCGCGGCGATGTCCGCGACCACCGGGCGCCAGTTCGCCGTGGCCTTCGGCTTCGTGGTGGTGAGCTACCTGTTCCTCACCGGCTACGACGCGCTGGCGCTGCGCCAGCTCCGGATCAAGGTGCCCTACAGCGTCACCGCGCTCGCCTCGTTCACGAGCTACGCGGTGAGCTTCACCCTCGGCTTCGCCCTCTTCACTGCGGGGACGATCCGCTACTGGATCTATTCCCGCCACGGGCTCACCGCCGCCAAGATCGCCGCGCTCACGGTGATCGCGGGCTTCACCTTCTGGCTCGGCATGGGCGTGGTGCTCGGCCTCAGCCTGATCATCGAGGCGGGCCAGCTCGCGGGCCTCGCCTTCACCTCGATCCGGATCAACCAGGGGGTCGGCCTCGCGGCCCTCGCCTCCGTGCTGGGCTACCTCGCCTGGGTCTCGGCCAAGCGCCGCAGCGTGACCGTGAAGCACTGGCGGCTGGAATTGCCCGGCGCCTCGGTCTCGATCGGGCAGATGATCGTCGGCATCGGCGACGTCTGCGCCGCGGCGGCGGTGCTCTACGTGCTGATGCCGCCGGAGATGAGCCTCGGCTTCACCACCTTCCTGGCGATCTACGTGCTCGCCGCCATGCTCGGCATCGCCTCGAACGTGCCGGGTGGCGCCGGCGTGTTCGAATCGACCGTGCTCATCGCGCTGTCCTACGTCCCGCGGGAGCACGTGCTCGGCTCGCTCCTGCTGTTCCGGGTCTGCTACTACCTCGTCCCCTTCGCGGTCGCCCTGCTGATGCTTGGCGCCCACGAGATCGCCAAGCGGCTGGACGGCCGGACCGGCTGAGCCGCGCGCATGGCCCGCGACCCCTCATCGAAGGCCGCCTGGACGGGGGCCGCAGCCGGTGCGGGCCTGACGCTCGCCGCCGCCGGCCTCCACATGGACGACCTGCCCCTCGTCCTCGCGGCGATCACCGCGACCGCCCTCGGCGGGTTCGTGGGCGGGCTGCGGCGGAGCGCCGCGGCGCCGGAGCCCGTGCGCACCGCCGACCGCTACGGGGTGGCCGAGGCGCTCCTCGCTCATGTCCCCGATCCGGTCATCCTGGTCGACCGCCGGGCTGTGGTGATCGAGGCGAACCCGGCCGCGCGGGCACTCCTGCCGGCCATGCGCCTGCGCCACCCGCTCTCCTTCGCCCTGCGCGCGCCGGACGTGCTGGACGGCATCGAGGAGGTGCTGCGCACCAGCGCGCCGCTCAAGGTCTCCTACGCCGTGCGGGTGCCCACCGAGCGGGCCTTCGAGGTGCAGATCGGGCCGATCGCCATGCCGGACGGCTCCGGCTCCAGCGTGGTCCTGTTCCTGCGCGACCTCACCTCGGCCCGGCGCCTCGAGGCGATGCGGGTCGATTTCGTGGCCAATGCCAGCCACGAGCTGCGCACGCCGCTCGCCTCGCTGCTCGGCTTCATCGAGACCCTGCAGGGACCGGCGCGCGACGACGCGCCCGCCCGCGAGCGCTTCCTCGCGATCATGCGCACCCAGGCCCTGCGCATGACGCGCCTCGTCGACGACCTGCTCTCGCTCTCGCGGATCGAGCTGCGCGAGCACATGCCGCCGACCCGGACCGTCGATCTCGGGGCCCTGACCCGCCAGATGGTCGACGCGCAGGTGCCGCTCGCCGCCGAGCGGGGCGTGGCCATCACCTGCGCGGGGGAGGGCGCGTACCCCGTGCTCGGCGAGGCCGACGAGTTGCAACGCGTGGTCGAGAACCTCGTCGAGAACGCCGTGAAGTATGGCGGCCCCAACGTCGCGGTGGCGCTCGCCCGGCGGGACGGGCGCCATGGCGGCGAGATCGTGCTCACCGTGCAGGATGACGGGCCGGGCATCGCGCCCGAGCACATCCCCCGCCTGACCGAGCGCTTCTACCGGGTCGACACCGCGTCGAGCCGCCAGCAGGGTGGCACCGGCCTCGGCCTCGCCATCGTGAAGCACAGCCTGAACCGCCATCGCGGACGCCTCGTCATCGAAAGCACCCTCGGCGAGGGCACCCGCGTCCGCGTGGTGCTGCCCGAGCGGGCCGAGCGGCCGGCGGCGGGCCATCCGCAGGTGAAGGCCTGAGGCGCGACGCCTCGAAAGCCGACCCCTTGACCTTCCCATGATGGGAAGCCCCACATCCGGTGTATGACCACCGGCATCTCCGTCACCTTCCCCGTTCACGGCCTGTCCTGCGCCTCCTGCGTCGGCCGGGTCGAGCGCGCCCTGAAGGCGCTGCCCGGCGCGAGCGCGGTCTCCGTCAACCTCGCCAGCGGCCGCGCCTCCCTGAGTCTCGGGCCGGGCGCCTCGCCGGCCGAGGCCGCGGAGGCCGTCGCCGGGGCCGGCTACGACGTGCCCGAGACCGAGACCGTGCTCGCGGTCGAGGGGATGAGCTGCGCCTCCTGCGTCAGCCGCGTCGAGCGGGCGCTCGCTGCCGTGCCGGGCGTGCGCGGGGCCAGCGTGAACCTCGCCACGGGCCGCGCGAGTGTGCGCCATCTCGATGGCATCGTGCCCCGGGCGAGCCTGGAGGCGGCGGTGGCGGAGGCGGGCTACGCGGTCGCCTCCGCGCAAGGGCCGGCGCCCGCCGACCGGCGGGAGGAGGAGGCGCGGATCCTGGGCCGCGAGGTCGTCGCCGCGGCCGTCCTCGCCCTGCCCATCCTCGTCCTCGACATGGGCGGCCATCTCGTGCCGGGCTTCCACCATGCGCTGGCCGGATGGATCGGCGAGACCGGCAACGCCGCGATCCAGGCCGTGCTGGCGACCCTGGTCCTGGCCGGGCCGGGCCGGCGCTTTTTCACGCGCGGCGTTCCGGGGCTGCTGCGCGGTCATCCGGACATGAACGCCCTCGTCGCCCTCGGCTCCGGCGCCGCCTATCTCTACTCCCTGGTCTCGACGCTCGCGCCGGGCATCCTGCCCGCGGGCAGCGCCCATCTCTATTTCGAGGCGAGCACCCTCATCGTCACTCTGATCCTGCTCGGGCGGCTCATGGAGGCCCGCGCCAAGGGCCGCACCGGCGCGGCCATCGCCCGGCTGATGGACCTCGCGCCGAAGATCGCCCGCGTGATCCGGGACGGCGCGGAGACCGAGGTGCCGCTCGCGGAGCTGCGCATCGGCGATGTGGTCCGCGTCCGGCCCGGCGAGCGCGTCGCCGCGGATGGGACCGTCATCGCGGGCGCGAGCTACGTGGACGAGAGCATGGTGACGGGCGAGCCGGCGCCGGTCCGCAAGGAGCCGGGCGCCGCCACGGTCGGCGGCACGGTGAACGGGCAGGGCAGCTTCGACCTCCGCGTCGGCTCGGTCGGCGCCGACACGGTGCTCGCGCAGAACGCCCGCATGGTCGAGGCGGCGCAGGGTGCCAAGCTGCCGATCCAGGCCCTGCTCGACCGCGTGACTGGCTGGTTCGTGCCGGCGGTGATGGCGCTCAGCCTCGCGACCTTCCTCGCCTGGCTCGCCTTCGGGCCCGAGCCGGCGCTCGGCCACGCCCTCGTCAACGCCATCGCCGTGCTCATCATCGCCTGCCCCTGCGCCATGGGCCTCGCCACGCCGACCTCGATCATGGTCGGCACGGGCCGCGCCGCGCGCGGCGGCGTGCTGTTCCGCGACGGTACGGCCCTCCAGCGCCTGCGCGAGGTCCGTGCGATCGCCCTCGACAAGACCGGCACGCTCACCGAGGGGCGCCCGCGCCTCACCGACATCGTGGCGCCCGACCGCGACGCGGCGGAGATCCTGTCCCTCGTGGCCACCGTCGAGACCCGCTCCGAGCACCCGCTCGCCGCCGCCCTCGTCGCGGCGGCACGGGAGCGCGGCCTGGCGCTGCCCGCTCTGGTGAATTTCGAGGCGGCCGCCGGCCACGGCGGCTCGGGCCGCGGCGCCCGCCGCGACGGCGCCGGGGGCGCCCGCCGCCATCTCGACCGGCTCGGCATCGCCCTCGATGCCGGCCTCCTTGCCGAGGCCGACCGCCTCGCCGGGGAGGGCAGGACCCCGCTCCACGTCGCCCTGGACGGGCGCCATGCCGCCGTGCTCGCCGTCGCCGACCCCATCAAGCCCGAGGCGCGGGAGGCCGTCGCGGCTTTGCGCGCCCGCGGCCTCGTCGTGGCGATGGTGACGGGCGACGACCGGCGCACCGCTGAGGGCGTCGCGCGTTCGCTCGGCATCACGGAGGTCTCGGCGGAGGTGCTGCCCGCGGGCAAGGTCGAGGCGGTGCGGGCATTGCGCGCGACCCACGGCGCGGTCGCCTTCGTCGGCGACGGCATCAACGACGCGCCCGCCCTCGCCGAGGCGGATGTCGGCCTCGCCATCGGCACGGGCACCGACATCGCGGTGGAGAGCGCCGACGTCGTGCTGATGGCGGGCTCGCTTGGCCCCCTCGTCGCGGCGGTGGACCTGTCGCGCGCGGTCATGCGCAACATCCGCCAGAACCTGTTCTGGGCCTTCGCCTACAACGTCGCCCTGATCCCGGTGGCGGCCGGCCTGCCCGCCGCCTTCGGCGGCCCGAGCCTGTCGCCGGTCCTGGCGGCCGGCGCCATGGCCCTGTCGAGCCTGTTCGTGCTGGGCAACGCCCTGCGGCTGAGCCGGGCCGGGACCGCGTCTGAGGGCATCGCATGAGCGCGGAGACGGTCACCATCGGCGAGGCGGCGCGGCGTAGCGGCGTCTCGGCCAAGATGATCCGCTGGTACGAGGAGACCGGCCTGCTGCCGCCGGCCACGCGCTCCGAATCGGGCTACCGACATTACGGCGAGGCCGATCTCCACACCCTGCGCTTCGTCCGGCGGGCGCGCGACCTCGGCTTCAGCGTGGAGGCCATCGCCGAGCTTCTCGCGCTCTGGCACGACCGGGCGCGGCCGAGCGCCAGCGTCAAGGCGATCGCCGAGGATCAGGTCGCGGACCTGCGCCGCCGCATCGCGGAGCTGGAGGGCATGGCCCGCACCCTGGAGCGGCTGGCCGATTCCTGCTGCGGCGATTCGCGGCCCGATTGCCCGATCCTCGACGACCTCGCGGCCGGCGACGCCGCCCCGTCGCCCCGAAGACGGCGTCGGCCGGGCCTGCCCACCCGTTGACGCGGGAACTGGCCTCCCGTTTGCTGGTCCGCCTTCGGCCAAGCTGCCGAGCCCAGCAGGGACCCATGCCCGTGATCGATCGGATCCAGGATTTCGCCGACGAGATCGTCGCGTGGCGGCACGACCTGCACGCCCATCCCGAGCTTCTCTACGACGTGCACCGTACGGCCGCCTTCGTGGCGGAGAAGCTCGTCGCCTTTGGCTGCGACGAGGTCGTCACCGGCATCGGCCGCACCGGCGTGGTCGGCGTCATCCGGGGGAAGGGGGGCCGCTCGAACCGGGCGATCGGCCTGCGCGCCGACATGGACGCGCTGCCGATCCAGGAGGTGCGCGACCTGGCCTACCGCTCGACCGTGCCCGGAACGATGCACGCCTGCGGCCATGACGGGCACACGGCGATGCTGCTCGGCGCCGCGCGCTACCTCGCCGAGACTCGCGGCTTCGACGGGCAGGCCGTGCTGATCTTCCAGCCCGCGGAGGAGGGCGGGGGCGGCGGCGAGGCGATGGTCGAGGACGGCCTGATGGAGCGCTTCGGCATCGAATCGGTCTACGGCATGCACAACATCCCGGGCCTGCCGCTCGGGCAGTTCGCCATCCGCCCCGGCCCGATCATGGCCTCCACCGATCGCTTCACCCTCACCATCGAGGGCCGCGGCGGTCACGCCGCCCTGCCGCATCACGCGGTGGACAGCGTCGTGGTGGCGAGCCACGTGATCATCGCCCTGCAATCGATCGTGTCGCGCAACCTCGACCCGCTGCAATCGGCGGTGGTCTCGGTCTGCGCGCTCGATGCGGGCGAGGCCTTCAACGTGCTGCCCCAGACGGTCACCATGCGCGGAACCATGCGGGCTCTGTCGCAGCCGGTGCGCGAGGCGATCAAGGAGCGGATCACGGCCCTGGTCGAGGGCGTCGCCCGCTCCTTCGGGGCGGTCGGCACCGTCGATTTCGGCTCGAGCTACCCGGTTACCGAGAACGACCCGGACGCGGCCAGCTTCATGGCCGACGTCGCCGCGGGCCTCGTCGGCGAGGACCGGGTCGAGCGCGCCGTGGCCCCGATGATGGCGGCCGAGGATTTCTCCTACATGCTCGGCCGCCGGCCGGGCGCCTACCTCTTCATCGGCAACGGCGACAGCGCGGCGCTGCACCACCCGCATTACGACTTCAACGACGAAGCCGCCCCCATCGGCGCCGCCTTCTGGGCACGCCTCGTGGAGACCGGGCTGGCGAAGCGGAGCGACTAAGCAGCCCGGATTGCTTCCGCAGGTCGCAGCGCCTCGCCCACCCCAGACCTCGACCTCATCCTGAGGTGGAACACCGGAGAAGCGTCGTTCGAACAGGCGACACATCAGACAGCGACGAGCCCGCCGCGGCGGGTGCCGGGCGGGCTCGCAGGGTCGGACGGCGCTGTATCGCCCCGGTCTAATCGACGATCTCGACGATGCGGTGCCCACGATCGACGAGGACCGGCTGCTCGTTCACGATGGTGTAGCGGTAGCCGGGCCGTACGCGATACTCGGTCGGCACATCGTAATAGGTTACGCCGTCATCCGGCAGCACGGTGCCGACGCGGACCGGGCCGCCCCAGCGATAGGAGTTGACGTTGCGCTCGCGCACATAGGTGCGGAAGCGCGGGCGGTCGTCGATACCGAGGATGCCCCCGACAGTGCCCGTGGCCGCACCCACCGCGCCGCCGACGATCCCGCCGATCGGACCGGCCGCGTCCGCACCAACCTCGGCACCTTCGGCCGCGCCGCGCAGGGTCCCTTGCGCCTGGGCGGCGGCGGGCAGGGCGAGGGCGGCGGCGGTGGCCAGGGTGAGAAGAAGCTTGTTCGTCATGATGGATCGGCTCCTCTTCAGAGCGGGCCCACGGGCCGGGCCGGATTCCGGCTCGGCGATCGAGGGCGTGTTAGGGCGAGGGTTCGCGCCTGCGCCGGCGTCCAAGTCGCGGCCAGGCGCTGCTCCGGGGGAGGCCGCTCAGTTGCAGCCTTCCTTGTGGACGGTCTTCGAATTGCCCATGCCGTCCTCCTTGTGGACGGTTTTCGAGCCGCAATCGACGGTGCCGGTGGTGATGTCGCGATGCTCGACGACGCCCTCGCGGCGCTCGACGGCGACGCTCGGGCCGCTGTCGCGGCGGACCACGGTCGTTTCCTCGGCACTCGAAGCGGTCGACAGTCCGGCGAGGCCCACGAGAGCGGCGCCGGCGATGAACAGCATGCGCATGAATGATCTCCTCTGATGGCGTCGCGATGGGTGCGACACAAGCTGCGGCAAGAACGCCATCCCGCTCGCTTCCGTTCCGCACTTTTTCTTCAAGCGACGCGAAGTCGATTTGCGCACAACTGAACCGCGCTGGACCTATTCGTGCGAGATCACGGATTCGTGTTCGTACACAATGAGCGCGGCTTCTTGCGCGGGCTGTCTGTGATGCGGCTGGACGACGGGCCGAATCCAGGGCGGGCGGACCGGCATCCGCATGGGGCGGGCCTCTCTACTGATTTCACGGCCCCGTGATCGAGAACGCACCCGCTCGGTCGTTTTGAATTTGTGCGAATGCTTCCGCAACATGCACCGCATTACGCAGCCCGATCCGACCATTTACTGGATCACATCCAGATGGGGCGGACATCCTGCAAGCAGCGCGGCGACCTCGCCCGCTATTGGCCGGCCCAAGCTCCGAACGACAACGCTCCCTTAATCAACGTCTGGCATTCAAAATGCGAAACACACAGAGGATCGCACGGTGTCCGGACGCTTGAGAGTTGCTGCCGCCATAATCGGGCTCTGCTCGATCCTTGCGGCACCCCAGGCCGAGGCACAGGAACGGGTCCTGCGGCTTGGCTACCTGTTCTCGCAGAGCTCGCAGCTCGGGGCGGGGGCGGAGCGGTTCGCCAGCGAGGTCGCCAAGCGCACCGGCGGCGGCTTCCGGATCGAGCTCTATCCGAACGGCACGGTGGGCGGCGAGGTCGAGACGGCCGAGGAGCTCCGCCAGGGCCATCTCGACATCGCCTTCATCACGAGCGCGCCGTTCTCCGGCATCATCCCGGAGTTCGGGGTGTTCGACATCCCGTTCCTGTTCCGCGACGCGCGCCACGCGCACGCGGTCTTCGACGGCCCGATCGGCCAGGACTACCTGAGGAAGTTCCAGCAGAAGGGGCTCGTCGCGCTCGCCTGGGGCGAGAACGGCATGCGCCACATCACCAACGGGAAGCGCGCCGTCACCGGGCCGGAAGACCTCAAGGGCCTCTCGATGCGGGTGCCCCAGTCCGACATCATGCTGGCGGGCTTCCGCGCCTTCGGCGTCAAGGCCGAGCCGCTCGCCTTCCCGGCCCTCTACGGCGCCCTGCAATCGGGCCGGTTCGACGGCCAGGAGAACCCGATCGCGGTGATCACGGCCTCGCATTTCGAGAAGGTCCAGACGCATCTGACCCTCAGCGGCCACGTCTATTCCTGGGCCGCGATGATCATGTCGAAATCCGCCTGGGAGGCGCTCGGCCCCGCCGAGCAGAAGGCCTTCGTGGAGGCGGCGAAGGCCGCGGGCCAGGTCTCCCGTGAGGTCGCCGGCCGCGCCGAGACCGAGGGCGTCGAGGCCCTGCGCAAGGCGGGGATGAGCGTGGTCGCCTCCGTCGACCGCGCCGCCTTCGAGCGTAGCCTCCAGGCCACCACGGCCGAGTTCAGCAAGACCTTCGGCGCCGAGACCATTCGGCAGATCAAGTCCGTCCGTTGAGACGCAAAGAGGCTTCGCCGATGACCATCGTCCGTCTCGACCGTCTCACGGTCGCGCAGCGCATCCTGGCCGGGTTCGGCGTGGTGCTGCTGCTCCTCACCGCCTCGGCCCTCCTGACCTTCCGCAGCGTCAGCGCGCTCAACGGCGAGATCGAGGGCGCAAATGCCCGCGTGCAGGCTGCCGAGAGCGCGAGCGCCTTCGAGCTGCAGCTGAACGGCGTGCGCCGCCTCGTGCTCAACTACATGCGCACCGAGCAGGGCGAGATGCTGGCCGACCTGAAGGCCGGCCTCGCCAAGCTCACCGCCGAGGGCGACCGCAACGCCGCCGCGGGCGGCGCGGAGGCCAAGGCGATCCAGGCCAAGGCCCACGAATACGCGCGCAGCGCCGAGGCGATGATGGCTGTGGTCCAGGCGCGCAAGACGGCGCTGTCGGACCTCGCCAAGCACGGGATCGCCCTCTCGAACGCGGGCTACGCCATGGCGACGCTCGCCGGGCGCGACCCGGCGCTGGCGGCGGCCGCCTTCCGTGCCGACCGCGCCCTGCAGAGCAGCCTCGTGGCCGTGCAGACCTTCCGCTCCAGCAGCAACCCGGCCGATGCCAACACCACCACCGTCGAGTTCGCCCGCTACGGGCGCGAGCTGGCGGCGCTCGCCCGGCTCGACGGCGAGGGCGTGCTCCAGGCCTCGCTCAAGGTGGCGAACGCCAAGCTCGGGCCGCTGAAGACGGCGCTCGACGGCGTCCTCAGCGGCGCGGGCGCCTTCGCCGCCGCCGACCAGAACCTGAAGCAGATCGGCGATTCCCTCGTCGGCATGGGCAGCGCCATGCGCGAGGCCGCGGTCGGCGAGCAGCGCCAGATCATGACCTCGATGACCGAGAATGCCGGCCGGCTGCGGGTTCTCGTGGTCGCCATCGGCGCGGTCGCCCTCGTCATCGGCGGCCTGCTCGCCTGGCGCGTCGGCCGCGGCGTCTCCCGCCCGCTCTCCGCCATGACGGCGACCATGGAGCGGCTCGCGGCGGGCGACTACGCCGTGGCGGTGCCCGGCGCCGACCGCGGCGACGAGCTCGGCGCCATGGCCCGGACCGTGACGGTGTTCAAGGAGGCGCTGATCGCCAAGGAGCGCGCCGACGCGGAGGCCGCCGGCGAGGCAGACGCCAAGATGCGGCGCGCCAACCATCTCGACGCCCTGACACGGGCCTTCGAGGCGAATGTCTCGGTGCTGACGCAGGGGCTTGCCGGCGCCGCCACCGAGATGGAGGCGACCGCCCAGGCGATGGCGAGCACGGCCGAGCAGACCACGCGCCAGTCGGCCACCGCCATGCGGGCGGCCGAGCACACCTCGGCCAACGTGCAGACGGTCGCCGCGGCGAGCGAGCAGATGTCGGCCTCGATCACCGAGATCACGCAGCAGGCCGGCCAGTCGGCCCGCATCGCCCAGCAGGCCGCGGATGCCGCGAGCCGCACCGACGGCCTCGTGCGCCAGCTCGCCATCGCGGCCGAGCGCATCGACACGGTGATCGCCCTGATCAACTCGATCGCCGGCCAGACCAACCTGCTCGCGCTCAACGCCACCATCGAGGCCGCCCGCGCCGGCGAGGCGGGCCGGGGCTTCGCCGTGGTCGCGGCCGAGGTGAAGGAACTCGCCGGCCAGACCACCCGGGCCACGGAGGAGATCGCCGGCCAGATCGGCGCGATCCAGCAGGCGAGCCACCAGTCGGTCGAGGCGATCCGCAGCATCGGCCAGACCATCGCGGAGATGGCCTCCGTCTCGAACGCCATCGCCGCCGCGATGGAGCAGCAGGGCGCCGCGACCCACGAGATCGCCCGCAACGTCCAGGAGGCCGCGAGCGGCACGGGCGAAGTCGCCGGCAGCATCGCCGACGTGCGCCACGGCGCGGGCTCGACGGGCGCCGCCGCGGCCCAGGTGCTCGGCGCCGCGCAGGAGCTGTCGCGCCACTCCGAGAACCTGCGCCAGGAGGTCGGGACCTTCCTGATGGGCGTGAAGGCCGCCTGATCCCGGGGATCCCGACGGGACAAGTCCCTTCGGTGGGGTGCCGGTGCGACGCCCCGGCGTCTTCCGGGCTCTGCCCGGACCCGCGAGAGGGATGACCCCTCTCGACACCCGGATCAGCGGGCGAGCTGGTCGGCCAGGTCTGCGAGATCGCCCGCCGCGTAGGTGACGGGGACGCGGGGCGCCGTCTCGCCGCCCGCCGGGCCGTGCTCGCGGGGGCGGGCGATATGGGCGGTTGAGAGGCCCTCCGCGGCGGCCGCGGCGAGGTCGCTCGAATGGGCCGCGACCATCAGCGTCTCGGCCGGCGCGAAGCCGAAGGCCGCGACCGCATCGCGATAGACCGCCGGCATCGGCTTGTAGGCACGGGAATAGCCGGCGCCGAGGATCGCGTCGAAGGGCAGGCGGTTGCGCCGGGCGAGGTCGACCGCAAGCCGCACATGCCCGTTCGAGGCCGGTGCGAGGAGATGGCGCTCGGCGAGCCGCGCCATCGCGGCGGGCACCTCCGGCCAGGCGTCGAGCCGGTGCCAGGCCTGGACCAGCTCCGCGGCCACCGGCTCCGACAGGGGCGGCAGGTTAAACTGCGCGACGACATCAGGCAGCGATTCGGCGTGCAGCACGTCGAGATCGACGTAAGGGCGCGCGCCCGAGCGCACGGTCTCCAGGGACGGCTGGTAGCGGGCCCGCCACGCATCGGCGAAGGCGCCCCCGTCGACACCGGGGATCAGACGCTCCGCCTCGCGCGCGACGCCGGAGCGCCAGTCCACCAGCGTTCCGAAGACGTCGAAGACGAGCGCCCTGATCATGGCTTCCTCCGGCAGGCTTCCTATCCGACCGCGCTCAGCCGCGGCCCGCGCCGCACGAAGCCAACGATGTCCTTCACAGCATCGAGCGTCGGGGCCGCGATGGCCTCGGCGCGCTCGGCCCCGTCCGCCAGCACCGCGTCGATATGGGCGGGGTCGGCGCTGAGCCGCTTCATCTCGGCGTTGATCGGCGCGAGCTTCTCCACCGCGAGATCGACGAGCGCGCCCTTGAAGGCCGAGAACTGCGCGCCGCCGTATTGCTGGAGCACGGCCTCGCGCGTCGTCTCGGAGAGCGCCGCGAAGATGCCCACGAGGTTGTCGGCCTCCGGGCGGCCCTTCAGACCCTCCGTCTCGGAGGGCAGGGCGTCCGGATCTGTCTTCGCCTTGCGCACCTTCTGGGCGATGAGGTCGGAATCGTCGGTGAGGTTGATGCGCGAATTGTCGGACGGGTCCGACTTCGACATCTTCTTCGAGCCGTCGCGCAGGGACATCACGCGCGCCGCGGGGCCGCCGATCAGCGGCTCGGTCAGCGGGAAGAAGCCGTCGCCATGGCCGTGGGCGCGGATGGAATCGCCGAAATCGGTGTTGAACTTCTGCGCGATGTCGCGGGTCAGCTCGAGATGCTGCTTCTGGTCCTCGCCCACGGGGACGTGCGTCGCCCGGTAGGCCAGGATGTCGGCGGCCATCAGCACCGGATAGTCGTACAGGCCGATGCTCGCGTTCTCGCGGTCCTTGCCGGCCTTGTCCTTGAACTGGGTCATGCGATTGAGCCAGCCGAGGCGGGCGACGCAATTGAAGATCCAGGCGAGTTCCGCGTGCTGCGGCACCTGGCTCTGGTTGAACACGATGCTCTTCTTCGGGTCGATGCCGGCGGCGAGGAAGGCGGCCGTGACCTCGCGGATCTGGCCGCGCAAAGCCTCCGGATCCTGCCACAGGGTGATCGCATGCATGTCGACCACGCAGTAGAGGCACTGCGCGTCACGCGCCTGCATCTCCACGAAGCGCTTGATGGCGCCGAGATAGTTGCCGAGATGCAGGTTCCCGGTCGGCTGGACGCCGGAGAACACCAGTTCCTTGAACGCGGCCATCGCGTGGCTTTCCCCGCCTGACAGGCCCGCGGATCGCCGCGGGATCCGGCTTCTGAACCGGCGGCGCCGGTGGGGTCAAGGCTGGGGCTCAGCCGGTGCGCGCACTGGGGCAGATGTCGGCCAGCACGCAGCGGGTGCAGGCCGGGTTGCGGAAGTGGCAGACCTTCTGCCCATGCAGCATCAGCACCTCGTGGTTGTCGTAGAGGTCCTGCGCGCTCCAGTCGGCAGGCAGCTGCGCCCGCAGGATCGGGTGGGCGGGGCCGACATCGACCTTCGGGCCGATCAGGCCGAGGCGTTGGGCGACGCGGTGATGGTGGCTGTCGACCGGCAGCGCCGGCATCCGCAGGGTCGAGAAGGAGAGCACCGCTGCGCTGGTCTTGGGGCCGATCCCGGGGATCGCCTGGAGCCAGGCGCGGGCCGCCTCCACCTCCATCCCGGCCAGGAAGCCGAGATCGAGGGAGCCCGCCCGCTCGGCCACCGCCGCGAGCACAGCCTGGATCCGCGGCGCCTTCAGCTCCGGCCAGGTGACGCCCGCGATCGCCGCCTCGATCTCCGGCGTCGGCGCCGCGATCACCGCCTCCCAGTCGGGGAAGAGGGCGCGCAGGCGCTTGAAGGCGCGGCCCGAATCGGCGTTGCGCGTCCGGTGGGAGAGCAGCGACGAGACCAGCTCGCTCACTGGGTCGAGCGCGTGGAAATACGGGATCGGGCAGCCATAGACCGGGCAGAGGCGCCGGTGCACGGCGAGCGCCTTCTCGGCGAGGTCGGGGGCCGCCTCGGAGGCGGCGTTCGGTGCGGGCCTGGACGGGCGCGCGGTCCCGGGGGCCTCGTTGCGGAGGGGAAGAGCCATGCGGGCTCGAATCCGCGGAGCGCCCCCGCGGTTCCGGGCCCGGCAGCGGCGCGTCAGCGCACCAGCGCGTAGATGTTCACGTCGAGCTTGTCGTCGGCGCCGTCCTTCAGGTCGGTGACGTATTCCTCGATGAAGCGGTCCTGGACCATGATGTCCTTGGCATCGAGATAGGCGGTCAGCGTCTCGTAGGTGCCGTCGATGCCCTCGTAGGACCCGTTATGGGCAAACCGCAGGGCCTTGCCGCTCGGCGTGGCGCCGAAGCGGATCTCGCCCTCCGGCTTCGGCTCGGGCGCCTGTGCCACGGGGATCATGGCCTCGTACTGGAAGCCGTCGTCGTCGGTGCGGGTGAAGACCGCGATCGGCCGGCCGGCGGGCGTGATGCCGGCCTTGGCGAGCTCGGATTCGATGCGGGCGAAGCTCTGGCGCAGGCTCGGCACCGCCTCCTCCCACTTCGCCTTGCCGGCGAGGATCGCGGCGGGCTTGGCCGGCAGCGAGACCTCGTCCACGTCGCTGGCGTCGCCCTTGGTCTCGACGAGGGTCGGGCGGGCGGTGGCCGCGTTGGGCTTGGCGTCGGCCGGCGGGACGGTCGGCGGGGTCAGCGCCTTGTCCGGCTGCGGCGCGCTCGATTTCTCCGGGTCCTGCGGCGGGTTCGGCGCGGTGGTGGTCGGCAGCGGGTTGGTCTGCGCGGGCGAGGGCGCGGTGGAGGGCGGCGGCGGGGGCTGCTGCTGCGCGAAGGCCGGGCCGGCGAGCGCGAGGCCGAGGGCGGCCAGCAGCGTGGGCGGCAACATGGCCGGCAACTTGGGACGAAGGCGGATCACGAAGTCGCTCCGGCAGGTTCTCGGGCCGGCCCGGGACGAATCGGCCGGGCGGGCGCGGCGCCAAGGTAGTGACGAACCCGGCCGCCTGCGAGGGCACGCGCGCCTCACACCAGCCCCGACATGCGGGGCCTCGCGCCTCGGGCGCGGGTTTGCCATATAGCCCCCGCGCAACCCCTCCGTCGCGGCCCGCCGGTCGGCACCCGGCCGCTTCCCCTTGAGAGAACCGCTAAGCCCCGAGCTGATGAGCCCCCTCACGAACCGACGTTTCCTGAAGATGCACGGCGCCGGCAACGCCATCGTCGTGCTGGACCTGCGCGGCACCGAGATCCGCGTGACGCCCGCGGAGGCCTGTGCCATCGCGGCCGATCCGGCCTCGCGCTTCGAACAGCTCATGGTCGTGCACGATCCCGTGAGCGTGGACACCGACGCCTATATGCGGATCTACAACACGGACGGCTCGGAATCCGGCGCCTGCGGCAACGGCACGCGCTGCGTCGCCTATGCCATGTTCGACGATCCGGCGATGGCGCGGCCCGCCGAGAACGGGCGCCTCACCCTGGAGACGATGGCCGGCCGCGTCGCCGTGCGGCGCGTGGCCGACCGCTCTTTCACCGTCGACATGGGCCAGCCGCGTCTGCTCTGGAACGAGATCCCGCTCGCCGAGCCCTTCCCCGACACGCGGCGGATCGAGCTTCAGATCGGCCCGATCGACGATCCCATCCTGCACTCGCCGGGCGCGGTCAGCATGGGCAACCCGCATGCGGTGTTCTTCACCGAGCGCGACCCGGACACGTTCGACCTCGCCCGGATCGGGCCGCTCCTCGAGAACCATCCGATCTTCCCGGAGCGGGCCAACATCTCCGTGGCGCAGATCACCGGCCGCGAGGCGATCAAGCTCCGGGTCTGGGAGCGCGGCGCGGGCCTGACGCTCGCCTGCGGCACCGCCGCCTGCGCCACGGTGGTGGCGGCCTCGCGGCTCCGGATGATCGGCCGGCAGGCCACGGTGAGCCTGCCCGGCGGCGACCTCTTCATCGAGTGGCGCGCCGACGACCATGTGCTGATGACCGGCCCCGTCTTCCTGGAGGCGGAGGGCACCTTCGCGCCGGAGCTGTTCGCCGGTTCCGACTGATGGCGGTCGAGACCCTCACCTTCGGCTGCCGCCTCAACACCGTCGAATCGGAGGTGATGCGCGAGGCCGCCGCCGGGGCGGAGGGCGATCTCGTCATCGTGAACACCTGCGCGGTGACGGCAGAGGCCGGGCGGCAGGCCCGCAAGGCGATCCGCCGCCTGCACCGGGAGCGGCCGCACGCGACGATCGCGGTGACGGGCTGCGGCGCGCAGGTGGAGACGGCGGCCTATGCCGCGATGCCCGAGGTCGCCCGCCTCGTCGGCAATGCCGAGAAGACCGAAGCGGCGGCATGGCGCGCAGCGCCCGCCCGGAGCGTGCCCGACGTGATGGCGGCGCGCACCGCGCCGGGTACGCGCATCGGCGGCATGACGGGCCATACCCGGGCCTTCGTGCCGGTGCAGAACGGCTGCGACCACCGCTGCACCTTCTGTGTCATCCCGTTCGGGCGTGGGAACTCGCGCTCGGTGCCCGTCGCCGCAGTCGTGGCGCAGGTGGCGCGGATCGTGGAGCAGGGCGGGCGCGAGGTCGTGCTGACCGGAGTCGACCTCACCGCCTACGGGCGCGACCTCGGCGCGCCGACGCTCGGCACCCTGGTGCGGACGATCCTGCGGGCGGTGCCGAACCTTCCGCGGCTCAGGCTCTCCTCGATCGATTCCGTCGAGGCCGATCCGGATCTGGTCCGCGCGCTCGCCGAGGAGACGCGGCTGATGCCGCATCTCCACCTGTCGCTGCAGGCCGGCGACGACCTCGTCCTCAAGCGGATGAAGCGGCGCCACGCCCGCGCCGACGCCATCCGCTTCTGCGCCGAGATCCGGCATCTCCGCCCGGACATCGTGTTCGGGGCCGACCTGATCGCAGGCTTTCCCACCGAGACCGAGGCGCAGTTCGCCCGCAGCCTCGACCTCGTGGCGGAATGCGGGCTGACGCATCTCCACGTCTTCCCCTATTCGGCCCGCCCCGGCACGCCGGCCGCACGGATGCCGCCGGTTCCGCAGGAGGCGATCCGCGAGCGGGCGGCAGCCTTACGCGCGGCGGGGGAGGCGGCGCTCGTCCGCCATCTCGACGGGGAGGTCGGCCGTACCCACCGGGTCCTCTCCGAGCGCGGCGGCACCGGCCGCACCGAGGGCTTCACAGCCGTACGCCTCGACGCGGAGCCCGGCACGATCCGCACGGTGCGGATCGCCGGCCATGACGGGCGCGTGCTGCTGACGGCCTGAACTGCTACCGCTTGCTCGGCGGCAGGATCGGGTCGCCGCGCATCAGGGCGTTGAGGCGCTCGGTGTCGAAGCCGTTCGGGATCTTGGGCGGAGCCTTCACCGCGGCGACGGGCGCCACCGGCTTCGGCACGGCGATGGAGCCGGTGGCCGAGGGCTCGGGCATCACCTTCGCGACGACGGGCGGCGGGGCCAGATGGCTCAGCCGGTCGGCGGCGACGAAACCGATGGTGAGGATGCTGAGGCCGGCCACCGAGGCTCCGGCCAGAAAACGCAGGATACGCAACGCGACGGACCCGGTGACGCGACAGTACCGTGTCAGGATAGGCCGAGGCCCGTTAACGAAGCGGAACCCGTGATCCGGCTCGCTTGACCTTGCCTCCACCCTTGGGCTTCGTGCGGCGCGACCATTCCCCGAACAATCCGAGCGAGCGACGTTGAGGAAGAACCCGAACCACGGCCCCGCCACGCGCCTCGTCCATGCCGGGCGCGACCCGTCCGAGCAGCACGGCTTCGTCAACACGCCGATCTATCGCGGCTCGACGGTGCTCTACCCGACCTATGACGCGATCAAGCACCGGCGCGGGCGCTACAATTACGGCACCTCGGCGACGCCGACCATGGACGCGCTCACCGAGGCCTGGACCGAGCTCGCGGGCGCGGCCGGCACCGTCGTGACGCCCTCGGGCCTCGCCGCGCTCACCGTGGCGCTGATGGCCGCGGTCTCGGCCGGCGACCACCTCCTCGTCACCGATTCCGCCTACCGACCGACGCGCCAGTTCTGCGACGGCGTGCTCAAGCGTTTCGGCGTCGAGACCACCTATTACGACCCGACCGTCGGCGCTGGCATCGCCGAGCTGATGCGCGAGAACACCCGCGCCGTGCTGGTCGAGGCACCGGGTTCGCAGAGCTTCGAGATGCAGGACATCCCGGCCATCGCCGAGATCGTGCATGCGCGCGGCGGCACCGTGATCATGGACAACACCTGGGCGACGCCGCTGCTGTTCCCGCCCCACGAGCGCGGAGTCGACATCGCGGTGGAGGCCGGCACCAAGTATCTCAGCGGCGGCTCGGACCTGCTCCTCGGGCTCACCTCGGCCAACGCGAAGCACTTCCCGGCGGTGCGGCGGACCTTCGACCATTTCGCCATGTGCGCCGGGCCGGAGGACATCTTCCTGGCGCTGCGCGGCCTGCGCACCATGAACCTGCGATTGCGCGAGCACGGCCGCGCCGGCCTGGAGATGGCGCGCTGGCTCCAGAAGCGGCCCGAGGTGCTGCGCGTGCTGCATCCGGCGCTCCCCGAGGATCCCGGCCACGCCATCTGGAAGCGCGACTTCTCAGGCGCGTCCGGCCTGTTCGGCGTCATCCTGAAGCCCTGCCCGGAGCCCGCGCTCGCCGCCATGCTCGACGGGCTGGAGCTGTTCGGGATGGGCTTCTCCTGGGGCGGCTTCGAGAGCCTCGTGATCCCCTTCGACTGCGCGCCCTACCGCACGGCCACCACCTGGGCGCCGGGCGGCTGGGGATTGCGCTTCCATATCGGCCTGGAGGAGGTCGCCGACCTCAAGGCCGACCTGGAGGCCGGATTCGCGCGGCTCCGGTCGGCGAGCTGACGGCTTTGTCCGAGTGTGCCGATCCCGACCACGGGTCGGGATCGGCACGTCCGGCGGACGACCGCCGCCGCGCAGTCGCGCGGCCGAACCGCAGCGCGGTTCGGTCTTATCGCCCCGCCTGCCGGGTCTTCCGCCGCTCGCGGAAGATCAGGGCGAGGTTGCGCAGGTAGATCCCCGTCGAGAGGCCCTGGCCGATGATGATCACCGGCTCCTTGCGCACGAAGCCGTAGACCAGGGTCATCAACCCGCCGAGGATCGACAGGAACCAGAACGAGAGCGGCATCACGCTGCGCCCGGCCCGCTCGCTGGCGAGCCATTGCAGGATGAAGCGCGAGCCGAAGACGAGCTGCGCGACGATGCCGAAGACCAGCCAGAAATCGAAGCGGGTGACGAAGACGTCGTAGAAATAGGCCGGCAGGTCCTCGGCGAGCTGGATCAGCACGGTTCCACCTCCGCCACCTCGGGCGTCGCGCGCTTGCGCCGGATCAGCCACCACACCCCGGCGAGGTCGAGGATGCCGACCCAGAGCCGGTCGAACAGGCCGTAATTCGAGGTGCCCGAGAAGCGCGGGCGGTCGACCACGTCGCGGTGGACGACGACGTAGCCCTCGCGGGCGACGAGGGCCGGCATGAAGCGGTGCAGCGCGTCGAAATAGGGCAGCCGCAGGTAGACCGCGCGGCGGAACACCTTGAGGCCGCAGCCGGTGTCGCGGGTCGAATCGTTCAGGATGCGCCCGCGCACCCCGTTGGCGATGCGCGATTGCAGCATCTTGAAGGCGCCGTCCTTGCGGCCCTGGCGCTGCCCCTGGGCGAGGCCGGCCCGGGGCCCGCCATCCTCGAGCGCCGTGAACAGCGCCGGGATGTAGGCCGGGTCGTTCTGGCCGTCGCCGTCGAGGGTGGCGATGATCGGCCCGCGGGCCGCGGCGACGCCGCTGCGCACGGCTGCCGACTGGCCGGCGCTGCGCTCGTGGCGCAGCACGCGCAGCCAGGGCCTGTCCCGCCGCTCGTCCGCCAGGATCTCGGGCGTGGCGTCGGTGGAGCCGTCGTCCACGTAGATCACCTCGAAGGGGGCGAGCGGCGCGCAGGCCTGCTCCAGCTCGGCCACCAGAGCCGCGACGTTGCCGGCCTCGTTCCGGACCGGCACCACGACGCTCAGAAGGATCGCGCTCACGGGACCACCGCGTAGGCGGTGAGGCCGATGCGCCGTCCGCCATTGATGTTGAAGCCGTCCACCCGGCCGACCTCGGCCGACGCCGGGGCATCGCCGCGGGCGGCCGCGAACTCGGCCGCGAGCCGGTCCTCCACGAAGAGCAGGCGGCAGCCGCCCGCCCGCAGGAAGTCCGCCCCGGCCGCGCCCGAGGGCGGCGTGGCGAGATCGGTGCCGATCAGGAAGACGAGGCTCGGCTCGCGATAGCCGAGGCTCGCCACCTGCGGATCCCGGCAGGGCAGGGCATCGCGGATCGCGGCAAGCCGCGGCGAGACCTTGAGGGCCGGGATCTCCCGCTGCGCGAGGCCGAACAGGCCGGGCGCCAGCAGCAGACTCGCGAGCACCGCGAGGACCAGGGCGCGCTCCGGCGCAGCGGCACGGAAGGCCGACCAGCTCGCGAGCGCCAGGCCGCAGGCGCCGAGGAGGAGCGGCAGCGCAGCCCAGGGGATCCGATGGTCGAGCTGCCAGCCCGCAGCGACGAGGCCGATCGTGATCCCCACGGGAATCGCCCAGACGAGGGCGGCGACCGCGCCCGCGCCGCGCCGGGCCGGATCGAGCACGCCGGCGCGCAGGCCGAGAACCGTGAGGATCGCGAAGGCCGGCATCAGCGGCAGCACGTAATGGGGGAGCTTCGTCGGCACGGCCTCGAAGATCAGCCAGGCCGGCAGCACCGCGGCGATCAGGAAGGCGACCGCGTCGTCGCTCCGCATGCGCCACGCGAAGGGCAGGCTCAGAGCCGCGAAGGCCGCGCCCGGCCAGAAGGTGGCGAAGAAGGCGATGGTGTAGGCGCCGGGCGGGCCCCAGTGCTTCTCCTTCGCGCCGCCCACCTTGCCGAGCATGTCGTGGCCGACCGCCTCCGAGAAGAAGGCGCCGCCGCTCTTCCAGGCGATGGCGAGGAACCAGGGCGCGACGGCGAGCGCCACCACGGCAAGGCCGAGCCCGGGCCGCAGGCGCGCCAGCCAGTGCCAATCCCGCTCCCGCACGGAGAGGGCGATGGCGGGCAGGCCCACGAAGAGCGGCACCATCGGGCCTTTCACCAAGACCCCGAGGGCCAGCCCGCCCCAGAAGGCGACGAGGCTCGAGCGCGGCAGCGGCACCAGGGTGCCCCGCGAGAGCCAGGCCCGGGCGAGCGCCCCGAAGCTCGCCACCGCGCAGGCGGTGAGCACCGCGTCGGTCTTGGCGAGGCGCGCCTCCGCCGAGAGCATCAGGCAGGCGCCGAACAGGGCGGCAGCGAGGAGCGCGCCGCGCCGGTTGAGGAAGGCCAGCGCCGCCCAGTAGCTCAGGAGCAGGGCCGCGCAGGCGCCCAGCAGCGAGGGGATGCGGTACAGGGCGATGGTGGTGCGCGCGGCCGGCACGCCCAGCGCCTCGCCCGCCGCGACGCTCGCCGCCTGCAGCCAGTAGATGCCGACCGGCTTCTTGTGGCGCGCCTCCCCCTGGAAGCGGATGTCCACGAGGTCGCCCGTCTCCAGCATCTGCTTCGAGGCTTGCGCGAAGCGCGGCTCGTCGCGGTCCATGGGCTGGAGCGCGATCTGCCCCGGCAGGAACAGGACGAGGGCGAGGAGGAGCAGGGCGGCGCAGGCCCGGGCATGCGTCAGAGCGGCGAGGCCTGGCAGACGGTCGATCAGATCGGGGTCCGCGGTCCCCGCGCGGCCTGCGGACAGGCTGGTCATGCGTGGTCCGTCATCGAGGAGCGCCATCCCGGCCGCGGCGGATCCGCCCCGGCGCGGCGTCGCGGCGGGCCGTGTCGGTGATCGGGCGGGGATTGTCAAATGCGGCAGGGTTCGGCCTTGGGCATCGCGTCCTTCCTCCGCGGCCCCGGGATCGGGGAGGGCAGCGACGGCTCAGGATGGTTCGCGGGTCCCCTCTCCCGTTCGGGAGAGGGGGCCTGTCGCGGTTCCTGCGAAAGCCCGGAAGCCGAGCTCCCCATTCCCGACCCTCGCTGACGCGAGGGTCACCCTCTCCCGCAGAGGGGAGAGGGAGGGCGCGCCGCGCCCGCAAACCTTGTCGGCCCGGCCGTCATGCTGCAAAGCGGGCGCGGACACGTCCCGAGCCTGAAGCCATGCACGACATCCGCGCCATCCGCGAGAACCCGGCCGCGTTCGACCGCGACCTCGAACGCCGCGGTCTCGCGCCCCTCTCCGCCGAGCTGATCGCGCTGGACGACGCGCGCAAGGCCGCGATCTCGGCCGCGCAGGCGAACCAGGAGCGGCGCAACGCGCTCGCCAAGGAGATCGGCGGCGCCAAGAAGGCGAAGGACGAGGCCCGCGCCACCGAACTCATGGCCGAAGTCGCCCGCCTGAAGGACGAGGCGCCGGGGCTCGACGCGGCGCAGGGGGAGGCCGGCAAGGTCCTCGACGAGCGCCTCGCCGCGATCCCGAACCGGCCGAAGGACGATGTGCCGGAAGGCGCCGACGAGCACGGCAACGTGGAGTACCGCCGCTTCGACGCGAGCCGCGAGCGCCTGACCGCCGGGCGCCAGCATTTCGAGCTCGGCGAGGCCACTGGGCTGATGGATTTCGAGGCGGCGGCCAAGCTCTCCGGCTCGCGCTTCGTGGTGCTCAAAGGTCAGCTCGCGCGGCTGGAACGGGCACTCGGCCAGTTCATGCTCGATCTGCACACGCAGGAGCACGGCTATATGGAAGTGGTGCCCCCGGTCCTCGTGCGCGACGACGCGATGTTCGGCACGGCCCAGTTGCCAAAGTTCCGCGACGACCAGTTCGCGGCGGGCGACGGCTTCTGGCTCATCCCCACCGCCGAGGTCCCGCTCACCAACCTCGTGCGCGAGTCGATCCTCACCGAGGACGAGCTGCCGCTCCGCTTCACTGCGCTGACCCCCTGCTTCCGCGCCGAGGCTGGCGCGGCGGGGCGCGACACCCGCGGCATGCTGCGCCAGCACCAGTTCAACAAGGTCGAGCTGGTCTCGATCACCGCGCCCGAGAAGTCGGAGGAGGAGCACGAGCGCATGCTCGCCTGCGCCGAGGCGGTGCTGAAGAAGCTCGACCTCACCTATCGGGTGATGACCCTCTGCACCGGCGACATGGGCTTCGCCTCGCGCAAGACCTACGACATCGAGGTCTGGGTGCCGGGCCAGGAGACCTATCGCGAGATCTCGTCCTGCTCGGTCTGCGGCGATTTCCAGGCGCGGCGGATGAACGCACGCTACCGCCCCAAGGAGGGCAAGGGCGTGCATTACGTCCACACTCTCAACGGCTCGGGCGTCGCGGTCGGCCGCGCGCTCATCGCCGTGATGGAGAACTACCAGAACCCGGACGGCAGCGTCACGATCCCGTCCGTCCTCCAGCCCTATATGGGCGGCCTGAACCGGATCGAGGGGCCTGCCAGCTGATGCGCATTCTCGTCACCAACGACGACGGCATCCACGCGCCGGGCCTCGCCATCCTGGAGGAGATCGCCCGCGAGATCTCGGACGACGTCTGGGTGGTGGCGCCGGAGAGCGACCAGTCCGGCGTGTCGCACTCGCTCTCGCTGAACGATCCGCTTCGCCTGCGCCAGGCCTCCGAGACGCGCTTCGCCATCAAGGGCACGCCCTCGGACTGCGTGATCATGGGCGTGCGCCACATCCTCGGCGACCATCCGCCGGACCTCGTCCTGTCGGGGGTCAACCGCGGCCAGAACGTCGCGGAGGACGTGACCTATTCCGGCACCATCGCGGCGGCGATGGAGGGCACCATCCTCGGGGTGAAGTCGATCGCCATGAGCCAGGCCTACGGGCCGGGCGGGCGCGGCAACGTCCGCTGGCACTGCGCCCGCACGCACGGGGCGACGGTGGTGCGAAAGATCCTCGATGTCGGCTTCGATCCCGGCATCCTCGTCAACGTGAACTTCCCCGATTGCGAGCCGGAGGACGTCGCCGGCATCGCAGTGGCGGCCCAGGGGCAGCGCAACCAGGCGCTGCTCGCCATCGACGCGCGCACGGACGGGCGCGGCAACCCCTATTTCTGGCTGGCCTTCGCCAAGGCGCGGTTCGAGCCGGGCAACGGCTCCGACCTCAAGGCCATCGCCGAGAAGCGGATCTCGGTGACCCCCCTGCGCCTCGACCTCACCGACGAGCCGACGCTGACCCGCTTCGCCCAGGCCTTCGCCGGCTGAGCGCGTGGAGGCATCGGAGCCGGGAGCCGGGGAGGGCGACGCGCAGGCGGTGGAGAACGCCGCCTTCGTGCTGGCCCTGCGCGGTCGGGGCCTGCGCGACACCGCCCTGCTGCGCGCCTTCGAGCGGGTGCCGCGCGCCCGCTTCGCGCTGCCCGAGCACCGGGATCTCGCCCGGCGGGACATCGCCCTGCCGCTGCCCTGCGGCGCGGCGATGACGGCGCCGGCCACGGTCGCGGCCATGCTGGCGCTGCTGCGCCTCGCGCCGGGCCAGAGCGTGCTGGAGATCGGCACCGGCTCCGGCTACGTCACCGCCCTCATGGCCGATCTCGGCGCCGCGGTGACCAGCCTGGAGCGCTACGCCGCGCTCGTCGGCCATGCGCGCGCGCGGCTCGGGAGCGCCGGCCCGCGCGTGCTGCATGCGGACGGCCTCGCGCCGGTGGAGGGCAGCTACGACCGCATCCTCGTCCACGGCAGCGTGCCGGCGCTGAAGCCGCACTGGCTCGCGGCGCTGAAGCCGGGTGGGCGCCTCGTCACCGGGCTCGCGGAAGCCGAGGGCGGCTGCCGGCTCGCCGCCTATCTGCGCGACACCGATGGCTGCGACGCCGGCCCCCCGGCGCGCCTCGCCGCCCTGGTCCCGGGGCGCTCGCTCGCCACCTGATACCCGATCCGATGAATCGCTTCGCTCGTGAGCGGGTCTCTCCTCCCTGCAAGGAGGAGGGGACAGGCGCGCGCGGCAGGCGGGGCCGCCCGAAAGGTTCCGCGGGACGGCCGAACGTGGTTTACGAGAACACTTGTTTAACCTGAATCCGGTTTGAATGGTCGCATCAAGTTGCGTCAGGCAAACGGGTGCGTCGATGCGGGGTCGCGGTGCGGGACTGGGGGTTCGGGCGCTGTCGCGCGTCGCCCTCATCGGGATCATAGGCGGCGGCACCGCCGCCTGCTCGTCCGACACGATGCGGTTCGGCGAGCCCTTCAGCAATCCGTTCGCCTCGAACCATGCGAGCGAGCCCGCGGCCACCGGCAGCCTGCCGGACGGCGACCTGCCGCCCGCGCCCGCGTTGCGCACCGGCCGGATCCAGTCCGAGGCGCTCGGCGCGCCGTCCGCGCCGATCACCCCGCGCGCCGCCCCGGTGGCGAGCGCGCATGGGCCGGCCGCCCCGGCGCCCACCCGCGTCGCCTCGACGGGCGCCGCCGGCTGGAGCACCAACGGCGGCACCACGATCACCGTCTCCCAGAACGACAGCCTGAACCAGATGTCGACCCGCTTCGGCGTGCCGGCCTCGGCGATCCTCCAGGCCAACGGCCTGACGAGCGCCAGCCAGGTCACCCCCGGCCGCCAGCTCGTGATCCCCGTCTACAACGCGTCGGGCATGAACCCGTCCGCGTCGCCCGCCCCGATGTCCGCCCGCGCCGTGCCGGCCGCCCCGTCCGAGCGCGTGAAGGCCGCCGAGGCCAAGCGCCAGGACGACGCCCGGCGCCAGGAGGAGGCCGCCAAGGACTCCGCGAAGAAGGCGGCGGAGGCCAAGCGCGAGAAGGAGGCCGAGGCGCGCCGCCTCGCCGAGAAGCAGGCCGAAAAGCAGGCTGAGGAGAAGGCCCGCAAGGAGGCCGCCCTGAAGGAGGCCGACAAGAAGAAGCACCTCCGCCCAGGCCAGACCGCCAAGGCCGACGCTAAGCCCGATCCGAAGGTGGATGCCAAGGCCGAGGCGAAGGCCCGGGCCGAGGCCGAGGCCAAGCTCGCCAAGGCCGAGGCCGCCAAGGAGGCCGCGAAGAAGCTCGCCGAGGCCAAGGCCGCCAAGGCCAATGCCGAGAAGGCCGCGAGCGCCGAGAAATCCGCCAAGACCACGGCCGAGAAGACCGCCGAGAAGGTCGCGGCGGAGAAGAAGGCCGAGGCCAAGCCCGAGAAGGTCGCCGCCAAGGCTCCGGAGAAGCCCGAGCCCGCCAGCACCGGCTCGGTCGCGGCCGCAGCGCCCGCCGCCGCGGACCAGAACTTCCGCTGGCCGGCCAAGGGCCGCGTGATCTCGGGCTACGGCACCTCGGGCAACGAGGGCATCAACATCGCGGTGCCCGAAGGCACGGCGGTGAAGGCCGCCGAGGACGGCACGGTCGCCTATGCCGGCTCCGACGTGAAGGGCTACGGCAAGCTCGTTCTGGTGCGGCACTCGAACGGCTACGTCTCGGCCTACGCCCATAACGGCGAGATCGACGTGAAGCCCGGCGAGAAGGTGAAGCGCGGCCAGACGATCGCTAAGTCCGGCGCCTCGGGCAACGTGACCTCGCCGCAGCTCCACTTCGAGATCCGCAAGGGCGGCGCGCCGGTCGACCCGATGAGCCAGCTCGCCAGCAACTGAGTATTGCGGACGTGATCGAGGACGGCGGCCCGCGAGGGCCGCCGTTCGCGTTTGCGGCCTCAGCCGAGCGTCTGCCCGAGCCGTCCGGCGAGGTCCTGGATGAACTGGAAGGCGGTGCGGCCCGAGCGCGAGCCGCGCGTGGTCGCCCATTCCAGCGCCTCGGCGCGCAGGCGCTCCGGCTCCACGGCGAGCTTGTGGTGGTCCACATAGGCGCGGATCATGGCGAGGTACTCGTCCTGGCTGCACTTGTGGAAGCCGAGCCAGAGGCCGAACCGGTCGGACAGGGAGACCTTCTCCTCCACCGCCTCGCCGGGATTGATCGCGGTGGAGCGCTCGTTCTCCACCATCTCGCGGGCGAGCAGGTGGCGCCGGTTCGAGGTCGCGTAGAACAGCACGTTGGCGGGGCGCCCCTCGATGCCGCCGTCCAGCGCCGTCTTCAGCGACTTGTACGAGGTGTCGTCCGCGTCGAAGGAGAGGTCGTCGCAGAACACGATCCAGCGGTGCGGGTCGGGCCGGAGCAGGGCCATCAGGTCGGGCAGGGCCTCGATGTCCTCGCGGTGGATCTCGACGAGCTTCATCGGCAGCGCGCCCGCGGACCGCTTCGCGTTGACCTCGGCCTGCACCGCCTTGACGAGGGAGGACTTGCCCATGCCGCGCGCGCCCCAGAGCAGGGCGTTGTTGGCGGGCAGGCCCTTCGCGAAACGCTCCGTATTCTCGCTCAGGATGTCGCGGTTGCGGTCGATCCCGGTGAGCAGGCCCATCTCGACGCGGTTCACCTGCGGCACCGGCTGCAGCCGTCTGTCCGGCCCCCACACGAAGGCATCGGCCTGCGTCACGTCGGTGGGCGTGCGCTCGCGCGGGGCCGCGCGCTCCAGCGCCGTGGCGATGCGCTCCAGGAGCGGCAGGAGGGTATCGAGGGTTGTGGTCATGGGACGCGCTTGAGCCGGGTGGCGGATCGGGGACGATCCGGCGCTTACACCCGGCGCGCCACCGGGATCCAGGGCGAAGGCGTACCGGCCGGGGCGGGCGGGCGTGGACGCGGCGTCGCGGAGCCCAGGCCGCCGTTGCTTTCGGGTCGTCCCTGGCTATAGTCCGCGCGCTTTTCGAGGGGACCGGCGCCGCGAGCCAGCGCGCCGGCCTTCGCTTTTTGAGGAGATGCGCTTGATCACCCCCGCCTTCGCGCAAGGGGCCGCCGCCGCAGGCGGTGCGGAGATCGCCTTGCAGGTGGTTCCGTTCGTCCTCATCTTCGTGATCATGTATTTCCTGATCCTGCGACCCCAGCAGAAGCGGGTCAAGGATCACCAGGCCCTGATCAAGAACGTGCGCCGCGACGACACCATCGTCACCACCGGCGGGCTGATCGGTCGCGTGACGAAGGTGCAGGACGACGCCTCCGAGATCGAGGTGGAGATCGCGCCGAACGTGCGGGTGCGCGTCGTCCGCGCCATGATCTCCGAGGTCCGCGTCAAGGGCGGCCCGGTCAAGGCCGCCTGACGCGATAGTCCCGCGCGACGCCCGCCCCTCGCGGCGGGCCTTGAGACAACAAGAGACGACGGCGGATGTTGCGCTTTTCCCGTTCGAAGATCATCGCGACGCTCGCCGTCATCCTGATCGGCCTCAGCCTGGCCGTGCCGAGCTTCTTCCCGGCCGACAGCCGGAAGTCGTTCATGGCCTCGCTGCCCTCGTGGTTCCCGAGCTGGATCGTGCCGACGCGCGCCATCGTGCTCGGCCTCGACCTCCAGGGCGGCTCGCAGCTCCTGCTCGAAGTCGACCAGAACGAGCTCGTCGCCTCGCAGGCGAAGGGCCTGCGCGACGATGTGCGCCGCATCCTGCAGCAGGAGAGCGTCCGCGCCGACGGCGGCATCGCCCTCCAGCCCCGCGGCGTGCAGGTCCGCATCGCCGATGCGAGCGCCCGCGCCAAGGTGATGCCGAAGCTGCGGGAGCTTGCGCAGCCGATCTCCAACGCGCTGGTCGGCCAGACCGGCGCCCGCACCCTCGACATCACCGAGCAGCCGGACGGGCTGATCCGCCTGACGCTCACCGATGCCGGCATCACCGACCGCACCCGCCGCGCGGTGAGCCAGGGCATCGAGGTCATCCGCCGCCGTCTCGACTCCACCGGCACCACCGAGCCCTCGATCCAGCAGCAGGGCTCCGACCGCATCCTCGTCCAGGTGCCGGGTGAGCAGAATCCGGAGCGGCTGGAGAAGCTGCTCGGCTCCACCGCCAAGCTCGAATTCCGCATGCTGTCGGATTCGGCCTCCGGCGACGTCGACCTGCTGCCCTCCCGCGACGAGAAGGGCGCCAAGGTGCCCGTCGAGCGCCGCATCATGGCCGATGGCGGCGACCTCACCGACGCGCAGCCCGCCTTCGATCAGCAGTCCCACGAGCCGATGGTGAGCTTCAAGTTCAACCTGAAGGGCGCGCAGCGCTTCGGGCAGGCCACCGCCGAGAACGTCGGCCGCCGCATGGCGATCGTGCTCGACAACGAGGTGGTCTCGGCCCCGGTGATCCGCACCGCGATCACCGGCGGCTCCGGCCAGATCACCGGCAACTTCTCGGTGCAGCAGGCCAACGACCTCTCGGTGCTGCTGCGCGCCGGCGCGCTGCCCGCGAAGTTCACGGTGGTGGAGCGCCGCGTCGTCGGCCCCGGCCTCGGCCGCGACTCCATCGAGGCGGGCAAGATGGCGACCCTGGTGGCCGCCGCCCTCGTCATCGCCTTCATGTTCGCGACCTACGGCACCTTCGGCTTCATCGCGAACATCGCCCTCATCGTGCATGTGGGCCTGATCCTCGGCCTGATGTCGGTGCTGGAGGCGACGATGACCTTGCCCGGCATCGCCGGCATCGTGCTCACCATCGGCACCGCGGTCGATTCGAACGTGCTGATCTACGAGCGCATGCGCGAGGAAGCCCGCGCCGGACGCTCGCTGATCTCGGCGCTCCAGGCCGGCTTCGACCGGGCGTTCGCCACCATCATCGACTCGAACTCGACCATGGCGATCGCCGCCCTGATCCTGTTCTTCCTCGGCTCCGGCCCGGTGAAGGGCTTCGCCGTGGTGTTCATCCTCGGCATCCTGACGACCGTCATCACCGCCGTGACGCTGACCCGGATGATGATCGCCGTCTGGTACAATACCTTCCGGCCCAAGGCCCTGCCGTTCTGACCCTTTAACTGGGGAGCCCGACCTTCCCGAGCACGAGACCGACCATGCGCCTGCTCCGCCTCTGGCCCGACGAGTCGCACTTCGACTTCATGCGCTACCGGCGCTTCAGCTTCCCGCTGTCGGCGATCCTGTCGGTCGCGACCGTGGTGCTGTTCGTCACGATCGGGCTCAACTTCGGCATCGACTTCAAGGGCGGCACCCTGGTCGAGTTGCAGGCGAAGTCGGGCAAGGCGGATGTCGCCGCGGTGCGCCACACGGCCAACGGCTTCGGTTTCGGCGAGTCTGAGGTGCAGGAGCTCGGCGGCGAGGGCCAGATCCTCGTGCGCTTCCCGCTCCAGCCCGGCGAGCAGGGCCAGACGGCGGTGATGAACAAGGCGCATGCCGCCTTCGACGCCGATTACGACTTCCGACGCACGGAGACGGTGGGCCCGCGCGTCTCGGGTGAGCTGGTCCAGTCCGGCACGCTCGGCGTCGTGCTCTCGGTGGTGGCGGTGCTGCTCTACCTGTGGTTCCGCTTCGAGCGGGAGCTGGCGCTCGGCGCCATCGTCGGCACGCTGCACGACATCGTGCTGACGGTGGGGATCTTCATCATCAGCCGGATCGAGTTCAACATGACCTCGATCGCGGCGATCCTCACCATCGTCGGCTACTCGCTCAACGAGACGGTGGTGGTGTTCGACCGGACCCGCGAGCTGATGCGCCGCTACAAGACCATCCCGACCGTGGAGCTGCTCAACCTGTCGATCAACTCGACCATGTCGCGCACGGTGATGACCTCGATCTCCACCGCCCTGTCGCTGCTGGCGCTGGTGCTGTTCGGCGGCGAGGCGATCAAGGGCTTCGCCGTGGTGATGCTCTGCGGCGTCGTCATCTGCACCTACTCGGCGATCTTTGTCTCGACCCCGGTGCTGATCTATCTCGGCCTGATGCTGTCCGGGGTGAAGCGCGCCCAGGAGGGCCGCGGCGGGCTGCCCCAGGCCGCGGAGTAGGGGGGGCTTCGTGGCGGGGTTCGAAGCCGGCTTCCTGCCGGGGCGCTGGCCGATCGACGCCTACGGCAATGGCGGCTTCCGTTTCGCGGACATGTCGCACCGCGGCTCGATCCTGGTCCTGCCCTCCGGCATCCGCGCCTGGGACGTCGCCGACCCGCGCGCCGTCGACCGTAACGCCCTGCGGCCGGTCCAGGCCGAGGCCGAGACGATCGACCTGCTCCTCGTCGGCACCGGGGCCGAGATCGCCGCGCTGCCGTTCGATCTGCGCGCCTGGCTCAAGGGCTTCGGCGTCGGGCTCGACGTGATGCAGACGGGGGCGGCAGCGCGCACCTACAACATCCTGGTGGCCGAGAACCGCAAGGTCGCCGCTGCCCTGGTCGCGGTGGCATGACCGACCGGATCAGCGAGGAGGCCGCGGCGGCCGGTCTCGACTTCGCCTTCCGGCACTGCGAGGCGCTGGTGCGCGAGGGCGACCCGGACCGCTATTTCGCGACGCTGTTCGCGCCGGCCGCCTACCGGCCGCACCTCTTCGCCCTCTACGCCTTCAGCCTCACCGTGGCGCGGGTGCGCGAGGCGGCCTCGAACCCGATGGCCGGCGAGATCCGCCTGCAATGGTGGCGCGACGCGCTCCAGGGCGAGGCCCGCGGCGACGTGAAGGCGAACCCCGTCGCAGCAGCGCTGGAGGACGCCATCGTCAAGCGCCGCCTCGGTCGCCAGCCCTTCGTGGACCTGATCGACGCCCGGGTCTTCGACCTCTACGACGACCCGATGCCGCGCCTGAACGATCTGGAGGGCTATTGCGGCGAGACCGCCTCCAGCCTGTTCCGTCTGGCGAGCCTCGTCCTCGGCGACGGGGCCGAGCCCGGCGGCGCGGCGGCGGCGGGCCATGCCGGCGTCGCCTATGGGATCACCGGCCTGCTGCGGGCGCTGCCCTGGCACGCGCGCTCGGGCCAGGTCTACCTGCCGGGCGACATCCTGCGCACGCACGGCGTCACCCGCGAGGACATCGTCACGGGCCGCGGCGGACCGGGCCTGCGCGGCGCCTGCGCGGACCTGCGCGCCATCGCCCGGCGCCATCTCGACGCCTGCACGGCGGCGCGCCCCACCATCGCGCCGGCCGCCCGCACCGCCTTCCTGCCGCTCGCCCTGGTGCCGGACTACCTCGCCCGGATGGACCAGGCCTCCTACGACCCGCTCAACAGCCCGGTCGAGATCCCGCGCTGGCGCCGCCTGTGGCGGCTGTGGCGGGCGGCCCGGGCCGCCTGAGCTTCTGATTGGTCGGCATCACCGGCCTCTCCCATCCTCCATCTCATCCTCAGGCGCCGGAGCGAAGTGTCGGCCTCGAAGGAGCCCTCCAGATAGCACGGCAATCCCTGGAGGCCTCCTTCGAGGGCCGCTGCCGCGGCCACCTCACGATGAGGTCGGGAAGGGATCGGTCGAGTTCCGGCGGATTGTTGAAATATTGATTGAGCAGGCCCTGAGACTTCACGGACCCGACCATCACGGACCGAAACCTCGCCCCTGTCCTGTCCAAACGTTACTTTCGTAGCGCTTCGAGCGCGGGATCAGGGATGGGGAGCCCGAACGATAGCCCATGCCGAGGATTGTGAAGGTGCGCATGCGGGAAGGCGCCCGCGTCATCAACCTGCGAAGTGCGTCGCTCGACGGAGTCGGCGCCGATGTCAGGACGTCACCGGCTCTGGAAGTCCGCGGCGGCGGGATTACTGCGACACCAGCACATGAGTCTCCTCCCGAGACCAGGCGGCGCTATACGCTTGCCGAGCTTCTGGACGGTGCGCAGCACCTGCCGGATCTCTACACTGAAGTGGCAGGTGCTTTGGATGCACCAGCCGCCAGCGACGAGATCGGCGCCGGCGTCGTTAGGTAGCGGATCCGATCAGCTGACCCGTCTCACGCCACCTTGCGCGGCGCGACCGATTCCATCCCGTGGTCGGATGGCGCCTGGAGGAGGGCGGTGAGCGCCTCCTTCGGCATCGGCGCGCCGAACAGGTAGCCCTGCCCGAAATCGCAGCCCTGGCCGGAGAGCCAGTCGACGCTGGCATCCGTCTCGATGCCTTCCGCCGTGGTCACGAGGCCGAGGCTGGCGGAGAGCTTGATGATCGCGTCCACGAGCTTCGCCCGCTCCTCGCTCATGGTGATGGTGTCGACGTAGGAGCGGTCGATCTTCAGCTTGTCGAACTTCAGCTCGCGCAGGTGGTAGAGGCTCGAATAGCCGGTGCCGAAATCGTCCAGGGCGATGCGCACGCCGAGATTCTGCAGCGAGGTGAGCGTGGTCCGGGCAGCCTCGAGATCCTGCACCAGGGCGGTCTCGGTGATCTCGACCTCCAGGCGTCGGGGCGAGAGCCCGGTCTCGGTGAGGATGCCGAGGATGCGCTCGCACAGCCAGCGGTCCTGGAACTGCTGGGGCGAGATGTTGATCGCGATCTGGAGGTCGCCCGGCCATTCGCGCGCATCGAGGCAGGCCTGGCGCAGCAGGCGGTAGCTGAGGTCCGAGATCATCCCGGTCTCCTCGGCGATGCCGATGAAGGCTGCGGGCGCCAGCAGGCCGCGGGTCGGGTGGCGCCAGCGGGCCAGCACCTCGACGCCGATCAGGGTCTTCTCCGGTAGCGACACGACGGGTTGGTAGAAGGGCTCGATCTCGCCGCGCTGGATCGCCTCGCGCAGCTCGATCTCGAGCTGCGCCCGGGCCTTCAGTTCCAGATCCATCGCGCTCTTGAAGACGCGGTAGGTGCCGCGGCCGTCCTTCTTGCCCTGGTACATAGCGAGGTCGGCGGCGTGGAGCACCGCGTCGGCATCCACCGTCTCCGCGGAGATCAGCGCGATGCCGATGGTCGCGCCGACCTTCAGCTCGTTGCCGTTCCACAGGACCGGCGCGCTGATCGCCGCGATGGCGGATTGGGCGAGGCGCACCAGCCCCTCGCTGCCGCCTTCGAGCGGCACCAGCACCGAGAACTCGTCGCCGCCGAGGCGGGCGGCGAGGCCCGTGGAGGGCGTCAGGCCGCGCAGGCGCTCGGCGACCGCGCAGAGCACCGCGTTGCCGGCAGCATGGCCATAGATGTCGTTGACCGGCTTGAACCGGTCGAGATCGACCAGCAGCACCGCATGGGCCGGAGTCTGCCCGGCCTCGGCGCGGCGGCGCTCGACGGATTCGAGGAACAGGCGCCGGTTGGCGAGCCCCGTGAGCACGTCGTGGCGGGCAATCGACTCGGCATGGCGGGCCGCTGCGTCCCGCTCGCGCAGGGCCGAGCGCAGCAGCAGCGACTTGCGCAGGCTCGCCACGAACATCGCGAAGCCCATGAGGGCGAGCAGCATGAACTGGTCGGACAGGCCGTAGCGCGTCACGAAGGCGTTGAGCTCCTCGAAGACGTGGAACTGCGCGCCGATGATCCAGAGGCAGGCCCCCGTCATCAGCAGGCAGAGCGCCTCGTAGAACTCGCCCTCGCCCCAACTGCCCCGCTTCGCCATCAAGCCGCTCCCAACCGCTCGCGCGCACTGAGCCATGCTCGGCCTTAAACGCGGGTAAGAGGCAATGCCGCGCGGACTCGGACAGGCGCACAGGGTGAACCCGGACTTAACCGGGCCGGGACGCCACGCATCCCGGGTCCCTGCATGCAAGGTTGTTGAATCCGTTATTCCAATGCGTTGAGCGGAATTCCCGGCTCTGTTAGAGGCGACTCAACGGGCCCTCAAAGAAAGGCGGCCCGACCCGAGGAGTGCGCCCGTGCAGACCTGGAACCAAGTCTACGATCCATTCGGGAATCCGTGGCTCTCGACATTGGCCGCGTCGATCCCGGTCATCGCGCTGCTCGGCATGATCGCGAGCGGCAAGGTACAGGCGCATATCGCCGCCGTCCTGTCCCTGGTCATCGCGCTCTGCGTGGCGATCTTCATCTTCGGCATGCCCTCCGGTCTTGCCGGCCGCGCCGCTCTGCTCGGCATGGTCACGGGCTTCTTCCCGATCGGCTGGATCATCCTCAACGTGATCTTCCTCTACCGCCTGACGGTGGAGAAGGGCTGGTTCGCCACGCTCCAGCAATCGGTGGCCGGCATCACGCAGGACCGCCGCATCCAGCTCCTGCTGGTGGCCTTCGCCTTCGGCGCCTTCTTCGAGGGCGCGGGCGGGTTCGGCACCCCGGTGGCGGTGACCGGCGCGATCCTGATCGGGCTCGGCTTCTCGCCGCTCGCCGCCTCGGGCCTCTCGCTCATCGCCAACACCGCGCCGGTGGCCTACGGCGCGCTCGGCGCCCCGATCCAGGGCCTCGCCTCGGTGACGGGCTACGACCCCTACATCCTCGGCGCGATGATCGGGCGGCAGCTGCCGTTCTTCTCCATCCTGGTGCCGTTCTGGCTGATCTGGGTGTTCGCGGGCTTCCGCGGCATGATCAAGATCTGGCCGCCGATCCTGGTCTGCGGCGCGTCCTTCGCGGCGGCGCAGTTCCTGATCTCGAACTACGTGAATCCCTGGATCGTCGATATCGGCGCCTCGCTGGTCTCGATGGGCGCGCTCGTCCTGTTCCTGAAGTTCTGGCAGCCCGCCCAGATCTGGACATCGCCGGCCCTGCGCGGCCACGATCCCTCGGTCGGCTACGGCCAGCCGCGCCCGGTCTCGGTCGGCGCCGCGGTGCCCGGCGACCTGCCGAAGGTGCATGTCGGCGGGCGCACCGCCACCTCCCGCGAGATCATGATGGCCTGGGTCCCGTGGATCATCCTCTCGGTGGTGGTCGCGATCTGGGGCACCGGCTGGTTCAAGGGCTTGGTCAACCCGATCTTCACCTGGAAATACGAGGTGCCGGGCCTGCACAACGTGATCATGAAGGTGCCGCCGGTCGAGGCGCATCCGAAGCCGGAAGCCGCGATCTTCCTGTTCACCTACATGTCCTATACCGGCACGGGCGTGCTCATCGCCGCGATCATCTCGGGTCTGATCATGCGCTTCTCGCCGGTGCGCCTGGTCACCGCCTATATCGAGACGATCTGGGTGCTGCGCTACTCGCTCATCACCATCGCGGCGATGCTCGCGCTCGGCGTGCTCACCCGCTACGCCGGCGTCGACGCGACGCTGGGCCTCGCCTTCGCCGGGACGGGCATCCTCTACCCGTTCTTCGGCACGCTGCTCGGCTGGCTCGGCGTGGCGCTGACCGGCTCCGACACCGCCTCGAACGTGCTCTTCGGCGGCCTCCAGAAGATCACCTCGGAGCAGCTCGGCCTGTCGGGCATCCTGATGGCCTCGGCCAATTCCTCGGGCGGCGTCATGGGCAAGATGATCGACGCGCAGTCGATCGTCGTGGCCTCGACGGCGACGGGCTATTTCGGCCAGGAGGGCAAGATCCTGCGCTTCGTGTTCTGGCACTCGATCGTGCTGGCGAGCCTCGTCGGCCTGCTGGTGATGCTCCAGGCCTACGTGCACCCGTTCAGCGCGATGGTGATCCACCCGTAACCCGCGCCGCAGCGCCGGCTCTGCGAGCCCGCCCCGGATACCGGGGCGGGCTTTTTCATGGCGTCCCCGGGATTAAGCCGGCCTCGCGAGCCGTGCCTTTCCCGGAGGTCGCACAGCCCCACATCCAGTTGCATGTTCACCCTCGCCTCCCGGGACAGCCTCGCCGACCTGCCCGGCCTGAGAACCGAGCGGCTCTCGATCGGCGCGCTCCTGCCCGACGACGCGGAAGCCCTGCGCCGCCTCACCGACGACCCGGCCATCACCGGCGCCGTCGATTTCCTCTCCAACCCCTTCACCCTCCAGGACGCGCACGACCTGATCGGCTGCGCCCGGCGCGGGCGCGACCGCTTCCTCGGCGCCTGGACGCAGGACGACCAGACCCTCGTCGGCGTGGTCGGCACGCATCTGCGCGGGGAGGGGGCGGTGGAGATCGGCTACTGGATCGGCGGCGCCGCCCGCGGCCGCGGCTACGCCACCGAGGCGGTCAGGGGCGTTCTCGGGCTGCTTGCCCGGCGCTTCCCCCACCGCACCGTCGTGGCGGAGTGCCGCCCCGCCAACATCGCCTCCTGGGGCCTGCTGACCAAGCTCGGCTTCCGCGATACCGGCGACGATGGCCACCGGCCGGGGCGGAGGGTGATGGTGTGGAGCGTTCGAGGCGCCGGGGCGTGACAGCAAGGCCCAGGCCTCGGACCGGGCATGATTCGACATCTGCCACGAGATACCTCAGGACTGAATTCAACATCAAACTTGCCGTCCAAGTCGACATATTGCGATTTCAAGTTAAAGGTCGTATCCAAATCAATATCTGAGATTCGCTCCTGCCGGCAATCCAAAGCTGGCTTGGCTGGCGTTACAGGTCCTCCGGAAGCGAGCCGCCCGATGACCGACCGTCGTTCCGCTCAAGCACGTTCTCCTGCGCGAAGCTTCGCCCAACTTGCACTGGCATGCCTTGTGGCGCTTGCCGCGCCAGCATCGGGATCCCTTGCGGCGGAGCGCGAGGCGACGTGGAAGGTCTCAGGTAAGCTGTACGGCGAGCCCGACGAGGACGAGCCAGAGAAGCCTAAGGAGAGCAAGAAGGCCAGGGACGTCAGCGGTATCGCCTGTGCGACCGATACGGGCTTCCCACGCGTCTGCCTCGTAGCGGACGACGAATCGCAGGGCGCGCAGGTGGTGATCCTGCGTGAGGGCGAGCTTATCGCCGGGCGCTTCATCCGGCTGATCGACGCATCCCATAAGGACAAGCCGCTGGAACTGGACGCGGAGGGTGTCGCCTACGCCGACGGCGCATTCTACGTGATCGGCTCGCACGGGCGCCCGCGGCACGAGAAAGGCCATAAGGAAGCGAAGAACGAGGCCAGTACGAAGGCGACGCGGCACCTGTTCCGGATCCGCCTTGATGTGAATTCAGTCAATCTGGAAACAGGCAAATTCGAGGGCAAGCCTGAGATCGAAGGCACGTCTGCGCTATTTCCGATCATTGCGGACATTCCAGCACTGAAAGCCTTTTACGATAAGCCCCTGGAAGACGGAGGCCTCACCATCGAAGGCGTCGCTGTGCGGGACGGCCGCCTGTATGCCGGACTGCGCGGGCCCGTCCTGAATGACGGCAATGCATCAATCGTGTCGGTTCCACTGGCCGGCCTGTTCGAGGGCAAGCCGAGCTCGGGCACGCTCGCCAAGGTGCCACTCGGCGCCGACAGCCGCGGCCAACCCCGCGGCGTGCGCGACCTTGTTGCCGTGCCCGATGGCTTCCTGGTCCTCGCCGGGCCGATGCTCGACCCGGACAACGACGAAGTGGCCACGGCCGACTACACGATCTTCTCTTGGAACGGCCGGGACGGCCTCCACAAGCGGCGCGATCTCGATGCGGGCTGCGACGCGGTCAAGCCGGAGGCGTTGCTCCCCCTCGACCAGAAGGATGGCCGCCTGCGGGTCCTCCTGCTCTTCGACGGGCCGAAGGAGGGTGCGCCGCGCACCGTCACATTGAACCCGTAAGACTACTCCGCCGCCGCCCGCGGCGCGTCGCCGGCGATCCAGGCAGCGAGGTCGGCGCGGGCGCGGTCGGTCAGGGCGCGCTTCTTCAGGGCCGCCTTCTCTGGGCCGCGCAGGCGGCGGCCAGTCTCGTTGCGCGGCATGCGCTCCAGGGGCGGGAACAGGCCGAAATTCACGTTCATCGGCTGGAAGGAGCGCGGCGCGCCCGCATCCTCCGCCGCCACGTGGCCGCCGGTGATGTGGGCGATCAGGGCGCCCAGCGCCGTGGTCTGCGGGAGCGGCGCCAGGGCGCGCCCCTCGGCCTCGGCCACCGCGAAACGTCCGGCCATCAGGCCGATCGCGGCGCTCTCCACATAGCCCTCGCAGCCGGTGATCTGCCCGGCGAAGCGCAAGGACGGCCGCGCCTTCAGGCGCAGGGTCGCGTCGAGGAGGCGCGGGCTGTCGAGATAGGTGTTGCGGTGCAGCCCCCCGAGCCGGGCGAAGTCCGCGTTCTCGAGGCCCGGAATGGTGCGGAAGATCCGCACCTGCTCGGCATGGCGCAGCTTCGTCTGGAAGCCGACCATGTTGTAGAGGGTGCCGAGCGCGTTGTCCTGGCGCAGCTGCACGATGGCGCAGGCCTTCACGGTCGGGTTGTGCGGGTTGGTGAGGCCGACCGGCTTCATCGGGCCGTGGCGCAGGGTCTCGGGGCCGCGCTCGGCCATGACCTCGATCGGCAGGCAGCCGTCGAAATAGGGGGTCGAGGCCTCCCACTCCTTGAAGCTCGTCTTCTCGCCCGCGATCAGCGCGGCGATGAAGGCGTCGTACTGCTCCCGGTCGAGGGGGCAGTTGATGTAGTCCGCCCCCGTGCCGCCGGGGCCGGCCTTGTCGTAGCGCGACTGGAACCAGGCCTTGCCCATGTCGATCGAGTCGCGGTGGACGATGGGCGCGATCGCGTCGAAGAAGGCGAGCGACTCGGCCCCCGTGAGCGCGCGGATCGCCTCGGCGAGGCCGGGATCGGTGAGCGGGCCGGTGGCGACGATGGTCGAGCCCCAGCTCTCCGGCGGCAGATCGTCGACCGCCTCGCGCCGGATCTCGACATTGGGGTGGGCTTCGAGGGCGGCCGTCACCGCCGCGGAGAAGCCGTCGCGGTCGACGGCGAGCGCGCCGCCGGCCGGCACCTGATGCGCGTCGCCCGCCCGCATGATCAGCGAGCTCAAGGAGCGCATCTCCTGATGCAGCAGGCCGACGGCGTTGCCGTTCGGGTCGTCGGAACGGAAGGAATTGGAGCAGACGAGCTCGGCGAGACCCTCGGTCCGGTGCGCCTCGGTCGGGCGCAGGGGCCGCATCTCGTGGATCACCGCGCGGTGGCCGCTCTCGGCGATCTGCCAGGCGGCTTCAGAGCCCGCGAGCCCGCCGCCGACGACATGGATGGTGTGAACCTCGGTCATGCGCCGGCATACCGGAGGGAGGCGGCCCGGATCAATGAGATCCGGAGCCGCGTGCCGGGATCGCGCCGGCGTGTCCGGGATCAGACGCGGGCGATGCCGTTGATCTCGTAGCGGCTGATGCCGAGATCGGCGAGCTCGCGGTCGGACAGGCGGGAGAGCTGCTGGACCGTGTCGCGGTAGCGGAGATAGGCGCGGAAACGGCTCAGGACGCTGCGGGCGGCAGACATGGAAATGGACCTCTCTTGCAGCAGCGCCGACCACCGCTTGGGCAGCGCTGCCTCTTGTTGATGCAATGCATATATAATCGTGCCGCAGCGCAGCAGGAGCGCCGAAGCGGAACGGCAGACATGTCTTAAACGCATGTTCGGCTTAAGCTTTCGGCAAGCCGCCGGGATGCCCTCGTCTTCATCGCGGTGCGGCGGGGGCACGGCGTCGCCTGCTGCCCGGGATTTGTACGTGCAAAAAAAAGAGGCGCCCCGCCGCAGCGAGGCGCCTCGGGCGCCGGTCCGTTTCGGATCGCTACCAGCGCGGTCCGTAGAAGCCGTAGGGCCGGTAATACGGGCGCGGGCCGTAGACGACCGGGCGGCGCCAATAGGGCCGCGGCCCGCCCCAATAGGGGCGCGGCCCATAGTTCGGGCGGCAGACGCCCCAGGGGTTGGGGTGGAAGCCGGGGCCGCAGCCGCCGGCCACGGTCTGCACCATGGCGTCCCCTGCGAGCGGGGCCACGGCGAGAGGTGCCGCGCCGGCCGGGCCGGCCAAACCGAGACCGCCTGCGACGAGGGCGGCCAGACCGAATGCGCGCGCGGGCAACGCGGTCACATGCGTCATGACGGGATCTCCTTCGCTGTCCGGCCGGCCGAAGGCCATCCGGGTGTCGTGATCCTGAGACCCGCCAGATGAACGTTGGCTGATGGGCGCGAGGCCGCCAGGAGTGCTCGCGGATCAGTGAAGAGGCGGCGACATCAGGAAGCTGTCGCGGTCAGCCGAGGCCAGAGTCGGGCTCAGGATCCGGCCATCCCGGCGCAGGGTCAGCGGCACCGCGACGCCGGCCGAGCCGAGCGCCCAGACCCGCCGGAAGAACGTGGCGAGGTCGGCCACCGGTTCCCCTGCCACCGTCTCGATCAGGTCGCCGACCTGCACGTCCGCGACCTCGGCCGGGCCGTTATCGGCGAGGCCCATCACCACGACGCCCACCTCGCTCTCGGTGGCGTAGAGGCCGAGCCAGGGTCGCGGCGGCCGGTCGGGCCGGCCGCGCCGGGCGAGGTCGTCGAGGATTGGCAGCAGCAGCTCGATGGGCACCACCATGTTGATCGCCCGGGCGCTGCCGCCGCCCTGCTGGAGTTGCAGCGAGCCGATGCCGAGAAGCTCGCCCTCGGCCCCGATCAGGGCGGTGCCGCCCCAATGGGGATGGGCGGGGGCGGTGAAGAGGGCCTCGTCGAGGACGTATTCCCAGTAGCCCGCGAATTCCTGGCGGGCGATCAGCTCCACGGCGACGCTGTGCGTCGGGCCACCCGCCCCCGCGAGGACGGCGCGGTCGCCGATATGCAGGCTCCGCGAATCGCCGAGCGGCAGGGCAGGCAGGCCGAGCGGCCACAGTGCCTGGACGAGGCCGAACCCGGTCGCGGCATCGAAGCCGAGGACATGGCCCTGCACCGAGCGCCCGTCCCGCGTGGTGAGCCACACGCTGTCCGCCTCGGTGATCAGGTAGCCGATGGTGAGGACGAGGCCGTCCACGTCGATCACGACGCCGTTGCCCGCCCGCTCGGTGCCCAGCACCTCGGCGGTATAGGCGGATTCGGGGATGCGTGCCGAGAGCGTGACCACGGCAGAGAGCGCGCGGTCGAGATCGTAGCGGTAATCCCCGGCCTGCGGCTGCGCGGAAGCCGGGATCTTCCAATCGCCGTGCGCGGTCATGCGGTCCTCGCCGGTTCAGCCCCGGCCGGGGCGATGCCGGCCGGAACATCCGGCAGAGATAGGTCGGCGGCTCCGGGCTGACAGTTGCGCTCGGGGAGGGCCCGACAGCAAAAAACCGCCCGGCCGCGAGGCCGGACGGTTTCTGGAGCGGCCGGGCGTCCGAGGACGCCCGAACCGGCGATCAGTACTTGCGGATGATCGGCTGCGCCGCAGCGGCGGCCGGGGCGGCAGCCGTGTAGAGCGGGGCGATGATGCGGAACCAACCGCGGGTCTCGTTGGCGAAGGCGCCGACGCCGCGATCCGCAACCGTGCGGGTCACCATGACCTGGGCCTTGAAGAGCCCGAAGTCGTAACCGAGGAGACCACCGGCCGCGAACGTGCCGACGCGGGCGTAGTTCACGTAGAGGGCGCGGTTCCGGTTCACCGGCAGGTCCGTGTAGCCGTAGGCCACGGCACCGATCTCGAACTTGCCGAAGGTCTTGGTCGCGGTCAGGTCGAGGTAGAGGCCGTCGGCCTGGGCCTGCGGGCCGAGGAAGGCGCCGACCCGGCCGCCGAAGCGGGCCGCATCGTCCACGGTCAGGTTGTAGGTGAGGGCCGCGGTCAGGTTCCAGCCGTCGCCGGTGTACGAGATCGCGCCGGTCTGACGGATCGTGGTGGAGGCGAGGTTGGCGAGGACCGGGGTGCAGCCCGTGACGATCAGCGCGCCGTTGCAGAGCGAGCCACGGTCACCGACGCCAATATAGGCGCCGACGAGGTAGGCGGCGCTGATCTTGTTGCCCAGATCCCAGGCGAAGATGTTACCGACGAAGGGGTTGTAGAAGTAGCTCTGGCTCTGGTTGCCGAGCGGGGCCGGGTTGTTGGTGTTCACGAACACCGACGGAATGGCGATGACCGGGATCAGCTGCGCGCCGAGCACCTTCCAGGGGGTCGCCCAGGCGAGGATCGGAATGTTCACGCCGACATCCGGAGAACCGGCGGCGTCGCCGCGGCCCCAGCTGAAGGTGTTGATCGCGTACACGCCCTCGGGCAGCGGCCCGTAGGCGAGGCCGACCTGCTCACCCGGCTGGGTGACGGGGGCGGCCTGAGCGATCGTGGCAGTCATGCCGACGGTGAGGGCAACCGCTCCCGCGGCCAGCCAGGTCTTCATCATTTTCTCGTTCCTTCCCAAGGATTTCAGGCTTCCGTCCCGCAGCCCTGGCACTTCCTTGCCGGTTTGCCGCCGAAGCGGCTCCCCATCCGACCGGTGCCAGTGAGCCCCCTACGGCGCCACCCCAAGTCTCAACGTCTGGGACTATTCTACAGGACGCGTCCGAAAGACAGTGGAATGCCTGGCTTCTCGGCAGAACGGGTCGAACCGTTGCGCAAAAGCCGCATTTCTGCCGCGGTGCGAAAGCCTCGTACCTTGGTTGATCTTGACCTAGATCGTGGGCCGGCCCGGCAAAATAACGCAGAACGGTCAAGCTCTTGCCACGCGTCCAAACCCGGGACGATCCGGCAACCGGGACAGGGCCGATGAGCCCTTCACAGGCTCTTCAGGGGCCATGCGGCGGCCTCGTCCGGGGGGTGTCGCGGCTTGCTCCGGGTGCCGGGCGCGCCCGAGCCCGCTCGAATCATGGGCGCAAGCGGGGAGGGCGGGGCAGAATCGCCCCGCCGGACCCGTTTATTCGGCCGCGTTCGCCCGGGGGGTGGCGAGGGGGCGGCGGTCGAGCACCTCGCGCAAGAATCGGCCGGTATGGCTCGCAGACGCGCGGGCGATCTGCTCCGGCGTCCCCTGCGCGACCACCATGCCGCCGCCGCTGCCGCCCTCGGGGCCCATGTCGATCACCCAGTCGGCGGTCTTGATGACCTCGAGGTTGTGCTCGATCACTACGACGGTGTTGCCCTGGTCGACGAGTTCGTGGAGCACCTCCATGAGCTTGGCCACGTCGTGGAAGTGCAGGCCCGTGGTCGGCTCGTCGAGGATGTAGAGGGTGCGGCCCGTGGCGCGCTTCGACAGCTCCTTCGACAGCTTCACGCGCTGCGCCTCGCCGCCCGAGAGCGTGGTCGCCTGCTGGCCGACATGGACGTAGTGCAGCCCGACGCGCTTCAGGGTCTCCATCTTGTCACGGATCGCGGGCACCGCTTTGAACAGCTCGGCCGCCTCCTCGACGGTCATGTCGAGCACGTCGGCGATGGACTTGGCCCTGTACTTCACTTCCAAGGTTTCGCGGTCGTAGCGCTTGCCCTTGCAGACGTCGCAGGTGACGTAGACGTCCGGCAGGAAATGCATCTCGATCTTGATGACGCCGTCGCCCGAGCAGGCCTCGCAGCGTCCGCCCTTCACGTTGAAGGAGAAGCGCCCCGGCTGGTAGCCACGCGCCTTGGCCTCGGGCAGGGCCGCGAACCAGTCGCGGATCGGGGTGAAGGCGCCGATATAGGTCGCCGGGTTCGAGCGCGGGGTGCGGCCGATCGGCGACTGGTCGATGTCGATGACCTTGTCGAGATGCTCCAGCCCCTCGAGCCGCTCGTAGGGCGCGGGGTGCTCCAGGGCGCCGTTCAGCTTCTTGGCCACCGCCTTGTAGAGCGTGTCGATGATCAGCGTCGACTTGCCGCCACCCGAGACGCCGGTGATGCAGGTGAAGGTGCCGAGCGGGATGTCGACGGCGACGTTCTGCAAGTTGTTGCCCCGCGCGCCGACGAGCGAGAGCTTGCCCTTGCGGCCCTTGCGGCGCACGCTCGGCGTGCGCACCGCCATCTCGCCGGTGAGATACTTGGCGGTGAGCGAGGCGGGGTTGGCGAGCACCTCGGCCGGCGTGCCCTGCGCGATGATCTGCCCGCCATGGATGCCGGCGCCCGGCCCGACATCGACCACGTAGTCGGCCTGGAGGATCGCGTCCTCGTCGTGCTCCACCACGATCACCGAATTGCCGAGGTCGCGCAGGCGCTTGAGCGTGCCGAGCAGGCGCTCGTTGTCGCGCTGGTGCAGGCCGATCGAGGGCTCGTCGAGGACGTAGAGCACGCCCGTGAGCCCGGAGCCGATCTGCGAGGCGAGGCGGATGCGCTGGCTCTCGCCGCCGGAGAGCGTGCCCGAGCCGCGGGCCAGCGTCAGGTATTCGAGGCCGACATCGACGAGGAAGGTCAGCCGGTCGCGGATCTCCTTGAGGATCCGCACCGCGATCTCGTTCTGCTTCGATGTCAGCTTCTCCGGCAGGTCCGCGAACCAGGCCTGCGCGTCGGCGACCGAGAGGGCCGTGACCTCGCCGATATCCTGCATCGCGATCTTCACGGCGAGCGCCTCGGGCTTCAGCCGCTTGCCGGAGCAGGCCGCGCAGGGCGTCTCGCTCATGAAGCGGCCGATCTCCTCGCGGGCGGCGTCGCTGTCGGTCTCCTTGTAGCGGCGCTCCAGGTTCGGGATCACGCCCTCGAAGGGCTTGGTCACCGCGTAGGCGCGGCTGCCGTCGTCGTACTCGAAGCGTACGGCCTGGGAGCCGGTGCCGTAGAGGATCACCGCCCGGGCCGCGGCGGGGAGCTGGTCCCAGGCGAGCGTGGTCTTGAAGCCGTAATGCTTGGCGAGCGCCTCCAGCGTCTGGCCGTAATAGGGCGAGGTCGACTTGGCCCAGGGCGCCACCGCGCCGCGCTTCAGGCTGAGCGCCCCGTCGCCGATGACGAGCTCGGGGTCGATCCGCATCTCGTGGCCGATGCCGCCGCAGGTCGGGCAGGCGCCGAACGGGTTGTTGAACGAGAACAGCCGGGGCTCGATCTCGGGAATCGTGAAGCCCGAGACCGGGCAGGCGAAGCGCGACGAGAAGGTGATCTTGCGCGGCGCCTCGCCCTCGGGCGTGTCGGCGAACTCGATGTCGGCGATGCCGTCGGCGAGTTCCAGCGCCGTCTCGAAGCTCTCGGCCAGCCGCGAGCCGATGTCGTCGCGCACGACGATGCGGTCCACCACCACGTCGATGTCGTGCTTGAGCTTCTTGTCGAGCTTCGGCACGTCGTCGATCGGGTAGTACTCGCCGTCGATCCGCAGGCGCTGGAAGCCTTTCTTCTGGAACTCGGCGATCTCCTTGCGGTACTCGCCCTTGCGCCCGCGCACCACGGGGGCGAGCAGGTAGAGCCGCGTCTTCTCAGGCAGAACCAGCACCCGGTCGACCATCTGGCTGACCGTCTGGCTCTCGATCGGCAGCCCGGTGGCCGGCGAGTAGGGGATGCCGACCCGCGCCCAGAGCAGGCGCATGTAGTCGTAGATCTCGGTGACGGTGCCGACCGTCGAGCGCGGGTTCTTCGAGGTGGTCTTCTGCTCAATGGAGATGGCCGGCGAGAGCCCGTCGATCTGGTCGACATCGGGCTTGGCCATCATCTCCAGGAACTGGCGCGCATAGGCCGAGAGCGATTCGACGTAGCGGCGCTGGCCTTCCGCATAGATCGTGTCGAAGGCGAGCGACGACTTGCCGGACCCCGAGAGGCCGGTGAACACGACCAGCCTGTCGCGCGGGATCGTCAGGTCGACGTTCTTGAGGTTGTGCTCGCGGGCGCCCCGGACCGCGATCACGCGCTGGTCGGGGGCGGGCGCGGAATCGAACAGCCTGTCGAACCGCGCCTCGGCCTGCGCCGCCGCGGTGGGCTTCTTGCGCGGGGCGGCGGAGCCACCGGACGTGTCGGCGGCCTTCCCGGCTGGAATCGCCTTGGCGGGAATCGCCTTGGCCGGCGCAGCTTTCGCGGCTGCCTTCGTCGGGACAGCCTTCGCTGCTGCCTTCGTCGGGGCTGACTTGGCTGCGGTCTTCGCTGCGGTCTTGGCTTCGGCCATGTTCGGACAGTCTTCCGGGCGGCGGCTCGTCGCGTTCCGGCCGGACCGGAACGCTCGCGTCGGGCGATGCGGCGGGAGAAGGGCCGCGCCCGACATGTCGGCCGTTCCGCGCCGGGGACAAGGCGGGGCGACGCGGGACCCGCACCTCGCCCTTGCCCGCCCATCCTCAGGAGGCGGGCACGCGGCGCTCTCTCCTAGAACGAAAAGGGTACGGCGGCAAGCCCGCCGGCCCGCCCTCGGGGAGGGCCCGGCATGCGCCGGGAGCGCGTCCGGCAGCCGGAACGGAGGCCAGCATTCGCTCCGCCGGGACATGGCCGCGCCGGCCATATCGGAGTCATCCGCAAGTACATGTCCTGTATCGCAGCGCATTCTCGCACGCTGACACGATGGACCGGAGCGCCGGATGCACGACCCACCTGAGAAAGGCTGGCCGGCTCAGGAAAGTCGACAGATCGCCGAAGAATTATGCAAGTTGCGCAATCGGAAAGCATCTCGGGAAGAGGCAAGGCTTCCTTTACCGGGCATTCGGCACTTCTGCTCGCTACAACAAAAAGGACCGGCCGACTGATGTTACCCAGGTTTCTCGGCTCGCTGCGCGGACGCATCGTCGCCGTCGCGCTGGCGCCCTGCCTCGCCTTCGGCGCCGTCACCGGCATCGCGATCTCGGAGCGCTCGGCCGAGCGGGCGGAGATGACCCGGGTGGAGCATCTCGCCGAGCTCGCCACGCGGATCAGCGTCTTCGTCCATGAGGCCCAGCGCGAGCGCGGCGCGTCGAGCCTGTTCCTCGGCTCGAAGGGCAGCCAGTTCAAGGCAGAGCTCGCCGCGCAGCGCACCCTCACGGACCGGGCCGCCCAGGGCCTCGGCGAGGCGGTGACGGATCCCCGGGTGGCGGGGACCGGCGGCGCCGACGCCCCGCGCGGCCGGGCCTTCGCGCAGGCGCTCGGGCGCCTCGCCGAGCAGCGCAGGACGGTGGACGCCCTGGAGACGCCGGTCGCCCAGGCGGCCGCCTACTACACGGCGACGATCGGCGAGGGGCTCGCGATCGTGCGCGAGATGGCGGGCGCCGCCGCCCATGCCGGCATCGCCGCCCGGGCCTCCACCTATGCGGCCTTCCTCGCCATGAAGGAGGCCGCCGGCCAGGAGCGGGCGACGGCCTCGGCCGCCTTCGCCGCCGGCAGCCTCGACCTCGCCGGGCTCGGGCGCTTCGCCGCCCTCTCGGCGAACCAGGCCACCTTCGCCACCCTGTTCCGCGCCGGCGCGAGCGCGGCGCAGGGCGCCCTCCTCGACGCGGCGGAAGCCACTGACGCGGCCCGTGAGGTGGCGCGCCTGCGCAAGCTGGCGCTCGGCACCCTGCCGGGAGAGACGCTGTCGTTCCGCGACGCGCCGCTCTGGTTCAAGCTCTCGACCCAGCGCATCGACGGGCTGAAGGGCGTCGAGGACCGCCTCAGCGCCGATCTCGTCGCGGCCGCGCAGGCGGTGCGGGCCGAGGCCGATCGCGCTCTTACCATCTGGACGCTCGCGGGCCTCGCCACCTTCCTGATCTCGGGCGCGCTCGCCTTCGGGCTCGGCAGCGCCATCGCCCGGCCGCTGGTGCGGATGTCGCAGGTGCTCGGCGCGATCGGGCGCGGCGAGGAGGACGTGGCGATCCCCCAAGGGGGCCCGCGCGAGGTGCGCGCCATCTCGGAGGCCGCCGCCACCTTCCGCGAGAGCGTGGCCGAGGGCCGCGCCCACCGCGCCGAGCAGGAGCGGCTCGGCGCCGAGACCGCCGCCGCCCAGCGCCGGGCGGTGCTGAGCCTCGCCGACGGCTTCGAGGCGCAGGTCGGCGGCATCGTCGAGACGGTCTCGGCCGCCGCCACCCAGCTCCAGGCCGCCGCCGACGGGATGGCCCAGGCCGCCGAGGAGACCACTTCGCTGAGCCGCCAGGTGGCGAGCGCCTCGCAGGAGGCCGCCCTCTCGGCCGACACGGTCGCCGCGGCGACGGAGGAGCTCTCGGCCTCGGTGCGCGAGATCGGGACCCAGGCCACAGCCTCGGCCGACCTCTCGGCCTCGGCCACGCGCGACGCCGAGGCGATGGCCGCCGAGGTGCGCCGCCTCGCGGCGGCGGCCGGCAGCATCGGCCAGATCGTCGGGCTGATCTCCGAGATCGCCAGCCAGACCAACCTTCTGGCGCTCAACGCCACCATCGAGGCCGCCCGCGCCGGCGAGGCGGGCCGGGGCTTCGCCGTGGTCGCAGCCGAGGTGAAGAACCTCGCCGGCCAGACCGCCAAGGCCACCGACGAGATCGCCGCCAAGGTCGCCGAGATCGCCGCCTCCACCGACAGCTCCGTCGCCTCGATCAACGGCATCACCGGCCTGATCCAGCGCCTCTCGCGCATCGGCGGCGACATCGCCGCAGCGGTGGAGGAGCAGGGCGCGGCGACCACCGAGATCGCCCGCACCACCGCGCAGAGCTCGCAGAACAGCCGCACCGTCTCGAGCCACATCGCGGGCGTCAGCGAGACCGCGGCCACGGCGAGCGCCGGCTCGGCCCAGGTCCTCGCCGCGGCGGGCGACCTCTCCCGCCAAGCCGCCGTGCTGCGGCAGACGGTGAGCGGATTCCTGGCGACCGTGCGGGCCGCCTGAGGCCGGCATCGAGGCACGGGAACCCCGACAGGGTCCCCTCTCCCGAACGGGAGAGGGGACCCGCATTTGATCCGGCACCGCCGCTGGCCGCTCCCAACCCATTGTCCGGAAGAGGCTCCTTCCCCGCCCCCTTGCGGGGAGGGGTCAGGGGTGGGGGTGGCCCAGAAGGCACCGCCCCGCTCCATCCTGAACCACCCCCACCTCCGGCTCCTCCCCGCAAGGGAGAGGAGAGCGGGCCCAGCTTATGACAATAAGCTTGACATGCGAGAACAAAACACGTACGCAGCTCCCCACGCGCTGTCCCGCAGCGCGACGGGTCCTGCAACCCGGCGCGCCGTGAGCAGGGAGCCCGAGCCGGATGACCGCCGGCAAGGACCAGGACAGCGCGGCGGTTCCCGCGTCGCCGGCCGGTCAGCCGGTGCCCCGGGCGCCTCTGCGCGACACAGGGCCGTTCTCGGCGCCAGCCCGGACGAACACGGGACAGCGCCGACAGTCCGGCCTGCAGGTCGAGGAACCGATGCCGGGCCCAATACGAGGCCGGGTGCAGGACACGTTACGTCTGCCGAGGACGAGGCTGGGATGGGGGACGCACCGCGTTGCGGGACCAACCCCGATACCAGGCCATCCGAGGTCGGGGTCGATGCAGGCGGGTATCCAAGAAACCGCGACGCTCAAATCGGATGAGACCGGGCAGCCTGCCTCTCTCATCCGCGGGACGCCGGGGAGCCGGTGTTTGCGCATATCGTTCAGGGTTCCGCGGCGTCCCGCGTCTCCCTCTCCGGCCATACCTCCGGCGTCACACGACGCGCGGAGCCGAAGACGCTTGGATCCGGCTCCGGCCACGCGCGTCGGGCGAATCACCCGCCCGCCGGCTCACTTGCCGGTGCAGAGCCCCTGCCGCGTGAGGTGCCCGTGGTCGCGCGGATCGCAATCGGTCGAGAGGAAGGAGGCCCATTCGGAGGGCGTGCCGTAGAAGGCGTTGCGGTCCACGTCGCCACGCACGCCGGGCACGCGGCCCGTCGAGGTGAACTGCCAGAGCATCCAGCGACGGTTGGAGAAGCGCTGCTCGGGCTCGGCCGCGGTGGAGCGCAGCCAGTGCGGATAGTCCGGCAGCTCGCCCTCGAGCACGTCCTTATGGAAGGTGATGTCGGTGTAGATGATCGGCCGCTTGCCCGTGTAGCGCTCCATCTCCTCCAGCATGTACTGGGTCATGGCCAGGGCCTGGGCCTTGGGCAGCTTCTTCGGGCAGGTCTGCGAGTGGCCGTTCCACTCCACGTCGAGCACCGGAGGGAGGGCGGTCGGATCGTTCGGGACGTTGCGCTTGAACCAGTCCATCTGCTCCTTGGCGGAGCGGCACCAGAACACGAAATGGTACGCCCCCCGCGGCACGCCGGCCCGGCCCGCGCCGTCCCAGTTCTCGCGGAAGCGCTCGTCCACATGGTCGCCGCCCTCGGTCGCCTTGATGAAGGCGAACTGCGTGCCCGCGCCCTTCACCGAGGCCCAGTCGATCGGGCCTTGCCACTTCGAGATGTCGATGCCCTGGATCGGGTGCTGCTTGGCGCGCGCCACGCCCGGATGGGGCTTCACGTCGCCCTTGGTCGGGTAGAAGTCGTTGCCGCCGGCGCAGGCCGCCAGCGAGGCGACGAGGGCGCCTGCCAGGATCCGCTTCGCGAGGCCGCGCAGCCGGCCGGACATGCGGACGGGGGACGGCGTCAGGGAAAGCTCGTTCCTCAGCGACATCGTTGCCCGCCACCTGCGAAATGCGCCACACAGAGGGGTATTCGATGCCCGCTGCGCGGTTAACGGACCTTTGCGAGCTTTGCGGCGGAATTCCGGAACCCGTTGCAGGACGGGCACATAAACCCTCCGCGGAGCCGCCGCGCCCGGATATCGGGCCGGCTAAGTCGCCTCCCTGCAACGCATCTTCGGACGGAACCCGTGCGTAAGACCTTGTTCACCATAGGCTACGAAGGGCTGGAGCCCCGGCAGCTCACCGACGCGCTCAAGGATGCGGGGGTGGGGCTGCTCGCCGACGTGCGGGCGGTGGCGAACTCGCGCAAGCGCGGCTTCTCGAAGGGCGCGCTGAAGGCCGGGATCGAGGAGTCGGGGCTCGCCTACGCCCATCTGCGCGCGCTCGGCACGCCGAAGGCCGGGCGCGAGGCGGCGCGCGGCCACGACGCCGCGCTGATGCGCCGGATCTATTGCGAGGAAGTGCTCGACACCGCCGACGGGGGCCTCGCCCTCGACGAACTCGCCGCCATGGCGGAAGCCGCGCCGACCTGCCTGCTCTGCTTCGAGCGCGATCCCGAGCGCTGCCACCGGCGTGTGCTCGCCGAGCGCTTGGCGGCGCGCGGCTTCACCACGGTGGACCTGTTCGGCTGAACCCGGGCCTCGAGCCGGAAGACGCCGGGGCTCCGCCCCGGCACCCCGCCAAAGGGATGATCCCTTGGGAAACCCGGATCAGGCGTTCGGCTCGAAGCCCAGGCGGAAGCGCGCTCCGGGCTCGCGGCGCCGAAGCAGGGCGACGAATCGGGCCGCGCCCGCGAGGAGGTCGGCGGATTGCGCCAGGATCTCGGTCCGGAGCGGCGCCAGGGCGGCGCGCAGCCGCGCGAGGCGGGCCCGCGGTCGGATCGCCTCGGCCCGGCGCAGGGGCAGAGCCTCGGCCTCCGGTGGGGCGACGGGCACGTAGAGCGCCTCGAAGAAGGAGAGGTCGAAGAGGGGCGCACCGCCCTCCACGGTCACCGCCAGCTCGGCGTTGAGCAGGCGCTGCTCGCTGCCATGCGCCGCCACCAGCCGGCGCACCACCGTGCGCGCCAGATCGCGGGCCTCGGCCTCGTCCTGGACCCACTGGCCCGTGCGCTCCGGGAGGAATGTCTCGTCGAGTCGGATGTTGAAGAAGACGCGGATCATGATCAGGCTCTCCCTGTTCATGCCGGCGGGACGGAGGACCGCTCCCGCCCTGCGGAGGGGATGCGCGGCGCCAGGGCGCCGCCGCGTTCACTCAGGCCGCGCGCGGCGCGGACAGGTCCGTCTCGGCGGCATCGGCATCCGCCTCGGGCGCCTCGGGCGTGCGGGGATGGAAGGCATCGGCGAGCAGGGTGAGGCGGCGGCCCATGTCACGCACCTCGTTGAGGGCGATGGACTTCTGCCCTTCCTTCACCGCCCGGGTGATGTCGCTGATCTGCGACGTGGCGATGCGCTTCAGCTCGGCGGCGAGCTGGTCCTTGGTCATCATCGGCTCGGGTTCCGGCTGTCCTCTCAGGCCGCCACCCTCGCGCGATCACCGTTACCAGACGGTTTAAGGGCGGCCCCCCCTCACGGAGGCGCCGCCCTAACGTCTTGGTCACGCTCTCTCTTTTTTCGAGGCGCGTCAGCCGGCGCGCTCGGCGAGCTGGTCCGCGACGCGTCGCAGGAGGTCCTCCAGCATGGCGCGCATCTCCGGCGATCCCTCGCGCTCGACGATGCCGTGCGCCTCGATGCAGATCTCGGCGAGGCGCTGCAGCCCGCGCTCGGCCTCCTCCGCCTCCGAGGCGGTCAGCGGCGCGTCGGGCCAGGGGCGTGGCGATCCCATGGCGACCCCCTCAGCTCGCGAGGCGGCGGCGGGCGACGGGACGAGCGGACAGGACGCTGGCCGCGTCGCCCCGCGTCTCGCGCAGGCGCTTGAGGGTGCGGTGATCGAAGGCGGCACTCACGGCGACCGTGTCCTCGCCCGAGATCGGCTGCGGCAGGCCGAGCGGCGTGACGCGGAAATGCAGCTGCACGAGGCGCAGCAGCCAGAGCGGGTTCATCTCGATGACGATGGCCTCCACCCCCGATTCGAGACCCCACTCGACGATCGCGGTCAGCAGCGCGCTCCCCACCGGGCTGAGGATGCGGCCGCGGTCGCGGTGGTTCCGGTCGACGGCGTAGCGGGTCCATTCCCAGACATGCGGGCTGCACGGCGGCTCGACCTCGCAGAGGCCCGGCAGCACCGCGGTCAGCAGGTAGGGCCGGGTGGTGGGCAGCATGCGCTGGTAGCCGACCACGCGCCCCTCGTGCAGGGCGAGCATGTGCAGAGCGTGGTCGTCGTCGAAGGTGTCGATTTCGCGTCCATCCGGCCGAGCCAAGTCCGTCCAGCGCTTTTCCTCGACGAAGACCTGATGGCGAAGGCGATAGGCCTGCTCCATGGCTTCCGAATACTGAGCAGCATTCTCCGGTGTAACGATATGGATCACGGCGATCTCCATCTGATGGATGATCGCCAATATCGACAACCTCACGGATACGGCACAGTCCGCGATCGCGTACCATGCGTGAGATTGAATGCCTGTCGTGAAACGGATTTTGCCGATGGCGCGCCGGCCGGCAGGCCGTTCGACGAGATTATAACAACCTCAGGTTATCAGACCGCGCCGCATCGCCTCGGCTACGGCATGAGCGCGGCTGCCCGCCCCGAGCTTGCGGTGGACCGAGCGCAGATGCTTCTCGGCCCCGTGCTCGGAGATCGACATCATCTCGCCGATCTCCCACTCGGACTTGCCGGCCGCAGCCCATTGCAGGGCCTCGCGCTCCCGTGGCGTCAGCTCGACCGGGTTCTGCACCGGTCCCTCACTCAGCAGCACCGAGCGGCCGAAGGCGTAGGCCGCCACGAGATGGAGCATGCCGCGCAGCTCGGGCGAGAGGTCGAGGCGCTCGGCCCCGAAGCTGAACCCCGCCACCCGTCCGTCGAGGGTGACGAGGGGCACGGTGAAGCCCTGGCGCAGGCGGAAGCTGCTCGCCTCGTCCATCACCCGCGTCGCCGCCGGGTCGCGGCGGTAGAGCGGCTCGATCTCCGACCACAGGAACGGCGTCGGGTCGGTGGTGAGCCGGCGAATCGTCGGGTCGCGCTCCAGATGGCCCGCCTTGAAGTAGTGCTCGGTCCAGCCTCGGGGGGTTGCGTCGATCAGCACATGGGCGGCCTGGCGGACGCGAGGCGTGCCGGGCATCGGGATCACACCCGCGAAGGTGCTCTCGACACCGAGGCGCGCCACGGCGCGCAGCAGGCAGGCGTTCAGCGCTTCGGCGGTGGGCGCCCGGTCGAAGGAGCGGAACAGGTCGTAGGTCAGGTCGACGAGTTTTGGCAGCATGCAGGCGCCGAATACGGAGAGGACACGCCCCGCGTTTCCCATTATTCTCGTTGCGGGCGACTCTAGATTGGGCCGGCTTAGCCCGCAACGGCCGAGGCCGTCCCGCGTGGCGTTCGGAGGAGTTTTACAGGTGGAAGACGGCCCGGACCTCGATCTCGATCTCGGGCAGACACTTCCCCGAACAGCCGATCTCTTGGACAGGATCGCCACGATCCTGAAGGTCGAGCCGTCCTTCTTCCTCGGGAAACCGGACTGCCCGGCGCCGCAGGCCGCACCGGCCCTCGCCGCGGAGCTTCGCGAGCTCATGCAGCTGTTCCATGCGATCGAGGACGCGGATACCCGGCGCGCGGCCCTCAACCTCGTCCGCCTCCTCCAGGGCCGCGACGGCGAGGCCTGATCCGCGGGCTCGCGCGCGACCAATCTGCGCAGGCCGGATGGCATGCCTTCCGTCGCGGGCGCCGAGTGCCTATATGACGTGGGATAAAATCCCACGATTTTGCGACACGGATAGATGGCGCGCTATTTCATCGACCTGCACGACGGCGCGACCTTCGTGCGCGATACGGTCGGCTTCGATCTCGCCGACGAGGCCGAGGCGCGCGAGCGGCTCGTGCGCATCATGGCGAAGATCGCACAGGGGCTCACCCCCGCCGCGGATCGGCAGGACTTCCTGGCGGTGGTGCGCGACGACCAGCGGCAGGTGATCCTGCGCGCGCACCTATCGCTCGACATCGAGCGTGTCGCGGTACCCTGAGGCTACCAACAGACCCGTGGCAGGCGCCGTTTCCAGCGCTCGCCGAGACGCAGGTCCTCGCTCTCGCGCCGCGGACGCCGCGGTGCGCGATCCGCAGCCTCTGCCGTGCGCAGGGGCAGCATCGCGGGCTGGACGCTGGCGGCCGCTGGCGCGGATGGGACCTTGGCCGCCGCCACGGGCAGCGCCTTGGCGGCCCGAGGCTGCGCCTTGGGCTCGGCTTCGAGCTTCGGCTTGGACTGGCGGACCGCGACGCGGCGGACCCGCGGCAGGGGCGCCTCGACCTCGCGGACGGGCTCCGGCTCGGGCTCGGCGACCGGCGGCGAAATCAGGCTCGGCAGGATGCGCCGCGGCTCAGGCCGCTCGGCGCAGGGCGCGGTTGCCGCCTCGAACAGGCGGGACGCCGACCGCTCGGACTTGTTCTCGAGGAGCGCGGCGCGAACGGGAAGAAAGGCGGGTGCTTGGCGCCCGCGGGCCTTGGTCTCGACGGTGAACGACCGCCGCACGCGATTGCGTGACATCGTCGGGTCAGATCTCTCGATTGGGAAGACGCGCTTGCGCGCCGCAATCTACATGGATCGCGGCGGACAGAATGTCGAGGACTTCTTGACGGATCATCTACGAAAATATGGTTTCGCGGCCGAGAAACGGCCTTTTCCGCGCATGCGGGCGCATCAATGCAAGGTCGTGTCCTTCCGCGGCGGCAGCGTCACGACCTCCGAGAAGGGAAATTCAAGCACGATCTCACCGGCCTCGTCGGTGACGACGAGACACGCGCTCATCAGCCGCGCCTGGCTCGCCCTGTCACGGGCCATGACAGACAGGGCGGTGGCACGCGCCTTCTCCCAGGCGGCGTCGGCATCGGGCAGCTCGATGCCCTCGGGATCGGTCACCCGATCCTGACCGATCTCGGTGTGGAAGTAGTAGCGCGGCATTCTCGTCACCCTGCGGATCCCGCCCGGATGTGGGGGTGGCCCCTGCACGACGCGAGGCATCGGCGGCCCCGCCTCTCAACGCAGCCTGTCGAGGAGGGGGCCGATCGTGCCGGCCCAGAGCCCGCGCATGGCCGAAGCGCGCGTGCCGGGCAACTCCTCACGCGCCACGTCGATGGCGGTGATGCGGAATCCGAGCAGGCGTGCATCGCCGCCGTTCCGCGACGAGATCGGGCTGAACAGGGCGCTGGAGCGGAAGTAGATCTCGGTCATGTCGTCGGCGTCGCGGTCGATCTCGTCGATCCGGATCGCCATCGCTCGCTTGCGGTCCTTCCCGCCGAAGCTGTGCGTCGCCTGCAGGCCGTTCGGCGTGAAGATCTCGATCTCCACGCTGCGCTTGTGCGGATTGAAGACCTCGACATGCGCGCGCAGATGGATCGGCCCGGGGCCCGCCCCGGGAAAGCGCAGGCGCAGCACCGCGACCCGCTCGCGGCTCCAGGCGCCCCCGGGCTCGAACTCGTGCCAGCCGCGGGCGAGGAGGGGTCGCAGCCGGTGCTGCGACCAGGTCTCCATCGCGGCAGCCGGCTGCGCGCTCGTTTTCGGGGCCGGCAGGCTCCGGGTTCGGGCCTGCGCGGCGAGCGCGTCCAGGAAGGGGGCGACCGCGCAGAGGGTCGCCGGCCAGAGCAGGGTCTCGAGCTCACGCTCCTGCTCCGGCATATAGGTCAGGGCGGGCCGGTCGCGCTCGGCGAGGAGCGCCTTCAGCGCGGCCTGGAACGCTTGCGGCTCGTCCCGCACCGTGACGCCGGGAAAATCGGCGAAGCGCTCGAAGCCGCGCATGGCGGCGGAGGTCGCGACGATCGGCCGGCGGTTGTAGAGGGCCTCGGCGGTCTTCAGGTTGGTGCCGCCGCCCTCGGTGATCGGAAGGATCACGCCGCCCGCGAGGTCGAGCAGCGTGGCGAGGCCGCCCTCGTCCAGCACGCCGGCATCGAGGATGCGCGAGAGGTTGAAACCGCGGTGCTCGCGCCAGTAGCCCGGCGCTTCGAGCAGGCGCATCACGCTGCCGACGACGACGATGCGCTCGTCGGGCGCCAGATAGGCGAGGCTGTTGCCGAGCATCGTCACGAAGCCGGTGGCGTTCGGCGGGTGGCCCGAGGCCACGAAGAGCGCGGTGCCGAAGCGCGCCGTCCGCCGGGCCCAGAGTTCAGTGTCGCTGCGCTGTGCCTTCGGCCAGACGCCGTTCGCGGCGAGCACGCTCGGCTTGCCGTAGCTCTGGAAGTGCAGGAGGTCGCCAGGGCTGCAGGCCACGATGCCGTCGCAGGCGCCCGCCAGTTCGTCCTCCATGGCACGCACGCGCTCGCGGATGCGCTCGCGCGCGCCCTTCGAGAGCCCGCGCGTCACCGCCTCGACGAGCTGCGTCTCGACATTGGCCGAGCCGTACACGATGCGGGCCCGGCTGCCGGGGTGCGCCGCGCGGTAGGCCTTCACGAAGGGCCAGAGCCAGGGATGCTCCAGCCAGATCACGTCCGGATCGTAGCCGTCGATCACGGCGCAGGCCGCCTCGAACCGGCCGGCATCCCGCACCAGGAAGTCGGCGGCATCGATGTCGGTGCGGCCCTCGATGCGCTCCAGGTGCCGGTGATAGGCGGCGTCCAGGGGGAAGAGGTGGTCCGCGCCGTCGACGGGGTCGCCCTCGGCCGGCACGTGGACCGCCATGTGCCGGGTCGTCCAGCCCTGCGCACGCAGCACCCGGTGGAGGGCGTTGACCCGGATCTGGCCGCCGTGGCGGGGCAGGTCGATCCGGTAGGTGGTGAGGGTCAGAAGCTTCATCGCAGGGCCTGGTCGGAGGGCCGCTCGCAGGACGGGCGCTCAGCGGGGGAGGGCGGCGAAGAGGTCGTCCTGGAAGCGGCGCATGCAGGCGCCCCAGGAGGCCGGCTCGAAACCCTCCCGGATCTCCGCCTCGCGCGCGGCGAGCGCCTCCCCATCGGTGAGGAAGTGGCGGATGCGGTCGCGCCAGCCAACATGGTCGAGGGGATCGAGGAGGTCGCTCAAGGGTCCGCCGACCTCGGGGATCGATGAGGCGTTCGAGGCGATGCAGACCTTGCCGCGAGCGAGGCTCTCGGCCACCGGCAGGCCCCAGCCCTCGTAGAGCGACGGGTAGAGCGTGAAGCGGGCGTTCCGGTAGAGCCAGTCGAGCTCGGCGTCGGCGACATCGCTCATCACCCGGTCGTAATCCGGATGGAGCGCCTCGCTCGCCTTGATGAAATGCATCAGGTCGGCGGTGTTCCAGCCGACATTGCCGACGAAGATCAGCGGCACCAGGCTCTCGCGCGCCGTCTCATGCAGCTCGCGCCAGATGTTGAACAGCATCTGGTGGTTCTTCCGCGGCTCGATCGTGCTCACGTAGAGGACGAATTCGCCGGGCACCAGGCCGAGCTTGCCCGCGGGGTCAGCCAGGCTCGCGGTCGGGATGTCAGAGCCGAGCAGCGCCCGCGCCATGACGGGCGCCTTCAGCCCGACCCGGGCGTAGTAGCTCTCCAGATCGCGCCGGGTCGATTCGGAGATGCAGAAGATCAGGTCTGCGGTCCAAGCGGCATCGACGATGAATTGCGGGAACTTCCGCTCCATGCCCGGTACGCAGTATTCGGGCATGACGATCGGAACGATGTCGTAGACCATCTGCACGACGAACATGCCGCGGCGCTTCTTCTCCGCGTAGAGACGCACCATGTAGGCGATGTCCCATTGCAGCCCGACGCTCACCACCACGTCGTCGGAGCGGAAGCGCAGCAGCACCTTCTCGTCGAGGCGGCCGTGGCTCGGCGTCGTCGCGGAGACGGTGGGTGCGGCAGGGAAGAGCGCGGCGACCTCCTCCCGGGGCACGAGCCAGAACGCGTCGTCGGCGCTGTCGTAGCTGAAGAAGGCGGCCTGCGGACAGTGGTTGAGGAAGTGCTGGACGAGTTCGCGCTCGGTGCGAACGATGCCGACCGGGTTGTGGCCCTTCCAGCGCAGGCTCGTCGAGACGTCGATCAGGATCCGTCGTTCGGGTCCCGCAGCGCTCGCCATCCGCAACCTCTCCCGACCGTTGGCCCCCGGCCGGGAGGCGGACAGGCGCCGAAGGCGGTGGCGGCGCGGCGGCTCTCTAACAGGCGGATAGCTGTGCGGCAAAGCCAGCTCGCCGGACGGTCCAGGCGGAGGCCGAACTGCAACCTGCGGCGAGAGCCGTGCCAAGCTTCGGGGAAGAGCCTTGCACGCAACTCATCACTGTCATGCCGACTCTGGCATACCAGATATTTCGCTGCAGTGCGATATATGCCGCACCGCAATCGAGACACCTCCGAGCCGCAGGACGACAGACAATGAGCCTCGTGATCGCCGCCACCTTCGTCGCCGCCGCTGCCGCCGTCCTCAACGTCACCCTGGTGATCACCCTCGCCGAGCGCTTCGGCACCGAGGGCCAGGAGGCCGGCATCATCGGCGCCGTCCCTACCGCCGCCTGAGGCCGTCCCCGAGGCCAGAGCCGCGAAGGCAATCTGCCGCATGGCACCGGCTCCGGCCTCGACCGATTGACCTCCTGTCACGGGCTGATCGCCTGTGACAGGAGGTCCGTGCCATGTCCCTGGCCCTCATCGTCATGCTTTCCGGCGCACTCGGCGCCGTCCTGATCACCCTGGCCGCCCGCCCAGCCGCGGACCGCTTCCTGCACTGGTGAGGCCGCGCGGATCCGCCACCCTGCAACCTTGCCGCACCCTCCGGGTTGGACCTTCGACTCGTCAGAGGATTTCACCATGGAAGCAGCGGTGATGATCGCCGGCGCCGCGGGCGCCGCGATGACCCTGGTCTACCTGATGCCCGGGCTCGATTCGTATTTCGATTGGGAATGACCGAGCCGCCGGCCTGACGCGGCCGGGCGGACATCAGGCCATGCGCGCCGCCGCCAGGGCGCGTCCGGCGACCGCCTGCAGGTTGCCGATCCCTTCAAGACCGATCCCATCCTCGATCGCTTCCTCCAGCGCCGCGCAATAGGCGGAGAGTTCGAGGACCCGAGCATACCCGCCATGGCGACGAGGCCGTGCGCCTCGCGGGCAAGGCGCACGCCGTCCCCGGAGACGGTTGGACCAGGGCGAGCCCAGCCCGGAGATGGATCTCGAACAGGTCGAGGGCCGCGCTCGGTCGCACCGGCCCGAGCAGGTCGGCAATCTCGCCATAGACCGACTGGTCCCAGACGGTATCCGTCCTGTCAGTGTCTCCCCGCATGTCAGCCTTCCGCTGCGCCTGAGGATCGGATCGAGTCGCCCGCGCCCTCGATGGCTCATCCCAGAACATGCACGCAGGCGATCCTTAACGGATCGTTAATCAATCTAGCCGGGATGAATGAAAATGAACCCGTCCGTCTGCAGGCTCCGGAACGTGTGAATCCGTGTCGACTATTGCCAGGATGATGCGGCAATACACCTATTACAAGCTGCAGCCATAATCTGGACGAGTGCGATGCACGGCGTCCAGTCAGCCGGGGAGCTGAGCGAGATAGGCGGTGCGACCTTGCAGTGCCATTGCGTGGCGCACGAGCCTGCGCGCCGAGCCGGGCCCGAGATCCGTCATCAGGCGATGCGAGGCGACGAGGGTGTCGAGAGGGATCGCATCGCGGAAGCGGGCGTTCAGGAGAGCCTTGAGGGTCGACCAGGGATAGTCGAGGCCGCGCAGCACCACCGACAGGGCGGCCACGTCCTCCGCGTCGAAGGTGGCCACGAGCGGGGTGATCTCCAGTCCAGCCCCTTGGGCGAGGGCGGCGAGCACGTCCTCCACACGCCTCAGTTCGAGCCAGCGCTCCAGGCGCGCGGGCGTGACGGTGGCGGCGAGCAGGTCCCCGGCGCCCGCCATCGACGCGTCGAACCGGGCGCGGCGGACGTCCGGGACCGACGCGGCGAGGAGGGCGGCGATCCGGCCGGGCAGGGCGGCAGCGAGCGCCGAATCGATGTCGACATCGCCCGCGAGCGCGGCCTCGGCCCGCTGCAGGGCCAGGGCGGCCAGCTCCACGCGGGCGGAATCGGGCAGGTCGCCGCGGGCGCCGAGACGCACCGCGACCTCCTCCGAGGCACGGGCGTGGCGCATCAGCAGCGGCAGGCTCTCGAGCGAGATGGAGGCGGACCGGTTGGCGAGCAGCACGGCGACGACGCCGGCATCCCCGAGCCGGATGAGCGCCTCGCAGAGCGGGGCGCCGAGGCCGGCGCGGCGGGCGATCGCCGCGCGGTGCAGGTCGCCGCAAGCGGTGGCCACCGCCTGGAACCAGCCGTCGCCGAAGCTGCGGCTCTGCGTCAGCACTGGCTCGGCGACGCGAATCGAGCGGTCCTGCGCCAGCAGGGCGGAGGTGCGCGGCGGCGCCCGCCGCAGCTCGGCGACGCGCACCGCGAAGGCACGGCGGGCCGGTTCGTCCACCTGGGACAGGAGCCCGGCGAGCAGGATGTCGTAATCGGCCTTGTCTTCCACGGGCAGGCGCGACCAGCGCTTGGTCAGGAGATCGGCCGAGCGGCGCACGAGCTGCGACTGCCGAGCCCGGTCGCCGCTCTCGATCGCCTCCTGGATATCGCGTACCAGCGCGTCGACACGCGGCTCCTGCACGGTTTGGCGCAGCGCGCTCATGCGCCCAGGGCCAGCGTGCCGGCCTCCTCGGCCTGCAGCGCCTTCACCAAATAGGGGTGCCACAGCCCGAAAGCGTCGTGGATCGTCCGGTCGATATCCGCGAAGGAGAACGGCTTGCGCAGGTAGGCGCAGGCTCCGAAGGTGTCGAGCTGGCGCGCGGGGATCGCCGCGTTCGAGAAGCCCATCAGCAAGATCTTAGCATGTCGGTGACGGTCGCTGACTTGGCAGGCGACCTCGAGTGCCGGCAGGTCGGGCAGCTCCGCCTCGATCATCGCCACGTCGAAGCTGCCGAGGCGCGCGGCCCGCAACGCGACGCCGCCGCGCTCGGCATCGACGATCTCGAAGCTGAAGTGGCTGTCGCGCAGGAGCCGCCGGATCAGGTTGCGGGTGGCCGCGCGGGGCTCGACCACGAGGAGACGCAGCTCCCGGCGGATCACGCCACTTGCCGCGAGCACGCGGGCGACATGGCGCTCGTTCAGCGGCTTCAGGAGGACGTCGTAGGCGCCGACGAGGCGCGCGACCGCGGGCCAGCGCGGGGCGAGCAGGTCCGAGAGCAGGACGATCATGGCGCCGCGCCCGCGGCGCTCGCGCCAGGCGAGGAGGGAGCCGGCATCGGTCCCGGGCAGGATCACGTCCACGAAGACGAGGTCGACCCCCTCGCCGGCGAGCGCCGCCGCAAGCTCCCGGCCGTTGCACGCCTCGATGATCCGGGCGCTCGGGTCGCTGGCTGCGATCGCCTCGACGAGGTCGAGCCGGGTCTCCTCGTCGGCATCCGCGACCAGGACAGTGAGGCCGGTCTCCATCGCCACAGAATTCCCGCGCCGTCGGTGCTCGATCGGCCGACGAATACCGGCGCAGGCTTAATGCGGCGTAACCCGTGCGGCGGTCCCGGTAACCAAAACCTCCGGGACCGCCACGCATCGGGCAGGGGAGGAGCGGGCCCGCGTCGCAGGGTGCCTGTTGCGCGAGTGCCGCGCCTGCTGGCACAACTTCCGCATCCGGGCGCCGGCCCCGATCGCGGGCGCCACCACGATGCAGAGGCGGTGTGACGCTGTGACGAGTTCCCTGAAGAATGCCCTGCTCGCCCTCGGCCTGACGCTCGGCCTCGGCGCCGCCCCGGCAGAGGCGCAGAACGTCTTCCGCTTCGCCTTCCAGGGGGACATCAAGTCCCTCGATCCCTACTCGCTGAAGGAGAGCTTCACGATCGGGATGCACGGCGCCGTCTACGAGTCGCTGATCACCCGCGACAAGAACCTGAAATACGCGCCCCAGCTCGCCGAATCCTGGGAGACGCCCGAGCCGACCCGCTGGCGCTTCCACCTGCGCAAGGGCGTGAAGTTCCACGACGGCTCGCCCTTCACCGCCGACGACGTGATCTTCTCGGCCAACCGCGTGCGGGCGCCGGGCTCGAACTTCCAGACGAACGTGCCCGGCGACGCCGAGTTCGTGAAGGTCGACGACTACACCGTCGACATGAAGCTGAAGACCCCGAACCCGATCGCGATCGCCCAGTTCTCGACCTGGTACATCATGTCGAAGGCCTGGGCGGAGAAGAACAACGCCGTCCAGCCCTCGCCGCCGACCGCGACCTCGCCGAGCTACGCCGCGCTCCACGAGAACGGCACCGGGCCCTTCGTCGTGGCCGAGCACCAGCCCGGCGTGCGCACGGTGTTCAAGAAGTTCCCCGGCTACTGGGGCAAGGTCGAGTCGAACATCGACGAGGCGGTCTTCACCACCATCGGCAACTCGGCGACGCGCGTGGCCGCGCTGCTCTCCGGCGAGGTCGACTGGATCGATCCGGTGCCCCTGCAGGACCAGCCGCGCGTGGAATCGAGCGGCAACGCCGTCGTCATGGCCGGCCCCGAGCTGCGCACGATCTTCCTCGGCATGGACCAGTGGCGCGACGAGCTGAAGGATTCGAGCGTCAAGGGCAAGAACCCGTTCAAGGACAAGCGCGTGCGCGAGGCCTTCTACCTCGCCATCGACGAGGACACGATCGCCAAGCGTGTGATGCGCGGCCAGGCGACGCCGTCGGCGATCCTGATCGCGCCCTCGCTCTACGACCGCTCGGCCGAGATCAAGCGCCCCGCCTACGACCCGAAGAAGGCCAAGGCGCTGCTGACGGAAGCGGGCTACCCCGACGGCTTCACGCTCACCATGGATTGCCCGAACGACCGCTACGTCAACGACGAGGCGATCTGCCAGGCGGTGGTCTCGATGCTCGCCCGCGTCGGCGTGAAGGTGAACCTCAACGCCCAACCCAAGGCCAAGTACTTCGCCAAGGTCCTGGCACCGGGCTACGACACCTCGTTCTACCTCGTCGGCTGGACGCCCTCTTCGCAGGACAGCCACAACATCCTCTACGAGATCGCCGGCTGCCGGAACGACCCGAAATCGGGCCGCGGCGGCTGGAACCTCGGCAATTACTGCAACCCGAAGATCGACGAGATCGCCGACAAGGTCGAGCAGGAGACCGACGCCAAGACGCGCGACGCCCAGATCAAGGAGGGCTTCGATACGATTTCAGCGGATTGGGGCTACATCCCGCTCCACCAGCAGGCGCTCGCCTGGGGCGTCTCGAAGAAGGTCACGCTGGTGCAGCGGCCCGACAACATGCTGATGCTTTACTGGGTGTCGAAGCAGCCCTGAGGCCGCGCGCGTGCTCGCGTTCCTGATCCGGCGGCTCGCCCAGGCCGCCGTGGTGCTGGCGGTGGTCGGGCTCATCGCCTTCGCGATGTTCCGGTTCGCGGGCGATCCCGTGAACCAGATCGTGGGGCCGGACACGCCGGTCTCCGAGCGGGCCGAGATCCGCAAGAGCCTCGGCCTCGACGATCCGGTGCTGCTGCAGTTCGGCCGCTACGCGGGCAACGTCCTGCGCGGCGATTTCGGCATCTCCTACCAGTTCCGGCAACCGGTGACGGCGCTGCTGGCCGAGCGCATGCCGGCGACGCTGGAACTGGCCTTCTGCGCCACGCTGTTCGCCCTCACGGTCGGCATCCTGATGGGGGTGTACTGCGCGCTCAGGCGGGAGACCGTCCTCGCCAAGCTGTTCCAGGCGATCTCCCTCGTCGGCGTCTCGCTGCCGACCTTCCTGATCGGCATCCTGCTGATCTTCCTGTTCTCGGTGACGCTCGGCTGGCTGCCGTCCTACGGGCGCGGCGACACGGTGCGGATCGGCGGCTGGACCACGGGCTTCCTCACCGTCTCGGGGCTCAAGGCCCTGATCCTGCCCTCGATCACGCTCGGCCTGTTCCAGATGACGCTGATCATGCGCCTCGTCCGCGCCGAGATGCTGGAGGTGCTGCGCACCGACTACATCCGCTTCGCCCGCGCCCGGGGCCTGACCACCCGGGCGATCCATTTCGGCCACGCTCTGAAGAACACCCTCGTGCCCGTCATCACCATCGCCGGGCTCCAGCTCGGCTCGGTCATCGCCTTCTCGATCATCACCGAGACGGTGTTCCAGTGGCCGGGCATGGGCCTCCTCTTCGTCCAGGCGGTGCAGAACGTCGACATCCCGATCATGTCCGCCTACCTGCTGCTCGTCGCGGCGATCTTCGTGACCATCAACCTCGTGGTCGACCTGCTCTACACCGTGGTCGACCCGCGCTTGCGCACCAGCGTAGGGCGCACGGCATGAGCGCGCGGATGGACGATGCCGCCGAGGCGCCGGACGCGCAGAGGGCCACCCCGTCGCGGCTGGCGCGCTTCCTCGGCTCGGATCTCTGGCTGAGCTTCCGCCGCTCGAAGCTCGCGATGGGCGCCTTCGCGGTGACCCTGCTGATGTTCGGCCTCGCCTTCGCCGCGCCGTGGATCTCGCCGCAGAACCCCTACGACCCGGCCCAGCTCGAGCTGCTCAACTCGAACCTGCCGCCGCTGTGGAACCCGGACGGCCAGTCGCCCTTCCTGCTCGGCACCGACGACCAGGGCCGCGACGTGCTCTCGGCGGTGCTCTACGGGCTTCGCCTCTCGCTGATCGTGGGCATGCTCGGCGTCGTGGTCTCCGGCTTCCTCGGCATCGGGCTCGGGCTGGTGGCCGGCTATTTCGGCGGCGCGCTCGACACGCTGATCATGCGGGTCGCCGACGTGCAGCTCACCTTCCCGGCGATCCTGATCGCCCTGGTGGTCGACGGCGTCGCCAAGGCCTCCTTCGGCAGCGCGCTCGACACCAACGCCACGATCCTCCTCATCGTGGTCTCGATCGGGCTCTCGTTCTGGGTGCAGTACGCCCGCACCGTGCGCTCCTCGGTGATGGTGGAGCGCGGCAAGGACTACGTGCAGGCGGCGCGCCTCATCGGGCTCTCCTCGCCCGTCATCATGGTCCGCCACGTCCTGCCGAACGTGACCGGGCCGGTCTTCGTCATCGCCACCATCAACCTCGCGCTCGCGATCATCACCGAGGCGACCCTGTCCTTCCTGGGCACGGGGCTCCCTGAGACCATGCCCTCGCTCGGCACCCTGATCCGCACCGGCAACCGCTTCCTGTTCTCGGGCGAGTGGTGGGTGGTGGCCTTCCCCGGCATCGCGCTCGCGGGACTGGTGCTCGCGATCAACCTGCTCGGCGACTGGCTGCGCGACGCGCTGAACCCGAAGCTGCAATGACAGATCCAGTCCTCTCCGTGCGCGACCTGCGCGTCGCCTTCGAGACGCGCCGCGGCACGCTCACCGCCATCGACGGGGTCTCCCTGGAGATCGGCCGCGGCGAGATCCTCGGCGTGGTCGGCGAATCCGGAGCCGGCAAGTCGGTGACGGGCTCGGCCGTGATCGGGCTGATCGACCCGCCCGGCCGCATCGTCGGCGGCGAGATCCGCCTCGGCTCCGAGCGCATCGACGACCTGCCGCCGGAGAAGATGCGCCGCGTCCGGGGCCGCCGCATCGGCATGATCTTCCAGGACCCGCTCACCTCCCTCGACCCGCTCTACCGGGTCGGCGAGCAGATCGTGGAGACGATCCGCACCCATACCGACCTGTCGGCCAGGGCCGCGCGGGCGCGGGCGATCGACCTCCTCACCGAGGTCGGCATCCCGGCGCCCGAGCGGCGCATCGACGGCTACCCGCACGAATTCTCCGGCGGCATGCGCCAGCGCGTGGTGATCGCGCTGGCGCTCGCGGCCGAGCCGGAGCTGATCATCGCCGACGAGCCGACCACGGCGCTCGACGTCTCGGTCCAGGCGCAGGTGATCACCCTCCTGAAGCGCCTCTGCCGCGAGCACGGCACCGCCGTGATGCTGGTGACCCACGACATGGGCGTGATCGCCGAGGCCGCCGACCGGGTGGCGGTGATGTATTCCGGCCGGATCGCCGAGATCGGCCCGGTCGCCGAGGTGGTGCGCGCGCCGCGCCACCCCTATGCCCGCGGCCTGATGTGCGCGATCCCGACGCTCTCCGACACCGCCGAGCGCCTGACCCAGATCCCGGGCGCCATGCCGCGGCTCACCGCGATCCCGCCGGGCTGCGCCTTCCATCCGCGCTGCCCGAGCGTGTTCGGGCGCTGCCAGGTCGAGCGGCCGGAGCCGATCCCCGTCGGCGGCGCCCGCGTGGCCTGCCACCTCTACGACGCGCGCGGAGAGGCCGCATGAGCGCCGCCGGCACCGACGCCATTCCGAAGAGCGCCTATGTCGAGGTCGAGGGCCTCCGCCGCGTCTTCGACGTGTCGAAGCCCTGGCTCAACCGGGTGATCGAGCGCGAGCCCCGCCAGAGCCTGAAGGCGGTGGACGGGGTCGCCTTCGCGATCCCGCGCGGAGAGACCTTCGCGCTGGTGGGCGAATCGGGCTCGGGCAAGTCCACCGTGGCGCGCATGGTGGTGGGCCTGCTGCCGCCCTCCGCGGGCGAGGTGCGCATCTCGGGCGTCTCGATGACGGATCCGCGCCAGGAGGCGGCCCGGCGGCGCCTGCGCGCCCGGATCCAGATGATCTTCCAGGATCCCTACGCCTCGATGAACCCGCGCTGGCGGGTGGGCTCGATCATCGCGGAGCCGATCCGGGCCTTCAACCTGATCCAGGGCGAGGCGGCGATCCGCGCCCGCGTCGGCGAATTGCTGCGCCTCGTCGGCCTGCACCCGGACGATGCCCGCAAATACCCGCATGAATTCTCCGGCGGCCAGCGCCAGCGCATCGCCATCGCCCGGGCGCTGGCGAGCCAGGCCGAGTTCCTCGTCGGCGACGAGCCGACCTCGGCGCTGGACGTCTCGGTCCAGGCCCAGATCCTCAACCTGATGCGCGACCTGCAGGACCGCTTCGGGCTGACCTACCTGTTCATCAGCCACAACCTCGCCGTGGTGCGCCACATGGCGACGCGGATCGGCGTGATGTATCTCGGCCGCCTCGTGGAAGTGGGCCCGAAGGCCGGGATCTTCGCGAGCCCCCGCCACCCCTATACCCGCATGCTGCTCGATGCGGTGCCGGACCTCGCCCATATCGGCCGCGCCCGCACCCCCGTCTCGGGCGAGATCCCGAACCCGATCGACCCGCCGCCGGGCTGCACCTTCAACCCGCGCTGCCCGCACGCGAACGATCGCTGCCGCAGCGAGGTGCCGCGCCTGATCGACGGCGTGGCCTGCCACGCGGTGGAGGAGGGGCGCCTGCCGGCCTGAGCCAAGTTCGGATCCGCCCTCCGGAAGGGATCGCGCGGATCGAATAGCAGGCGTGAAAAAAGGGCCGCCCGCGAAGGCGACCCGAGTCCTGGGAGGAAACGCACAGAGCGTACGGCACGCGGGGTGCCGCACCGGGTGAACCGGGCGGCCCGGCCTCCGTTCCCCGAAAGTTTGACGTCGAAGCTTCGGGGCCCGCTCCCCGCTGCATCCATCCGCCGATGGCAGGCCGTCCCGTGCCGCCGCGGCGAGCGAAGATCCGCTTTCCGGCCGGCCGATCGCAACCGATGGCGGGAATCCGCGTTGACGCCACATTGGAGTTCTTCTAATTAAGAACTGCACGGCGCCGCCCCGGGATGGTTCGGGGATGGCGGGACAACGACAAGCTTCACGGAGAGTTCGAGATGGCCGGTACCACCAGCGCTGCCTGCGAGAGCTGCCGCTTCTTCGACGACCACAAGCTCAACGGCGCCGCCGCGGCGGGCGACGAGGGCCTCTGCCGCTTCAACCCGCCGGTGAGCCAGCCGGCTCCCGAGTCGAAGGGCCTCTGGCCGGTCGTCGCCTCCAAGGATTGGTGCGGCCACTTCACGGCCCAGATGACCGCGGCCGAGTAAGCGGCGCAGCAGGACGAGGTCCGGAAGAGGGCCGGCGCGGACGCGCCGGCCCTCTTTCGTGCGGTCGATTGCGTGGCCGCGGCGGCGCGGGTGTGAGCCGGTCCTTCAGCGCAGCAGGTAGTTCTCGGGCTCCACCGGCTCCGGCAGCGGCTCACCGAGGGCGTCGCAGACGATGCGCTCGACGGTGCGCAGCATCGCGTCGAGGGGCAAATCGTTCGGCTCCAGGCCGAAGGGCTCCTCCAGCTCGTCGCCGAGCGCGTCGAGGCCGAAGAAGGTGTAGGCGACGAGTGCCACCGCCGGGGGGGTCGCCCAGCCGAGGGAGCCGGACAGGCCGATCGGCAGGAACAGGCAGTAGAGCCAGGCGGTGCGGTAGAGGAGCAGCGTGTAGGCGAAGGGGAGCGGCGTCGACTGGATGCGCTCGCAGGTGGTGTGGATCGCCGACAGGTCCGCGATCTTCCGCTCCAGGAGGGCGAAGGTCACGTCGCTGAGCCGGCCCGCCCGCATCGCCCCGGCGAGATCCGCGGTCAGGGCGGCGAGCACGCCGTCGGTCGGGCTGAAGGGCCGCGGCGCCTCGCCCGGGGGCTGCCAGGGTCCGATCGCCGCCGCCTCGTCGCCGCCGCGCAGCCGGGCGTGCAGGCCGTTGGCGAAGCCCGCCACCCGGCGCAGGGATCGCCGGCGCAGGGCGGCGTCCTGCTCCTCGGGCAGAAGGGCGCCGAGCGTGCGGGCGAGACCCCGCGCCTCGACGACGAGCGCACCCCAGGCCTTGCGGCCCTCCCACCAGCGCTCGTAGCAGGAATTGTTGCGGAAGCTCAGGAAGATCGACAGCGCGAGCCCGATCAGCGTGAAGGGTCCGATCCCCGCCGAGACGGGAAAGGCATGCGGCCAGCGCTGCTCTGCGGCGACCACGAGGCAGGCGAAGGCGGCGAGCCCCGCCACCGTCGGCGCCACCTGCGGCAGGATCGAGCCGCGTAAGGTGAACAGGATCGCGAGGAGGTTCGTGCGGGGGCGGACGATCATGCGGGCGGGATGCGGCGGATATCGGCGCACCGCCATAGCGGATGAAGCCCGCGCCGTCAGGCTCACGATGCCGTGGCCGTCATGATGCGGTCAATATCGGAGAGGATTGCGGGGCCGAGAGACAGCCGAGGCGCCGGGCGCGAGTCCGGCGCATGGGAGTGAAGGCATGACGTTTCGACTGATCGCGGCCGGTGCGCGGGTACGGTCCGTTGCCGCCCGCATGGCCCTGCCGCTGGCCGCCCTCGCGGGGCTCGCCGGCGCGGCGCAGGCCGCGACGCCGGCCGATCCGAGCGGCACCTACCTGACCGAGGACGGGCGCGCCCGCATCCGCCTCGAGAAGTGCGGCCCCGCCGAGAAGAACCTCTGCGGCTACGTGGTCTGGCTGAAGGTGCCGCTGAACGACAAGAACCAGCCCCGGGTCGACTTCAAGAACCCGGATCCGAAGAAGCAGGCCCGGGCTTCCCTCGGCCACCAGCTCATCCTCGGCCTCAAGCCGAACGCCGATGCCCGCTACGAGGGCAAGATCTACAATTCCGAGGACGGCAAGTCCTACGACGTGACGGTCTGGACCGAGGAGCCGGGCGAGCTGACCGTGCGCGGCTGCCTGATCGCCTTCCTCTGCAAGTCGCAGACCTGGAACAAGGTCACCGACGTGCTGCCGGGCCAGCTCACCGCCGCCACCAACACGCCCGGCGGTCCGCGCTCGGATGCGGAATGGCTGCCGCAGAAGCCCGCCGCCACCGGCTCGACCGCGCCGACCGCCGCGGCGCCGAAGCCCGCCGCCGCCCCGGCCAAGCCCGCCGCGCCGAAGCCGGCGGCCCAGTAAGGGAACCCGGACGATCCCGAAGGGACGCGCCCCTTCGGGATCCCGTGACGCTCAGTCCACCAGCGCCGCGTAGGTCATTACCCGCAGCTCCTTGCGGATCGGCAGGGCGGAGGAGGGGATGAGCTGCGTCAGCAGCACGACCGAGAGATCCTCGGCGGGGTCGATCCAGAAGGCGGTGGAGGCGAGCCCGCCCCAGGCCACCTCGCCCGGCGACCCGATGATCTGGGCGCGCGTCGGGTCGAGCATCACCGAGAAGCCGAGGCCGAAGCCGATCCCGTCATAGGAGGTCTCGGCGAAGCGCGGCGTGCCCATCGCCGCGAGGTCCCCGCGCAGGTGGTTGGCGAGCATCAGCGCCACCGTCTTGCGCCCGAGAAGCCGCACCCCGTCGAGCGCGCCCCCGTTCAGGATGAAGCGGCAGAAGCGCTGGTAGTCGCGCGCCGTCGAAACGAGGCCGCCGCCGCCGGACGCGATGGCGGGCGGGCGCGCGAAGGCGGTCTCGGCCGAGTCGTCGTAGAGCTTCAGCCGTCGCTCGGCATCGTAGACGTAGCAGGCGGCGAAGCGGTCCAGGTTCTCGGGACGCACGTGGAAGTCGGTATCCACCATGCCGAGCGGCCGGATCACCCGCTCGCGGAGATAATCGGCGAAGTCCATGCCGGAGACCGCCTCGACCAGGCGCCCGAGCACGTCGGTGGCGACGCTGTAGTTCCAGGCCGTGCCGGGCTGGGCGAGGAGCGGCAGGCCGGCCACCGTGCGCGTCAGCTCGGCAAGCGTCGAATCGGGCCGGAGATAGTCGGCGCCCTTGAGCCGGTAGAGCGCGTCGACGAGCGTCGCCTCCATGAAGCCGTAGGTAAGCCCCGCCGTGTGGGTGAGCAGGTCGCGCCAGGTGATGGCGCGCCGCGCCGGCTCGGTCTCGATCTTCGCCCGGTTGCCCCCGGTCGCCACCCGCATCTCGGCGAATTCCGGCAGGACGTGCGCGATCGGGTCGTCGAGCTGGAAGCGGCCCTCCTCGTAGAGCTGCATCACCGCCACCGAGGTCAGCGGCTTCGTCATCGAGTAGATCCGGGTCACGGTCTCGGGCGTGAAGGGCTTGCCGCGCGCGAGGTCGGCGAGGCCGTGGGCGCGGGAGAAGGCCGTGCGCCCGCGCCGCGCCACCGTCACAGAGAGGCCGGCGAGCCGCCCCGTCTCCACGAGCCGCCGCATCCAGCCATCGATGCGCTCCAGCCGCTCCGGGCAGAAGCCCAAGCTCGCCGCATCCGCGTGATCCTGCATCCCGTCCATCCCCATGTCGTGGCCCGCCCCGCCTATAGCGGAGGCGCGCCTCCGCGCCGAGGGCGCCGCGGCCGCAGGCGTTTGCCGCCCTCCGGCACGCGTGCTAGAGCATTTTCCGCGGAAGCGGTTGCCGGTTCCGCGCAAGAAAATGCGGCACAATCAATCAGATAGAGCATTTCCTGTGATCCTTGGATCACAGGAAATGCTTTAGCCCGGACCGATCCCGGGCGCGCGCTCCGTTCGGAGCGCGCGCCCGGGCCCCTTCGCCTGGAGTCCCGCGCGGTGAGCATCGCCCTGTTCCTCGATTTCGACGGTACCCTCGTCGAGATCGCGCCGCGGCCGGACGCGGTGCAGGTCGATCCCGACCTCGTGCCCGTTCTGGAGCGGCTGCGCACGCGGCTCGGCGGGGCGCTCGCCATCGTCACCGGGCGCCCGGTCGGCGTCATCGACGACTTCCTGGCGCCCGCCCGCTTCGACGTGGCCGGCCTGCACGGGGTCGAGCGGCGCCTGGACGGGGTGCACGCCGGCGGCCGCCCCGAGGACCATCCGGACCTGCGCGCCGAGGTGCCCCGACTCCAGCACCGCGTCGCCGATCTCGACGCCGTGCTGATCGAGGACAAGGGCGCCTCTGTCGCCGTGCACTGGCGCCTGGCCTCGCCCGAGGACGCCGCCCGGGCCGAGGAGGCCGTGAAGGCCTCCGCCGCCGCCCTCGGGCAGGCCTACCGGCTCCAGCTCGGCAAGGCGGTCGGCGAGATCGTGCCGGCCTCGGCCACCAAGGGACACGCCATCCGCGCCTTCCTGGAGGAGGCACCCTATGCCGGCCTCCGCCCCGTCTTCCTCGGCGACGACCGCACCGACGAGATCGCCTTCGCGAGCGTGAATGCCGATGGCGGCGTCTCGGTCCGGGTGGGGCCGGGCGATACGGCGGCGCCCCGCCGCCTCGCCGACCCGGAGGCCGTGCGCGCGCTCCTGCGTGCCTGGGCGGACGGCGCGCCGATCGAGCCGGACGCCCTGCCGCCGGCCTGACCCCGATCGACCAACGCGGCCTTGACGGGAGCCGCGCCGGCCCCAGACCTTCCCTCGAGTGATGAAGGAGGGCGTGCCCGCATGTTCGAGTTCCCGGTTCTCGTCGGCGATATCGGTGGCACCAATGCCCGCTTCGCCCTGGTGACGGAGCGGGGCGCCCAGCCCCGGACCCTGTCGCACGAGCCGACCGGCGGCCATCCGGACCCGTCGAGCGCGATCCGCACGGCCCTCGCCAAGGGCGCGCACGCGGTCGGCGCGCCGCCGCCCCGCTCGGCCGTGCTCGCCATCGCGGGCCGGGTCGACGGCCCCGAGATCCAGCTCACCAACGCGCCCTGGCTGGTGGCGCCCGCGCGGATCGCCGCCGATTTCGGCCTGTCCAGCGCCGTGGTGGTGAACGACTACGTGCCGGTGGCGGCGGGCGCCGCCGGGATCCGGCCCACGGACCTGACCCCGGTCGGCCCGCATATCGACCCGGCGCCGGAGCCGCCGGCGGGCGCCCGCGTGGTGCTCGGCCCCGGCACAGGCTTCGGAGCGGCCGCCGTCATCCCCTACGGCGACCATTCCGCCATCGTCTCGACGGAGGCCGGCCATACCGATCTCGGGCCGGTCGGCCGCGACGAGGAGACGATCTGGCGCGTGCTGGAGCGCTCGGAGGGGCGCATCACCGTCGAGACGCTGCTGTCCGGCCCCGGGCTGGCGCGGCTGCATGTAGCCCTGCGCCACCTCCGCACGGGGGAGGTGGCCGAGCGGATCGACCCGGCCGCGGTCACGGAAGCGGGCCTGAACGCCAGCGACCCCCACGCGGCCGAGGCGCTCGCCCTGTTCGGGCGCCTGCTCGGCCGAGTCTGCGGCAACCTTGCGCTGACCTTCCTGGCGACCGGCGGCGTCTATATCGGCGGCGGCATCGCCCCGCGGATCCTCAAGGTGCTGCAGGAGGGCGATTTCCGCACCGCCTTCGAGGACAAGGATCCCTTCGCCGACATGATGAAGGCGATCCCGACCAGCGTGATCACCGTGGAGGACCCGGCCTTCAACGGCCTCGCGGCGCTCGCCGGCGAGGGCGAGCGCTTCGTCTATCACGCCTCCGCCTGGCGGGCGGAGGGGCCTACTGGGTGAGGCGGAGCGTACCGATGCTCGCCGCGATCTGATTGAAGGCGTTGATCAGGCTGTTCGCGTCGTTCGCCACGAAGAACTGGTTCGAGGCGGAGGCGCAGGCGCTGAGCAGGCTCAGCCCCTGCTGGTCGATCGGGTCGTTCTGAATGCTGAACCCGATCGTATAGATCGAGACGCCGGCAGCCTTCGCGTTGGTGCAACCCAGGAGCGTGAGCGCATCGAGGGCGGCGCGGGCATTGGTCCCGTTGGAGACGTTCTGGTTCGTGGTCGGCAACCGTGAGTTCGGGTCCGTGTTGTCGGCCGAGTTCTTGAGGTAGCCCATCGCGAAGTACTGCGACTTGTTCGGGTTGCTCTGGCTCGAATCGAGGACGGGCCAGGAATTCTCACCGTCGGTCATCAGGATGATGATCTTGTTGACGGCATTGGTGCTGGAACTCGTGCTGGCGCCGTAGGCCGAGGGCGGCGTGCTGTTCGGATCGCTCGCGAAGACGCTGAGCGGCGACAGGGTCCGCCACCCCCACATGAAGCCTTCGTGGATGTTCGTCGAGCCGAGCGGCGCCATGCTGGTGATCAGGGATTTCAGCGTGCTGACGCCGGTGGCGGTGCTCGTGGTGGTCAGCGTGATGAGCGGCTTCGTCGTGCAGCCGAAGTTCGGACCGTTCGGCATGCTGGTGCCGCCACCCGCATAGGGGCTCGCATCGCGGGGCGAGACGTACTTGCAGGCGCGACTCTCGAGATTGGCGTAGGTGTCGGACTTCGCGGCGCAGCCACCTGCATTGTGATAGTCGTCGATGTAGCTGTTGTACGACGCGATCCGGTTCGAATAATCGTACCAGAAAGCGTAGGACATACCGTCCCCGGCCTCGTCCGGCGCGAAGAGCGGCACGTAATAGGAATCCGGATTCGTGACCACGGGGGCCATGTCCTGCACGTTGAGCGGGTAGGGCAGGGTCTCGAAGCAGCCCGCCCAGTCCCAGCCGGAATAGGCGAGCTTGAGCTTGTTGAAGATGCCGAAGCGATTGGTGAAGCCTGCCGCCGTCGCGCCGGCGACGTTGCTCCAGTGATAGCGCGACTTGGCCGCGAGATCGACGAAGGACGCAGATGCGTACTTGGCCGGCGGCAGCGCGACCGCGCCCGCGAACGGCACGATCGAGATCCTGGTCCCCGTCGCGAAGGAATCGCTCTTGGAGACGTAATCGACGAAGTTCGACGCGGCCGTCTTCAGGGCCTGCATTTTCGTCTGCGTTCCGTCCGAGATGTCCATCGAACCGGTATTGTCGAGGACGAGGGCGATCTCGAACGTCTTCGGCAGGGGCGTGGCGCAGCGGGCGACCGCGTGCGGACGGATGGTGGTGACGCCGGTGAACTTTCCGACCAGGGCGGTCGAGGGGATGTGCGTGGTGAGCGTGATCTGGCGTGGATTGGTTGTGACGCCGAGGGGATCGATCGTCACCGACGCGCCCATGTAGCCGGTCATCATGGCATTGGCCTGCGTCTGCAGCGCGGCCGTGGTGGTCGTGCCGGGCGTCTGGCACAAGGCGAGGGCCGTCGCGTCGGTGGCCGCCCGCAACTTGGTCTCGAGGCGCGTGGCCATGCCGTAATCGATCGCCGCCCCGGTGAGCCCGAGGATCGGGAGGCTCAGGAAGGCGAACAGGATCACGACGTTGCCGGACCGTGCGCCGGGAAAGGCGGCCCAGGCGGTGCGCAGGCGGCGGACGCCGGGAAACGACCGGCCGCGACCGGCCGCGCGGCAGAGGAGGGGGCTCAGCATGGCTTGGCGTTCTTCGTGTCGGGATCCGGCAGGATCACCTCGTTGTAGGTGTTGGGCGCGACCTTCGCGCCGCCACGGGTCGGCCAGGGAAAGCTGGCCTTGAGGGTCACCGTGCCGGTGGTGTTGCCGAACAGCTTGACCAGGGCGCTGCCGATCATCGGCCGGTAGTCCATGCTGACCTCGGTCAGCACGTAGCGCATGCCCAATCCCTGGAATCCCGCCGGAACGGTGAGGTCGGTCGGGATGCCGACCGTGCGCTTGACCGCGTTCGCGTTGGCGACGCTGGAGCAGACCTTGGGGATGAGCGTGGCGCCGGTCAGGTTCACGCCCATGGCGCTGACCACGATCTTCACGGTGCTGGGATCCAGCGGGCGCATCACCAACGCCGACGAGGCGAGGATGTCGGTCACCAGCGCCGGACTGATCGGGTTCTGCGTGTCGCCCTGCGCAGTCATGTCGGAAACCGTGCGCGCGAGCAGCGTGAGCTTGCGCCAGGAATCGATGGCATGCGCGTATTCCGACAGCCCGACGAAGATCGTGAGCAGGATCGGCAGCACCATCGCGAACTCGACCGCCGCGATGCCGCCCCGCGCCGCGCGGAAGCGGCGGCAGGCGAGGAGGGCGCGCATCCGGCCGGACCCGCGCGGCGCGCGGCTCGACATCAGGTGCCGCATGCCGAAGCTCCGCCGCCGGTCTCGTAGGGCTCCGTGCGGAAGACCGCCGTGGACATCAGGAGATGGGTCCCGGAGGAGAACGTCCGGAAGTTGACGCTGAGCAGGCCGAGGAAGGTGGGGAACTCCACGGCCGCGGTCACGGTCACGATCGCGCCCGGCTTCGGGCAGGTGTAGTTGCTGCCGAAGCCCGTGTTCCAGGTGCCCGTCGCCGAATTGAACGGCGTGCCGGCGGTCGAGCCGGCGAAGCTGTTCGACGTCGTGACGTCGATCCGCAGATCGGTGCAGCTGAACAGGGTCAGGACCCGCGCGCTGCTGGGGCCGCAGATCGCGTCCCGCAAGGCATTCTGCACGCTCGGCGCATTGCTCTGCGCCGCGCGGGCGATCTGGAACTGGCCCGTCAGCAGGGTGCGCACGCCGTTCTGCAGGGTGCGGTCGAAGTTCTGCCCGGCCCAGATCAGGAAGGCGACCTGGATGATCGCGGTGCAGAGCCCGAGGAAGGGCACCGCCACGAGGGCGAATTCGACTGCGGCGGCCCCATCGCGGTCGGACAGGAAGGCGGCGCCCGCGGAACGCCAGGGGCGCGGGCGTCTCGCGATTGACGGGCCCATGGGCTGCCTCACGACGATACAGCCCCGTGTCTAGGCGTCTGCGTCTTAAAAATTCGTAGGATCGATCGCAGACTCACGCCCTCATCCACGGGGTGGGACGGTGGCTCGACCCGGCGTTGTCCACATCAAGACCAGTCCGGGGGCCGTTCGTCTTCAGTCGAAGCCCAGGCGATGGCGGCGGCTTCAGCAGCGCGGGGCGGGCTTCGTCTTGGCCGGGCTGCGGGACATCGGCGGAACGACCGGATCCGGGCCGCCCCGCTGCGGCGAGAGGCGGTTGCACCGCGGTCGGGGGCGGCTCTAAGGTCCGCTCCCTCTTCCAGCGCCCACCGAGCGGCATCCATCCCGACGCGGTGCGCCAGAGCCGCGAGCCGCCTCATGCCCCTGCCGGAACCGGACGCCGTCACCCATCTCGGCGCGGTCGCCCTCTCGGCCGCGATCCATCGGCGCGAGGTCTCCTGCACCGCGGTGATGGGCGCCTATCTCGACCGGATCGAGACGGTGAATCCGGGCGTGAACGCGATCGTCGCCCTGCAGCCGCGCGAGGCGCTGATGGCGCAGGCCGCCGAGCGCGACGCCGAACTCGCCCGCGGGGAGAGCCGCGGCCCCCTGCACGGCTTTCCGCTCGCGGTGAAGGACCTCGACCCCGTCCGCGGCCTGCCCTTCACGCAGGGCTCGCCGATCTTCCGCGACCGCGTGGCCGAGACCGACTCGATCATGGTGGAGCGCCTGCGGGCCAGCGGCGCGGTCTTCATCGGCAAGACCAACACGCCGGAATTCGGCCTCGGCTCGCACAGCTTCAACCCGGTCTACGGCGCCACCGGCAATGCCTACGACCCGGCGCGCAGCGGGGGCGGCTCCAGCGGCGGGGCCGCCGTGGCGGTGGCGCTCCGGATGCAGCCGGTGGCCGATGGCGGCGACCATGCCGGCTCGCTGCGCAACCCGCCGGCCTTCAACAACCTGTTCGGCCTGCGCACCAGCTACGGCCGCATCCCCACCGAGGCCGCCGACCAGTTCAGCCCAGGCCTCTCGGTGCCCGGCGCCATCGGCCGCTCGCCCGCCGATATCGGCCTGATGCTCTCGGTCCAGGCCGGCTACGACCCGCGCGTGCCCTATTCCAACCGCGAGGACCCGGCCGCCTTCGCCGCGCCCCTGGAGCGCGATTTCCGCGGCACCCGCATCGCCTGGCTCGGCGACCTGAACGGGCACCTGCCCTTCGAGCCCGGCGTGCTCGACCTCGGCCGCGCCGCGCTCGGCACCTTCTCCGAGATCGGCTGCGTCGTGGAGGAGGCCTGCCCCCGTTTCGACTTCGAGGCCCTGTGGCGGGACTGGCTGGTGCTGCGCGCCTGGATGACGGCCGCCAGCCTGCGCCCCCTCTATGACGATCCCGCCCGGCGCGCCCTGCTGAAGCCGGAGGCGGCCTGGGAGGTGGAGCGCGGACTTGCACTGAGCGCAGATCAGGTCACCGCTGCCCAGGAGGGCCGGACCCGCTGGTACCGCACCCTGCTCGCCTTCATGGCGGAATACCCGTTCCTCGTGGCGCCGAGCGCGCAGGTCTTCCCGTTCCCGATCGGGTGGCGCTTCCCCGAGACGGTCGGGGGCCGGCCGATGGACACCTACCATCGCTGGATGGAGACGGTGATCCCGGTGACCATGTCGGGCCTGCCGGCCCTCTCGGTCCCGGCCGGCTTCGGCGCCGCGGGCCTGCCCACCGGCATCCAGATCGTGGCCGCAAACCACGGCGAGCGCGCCTGCCTCGAACTCGGCGCCGCCTACGACGCGGCGAGCGGCTGGGTCGCGCGCCGTCCGCCGCCGGAACCGGCGACGACGTTTTCGTGACCATCCGGTCATCAGGGCGTTGACCGGCCGTCCGCACTCCGCTATCACGCCGGCCACTTTCAGGCAGGTTCCGCGCGGTGCGGGCCGCCTTCGAGACGGTTCCGGATCACGCGTCGATGCGCACGGCCCTTATTGTAACGGTAGCGCCACTGACGGGGCGGCCCTAGTCGGGGTCGCGATCCGGCCGGTGGCGCATGCGGGGTCCCGATCGGGGCCCTTTTTTGTTGCCTGCGCCCGGCCACACTGAGTTCAACCGACGCGAGACACGAGAACGAGGAGGAAGACGATGGGCGGCGAGGTCATGACCGGGGCCGAGATGGTCATCCGGGCTTTCCAGGATCAGGGTGTCGACACGCTGTTCGGCTATCCGGGCGGTGCAGTGCTTCCGATCTATGACGCGCTCTTCCACCAGAATGCCGTGAAGCACATCCTCGTGCGCCACGAGCAGGGCGCGGTCCATGCGGCCGAGGGCTATGCCCGCTCGTCCGGCAAGGTCGGCTGCGTCCTCGTCACCTCGGGCCCCGGTGCCACCAACATCGTCACCGGCCTGACCGACGCGATGCTGGATTCGATCCCGCTCGTCTGCATCACCGGCCAGGTCCCGACGCATCTGATCGGCACCGACGCCTTCCAGGAATGCGACACGGTCGGCATCACCCGCCACTGCACGAAGCACAACTACCTGGTCAAATCGATCGACGACCTGCCGCGCATCCTGCACGAGGCGTTCTACGTCGCGAAGAACGGCCGCCCCGGCCCGGTCGTTGTCGACCTGCCGAAGGACGTGCAGTTCGCCACCGGCCTCTACGAGAAGCCCTCGACCGCGGGGCACAAGACCTACAAGCCGGCCGTCGAGGGCGATCCGGAGCGGATCCGCGCGGCCGTCGAGCTGATGGCCACCGCCCGGCGGCCGGTCTTCTACACCGGCGGCGGCGTCATCAATTCCGGCCCCGAGGCCGCGCGCCTGCTGCGCGAGCTGGTCGCGGAGACGGGCTTCCCGATCACCTCGACGCTGATGGGCCTCGGCGCCTATCCGGCCTCCGACGACAAGTTCCTCGGCATGCTCGGCATGCACGGGACCTACGAGGCCAACCTCGCGATGCACGAGTGCGACGTGATGATCTGCGTCGGTGCCCGCTTCGACGACCGCATCACCGGCCGCCTCGACGCCTTCTCGCCCTACTCGAAGAAGATCCACATCGACGTCGACGCCTCCTCGATCAACAAGGTCGTCAAGGCCGATGTCGGCATCGTCGGCGACTGCGCCTCGGTGCTGGAGGACATGCTGGCGGCCTGGCGCAGCCTGAAGTCCCGGCCGGACGCGGCGACCCTGGAGCCGTGGTTCGCCAAGATCGCGACCTGGCGGGCGCGCGAGTGCCTCGCCTACTGGCCGTCGGGCACGATCATCAAGCCGCAATACGCGGTGCAGCGCCTCTACGAGGCCTGCAAGGACCGCGAGACCTACGTCACCACCGAGGTCGGCCAGCACCAGATGTGGGCGGCCCAGTACTTCAAGTTCGAGGAGCCGAACCGCTGGATGACCTCCGGCGGCCTCGGCACCATGGGCTACGGCCTGCCCGCCGCCATCGGCGCGCAGCTCGCGCATCCGAACGGGCTCGTCATCGACATCGCGGGCGAAGCCTCGATCCTGATGAACATGCAGGAGATGTCGACGGCGGTTCAGTACCGGCTGCCGGTGAAGATCTTCATCCTCAACAACGAGTACATGGGCATGGTGCGCCAGTGGCAGGAGCTGCTGCACGGCTCGCGCTACTCGCAGAGCTACTCGGAGAGCCTGCCGGACTTCGTGAAGCTGGCGGAGGCCTACGGCGCCAAGGGCATCCGCTGCGACAAGCCGGCCGAGCTCGACGGGGCGATCGCCGAGATGCTGGCCTATGACGGGCCGGTGATCTTCGACTGCATCGTCGACAAGACCGAGAACTGCTTCCCGATGATCCCGTCGGGCAAGGCCCACAACGAGATGCTGCTGTCCGACTACCTGGGCGAGACCGGGGTCGAGCTGGGCGAGGTCATCTCGGACGAGGGCAAGATGCTGGTCTGACCGGCATCGCGGGGGCTCAGCCGTGCCGTCCCGCCCCGGGCTCGCGGATGCTGCCGCTGCGCAGCATCCGGTAGCCCAGGCGCAGGGCCGCGGCGAGCCGCGGCCCCATTCCGCGCACGGGCGCCTCGGGCAGCTCGTGGTGCACGGGGTCGAGCTGCGGCGTCGCCGCGGCCCGCGCGGCGGGGTCCAGGCTCTCGCGCTTGCGCAGCGTGACGTAGAATTCGAGCGCGTAGCGCGGGGTCGGGACGATCTCGGCGATCTCGAAGGGGATCAGGCCGAGGGCGATCAGGTCGCGGAACACCGCGAGGAAGCTCACCGGCGTGTAGACCGTGCAATGCACGTCGAAATAGAAGCCGGAATCGGCGACGCCGCGAGCATGGACCAGGGCGCTGTCGAGCTGGCTGTCGAACATCGGCTCCGGCGTCCGGCCGCGGCCGGACCACACGGCGGGGACGTCGACGGCGGCGGCCCGCGCCACGTGCTCGAAGACCTGGGCGGGGGAGCCGATCGTCGCCCGCGTCAGATGGGAGGCGACGAGATCGCCGGCAGTGGAGGGGGTGCGGTAGAAGTCGAAGGTGAAGCGCTTGTCGGGCACCACGAGGAAGAGCACCCCGCCGTCGCGCAGGATGCCGGCGATCTCGGCGAGCCAGCCGACCGGGTCGGCGATGTGCTCCAAGACGTGGCTCGCCACGACGTAGTCGACGGGCGCGCGAGATCCCAGGGCCTCGGGCAGGGTCTGGTTCTCGAGGACGAGGTCGACGTCCACGATGGTGCTCGCTTGCGCGCCGACCACCGTGTCGTGCTCCGCGTATTTGCGGCGCAGGTCCTCGGTGGAGCGGTGGTCGGCGTAGAGGACCTCGCCGTCCTCGCGCAGGATCAGCGGCTTGTTCAGGGGGCCCAGCTCGACGCCGATGCGTCCGCGCGGGGTCACGGCATGGAGGGCACGCTGTCGGGGAGTCATGGGCGGCGCCGATATCACGCGGCCCCGGGGCGGTCCAGGCGAGCGGCCCGGGACCGGGGCGGGGCAAGGGTTTTGAGGAAAGCCGGTCCGGCCAGGACCGCCAAGGTATAAGCGGGAGACGATCGAGGCCATGAACGCGATGAACACCCATTACCCCGAGCCGGTCCGGGTCGAGGCGGTCAACCGCCACACTCTCGCGGTGATCGTGGACAACGAGCCGGGCGTGCTGGCGCGCATCTCGGGGATGTTCTCGGGGCGGGGCTACAACATCGAGAGCCTCACCGTCTCCGAGACCGAGGAGGCGCGGCACCTCTCGCGCATCACCATCGTGACGACGGGCACGAACGCCGTGATCGAGCAGATCAAGGCGCAGCTCGACCGGCTGGTCCCGGTGCATCGCGTCGTGGACCTCACGCTCCAGGGCAATGCCATCGAGCGCGAGATCTGCCTCGTGAAGGTGGCCGGCCAGGGCGAGCACCGCAGCGAGGCCCTGCGGCTCGCCGCGGCCTTCGGCGCCAAGTCCCTCGATGCCACCCTCAGCTCCTTCGTCTTCGAGCTGACCGGCACCACCGAGGAGATCGACCGCTTCGTGCGCCTGATGTCGGTGATCGGCCTCGTCGAGATCTGCCGCACCGGCATCGCGGCGATGGGCCGGGGCGCCGAGCCGTTGTAGGATCGGCGGCGGCGCCCCACAGGCGCCGCCCGAATCCGGGAGACCGGCCGCGATGGAAGCCAAAGTCGTTCGCTGGGGCGAGGATCTCGCCGTGAGGCTCACCGCCGCGGAAGCCGAGGAGCTCGGCATCCGCGCGGGGGAGACGGTGGAGGTGACGCGGCCGCCGGTCGAGCCGCGGCAATGGGAAGGCCGCCGCCTCGTCAATGGGCTGCCCGTCTATACGATGGCGGAGATGGTCGCGGAGATGCGGCGCCTCGGCCCCGATTTCGAGCCGCCCACCGTCGCATGGGGGCCCGACCGCGGTTCCGAGATCATCGATGACGACTACGACCCCTACTGACTGGCAACCTCGGCCGGGGGAATTGCTGCTCGTCGATCTGGAACCGGTGCGCGGCACCGAGCAGCGGGGCATACGCCCGGCGCGCGTGGTCTCGGATCCGGACATGAACGTGCTGACGCGCCGGGTCATCATCTGCCCGATCACGCGCAACACGAACCCGTGGCCGACGAAGGTGTTCCTGCCGGCCGGCCTCGTCATCGAGGGTGCGGTCCTGGTCGATCAGGTCCGCTCGGTCGATCGGACGACCCGGATCCTCAGGAGCCTCGGAACCGTCCCGGACGACATCCTGCGCGAAGTCCGGGGCAGGCTTCGGACGCTTCTCGGGCTGACGTAGAGCCGTTCCCGACCGCGCTGCGATCGAGAACCAACCCGCACGACATCCAAGCCGAGGAACCGCCGTGACCACCTCAACCCTCTACTACGCCCCCGGCGCCTGCTCGCTGGCCTCGCACATCGCCCTGGAAGAGACGGGCGCGCCCTACGAGACGGCGCGCCTGAACCTCCAGGCCGGCGATCAGCGCTCGGGCGCCTATCTCGCGGTGAACGAGCGCGGCCGGGTGCCGGCCCTCGTCACCGGGGACTGGGTGCTTACCGAGAACAGCGCGATCCTGCGCCATGTCGCCCGCGCCCATCCCGAGGCCGGGCTCTGGCCGCAGGACCTGCGCGACCAGGCGGTGGCGGACGAGTGGCTGTGCTGGCTCTCCACCAGCCACCATCCGACCTACGCCCATATCCGCCGGCCCGAGCGCTACACGGCCGACGAGAGCGCCTTCCCCGGGATCCAGGCCAAGGGCCTCGACGCCTTCGGCGACCTCTGCACCATGACGGAGGTGCGCCTCTCGAACGGCGGCTGGGCGGTGGGCGGCCGCTACAGCGTGGTCGATCCCTACCTGCTGCTGTTCTGGACCTGGGGCCGCGGCCCGGCCTGCAAGTTCGACATGGCCCAGCGCTTCCCCGCCTGGACCGAGCATGCCCGCGCCATGGCCGCGCGCCCGGCCGTGCAGGCGGTCTTCGCCCGCGAGGGGCTCGACCTGCCGCGCTGATCACTGCGACGGTCCGCACGTCCCTTCGCGCGGACCGTCGTGCGCCCTCTTGCTGGCCGCACCGAATCGTTTTATCGGCACGTACCGTACGGTACGGTACTGATCGCGGGACGATGCGACCGAACTCCGCAGCCCAGCAGGACACGGCTCCCGAGGCACCCTCTCTCCGCCAGCAGGCGGTGCTGGACGCCGTGCTGGCGCTGATGGTCGAGGAGGGCGACCAGCTCACCATGGACGCCGTGGCGCGCCGGGCGAGCTGCTCGAAGGAGTCGCTCTACAAGTGGTTCGGCGACCGCGACGGGCTGCTCACCGCCACCGTGCAATGGCAGGCCTCGCGGGTCCATGCCGGGCGCTACGCGGTGCAGGCCCTCGACGTGGCGACGCTGCGCGAGAGCCTGCAGGACTTCGCGGCCACCTGGCTGGAGGTGATCTCAAGCGGCACCTCGGTGGCCCTCAACCGCATCGCCATCGGCCACGCCGCCTCGCGCAAGAGCAATCTCGGCGGCATCGTCCTGGCGAATGGCCGCTTCGCGATCGGGGAGCGGGTGAAGCCCGTGCTCGAGGCCGGACGCGCGGCGGGGATCCTCGATTTCGAGGACGGCGAGACGGCCTTCCGGACCTTCTTCGGTCTGGTCGGCCGCGACATCCAGATCCGGCTCCTGCTCGGCGATCGCCTCGATCTCGATGCCGATGAGATCCGGCGCGACGCGGGCCGCGCCGTCGACCAGTTCCTGGCCCTGTACGGCCGGGATTGAGACCCAGAACACCAACGACGAGAAAGGACGATTCCCATGCGTGTCTATTACGATCGCGACGCCGACCTGAACCTGATCAAGGGCAAGAAGGTCGTCATCGTCGGCTACGGCTCCCAGGGCCATGCCCACGCGCTCAACCTGCGCGATTCCGGCGTGAAGGACGTCGTCATCGCGCTGCGCGAGGGCTCGGCCACCGCCAAGAAGGCCGAGGCCGAGGGCTTCAAGGTGATGTCGGTCGCCGACGCCGCCAAGTGGGGCGACGTGGTGATGATGCTCACCCCCGACGAGCTGCAGGGCGACATCTACAAGGAGTCGCTCGCGGGTAACATGAAGGAGGGCGCCGCGCTCCTGTTCGCGCACGGCCTCAACGTGCACTTCAACCTGATCGAGCCGCGCAAGGACCTCGACGTCCTCATGGTCGCCCCGAAGGGGCCCGGCCACACCGTGCGCGGCGAGTACCTGAAGGGCGGCGGCGTGCCGACCCTGATCGCCATCGCGCAGGACGCCTCGGGCAACGCCCATGACCTCGGCCTGTCCTACGCCTCGGCCAATGGCGGCGGCCGCGCCGGCATCATCGAAACGACCTTCAAGGAGGAGTGCGAGACCGACCTGTTCGGCGAGCAGGCCGTGCTCTGCGGCGGCCTCGTCGAGTTGATCAAGGCCGGCTTCGAGACGCTGGTCGAGGCGGGCTACGCCCCCGAGATGGCCTATTTCGAGTGCCTGCACGAGGTGAAGCTGATCGTCGACCTCATCTACGAGGGCGGCATCGCCAACATGAACTACTCGATCTCGAACACCGCCGAGTACGGCGAGTACGTCACCGGCCCGCGCATCGTGACGCCGGAGACCAAGGCTGAGATGAAGCGCGTCCTCAACGACATCCAGTCGGGCATCTTCACCCGCAACTGGATGCTGGAGAACAAGGTCGGCCAGACCTCGTTCAAGGCCACCCGCGCCAAGCTCGCCGCCCACCCGATCGAGGAGGTCGGCGCCAAGCTCCGCGGCATGATGCCGTGGATCTCGGAGAAGGCCCTGGTCGACAAGACCAAGAACTGATCCCTTTCAGGGAGGGGAGGCCGGGCTTCGCTCGGCCTCCATCGAGGCGACGAGGCCGGTTTCGCCAGGCGGAGCCGGCCTTTCTCGTTCGGCGAGCTTGGCCTAGAACCTCGCCCAAGGGCCCATGGAACGAGGCCCCCCGGAGGAAATGCTGATGCAATCGCTCTACTCGGAGGCGCACCGCGCGCTGCAGGAGGAGTTCGGCACGGTCAAGCTCGCGAACCGCCTCGACACCGACTGGGTGCACGAGACGATTCAGCCGGAGGAGGCCGCCTTCATCGGCAGCCGCGACATGTTCTTCCTCTCCACCGTCGATCCGGACGGGATGCCGACCGTGTCCTACAAGGGCGGCGGCACCGGCTTCGTGAAGGTGGTGGACGAGACGACCCTGGTCTTCCCCGGCTTCGACGGCAACGGCATGTTCTACTCGATGGGCAACATCGAGGGTCAGGCCAAGGTCGGGCTGCTGTTCATCGATTTCGAGACGCCGCACCGCATCCGCGTCCAGGGCCTCGCCAGCCTCCTGCGCGACGATCCGCTGATGGCCGCGTACACCGAGGCCAAGTATCTCGTCCGCGTCGCGGTGACGAAGATCTGGATCAACTGCCCGCGCTACATCCACAAGTATCAGAAGCTCGGGCAGAACAAGTACGTCCCGCAGGAAGGCCGCGAGACGCCGCTCGCCGCCTGGAAGCGCCTCGATCTCGCCGGCGACGTGATCAGCGATGCGGACAAGGCCCGGGTCGCCAAGGAGGGCCGCCTGGAGGTGTCCGAGTACGAGGCGCTCGTCGCCCGCGGCGAGGCCTGAAGGCAGGAGGCGCGATCCTCTCGCGCCCCAGGATGGGCGACGGGGCGCGGGAAGCCGCGCCCCGTGCGATGCGGGCTCAGCCCTCGATGATGCGCTCGTCGAGCTTGCGGTCCACGGTCTCGACGGTGCGGTCGATCTCGGCATCGGGCTCACCGAGCTGGTGCGAGATCAGCTTCACCAAGAGGTCGACGCGCTCGATGAAGGGCGCCCCGTTCGCCACCGCGCGCGCCGCCGAGGAGGGCTTCAGCAGGCTCTCGGCCGCCTTGGCGTATTTCTCGAACGGGACCTGATCGGCCGGATCGGCGCCGAGCTTCCGGGCGAGGGCGTCGACATGGTCGTAGATGGCGCGGGACTGCGCCAGGTCGGTGTGCACGGCATCGCGGATCGAGCGCGGCTCGGTCGGCGTGATGCAGCGGTAGTTGCCGGTGAGCAGCATCGACCACTTCGCGAGCGGCACGAAGAGCGAGTCGAACACCTTGAGCTTCACGGGCACGTCCTGGCCGTCGAGACGCACGGCGTCGATATCGGCCTCCAGCTCCCGCAGCAGGCGGTTATGCGCCTCGTCCGCGAAGGTCGCCGCCTTGAAGTTCGTCGGCAGGCCGACATGGAGCACGTTCGCGCCCTCCTCGGGCGGCCGGAAGGCCTGCGGATCGGGCGAGCAGAGCGAGACCAGCCCGGGCTCGAAACGGTCCCAGACGCCGGCATTGGTGTAGGCGTCCTCAAGGTCCATGGCAGCGAGCGCCGGGATGCGCTTCAGATAGGGCAGGGGCGGCATGTTCATGATCGAGAGGCTGGGCAGCTTCGCCTCGGCGATCTTGATCATCAGCACGCGGATCGTGTGGTTGGTGTATTGCGGCTCCTGCATGGCGAGGCCGACGAGGTCGTAGCGGGAGACGTCCACGTCCTCCGGCGGCATCGCGTCGAGCTTGCCCGGCAGGTCGCGCGAATGGATCGCCCGGTGCTCGGGCTCGTCGCGCAGCTTGATCCGGACTTCCGTGCCCTCGCGGTTGATCAGGTCGGCCGTCTTCTTCCGGCAGACCAGGGTCACGTTGTGCCCGGCCATCAGAAGCTTCGTCCCGAGCAGGGAGCCGTAGGAAGCGCCCAGGATCAGGATGTTGCGTGCCATGCTGTCTCTCCCTTGATCGGTCTTGGTCTTGTTATCGATCGCCGCCGCGCGTTCGCGTGTCCCGCACGCATCGCCGGCGAGGTCGCCCTGTCAGGGCGTGGCCGTCCCCGCGCAAGCAGTTACAGCCTCGCCATGATGTATACCAAACACCCCTTAGCTTGGTTTGGGCCGCACCTGAAGAGCGCCGGAACCGTCGGCGCTCGCGGCGGGCGGGAAAAACCGCGGCCAGCCCTCCGGCTCGGCTCAGGCGCGCCCGTCAGGCCTGCGCGTAGCGCGCCTTGAGGAGCGCATAGACGAGGCGGGCGGTCTGGACCTCGCCGCCCTCCGGCCGGCCGGGCTTGGTCGAGGGGTTCCAGCCGTAGAGGTCGAAATGGGCGTGGGCCTTCGTCTTCGGGGCGAAGCGGCGCAGGAACAGGGCCGCGGTGATCGCGCCCGCGAAGGGGCCGCCGGAGACGTTGTTGAGGTCGGCGACCTTCGAATCGAGCAGGCTCGCATAGGGCGCGTGCAGCGGCATGCGCCAGACCGGGTCGATCGCCGCCGCACCCGAGGCGGCGATCTCGGCGGCGAGCCCCTCGTCCTCGGTGAAGACGGCCGGCAGGTCGGGCCCGAGGGCGACGCGGGCGGCGCCCGTCAGCGTCGCGAAGTCGAGGATCAGGTCCGGGCCCTCGGCATCGGCGAGCGCCAGCGCGTCGGCGAGGATCAGGCGGCCCTCCGCATCGGTGTTGCCGATCTCGACGGTGAGCCCGGCGCGGCTCCGGAGCACGTCGCCGGGGCGGAAGGCGTCGCCGGAGACCGCGTTCTCGACCGCCGGGATCAGCAGGCACAGGCGGATCGGCAGGCCCGCGCCCATGATCATGTCGGCGGCGGCGAGCGCCGCGGCGGCCCCGCCCATATCCTTCTTCATCAGGAGCATGGCGGCGGAGGGCTTGATGTCGAGGCCGCCCGTGTCGAAGGCGACGCCCTTGCCGACAAGGGTGACGCGCGGCGCGCCCTCGCGGCCCCAGGTCAGGTCGATCAGTCGCGGCGGGCGGGACGAGCCGGCGCCGACCGCGTGGACGAGCGGGAACTCGGCCGCCAGGGCCTCGCCCGCGACCACCGTCACCGCGGCGCCGTGCCGCTCGGCCACGGCGCGTACCGCCGCCTCGATCTCGGCGGGGCCGAGGTCGTTGGCGGGCGTGTTGACGAGGTCGCGCCCCATCGCCACCGCGGCGGCGATCCGCGCGAGCTCGGCCGCGTCGACGCCCTCCGACGCCACCAGGCGGGCGGCCTCGGAGGCGGGGGCGCGGTAGCGGCGGAAGGCGTAGGCGCCGAGCGCCCAGGCCAGCGCCGCCTCGGCGGGCTCGGGTGCGCCCTCGATGCGGTAGGCGCCCGGCGGCAGCAGGCCCGGCAGCTTGCCGGCGAGCAGGCGGTCGTAGGCGGGAGCGTCGGTCTCGCCGAGGCCGAACAGCACGCGGGCGAGTTGCCCCTCCGCGCCCGGCAGCAGGGCGAGGCGACCCGGCTTCGGCGCGAAGCCGGTGGCCGCCGCGAAGGCGCGCTGCGCCGGCTCCAGCCCGGCCTCGACCTCGGGCCAGCGGGCGGCGGGGACCAGGGTCACGGGAACGGCAGCGGTGCCGTCGGCGAGGAAGATGTCGGGTTCGGGCATGGGCGCAGAGCTTAACGGGTGATTAGGGTTAACGGTCTACCACCGTGCCAGCGAGGGCGTGAAGCGTCCGGTCCATTCCGGTCCTCTGCGGCCCATTGCGTACGGGAGCGTTCTATGACCACGGCCCATCGGCCTGCCCGGATGCGCGGCCTGCTCGCGGGCGCGATCGTCGCCCTCGGGGTGGCCGGCTGCCAGTCGTCGCGCGGGCCCGAGACCACCGGCTCGATCGGGAGCGCGGGCCCGGCCATCGAGCGGCAGCAGGTCGACGGCCTCGCCGCCCGCTACGCCGAGAACCCGAACGACCTCGCGGCCGCCATGCGCTACGCCCAGGCGCTCCGCGCCAGCGACCAGAAGACCCAGGCGACGGCGGTGCTGCAGCAGGCTGCGCTCCGCAACCCGCGCAATCAGGCGGTGCTCGGCGCCTACGGCAAGTCCCTCGTCGAGGTCGGCCGCTTCCAGGAAGCGCAGGAGGTGCTGCAGAACGCGCACACTCCCTCGCAGCCGGATTGGCGCATCCTCTCGGCGCAGGGCTCGGCCGCCGACCAGATGGGCGACCACGCCCGGGCGCAGGGCTTCTACGAGGCCGCCCTCAAGATCCGCCCGAACGAGCCCTCCATCCTATCGAATCTCGGCCTGTCCTACATGCTCGCCCGCCAGCTCGACCCGGCCGAGACGGTGCTGCGCCGCGCCGCCGAGCAGCCCGGGGCGGATGCACGAGTGCGGGCCAACCTCGCCATGGCGCTGGGGCTGAAGGGCCGCTTCCCCGAGGCGGAGGCGGTACTGCGCAAGGACATGAGCCCGGCCGAGGCCGAGGCGAACATCGCCTCGCTGCGCGCCCTCGTCGCCCAGCCCAACCGCTGGAAGGCCATCGAGGCCGCCGACAAGGCCGCGGCGAAGCCGGGCAAGGCAGCGGGCGCGCCCCTGTCGCCGACCCCGCGGGGCTGAGCCCTCAGCGCGGGCGCATCAACGCCCGCAGCGCGCCGCGCACCGTGCGCACGTCCTGCTCGGTCATCGCCATGCGGTGGAGCATGTCGCGCATGTTGCGGGCGATGATCTCGCGCTTCTCCGGCGGATAGAACCCGGCCCCGTCCAGCGCCTCCTCAAGGCTCCCGAACAGCGAGATCAGGGCCTCGCGGGTCGCGGGCGGCGAGAGCATCTCGCCGGAGAAGGGGATCTTGCCCCGGCCGCTGGCGCGCCGCCACTCGTAGGCGACGAGCAACACGCTCTGGGCGAGGTTGAGCGAGGGGAAGTCCGGCGAGACCGGGAAGGTGACGATGGCGTCGGCCAGCGAGACCTCGTCGTTCGACAGGCCGACCCGCTCGCGCCCGAACATCACGCCGACCCGCTGCCCCTCGCGCGCGGTGACCTGCGCCATCGCCTCGTCGGGCGCGAACACGCGCTTCATCTGGCCGCGCTCGCGGGCGGTGGTGGCGAGCACGTGGTTCAGGTCGGCGATGGCCTCCGCGACGCTGGCATAGATCGTCGCCGCGTCGAGCACGTGCGTGGCGCCCGAGGCCGCCTCGCGCACGCCCTTCTTCGGCCAGCCGTTCTTCGGGTTGACGAGGCGCAGCTCCGACAGGCCGAAATTCGCCATGGCGCGGGCCGTCATGCCGATATTCTCGGCGAGCTGCGGCTCGACCAGGATGATGGCGGGAGCGATTCCGGGCGCGATCTCGAGGCTCTTCATGGCGCTTCCCGTACTGCACCGCGGCGCGCTCCCCAAGCGCCCTCGCGCCAGGGATGCAACGGCACGCACGGCGGCCTATGGAGGGCCGGGCTCGGCCGTATCCGCCGGGCATCGGGGACCGACATGGCGCGCTGGCTCTTCAAATCCGAACCCTCGACCTGGTCGTGGGACCAGCAGGTCGCGGCGGGCGCGGAGGGCACGTTCTGGAACGGCGTGCGCAACCACCTCGCCAAGCAGCAGATGATGGCGATGCAGGTCGGCGAGCAGGGCTTCTTCTACCACTCGAACGAGGGCAAGGCCGTCGTCGGGATCGTCGAGGTCATCAGGCCCTATTATCCCGACCACACCGACGCGAGCGGGCGCTTCGGCATGGTGGACGTGCGCGCCGTCGAGGCCCTGCGCATGCCGGTCACCCTCGACGCGATCAAGGCCGAGTCGGCGCTCAAGGACATGGTCCTCGTCAACAACTCGCGCCTCTCGGTGCAGCCGGTGAGCGAGGCCGAGTGGGCGCTCGTGCGCAGGATGGGCGGCCTCGGCTGATAAAGCCCCGGGCTCTGCCCGGACCCGCGAGAGGGATGATCCCTCTCGACACCCGGATCAGGCCGCGCGCCGCGTCCGCGCCGGCCGCTCCGGCGGCGCCTCGGGCGCCACGGAGACGGCGGAGAGCGTGTCCATCACGCGGCTCGCGGGCAGGGTCACGATCACCTCGGTGCCCTCGCGCGGCTTCGACTTCAGGGTGAAGTTGCCGCCGTGGAGGTCGACGAGCCCCTTCACGATGGGCAGGCCGAGGCCGGAGCCCTGCTCGGCATCCTTGATCGCCATCGAGCCGCGCCCGAAGGACGACATCACCGTGCCGATCTCCTCCTCGGGGATGCCGGGGCCGTTGTCCTTCACCGCGACGTACTGCCCTCCCGAGCTCGTCCAGCCGACCTTGATGGTGATCTCGCCGCCCGGAGGCGTGAACTTCACCGCGTTCGAGAGGACGTTGAGCACGATCTGGCGGATGGCGCGCTCGTCCGCCCAGATCCGCGGCAGCGAATCGTCCACGAAGTCGCGGAAGGTCTGGTTCTTGGCCTTGGCGCGCAGGCCCATCATGTGCCGGCACTCCTCGACCACGTGGGCGAGCTGCACCGCCTCCTCGTTCAGCTCGTAGCGCCCGGCCTCGATGCGCGAGAGGTCGAGGATCTCGTTGATGAGGTTGAGGAGGTGCATCCCGCTGTCGTGGATGTCGGTCGAGTATTCCCGGTAGCTCGGGGCCGCGTGCGCGCCGAAGACCTCGTTCTTCATCACCTCGGAGAAGCCGAGGATGGCGTTGAGCGGCGTGCGCAGCTCGTGGCTCATCGTGGCGAGGAAGCGGGATTTCGCGAGGTTCGCCTCCTCGGCGCGCCGCCGCGCCTCGTCGGAATTGGCCTTGGCCTGCTCCAGCTCGCCGAAGATCGCGTCCTTCTCGGCCCGCGATTCGAGGGCGCCCACCGTCGAGGTGTAGAGGCGGCGCGCGAGGCCCAGGAAGAAGATCTGGGCGCCGCAGGCCATGGCGACGAGGATGATCGCGTCCATCTCCCGCGAGAAGGCCAGCAGCGAGAGCGCGGCGAGCATGAGGGGGGCGAGCGCCGCCACCGCCGCGGCGGGCACGGTCGCCGCGATCATGGTGGCGACCGCCGAGGCGATGACGAGCCCGAACAGGGAGAAGGTCCAGCCGCCCGTGGTGCCGAGCCAGACCATGGCCGACCACGCCGCGCCTTGCAGCGCCTCGCCGACGACGAAGCGGCTGCGCCAGCGCGGCAGCGCGATGGTCTCCGGATCCGCCCGGAGGAAGCGCAGGCTCAAGACCGTGTTCAGGGCGATCATCGCGAAGACGCCGAGCACCCAGAGGCCCGGCACCAGCGGCGGCATCCAGAAGCTCGCCGCCGCCGCGAGCACAACGGCGAAGAGCCCGAGCGGGATGCCCGCGCCCGTCCGGTACTGGGCGTAGAGGCGCAGCAGCTCGTAGTCGAAGGCGCGCTCCAGGCCCGTGTTCGAGGTCAGCCGCTCGCGGGCCGAGCGCATATCCCGGGCGATCTCGCGCCGCCGCGCCACCTCCTCCGTTGAGGGACCGCGCCCGCGCTGCACCATCTCGACGGTCAGGTCGGACATCGAACTCTTGGTCAAGCGCACACTGGAGAGGAAGGCCGCTGCGACGGCGGCGCTCCTCCGCGAGAATGGGTCCGATATGTTAAGATCGGCCTGCCGGGACGCGTCGCATTCTCGTGAAAGCGCTCATCGTCGCCCCATGGGGGTGTGCGGCAGCGCACGCCGCCGGCCGCGCAGCGCGGTTAACGGCTCGACGGTTGGGGCAGGGAGAGGCCGATGTTCAAACTCACCGTCAACGGCGCAACCCACGAGGTCGATGCCGACCCCGACATGCCGCTCCTCTGGGTGCTGCGCGACCGTCTCGACAAGACCGGCACCAAGTACGGCTGCGGCATCGCCCAGTGCGGCGCCTGCACGATCCATCTCGACGGCCAGCCCGTCCGCTCCTGCCAGACCCGGATCGGCGACGTGGGCGAGGGCAAGATCACCACCATCGAGGGCGTCTCGGGCCGCGTGGCCGAGGCCGTGCAGGGCGCGTGGCGCAAGCTCGACGTGGTGCAATGCGGCTACTGCCAGTCCGGCCAGATCATGTCCGCGATCGGCCTGCTCTCGACGAACCCGAAGCCCAGCGACGCCGACATCGACGGCGCCATGGACGGCAACATCTGCCGCTGCGGAACCTACCAGCGCATCCGCGCGGCGATCCACGAAGCCGCGCGCTCCCTCGCCTGATCCCGCACGTCCTGACCGGAGCAACGCCATGCTGAAGATCCGTCAGCCGACGACCGAGCCGCGCGCCTCCCGCCGCGCCTTCCTCGCAGGGGGCGCCGCAGCGGCCGGCGCCCTGATGATCGGCTTCCGCCTCGACCTGCGCGGCGCCCGCGCGGAGGGGGCGCCCGACCTGTCCGCCGTCAAGGCGAACCCGAACGCCTTCGTGCGCATCGCCGCCGACGACACCGTGACGGTGATCGTCAAGCACCTCGACATGGGCCAGGGCAACACGACCGGCCTCGCCACCATCCTCGCCGACGAGCTCGACGCCGACTGGTCGAAGGTCCGCACGGAGTTCGCGCCGGCGGACGCCGCCCTCTACAACAACCTGCTGATGGGCCCCGTGCAAGGCACCGGCGGCTCGACGGCCATCGCCAATTCCTGGATGCAGCTGCGCAAGGCTGGCGCCGCCGCCCGCGAGATGCTGGTGGCCGCCGCCGCCCTCGACTGGAAGGTGCCGGCCCTGCAGATCACCGTCGAGAACGGCGTGGTGCGCCACGCCGCCTCCAACCGTGAGGCCAGCTTCGGCAAGCTCGCGGCCGCGGCCGCCGCCATGCCGGTGCCGCAGGAGCCGCGGCTGAAGGATCTGAGCCAGTGGCGGCTGATCGGCCAGACGGTGCCGCGCCTCGATTCGGTGGCCAAGACCAGCGGCAGCGCGGTCTACGCCCTCGACATCCGCCGCCCGAACCAGGTGACGGCGGTCGTCGCCCACCCGCCGCGCTTCGGAGCGACGGTGAAGGGCTTCGACGACAAGGCGGCCCGCAAGGTCGCGGGCGTGATCGACGTGGTCGCGATCCCCACCGGCGTCGCGGTGATCGCCCGCGACACCTGGGCCGCGATGAAGGGGCGCGAGGCGCTCTCCGTGACCTGGGACGAGAGCCTCGCCGAATCCCGCTCGTCGGACGCGATCCTCGCCGAGTACCGCGAGACGGCCAAGCGGCCCGGCCTCGTGGCCTCGCAGCGCGGCGACGCGGAGGCCGGCATCAAGGGCGCGGCCAAGGTGCTGGAGGCGGAGTTCAGCTTCCCCTACCTCGCCCACGCGGCGATGGAGCCCCTCAACGCCACGATCGAGCGGGCGGCGGATGGCGGCTACGACATCTATGCCGGCCTGCAGTTCCAGACCGTCGAGCAGGCCACCGCCGCCGCCGTGCTCGGCACCACCCCCGACAAGGTCCGGCTGCACACCACCTGGGCCGGCGGCTCCTTCGGGCGGCGCGCCACGCCCTCGGCGGACTACATCGCCGAGGCCGCCGCCATCCTGAAGGCCTGGGGCGCCAAGGCCCCCGTGCACCTCGTCTGGACCCGCGAGGACGACATGGCGGGCGGCTATTACCGGCCGACCGTCTACCACAAGATCCGCGCCGGCCTCGACGCCAAGGGCTCGGTGACGGGCTGGCAGCACGTCATGGTCGGCAAGTCGATCATGATCGGCTCGCCCTTCGAGGCGATGCTCGTGAAGAACGGCGTCGACGGCACCACCGTCGAGGGCGCCTCGGACACGCCCTACGCGCTGCCCGCCTACCGGTTCGATGTCCACAACGCCCGCGAGGGCGTGCCGGTGCTGTGGTGGCGCTCGGTCGGCCACACCCACACGGCCCAGGCCATGGAGGTGTTCGTCGACGAGCTGGCCCATGCCGCGAACGTCGATCCCGTCGCCTACCGCCTCGCCCTGCTCACCAACGCGCCGCGTCTCTCCGGCGTCCTCAAGCTCGCCGCCGAGAAGGCGGGCTGGGGCAAGGGGGCGTCCGGGAAGGGCAGGGCGATGGGCGTCGCCGCCCACGAATCCTTCGGCTCCTACGTGGCGATGGTGGCCGACGTGACCGCGGGCTCCGGCTCCGTGAAGGTGAACCGGATCGTCGCGGCGGTCGATGTCGGCATCGCGGTGAACCCGGACATCGTGCGCGCGCAGGTCGAGGGCGCGGTCGGCTTCGCGCTCTCCTCGGTGCTGCGCAACCGCGTGACGCTGAAGGACGGCGTGGTGCAGGAGACGAACTTCGACGCCTACGAGCCGACCCGGCTCACCGAGATGCCGGTGGTCGAGGTCCACATCATGCCGAGCCGGGCGGCGCCCACCGGCATCGGCGAGCCGGGCGTGCCGGTGCTGGCGCCGTCGATCTCGAACGCGGTCTTCGCGGCGACCGGCCAGCGCCTGCGCTCGCTGCCCCTCGACCTCTCCGGGCTGAAGGGCGTGTGACATTGCGCACAGCGCATGGATCGGAGCCGGCTTAGATAACGGCTCAGCCTCCCAAGGCTTTCGAGACCCAAGCGACTTCCCCACGGCGCGGCCCACGGCCGCGCCGTTTCTTTTGGGTCTGGCTCGTACCGCCCGGATCTCCCATCTCCCGGGACGATGACCGCGCCCGCGCAAGAGACCTTCGAATCCACCGCCGCGCGTCTGCGCGCCTGCCGCATCTGCCGCGACACCCCGCTCTACGGGCCGCCCCTGCCGCAGGAGCCGCGGCCGATCGTGCAGGGCTCCGCGACGGCCCGTCTCTGCATCGCGAGCCAGGCGCCCGGCACCCGCGCCCACCGCTCCGGCAAGCCGTTCTCCGACCCGTCGGGCGTGCGCCTGCGGGCCTGGCTCGGCCTCGACGAGGCGGCCTTCTACGACGCCGCGCGCGTCGCCATCGTGCCGATGGGCTCCTGCTTCCCCGGCCTCGACGCGAAGGGCGGCGACCGGCCGCCGCGGCGGGAATGCGCCGAGCGCTGGCGCGACGACCTCTTCGCCGGACTGCCCGACCTGGAACTGATCCTGGTGATCGGCCAGTACGCGCAAGGGTGGCATCTCGGCCGGCTCGAAGGCGGCCTCACCGGCACGGTCCGCAACTGGCGGGCGATCCTCGGCGAGACGCGGCGCCCGCGGATCCTGCCCCTGCCGCACCCGTCCTGGCGCAACAACGGCTGGCTGAAGCGCGAGCCCTGGTTCGAGGCCGAGCTGCTGCCCGTGCTCAAGGCCGAGGTGGCACGGGTGATGGGGTGATACCGCGTCCGGTTGATCGGACCGGACGCGGTCTCGGCAAGCCCGCGCGGCGCCTGAGCGAAAGCGACATCCGCCATCCCGAAGGGATCACCCGGATGTCGTATGAGATCCGGGGACATCCGGCATTGACTGGGACGGCGCCCCGCGCGATCCCTCGCCCGCCTCCGGAGCCCGCATGACCGCGATCACAGACCCGCGCGACCGCCTGATCGTCGCCCTCGACCTCGCCGACGTGGACGCGGCCCGCGCCCTGGTGGACCGGATCGGCGACGCGGCGACCTTCTACAAGATCGGCTACCAGCTCGGCTACAATGGCGGCCTCGCCTTCGCCCGCGAGCTGGCGGGGCGCGGCCTCAAGACCTTCCTCGACCTGAAGCTCCACGACATCGGCAACACGGTGGAGGAGGGCGTGCGCGCGGTGAGTGACCTCGGCGCCAGCTTCCTCACGGTGCATGCCTATCCGCAGACCATGCGCGCGGCAGTGCGCGGGAGGGGCGGCAGCCTCAAGATCCTGGCGGTCACCGTGCTCACCTCCTACGACGACGCGGATGCGGCCGAGGCCGGCTACGCGCTCCCGGTCAGCGAGCTCGTCGCAAAGCGCGCGGAGCAGGCCCGCGACATCGGCATCGACGGCATCGTCTGCAGCGCGCTGGAAGCGGGCCCGGTGCGCGCCGCGATCGGGCCGGAGCGGCTGATCGTGACCCCCGGCATCCGCCCGGCCGGCGCCGATCTCGGCGACCAGAAGCGGGTGTTGACGCCGGGGCAGGCCCGCGCGGCCGGGATCGACCACGTGGTCGTCGGCCGCCCGATCACTGCCGCCGCCGATCCGCGCGCGGTGGCGCAGGCAATCGTGGCGGAGATGGGAGAGGCGTGATGGCCAAGGGCTACTGGATCGTGCGGGTCGATGTGCTCGACCCCGAGGCCTATAAGGCCTACGCGGCAGCGAACGGCGCGGCCCTCGCCAAGTACGGCGCCCGCTTCCTGGTGCGCGGCGGCGGCTTCGAGGCGGTGGCGGGCCAGGCCCGCGCCCGCAACGTCGTGCTCGAATTCCCGAGCTACGAGATCGCCCTCGAATGCTGGCACTCCGAACTCTACCAGGAAGCCCGCGCCAAGCAGAAGGGCGCGGTCGAGTCCGAGATCATCGTGATCGAGGGCTATGACGGCCCGCAGCCCTACATCTCCGAGCCGTCCCCGCCCGCCAATACGCCGGCGTCGGAATAGCGGAGCCCCGCTTCCGGGTATGCGCAGGACCCGCGACGCGCCCCCTCTCCCGAACGGAAGAGGGGACCCGCGCCTCATCCGGGGCCGTCGCTCTCCGATCCGACCCAGCCTCCCACAAAGGGTGAGGTACGCCTCAACCCCGCGCGGGCTCCCTGACCGGGCGCAGGCTGCGCAGCAGGAAGGCCACCATCTGGTCGAGGCTCGGCTCGATCTCCGGGTGGACCTGGCTCACAAGGAGCGGGTGGGTGTGGCGCGTGATCGCCGCCTGGATGCAGCGCCCTGCGATCGCCGGATCCTCCGCCTCGAACTCGCCGGTCCGCACGCCGTCGCGCACGATGCGCTCGAACACCGCGCCGATCCGGTCCACGTGCTGGCGGCAGACCTCCCAGCTCTCGCCCATCGCCGCCTCGATCATTTCGTGGATGCGCGGATAGCCGGCCCAGCGCCCGGTGGTATCGCGGTGCAGGGCCGCGACCGCCTCGCGCAGGCGCGCCTCCGCCGTCCGCCCCGGCGCGTCGGCGATGCCGGCGATCAGCGCCTCGATCTCGCCGGTGACGCGCTCCACCACCGCCTCGTTGATCGCCTTCTTCGACTCGAAGAAGCGGTACACGTTGGCCGGGCTCATCTTCAGGGTCTTGGCGATGTCGGCGACCGTGGTCTTCTGGTAGCCGATCTCGCGGAACGAGCGCTCGGCCACCGCGAGGATGCGGCAGCGCGTGGTGGGCGCGCTCTCCTCGGCGGTCTCGGGGATCACAGTCTGGTAGGCCGAAGACATCATGCTCGAAGGTTGGCGGGGTCGCGCTTCTGTCATGCGACGCCGGCGACGGATTTTGGTTCCTGATTAGGCATCGCCTCCCCGTCCGTCAAAGACGTCCGGGAGGCTCCGGCAAATCCCGCCCCCGAGACACATCCCCCGAGGCAATGCGCCGCCGTGCCGGAACCGGGCCCGACCGCACCGATTGCCCAGGCGATTGCTCGATCCGCCAACGGGAACATCGATGAAGCTCACGGACAGACGCGCCCTGGTCACCGGCGCCGATTCGGGGATCGGCCGGGCCGCCGCCATCCTCCTTGCCCGCGCGGGCGCCGACGTGGTGGTCGCCTACCACACCGACCGGGACGGTATCGCCGAAACGGCCCGCCTCGTGGAGGCGGAGGGGCGGAAGCCCGTGGTGGCGCAGGTCGATGTCGGCGACCCGGCCTCGGTGCGCGCCCTCTACGAGACGGCGGCCCGGGAACTCGGCACCCTCGACATCCTCGTCGCCAATGCCGGCCAGGCGATGAGCGGCATGCCGGTGGCCGACATGGAGGACGAACGGCTGGAGACGATCCTGCGGGTCAACCTGATGGGCCCGCTCTTCACGGCGCGGCCCTTCATCCGCCTGCGCCGGGAGGCGGGCGGGCGCGGCAAGATCGTGTTCGTCTCCTCCGTCGCCCAGCACCTGCCGACGCCCGAGAGCGCGCCCTACGGCATGTCGAAGGCCGGGCTCGGCTCGCTCTGCCGCAGCCTGTCGCGGGAACTCGCCGAGGACCGGATCAACGTGAACAACGTGGCGCCCGGCCTCATCGAGACGCCGATGACCGCCGACCGCTTCGAGGATCCGGACAAGCTCGACAAGTCCCTGGCGCGCATCCCGTGGCACCGGGCCGGCCAGCCCGAGGACATCGCCCACGCCATCCTCTATCTCGTCTCCGACGAGGCCGACTACGTCACGGGCCACACCCTGGTGGTCGATGGCGGGCTGACCATGCAATGGGGCGGCGCCTGAGCGAGACTTGCTACGGAACAGGCCAGATCTGTCGGCCACGGACTCGAACCCGATCCGGCCCGAACGGACTTGTGGGCCAGTCGAGCGGGCCCGCGCCGAGCATCGGGCCGGGCGATCTACTCGGCAGGCTTCGCCGCCATCATACTTTCGACCGAAGCCGCGTGGGCGGACAGGGCTCTTCAATCGTCCCTTAACGCTGCGATGATCGAATGCAGATCATGCTTCGATCCTATCTCAGCAAGCGCGCGCCCGCGCAGCCCGCCGCGCCCGAGCAGGAGGCGCCGGCTCCCGAGGATGCGGCTGCCGCGGCGTCGGCGGACGAGGCCGCGCGCGGCCCCGGGCCGGGCAGCGCGTCCGTCCTCGACGCGATCGAGACGGATGTGCTTGCCGCGATCGGCTCCGTCGGCGGCTCGATCGCCTCGGCCCGCGGCGAGGTCGGCGCGGTCCAGGCAGGGCTCGCCGAGATGCGCGCCAGGATGGACGGGCTCGCCGGCGCGGCGCGCGAGGCCGCCTCGGCCAGCGCCGCGCTGTCCGACCGGACTCGCGCCCTGTCCGAGACCTCGGGCCGGATCGCCGGAGCGATGCGGCAGGCCGAGAGCCATCTCGACCAGGCCGACAGCCGCGGTGGCGAGGCGCGGGCGCAGATCGAGGCCCTGGCGCTTGCCGGCTCCGAGATTGCGGGCATCATCGACGCCATCGCCGCGGTGGCGCGGCAGACCAACCTGCTGGCGCTCAACGCCACCATCGAGGCGGCCCGGGCGGGGGATGCCGGGCGCGGCTTCGCCGTGGTCGCCGCCGAGGTGAAGGCCCTGTCGGTAGAGACGGCCCGGGCCGCCGAGGAGGTGCGCGCGCGGGTCACGCGGCTGCGCGATGGGGCGGCCGCCTCCGCGACCGCGGTGACGGCACTCGCCGAGGCCATCGACGCGGCGCGTCCCTCCTTCGGCACGGTCCAGGCGATCTCGGGCGAGCAGGCGGGCATCGTCGCACACGTTGTCGGCGAGGCCGCGCGGACGGGCAGCCTCGTCGCCGATGTCGACGGCGCGGCGCAGGCCATCGCCGAGGCCGGGATCGCCCTGGAGGCGCGCGCCGTCGCCACCGAGGCCTCGGCGCGGGAGGCGGCCGATCAGGCCGCGGGGCTCGGGCGCCGCTTCGTCGCGGTGATCCGCCAGAGCGAGATCGGTGATCGGCGCCGTCACGACCGCTTCCCGGTGGAGCTCGCCGTGCGCCTCGGCGACGGACGGCGCAGCCGCAGCGTCGATCTCAGCGCGGGCGGCGTGCTGGTCGAGGCGCCGGAGGGCGCGGCCGTGTCCGCGGGGAGCGCGCTCGGCCTCGACATCGACGGGATCGGCCCGGTGCGGGCGCTGGTGCGGGCGGTGAGCCCGATGGGCCTGCACTGCGCCTTCGAGGACCTGACCGCGACCGCGCGCTCCGGCCTCGACGCGCGCCTCGCCGCCGTCCAGGCCGAGTATGCCCCCCTCGCGGCGAAGGCGCAGGGCCTATCGGGGCGGATCGCCGGACTGATGGAGGAGGCGCTCTCCGCCGGCCGGCTGACCGAGGCGGACCTGTTCGATACGGATTACCGGCCGCTGCCGGGCAGCGACCCGCGCCAGTTCATGACGCGCGCCGTGAAGCCGCTCGTCGGGATGCTGCAGGATCTGCTCGACCGGGAACTCGCTCTCGACAACCGGATGCTGTTCTGCATCGTCGCCGACCGCAACGGCTTCGTGCCGGTGCATAACGGCGCGGTCTCGCAAGCCCAGCGGCCGGGCGACGCGGCCTGGAACGCGGCCAACGCGCGCAACCTGCGCATCTTCGACGACCGAACCGGCATCACCGCCGCGCGCTCGCAGCGGCCGGCGACCGTGCAGGTCTATCGCCGCGAACTCGGCGACCGGGTCGTGATGGTGCGGGAGGTGGATGCGCCGATTCGCGCGGCCGGCCGCCACTGGGGCGCCTGCCGCACGGCCTACCGCTTCTGAGGAACCTCAGGAACCGAACTGCGAGCCGAGCTGCTCCAGATACTCGGCGAGGTCGAGCCCGCCGACGCGCTTGCCGTAATCGAAGCGCTGGCCCTGCCGGATGTCGATGCTGGCGCTGCGGGTCGTCAGGGTGAACGGACGCACGCAGACCCAGGCACCGTCGCTGCGGTGCTCGAAGTAACCGAGAATGTCGTGCTTGCCCATGGCCGTCCCCGGAGCAGAATCCGCCGGGACAACGGCGCTGCCGAGATTTGGTTCACCTCTATTCGTACGCCGCAGCGCACCATACGGCCAAGCCGATGCTGGGTTTCTGACGGCCTTCGCATGCGGCGCGCCGAGGATGTGCGACCACCGAGGCACCCAGACCCGGCCGCCTCGGCGCGCGGCATCCGCGCCCTTCGGTTGCCTTTCCGCGCCGTCCGGTGTAAGCGCGCCCCGCGCCCTTCAGACACCCTTGGAGGCACGGGCGCGCTGGGGAACGGTCGGGCCGTCCGCTTCGGGCGGCCTTTGTCGTTGGCCCAGGCCATCATCACACACAGGATCACGCCATGAGCGCAGTCAAGACGCTTGAGGCCGTGGCACGCGACCGGGTCGGCAAGGGGGCCGCCCGGGCCGTTCGTCGCCAGGGCAAGATTCCCGCCGTCGTCTACGGTGCCGGCCAGCCGCCGGCCTCCATCGCGATCGACCTCATCCGCGCCCGCACCCTGATCTATGCCGGCGGCTTCAAGACCACGGTGTTCGAGATCACCACCGACGGCAAGAAGGTCCGCGCGATCCCGCGCGACTTCCAGCTCGATCCGGTCACCGGCGTGCCGCTGCACGTCGACTTCCTGCGCGTCGTCTCCGGGCAGACCGTCGTGGTCGACGTGCCGGTGCACTTCGTGAACGAGGACAAGGCCCCCGGCATCAAGCAGAAGGGCGGCACCCTCAACATCGCGCTGCACACGCTGCCGATCGACGTGGCCCCCGACCAGATCCCCGACGCGATCGAGATCGACCTCACCGGCCGCCAGATCGGCGACGTGATCCACGCCTCCGACCTGAAGCTGCCCGCCGGCACCTACACGGGCGAGGGCACGGACCCGGTCGCCAACATCGTGCCGCCGACGGTGCTCGGCGCCGAGGTCGAGGCCGAAGAGGCCGCGATCGCCGAGGCGCAGGCCGCCGAGTCCGCCGAGGAGAAGGCCGAGGCCGACGCCGAGACCGCCTCCGAGGAGAAGACCGAGGAGTAATCCGGAGCGGGACCGCCGCGTCCCCTCCGCCCTCGCGATGCCCCGGCCCAAAGCCGGGGCATTTTCACGTGCGTCGAGGCAGGCCAAAGGAGCACGGCATGCGGCTCATCGTCGGCCTGGGGAATCCGGGCCAGCGCTACGCGCGCAACCGGCACAATATCGGCTTCATGGGCGTCGACGAGATCGCCCGCGTGCACCGGGCGAGCCCGTTCCGCCGCCGCTTCCAGGGCGAGGCCGCCGAGGTGGTCCTCGGCTCCGAGCGCGCCATCCTCCTGAAGCCGCAGACCTTCATGAACGAATCCGGCCGCGCGGTGGCCGAGGCGCAGCGCTTCTACAAGATCGCGCTCGCCGACGTGATCGTGCTGCACGACGAGCTCGACCTGCCCCCCGCCAAGCTCCGGGTGAAGCTCGGCGGCGGCAATGCCGGGCATAACGGCCTGCGCTCCATCACCGCCCAATGCGGCAACGACTACCGCCGCGTGCGCCTCGGCATCGGTCATCCGGGCGACAAGGCCCTCGTCCATGCCTACGTGCTCAACGATTTCGCCAAGGCCGAGGAGCCCTGGGTCGAGGATCTCTGCCGGGCGGTCGCCGACCACGCCGCGCTGCTGGCGGCGGGCGACGATCCGGGCTTCCAGAACAAGGTCCATCTCGCCATGGCCGGCCGCGGCTGGGACGAGGTGAAGACGCCCTCCGAGGCCGGCAAGGCCAAAGGACGGGCCGCCCCCTGACCGGGCCTCCTGAATTGACACGAAAACACGAGGACACGATATCGACGGTGATCCGGAGGCGGCGATGAAGAACGTGACCGTGACCATGGACGAGGCGCTGCTGCAGCGCGCGCGCGTGGCGGCGGCGCGGGACGGCAAGAGCCTGTCGAAGTTCGTCGCCGAGGCCGTCGAGCAGCGGGTCGGCCGGCCGATGACGCAGCGCGAGGCGTTGGACCGATTCCTGGCAGGACCGCCGCTCCACGTTCTCGACGAGAACGGCAAGGCACCGACCCGCGACCAGCTCTACGATGACTGACCGGGTCTTCGTCGATACCAACGTCTTCCTCTACGCACGCGACGACCGGTATCCCGAGAAGCAGGCCGTCGCGCGACGCTGGCTCGCGGTTCTCGCCGCGCGGGAGGCCGCCGTCGTCAGCCCGCAGGTTCTCGGAGAGATCCACCATACGCTTCTGCGCGGGAAGGTCGCCGTCAGCCCGAACGAGGCGCGCCGCACCACACGTGCGATCGAGACATGGTCCCACGGCGCGACCGACCTTGAGCTGATCCACGCGGCGTGGTCACTGCGCGAGAAGACCGGCTTCCAGTGGTGGGACTGCGTCATGCTCGGCGCAGCGCTCCGCGCGGGCTGCCGCTACCTCCTCTCCGAGGATTATCAACACGGCCGCGAGGTCGAAGGCATCACGATCCTGGATCCGTTTCGGGTCACCCCCGAAACCATCCTGACGGACCATTAGGACGCATCATGGGCTTCAAATGCGGCATCGTCGGCCTGCCGAACGTCGGCAAGTCGACCCTCTTCAACGCGCTGACGCAGACCGCGGCGGCCCAGGCCGCCAACTACCCGTTCTGCACCATCGAGCCGAATGTCGGCGAGGTGGCGGTGCCGGACGCGCGGCTCGACGCGCTCGCGGGAATCGCGGCCTCGAAGGAGATCATCCCGACGCGGCTGACCTTCGTGGACATCGCCGGCCTCGTGCGCGGCGCCTCGAAGGGGGAGGGGCTCGGCAACCAGTTCCTCGCCAACATCCGTGAGGTCGACGCCATCGCCCACGTGGTGCGCTGCTTCGAGGACGGCGACGTCACCCATGTCGAGGGCAAGGTCGACCCGGCCGCCGACATCGAGACCATCGAGACCGAGCTGATGCTCGCCGATCTCGACAGCCTGGAGCGGCGCGCCCAGGCCCTGGAGAAGAAGGCCAAGGGCTCCGACAAGGAGGCCAAGGAGGCCCTCGACCTCGTCAACCGGGCGCTCCCGCTCCTGCGCGACGGCAAGCCGGCCCGCCTCGTCGAGCGTAAGCCCGAGGAGGAGCGCCTGTTCCAGCAGCTCGGCCTGATGACCGCCAAGCCCGTCCTCTACGTCTGCAACGTGGACGAGGGCGACGCCGACAAGGGCAACGCCCATTCCGACGCGGTGATGGCCCGCGCCAAGGCGGAGGGCGCCAAGGCCGTGGTGGTCTCGGCCAAGATCGAGAGCGAGATCGCGGTGATGGCGCCGGCCGACCAGGCCGAGTTCCTCGAGGCGGTGGGGCTGACCGAGCCCGGCCTCAACCGGGTGATCCGGGCGGGCTACGACCTGCTCGGCCTCATCACCTATTTCACGGTCGGCCCGAAGGAGGCCCGCGCCTGGACGATCACCGACGGCACCCGCGCCCCCGCGGCAGCCGGGGTGATCCATTCCGACTTCGAGAAGGGCTTCATCCGCGCCGAGACCATCGCCTATGCCGACTACGTCGCGCTGAAGGGCGAGACCGGCGCGCGCGACGCCGGCAAGCTGCGGCTGGAGGGCAAGGAGTACCGCGTGCAGGACGGCGACGTGCTGCACTTCCGCTTCGCCAACTGAGGCGCCGATGCCCGGCCCCTGCTTCGAGGACTTCAAGCCCGGCGACCGCTTCGTCAGCGACGCGATCACCGTGAGCCGGGACGAGATCGTCGCCTTCGCGCGGGCATTCGATCCGCAGCCCTTCCACCTCGACGAGGCGGCGGCGCGGGCGACCTTCGTCGGCCGGCTCATCGCCTCGGGCTGGCAGACGGCCGCGTTCGGCATGCGGCTGCTGCAGGCCGGCGTGTTCCGCGGGGGCTCGTCGCTCGGCTCGCCCGGCATCGAGGAGCTGCGCTGGATGCTCCCCGTCCTGCCGGGCGACAGCCTCGTCCTCACGACGACGGTGGAGGATTGCCGCGGCTCGGGCTCGAAGCCGGGCCTCGGCTTCGTGCGCTTCGCCGCGAAGATGGAGAACGGCGCCGGCCAGACCGTGATGACGCAGGGCTTCACGGTGATGTTCCCGCGGCGCGGCGTCGAGCCGCCGCCGCCCCGGCCGGTGGCGTTGGCGACGCCCGAGCCGCAGCCGGAACCGGATGATTTCGAGATCCTCCCCTTCCTCGGCGTGGCCGAGATCGGCCGCACCCGGGACCTCGGATCCTACACCTTCACCGCGGAGGAGATCATCGCCTTCGCGCGCCTCTACGACCCGCAAGCTTTCCACCTCGACCCGGAGGCCGCGGCGCGCTCGCATTTCGGCGGGCTCTGCGCCTCCGGCTGGCATACGGCCGCCGCCTACATGAAGCGGCTGATGGCGACCCGCGCCCGCGACCTCGCCTACACCGCCGCCCGCGGCCCGGTGCCGATGTTCGGCTCCTCGCCGGGCTTCCGGAAGATGCGCTGGCTCAAGCCCGTCTATGCGGGCGACACCATCGGCTACCGCACGGTGCTGACCGACCGCCGCGCCTCGTCCTCGCGTCCGGGCTGGGGCCTCGCCTTCGCCCGCAACACCGGCACGAACCAGCACGGCGAGGCGGTGTTCCGGTTCGATTCGACGGTGTTCTGCCAGTGGGAGCCCTGAGGGGCCCTGCGCCTGGGCCTCACGCCGCCCGGCGCCGCTCCGGGTAGAGGCCGAGCAGGCCCTCGGGCGAGGCCTCGCACACGCCGCGCTCGGTGATGATGCCGGTGACGAGGCGGGCCGGGGTCACGTCGAAGGCGGGGTTGGCCACGGGGCTTCCCGGCGAGACCACCTCGACGGTGGCGAAGCCGCCATCGGCCAGCCGCCCGGTGAGATGCGTGACCTCGCGCCCGTCGCGCTCCTCGATCGGGATCTCGGCGACGCCGTCCGACAGCGTCCAGTCGATCGTAGAGAAGGGGAGGGCGGCGTAGAACGGCACCCGGTTGTCCGAGGCCGCGAGCGCCTTCAGGTAGGTGCCGATCTTGTTGCAGACGTCGCCCGAGGCCGTGGTGCGGTCCGAGCCGACGATGCAGACGTCGATGCCGCCATGCTGCATCAGGTGGCCGCCGGCATTGTCGGCGATCACCGTGTGGGGCACGCCGTGCCCGTTCAGCTCGAAGGCGGTGAGCGCCGCGCCCTGGTTCCGCGGCCGGGTCTCGTCCACGTAGACGTGGAGATCGACGCCCATCTCGTGCGCCATGTAGATCGGCGCCAGGGCCGTGCCCCAGTCGACGGTGGCGAGCCAGCCGGCATTGCAATGGGTCAGCACGTTGATCCGGCGGCCCTTCGCCTGCGCGATCTCGGCGAGCAGCCGGCCGCCATGCTCGCCGATCGCCTTGCAGCTCGCCACATCCTCCTCGGCGATGCGGCCGGCCTCGGCGAAGGCGGCGTCGAATCGCTCCGGGGCGGGGAGGGGGCGCAGCTGCGCGGCGACATGGTCGAGCGCCCAACGCAGGTTGATCGCGGTGGGGCGCGTGGCCGCCAGCGTCTCGACGGCGCGGGCGAGCCCGGCATCGGAGGGGTCGGCGCGCAGGGCGAGCGCCAGGCCGTAGGCGGCGGTGACGCCGATCAGCGGCGCGCCGCGCACGATCATGGTGCGGATCGCCACCGCCGCGTCGTCGAGGCTCGCGAGGCGCCGCATCTCGAAGGCGAAGGGCAGGCGGGTCTGGTCGATCACCTGCACGGAGACGCCGTCGGCATCCGGCACGATGGTACGGTGGTGGCGGCCGTCGATCTTCATGCGCACCGCTCTGCCACAAGGGCTCCCGGATTGCACGCGCGCGGCGGATTCGAAGGTGCCGGTTGAGCCTTCCTCAACCTTAGCCCCCCGTTAACGGCTCGCCCGTAGCGTTTCCGGCAGAGTACCCCTCACGCGTCCGGTTCCGCATGCGCTCGCTCCGCCGCTCCGCGTCGCCCTTCGACACCGTCGTGGATACGGTGCGCCCGTTCCTGGCGCGCCGGCTGACGGAGTTCGGCGGCCTCCTTCTGTTCACGGGCGCCATCGCGCTCACCGTGGCTCTGGCGACGTGGTCGATCGACGATCCGAGCCTCAACCACGCCACCGACCATGGCGCCCACAACGTGCTCGGCCAGGCCGGCGCGGTGGTGGCGGATCTCGCCATGCAGATCCTCGGCCTCGGCTCGCTCGCCCTGGTGCTGCCGCCCGCCCTCTGGGGCGTGCGCCTGATGCGCGAGCGCGACCTGCCGCGCGGCGGCCTGCGCATCGCCCTCTGGATCATCGGATTCTGCGCCGCGAGCGCGGTGGCGAGCGCCCTGCCGCCGACCACGCGCTGGCCGCTGCCGACCGGCCTCGGCGGCGTCGCCGGCGACGCGCTGCTCTCGCTCGCCCGCACCATCGTCGGCGCCATCGCCGGGCCCGCCGCCGCGCTCGTCGGCTTCGTCTACGGGGCGGTGGCGATCCTCGCCATCACCGGGGCCTGCCGCGCCGGCCTCGGCCATGAGGAGGACGAGGAGGCGGAGGAGATCGATCACGCGCCCGCCGCACGGCGGCCCGCCTACCGCTCCGAGGAGCGCGACGCGGCCGGCGAGCCGGGCCTCGGCCTCGTCGGCCTCGGCGCCATCGCCCAGGCCGTCATGCGCGGTCGCGCGGCCCTGGGCGAGACCGTCGACAGCTGGAAGGCGCAACGCTCCGGGGGGCTCGCCTATGCCGGCGCCTCGCCGACGCTTGCCGCGCGCCGGGCCTTCTCGGACGACGACCTGCCCTGGGCCGAGCACCTGCCGGCGCAGGGGTCGAGGCCCCCGGCCCGCCGCGAGCCGGCCTTCGATGCGGAGGCGCCCCGTCCCGCCCCGCGGGCGAAGCCGGTCCCCGCCTATGCCGATGACGATCCGGACGAGGAGGGTGAGCCGGACGCCCCGCGCTCGCGCGTCGCGCCGCCTGCCGCCGCACCGATCCCCGCGCGCCGCGCGCCGGCCCCGCCGCCGCGGGATCCGGAGGATTACGAGCTGCCGCCGCTCGGCGTGCTCGCGGAGCCGCGCGGCCCCTCGGCCGCGAGCCTCGTCTCGGCGGATGCGCTGGAGCAGAACGCGACGCTGCTCGAAGCCACCCTCGGCGATTTCGGCGTGCGCGGCGACATCCTGGCGGTGCGCCCCGGCCCCGTCGTCACCCTCTACGAGCTGGAGCCGGCGCCCGGCACCAAGTCGAGCCGGGTGATCTCGCTCGCCGACGACATCGCGCGTTCGATGTCGGCCGTCTCCGCCCGCGTCGCGGTCGTGCCCGGCCGCAACGCCATCGGCATCGAATTGCCGAACGTGCGCCGCGAGACGGTCTATCTGCGCGAGCTGCTGGCCTCTGCCGATTTCGTCGAGACCAAGCACAAGCTGGCTTTGTGCCTCGGCAAGAACATCGGCGGCGAGCCGATCATCGCCGACCTCGCCCGCATGCCCCACCTGCTGGTGGCCGGCACCACCGGCTCGGGCAAGTCGGTCGCCATCAACACCATGATCCTCTCGCTCCTCTACCGGCTGAAGCCCGAGGAGTGCCGCCTGATCATGGTCGATCCCAAGATGCTGGAGCTGTCCGTCTATGACGGCATCCCGCACCTGCTCTCCCCCGTCGTCACCGACCCGAAGAAGGCGGTCATCGCCCTCAAATGGGCCGTGCGCGAGATGGAGGAGCGCTACAAGAAGATGTCCAAGATCGCCGTCAGAAACATCGACGGCTACAACGCCCGCGTGCAGGAGGCGCAGGATCGCGGCGAGGTGCTGACGCGGACCGTCCAGACCGGGTTCGACCGGCAGACCGGCGAGGCGATGTACGAGGACGAGGCGATGGACCTGTCGCCTCTGCCCTACATCGTGATCGTGGTCGATGAGATGGCCGACCTGATGATGGTGGCCGGCAAGGACATCGAGGGGGCGATCCAGCGGCTCGCCCAGATGGCGCGCGCGGCCGGCATCCACCTGATCATGGCGACGCAGCGTCCCTCGGTGGACGTCATCACCGGCACGATCAAGGCGAACTTCCCGACCCGGATCAGCTTCCAGGTGACGAGCAAGATCGACTCGCGCACCATCCTCGGCGAGATGGGCGCGGAGCAGCTGCTCGGCCAGGGCGACATGCTGTTCATGGCGGGCGGCGGGCGGACCACGCGCGTGCACGGCCCGTTCTGCTCGGATGCCGAGGTCGAGAGCGTCGTCGCTCACCTCAAGCGCCAGGGCCGGCCCGCCTATCTCGATGCCGTCACCGCCGACGAGGACGAGGCTCCGGCCAAGGGGGCTAAGGGCGGCGCGAACGATCTCGAGATCGACGGCGCGGTCTTCGACCAGGGCGCCTTCGGCGAGACGGGGGGCGACCTCTACGAGCAGGCGGTTCAGGTGGTGCTGCGCGACCAGAAGGCCTCGACCAGCTACATCCAGCGCCGCCTGCAGATCGGCTACAACCGCGCCGCCTCGCTGATGGAGCGCATGGAGGTCGAGGGCATCGTCGGCCCGGCCAACCATGCCGGCAAGCGCGAGATCCTGGTCGAGACCGAAGGGCAGGGGATGTGAGGGGCGGCTCGCGCCCGCCGATCACACCGTCGGCGCCGCCACCTTCTGCCGCAGCCCGGTGATCACGGCCTTGAGGATGTCGAGGCCGGTCTCGTCGCCGCCCTGGACCGGCACGTCGCTGCGCACGGCATAGATCAGCTCGTGCACGAAGGCGAGCTTGGCGATCACGGCCGGCGTCAGCGTGAAGGGATAGAGCGCGCTCTGGCCCATGCTGCGCGAGAGCGAGTTGATCGCGTAGGTGAGGGGAAGCCAGGCCTCGATCAGCCGGTCGAGGTCGGCCGTCTTGTAGGGGTCGAAGTCGATCACCACTGGCTCGGAGGAACCGCGGCGCAGGCGCGGGCGCAGGTGCAGCTCGAAGGTCGAGGCGGTCTCCACCGTGTCGACGATGTGCAGGTAGTGGGCGAAGGTCTCGGCGAAATCCTCCCAGGGATGGCTGGTGGCGTAGGTCGAGACGAAGGAGTCCTCCCAGTTCGCGGGCGCGCCGTTGGCGTAGTGGGCCTGGAGGGCGCTCGCGTAATCCGCGCTCTCGTCGCCGAACAGGGCGCGGAAGCGCTCCAGGTTCGGGCCGTTCAGCACGAGCAGGTACCAGAAGTAATGCCCGATCTCGTGCCGGAAGTGGCCGAGCAGCGTCCGGTAATGCTCGCCGAACAGCATCCGGCGCCGCTCGCGCTCCACGTCGTCGGCCTCGGCGATGTTCATGGTGATGAGGCCGTTGATGTGGCCCGTCATCACTGGCGGCCCGCCGATATAGGTCTCGGAGGGGTCGACCAGGAAGTCGAAGGCGAGCCCGTCCGTGTACTGCGCCCGGGTCGCGAGCGGCAGTTCGAGGCGCAGCAGCGAGTAGAACAGCCGGTGCTTGGCCGTCTCGATCTGGCGCCAGCGCGTGAGGTTCCAGGGGATGGTCAGGTCCGGCACCACCCGGTTGTGGCGGCAGGTGACGCAGAAGACCTCCGGCTGATCGTCCGGCACCAGCCAGTTGCAGGCCCCGTGCGCCGCGTTGGCGCAGAAGCGGTAGCGGCGGCCGGGATGAGCATAGGCGTGGAAGACCGGGCTCCCGGCGAGGTTCGGCTGGGCCGAGGTGCCGACCGGCTCCAGGGCCGAGACCTCGTGCCGGTCGCAGACATAGCCGAGGCGCCGCTCGCAGCTCTCGCAGGCGGTGGCCTCGAAGGTCACCGGCTGGTCGCAGGCCTGGCACTGGAAGATCTTCATGGCCGGTTCCGTCGGCGGTCCCGTCGCCGAACCCTTGATCGTGGGCCGCGCGGCCGCGATGGGCAAGCCGCCGCGCCGGTGCCCGTCCCCGCGTAATCCGGTCTTGACCGGCAAGGTTCCCTTCTTTCCTAACCGGCTAACAGGAACCCCGCCCGCCGCCCGCGCGGGCCGCATGGAAATTGCTTGGGACCGGCCCACTGCGCCATACCCTGTGTCGCAGACTCAGCCAGAGCCTGCCGCGGCGTCGGCGTCCGACCTTCAAGACGAGAGTGCCCGTGTCGATCAAAGCAGCCCTGCACCACGTCACCCACTACCGTTACGACAGGCCGATCAGCCTCGGGCCGCAGGTGATCCGCCTGCGCCCGGCGCCCCATGCGCGGGTGAAGATCCCGGCCTACGCCCTCAAGGTGACGCCGCAGAACCACTTCCTGAACTGGCAGCAGGATCCGAACGGCAACTGGCTCGCGCGGCTCGTCTTCCCGGAGAAGACGGACGAGCTGAAGATCGAGATCGATCTCACCGCCGACATGGCGGTGATCAACCCGTTCGACTTCTTCGTGGAGGACTACGCCCAGGAGCTGCCCTTCGCCTACGAGCCGGACCTCCAGGGCCAGCTCGCGCCCTACCTCGTCCTCGACGAGGCGCAGGGACCCGAGCTCGACGCCTTCCTGGCCGCCCTGCCGGGGAAGACGCAGGAGACGAACACCGTCCGCTTCCTCGTCGCGCTGAATCAGGTCGTCGCCAACGAGATCGCCTACGGCGTCCGCATGGAGCCGGGCGTGCAGACGGCGGCCGAGACCCTGACCCTCAAGGGCGGCTCCTGCCGCGACTCGGCCTGGCTGATGGTGCAGATCCTGCGCCGGCTCGGGCTCGCCGCCCGCTTCACCTCCGGCTACCTGATCCAGCTCGTGCCCGACACCACGGCGGTGGACGGGCCGGAGGGCACCAAGACCGACTTCACCGATCTCCATGCCTGGGCCGAGGTCTACCTGCCCGGCGCCGGCTGGGTCGGGCTCGACGCCACCTCGGGCCTGCTCTGCGGCGAGGGCCACATCCCGCTGGCCTCGACGCCCCATTACCGCTCCGCCGCCCCGATCTCGGGCCTCTCCGAGCCGGCCAAGACCGAGTTCGGCTTCGATATGGGGGTGACCCGCGTCGCCGAGACCGCGCGCATCACCAAGCCCTATTCCGACGCCGTCTGGTCCGAGATGGACGCGCTCGGGGACCGCATCGACGCGGACCTCGCCGCGCAGGACGTGCGCCTCACCATGGGCGGCGAGCCGACCTTCGTCTCGGTGGACGATTTCGAGCATCCCGAGTGGAACACCGCCGCGGTCGGCCCGACCAAGCGGGACCTCGCCGACCAGCTGATCCGCCGCCTGCGCGACCGCTTCGGGCCCGGCGGCTTCCTGCATTACGGCCAGGGCAAGTGGTATCCGGGCGAGAGCCTGCCGCGCTGGGCTTTCGGCCTGTACTGGCGCCGCGACGGCAAGCCGATCTGGAACGACGCCGCGCTGATCGCCCCCGAGGGCGGCACGGGCGCCACCATCACCCAGGCGCGCGCGCTGATCGAGACCCTGGCCGAGCGGCTGGGCTTGCGCCACTACGTCGTCCCGGCCTTCGAGGATTCCGAGTACTGGGAGAAGGAGCGCGAGCGGCTGCCGGTCAACGTCACGCCGATCCGGCCCGAGAGCGGCTCGGTGGAGTACGACGCCCGCATCGCCCGCGTGTTCAAGCGCGGCTTCGGCGAGCCCGCCGGCTACGTCCTGCCGCTGGCGAGCCTGCCCCGCGGCGGCGATGCCGACCGGGTCTGGATCTCCGAGAGCTGGCAGTTCCGCCGCGGCCACGCCTTCCTGGTGCCGGGCGACTCGCCGGTGGGCTTCCGCCTGCCGCTGGCGCAACTGCCCCACGTGCCGCCGGACAGCTACCCCTATTACCAGCCGCAGGACCCGCTGGAGGCGCGCGCCGACCTGCCCGAGGCCGCCGACCGGGCCCCGGTGCCGAACGGCGCCGGCATCGCGGGCGTCGCCGTGCGCACGGCGCTCGCCGTCGAGCCGCGCGACGGGGTGCTGCGGGTGTTCATGCCGCCGCTCCAGCGCGTGGACGAGTATCTCGAGCTCGTCGGCCATCTGGAGGCGGCTGCGGCGCAATGCGGCCAGCCGATCCATATCGAGGGTTACGAGCCGCCCTACGACCCGCGCGTCAGCGTCATCAAGGTCACCCCCGATCCCGGCGTGATCGAGGTGAACGTGCACCCGGCCGCCTCCTGGCGGGAGGCGGTGGACATCACCGCCGGCCTCTACACGGAGGCGCGCCAGACCCGGCTCGGCGCCGAGAAGTTCATGACCGACGGTCGCCATACCGGCACGGGCGGCGGCAACCACGTGGTGGTGGGCGGCGCCACCCCCGACGATTCGCCCTTCCTGCGGCGCCCCGACCTGCTCAAGAGCCTCGTGCTCTACTGGCAGCGCCACCCCTCGCTCTCGTACCTGTTCTCCGGCCTCTATATCGGCCCGACGAGCCAGGCCCCGCGCATGGACGAGGCCCGCCATGACGGGCTCTACGAGCTGGAGGTGGCGCTCAATCAGGTGCCCGCCCCCGACCAGCCCAACATCCCGCGCTGGCTCGTCGACCGGATCTTCCGCAACATCCTCGTGGACGTCACCGGCAACACCCACCGGGCCGAGATCTGCATCGACAAGCTCTACTCGCCGGACGGGCCGACCGGCCGCCTCGGCCTCGTGGAGTTCCGCGCCTTCGAGATGCCGCCGGACGCGCGGATGAGCCTCGCGCAGCAGCTCCTGCTGCGCGCGCTCATCGCCTGGTTCTGGCGCGAGCCGCAGGCGGGAACCTGTGTCCGCTGGGGCACGGGGCTGCACGATCGCTTCATGCTGCCGCATTTCCTCTGGGCCGACTTCGCCGGCGTGCTGGATGATCTCGCCCGGGCCGGCTACGCTTTCGACCCTCTCGCTTTCGAGGCGCAGAGCCAGTTCCGCTTCCCCGTCTTCGGGCGGGTGGAGCATGGCGGCGTGCATCTCGAGCTGCGGCAGGCGCTGGAGCCGTGGCACGTGCTCGGCGAGGAGGGATCGAGCGGAGGGACCGTGCGCTTCGTCGACAGCTCCGTCGAGCGCCTGCAGGTGAAGGTGAACGGCTTCGTGCCGGGTCGCCACGTCATCGCCTGCAACGGCCGCCGCCTGCCGATGACCGGCACCGGCACCGCGGGCGAGGCGGTCGCCGGCCTGCGCTTCAAGGCGTGGCAGCCGGCCTCGTCGCTGCACCCGACGATTCCCGCCCACTCGCCGCTCACCTTCGACATCCTCGATGCCTGGAGCGGGCGCTCGCTCGGCGGCTGCCGCTACCACGTCGCCCATCCGGGCGGGCGCAACTACGAGACCCATCCGGTCAACGCCTACGAGGCGGAGGGGCGCCGCCTCGCCCGGTTCCAGGCGCACGGCCACACGCCGGGCCGGGTCGCGATGCCGCGCGAGGAGGGGAATCCCGAATTCCCGCTCACCCTCGACCTGCGAACGCCCGGGCCGCAATGACGCCGTCCGGGGACCTTGGTGAGGCGGCGGGGAGCGCTGAGCGCCTCGCCCGCTGGACTGCCGGGTACAGCCCCCTGCCGGGGCGGCCCGACGCCTATCTCGCCCCCGACGGGTCCCCGAGCGGCGCCTGGCCGCGCCTGCTCGACCGGCTCGGCCGCCTGAGCGAGCCGGAGATGATGGCCCGCTTCGTCTCGGCGGAGCGGCACATCCGCGATGCGGGCATCTCCTTCCGCGTCTACGGCGACCAGCGCGAGCATGCCTGGCCGCTCGGCTCCCTGCCCCTCGTCATCGAGGCGGCGGAATGGCGCTCCCTCAGCGAGGGGCTGATCCAGCGCGCCGAGCTGATGGAGAGGATCCTCGCCGACGTCTACGGGCCGGGCGACCTCGTGACGGGCGGCTTCCTCCCCGCCGCCCTGGTGGCGGGCTCGCCCGAGTTCCTGCGCCCGCTCCATGGCCTCCAGCCGCCCGGCGGGCGCTTCCTCAAGCTCTACGCCGCCGACATCGCCCGCGGGCCCGACGGGCGCTGGCAGGTGCTGGCCGACCGCACCCAGGCGCCCTCCGGCATGGGCTGGGCGCTGGAGAACCGGATGGTGCTGGCCCGCACCTTCCCCGACTTCTTCGACGAGCTGCGCGTCGAGCGCTTCCCCGCCTTCTTCCAGGCCTTCCGCGAGGGGCTGGCGGCAGGCGCCGAGCGGGCGGATCCGCGCATCTGCCTGCTCACCTCGGGGCCCTATTCGAGCACCTATGTCGAGCAGGCCGCGCTCGCCCGCTATCTCGGCCTGCTCCTCGTCGAGGGCGACGACCTCGTCATGCAGGACGGGCGGCTGCACGTGCGCACCGTCTCCGGGCTCAAGCGCGCCGACGCCCTCTGGCGGCGGATCGACGCCGACTATCTCGACCCGCTGGAATTGAACCCGGCCTCCCGGCTCGGCGTGCCGGGCCTTCTGGAGGCCCTGCGCAACGGCAGCCTCGTGATGTGCAACATCCCGGGCTCGGGCCTGTGCGAATCGGGCGCGCTCGGCGCCTACCTGCCGGGCATCGCCCGGCGCCTGCTCGGGGAGGAGCTGACGCTCGCAGGCCCCCCGACCTGGTGGTGCGGCGACCCGGACGGGCTCGCCCATGTCCGCGACAACCTCGATGCGCTGACCCTGCGCCCGGCGGCGACGCCCCAGCGCGGCGCGGCGCGCGACGCCATCCTCGGGCCCCACGCCCTCGCAGCCGACCGCGAGCGCACGGTGGCGGCCCTGCGCGACCGGCCCTTCGACTATGTCGGCCAGGCGCTCGGGCCGCTCTCGACCATGCCGAGCTGGGAGCGCACCGGCTCCGGCCTGCGCCTCGTGCCGCGCCCCTTCGTGCTCCGGGTCTTCGCCGCGCGCACCCCCTCCGGCTGGCAGGTGATGCCGGGCGGCTTCTGCCGGGTCTCCGACCACGAGAATCTCGACCCGACCGAGCTGCGCCTCGGCATCCGTTCGGCCGACGTCTGGGTGCTGTCCGAGACCCCGGTCGACGGCGCGAACCTCGTGCAGAGCCGCGTGCCGCGGGTGCGCCGCATCCCCGGGCACCTGCCCTCGCGCGCCGCCGACGGCCTGTTCTGGTTCGGCCGCTACGCCGAGCGCGCGGAGGCCGTGATCCGCCTCGTGATCGCGCATCTGCGCAGCATCGGCGACGCGGTCGCCACCGACATCCGCGGCGGCCCGCATGGCCCGACCGCCGAGCGCATCCGCACGCTCCTCACCGAATGGGGGGCGGCGAGCGCGGTGGGCCTGCCGACCGCCGCCCTCGCCCAGGAGGCGCTGACCGGCCGCGAGGTCCGCGGCTCCGCCCGCGCCCATATCGAATCGGCCCGCCGCAACGCCGCGATGCTGCGCAACCGCCTCTCCGGCGAGGCCTGGCGCGTGCTCGCCGACCTCGTGGAGCTGCTCTCCCTCGATCCCGGCCGCGCCTTCACCGAATCGCAGCTCCTCGGTCGGGCCGAGCGGGCGCTGAGCCACCTCTCCGCCCTGTCCGGCCTCTCCCAGGAGAATCTCAACCGGGCGGCGGGCTGGCACTTCGTCGATCTCGGCCGGCGCATCGAGCGGGCGATCAACACCTGCGACTTCGCCCTCGCCTTGGCCCATGACGAGGCCGGCCCCGAGAGCCTCGGCGTGATGCTGGCTTTGTGCGATTCGCAGATCAGCTACGGCGCCCGCTACCTCGAGGGGGTCGCCCTCGACCCCGTGCGCGACCTCGTCCTGCTCGACCCCTACAACCCGCGCTCCATCGCCTTCCAGGCGGAGGCGATCGCGCGGCACCTGTCGGAACTGCCGGCGCTCTCGGCGGACGGGGTGCCCGAGCCGCAATGCCGCCTCGCCGCGCGCATCGTCGCGGAGTTCCGGGCGAGCGAGGCGGCCGATTTCGACGCGGTCGGCATGGTGCGGATGGAGGCGGAGCTGGAGCGGCTGGCCGATTCGATCGCTGCCCGCTACTTCGCGCGCGGACCCGAGGCCATGCGGCCCCAGAAGCTTGCGGGGCTCGGGTGATCTACACGCTGCGCCACCGCACCACCTACCGCTACGGCCGGCCCGTGCGCTTCGCGAGCTGCTCGCTGCGCCTGCGCCCGCGCGACGGCGACGGGCAGAGCGTTTTGTCGAGCGCGGTGACGATCACCCCGAGCCCGGCCTCGGCGGTGACCCGGCGCGACTTCTTCGGCATCGAGGCGGTGGGTATCACCGTGGACGTGCCCCATACCGAGTTCGGCGTCGAGGCGCTCTCCCGGGTCGAGGTCGCGCGGCCCGAGCCGCCCCACCCGGAATCAGGGCCCGCCTGGGACGAGGTCCGCGACGCGGTGGTGGCCTCCCGCGACCTCGGCGCCGACGCGCCGATCCACTTCCTGTTCCCGAGCGCCCGGGTGCCCCTGGTCCCCGAGGTGACGGATTATGCCCGCGCGAGCTTCGGCGCCGGCCGCAGCGCCTACGGGGCAGCCTTCGACCTGATGCGCCGCATCCGCGCCGATTTCCGCTTCGACGCGCGGGCGACGAACGTTCACACGCCGCTGGCGGAAGCCTTCGCCCTGAAGGCCGGCGTCTGCCAGGACTTCGCCCACGTGATGATCGCGGGCCTGCGCGGCATGGGCCTGCCGGCGGCCTATGTCAGCGGATATCTGCGCACCACGCCGCCCCCCGGCCGGCCGCGCCTGCGCGGGGCCGATGCCAGCCACGCCTGGGTCGCGGTCTGGTGCGGGAATGCCTGGCTCGGACTCGATCCCACCAACGACGTGGCCGTGCGCGACGACCACATCGTCGTCGCCCGCGGCCGCGACTACGGCGACGTCGCCCCCATCGACGGCATCGTCGCCGGCTCGGGGCGGCAGAAGCTCAAGGTCGAGGTCGACGTGATCCCGGACGGCGAGGACGAGGGCGTCGAGCCCGAGGAGATGGCGCTGGCGCCCGCGGAGTGAGGCCGCTCATGCCCGGTTGCCCCCGCGCAGTCGCGCGGGCGGACGGCCGTGAATCGGCGTCATCGCCGCCTGGTTTCAGGCCCCCGCGCGCCCCTCGGCGAATTGCCGGAACGCCTCCAGCGTCTCGCCGCTCACGTGGTGCTCGATGCCTTCCGCATCGCGGCGCGCGATCTCCGGGCTGACGCCCAGCGCGCAGAGGAAGCGCTCCACGATGCGGTGGCGCTCGCGCGCCTGCGCCGCCAGGATCTGCCCGGCCTCGGTGAGGAAGACGCCGCGATAGGGCCGCTGCTGCACCAGCCCGTCCTCGGACAGCCGCTTCAGCATCTTGGCCACCGTCGGCTGCGCCACCCCGAGGCGGGCCGCGATGTCCACCTGGCGCGCCTCGCCGCCATCGCCGATCAGGTCGGCGATCAGCTCGACGTAGTCCTCCGCGAGTTCCGAGCGCCGGGCCTCACGGGCCTGCCGGAAGCTCTCGACGTGGACCTCCGGGTCGACGAGGTGGTCTTCCGCGGCTGCGGTCGGTCGGCGAGCCTGCATCGGTCGGGGCACCTCGGATGGGCGTGCGGGGGCGTTTTGCCGACCTTCTACCCCAGGTGCGCGCCACTCGGGAGCCCCCGCGGCCGCGGACCGCGCCGCGGCGGGGGATTTCGCAGCGCGGTATTTAGCTGTTCACAAGCGTTATAGCATAAGCTATATTTCTGGGACCCACCCTCCAGAGCCGAACGAGCGCCGTGAACGTCATCCCTCGCGACACCGCCTGGCGCCTCGGCCGGATGCAGGACGAGCCGAGCCTCGGCGCGCTGAACGGCAGCGTGGCGGTGCAGGCCAGCGGCTCCTGGCTGCGCCGGCTGATGGGCTTCGTCGGTCCCGGCTACATGGTGGCCGTCGGCTACATGGACCCCGGCAACTGGGCGACCGACATCGCGGGCGGGGCGCAGTTCGGCTACACGCTGCTCGCCGTCATCCTGATCTCGAACCTGATGGCGATCGTGCTGCAGGCGCTGAGCGCCCGGCTCGGCATCGCCACCGGCCGCGACCTCGCCCAGGCCTGCCGCGACGCCTATTCCCGGCCGGTCGGCCTCGCACTCTGGCTCGCCTGCGAGGCGGCGATCATCGCCTGCGACCTTGCCGAGGTGATCGGGACGGCGATCGCCCTGAAGCTGCTGTTCGGCATCCCCCTGACGCTCGGCGCGGTGATCACCGCCCTCGACGTGCTGGTCGTGCTGCTGCTGCTGCGCCGCGGCTTCCGCGCGCTGGAGGCCTTCGTGATCGGCCTGCTCACCGTGATCTTCGTCTGCTTCGCGGCGCAGATCGCGCTGGCCGCGCCCCCGGTCCAGGCGGTGCTCGGCGGCTTCATCCCCTCGCGCGAGATCGTGACGAACCCGGCCGCCCTCTACATCGCCATCGGCATCATCGGGGCCACCGTGATGCCGCACAACCTCTACCTGCACTCGGCCATCGTGCAGACCCGGGCCTATCCGCGCGACCTCGAAGGGCGGCGGGCGGCGCTCCGCTTCGCCGTCACCGATTCCACGGTGGCGCTGATGCTGGCGCTCTTCGTCAACGCCGCGATCCTGATCCTGGCGGCCTCGGTGTTCCACGCGGGCGGGCGCACCGACGTGGAGGAGATCGAGCAGGCCTACGAGCTGCTCTCGCCGCTGCTCGGCGCAGGCATCGCCTCGACGCTGTTCGCGGTGGCGCTGCTCGCCTCCGGCCTCAACTCGACGGTGACGGCGACGCTCGCCGGCCAGATCGTGATGGAAGGCTTCCTGCGCCTGCGCCTGCCGAACTGGGCGCGCCGCCTCGTCACCCGCGGCATCGCCATCGTGCCCGTGGTCGTCGTCACCGCCCTCTACGGCGATGCCGGCACGGCGAGGCTCCTCGTGCTGAGCCAGGTGGTGCTGTCGATGCAGCTGCCCTTCGCGGTGATCCCGCTGGTGCGCTTCGTCTCCGACCCGGCCAAGATGGGCGCCCTGGTGGTGCCCGGCTGGCTCAAATGGCTGTCCTGGGCCATCGCCGGGCTGATCGTGGCGCTGAACGTGAAGCTGCTCGCCGACACGGTGATGGGCGCATAGGCGCCCCACTGGAGATCCCCCCTCACGTCGCCTGGACCACCACCTCCACGAGATTCGGCTTGGCCGACCGGATGCCCGCCTCGATCGCCGGGGCGATGTCGCCAGCCGCGGTGACGCGGCGGGCCGGGACGCCCATCGAGGCGGCGAGCGCCGGGAAGTCGATGCGCGGGTCGACGAGGTCCATGGCGATGAAGCGGTTGGCCCGCACCGAGGCGTAGTGGGTCTGCGATTTCATGAAGCGCTTGAGGATGTTGTACTCGGCGTTGTTGATCACCACGAAGGTGATCGGCAAATCCTCGTGCGCCGCGGTCCAGAGCGCCTGCGGCGAGTAGAGCGCCGCGCCGTCGCCGACGACGCAGACCACCGGCGAGCGGTCGAGCCCCAGCGAGTAGCCGACCGAGGCCGGCATGCCCCAGCCGAGCACGCCGCCGCGCATCGCCGCGTATTGGTGGGTGTTCGGGCTGTCGAGGAAGGTGCGCAGATGGACGAGGGTGGCGGGCGCCTCGTCCACGATCGCCGTGTCGTGCCCCACCGCGCGGGCGACCTCGCGGGCCGCCACAAGGGGTGCGATCACCGGGTCCGCGAAGGCCGCATCCGCCGCCGCGGCGAGCCGGGCCCGGCGCTCCGTTCGCGCCTCGGAGGCCTGCGCCCGCAGCGCCGCGTAGGCATCGGCGCGCGGGCGCAGGCGCTCGGCGAGCAGCGGCAGCAGCACGTCGAGGGAGGCGCGGATGTCGCCGACCATCGACAATTCGGTGGTGTAGGTGCGCCCGAGGTCGCGCACGTCGGCCGAGAGCTGGAACACCCGGGTGCCGGGCGGCACCGCCGAGCCCTCCGTGTAGAGCACGGTGATCAGCGACTTGCCGCCGAGCGCGAAGACCGCGTCGTAGGAGCCCAGGATCCCGGCGATCTCGTTGGCCTTGGTCGGCAGGTTCCCGGCCCAGAGCGGATGCGCGGTGGGGAAGGGGATGTGCGCCGGCCAGGACGATCCGTAGACGGGGGCGCCGAGCGCGTCGGCGAGCGCCACCGCCTGCGCCGAGGCGTCGCTCGATTCGATCTCGTCGCCCGCGATCAGGGCGAGGCGCCCGGGCGCGATCCCGGCGAGCCGGTCGGCGAGGCTCGTGAGCGAGCCAGCCACCGCGCGGTGGTCGATGGTCGAGACCTCGCCCGCGGGCACCGCGGTCATCGCTTCCATCACATCCATGGGCAGGGACAGGAAGACGGGACCGGAGGGCGCCGCGCTGCAATCGTGGAAGGCGCGCCGCAGCAGGATCGCGAGCTGGTCCGCGTTCGTGACCTCGCGGGCCCATTTCACCGCCGGGTCGGCGATGGCGACGAGGTCGCCGAACAGGAGCGGGTCGGTGATGGCGTGCCGCGAATCCTGCTGGCCGGCCGTGACCACGAGCGGCGTACCGGAGACGTAGCTGTTGATCAGGTTGCCGAAGCCGTGCCCGAGCCCGCCCGCCGTGTGCAGGTTGACGAAGGCGGGGCGCCGCGCTGCCTGCGCGTAGCCGTCGGCCATGGCTACCGCGCTCGCCTCCTGCAGGGCGAGCACGTAGGCGATGTCCGGCGTCTCGGTGAGGGCGTCGATCAGCGGCAGCTCGGTGGTGCCCGGATTGCCGAAGATGTGGCGCACCCCCTCCGAGCGCAGCACCTCCAGGAGCAGGGCCGCCCCCCGCCGCGGGGCCACCGCATCCACCGTCGCGATCATGGGCTCTCCTCGACCTCTCGTGCCGTCCGGACGCGGAGGCTACGCGATTCCGCGGCCTCAGGCTCCGCTCACCGGATAGGTGCGGCCCTTCCAGCTCGCCGCGCCCGCCCGCTCCCGGCGGAGCAGCACGTTCCACTGGATGGCGAGCGCCACAAGCACCGTGGCGGGGTGGAGCGGAATCGACGGCCAGGGCTCACGGACGGCCAGGGTGATGGCGGTCCGCGTCGCGAGCGAGAGCGCGAGGGCGGCCGCGGCGAGGGCGAAGGCGGCCGGCCCGAGGCCGCCGAGAAGCCCCGCCGCCACGAGGAGCCAGGGCACGACCTGACCGAGCAGCAACAGCAGGGTCCAGACGGGCAGGGCGCGGGGCGTCGCCATGCCCTCGTGGGCGTTCTTCGAGAAGCCGGCCCAGGCTTCACGGAAGCCCGCATACATGTGGCAGAGGGCGAGGTCTCGGCCCGCCACGAGGTCGGTGCGGCGGCCCTGGGCCCGGAACAGGCGCGGCAGGCGCACGCCATCGTGGAGCGAGGTGCGGATGCCGCCATGCCCGCCGGTCGCGACATAGGCCGTGCGGGAGGCGAGGATGAGCTGGCCGCAGGCCGCGCCGAGGCTCGGCCGGAGCGAGGCGCGCATCGCCGCCACCGGCAGGTAGCCGACGAGGAGGAAGTCGATCATCGGCACGGTAAGGCGCTCGCCGAGACTGTCCATGCGCTGGCGCGGCACCGCGCTGACGAGGTCGCAAGCCGTGCGCGCCGCATGGGCCGCGAGCCGGGCCGCCGCCTCCGGGGCCAGGGTCACGTCGGCGTCGATGAAGAGCAGATATCCGCCCCGCGCCTGGCCCGCGAGATGGGCGCAGGCCGCGTTCTTGCCCGTCCAGCCCTCGGGCAGGCTCGGCACGGGGACGAGGCGCAGGCGCGGCTCCTCGGCGGCGAGGCCGGAAACGATCTCCGCGGTGCCGTCGGTCGAGTGGTCGTCGCCGACCAGCACCTCGACGGGGGTGCCGGTCGAGGCGAGCGCCGCGCGCACGGTGCCGGCGATGTTGCCGGCCTCGTTGCGGGCCGGGATCAGGATCGAGACGAGGCCCGAGCCGCCGAGCTCCGGCTCCGGCGTCCGGAGCAGGGCGAGGTTCATGGCGGCGAACAGGGCCGGCTGCAGCGCCACCGCGAAGCAGAGCGCCGCGAGGGCGAGGAGGGCCGCATCGAGGCTCACGGCAGGCGCTCCCCGGTCGGCCGCTCGGCCCTGTGGGCTGGATCGAAGCGGCGGCCCGCGACCAGGGCGGCGAGCCGCCGCCACAGATCGTAGATTCCGCCGATCCCCTTGCGGCCGGAGAGCAGCGGCCGGAACCGTCCGGGCTCGCGGCTGACGATGTCGGCGCCGAGCCGATCGAGCACCGCCTCGAGGTCGCGCTCCAGGCGGGCGAGGCGCGCGGCCCGGGGCAGGGCCAGCAACTCGGCCGCGGTCACGGGCGGCCCGAAGGCGGCAAAGGCCTCCCCGCCGCGCTCCTCCCAGAAGGCGTAGTCGAGGGCGAGCGGCACGACGAGGGCGTCCGGCGCGAGCTCGGCGAGGCGGGCGACGCCGGGCCTCAGGCCCAGCGGCCGGGCGCGGGCATCGGCGAAGCGCCCCTGCGCGGTGATCCAGAGCATGCGGCGCGGATCGGCCAGGATGGTGCGGGCGTTCCGCAGGAACTGCGCCGCCCCGCGCGGGCTGTCGAGGTCGACGCCGAAGGCGCCCATGCGCTGGAAGATCCGGTAGCGGGCGAGCATCTTCGCGTCGAAGGGCGCCCGGCCCTCGCGCGCGGGGAAAAGCCTGGCCGCGAGCAGGATCACCACGGCCGCATCCCACCAGGCCGGGTGGTTGCAATAGACCACGATCGGCCCGGGATGGCCGGCGCAGTCCGGCCAGCCCCAGCGCGGCAGGTGCACGGCGTTGAGGTGGCGCCGGGTGAAGCGCTCGAAATAGGCCGCCATGAAGCGCCAGAGCGCGGGCGAGACGGGCGGGAGGTCGGAGCGCGTCATCTCGGTCTTCCGCCAGTGCGGGGGAGAGAGACGAGAACCGTCCGAAAAGGGCGCAACGATGCGCGATGGGCCTCTCCTCCCCCTTGCGGGGAGGAGCCGGAGGTGCGGGTGGCGCAAGAGGCACCGCCACGCCTCATCCTGAACCACCCCTGTCCCCTCCCCGCAAGGGGAAAGGGACCCGCGCTTCTTCTGTCGAGGGGAGAGGGAACGGGGTGCGACATGGTCACGCCGATTTGCGCAGGCCGCCGCGGGCGTCCTGGTCGTGCGCGTCGGCGGCGATCCAGCCGGACATCATGACCATCGGCATGCCGGGGCCGGGATGGGCCGCGCCGCCGGCGAGATAGAGGCCGCGCACCTGCCGCGAGCGGTTGCCGGGCTTGAAGGCGCCCATCACCCGCCCGTGCGAGGCGAGGCCGTAGATCGCCCCGTTCAGCACCTTGTAGCGGTCGTGGATGTCCTGCGGCGTGAGGTGGCGCTCGACCACGATGCGGTCCTCGAGATCGGGCATCCCGGCGGTGCGCTTGAGCTTGTCGAGGATCACCCGGCGATAGGCCGGGAACATCTTCGACCAGTCGTGGTGGGGCCGCAGATAGGGGGTGTGCACGAGGACGTAGAGCGCCTCGCCGCCGTCCGGCGCCACGGACGGATCGGTGGAGGAGGGGGCGGCGAGATAGGCGGTCGGGTCCGGCGCCGGCTCGCCCCTCCGGTAGATCCAGTCGAACTCCTCCTCGGGATCGCGCGAGAAGACGAAATCGTGGTGGTTCAGGTGCTCGTAGCGCCGGTTCAGGCCGAGATAGAGCACCACGCCCGAGCAGGCGGGCTCGGGGTTCTTCCGCTCGTAGGCCTTGCCCGCCTCGCCGCCGACGAGCTCGCGATAGGTCCGCACCGAATCCATGTTGGAGATCACGGCGTCGTAGGGCGCCGTGCCCTCGCGCGTGCGCAGGCCGCGCACCGCGCCGTCGACGATGTCGAGGCCGGTGACCTCGGTGTTGGGCTTCAGGGTCGCGCCGAGCTCCTCGGCGAGCTTCATCAGCCCCTCGGCCACGGCCCGGGTGCCGCCCATCGGGTACCAGACCCCGTCCGCCGTCTGCATGTGGGCGATGGCGCAGAGCACCGCGGGGGCGCCGTAGGGCGACGAGCCGACATATTGCACGAAATGGTCGAGCATCTGCGCAAGGCGGGCATCCTTCACCTTGCCGCGGATGGTGCTCGCCACCGAGGCGTGCATGCGCAGGGAGAGCACGTCGCGCAGGGTGCCCGGATTCATGTTGGCGCGGATGTTGATCGTGTCGAACAGGTCCTCGACCGGCTTCCAGAAGAAGAATTTTTCCGAGACGCCGTGCAGATGCTCGGAGATCGCGAGGAATTTCTTGTAGCCCTCGCCGGCCCCGGCGCCCGGCACGAAGCGGTCCATCTCGGCCGCCATGGTGGCGACGTCCTGCATCAGGTCGATGCGGGTGCCGTCGTCGAAGAAGCAGCGCCATTGCGGGTCGAGGCGGCGCAGGTCCATGTAGTCGTGGACGCTGCGTCCCGCCTCTGAGAAGATCCGCTCCAGCACGCGGGGCACCGTGAGGATGGTCGGCCCCATGTCGAAGCGGAAGCCGCCCTCGTGCAGCACCGCCGCCTTGCCGCCGAGCCAGTCGTTCTTGTCGTAGAGGGTGACCCTGTGCCCCCGCGCGGCCGAGACGCAGGCGGCGGCGAGCCCGCCCAAACCGCTGCCGATGACGGCGACCGACGAACCGGACTGCATCGCGTTACGCTCCTACGGAACGCCCGGGCGGGAGGCCGCCGGGGCTGATGGTCGTGCGCGCCGGGACCGGGGTCAACGCGCTCCCGCGTCGCGCGGCAGGGTGATGTGCGGCGCTCATGCCGGCCGCCGGGCCGCGAGGCCGAGCGCGACGCCGAGCCCGGCGAGCGCCAAGGCCGCCAGCACGGCCCAGGCGGTCAGCGCCACGCCCTCGCCGAGCGCCCCCTGATAGGCCTCAATCGCCCAGGCGTTGGGGGTCAGCCAGCCGGCCTGCTGCAGCCAGGGCGGCATCAGGAAGCGGGGCACCATGCTGCCGCCGACCGCCGAGAGCAGCAGCACGCCGAAGGTCGCGCAGAGATGCGCCTGCTGGCGCGTCGCCGCCGCCGCGCAGGCCGCGAGCGCCAGCCCCGCCGCCATGGCGGAGACGAGGAGGCAGGTGGCGAGGAAGGGAAGCCAGTGCGGGCCGATGGCGACGCCGTAGAGCAGGCCTGCGGCGGTGAAGATCAGCCCGGCCTGGACGACGCCCTGCAGCGTGAGGAAGGCGAACTTGCCGAGGACGATCACGGCGAGGCCGCCGGGGCCCGCGCTCAACCGGTCGGCGAGACCGGATTCGCGCTCGTCCACCAGCGAGAGGGCGCCCTGCATCGCGGCGAAGAGCAGGAACACCGCGGCGATGGCGCCGGCATAGTAGCTGACCCGCGCATTGCCCGCGGCCGCCGCCGTGCCCTGCCGCTCCACCAGGGCCGAGAAGCTGAAGGGCTCGCGCTTCGCCCGCTGCTCGGCGAAGGCCGCGTCGAGGAAGGCGCGCTCGTCCGGACCGATCTTGCCGGTGCGCTCCACGTCGGCGACGACGCGGGAGAGCACCACGTCGGGCAGGGCCTCGTTCAGCACCCGCTGGAGCTGGCCCAGCGCGATCGGGGTGGCGAGCGCCTTGGCCGGATCCTCGACGAGCACCACCGGCCGGTCGGCCTCCGGCGCGGTGCCGGCGGGCGCGGCCGCGAGGTCGCCGCGCAGCACCAGGGCCACGTCGACCGCGCCCGCGCGCACCGCCGCCGTCACCGCCGCGAGATCGCCGGACAGGCGCGTGACGCGCAGCGACGGGTCGGCTTCGAGAGCCGCCGCGAGGCGGCCGGTGGTCTGGGTGTGGGCGAGATCGGCAAGGCCGAGATGGATGCGGATGCGGTCGCCCACCGCGCCGGAGAAGATCGCCGCGAAGATCGAGAAGATCACGGTCGGCAGCACGAAGGCCATGACCAGGGCGGCCCGGTCGCGCACGAGGCTGAGCAGCATCACCCGGAATGCGGCGCCGATCATCGCGCGCCTCCCATGGCCAAGCTCGGCGGCGGCTCGGGCACGGCGCGGGGCTTGAGCGCGTCGAGATAGAGCGCCTCGAGGCCCGGCGCGCGCACGCGCAGCTCCGAGGCCGGCACGCCCTGCGCCCGCAATTGCCCGAGGAGGGCCGCACCGTCGAGGCCGGTCCCGCGCTCGGCCGCGCGCCAGGCGAGGCCGCCCTCGTGCGGCAGGAAGCCAGCCCGGCGCAGCACGGCCTCCGCCGCCGGGGCGGGGGCGGTCGCCAGCACCAGTTCGCGCTCCGGCGGCCCGGCGCGCAGGCCGGCCAGCAGGTCCGCCAGGGCGCCCTCGCGCAGGATCCGGCCGCGGGCCATGAAGGCGACGCGGTCGGCGAGGCGCTCGGCCTCGGCGAAATCGTGGGTGGCGATCAGGATCGCGGTGCCCTCGGCGCTGAGGCGCTGCAGCACCGCGTGGATCGCGGCGCGGGCGGCGAGGTCGACCCCTTGCGTCGGCTCGTCGAGGAGGACGAGGCGGGGCCGGTTCATCAGGCTCGCGGCGATGTTGACCCGGCGCCGGTAGCCGCCCGAGAGCTGGCCGACGAGGCTGCCGGCCACGGCCTCGATCTCGGCCAGCGCGAGGGCCGCCGCGACGGCCTGGGGCCGCCCGCGCCGCGGTACGCCGGCGAGGCTCGCGAAGACGCCGAGATTCTCCGCCACGGTGAGGCGGGGGTAGAGAGCGATCTCCTGCGGCACCCAGCCGATGGCGGCGCGCGCCGCCCGGTCGGCATGGGGGTCGCGGCCCTCGACGCGGACCCGGCCCGCATCCGGGCGCAGGCGGCCGGCGGCGAGGCGCATCAGGGTGGTCTTGCCGGCCCCGTTGGGCCCGAGCAGCGCCAGGGTCTCGGCGGGCGCGAGCGCGAGATCGACCCCGTCGAGGACGCGGGCGCCGCGATAGGCCAGCGCGACCCCCTCGGCCGTCAGGAGCGGGGCCACGGCGTCAGCGCCGGGGCAGGGCGCGGGCGAGCCGCACCCGGATGGCGGCCCCCGGCTCGCGCAAGGAGAAGGCGGCCTCGGCGAAGCTCGGCCGGGCATGCCGCCCGGCGCCGCCCGACAGGCCGTAGGGCTCCTGCGGCAAGCCGAGCCCGGTCCGGTCGAGCCGGCCATTCCCGTTCTGGTCCTGGAAGGCGGCGACCGCGTAGGTGCCGGGCGCCACGTCGTCGAAGACGAAGGTGCGCGCGGGCGCGGTGCCCGGCGCGTTCTGCCCCTCGACGCAGGCCGCTTCGGAGAGGCCGCCCTGGCAGAGGGTGACGTAGACCGTCCCGCCGCCGGGCTCGATGCCGTCCACCTCCACCTGAAGGCCGGCGGCCCGGGCAGGGAGGGGGAGGGCGAGGAGGAAGGCGAGGACGGCGCGCCTGCTCACGTTGCCTCCCCGCCGGTGGCAAGCGGCGCGGTGTCGGGGATGCCAGCGCCGGCCGGCACGCGGGCGCCGAGCAGTTCCTCGATGAGCAGGCGGGCCGAGATGCGGGCGCCCTCGTAGATCACCGGCAGGCCGGAGCCCGGATGGGTGCCGCCGCCGACGAGGTAGAGCCCCGGCCCGAAGCGGTTGTGCGGCCGGAACCACAGCATCTGCATCAAGTCGTGGGCGAGGTTGAAGGTCGCCCCCTCGTGGACAGAGAAGTCGTCGCGCCACTGGGTCGGATCGACGATGCGCTCGTAGCGGATTCGGTCCTCCAGATCGCCGAGGCCCAGAAGCTTCAGCCGCTCCAAGACGAGGGTGCGGTACGAGTCGCGGATCGCCGCCCAGTCGATCCCGGCCCGCAGGTTCGGCACTGGCACCAGCACGTAGAGGGCGGTGTGACCGGGCGGCGCCATGCCACCGTCGGTGAAGCCCGCATGCTGCACGTAGACGGAGGGCGCCATCGGCAGCGTGCCCTCCGTGATCTCGCGGATGTTCCGCGCGTAATCCTCGGCGAGCAGGATGGTATGATGGCCGAGGCTCGCGGGCATGGCGCCCTCGATCCCGAGATACATCATGAAGGTCGAGCAGGAGAGGCGGGCCTTGGCGACCTTGGCGTCGCGCCAGCGCGGGCGGCGCGTCTCCGGCACCAGCTCCGGCACCGCCTTGGCGAAGTCGCCGTTGATCATCACCGCGTCGGCCCGCAGCGTCTCGCCGCCAGCCACCACGCCCGCGGCGCGCTTGCCCTCGAACAGCACCCGCTCGACGCGCGTGCCCAGCCGGATGTCGACGCCCATGCGGCGGGCGAGCCCCGCCATCGCCTCCGAGACCGCGCCGCAGCCGCCGACCGGATGATAGACCCCGTGCTCGTATTCGAGGAACGAGAGGATCGTGAACAGGCTCGGGCAGCGGAAGGGCGACATCCCGAGATATTTGGTCTGGAACGAGAAGGCGAGGCGCACGCGCGGGTCGGCGAAGTGGCGCTTCAGGTCGCGGTCGACGCTGCGGCCGGGATGGAGATAAGGCAGGGCGGCGAGCATGGCCGGGCTCGCCATGCTGCGGAACCGGTGGAAGGCCTGTTCCAGCACCGGCTTGAAGTGGCGAAGCTTGGTCCGGTTCTCCGCGAAGAAAGCCTCGACGTTCTCGGCGTCGGCGGGAGCGATCCGCGCGATCTCGGCCTTGAGGCGGGCTACGTCCCCCGTGGCGCGGATCTCGCCCGCGATGCCGCCGCCGCCTTCGAAGGCGAGGTGGTATTGCGGATCGAGCCGCTCCAGTTTGACATGGTCTTCCAAGCGCTCGCCGCAGCTCTCGAAGATGTCGGCGAGGATCTGGGGGTAGAGAAAGAAGGTCGGGCCGATGTCGAAGCGGTAGCCGCCGGGCGCCTCGACCGTTTTGGTCCGGCCGCCGACCTGATCGTCCTTCTCCACCAGCGTGACATGGATTCCGGCTCGCGCGAGCAGGAGCGCCGCCGCGAGGCCGCCTGGGCCCGCTCCGACGACGACGACCCTGCGACCGGAGAGCCTGCGCAGCCCGTCTCCCGCATGCAGCAACGCCACCGTCTCCTCTCGAACGCGGGGCCGGAAATCTCGGCCAGGACTTCACCGCGGCCGACCAGCCCGCTCACGAAAAGCCAAGCTAGAACCGCGCCGGCATTCGGCAATTGCATCCCTTTGTCGCGCAACCGCCGTCGGATGAGAAGGATCTGTCCGGTCGCGCGCGGAAGGAGTGGACGGGATCAGGACCCTGATCCGGATGCGGAAGTGGCATGCCGCGGCGGTCCGCTCAGCACGCTTCGGCGTGGACAGGTCCCGCGCGGCGCGCGAGCCGGTGCAGGGCGATCGCTCCGGCGGTGGCGACGTTGAGCGAATCGAAGCCCGGCGCCATCGGGATGCGCAGGGTCCGCACCCGCGCCATCAGACCCGGCGCGAGGCCCGGCCCCTCGGTGCCGAGGAGCAGGAGCGCGCGGCGCGGCGGATCGAGCGCGTCCAGGGTCTCGGCGCCCGCAGGACTGAGCGCCAGCAGCTCCAGGCCGAGGCGCGCGGCGAGCGCCGGCCAGTCGGTATCGGGGGCGAGCCGCGCGAAGGGCGTGATCAGGGCCGCTCCCGCCGAGACGCGGATCGCCTTGCGGTAGAGCGGGTCGCAGGTCGCGGCGTCGAGGAGCACCGCGTCGGCGCCGAAGGCGGCGGCGTTGCGCAGGCAGCCGCCCACATTGTCGTGGTTCGTCAGCCCGGCGAGGCCGAGCACCAGGGCCGGGGCGGGCGGGGGCGGCACGAGCGCCTCCGCGCCGGGCTCCGGGCCGCGGAGGCCGACGGCGAGCACGCCGCGATGGATCGGGAAGCCCGTCACCGCGCTCATCGCCGCCTTGCCGGCGAGGTAGACCGGCGCGTCGATCCCTGCGAGGTCCGCAGCGAGGCCCGGCCAGCGCTCGGGGGCGAGCAGCACCGATTCCGCCCGGAAGCGGCTGCGCGCCGAGGCGAGGAGGCGGAGCGTCACCTCGCCCTCGACGATGAAGCGGCCCGCGCGCCCGACGAGGTCGCGCTCGCGCATGGCGGCGTAGGGCGCGAGCCGGGGATCGGCCGGATCCTCGACCGCGACCGGGATCATCGCCTTTTCGCGTCAGGCCTTGCCCGTGCGGGCGGCGAGCGGGTCGGCCTCGGCCTTGGTCGGCACCTTCACCAGCGCCTCGCCGTCGAGCACGATCTCGCCGGCCACCGCGCAGGTGCATTTCAGGCGGGCGCGGCGGCGCTCCGGCACGAGCTCGGCCACCTCCACCGTCACGTCGACGGTGTCGCCGATGCGCACGGGCGCGCGGAAGTTGAGAGTCTGGCTGATGTAGACGGCGCCCGGGCCGGGCAGGCGCGTGCCGAGCACCGCCGAGATCAGGCCCGCCGTGTAGAGGCCGTGGGCGATGCGCGTGCCGAAGGGCGTGCGCGCCGCGAAGTGCTCGGAGAGGTGGATCGGGTTGCGGTCGCCGGTGATCTCGGCGAAGCCGACCACGTCGGAGGAGGCGATCACCTTCGACAAGGTCTCGGAGAGCCCGACCTCCAGATCCTCGAAGTACAGAACGCGCAGTTCGGGCAACATCTCTCGGGCTCCCTCGTCGTTCGCGCCCTTGTCCGCGGCGCGTGTCCTCTCGCCTCGCACAGGCGGGGCGCCGAATCCAGCCCGGGGCCCGCCATCCTCGACTTATGGCGGACATGACGGCGAGCCTGCCGGAATCCGGACAATCCGAGCAATCGCCTTCACCTGCGGCCAAGGGGTGCAGCGCACAATCGGGCCATGCCGTCTTCCGATCCGATCTCCCTCGGCGCCCTCGGGGCGGTCCTGGCGCTCGGCGGGCTCGTCACCCTGATGCTGGGCGAGGGCCCGAACCCGAATGGGCTGGCCGCCGCCACGGCCTGCCTCGTCGGCGCGGTCCTCGCCTTCGCGGTCGAGGCGCTGCTGCGCCGGCGGCTGCGCTGGCTGTGCGAGGCCGAGGCGGCCAAGGCCGCGCGCGAGGCCGGCCGGGCCCCGTCGCAGCCGGCGCCGGCCGCAGGCGCGGAGGCCCTTCCGGTCGCGGCCCGGGGGCAGCCCCACCGCGCCGTGCTCGCCTCGGTGCGGGTGCGGCGCGACGGACGGGGCGGGTAGGGCGCGCTCCGCCCTCGACAGCGCGGCCGCCCTGGGCGAAGAGGCGGACAGACCAGGGAACAGCCTCCGATGAAGGCCGCCGCCTCGCCCGCGCTCCGCTCCGTCGTCGCCCGCGTCGCGGCGCTGAACCTCGGCTATTTCGGCATCGAGATCGTGGTGGCGCTCGCCATCGGCTCGGTGGCGCTGATCGCCGACAGCCTGGACTTCCTGGAGGACGCGGCGATCAACCTGCTGATCTTCGCCGGCATCGGCTGGTCGGCGGAGAACCGCGCCCGCCTCGGCACCCTGATGGCCGGCATCCTGCTCGTTCCCGCGCTCGCCACCGCCTACGCCGTCTGGGAGAAGGTCTCGGATTTCTCCGCGCCGGCCCCCGTGCCGCTGACCCTGACCGGCCTCGGGGCGCTCGCCGTCAACGTCACCTGCGCGCTGATGCTCGGCAAGCACCGGCACGGCTCGGGCAGCCTGACCCGGGCCGCCTACCTCTCGGCCCGCAACGACGCGGTCGCCAACGTCGCGATCATCATCGCCGGGATCGTGACCGCGCTGCACCCCTCGCCCTGGCCGGACATCGTCGCCGCCGTCGGCGTCGCGGCGATCAACGCCGATTCGGCCGGCGACGTGTTCCGCGCTGCGCGGGCCGAGCGCCGGGCGGCGCGGGCCGCGCAGGAACCTTGAACCGACGCGGATCCTTCCGCAGGACCGGCGGCCCGTCTTCGCGAACCCCCTGACCGATGCGCCTCTTCCCGATCTCAGACCTGCACCTGGAGCGCCGCCGGCTCGACCTGATCCCGGTCCCGCGCGTGGATTTCGACGTGCTCGTCTGCGCGGGCGACCTCTACGAGGGCCATCCCGAGCGCGGGCTCGCCGCGCTCCTGCACCTCGCGGGGGGCCGGCCGATCGTCTTGGTGCCGGGCAACCACGAGCATTACGCGCCGACCGGCGATCCGCGCACCGCGCCCCAGCTCCTCGCCGCGCTGGAGGCGGAAGTGGCGCGCCTGAACGAGGCGGGCGCGCGCATCCACCTGCTGCAGCGGAGCGCCGCGGTGGTGCTCGACGGCGTGCGCTTCGTCGGCACCACGCTGTGGAGCGACTGGTCGCTCGCCGGGCTCTGGCTCGATGCAGACGCGCCGGGCCGCCCGGAGGATCCCGTCGCCTACGCCGCCGCCCGGATGACCGACCCGGTCACCGGCTCGCGCGAGTATCGCGGCTCGATCCGCAAGGCGGACGGCACGCCCTGGCAGCCGGCCGACGCGGTGGCGGCGCATGTCGCCGAGCGGGCGCTGTTCCTCGATGCCCTCGGGAAACCCCATGCAGGGCCGACCGTGGCGCTGACCCATCACCCGGCGAGCCCCCGCGCGGCGGATGCCTTCCGCACCGCGCCGGGCGTGCCCTGGTGGGTGCCGGCCTTCTACGCGACGACGCTCCTCGACGACCTGCCCGATGCCGGCCGCCCCGACCTCTGGATCTCCGGCCATTTCCACGCGGGCCACGACATGGCAATCGGCCGCTGCCGCTGGCTGGCGAACCCGGTGGAGGGCACGACCTTCCGGCCGGACCTCGTGGTGGAAGTGGGGTGAGGATGGGTGCCGCCACCGGACGGAATCGATTGGCCCGGTCCGTCTCCCGACGCATAATGGCGTGGTGACGGATCAGGCGCCGATGACGGATCTGCTCGAGAAGGCCGTGGCGGCCGCGCGGGAATTGCCGGCGGACCTGCAGGATGACATCGCACGCATGGTCCTCGCCCTGGCCGGAGAGGACCAAGAGCCCTATCGCTTCAGCCCTGCCGAGGAGGCCGAAGAGGACGCGGCCGACGCCGCGGAAGCGCGGGGCGACTATGCCTCCGACGACGAGATCAGGGCCGTTTGGGCGAAATACGGCCTGTGAAGCTCAGGTTCACGCGGCAGGCCCTCCGCCAGCTCGATGCGGTGCTCGCCTATATCGCCGAGCGAAATCCTCAGGGCGCTCCTCAGGTGCAGGCGCAGATCCAGACCGTGACGGATCTCCTGCGCCGGTATCCCCAGGCGGGACAAGTCACCACACGGCCGGGCATCCGCCGTGTCGTGGTCGTACCTGACCCATATGCCGTCACCTATCGCATCGGCCCTGGGGAGATCGTGATCCGAAGCGTGCGCCACACGGCACGCCGGCCGCTCGCCTGAGCAGCGGCACGAGCGCCGCCATGGCCGGGCGCCGTCGCCGGCCTATCTCGGCCGGACAGAAGACGCGCCTGGGAGGAGCGCCCCCATGAACAGCTTCATCGCCGTCGTCCTCGTCTGCGCCAACGCCCTCGCGCAGGAGGCCTGCACCGACGACCAGGCCATCGAGGTGCGCAAGGTCCGGGTGGCGAACGAGCTCGGGTGCACCAATGGCTGGCAGGAGATCATCGCCCGCACCGACCTGCGCGAGGAGGTCGGCAAGACCGCCTATCTGAAGACCGAGTGCCGCCGGGTGAAGACGGGCGGCTGAGGCTGGAGGTCCGTCAGGCCCGCCCGCCGAGATGGACGAGGAGGTGGCCGCGCCGCACCGGGGCGGTGTCGTTGGCCGGTGCCGGCAGCGCATTGAGGCCGGGGGTGGCCTCGACCTCCAGCGCGGCGCCCGCGAGGACGCGCAGCGACGTGGTCTCAAGCCGGACGAGCGGGCGCAGCCCGATCCACGAGGGCAGGTGGTGGGCGCTGAGCGTGCCCAGCATGCGCGCATGGGTCCGGCCGCGATGGCGCAGCGGCAGGAGCAGGAGTTCGAGATCGACGCTCTCGCCGAGGGCAGTGAGGCCGCGCAGGCCCATCACCACGCCGACCATGTCGTTGGCGACGATCTCGACCACCCGCCATGATTCGGCGTGCGGCGAACCGGTCCAGGCCGGCGGCTCCCCGGGCTCCCACAGGCTGCCCAGCGGCAGGCCGCGCAGCTCGCGGCCGTAGAGGGCGCAGACCCGGGTGCCGGCGAGGCGGAGCTGGGCGGTGCGCCGGCTCATGTCGATCTCGAGGATCAAGCTGTCGGCGAGGATATGGCGGATCTCGCCCGGCTCGATCTCGGCCCGCTCGGGCGCGGAGCGCTCGCCGCGCAGGCGGTCCCAGTAGGCGTGCAGGGAGCGGCTCGTCTGGTGCTTCATGGTGTCCCGGATCCGTCACCTGTTCCAGCGTGGCCGTCCCATTCCGGCACGGCCGCGGACGGCACCGGGATCATGGTCGAGCCTTCGCCGTCGATTCCGCACACCCTATGCCCACCACGACGCCACCGCGCGTGCAACGCTTCATTAGGGTTAATCCCCCGTCCGCGTTGCGCCCGAACGCGGATTAAGGAAGGATTACCAGGTCAGCGGGAGGGGCCCGGCGGCCCCGATGCCCGCCTTCGATCACTTGCGAGGTGCAAGGAGACGTCGGGTCATCGGACCCGCGCAGCCTCTTGGTCCAGGCGGCGTCCCCGGCGGTCGGGGAGCGGTTCCATTCTGGGGGAGGGGGCCCGACCGGGGCGGCCCTCCCCTCTTTTTTGGCGCGGCCCGCCATGGGCGATCACGCCGCAGCGATCGGCCCCGGTCCGAGCCCCGAGGGGCTTGCCCTTCCGGGACGCACCCCGACATGGTGCCGCGATGGATGCCTCGCCCGACTTCCCGCGCCAGAGCCGCGTGCCCGTGTTCAACCTGCCGGGCGTGGTCACCGCGTCGATCGCCGTGCTGATGGCGATCCAGGCGTTGCGCGAGTTCGTCCTCTCGGACGGCGCGGACATCTGGGTCGTGCTGAACCTCGCTCTGGTCCCGGCCCGCTGGACGGTCTGGCTCGATCCGGCCCAGGCCGATGCGGTGATCGCAGCAGCGGCGGCGGCGGGGGCCGAGCCGGCGATTGCCGCCGCGCGGGAGAGCTTCGCGCGCTACATCGTCACGGAGCACGCCGCCGACCTCTGGACCTTCGCCACCTACGCGCTGCTGCATGGCTCCTGGCTGCACGTGATCTTCAACAGCGTGTGGCTCGCCGCCTTCGGCTCGCCGGTGGCGCGGCGCTGCGGGGCCTGGCGCTTCGGCCTGCTCGCGCTCGCCGGCATCGTGGCGGGTGGCGGGCTGCACGTCATGCTCGTGCCTCTCAGCACGGCGCCCCTGGTCGGCGCCTCGGCGGGCGTCTCGGCGCTGATGGCGGCCGCCGCCCGCTTCGTGTTCCAGCCGCCGGCCTCGGCCTATGGCAGCCAGCCCTGGCACCTGCCGCCGCCGCGCCCGCCCGAGACCCTGCGGGAATTGCTGCGCAACCGCACCGCCGTCCCCTTCCTGGCGATCTGGCTCGTCACCAACATCGTGTTCGGGCTGATCACCCTGCCGCTCGGCGCCGAGAGCGCCGCGGTCGCCTGGGATGCCCATCTCGGCGGCTTCGTCGTGGGCTTCTTCCTGTTCCCGTTCCTCGATCCCCTGAGCCGCCGGGCAGGCTGACCGATCCGGCGGCAAGGTTCGGCCCAGACGCATGAAAATGGTGCATGGGACAGGCGCGGCCCGCGCTTGCCATCGGGAAACATTGGCCACACACTTGCCTTGATCCAGCGAAGGAGCCGGGAGCAACCCGGCCGGGCCACGCCAACCGCGCGCCCAAGGGCTGCTGGCGCGCCCTACGTCCAGTCAGGGAGGACATATGACCGTCGCACGTATCCTCGCCGAGAAGGGTAACGCCGTCGTCACGGTGACCCCAGAGCGCACGCTCGACGAGGCGATTCATCTGCTTGCCGAGAAGAGCATCGGCGCCGTCGTGGTGACCGGCCCGGACGGCTCCGTCGCAGGCATCATCTCGGAACGCGACATCATGCGCGTGCTCGCCAGCCACGGCGGCGCCTCCTTCGATGAACCCATCGCCGCGCACATGACGAAGAAGGTCGTGACCTGCACCCGGACGGCGACCATCGAGGACGTGATGGAGACGATGACCAACGGGCGCTTCCGCCACGTCCCCGTCTGCGAGGAGGGCAAGCTCGTCGGCATGATCTCGATCGGTGACGTGGTGAAGCGGCGCATCGCCACCGTCGAGGCCGAGCACCAGGCCATGCGCGACTACATCACCATGGCCTGAAGCCAGGTGTCGAGAGGGCTCAGCCCTCTCGCGGGTCCAGGGCAGAGCCCTGGAGTAGACGCCGGAGCTAGATCCGGGCGCTCGCACCCTCAAGCGCCGCCCGGATGCGGGGGAGCGCCGCGCGGGCCGCCGCGCGGCCGAGCGCGATGCCCTCCGCCGCCCTGTGGAACTCGAACAGGCCCATTCCCGCGAGGTCAGGCCCGACGCTGACGTCGGGCGGGTCGCGCTCCAGGCGCGCCCGCGAGATCCGGTCCTGCGTGATGTTGAAGGCGTCGAACATCACACGGGCGATGCCGGGTGCCGAGGGCGCGGGCTCGCGCGCCCGGTGGCGGCGCCCGCGCACGGCGCCGAGCAGGCTCCAGCGGCGGCGCACCTCGACGGCACCGGCCACCGCGCGCTCCACCGGATCGGACGGGCCCGGCTGGATCAGGCCGCCGCGCACGCTCGGATCGCAGTTGAGGTTCACGCAGACCACGAGGTCGGCGCCCATCGCCCGGGCCAGCGCCACCGGCACCGGGTTCACGAGGGTGCCGTCCATCAGCAGGCGCCCGTCGAGGGCGACCGGCGGGAAGATGCCGGGCAGGGCATAGGAAGCCCGTACCGCCTCGACGAGGGGGCCGCGCCGCAGCCAGACCTCGTGGCCGGTGCCGAGCTCGGTCGCCACCGCCGCGAAGCGGACCGGCAGGTCCTCGATCCGGCGGCCTGCGAGATCCTGCACGAGGCGGCGGCGCAGGCGGTCGCCGCCGATCAGGCCGGACCCGGTCAGGCGCAGGTCGAGCAGCCCCATCACCCGGCGCTTGGTCAGGCCGAGCGCGAAGCTTTCGAGCACGTCGAGCTTGTCCGCGGCATAGCAGCCGCCGACCACCGCGCCGATGGAGCAGCCCGCCACCACGGCGGGGGCGAGTCCCGCCTCCTCCAGCGCCCGGATCACTCCGATATGCGCCCAGCCCCGTGCCGAGCCGCCGCCGAGGGCGAGACCGAGGCGCGGGCCGGCGCCTGCCGGCCGGCGCGGCTCCACCGCGCCGGGGCCGAAATCCTCGGGTTCGCGCAGGGCGGAGAGGCGGCTCACGGGTCCGCCGGCTGCAGGGTGGCGCGCCCGCTGGCGGGATCGAACGAGACCGCGCGGTAGAAGCAGGCACGCCGGCCCGTATGGCAGCAGCCGCCGTCGCCGCCGACCTCGACGCGGATCAGCACCGCGTCCTGATCGCAATCGGTGCGCATCTCGACGACGCGCTGGATCTGCCCCGAGGTCGCGCCCTTGTGCCAGAGTTCGCCGCGCGAGCGCGACCAGTACCAGGCCTCACCCGTCTCCAGGGTGCGGGCGAGCGATTCGGCATTCATGTGGGCGAGCATCAGGACGCGCCCGTCATGGGCGTCCACCGCGATGCAGGCGACGAGGCCGTTCGCGTCGAAACGGGGCGTGAAGGCGCTGCCTTCCTCGACCTCGATGCGGGAGCCGGGCGGATCGAAGGGGAGGGGTGCGGTCATCGGATCCAGTCGCGACGGGTACGCCCTCCCCCCTCTGCGGGGGAGGGGAACAAGCCGGCGCCGTCAGCCCTTGCCGCCGCGCACGAGCGTGAGGAAGCGGACCTGCTCGCTCGGATCGTCCTTGAACACGCCGCGGAACTGGCTGGTGATCGTGGAGACGCCGGCCTTCTGCACGCCGCGCATGGCCATGCAGAGATGCTCGGCCTCCACCAGCACGGCGACGCCGCGGGGCTTGAGGATGCTCTCGATCACGTCGGCGATCTGCGCCGTCATGGTCTCCTGCGTCTGCAGGCGGCGGGCGAAGGTATCGACCACGCGGGCGAGCTTCGAGAGCCCGACCACGCCGCGGGTGGGATAGTAGGCGATGTGGGCGAGCCCCATGAACGGCACCATGTGGTGCTCGCAATGGGAATAGAACGGGATGTCGCGCACCAGCACGATGTCCGAATAGCCCTCGACCTCCTCGAAGACCCGCTCCAGCAGGGCCTCGGCATCGACCTCGTAGCCGCCGAAGAGCTGGCCATAGGCCTTCACCACCCGGGCGGGCGTGTCGATCAGGCCCTCGCGGTTCGGGTCGTCGCCGGCCCAACGCAGCAGGGTGCGCACGGCGGCCTCGGCCTCCTCGCGGCTGGGGCGACCGAGCGCGATGCCCTCGGGCACGCGGGTGGCGGAGGCGGGCTCGGGCGCGACCTCGACCGGCTCGGGCCGGCGTGCATTGTCGTTGCGCATCAGGGTCAGGCCCTGCGCATCGTCGGCGGTCCGGTACGAGAGGGATTTGAGAGCGGCATCCATGGCATCTCCCGCCCGCGCCACACGGGACTTCATGGTCGTGCTGTCGGGCTTGGCGTACATTCGGGCTCGCGTATCCGGGCTCTCGACGGCTTGGCCTTGCGTTCAAGCCGCTGCCCGGTTCGATCGAGCGTCCCCGGCCGTGGGCGCGACCTTGGGCAATGACGGGCCGCCTCCTCGCGAAGCGGCGTTGTCGGGCCTATATCGTCGTTTCAAGGCCGTCGCGCAACGTGTCCCGCGTTGCACGGTGTGCGCGGCAGGTCTCCCGGCGAGGACGACCTGCCACGGACCTTCGAAATCCCTCGCCCGAAGTCCCTCGCGAAAAGCCCGATGCTGGACGACATCTACAACCGGCGCATCCTCGAACTCGCCGCCGACATCCCCCGTCTCGGGCGCCTGGAGGGTCCGGATGCCAGCGCCACGGCCCATTCGCGCCTGTGCGGATCGACGGTAACGGTGGACCTCGCCCTCGGCCCCGACGACACCGTGACCGACTTCGCCCACGAGGTGCGCGCCTGCGCGCTCGGCCAGGCCTCCTCCTCGCTGATGGCGCGCCACGTGGTCGGCACCTCGGCGGAGGACCTGCGGCGTCTGCGCGAGGCGGTGCGGTCGATGCTGAAGGAGGGCGCCGCCGCGCCGGACGGGCGCTGGGCGGATTTCGCCGTGCTGGAGCCAGTGCGCGACTTCCGGGCGCGCCATGCCTCGACGCTCCTCACCTTCGATGCCGTGGTCGACGCCCTCGACCAGATCGCGGCCAAGCGGCAAGCCGCCTGAGGCCCGCGGCGTGACCCTTCCGCGGCAGGCGGCGCATTACGCCATCCGCTTCTACCAGCTCACCCTGTCGAGCCTCGTCGGCCGCCAGTGCCGGCACTGGCCGAGCTGCTCCGAGTACACGGACACGGCGATTACCCGGCACGGGCTCTGGCCGGGCGGCTGGATGGGCCTCGCCCGGATCTGCCGCTGCGGCCCCTTCGGCACCCACGGCATCGACCTCGTGCCCGACGCCGTGCCCCCGCGCGCGTCCTGGTATCGCCCCTGGGCCTACGGCCGCTGGCGCGGCACGCTCGCCCCGCCTTCGCCCTTCGCCTGCGAGACGGTGGAGGAGGGGTGACGCCTGTTCCCCTGCGAAAGGGGGAGGAGGTCCGGCGGTCCGTGCGGCGATGCCGACCTTGCCAGCCTGCCGAAAAGCGCGCCACACTCGGGGATCAGGCAGGACTTCGCTTCGGACGCCCGCATCCGGAGAAGGGAACACCCGACCGCATGACGCAAGGCCAAGCCGGCTTCCAAGCCGCCACCACCCTGGACGAGGGCATCGTCGCCACCGCCGAGAGCTGCCTCGCCGCCGTCGGCGAGGCCCGCGAGGCGATCCACGGGGTGATCTTCGGTCAGGAACAGGTGGTCGACCTCGCCCTGGTGACGATCCTGGCGGGTGGCCACGGCCTGCTCGTCGGCCTGCCGGGGCTGGCCAAGACCAAGCTCGTCGAGACGCTCGGCACGGTGCTCGGGCTCGATGCGCGGCGCGTCCAGTTCACCCCCGACCTGATGCCCTCCGACATCCTCGGCACCGAGATCCTCGACGAGGATGCCGAGCGCCGCCGCTCCTTCCGCTTCGTGAAGGGGCCGGTCTTCACGCAGCTCCTGATGGCCGACGAGATCAACCGGGCGAGCCCGCGCACCCAGTCGGCGCTGCTCCAGGCGATGCAGGAGCATTTCGTCTCGGTGGCGGGCGAGCGCCACGACCTCCCGCGCCCCTTCCACGTGCTCGCCACGCAGAACCCGATCGAGCAGGAGGGCACCTACCCGCTGCCCGAGGCGCAGCTCGACCGCTTCCTCCTGGAGATCGATGTCGGCTATCCCGACCGGGCGGCCGAGCGGCGCATCCTCATCGAGACCACCGGCGTCGAGGAGACGAAGGCCAAGGCGGTGATGACCACCGAGCAGCTCCTCACCGCCCAGCGCCTCGTGCGGCGCCTGCCGGTGGGCGAGGCGGTGGTCGAGGCGATCCTCGACATCGTGCGCGCGGCCCGGCCCGACAGCGGTGACGCGATCGTGAAGGGAAAGCTGATGTGGGGCCCCGGCCCGCGCGCCAGCCAGGCCCTGACGCTGGCGGTGCGCGCCCGCGCCCTGATCGAGGGCCGCGTCGCCCCCTCCATCGCCGACGTGAAGGCGCTGGCCGAGCCGGTGCTGAAGCACCGCATGGCGCTCGGCTACAGCGCCCGGGCGGACGGCGACACCGTCGAGGGCCTGATCGCCAGGCTCGCGGAAAGACTCTGACGCGTTGGTCGCGACGCGCATCCTCAGCGCCCACGAGCGCAATCCCGGCCGGCGCGAGAGCGAGAGCGCCGTCGCCCTGGCCGCCCGCATGCCGCACCTCATCCTGGAGGCGCGGCGGGTATCGAGCCTGCTCGCCCACGGCCTGCACGGGCGCCGCCGCGCCGGGCCCGGCGAGAGCTTCTGGCAGTTCCGCCCCTTCGTGACCGGGGAGGCCGCCGCCCGCATCGACTGGCGCCGCTCGGCCCGCGACGACCGGCTCTACGTGCGCGAGCGCGAGTGGGAGGCCGCCCACAACATCTGGCTCTGGATCGACCGCTCCGCCTCGATGGGCTTCGCCTCGGAGCTCGCCGCCGCGCCGAAGGTCGAGCGGGCCCTGGTGCTCGGGCTCGCGCTGGCCGACGCCTTCGTGGAGGGCGGCGAGCGCGTCGGGCTCCTCGGCCTCACGCGCCCGACCGCCTCACGCAAGATCGTCGAGCGGATGGCGCAGGCCCTCGTCGGCGACGAAGCCGGCCTGAGCCAGGACCTGCCGCCGCGGGCCGAGCCTGGCCGCTTCGACGAGGTGATCCTGCTCAGCGACTTCCTGACCCCGCCCGAGCGGGTCGCCGCCTCGGTCCGCGAGATCGCGGGACGGGGCAGCCGCGGCCATCTCGTGCTGGTGGCCGACCCGATCGAGGAGACCTTCCCCTTCGCCGGACAGGCGGTGCTGCACGATCTCGAATCAGGCTTCTCCCTCGATATCGGCGATGCGGGGGCCTGGGGCACGGCCTATCGCGAGCGGATCGCCGCCCACCGCGACGCGCTCGGTGGCATCGTCCGCGACGCGGGCTGGACGCTGACCCTGCACCGCACCGACCGGCCGGCGAGCGAGGCGGCTCTGCGCCTCATGACCCTGGTCGCCGCCGCCCGCGGCCCGGTCTGAGGAGGCCGGCATGTTCGGACTGACCTTCGCCGCGCCCCTCGCCCTCGCCGCCCTGATCGGCCTGCCGGCCCTGTGGCTGCTGCTCCGGGTAACCCCGCCGCGGGCGCGCCGCATCGACTTCCCGCCGCTGAAGCTCGTGGCCGACCTCCTGCCGCAGAGGCAGACGCCCGCGCGCACCCCGCTCTGGCTGCTGGTCCTGCGGCTCCTCGCGGCCGCCGCCCTCATCCTCGCGGTGTCCGGCCCGGTCTGGAACCCGCAGGGGGTCGGTGCCGGGGGCGGGCGCAGCGCGCTGCTCGTCCTTCTCGACAACGGCACCAGCGCCGCCCACGACTGGCGCGCCCGCACCCGCGTCGCCGCCGATACGGTCGAGGGTGCCGCCCGCGACGGCCGCCCGGTCGCCGTGCTCGGTCTCGGCGAACCGGCCACGGCCATCGAAGCGCGCACGCCGGCCGCTTCCCTGGAGCGCCTGCGCGCCCTCGGCGTGCGCCCGCACCTCGCCCGGCGCGAGGCGCACCTGCCGACGATCGGCGCCTTCCTGGAGAAGAACCCGGGCGCGGGCCTCGTCTGGATCAGCGACGGGGTCGCCGGCGTCGAGGCCGATTCCTTCACGGGGCCCCTGGCGGAGCTGGTCGCCCGGCATGGCGCCGCCCTCACCCTGCTGCGGGCGGACGCACCGCCCGCGCTGGCGCTGACCGCCACCGAGAGCGCGGGCAAGCTCGGCGCCAAGGTCCTGCGCGCCGCCCCGAACGGGCGCGAGACCGGCACCGTACGCGCCCTCGACCAACGGGGCCTGCCGCTCGCCGAGCACGATTTCGCGTTCTCTGGCAACACCCTGGAAGCGGATGTTCCCGTCGAGATGCCGCTGGAGCTGCGCAACGGCATCAGCCGCCTGGAGGTGGCGGGCGAGCGCTCGGCCGGCGCCGTGGTGCTGATGGACGAGCGCGGCAAGCGGCGCCGGGTCGGCCTCGTCTTCGGCGGCACCAGCGACCAGGCCCAGCCGCTTCTGGCCCCGACCTACTACCTCGCCAAGGCGCTCACCCCCTTCGCCGACGTGCAGGAGCCGCGCGGCGCCAAGGGCACGGCGGATTCGATCGCGCAGCTCCTCGATTCGCAGGTCTCGGTGCTGGTGCTCGCCGATGTCGGCGCCATGGACGAGCGCATCACCGCGCGGGTGGAAAAGTTCGTCGCCGAGGGCGGCCTGCTTCTGCGCTTCGCCGGCCCGCGGCTCGCCGCCGGCAACGACCCGCTGGTGCCGGTGCGCCTGCGCAGGGGCGGCCGCAGCCTCGGGGGCACCCTGTCCTGGGACAACCCGAAGACGCTCGCGCCCTTCGCTCCCGAAAGCCCCTTCGCCGGCCTCGCGCCCCCCACCGATATCGGCGTGCGCCGGCAGATCCTGGCCGAGCCCGACGGCGACCTGCCGAGCCGGACCTGGGCCTCCCTCCAGGACGGCACGCCGATCGTCACCGCCGAGACGCGGGGGCAGGGGCGGGTGGTGCTGTTCCACGTCACCGCCGACACCACGTGGTCGAACCTGCCGCTCTCGGGCCTCTTCATCGACATGCTGCGCCGCGTGGTGGCGCTCGCCGGCTCCACCGCCCCGCCCGCGGACGGGGGGCCGCGCCCACCCGCCGCGATCCTGGCGCCGCGGTTGGCGCTCGACGGGTTCGGCGCGCTCGGCTCGCCCCCGGCCTCGGCCAAGGCGGTCTCGGCCGATTACGGCGACCGCGCCACCGAGGAGCACCCGCCGGGCTTCTACGGGCCGGTGGATGGCGGCATCGCCGTGAACGCGCTGCGCGCGGGCGACGCCCTCAAGCCCCTCGACCTCGCCAAGCTCGGCGCCGCCCGCATCGGGACGCTGGCGGGGGCCGAGACCCTTGACCTGCGGCCGGCCCTCTTCACCTTCGCCCTGATGCTGCTCGCGCTCGACACGCTGGCCGGCCTCTGGCTCGGCGGCTTCCTCACCCGCCTCGGCGGGCTCGGGCGCCTGCGCGGGCGCGCGGCCTCCCTCATCCTCGCCCTGGCTCTCGCCGCCGCCGCGCTCGCGCCGCCGCCGGCCCGCGCCGAGGAGCCCGCGGCCAACCGGCCGAACGGCATCGAATCGGCCCTCGTCACCCGGCTCGCCTACGTGATCACCGGGGACGCCGCCGTGGACGAGGCGAGCCGCGCCGGCCTCACCGGCCTGACCCAGATGCTCGCCGCCCGCACGGCGCTCGAGCCGGGCGAGCCCGCGGGCATCGATCCCACCAAGGACGAGCTCGCCTTCTACCCCCTGATCTACTGGCCGATCGCGCCGAGCCGGCCGCAGCCGGCCGAGGCCGCCATCCGCCGCATCGACGCCTTCATGCGCAACGGCGGCACCGTGCTGTTCGACACCCGCGACGGGCTCGTGGCCCGCCCCGGCGCCGCGCCGACGCCGGAGGCGCTCTATCTCCGCAAGATGCTCGCGACCCTCGAAGTGCCGGAGCTGGAGCCGGTGCCGCAGGACCACGTCCTGACCAAGGCCTTCTACCTCGTGGACAGCTTCCCCGGTCGCTTCAGCGGCGGCCAGACCTGGGTCGAGGCGCTGCCGCCCGCGGGCGAGGGGGCCGAGCGCCGTCCGGCCCGGGCCGGCGACGGGGTGAGCCCGATCATCATCACCGGCAACGACCTCGCCTCCGCCTGGGCGATCGGCCGCCGCGGCGAGCCGCTCTACCCCGTGGTCGGCGGCGACCAGCGCCAGCGCGAGATGGCCTTCCGCGGCGGCGTGAACATCGTGATGTACACGCTCACCGGCAACTACAAGGCGGACCAGGTCCACGTGCCGGCGCTCCTCGAACGGCTGGGGCAGTGAGCCGATGCTGAGCCTCAGCTTCACGCCCCTCCTGCCCTGGCCGGTTCTCGCCGGTTTCGGGATCGTGGTGGCGCTGCTCGGCGTGATGGCCGTGCTGGCGCGGGGCCGCGTCGGGTTGCTGCGCGTCGCCGTGCTCGCCCTGGTGCTCGCGGCGCTCGCCAACCCCGCCCTGGTGCGCGAGGACCGCGAGCCGGTGAAGGACGTGGCCGCGGTCATCGTCGACCGGTCCGGCTCGCAGGCCCTGGGCGACCGGCCGCAGATGACCGATCAGGTCCGGGCCGAGCTTCAGCGCCGCTTCGGCGCGCTCACCACGATCGAGCCCCGCTTCATCGACGTGCCCGACGCGCCGGACGGCGACGACGGCACCAAGCTGTTCGCGGCGCTGGGCCAGGCGCTCGCCGACGTGCCGCCGGAGCGGCTCGCGGGCGTCGTGATGCTCACCGACGGCGTGGTGCACGACATCCCGGCCTCGATGGCGGCGCTCGGGCTCAAGGCGCCGCTCCACGTCCTCGTCACCGGCCATGCCGACGAACGCGACCGGCAGATCAAGCTCTTGGAGGCGCCGCGCTTCGGCATCGTCGGCCGCGAGCTGACCATCCGCGCCGAGGTGATGGAGCGCGGCGGCACCGGCTCGGCGGTGGTCACTGTCCGCCGCGACGGCGAGGAGATCGACCGCCGCACCGTGCCCACCGGCCGGCCCTTCCCGCTGACCACGCGGATCGAGCATGGCGGCCCCAACGTGGTCGAGATCGAGGTCGAGCCGCTGCCGGGCGAGCTCACCACCGTCAACAACCGCGCGATCCTGCCCATCGAGGGCATCCGCGAGAAGCTCCGGGTGCTCCTCGTCTCCGGCGAGCCGCACCAGGGCGAGCGCACCTGGCGCAACCTCCTGAAGTCGGACGCCAATGTCGACCTCGTCCACTTCACCATCCTGCGCCCGCCGGAGAAGCAGGACGGCACGCCGATCTCGGAACTGTCGCTCATCGCCTTCCCGACGCGCGAGCTGTTCGTCCAGAAGATCAAGGACTTCGACCTGATCATCTTCGACCGGTACGCCAACCAGAGCGTGCTGCCGCAGGCCTATTTCGACAACATCGTCCGCTACGTGCGCGAGGGCGGGGCGCTGCTCATCGCGGCCGGCCCCGAATTCGCCGGCCCGGCCAGCCTCGCCCGCACCCGCCTCGCAGGGATCCTGCCGGGCGACCCAAATGGTGGCGTGGTCGAGCGCGCCTACAAGGCGACCCCGACCGCGACCGGCCAGCGCCACCCGGTGACGCGGGCGCTGCCCGGCTGGCAGGCCGACAAGCCGCCGGCCTGGGGCGACTGGCTGCGCATCGTCTCGGCGCAGACGCGGGCCGGCATCCAGCCGATCCTGTCGGGGGCCGACAACCTGCCGCTCCTGGCGCTCACCCGCGAGGACAAGGGCCGCGTCGCGCTGCTCCTCTCCGACCATGCCTGGCTCTGGGCGCGCGGCTACCAGGAGGGCGGCCCCTATCTCGACCTGCTCCGGCGTCTCGCCCACTGGCTGATGAAGGAGCCGGCGCTGGAGGAGGAGGCGCTGCGCGCGCAGATGACCGGCCACGGCCGCGAAGTTCGCGTCGAGCGCCAGACCATGGGCGATACGGCCGAGCCGGTCACCGTCACCGGCCCGACCGGGCGCGAGCGCACGCTGACGCTCGCGCAATCCGAGCCCGGCCTGTTCAGCGCCACCTTCGAGGCTTCGGAACTGGGGCTCCACACCCTGCGGGCCGGCAGCCTCGTCGCCTTCGTCAGCGTCGGCCCGACCAATCCGCGCGAGCTCGCCGACGTGTTCAGCGATCCCGAGCGCCTGCGGCCGGTGGCCGAGGGCTCGGGCGGCTCGGTGCGGCGGGTCGCCGATTCCGGCGGCCTGCAGGTGCCGCGGCTCCAGAGCGTGCGCAGCGGCCGGCTGGCCGGCGCCGACTGGATCGGCTTCCGGCCCTCGGACAGCGCCAACATCCTGGGCGTCGAGGTCTATCCGCTGGCGCTCGGCCTGTGGGCGCTCGCCGCCCTCGCCGCTGCCGTGCTGGCGATGTGGCTGGTCGAAGGACGGCGGGGCCGCGCCGCCTAGGGCCGTCAAAACGGGGGAGGAATCGATGCTCGTTCGCGCATTGACGGCGCTGTGCCTGTCCATGCCCTGCGCCGCGCTCGCCGCCGAACACGGCGATGCCGGGATGATCGTTCTGCCCGATGCGGCGGCGGCCACCTATCAGCCGGGACCGCCCGACCTGCCGAAGGGCACGCAGGTGAGCGCGGTCTCGGGCGATCCGGCCAAGCCCGGCGCCTTCGTGCTGCGCGTCAAGTTCCCGGCCAACACCGTGATCGCGCCCCACACCCATTCGAAGCCCGAGACGCTCACCATCCTGTCCGGTTCGATCTACCACGCGCACGGGAAGACCCTCGACAAGAGCGCGGGCAAGATCCTGAAGACCGGCGGCTTCGTCTACCTGCCGGAGGCGATGCCGCACTCTCTCTGGACCACGGACGAGCCGGTGGAATTGCAGGTGAACGGGACGGGGCCGTTCGGCCTCCAATACGTGAACCCGGCAGACGATCCGAGCCGGGCGGCGCGCTGAGGCAGGGCAGAGGGGGAGGCCGCGCCACCCGCGCCCCCGCTCTCGACGTCCAGATGCGGTCGAGGCTCTGATAGGCGCGCACAAACTTTTGAATACAATTTTAACGCGAAGACTCGCTTTCCGATGGCGGCGATCAACCGACAGGCGAATACTGACATCGCCGCAGAGATTCGGTCACATGCCAAGGCACCTTCGTGAAACGAGCCTTCTTAAACTGATATACATCAAGACTCGCCGCATTCTGACCGCACCTCCGGCCGAACGATCAACGGAACAGCCCGGGAGGTTGGGATGACATTGTCGAGAACCGATATCGGACGCCCCTCGATCTTCATCGTTGTCGCCACAGGACTGCTGATCGGCCTGCCGGCCACGGGTCTCGCCGCGGAACTTCCGCTCCAGGGCGAGTATCGCATCACCTATACGGGCGTGAATCCGGCGCCGATGAAGCCGGTGATGATCGGGCCGCAGCGCACCGTCGCGACATCCCTCAGCATCATGACCGCGGTGAATGCCGGCGGCAGCGGCCTCCTGCACAACATGACCGGCCGCTGCAACGGCATGGCGACCATCGACAATCAAGCCAAGACGCTGGAGAACCACGGCTTCTGCGACTACGTCGATGCCGACGGCGACCACGTCTTCGAGAAGTGGGACTATCCCGTCCAGCCCCTCGCCGCGACCGGCCAGGGCACCGGCGAGTGGATCGGCGGGACGGGCAAGTTCACCGGCATCTCCGGGCAGCTCACCATCAAGAGCCAGCGCGTGAACGCGCTCACCGAAGGCATCGTGCAGTTCGTCGGCGAGAAGACCGGCAGCTACACGATTTCCCGCAAGACCGCCGGCGGCGACTGAGCGGGGCGGCTCCCGCGCGGGGAGGCCTCGGCCGCCCCGCATCCCGGTCAGGCCGCGAGGTCGAGATCCGAACGGCGCGGCGTTCCTCAGGTCGCCCGGGCCGAGAAGTCGATGCGCGGGTCGATCCAGACGTAGATCAGGTCCGAGAGCAGGTTCACGGCGAGGCCGAGCAGCGAGAAGATGTACAGGGTCGCGAACACGACCGGGTAGTCGCGGCCCGTGATCGAGCGGAAGGAGAGCTCGCCGAGGCCGTCAAGGCTGAAGATCGTCTCGATGAGGAGCGAGCCGGTGAAGAAGGCCGAGATGAAGGCGCCCGGAAAGCCCGCGATCACGATCAGCATCGCGTTGCGGAAGACGTGGCCGTAGAGCACGCGGCTCTCGGAGAGGCCCTTCATCCGCGCGGTGAGCACATATTGCTTGCGGATCTCGTCGAGGAACGAGTTCTTGGTCAGCAGCGTCGAGGTGGCGAAGGCGCCGATCACCAGGGCGGTGAGCGGCAGCACCATGTGCCACGCATAGTCGGTGACCTTGCGCCAGGTGGAGAAGGTCTCCCAGCCCTCGCTGGTCAGCCCCCGCAGCGGGAACCACTGGAAGAACGAGCCGCCCGCGAAGAGGATAATCAGCATCAGCCCGAACATGAAGCCCGGCACCGAGTAGCCGATGATGACCACGAACGAGGTCCAGCGGTCGAAGCGGGTCCCGTCGCGCACCGCCTTGCGGATGCCGAGCGGGATCGAGATCGCGTAGGACAGGAGCGTCATCCAGAGGCCCAGCGAGATCGATACGGGCAGCCGCTCGCGGATCAGCTCGATCACGGTCACGTCGCGGAAGTAGCTGCGCCCGAAATCGAACCGGGCATAGTCCCAGATCATCTTCAGGAAGCGCTCGTAAGCCGGCTTGTCGAAGCCGTACTGCTTCTCGAGCTTGGCGATGAAATCCGGACTCAGCCCTTGCGCGCCGCGATACTTCGAGTTCGTCTCGGCGTTCATCGGGCGGGCCCCGCCGAGATCGCCGGCGCCGCCGGTGACGCGCCCCATCGCCGCGTCGCCCTGGCCCTGGAGCTGCGAGATCACCCGCTCGACGGGGCCGCCGGGGGCGAACTGCACGATCACGAAGGTGATGAGCAGGATGCCGAGCACGGTCGGCACCATCAGGGCGATGCGGCGCAGGATGTAGGCGAGCATGAGCTGTCTCCTACCCGCCGCTGCGCCGGGCGCGCTCGGCGTCGAACCACCAGATCTCGGGTGCGCCGAGATCGTAGGTCGGCCCCTTGGCCGGGCGGCCGAACATGTCCCAGACCGCGAGGCGGTGGCTGCCCGAATACCACATCGGCACCCAGTAGCGGCCGGCACGCAGCACGCGGTCGAGGGCCTTGCAGGCGGCGCGCAGGTCTTCTCGGGAGGTGGCGTCGGCCACCTTGTCGAGGAGGGCGTCCGCCGCCGGGTCGCTGATGCCGGAGAGGTTGGCCGAGCCCTTCACCGCGGCGGCGGCCGATCCGTAGGATTGGCGCAGCTCCGCCCCCGGCGTCGGCCCGAAGGCGAAGCGGCGGGAGATCACGTCGTAGTCGAAGTCGTTGACGCGCGCTTGGTACTGCGACGCGTCCACGTTGCGGATCGACGCGCGGATGCCGACCAGCCCGAGATTGCGGATGAAGGCCTGGATGTGCGGCTCAAGGGTCGGGTCGAAATCGAGGAACTCGATCTCTAAGGGCCTGCCGTCCGGCAGCCGCAGGCCGCCCCCGGCACGAGTACAGCCGGCCTCGCGGAGCAGCGCGTCGGCTCGGCGCAGCAGCACCCGGTCCTGGCCGGAGCCGTCCGAGACCGGCGGGCTCCAGGGCTCGCCGAACACCTCGGCGGGCAGCTTTTCGCGCAAAGGCTCGAGGAGCGCCATCTCGGCCGGGCTCGGCGCCCCCTCGGCCTTAAGGTCCGAGTTCTCGAAGAACGAGGCCGTGCGCGTATAGGCGCCGAACATCAGGTTCTTGTTGGTCCAAGCGAAATCGAAGCAGAGGTTCACCGCCTCGCGGACCTTCGGGTCGCGGAATTGCGGGCGGCGGGTGTTGAGCCACCAGCCTTGCGTGCCCGACGGCCTCGCATCCGGCACCGTGAAGCGCTGGACGCGCCCCTCCGCCACCGCGGGGAAATCGTAGCCGTTGGCCCAGACCCGGGCGGTGAACTCCTCGCGGAAGGTGTAGGCGCGGCCCTTGAACGCCTCCATCGCGACGTTGCGGTCGCGGAAATACTCGACGCGGACCTCGTCGAAATTGTTGTGCCCCACCGTCACGGGCAGGTCGGCGGCCCAGTAATCGGACACCCGCTCGAAGCTGATCGAGCGGCCGGTATCGACGCGGGCGACGCGGTAGGGGCCTGAGCCGAGGGGCGGCTCCAAGGTCGAGGCCTCGAAGTCGCGCGTCTTCCAGTAGGCGGCGGAGAAGACCGGTAGCTGGGCCACGATGAGCGGCAGGTCGCGGGCGCGGCCTTCGCGGAAGCGCACGACCAGGGTGTCGTCGCCTTCCGCCATCGCATCGACCATGTCGCGGATCACCTGCGAGATCTCGGGATGTCCCTTGTCGCGCAAGGTGATCAGCGAGAAGGCGGCGTCGCGCGCCGTCAGCCGGGTGCCGTCGTGGAAGCGGGCCTGCGGCCGCAGCCGGAAGGTATAGGTCAGCCCGTCCCCACTCACCGCCACCGAGCGGGCGAGGAGGCCGTAGAGCGCGTCCGGCTCGTCGTAGGCCCGCACCATCAGGCTGTCGAAGGTCAGATTCATGCCGCCCGCCCCGTCGCCGCGCAGGACGTAGGGGTTGAGCGTGTTGAAGGTGTTGCCCGCCTGGTTGCCGAAGGTCTGGCTGATCTGGGACGAGAAGCGCCCGCCCTTCGGCGCCTCCGGATTCACGTAGTCGAAGAAGCGGAAATCCGCCGGGTATTTCAGCTCGCCGAAGCTCGACAGGCCGTGGCTCTCGCGCAGGGCGTCCTCGGCGCGGAGCGGCCGGGGCAGCAGCGCCAGCGCGCCGGCGCCGAGGACGAGGCGGCGGCTCGGGCCCCTCAACGCGGGGCCCCGGTCTTGGCGGCGGCGGCCTCGTCGTACCACCAGGTGGTGGGGAAGCCGGGCCCGCCGTAGCGCGGCAGCACGGCGGGATGGGCGAAGCGGTTCCAGCGCAGGGTCCGCGTGACGTTCGAGGCCCATTGCGGCACCACGTAGTTGTGGGCGAGCAGCACCCGGTCGAGCGCCCGCGTCGCCGAGACGAGGCCGGGCCGGTCACGCGCGAAGACGACGCGCTCGATCAGCGCGTCGATGCCCGGATCCTGGATGCCGGCGACGTTGCCCGAGCCCTGGCGACCGGCCGCGGCCGAGCCCCAGTAATCGCGCTGCTCGTTGCCGGGCGAGAGCGATTCCGGCCAGGAATTGATGACGATGTCGAAGTCGAAGGCGCGCTTGCGGTTCTGGTACTGCGCCTGATCGATGATCCGGGGCGTCGCCGTGATGCCGATGAGCTTCAGCGAGGCGACGTAAGGTAGGATCACGCGCTCGAAGACGGGCTGCGATTCGAGGATCTCGACGGCGAGCGGCTGGCCGGTGGCCTTGTTGACCATGCGCCCGTCGCGCAGCTCGTAGCCCGCCTCGCGCAGGAGCCGCACCGCCTCGCGCAGGTTGGCGCGCACCGCCTCGGTGCTGTCGTTGACCGGGTTCCTGTAGGGCTCGGTGAAGACGGAGGCCGGGATCTTGTCCTTCACGCCCTCGAGGATCATGCGCTCCTCGCCCTCGGGCAGGCCGGAGGCGGCGAGCTCGGAGCCGAAGAAGTACGAATCGATGCGCTTGTAGAGCCCGTAGAACAGCGCCCGGTTCATCTCCTCGAAGTTCATCGCGAGGTTGAAGGCCCGGCGCACGCGCTCGTCCTGGAACATCGGCTTGCGCAGGTTGAACACGAAGGCCTGCATGATGCCGTTGCCGCGGTCGGGGAACTCCTCCTTGATCAGGCGGCCGTCCTTCACGGCGGGGAAGTCGTCGTAGGCGGTCGCCCAGTTGCGGGCGACGTTCTCGGCGCGGAAATCGTAGAGGTCGCCCTTCAGCGCCTCGACCAGCACGGAGGAATCGCGGAAATACTCGAAGCGCACGGTGCCGAAGTTGAAGCGGCCGGCATTCACTGCGATGTCCTTGCCCCAGTAATCGGCCACCCGCTCGTAGGTGGCGGTGCGCCCCGCCTCGAAGCGGGCGAGCCGGTAGGGGCCGGAGCCGAGCGGCGGCTCCAGCGACGTCTCGGTGACGGAGCGGGGCTTTCCGCTCGCATCCTTGCCCGTCCACCAGTGCTTGGGCAGCACGCGAAGCTGGCCGACGATCTGCGGCAATTCGCGGTTGCCGGTCTCGGAGAAGGTGAAGGTCACCTCGCGCGGCCCCGTGGCCTCGGCCTTGGCGACGTTCTGGTAGTAGGCGGCGTAGAGCGGGCTGTTCGCCTTGAACGCCTCGAAGGACCAGACCACGTCCTCGGGGGTGACCGGCCGGCCGTCGTGCCAGCGGGCGCCCTCGCGCAGGCGGTAGGAGACCGAGCCGAGATCGGGCGCGACGCGGATCGCCTCCGCGAGCAGGCCGTAGGAGGTGAAGGGCTCGTCCTGCGATTCGACGGTGAGCGTGTCGTAGATCTGCGCGATGCCGCCCTCGACATCGCCCTTCAGGCCCGCGACGACGATGTTGAAGTTGTCGAAGCCTCCCTGCGTCCCGAGGCGGACGAGGCCGCCCTTGGGCGCGTCGGGGTTGGCGTACTCGAAATGCTTGAAGTCGGCCCCGTATTTCGGCGCGCCCATCAGGGTGACGGCGTGGGCCCATTGGCCGGTCCCGGCCCCCGTGGCGATGGCTACCGAGGCGGCGGGCTCCTGGGCTGTCGCCGTGGCGCTGAGGCCGCCGAGGAGGAGCGCGGCGGCGAGGAGGCGTCCGATCACGTCTGAGCAATCTCCGGTTCGTGCGCGGCAGCCTTCCGGCGACCGTCCGAGGGGAGGGGGCCGGGGGCGACCCGTGACCGGGGTACTTAGGACGCCGCGCCCCCCCGCGCCAAGGTGCAGGGCGTCGCGCCGGGCGGCGCGCAGGCTCAGTTCTGCGAGCGGCGGGCGATCTGCTGCCCGACCTCGAGGAGGAGCATGTCCACCAGAAGGCGCAGCTTCGAGGAGCCGATCTGGTCGGCCTCGGCGCGCAGGCCGGCGCAATAGCCCACCATCCGCTCCAGCGCCCCCTCCTCGGGAAGCGGCGCCTGGGCGCAGTAGCGCTGGCCGTCCTCGCGGTGCTCGGTGATGTCGAGGAGGATGCCGTGGGCCCGCAGGGGCTGGCCGGACTCGCCGCGATGCACGCGCCCCCGGCTCAGGATCCAGCGGATGCCGCGCACCGGATGCACGACGCGGTACTCGGCCAGCAGCAGGCCGCCCGACGCCACCGAGCGCTGCATCTCGCCGATCACCCACTCGACGTCGTCGGGATGGATGGCGGCGACCGCCTGCGGGCGGCGCAGCTCGCGCCCGGCGAGCTCGGCATCGCCCGCCAGGAATTCCGCGCCCCCGGCATCGTAGATCACCGTGCCGCTGGTGAGCCACCAATCCCAGGTTCCGACTACGCCCGACGCATCGAGCACGGCCCGCAGGCCCTCGAAACGGCCTGCGCCCCCCTTGGTCGTCCGCGCCCGCACCGGCGGCCCTCCGACTTTTCCACCCATCCGATGCGTATCGCATCGCAGCGGAAGATGCACGAGCGGAGCAGGTATTCCATCAGCCTTTATGATGAGTTCATCCCGGCCTTCCCCACCGTGATAGCCTCGCGCCCGCCGCAGCACCGGTCCCGGACTTGAAAGCCACGGGGCCTAGACTGTCGCGGAGTCTCGGCCGCCCGGTGCGTGATTGCGGCAGGGCGCAACCGCTGCTAGAGCCCCGGCCGATCGCGTCGCAGCAGGTTGCGCTCCGGGCCTCCTGCGCGGCGCGCTCCCCGCGAACCGGCCCCCACTCCGGCGGAGGGCTTCGCGAGCGGCCTTCCGCCCCGGGATCTCCCGCCCCGTGCCCGCCCTCTCCCTCGTCATCCGCCCCGAACTCCCCGATGACGGTCCCGCCGTGGCGCGGCTCCACGCCCGCGCCTTCGGGCCGGGGCGCTACGCCCGCACCGCCTACCGCCTGCGCGAGGGCGGCCCGCACCGGCCCGATCTCAGCGTCACCGCCTCGGTCGGCAGCTTCCTGGCCGGATCGGTGCGGATGAACGCGGTGCGCGCGGAGGGTCCCGCCTTCCTCGCGCTTGGCCCGCTCGCGGTCGATCCGAGCTTCGAGGGCCGCGGCATCGGCTCCGCGCTGATGCAGGCCGCCCTCGACGCGGCCCGCACGGCGGGGGAGGGGCTGGTGATCCTCGTCGGCGACCTGCCCTTCTACGCCCGGTTCGGCTTCGCGCCGGTGCCGCCCGGGCGGCTCGGCCTGCCCGGCCCCGTCGATCCGTCCCGCTTCCTCTGGCTCGAACTCGCCGAGGGCTTTTCCGCGCGCGTCTCGGGGATCGTCGGCGGCGCCGCTGACTGAGCATCGGGGCCGGACGGGATGGGGCGGGCTCCCCCTCTCCCCGCACGCGGGGAGAGGGGCCCGTCGCGGTTCGTTCGGCAGCCTACCCGGCGCCGACCCGCCCCAAACGGAAACGGCCCCGATCCATCCGGACCGGGGCCGTCTCGCAGATCCGCCCGTGGGCGACGTTACTTGGCGGGCTCCTTGGCGGGCTCGCCGCCGACCGAGCCCTGGTTCTCCAGGGTCTTGGCCTTCTCCTCGGCGGCCGGGTCGGCCTTGGCCGGAGCCTCCTTGGCGGGGGCGGCCGGCGGCGCGGCGGGATCGGCCTGGACCGGGGTGCTCGGGGACGGGCCGCCGCTCTCGGGGGCGGGCTTCGGCGCGGTCTCGTTGCGGTTCTCGGTCGCCGTGTTCGGCTTCGGGCTGCCGGGCGCCTTCTCCGTCACGGGCTGGTCGGTCTTGGTGTCGGCGGGCTTGGCCGGGCTGTCCTTGCCCTCGGACGCCTTGCCTGCGGCGGGCTTGTCCGCGCTCGGCTTGTCGGCGGGCTTCGTCTCCGCGGGCTTCGTCTCCGCGGGCTTGGCTTCCGCAGGCTTGGCCTCGCCCGCCTTCGCCTCACCAGCCTTTGTCTCACCAGCCTTTGTCTCACCAGCCTTGGCCTCGGCGGCCGGGAGCGGCTTCGGGCTGTCGGAGAGGGTGCGGAGGTAGGCGATGACGTTGGCGCGGTCCTGCGGCGCGGCGATGCCGGCGAAGGCCATCTTGGTGCCCTTGATGAAGCCCTTCGGGCTCTCGAGGAAGTGGTCGAGATCCTCGTAGGTCCAGGTGCCGCCCTTCTCCTTGATGCCGGCCGAGTAGTCGAAGCCGCCATGGCCGCCCTTCGCCCGCTCGACCACGTCCCACAGGTCGGGGCCGACCTTGTTCGGGCCGCCCTTCTCGAAGCTGTGGCAGGCCTGGCAGGCCTTGGTGCCGCCCTGGCCCTTCTCGACATTGGCGCTGGCGAGCCGCACCGCGATCGGCTCGGCCTTGGCCGCCGGGGCGGCGCCGGCGCTCTCGGCCGCCGGCTCGGGCAGCTCGTAGCCGGCCTTGCCCGCCGGCTTGGGATGGTAGATCAGCTCGGCGACGAAGCCGGATCCGGCCGTGAACAGCAGGGCGCCGAGAACCGCGCCGGCCACCTTGTTCAGCTCGAACAAATCCATGCTCTCTCAACTCCACGGGCGCCGCGGGCAGGGCACCGGACATTGGAAGATTTCGAGGGTGCCTTAGCCGCTCCGGGGCGATCTTGACAATGCCGGATCGCCCCGTCCCTTGGTTGCAGGGCACAACTGTCGCATCCGCGTATCGGATCCCTCCACAGTTCGGCGCCGCCCGCGCGCCTTCCCCTGTGCAGAACCCCGCGCCAAGACCTGCGCCGAGCCCCCGCCATGACAAGGCCGGGAGGGCCTGTTAAGGCACGCGGCCGTCGCAAAGCCGGTGTCCGCCCCGTGTCCGATCCCCTCGTCCTCATCCCCGCGCGCCTCGCCGCGACGCGCCTGCCGAACAAGCCGCTCGCCGACATCGCGGGCGAGCCGATGATCGTGCATGTCTGGCGCCGGGCCGTGGAGGCGGGCATCGGCCCGGTCGTGGTCGCCACCGACACCGACGCCATCGCGCAGGCCGTGGTGGCGGCGGGCGGCCTCGCGGTGATGACCCGGGCCGACCACCCCTCCGGCTCCGACCGCCTCGCCGAGGCGCTGGAGCGCCTCGATCCGGACGGGCGCCACGACGTGGTGGTCAACGTGCAGGGCGACCTGCCGACGATCGACCCGGCCGCGATCGGCGCGGCGGTGGCCCCGCTCGCCGACCGGACGGTCGACATCGCCACCCTCTGCGCCGAGATCACGCGGGCCGAGGAGGCGGACGACCCGAACGTGGTCAAGCTCGTCGGCCACCCGGTCGGTCCGCGGCGCCTGCGCGCCCTCTACTTCACCCGGGCCCGCGCGCCCTGGGGCGAGGGCCCGCTCTTCCACCATATCGGCCTCTACGCCTATCGCCGGACCGCGCTCGCCCGCTTCATGGCGCTGCCGCCGGGCACGCTGGAGACCCGCGAGAAGCTGGAGCAGCTGCGCGCGCTGGAGGCCGGCATGCGCATCGACGCCGTGGTCGTCGACGACCTGCCGCTCGGCGTCGACACCCCCGCCGATCTCGAACGCGCCCGCGCCGTCATGGCCGGCCGCTCCCTCACCTGACATCGCCGTGCAGGCGCACGGAGCACGCGCGACCGCGCCGGCCCCATGGGCCGGAATGCGGACGGGCCGGACGGACCAAAGAAGACCATGAACACCACGATCTCCTACCAGGGCGAGCCCGGGGCCAACTCGCACATCATCTGCGCCGAGGCCTTTCCCGGCTGGACCTACCTGCCGTGCCCGACCTTCGAGGACGCCCTCACGGCGGTGACGGAGGGGCGGGCCGCGCGCGCCATGATCCCGATCGAGAACTCGATCGCGGGGCGGGTGGCCGACATCCATCACCTGATCCCGACCTCGCCGCTGCACATCGTGGCCGAGCACTTCCTGCCGATCCACTTCCAGCTCATGGCGCTGCCCGGCACCAAGGTGGAGGATCTCCGCAGCGTGCACAGCCACGTCCACGCGCTCGGCCAGTGCCGCCGCATCATCCGGCGCCTGGGCCTCAGGGCCGTGGTGGCGAGCGACACGGCGGGCGCCGCCCGCGAAGTGGCCGAGGGCGGCGATCCGAGCCGGGGCGCGCTGGCGCCGGCCATGGCGGCGGGCGTCTACGGCCTCGACATCCTGGCCCGGGACGTGGAGGACGAGGCCCACAACACCACCCGCTTCGTGGTGTTCGCGCCCCAGGCCGAGCCGGCCCCGCAATCCGACGGCCCCTTCGTCACGAGCTTCATCTTCAAGGTGCGCAACATCCCGGCCGCGCTCTACAAGGCGCTCGGCGGCTTCGCGACCAACGGCATCAACATGTCGAAGCTCGAGAGCTACATGGTCGAGGGCCAGTTCACCGCGACGCAGTTCTACGCCGAGGTGGACGGCCATCCGGACGACCCGGCGCTCGCCCGGGCGCTCGACGAGCTCGCCTATTTCTCGCGCGAGTTGAAGATCATCGGCACCTATCCGGCCCATCCCTTCCGCGAGGCGGCGCGGCCCCCGGCGGAGTGACCTGGCGCTTCAGCCCGCGCTGAAGCGCCAGGTCGTCACCGCGGCGAAACGCTCGTCCGGCCGCAGCACGGCGGAGGGGAAATCCGGCCGGTTCGGCGCGTTGGGGAAGCCCTGCGTCTCTAAGCAGACCCCGTCGCCCGAGCGGTAGGTCCGCCCCGAGGGGCCGACGAGCGTGCCGTCGAGGGTGTTGCCGGTATAGAGCTGCAGGCCCGGCTGCGTGGTCGCGACCTCCAGGACGCGCCCGCTGCCCGGGTCGCGGCAGACGGCGGCGGGCCGGAGCGTCCCGGCCGCGCCCCGCAGCACGAGATTGTGGTCGTAGCCCTTGGCCCGCACGAGTTGCGGATCGGCCTCGCGGATTCGCGCGCCCAGCGGCACGGCCTCGCGGAAGTCGAAGGGCGTGCCGGCGACCGGCCGGATCTCGCCAGTGGGGATCTGCACCGCGTCCGTCGGCGTGAAGGCGTCGGCGAAGAGCCGGACCTCGTGGCCGAGCACGTCGCCCGCCCCCTCGCCGGCGAGGTTGAAATAGCTGTGGTTCGTGAGGTTCAGCACCGTCGGCCGGTCGGTCCAGGCGGCGTAGTCGATCCGCACCATGCCGTCCTCGGGCAGGCTGTAGGTGACGCTCACGTCGAGATTGCCGGGAAATCCCATCTCGCCGTCGCAGGAGCGCCGGGCCAGGACGAGGCGGGTCTCCTCCACCGCTTCCGCCCGCCAGAGCTGCTTGGCGAAGCCCTCGGGGCCGCCGTGCAGCGTGTTCGGCGGGTCGTTGACGGGCAGCGCCACGACGCGCCCGTCGAGGGGGAAGCGCCCGCCCGCGATCCGGTTGGCGAAGCGGCCCGCCACGGCCCCGAAATGCGGGCTCACCGTCTCGTAGCCCTGGAGCGCGTCGAGGCCGAGCACGACGTTGGCGGCGCGGCCCGCCCGGTCCGGCACCTCGAGACGGGTGACGATCGCGCCGTAATCGATCACCTGCAGGCGCAGGGCGCCGCGGGCGAGGGTGTAGCGGGTGACCGGCTCGCCGTCCCGCGTCCGTCCGAAAGCCTCACCCGCCATCGCCGTCCCCTGCACGTCCGGGACGGATCTTAGGGCGCGCTCCGCCGAAGGGGATTCCGGTCCGGCGCGGGCGCGCGTCACGGACCGGAGACGGCGTGCACCCGGTCAGGCCCCCGTCAGGATCCCGGGCTCGTCGCGCTGGATGCGGTGCAGGTGGGCGTAGGTGCCGTCGGCCGCGAGCAGATCCTCGTGCCGGCCGATCTCGGCGACGCGGCCGGCCTCCATCACCACGATCCGGTCGGCGGCGCGGATGGTGGAGAGGCGGTGGGCGATGACGAGGGTGGTGCGCCCGCGCATCAGCCGGGTCAGCGCCTCCTGCACGAGGCGCTCGCTCTCGGCGTCGAGGGCCGAGGTCGCCTCGTCGAGGAGCAGGATCGGCGCGTCCTTGAGGAAGGCGCGGGCCAGCGCGATGCGCTGACGCTCACCCCCCGAGAGGCGCTGCCCGGCGGGACCGACGCGGAAATCGTAGCCCTCGGGCAGGCGGGCGACGAAGTCGTGCGCCGCCGCCGCGCGCGCCGCCGCCTCGATCTCGGCCTGCGTCGCGCCGGGCCGGCCGAAGCCGATATTGGCGGCGACCGTGTCGTCGAACAGGGTGACCTCCTGCGAGACCACGGCGACCGCGGCGCGCAGGGAGGCAAGCGTCACCGCGCGCACGTCCTGCCCGTCGATGGACACGGCGCCGCCGGTCACGTCGTAGAGGCGCGGCACGAGGTTGAGCAGGCTCGACTTGCCCGAGCCCGAGCGGCCGACCAGCGCCGTGGTGGTGCCGGCGGGCACGTCGAGGTCGATCCCTTCGAGGGCCGGCGCGTCGGCGCGGTAGCGGAAGCGCACGTCCGCGAAGCGGATCGCGCCGGCCGTGACCCGGAGCGGCACGGCGTCCGGCCGCTCCCGGATGGTCGGGGCCTCGTCCATCAGGTCGAAGTAGCGGTGGAGCGCGGCGGCCGCCTCCTGCAGGATCGCGTTGAGGGTGCCCAGCGCCCGGGCCGGCTGGGCGGCGAGCAGGAGGGCGGCCACGTAGCCGGTGAAGTCGCCGACCGTGCGCTCGCCCGACATCACCCGGTTGCCCACCAGCATCAGCACGCCGGCGACCGCGAGGCCGCCGCCGATCTCGAGCAGCGGGTCGAGCCGGCCGCGGGCATTGGCCGCCTTCATCTTGAGGCGGCGCACCTCGTCGAGCGAGGTCCGGGCGCGCTCCTTGAGGTAGCCCTCCATGGCGTAGGTCTTGGCGACGCGCACGCCCGTGAGGCTCTCCGAGATCAGGCTCGCGGTCGCGCCCATCTGCTCCTGCGTGGTGGTGGAGACGCGCCGCAGCTTGCGGCCGATCCGCCCGATCGGCCCGGCCACGAAGGGCACGGTGACGGCAGCCACCAGCGTCAGCACCGGATCCATCCAGATCAGCGCCGCCACGAGCCCGACCAGCATCGCCACGTCGCGCAGGAGCACGGTGGAGATGCGGGTCAGCGCCTCCTTGATGAAGGCGAAATCGGTGGTGAAGCGCTGGGTGAAGGCGGCCGGGCTCTCGCGGCCGAGCTGGGCGAGGTCGGCCTCGATCAGGTGGCCGTAGAGGGCGGCCTGCATGTCCGCCTCGACGCGGGTGACGACGCGGTTCGTCAGCACGGTCTGGCCGAGCAGGGCGAAGCCGCGCACGGCGGTGACCACGATGACGACGACCGGCCCGTAGGCGAGCGCCGCCTCGTCCTTGTGATCGAAGGCGTCGAAGGCCGCCTTGATCAGGGCCGGGTAGAGGCCGGTGGCGGCGCCGACCACGGCGATCAGCACCAGCACCACGCCAAGCGTGGCTCGGTGGGGCGAGAGCCACTCGCGCCAGAGGCGTGCGAGGAGCGGGATCGTGTCGCCCTTCAGGCGCGCCATGGCTGTCTTCCGAATCCGCGGAGGTGGGCGGGGTTAACCGCCGGGACCCCCGCGGATCAAGGGAGGCGGGTCAGTGCGGGCCGCCGGGGCCTCCATGCGGGCCCTCGTCCGGGCCGCCGTGCCGGCCATGCCCGCGATGCCAGAAGCCCGGCCCGCGCATGGGGCGCGACAGCATCATGGCGCGGCGCTTCTGGTCCTGGTCCAGGGTGGCGTAGAGCGGGCCCGAGGCGTCGGCGAGCTTGCGCAGGGCGTCCGCCCGGGCGCTCGCGGCATCCGCCATGGCGCGCAAAGCCGCCGGCGCGTCGTCGATCATGCGGCCGCGCTCGCGGCGCGCCTCGCGCTGCTCCTGGCGCAGGCGCGAGAGGTCGCGGATCGCGCCCTCGACCGGCGGCCACAGCTTCTCCTGGTCGGGGGTCAGGCGCAGGCCCGCATGGAGGGCCGCGATGCGGGCATCGGCGAAGGCGGCCCGGTCCTCCTTCGAGAAATGGCTCCAGCGCTTGGGGCCGAACGGGGCGCCGAACGGATCGGCCCGCTCGTCGCGCGCCGCGGCGACGCCCGCGAGCGAGAGGGCGGCCACGCCCGCCAGGATGACACCCGAGATGACGCGTCGGGACATGATGGTCTCCAATCGTGTGCGCCAGGGGGCCTGCGGAGGGTCCTGCGCGCGATGCCAGAATGGCCGCGCTCGCATGGCCCGGTCCTGTCCGGCGCATGACAACTCCGTCATGTGCGCGGGCTGTATCCCGCTTGTGTCTGCAACATTGTTACACTACCTCCACGCCGGACGGATCGATGCGAGCGGGGAGGCGGGTTTGCGGGCGAGGTTCTGGATGTCCCGGGCGGCGGGCGGCATCGGCGCGCTGCTGATCCTCGTCGGGCTCGCCCTGCCGGCGGCCGCCGCCGAGCCGCTTCGGGCGGTGGCGACCTTCTCGATCCTGGCCGACCTCGTGCGGCAGGTCGGGGGCCCGCATGTGAGCGTGACGAGCCTCGTGGCGCCCGGCGCGGACGCGCACGGCTTCAGCCCGGCCCCGGCCGATTCGCGGGCCCTGGCCCAGGCCCAGGTGATCGTGGTGAACGGGCTCGGCTTCGAGGGCTGGATCGACCGCCTGATCCGCGCCTCCGGGGCGAAGGCGCCGGTGGTCGTGGCCTCGGCGGGGGTGCGCACCATCGCGGGCAATCCCGAGCACGATCACGACCACGGCGAGAAGGACGGCCACGCGCACGGGGCGGAGCACGCCTCCGAGATCGACCCGCATGCCTGGCAGAGCGTGGCGAACGTGAAGACCTACATCGCCAATATCCGCGATGGGCTCGCCAAGGCGGACCCGGCCCATGCCGAGGATTATGCCCGCAACGCGACCGCCTACACGGCCGCCCTCGACCGGCTGGAGGGCGAGATCCGCCAGACCATCGCGGCGATCCCCACGGAGCACCGCCGCATCATCACCACGCACGATTCCTTCGGCTATTTCAGCGCCGCCTACGGCCTCGCCTTCCTCGCGCCGCAGGGCGTCTCGACGGCGAGCGAGGCGAGCCCCCGGGACGTGGCGCGGATCATCCGCCAGATCCGCCGCGACAAGGTCCCGGCCGTCTTCCTGGAGACCATCGCCGACCCGCGCCTGATGCAGCAGATCGCCCGCGAGAGCGGCGCCCGGATCGGCGGCAAGGTCTATTCCGACTCGCTCTCCCCGCCGGACGGCCCGGCGCCGACCTATCTCGACCTGATGCGGGCCAATCTCGGCGCGTTCCGGGGGGCGCTCGGGGCGGAGTGAGGCAGGCTCGCGGAGGCTACGCCGGACCGGCCCGCGGCCGGCGCCGGGCTTCCTGCGCGAGCAGGTAGAGGCCGGAGCCGATCACCACGAGCGCGCCGGCGAGCGTCCAGCCGCTCGGCACGTCGCCGAAGACGAGGAAGCCCAGGGTCACCGACCAGATCAGCTGCGTGTAGATGAAGGGCGCGAGCACGCTCGCCGGGGCCCGGGCATGGGCGAGGATCAGGAGCCAGTGCCCGAAGGTGCCGAGCAAGCCGATCCCGATCAGCAGCGCCCAGACCTGCCAGCTCTGCGGCGTCGTCCAGAGCCAGGGCATGGCCGGCGCCATCACCGCGAGGCCGGCGAGGCCCGAATAGAACATCGTCGTCGCGGTGGAATCGTAGGCCGCGAGCTTGCGCGTGAGGATCACGTAGAAGGCGTAGCAGGCCATGTTGCCGAGGCTGAGCAGCACGGCCGGATGCACGTCGCCGACGCCCGGCCGCACGATCACCAGCACCCCGAGGAAGCCCACCGCGATGGCCGCGAGCCGCTCGCGCGAGGAGCGCTCGCCGAGGAGCGGCCCCGCCAGCAGCGCCACGGCCAGCGGCGCCGCGAACTGGATCGAGACCGTCTCGGCCATCTGCAAGTAGCGCAGGGCCAGGAAGTTGAGGGCGGTGGTGCCGAACAGGAGGAGCGAGCGCACCACCTGCAGGCCCAGGCGCCGGCTCCTCACCACCTCCGGCCGGCGCACCGGGTTCAGCACGAGGGTGATCAGCGCCACGTTCACCGCGTAGCGCATGAAGGTGGCCACCAGCGGGTCGACGCCGAGCCGGGCCAGGGTCTTGCCGCAGGCGTCGAGGCTCGCGAAGGAGACCACCGCCCCGCACATCAGCGCGATGCCGAGGAGCCGCCGGCTGCGGGCCGCGCGGGTATCGGTCTCGGCGTCTGCCTGGCTCACGTCTGAAAGGTCTCTCGGGCGAAGGCGCGCGCACCCGCTACCCGAGGTTGACGGCACAGGCGAGGCGGCCCGGCGCAGGTCTCACCTGCGTCGGCTCCGGTCAGCGCTGCTTCGCGGTCGTCTTCTGCACCTTGGCCGCGCCGCTATGGCTGGCGATGAGCGCGCCGAGATGCTGCTGGTCGAGGCCGCGGGCCGGGCTCTCGGCCACGCTCGGTCGCTCGACCTTGCGCGGCTCGATCGAGCCCGTGGTGGTCGGCTCCGGCAGGGCCGGGGCCCGTGCGACGGTGGGGGCGGGCTCCCGCTGCACGCGGAGGGCCCAATGGGCTGCGGTGGAGAGGGCGGCGATCGCCAGGATCGCCTTGATGCCGCCCGTGAGGAGGCGTCGCATGGTCGTCAGGCCCGAGGAAACGCGGTGGCACGCGGGCCGTTCCCGGCCCCGCCATCATCCTTACCAGGGAGCGTGAACGAAGGGACAACACCCGCGGGGGCTGCCGTCCCGGAACGGGGCAGGGCAATCGTTGTGGGCCATGCGCCGGATCCACGGTTCCTGTTCCCCGCGCCTCCGACACTCCTGCAGCGGCCCGGCCCACTGGGTCTCACAGGAACGGTCCAGAGAACTGGTCCGGGCCGCCCCGTCACTGCCGACCCCGCTACCATGCCGGCCCGAGCGGGCTCGCGAAACCTTCAGGCGCATCGGCCGCGGGGACCGCCGATGTAGAGGCCGCGTGGCCGGCCGGCAACTGTCCGGAAGCGAGCACGTGGCGATCGGTCCAAGCCGAATGCCTCAGGCGGATCAGGCCGCCGCGGGGCCGCAGGCGCCGGCCATCGCCCGCTCCAGCGCGGCAAAGCCCCGCGGGTCGGCGCATTGGGCCACGTTGAAGCGCAGGAAGCCCGCCGCGCCCTGGCTCAGGCTGAACACGTTGCCGGGGGCGAGCACCACGCGCTCCGCGAGCGCCCGGCGCGAGATCTCGGCGGCGTCGAGCCCGTCCGGCAGGCGCGCCCACAGGAACATGCCGGCCGGCGGCGTGTGCGGAACGGAGAGGCCCGCCGCGCGCAGGCGCGTGAGCGTCCGCCCCCGCGCCTCGGCGAGCCGCCCGCGCACGGCGTCCATGTGGTGGCGGTAGCTGCCCTCGGTGAGCGCCTGCAGCACCACGCTGGCGGCGAGGTGCGGGTCGCCGAGGCTCACCGCCACCTTCAGGTCCACGAACTGGTCGACCCAGTCCGGCCGCATGGCGACGAAGCCGATGCGCGCGGCCGAGGACAGGGTCTTGGAGAAGCCGCCGACCTGGATCACCCGCTCCAGCCCGTCGAAGCCGGCGAGCCGAGGCCCCGGCTCCAGCTCGAAATCGGCGTAGACGTCGTCCTCGACGATCAGGGTCCCGTGCTGCTCGGCGAGGCGCAGCACGCGGTGGGCGACGGCCGGGGTGAGCGAGCCGCCGGTCGGGTTGTGGAGGCCGGAATTCGTCAGGTAGAGGCGCGGCCGGTGCGTCGCGAGCGTGGTCTCGAGAACGGCGAGGTCCGGCCCCAGCGGCCCGAAGGGCACGCCCACCACCTTCACCCGCTGCGCCCGCAACAGGGCGTGGAAGTTGAAGTAGCAGGGATCGTCCACCAGCACCGTGTCCCCGGGCCCGGTGAGGAAGCGGAGCACGAGATCGACGGCCTGGGTCGCCGATTCCGTGAGCACGATCTGGTCCGGATGGGCGTCGATGCCGCGCTCGGTCAGGCGCCGGGCCAGATGCGTGCGCAGCGGCGTCAGCCCGATCGGCCGGTCGTAGGCGGTGAGCGCCGGCCCGCCCTCGCGGGCGACGCGGCGCAGCGCCCGCGACAGGGTCTCTTCCGGCATCCAGTCCGGCGGCAGCCAGCCGCAGCCGGGCTTGAGGGCGTCGGGATAGGATTCGAGGGTCTGCCGGCTGATCCAGAGCGGGTCAACCGCCCGGTCGAGGCTCGGCCCGGCGGCCGCGAGGCAGAACGGGGCCGGGCGCCCGGCGACGTAGAAGCCCGAGCCCGGCCGCGAGACGATGGCGCCCTGCGCGGCCAGCCGATCGTAGGCCTCGACCACCGTCGATTTCGAGACGCCCTGCGCGAGGGCGAAGGCGCGCACCGAGGGCAGCCGCGCGCCGGGCGCCAGCAGGCGGCCGGCGATGCGCGCCTCGATCACCGCCATCACCGTCTCGACCCGGGTGAGGACCGGATCGGGGGTCACGTGCCCCGGAAGCGGCTGGTCCATGGCTGATACCTCACCATACCGTACCGGCCTTCGTACCGGACAGTTCGTCGAAATCGTACTGCAACCGTCCCTGTCGGAAAAGCTCGCATCGCGGGAGAACGCGCCGCATCGAGACGATCGCGAACCGATGGAGAGATCCCATGCGCAGACCGGAATCCGTCGAGGCCAAGCCGGGCCGGAACGGCTGGATCGCCCGCCGCCTGGACGACGCGATCGTCTTCGCCGCGGGGCTCGGCCTCGCCCTGCCGCTGATCCTGCCCTTCGCCTGAGCCGATGCGCGCCGCCTCCGTCGGCGAGTCCGGCCTCCGCCGGACCGCCCCGCTCCGCCCCCTCGTCGACGGGCTGATCGGCATCACCATCTTCGCCGGCTCGCTGGTGGCGACACGGCTCGCGCTCGCGGGCTTCGAGCCGGTGCCGCTCACCCTGGTGCGGGCGGCCGTCGCCGGGCTCGCGGCGGGGCTGCTGCTCGTCTGCCTCCGCCAGCCCCTGCCGCGGCGGGGCGACCTCGCCCTCCTGTTCCTCGTCGTGCTCGGCGTCGTCTTCGGCTTCCCGCTGCTGACGGCGCTGGCGCTGCGCCATGTCGGGGCGGGCCATGCCACCGTGTTCGTCGGCCTGCTGCCGCTGACCACCGCCCTGTTCGGGGCGCTGCTCGCGGGCGAGCGGCCCTCGCGGGCCTTCTGGCTGCTCTCGGGGGCCGGCAGCCTGGTCACCGCCGGCTACGCCGCCCGCGGCGCCGGGCCGGGCTCGGCCCTCGGCGATGGATTGATGCTCGCCGCGATCCTGGTCTGCGGGCTCGGCTACGCGGCGGGCGGGCGGCTCGCCCGGCATCTCGGCGGCTGGCAGGTGATCGCCTGGGCGACCGTGCTCGCGCTGCCCGTGACACTCCCCGTCGCCCTGCTCATCGGCCTGCCCGCCGCGCCGCCCGGCGCCTCCGCGCTCCTCGGCCTCGGCTACGTCTCGCTGTTCAGCATGCTGATCGGCTTCGTGTTCTGGTACCGCGCCCTCGCGGCCGGCGGAATCGCGGCGATCGGCCAGCTCCAGCTCCTGCAGCCCTTCCTCGGGCTCGCCCTCGCGGCGCTCGTCCTCGGCGAGGCGATCGAGCCGGGCATGCCGCTGGCCGCCGCGCTGGTGGCCGCCTGCGTCGCCGGGGCGCGCCGATTCGCCTGAGCGCATCGCGCCGCCGCGCCACCGCGGATGTTTGATTCGGCACAGCCAAGCTGAGCCCGGGATGGCATCGCGGCAACGGGTCCGCGCAACGGCCGCGTAACCCCGGCTCGGCTGCGGTCCGGATATTGAACACCGCCCAGCTTTCGCCGAAACATGGTCGCATGAACGCGTCGGGGCCTGGCGGCCTTGGCGGAAAACGACGGGGGGCTTACTGGACCATGAGGCAGGCTCTGTTTCGTGCGCGTGCCGCGCTGGCGCGCTTCACCCTCTCCGCCACGGCGGGCCTCGCGCTCGTGGTGGCGATCGTGCCGGGCAGCGAGGCGGCGGCCGAGCGCCGCGTCGCCCTGGTGATCGGCAACGGCGCCTATCAGAGCGTGCCGACCCTCGACAATCCGCTGGTCGATTCGAAAGCCATGGCCGCCGCGCTCAAGCGGATCGGCTTCGAGGTCGTCGAGGGCTACGACCTGAAGCTCGACGGCATGCGCAGCCTCGTCGGCGAGTACGCGGCCAAGCTCGACGGCGCCAAGGTGGCCTTCGTCTACTATGCCGGCCACGGCGTCGCGGTGGCGGGTGAGAACTATCTCCTGCCCACCGACACCGTGCTGAAGAACGAGGCCGACCTCGACTTCCGCACCATGAACATCAACCTCGTCCTGCGGCAGATGCAGCGCGAGGACCGGGTCAACGTGGTGGTGCTCGATGCCTGCCGCGACAACCCCTTCGCCAAGGAGCTCGCCCGCTCGCTCAAGACGCGGTCGGCCGCGGTCGGGGCCGGCCTCTCCGAGATCCAGATCAACGCGGCCGCGGGCACGATGATCGCCTTCGCCACCGACCCGGGCAAGACGGCGCTCGACGGGGCGGCGGGCCAGAACAGCCCCTTCACCACCGCGCTCCTGAAGCACATGGAGACGCCCGGCGTCTCGATCAGCACGGTGATGGACCGGGTCCGCGAGGACGTCTGGCGCTCGACCAACGAGAAGCAGCGCCCCTGGGTCAACACCTCGATCATCGGCGAGTTCTACCTCAACCCGGTCGCCCCGACCGTGAAGGTCGCCGCGGTCGATTCGCCCGGCGCCCCGCTGCCCTCGGCCGTGCCCGGCGTCGCCGCCGGCGCCCTGCCGAACCCGCAGGCGCTGGAGATGAAGCTGTGGGAGGCCGCCGAGCGCTCGGGCGCCACGGAGGACTACAAGGCCTATCTCGAGGCCCATCCCAACGGCTACTTCGCCCAGATCGCCCGCAACCGCATCGCCCGCGCCGCCGCCGCGTCGCCGAGCGCCCCCGCCCGCACGGCGGTGAGCGAGGCCGAGTTGAAGGCCGAGACCGGCAGCGCCGCGACCGAGGACGCGCTGAAGCTCGCACCGAAGGACCGGACCGAGGCTCAGCAGCGCCTCAAGGCGCTCGGCTTCGATCCCGGCGGCACCACGGGCAAGTTCGGCCCGGGCACGCGCCGGGCCATCACCAACTGGCAGAAGACCCGCGGCATCCCGGAATCGGGCTTCCTGTCGAAGCTGCAGCAGACCGCGCTCTGGGAGCAGAGCGAGGAGGATTTCCGCAAGCTCGCCGCGGCCAAGCCCGTCGAGCGGGTCCGCACCGTCGCCCCGCGGCCGCCGCGCCCCGCGCCGGTCCACGGCGAGGCCCGCAACGAGGCCTATGCCCGCCCGGCCCCGCAGCAGGCGCCGCCGCAGCGCGGGGGCGGAGGCGGGGGCGGCGCCTCCCTCGGCGAGGTCGGCAACTTCCTCGGCGGCGTCGGCAACCTCGTGGGCGCCATCCGGCGCTGACCTGAACCGCGCTCTACTCCCCCTTGCGGGGAGGAGCCGGAGGTGGGGTGGTTCAGGATGGAGCGGGGCGGTGTCGTCTGCCCCCTCTGCTGATCGCTTCGCCTGCGTAACGAAGCGTCGTGTGACAAAGAGAGGCTCGCGCGGCCGGCCGTCAGGACGGCTTGGCGACCACCTCGATGTCGCGGTCCATGCCGCTCTCGACCTTGAACTCGCGGGTGAAGACCTGCCCGTCATGGCGGGCGATGAGGACGTAGTCGCCCTCCGCGAGCGTCACCTGCGGGAAGGCGCCGATCGCCTCGCGGATCGTGTCGCCGCCGGGCGTCAGCACGCTGAAGGCGGTGCCCGCGAAGGCCTCGGCGCCGGGCGCCGCGACGAGCTTCAGGGTGACCGTGGCGGCGCGGTGGTTGAGCGTCGCGTCGGTGATCTTGCCGTTCTCGACCTTGAGGTCGGCGCGCTGGATCGCGTTCGATTCCCCGTAGGTCGAGACCACGTGGTAGGTGCCCTCGGGCAGGCGGAGCAGGTCGCCGGCCTTCACGCCGCTGCGCACCAGCCGCCCCTCCGAATTGGTCCCCACCGGCACGAAGACCGAGAAGGAGAGCTGGGCGGGGGCGATCCGCACGTCCCCGACCGCGCCGGAGAGGCGCAGAGCCCCCGCGCTCACCCGCAGGGTGTCGCTGACGGGCTGCCCGGACATGGTCACCCGCTTGAGGGCGCTGGCGAAGCCGTAGGTGACGGTGACGACGTAGTTGCCCGGGGCGAGCTTGAAGCTGGGTTCCGCATCGGTCGAGCGCGCGACGATGTTGGGGCGGGTCCCGTCGCCGCGATCGTCGTAGATGCGCCAGGCGAGGCCCGCCTTCAGCGGCGTGCCGATGCCGGCGAGCAGGGCGGAGAGGGAGAGATCCGCCTCGGTCTCGGCCGGGGCCTGCGGAAAGGACGGCGCGGTGATCGAGGGCGAGGGCACGCCGCCGCCGAGGCGGTTGGGGAAGGCGTCGTCCTGCGCCGCCGCCGTGCCCGTCAGCGCCGCCAGGATCAGCCAGGGCATGAGCGTTGCGCGCATTGGAAAAAAGCCGTCTCCGATCGTCCCGCATCGAGGATGTGCCGCGCGACAATGGCGCCCTCAAGGCCGACCCGCACGCCCGCCCTTGTTAACCCCGCGCGGGCCGTGCCAAGTCCCGCTCGGGCCATGTCACGTCGGCCCGTCCGAATGCGAGCCCCCGCGCGCCGATGAACGCCACCCTCGACATGCTCCGCACCCGCCGCTCCGTGCCGCCGATTCAGCTCGCCGAGCCGGGCCCGGACGGCCCGACGCTCGATGCGATCCTGACGCTGGCCGCGCGGGTGCCGGACCACGGCAAGCTCGCGCCCTGGCGCTTCATCGTGATCGAGGGTGCGGCGCGGGCCCGCATCGGCGAGACCATCGCGGCGGCCTACGCGGCGGACAACCCGGAGGCCGACGCCGCCCGGCTCGACCTGGAGCGCCGCCGCCTCGGCCACGCCCCGACCGTGGTGGCGGTGGTCTCCCGCGCCGGCCCGCACGTGAAGATCCCGGAATGGGAGCAGGTGCTCTCGGCGGGCGCGGCGGCGATGAACCTCGTCGTGGCCGCCAACGCCGCGGGCTTTTCCACATCCTGGCTTACCGAATGGTTCGCCTACGACCGCCGCGTGCTCGACGCGCTCGGGCTCGCGCCCACGGAGCGGCTGGCCGGCTTCGTGCATATCGGCCGCGCCGACGCGGTGCCGAGCGACCGGCCGCGGCCGGACCTCGCCGACATCGTCACGCGCCTGTGAGAATGTGCGAAAGGTCCGGTCCCCGGACCTTTCGATCCGCCGCCCGCCGCCAAGTCCACGCCGGCTGCGCGAGAAGAGAATGCGGCGACGCGCAGTAGCGCTTGCGCCGTGCCGCCGCACGGCGGGAAGAGAGGCAAGGCATGCATTACGGCCCCGACAACCGCACCCTGCCGCACAACCCGCTGAAGGCGATCGTGGCGCCGCGCCCGATCGGCTGGATCAGCGCCATGAGCCGCGACGGCCGGCTCAACCTCGCGCCCTACTCGTTCTTCAACGCGGTGGGCGACGACATGGTGGCCTTCTCCTCGACGGGGCGGAAGGACGCGATGACCTTCGCGGAAGAGGGGGGCGAGTTCGTCTGCAACCTCGCGAGCTGGGACCTGCGCGAGGCGATGAACGATTCCTCGGCGCCCCTGCCGCGGGGCGAGAGCGAGTTCGACTTCGCCGGGCTCGCCACCGCGCCCTCGCGCCTCGTGCGCCCGCCCCGAGTCGCGGATGCGGCGGCGGCGATCGAGTGCAAGTGGCTGCAGACCGTGGCGCTGACGCCGCTCGACGGCTCGGAGGCCAAGAACTTCCTCGTGGTCGGGCAGGTGGTCTCGATCTACGTCGACGACCGCTACGTGAAGGACGGGCTCGTCGACACCGCCGCCATGGTCCCGATCATGCGCGGCGGCTATTTCGACTACTTCGCCGTGCGGCCCGAGAACCGCTTCACCATGCGGCGCCCGAAGGGCGCGGGGGATTACAAGGGCGGCTGAGCCGCGATCAGGGCGGCCTCGGCCGGATCCCGCACCGCGATCCCCGCGAATCCGTCCAGACGCGCCGCCTCGGCCGTCCCGGCGAGGGACGCAGAATCGCGGCGCACCGTCTCGAAGGCCGGAACCCCGGCCACCCGCGCCGCGAGCACCACCTGCCCCCGTGCCTGCGCGAGCGGGGCCGGCCACGCCCCCGACAGATCGAGGTCGATCCCGAGATCGTCGGCAAGCGCCTCGGCATCCCAGGCGAGGCCCGCGAGCCGCGGGCTCGCCCCCGCGAGGCCCGCCGCCCCGAGCACGCCCGCGGCGCTGCCGATCAGCGCGACGATCCGCGTCGCGCCGTCCGGCAGTCCCGCCTCGGCCTCGTGCACCGCGAGCCGGTTGGCGAGGCGCGCGAGATCGCCGGCCCCCGCGACCACCGCCGCGACCCCGTCCTGGGCGAGGGTCAGCGCAGGGCCGGGCACCTCCGCCGCGTCGATCCGGAGATGGATCCGGAGGTCCGGCGCGCGCGCCCGCAGGGCGGCGAGCGAGGCCGCGTCGGGCAGGGCGTCGGGTTCGAGGACCAGGAGGCATTGCATCGCGGAACACCGGAGGGTCTCGCCGCGCCGCGGGACGGGCGCAAGCGGCGGCACTTCAAGCTTTCTTTACCATAACGGCGACAGGTTCGCGGACGGGAAGGGAGCTTCCCGGCGCCGGATTCCGAAGGCCGGCGCGGATCGCGGATGCGGCCTCGCGGATGTTCCTGTTCACCACGCCCTCCCCCCCCCGCGAGCCGGCCCCGCCGGCCGCCGCGGCGACGCGCACCGCGCCACCCGGCGTGGTCGACGCGATCCGCGACGGGGCCAAGGCCAGCGGCGTCGGCTTCGACTACCTGCTCGCCACCGCGCAGCGCGAATCCGCCCTCGACCCGGCCGCCAAGGCCGGGACCTCCAGCGCCACCGGCCTGTTCCAGTTCATCGAGCAGACCTGGCTCGGGGTGATGAAGAACGCCGGCACCCGCCTCGGCCTCTCCACCTATGCCGACGCCATCACCGCCCGGCCCGACGGCACCTATGCGGTGGCCGACCCGGCCGCGCGGCAGACGATCCTGGACCTGCGCCGCGACCCGAAGGTCTCCGCGGCGCTCGCCGGCGCGCTCACCCAGAAGAACGGCGAGGCGCTCGCCGCCGCCCTCGGGCGCGAGGCCTCCTCCGGCGACCTCTACGCTGCCCACGTGCTCGGCGCCCGCGGCGCCACGGCGCTGATCACCGCCGCCCGCGACACGCCGGACCGGCCGGCCGCCCTCGACCTGCCGGAGGCGGCCGCCGCCAACCGCGCCCTGTTCTTCGACAAGGCCGGGCGCCCGCGCAGCGTCTCGGAACTCTACGCCAACCTTTCGGCCACGGCGCGGGGCGTCGCGGATGCCGCGCTCCAGAGCCAGGCGAGCGGCCTGCCCCAGGCCACCACCTCCTACGCGGCCTCCGCCTATGCCGCGGGGGCCGACCTGCGCAGCCTGTTCCAGACAGACCGGCGCGCCGGCCCCGTGGCGCAGGGGCTCACCCGCCTCTGGCAGGGCCGCCCGGACGGCGCGCCCGCACAGGCGCCCGCCGCCCGCTACTTCCCGCGCTCGGAGCCCGGGGCGGATTCGATCGTCGCGGCCGTGGCCGAGCCAGTCGCAGAGGGCGTGGCGGCGGCCGGCGCCGTCATCGTGAACCCGCCGCTGCCGCCCCGCCGACCGGCCGAGCTCGCCGCGGCGGCGACGGCCGCGAGCCTCAGGACCTCCCTCTATCTGACCCGGAGCGGCCCATGATCATCCGCCAGTTCCTGGCCTCGACCCAGCATTCCTCGGCCGGGCACCGGGCGGAGGCCGCCTCGGCCCTGGCGCGGGCCTATCTCTACGGCAACCTCGCCCCGGAGGCCGCCTGGGAGGCCAAGACCGCGCTCCTCGCCCTTCTGGACGACTCAGCCCCTATCGTGCGCCGGGCGCTCGCCGAGGCCTGCGCCGCCTCCACGCGGGCGCCGCGTCCCCTCGTCGTCGCCCTGGCCTGCGACCAGACCGAGGTCGCCTGCCTCGTCCTCGCGCGCTCGCCGGTCCTCACCGATGCCGACCTCGTCGACGCCGCCGCGATGGGCTGCGAGGCTGTGCGCGCGGCGATCGCCGGCCGCCACCATCTCTCGCATGCGGTGGCCGGGGCGCTCGCCGAGATCGCCGCGCCGGACACGCTCGCGGTGCTCGCCCGCAACCCGACCGCCCGCATCACCACGGGGCGCATGCTGCGCATGGTCGAACGGCACGGGGCCGATGCGACCCTGCGCGAGGCCCTGCTGGCCCGGGCCGAGCTGCCGATCGAAGTGCGCCATGCGCTGGGCGTGCGCCTCGCCGAGACCCTGTCGCACTTCGTCACCGGCTGCGGCTGGCTGAGCCCGGAGCGCGGCGCCCGCATGACCCGCGAGGCGGGCGAGCGCGGCGTGCTCGACCTCTGCGCCGGCGCGGGCCCCGCGGCCGTCGCGCGCGTGGTGCGCCACCTGCGCGGCACCGGCCAGCTCAATGCCGGCCTGATCCTGCGGGCGATCCTGTCCGGCCAGATGGGCTTCGCCGAGGCGGCCTTCGCCGATCTCAGCGGCCTCGACCATGTCCGCGTGGCGAACCTGATGCGCGAGCCGCGCGGCATCGCCGACCTGCACCGCCGCGCCGGCCTCGCCGAGGCCCTGCTTCCGGCGATCGCCGCCGCCCTCTCCGCCTGGCGCGAGGCGCAGGATGGGGCCACCAGCTTGCGCGGGGCTGGCCTCTCCCGCCGCATGATCGAGCGGGCGATCACCGCCTGCGAGGACATGCCCTTCGGCGAGATGCAGGCTGTGATGGCCCTGCTCGCCCGCTATGAGGCCGAGGCCGCCCGCGACGAGGCCCGCGAGGTCGCCCGCGCCATCGCCGAGGAGGCGCTGGCCCGCGAGGCCGCCCACCGCGCGGTGCGCGACGAGGACGTCGCCTGGCGCGAGGCCCAGAAGCGCGCGGTCGCGGCGCGGCCCGAAGAGCCGGCCGTGGCGGAGGCGCCGGCCGGCGCGGACGCGATCGACGCCGTGCTCGACGCCCTTCCGGACGCGATCCTGGCGAGCTTCCGCGAGGAGCAGGAGCGCCTGCGCCAGGAGGCTCATTTCGCCGCGGAGATCGCAGCGGAGATCGCCGAGCGGCGCGCGGTGCCGCCGATCGAGGAGGCGCCGCGCCTCGCGGCCTGAAAGGGCCGAGCGGACGGAGAGGGATGCCATGGGCGAGGACGCGCCCGCGGAGGGGAAGTCGCCCGCGCAGCACATCGACGACCGGATCGCCGAGCTGGCCGACTGGCGGGGCGACATGCTCGCCCGGCTCCGCGGCCTCGTGCGGCAGGCCGACCCGGACATGGTCGAGGAATGGAAATGGCGCGGCGTGCCGACCTGGTGCCATGACGGGATCGTCTGCACCGGCGAGACCTACCAGGCCGTGGTCAAGATGACCTTCGCCAAAGGCGCCGCGCTCGCGGATCCCGCGGGCCTCTTCAACGCCAGCCTCACGGGCAATACGCGGCGCGCCATCGATCTTCGCGAGGGCGACGCGATCGACGCGGAGGCCCTGATGGATCTGGTGCGCGCCGCCGTGGCGCTGAACCGGGGCCGCACCCGCGCCTGACCGGACGCCGCGGTCGCGCCGGGGCAGGGCCCGAAGGCTCACATCGAATCGGGAAGCCCGCAGGCCGAGAGCGCCGCACGCATATGCGCCGGCGCGGGCGCCTCCGCCCGCACGGGATCGCGCTTCGGATAAAGCGGGATCGACAGCGCGCGGGCGTGCAGGTGCAGGACACCCCCGCGCGGGCCGCCGCCATAGATCGGGTCGCCGAGGATCGGCCAGCCGGATTCCGCGCAATGCACGCGCAACTGGTGCGTCCGCCCGGTGACGGGACTCAGCTCCAGCCAGGTGCGGCCATCGCCGCGGCCGAGGACGCGCCAATGCGTCAGGGCCGGGTCGCCGGCCGGATCGGCCTTCATCCACCACGAGCGCGGATCGGGCGAGCGCCGGGCGAGCGGCATGTCGATGCTGCCGCTCTCGGCCGCGGGACCGCCCTCCACCACCGCCCAGTAGGTCTTCCGCACGGAGGAGCCGGCGAAGAGCTTGCCGAGCCGCGCGAGCGCCTTGGCGTGGCGGCCGAGGGCGAGGCAGCCCGAGGTGTCGCGGTCGAGCCGGTGCACGGCCTCGGGGCGCCGGGGCAGGCCGAAGCGCAGGGCGTCGAGATGGTCGGTGAGCGTCTCGCCGCCCTTCGGGCCCGGATGGACCGGCAAACCCGCCGGCTTGTCGATGACGAGCAGCAGGGCATCGCGGTAGAGGAGGCGCGCGCCTATGTCAGGCAGCAGGGTCGGGGCGGACATCCGCTCCGGCTAGATTATTTCTGCGCCTCAGGGAACGGGCGCGGCGAGCAGGGACCACACGATGAGCGAGGACAAGCCGGGCTGGTTCGGGCGCCTGTTCGGGCGCAAGGGATCGCACCCCGCGGATCAGCCGGCCGACCAGCCCGTCGAGCCGCCGATCGACTCGCCGGCCTCGCCCGCCGAAGGCCAGCCCGACTTCGCCACTGGCGCCGATGCGGTCGAGCAGGTGCCGCTGCCGCCGAGCGAGCCGGACCCGGACGAGTCCGATCGCAACGCGGTCCCCGACGCGATCGAGGGCGCCGACCTGCAACCGATCGCGGGCGAGCCCGAGCGCCCGCCGGCCGGCACCGCGGGCGACGACCCCGCGCGCGGCGCCGAGCCCGCGGACGAGACGGAACTCGCCCGCGAGCCCGTGATCGAGCCGCCGCCGGTCCAGCCCGTCGACGTGGCCGCCGCGCTCGCCCACGACGCCGCGGCCGAGCCGCAGCGCGAGGCGAAGGGCTGGTGGGGCCGCCTGACCTCGGGGATGAAGCGCACCTCCTCGGCCCTGTCCGAGCGGGTGACTGGGCTCTTCACCAAGCGCAAGCTCGACGCCAACACCCTGGAGGACCTTGAGGACGCGCTGATCCAGGCCGATTTCGGCGTCGAGACCGCGACGCGGATTTCGGAGGCCGTCGGCAAGGGCCGCTACGAGAAGGGCATCTCGCCGGACGAGGTCCGCGCCATCCTCGCCACCGAGGTGGAGCGCGCCCTCGACCCGGTGGCGCATCCACTGGTGATCGACACCGCGCGGAAGCCCTTCGTGATCCTCTGCGTCGGCGTGAACGGGGCGGGCAAGACCACGACGCTCGGCAAGCTCTCGCTGAAGTTCAAGGCGGAAGGCCGCAGCGTGATGCTGGCGGCGGGCGACACCTTCCGCGCCGCGGCCATCGACCAGCTCAAGGTCTGGGGCGCCCGCACCGGCACGCCGGTGATCAGCGGCGCGCAGGGAGCGGACGCGGCCGGCCTCGCCTTCGACGCCCTCAAGCAGGCGCAGGCAGCCGGCACCGACGTGCTCCTCATCGACACCGCCGGCCGCCTCCAGAACAAGGCCGGGCTGATGGCGGAGCTGGAGAAGATCATCCGCGTCATCCGCAAGGTCGACCCCGAGGCGCCCCACGCCACGCTCCTCGTGCTCGACGCGACGGTGGGCCAGAACGCGCTGAGCCAGGTGGAGCTGTTCTCGCAGGCGGCGCCGGTCTCCGGCCTCGTGATGACCAAGCTCGACGGCACGGCGCGCGGCGGCATCCTCGTGGCGCTCGCCGCGAAGTTCGGCCTGCCGGTGCACTTCATCGGCGTCGGCGAGAGCGTGGAGGATCTGGAGCCCTTCGCGGCCCGCGACTTCGCCCGCGCCATCGCCGGGCTGGAGAAGGGTTAGGGCGCCCTTCGCCGAAGCGGGCCGGGCGGTTCTGCCCGGCACCCGCGCGCCGCGCTCGATACAGACATGCCAGGAACGCTTATATCACGCCCCATGCAGATCGAATCCGTCCCCCCGCACCGCCACCTGCCGCCGCTCCTGAAGCTCGTCCTGGAGATGGGGCCGCTGGTGCTGTTCTTCCTCGGCAACGCCTATGCCGAGCGCTTCGGGGTGAGCCCCGACCAGAAGCTCTTCGTGGCGACCGGGCTGTTCGTGGCGGCGACCGTGGTCGCGCTGGCCATCCACTACGCCCTGGTGCGGCGCCTTCCGATCATGCCCCTGGTCTCGGGGGTCGTGGTGGTGGTGTTCGGCGGGCTGACCCTGCTCCTGCAGGACAAGACCTTCATCATGGTGAAGCCCACCATCGTGAACACCCTGTTCGGCGTGGTGCTGCTCGGCGGCCTCGCCTTCGGCAAGTCGCTGCTCTCGGTGGTGCTCGATTCGATGTTCGCGCTCACCGAGGAGGGCTGGCGCAAGCTCACCTTCCGCTGGGGCCTGTTCTTCCTGGCGCTCGCCGTCCTCAACGAGGTGGTCTGGCGCACGCAGACCGAGGATTTCTGGGTGAACTTCAAGGTGTTCGGCATCATGCCGCTCACCGTGGTGTTCGCGCTGGCCCAGACGCCGCTGCTCACGCGCTACGAGCGCAAGGACGCGGAGGCGTAGCACCCCGGTCCACTCCTCCCCCTTGCGGGGAGGAGCCGGAGGTGGGGGTGGGACCGAACAACGCTCGGCGCCCCATCCTGAGCCACCCCCACCCCTGACCCCTCCCCGCAAGGGGGAGGGGAATCGTGTCCTTAAGCCCGCTCGGCGTGCTCGCGGGTGATGAAGGCGATGCGCACGAGGTTCGTCGCGCCCGGCGTCCCGAAGGGCACGCCCGCCACCACGATGACCCGGTCGCCGATCTCGGCGAAGCGCTCGCGCACCGCGAACTTGCAGGCGCGGAAGGCCATGTCGTCCACGTCGCTCGCGTCCTTCGTCACGATCGGGTGCGTGCCCCAGGCCATGGCCAGCCGCCGCGCCGTCTCGCGCTTCGGCGTCAGGGCGATCACCGAGGCGTTCGGGCGCTCGCGGGAGAGGCGGAGCGCCGTCGAGCCCGAATGCGTCCAGGCCATGATCGTGTCGAGCTCCAGCGCGTCGACCATCTGGTGGGCGGCCGCCGCGATGGCGTCGGACGCGGTGTGCTCGGGCTTCGAGGATTGCGCGCGGATGATCGACCAGTAGAGCACGTCCCGCTCCACCTGCTCGGCGATGCGGCTCATCGTGGTGATCGCCTCCACGGGGAAGGCGCCGGACGCGCTCTCGGCCGAGAGCATCACCGCATCCGCGCCCTCGTAGACGGCGGTCGCCACGTCCGAGACCTCGGCGCGGGTGGGCACGGGGGCCGAGATCATCGATTCGAGCATCTGGGTCGCCACCACCACCGGCTTGCCGAGGCGGCGCGAGGCCCGGGTGATGCGCTTCTGCACGCCTGGCACCTGCTCCAGGGGCATCTCCACGCCGAGGTCGCCGCGGGCGACCATCAGGCCGTCCGAGATCTCGACGATCTCCTCCAGGCGGGTGAGCGCCTGCGGCTTCTCGATCTTGGCCATCACCAGGGCGCGGCCGGCGCAGACCGTCTTCACCTCGGCCACGTCCTCGGGCCGCTGCACGAAGGAGACCGCGATCCAGTCGGCGCCGGCGGCGAGGCCGGCCTCAAGGTCGGCGCGGTCCTTGTCGGTCATGGCCGGCAGCGGGATCACGGTGTGGGGCAGGGACACGCCCTTGCGGTTCGAGATGCGGCCGCCGACCTCGACGCGGGTCACGGCGCGCGCCTCCCCGACCTCGACCACCGTGAGGCGCAGCTTGCCGTCATCCACCAGGATGGCGTGGCCCGGCTCCAGCGCCTGCAGGATCTCGGGATGGGGCAGGTAGACGCGGTCGGCATTGCCGGGCGTCGGGTCGCCGTCGAGGACGAAATTCGCCCCGTTCTGAATCATCGCGGCACCCTCGGCGAAGGTGCCGAGGCGCAGCTTCGGCCCCTGCAGGTCGACGAGGATGGCGATCGGGCGCTTGGCCTCGCGCTCGACGGCGCGGATGACCTCGACCTTCTCCGGCAGCTTCTCGCGCGGCAGGTGGCTCATGTTGAGCCGGAATACGTCGGCGCCCGCGTGGAAGAGCTTCGCGATCATCTCGGGCGAGTCGGAGGCCGGCCCGAGGGTGGCGACGATCTTCGTGCGGCGGGAGCGTTTCAAAGGGGCCTCCTAGGCGCTCAATTTCCCGGCCGCTCCCTTGACGCGGCGGCCGTTCCTGGCGTCGCCGGCCAATGAGCCCGCACCCGGCCCGCCGTCAAGGCTGGCCCGCGGATTGGCCCCGGATTTGGCGGGGCGCGGGGCATGCGCCGCATCCGGAAAGGGTCAAGCTGCGCCCTATCTCCCCGGCCAGGAGGAGACCATGCCCAAACCCGAGACGAAGCCCGAGACCATCGCGCCGGCCCCGCCCGAGTTGCTCGCGCCCTGGCGCAGCGCGGCGCGCGCCGCGCTCCAGGCCGAGGCCCGCGCCTTCGCACGCGACGTGGTGCTGCCGCTCGCCGACGAACTCGACCCGCAGAAGGGCGAGATGCCCCGCTCCCTCATCGACGCCATGGCGGAGAAGGGCTGGTTCGGCATCACCATCCCCGCCGAGCATGGCGGGATGGGCCTCGGCGTGTTCGAGTACTGCCTCGTCTCGGAGGAGCTCGCCCGGTCCTGGCTCTCGGTCGGCAGCATCCTGGCCCGCGGCCAGGGCCTCGGCACCCAGACCCTCGACGACGCGCGCCGCCTCGACCTGCTGCGCAAGTCGGCCAGGGGCCGGTGGATCGGCAGCATCTCGCTCTCCGAGCCCACGGCCGGCTCCGACCTCGCCGGCGTGCAGACGCGGGCCGTGCGCGAGGGCAATGCCTGGCGCCTCACCGGTACCAAGCGCTGGGCCGGCTTCGCGCTCGCCGCCGACTTCATCGAGGTGCTGGCCCGCACCCGCGACCCCGAGCCCGGCGAGCCGCGCTCGGCGGGGCTGGAGCCCTTCCTCGTGGTGAAGGAGCCCGGCACCTTCCCCGCGGGCATGACGGGGCACGCCATCGACAAGGTCGGCTATCACGGCTTCCAGACCTACCAGCTCGAGCTCGACGGCGTGCGCGTGCCCGAGAGCGACCGCCTCACCGGCCTCTACGGCGATGTCGGGGCCGACGCCGATTCCGGCGGCTTCGCCGCCGTGCAGCGCGGCCTCAACATCGCCCGCGTCCACACCGCAGCCCGCGCGGTCGGCGTCGCCCGCGCCGCAGTGGAGGACACCCAGGCCTATCTCCAGGAGCGCGAGCAGTTCGGCCAGCCGATCGGCGCGTTCCAGGCGCTGCGCTTCGCCCTCGCCGACATGGCGGCGGAGGTGGCCCAAGCCCGCGCTTTCTGGTGCCAGGTGGCCCATCTCCTCGACCAGGGCGAGCCGGCCGAGAGCGAATCGGCGATGGTGAAGCTGCTCGCCACCGAGATGGCGGTGCGGGTGACGAACCAGGCGATGCAGCTCCATGGCGGCAACGGCTACACCACCGAGCGCCGCGTCGAGCGCTACTGGCGCGACGCCCGCCTGACCACGATCTTCGAGGGCACCAGCGAGATCCAGCGCCGGATCATCAGCGACCGGATGCTGCCGCGGGAGGGGTGAGAGCCGGCGTCTGATCGTCTCGCTGATCTATCCCGCGACGACGTCATTCCGAGACGTGCATCGGCACGAGATCGCGTATGAGATCTCGGCTCGATCGCAAGCGTCGCAGACTATCGGATGACGAGATTCAGCTATGGGCGTCATGCACTCGATGCCCTCGCCGAGAGAGGGATCGAACGTGCCTGGGTCGAACGCACGGTGCTGGAGGCAGAGAGTACCGAACCAGATCCGAAGCATCCCGAACGGATGCGGGCTTATCGGAGCGTCCCGGAGCGCGACGGCCGCGTGTTGCGCGTGGTATATGTTCCCGGACATGGAGCCTGTCACATCGTGACGGCTTTCCTCGACCGTGGTCGGAGGCGCAAGACGTGAAAAGCCGCTATGATGCCGAAGCGGACGCGCTCTATCTCCGCTTTGCGGATGTCGCCATCGTAGAGAGCGAAGAGGTGCGACCCGGTGTCGTGCTCGACTTCGACGCGGAAGGCCGGATCGTCGCCGTCGAGATCCTCGACGTGAGCGAGCACGTCGCACAGGGGGCTGATCTTCAGCGTCTGACGGCGGCCTGAACTCAGCCCGCGTCCAGGATCTGCGCGAACCGCGCCACCAGGCGGCGACCGACCTCGTCCTTGGCGAGCGTCGGCCAGGTCTCCACGGCGCCGTCGCGCGCGAGCAGGTGGACGGTGTTGGCCGCCCCGCCCATCACCCCGCCCGCGGGCGAGACGTCGTTGGCCACCAGGAGGTCGCAGCCCTTGCGGGCGAGCTTGGCGCGGGCATGGTCGAGCACCGCGTCGGTCTCGGCCGCGAAGCCGACCACGAGGCGCGGCCGGCCCTCGGACATCCTCGAGACCGTCGCCAGGATGTCGGGATTCTCGACGAGGGCGAGGGGCGGCGGCTCGGCGCCGTCCTTCTTGATCTTCGAGCCCTGCTCGGCGGCCGGGCGCCAGTCGCCGACCGCGGCAGCGAAGATCGCGAGGTCGGCGGGCAAGGCCGCCTGCACGGCGGCCAGCATCGCGCGGGCGGTCTCGATGCGCACCACAGCGACGCCGGGCGGATCCGGGATCGCGACCGGGCCCGAGACCAGCGTCACCTGCGCCCCGGCCTCGGCGGCGGCGGCGGCGATGGCGTGGCCCTGGCGGCCCGAGGAGCGGTTGGCGAGGTAGCGCACCGGGTCGATCGGCTCGTGGGTCGGGCCGGAGGTGACGAGGACGCGCCGTCCCGCGAGCGGCCCCGCCTTCGCGCCGAGCATCGCTTCGAGCGCGTCGGCGATCTCCTCCGGCTCGGCGAGGCGCCCCGGCCCGGTCTCGGCCTCGGCCATCCGGCCCACATTCGGGCCGACCACGCGCACGCCGTCGCGCTTCAGCGTCTCGAGGTTGCGCTGCGTCGCCGGATGCTCCCACATCCGCACGTTCATGGCGGGCGCGATCAGGATCGGCAGGGTGGTGGCGAGCAGTACCGTCGCGGCGAGGTCCGGCGCCTGCCCGGTCGCCATCTTCGCCATGAGGTTGGCGGTGGCCGGCGCCACCACCACCGCATCCGCCTGCCGCGCGAGCTTGATATGGCCGATATCGGCCTCCTCGGCGCGGTCGAACAGGTCGGTATGGGCCCGCTCGCCCGCGAGCGCCGCGGCGGCGAGCGGCGTCACGAATTCCTGCGCGCCCTGCGTCAGCACCGGGCAGACGCTCGCACCGCGCTCGCGCAGGCGCCGGATCAGGTCGAGCACCTTGTAGGCCGCGATGCCCCCGCCGATGACGAGGAGGATGCGGCGGTCGGCGAGCGGCAGGGTCATGGAGAGATCTTCTACCGGAAGGCCAGCACCAGCGCACCGACGGCGATGGCCCAGAGCGCGGCCGTCTGCAGGACGGCGCGGCGGCGCTCGTCGCGGGCGAAGCGCTCCAGGCGCCGCGCGTCGCCGGTCCCGGCCTCGTCGAGGCGGACCAGCACGCGCTTGAGGCGCTGGGCGAGGTCCGGCACCTCGGCCACCACGTCGGCGATGGTGCGCAAGGCCTCCGCGCCCTGCTCCAGGCGGCCGACGGGGCCGAGATTGCGGGCGATCCAGCTCCGCACCACCGGCTCGGCGGTGGTCCACATGTCGAGGCGGGGATCGAGGGAGCGGGCGACGCCCTCGACCACCACCATGGTCTTCTGCAGCATCACCAGCTCGGTCCGCGTGCTCATGTCGAACAGGGCGGTCACGTCGAACAGCAGGGTGAGCACCTTGGCCATCGAGATCTCGTCGGCCCGGCGCTGGTGGATCGGCTCGCCGATGGCACGGATGGCCTGCGCGAAATCGTCCACCGAGTGGTGCGCCGGCACGTAGCCGGCCTCGAAATGCACCTGCGCGACGCGGCGGTAGTCGCGCATGATGAAGCCGAGCAGGATCTCGGCGAGGAAGCGCCGCTCGTTCGGGCCGAGCCGGCCCATGATGCCGAAATCGACCGCCACCAGCAGGCCCTGCGCGTCCACGAACAGGTTCCCCTGGTGCATGTCGGCGTGGAAGAAGCCGTCGCGGATGGCGTGGCGCAGGAAGCTCTGGATCACCGCGCGGCCGACCGCCTGCGGGTCGTGGCCGGCGGCCACGATGTCGGCCTTGCTGTGCAGCTTGGTGCCGTCGATCCATTCGGAGGAGAGCACGTCGCGCGCGGTCAGCTCCCAATCGGGCTTCGGCACGCGGAAATCGGGGTCGTCCTTGGTGTTCTGCGCGAGCTCGGAGGCGGCCGCGGCCTCGAGCCGGAAATCCATCTCCATCATCACCGAGCGGGCGAGGATCTCCACCACCTCGCGCGGGCGCAGGCGCTCGGCCTGGGGCGAGAGGGCGTGCACCACCCGGGCGATGAAGCGCATCACCTGGAGGTCGCGCTGGAAGCGCTCGCGCACGCCGGGCCGCATGACCTTGACGGCAAGCGTGCGCTGGGTGCCGTCGGCATCCTGCACCACGGCCTTGTGGACCTGGGCGATCGAGGCCGCGGCGATCGGCTCGCTGAAGGCGACGAAGAGGGCCGAGAGCGGCTTGGCGAAGGCGGTCTCGATCACCCGGATCGCCTGTCCCTGCGGAAAGGGGGGCACCCGGTCCTGCAGCTTCTCCAAGTCGCGGGCGGCGGCCATGCCGACGATGTCGGGGCGCGTCGCCAGGAACTGGCCGAACTTGACGTAGCTCGGCCCGAGCCGGGTCATCGCCGCCGAGAGCCGCGCCGCGCCCTCGCCGAGCCCCGGCCGCTCCAGCCAGCGCCCGACCCTGAGGGCGAGCCGCAGATGCGGCGGCAGCTCCGCGGCGTCCACGAAGGACAGGGCGCCCTCGCGCGCCAGCACGAAGCCGACATGCGCACCGCGCGCCAGATGGAAGATCGCGCCGATCACCGCTCAGCGGCCCTGGCCGGTCCGGGACACGCTCACGAGACCTTCCAGCCGGAATGGATCGCCACGATGCCGCCGGACAGCGGCCGGTCGCTGACATGGCGGAAGCCGGCCTGCTCGATCAGCCCGGCGAAGGCGCCCCGCGTCGGGAACTTGCGGATCGATTCCACGAGGTAGCGGTAGGATTCGGCGTCGCCCGCCACCCGCGCGCCGATGCGCGGGATCACGTGGAAGGAATAGGCCTCGTAGATCTTGTCGAGCACCGGCAGGTCGACCTGCGAGAATTCGAGGCAGAGGAAGCGCCCGCCGGGCTTCAGCACGCGCTTGGCCTCCGCCAGCGCCGCCTCGATGCGCGGCACGTTCCGGATGCCGAAGGCGATGGTGTAGCCGTCGAAGCTCTCGTCCGGCAGGGGCAGGCTCTCGGCATTGGCGGTGACGAAGTCGACCTGGCCCTCGAAGCGCTGGGGCGCCCGCTCGGCGCCGACGCGCAGCATCGATTCGTTGATGTCGAGAACCGTCACGGAGGTCCGCGGGCCGCCCGCATCGAGCACCCGGAAGGCCACGTCGCCGGTGCCGCCGGCCACGTCGAGATGGCGGAAGGGGCGGCTCTTCGGCGGGCGCAGCATCGAGACGAGCTGCGTCTTCCAGGCCCGGTGCAGGCCGCCCGACATCAGGTCGTTCATCAGGTCGTAACGGCGGGCGACCGAGTGGAACACCGCGTCCACGCGCCCCTGCTTCGACCCCAGCGCCACGCGCTCGAAGCCGAAATCGGTGGTCTCGTCGTCCCGCGTCCGGTCTCCGCCCGCCATCGATCACCTGCTTTCGAGCGCTCTCCACCGCAGTGGGCACCGGTTCGGTGCATGAGAGCGCATCACGACGAAGGCTTGGAGCCATGCCTGATCGCAACGCGATCGGGCATGGCTCCAGAGCCCTGGCGCCTCATAGCGAAGGCTGCCGCAAACCGCCATGCGTCGAATCCCCAGGTCCCCCGCGAAGGCACCGCGTCCCCGCGCGGATCGCCGCGGGCCGGCGGGCAAACGGGCGGATGGGCAAACCGGCGGATGGGCAAACCGGCGGATGGGATTGTGCGCCGGGGCGGGGAAGCCGATATCGGCGTCAGACAGAACCGCCAGCCCGAAGAGACATGCCCGAGCTTCCCGAGGTCGAGACCGTGCGCCGCGGCCTCGCGCCGGCCATGGTCGGTGCCCGCTTCAGCCGCGTGACGCTCCGCCGGCCGGACCTGCGCTTTCCGTTCCCCGAGCGCTTCGCCGAGCGTCTGGAAGGTCGCACCGTCATCGATCTGGCGCGCCGGGCGAAGTACCTCACCGCCCATCTCGATTCCGGCGAGACCCTGGTCATGCATCTCGGCATGAGCGGGCGCTTCGACGTGGCCATGCCGGACGGTCGCAACCTCTCGCCGGGCGACTTCTACCTGGAGGGCGCCGCCGGCGTGCCGAAGCACGACCACGTGGTGATGGCGATGGGGACAGGGGCCACCGTCACCTACAACGACGTGCGCCGCTTCGGCTTCATGGACCTCGTGCCGACGGAGGGGCTCGCCGCCTGCCGCCACTTCGCGGGGATGGGGGTCGAGCCCCTGGAGCCGGGGCTCGACGGGGCCCTGATCGCCCGGCTGTTCCGCCACCGGTTCACGCCCCTCAAGGCCGCGCTCCTCGACCAGCGCCTGATCGCGGGGCTCGGCAACATCTATGTCTGCGAGGCCCTGCACCGGGCGGGGCTCCACCCCGAGACGCCGGCCGGGGCGCTCGCCGGGCCCGACGGCAAGCCGACCCCGAGGGCGAAGCTGCTCGCCAAGGCGATCAAAGCCGTGCTGACCGAGGCGGTGGCCGCAGGCGGCTCCACCTTGCGCGACTATGCCCACACGGACGGGACCTCGGGTGCGTTCCAGCACGCCTTCCGGGTCTACGACCGCTTCGGCGAGCCCTGCCGCAGCCCGGGCTGCGGCGGCAGCGTCGCCCGCATCGTGCAATCCGGCCGCTCCACCTTCTTCTGCGCCACCTGCCAGCCGGCGGAGCGGGGCTGAGGGTCCGGGCGCGCCGCGGGCCTCTCCTCCCCCTTGCGGGGAGGAGTTGGAGGTGGGGGTGGTACCGAACAACGCTCGGCGCTCCATCCTGAACCACCCCCACCCCTGGCCCCTCCCCGCAAGGGGGAGGGGGATGCCTGCCCCGCAGCGTGCGCCCGCGCACCTGACGGCGCTCCGGTCCCGGGTCTATGCCGCCCCGGCACGCGCGCAAATTGCGCGGGCGGGGAGGATGCACGTCGTGGGCTTCGTCTACGCACTCGGGGCCTATCTGAGCTGGGGCCTCCTGGTGCCGGTGCATTTCCGGCTGCTCGGCGCCTTCAGCCCGAGCTACATCCTCGCCGAGCGCATCCTCTGGTCGATCCTGTTCGTGGGCGGGCTCGTCCTGATCTGGCGCAAGCGCGTCCGCATGCCGTTCCCGCTCACGCGCCGGCACGGGCTCCTCGTGGTCTCGGCGCTGCTGATCGGCGTCAACTGGCTCCTGTATCTGCGCGCCGTCGACCAGGGCCACCTGCTCGATGCGAGCCTCGGCTACTACATCAACCCGCTGATGAGCGTCGGCCTCGGCGCCGTGGTGCTCGGCGAGCGGCTGCGCCCGGCGCAGTTGGTGGCGGTCGGCATCGCCACGGCGAGCGTCTGCCTCGCCGTGGCCTGGGCCGGGGACCTGCCCGCCGTGTCGCTGGCGCTGGCGCTCACCTTCGCCCTCTACGGGCTGGTGCGGAAGGTGGTCGGCGTCGATCCGATGATCGGCTTCCTGGCCGAGACGCTGGTCCTGGCCCCGGCCGCCATGGCCTTCCTCTGGCTCACCCCCGATCCGATCTTTCCCCCGGATTCGCGCAGCCTGCTGCTGCTGGCGCTGACCGGCATCACCACGGCGGTGCCGCTGATCTGGTTCGCGGCGGCCGCCGAGCGCCTGCGCCTCGCGACGCTCGGGCTGATGCAGTACCTCGCCCCGACCTGCCTGCTCGCCCTCAGCGTGCTGGCCTATGGCGAGCACGTGGAGCCGCACCGGCTCGCGATGTTCGTGCTGATCTGGCTGGCACTCGCCCTCTACGCCGTGGACGCCTTCCGCGCGGGCCGGGCGGCGCGGGGCTGAAGGCTTTCCCTCGGCCCGCCCGCGCTATCTATGCCGGTCTCGCGGCGCGTCGCGCCGTGCATCCAACCGGGCCCGAACCTCCGATGCGTGAGTCCCCACCCCGCGAAGGCGCCGGCGCCACGGATACGGGGCGCGCCACCCAGACCGATTACGAGAACCTCGCGGAGGCGCTGCCGCAGCTCGCCTGGATGGCCGACGGGGACGGCGCCATCTTCTGGTACAATCGCCGCTGGTACGACTACACCGGCACCACCCTCGACCAGATGCGCGGCTGGGGCTGGCGCGGCGTGCACCATCCCGACCACGTTGCCCGAGTCGAGGCGCGCTTCCGGGAGGCGATCGCGGCGGGCACCCCCTGGGAGGATACCTTCCCGCTGCGGGGCGCGGACGGGCAGTTCCGCTGGTTCCTGTCTCAGGCCATGCCGCACCGGGACGCGCAGGGCCGGATCCTGCGCTGGTACGGCACCAACACCGACATCTCCCGCCGCCGCGCCGCCGAGGAGCGCCTGCGCCATTCCGAGGAGCGCTTCCGGGCGCTGATCGACGCCTCCGCGGCCGTCGTCTGGAACACCACCGCCGCGGGCGAGCTGATGCCGCCGCAGCCGCGCTGGAGCGCCTATACCGGCCAGGGCGAGGAGGCCTATCAGGGTTGGGGCTGGGTCGACGCGGTCCATCCGGACGACCGGGCGCATGCCGCCGAGGAATGGGCGCGCTGCGTCGAGGCGCGCAAGGTCTACGAGGTGGAGTACCGCCTGCGCCGCCGCGACGGGCAGTGGCGCCACATGGAGGTGCGCGGCGTGCCGGTGCTCGATCCGGACGGCGCCTTGCGCGAATGGGTCGGCACCAATGTCGACATCACCGAGCGCAAGGAGGCCGAGGCCGAGATCGAGCGGTCGCGGGCGGCGGCCGAGGCGGCCAACCGCGCCAAGAGCCAGTTCATCGCCAACATGAGCCACGAATTGCGCACGCCGCTCTCGGCGGTGATCGGCTATTCCGAGATGCTCGGCGAGGAGCTGGAGGATGCCGGCCAGGCGGGCCTGTTGCCGGACCTGCGCAAGATCGAGGCGAATGCGCGCCACCTGCTCTCGCTCATCAACGACGTGCTCGACATCTCGAAGATCGAGGCCGGCCGCGTCACCGCGGTGCCCGAGACCTTCGCGGTCGCCGACCTCGTCGCCGACGTCGCGGACGCGACGGGGGCGCTCGTCGAGAAGAAGCGCAACGCGTTCCGGGCCGAGCTCGCGCCCGGCCTCGGCCGGATGCACCAGGACCAGACCAAGATCCGCCAGTGCCTCCTCAACCTCATCGGCAACGCCGCCAAGTTCACCGAGGCGGGCGAGATCGTGCTCACCGTGGACCGCCACCGGGAGGAGGGCGCCGACTGGCTCGCCTTCGCGGTGCGCGACACCGGTATCGGTCTCGACGCGGAGCAGATCGGGCGGCTGTTCCAGCGCTTCTCGCAGGCCGACGACTCGACCACGCGCAAGTTCGGCGGCTCCGGCCTCGGCCTCTCGATCACCCGCGCCTTCTGCCGGGCCATGGGCGGCGACGTCTCGGTCGAGAGCGAGCCCGGGCGCGGCTCGACCTTCACCATCCGCCTGCCCGCGACGCTCGCCCCAGAGGACGCCACCGTGGCGCCGGAGGCGCCCGAGCCCACCCCCGCCCAGGCCGAGGAGGAGGGCGACGCCGTCCTCATCGTGGACGACGACCCGGCCGCGCGCGAGCTCCTCGGGCGCTTCCTGGAGCGCGAGGGCTTCCACGTGCGCACAGCCAATGACGGGCGGGCCGGGCTCACCCTGGCGCGGGCGCTGAAGCCGCGGGCGATCCTCCTCGACGTGGAGATGCCGCGCATGGACGGCTGGGCCGTTCTCCACGCCGTGCGCAGCGATCCGGATCTCGCCGGCATCCCGGTCATCATGACCTCGGTGGTGGCCGAGGAGGGCCTCGGCCAGGCGCTCGGGGCCACCGACTATTTCGTCAAGCCGATCGACTGGGACCGGCTGAAGGGCCTGATGGAGCGCTACCGGCCGCAGGGGCACGAGGCCCGAGTCCTCGTGGTGGACGACGACGCCGACGCCCGCGCCCGCCTCCACCGCACGCTCTCCCGCGACAGCTGGACTGTCGACGAGGCCGAGAACGGCCGCGCCGCCCTCGCCCGCATCGACCTCGCGCGCCCGAACCTGATCCTCCTCGACCTGATGATGCCGGAGATGGACGGCTTCGGCTTCCTGCGGGCGCTGCGCGCGCGGCCGGACGGCGACATCCCCGTGGTGGTGCTCACCGCCAAGGAGATCACCGCCAGCGAGAAGGCGGCCCTGGCGCACTCCGCCGACCGGGTCATCGTGAAGGGCTCGCTGAGCCTCGCCGAGATCGGCCGGCAATTGCGCACCCTCTACGCCAAGGCCGCCGCCGAGCCGGTGCCGAGCGGCATGCAGGGGCTGATCGACCGGCTGGCGGAGCGGGAGCGATAGGGGGCTCGGTATCGCGTTCGGGGGAGGGGACCTGCGCCTGATCCGGCATCGCCGCTGGCCGCTCCCCAGCCATTGTCCGGAAGAGGCTCTTCCCCGCCCCCTTGCGGGGAGGGGTCAGGGGTGGGGGTGGCCCAGGATGAGGCGTGACGGTGCCTCCTGCCCCACCCCCACCCCTGGCCCCTCCCCGCAAAGGGAGAGGAGAACGAGCCCAGATTATGACAATAAGCTTGACATGCGAGAACAAAACACGTACGCACCTGCCCATGCGCTGTCCCGCGGCGCGACGGGTCCTGCAACCCGGCGCGCCGTGAGCAGGGAGCCCGAGCCGGATGACCGCCGGCAAGGACCAGGACAGCGCGGCGGTTCCCGCGTCGCCGGCGGGTCAGCCGGTGCCCCGGGCGCCTCTGCGCGACACAGGGCCGTTCTCGGCGCCAGCCCGGACGAACACGGGACAGCGCCGACAGTCCGGCCTGCAGGTCGAGGAACCGATGCCGGGCCCAATACGAGGCCGGGTGCAGGACACGTTACGTCTGCCGAGGACGAGGCTGGGATGGGGGACGCACCGCGTCGCGGGACCAACCCCGATACCAGGCCATCCGAGGTCGGGGTCGATGCAGGCGGGTATCCAAGAAACCGCGACGCTCAAATCGGGTGAGACCGGGCAGCCTGCCTCTCTCATCCGCGGGACGCCGGGGGACCGGTGTTTGCGCATATCGTTCAGGGTTCCGCGGCGTCCCGCGTCTCCCTCTCCGGCCAAGCCTCCGGCGTCACCAGACGCGCGGAGCCGAAGACGCGTGCGGATGCGGAGACCGTTCGGACCGGTTGTCCCTCAGGCGTGGCCGCAGGCGTCGGCGTCCTCCGCCTGCCGGACCAGCTCCGACATCTCTGTCGGCGCCCGGAAGACGCGGCCGTCGCTCGTCTCGACATAAACGTTCGCGGCACCGAGATTCGCGAAGGTCATGGCCCGCTCGGCGGCGCGCAGGCCGATCGCGTGCGCTTCCGAGGTCGGGCCCGACGGGGTCGTCCAGTGCACGGTATACGACATGGCGGCTCTCCTTGGGGACCCAGCATAAGCCGGGACCGCGCAGAATGCGACGGCACGGCCGCAGACCGCCCATGACACAGCGTAAACCGATGGTTAAGAGGCCCGCTCTAGCTTGATCAGGGAGGCCGCTCGGGCCCTCGATCGCATGCCCCCCTGAACCATGGGGGCGCTTCGGCGGATGAGGCTGAGGAGAGTCCGTGGCTGGGGGCCTGATGGCTTGGGGGCCTGATCGCTGGCGCTTCTACCGGCTCGTCGGGCGCGAGGCCGCGCGGGTGGCGCGCGCCACGAGCGCGCGGCTGACCGCGCCGCCGGACCTCCTGGCGCGGGTCAAGGTCACCGGTCTCGTCATCGCGCCCCACGACCTGCGCACCGCCGACGCCACCTTCGCCGACGACATCTATGCCGGGCTCTTCGTCTTCGCCGGGCGCTCGCTGGCGGCCAGCGGCGGCTCGCCCTTCGACTACGCGCCGCCCTCGGCCGAGTGGGCCGAGATGCTCTACGGCTTCGGCTGGCTGCGCCACCTGCGCGCCGCCGACACGGCGCTCGCCCGGGCCAATGCCCGCGCCTTCCTCGCCGACTTCATGGCCGGCCGGGGCGACCCCACCCTGGCCCGGCGCACGCCGGTGGCGGCGCGGCGGCTGATCTCCTTCCTGTGCCAGTCGCCCCTGGTGCTGGAGGGGGCCGACCACGGCTTCTACCAGGCCTTCCTCAAGGCGGTCGCCCGCGGCGCGCAGCAGCTCGAGCGGGATCTGCGCCGCGGCGTGCCGCCACAATGGCGCCTCGTGGCCGCGGTGGCCCTCTGCTATGCGGGCCTCTGCTGCGAGGGCATCCAGCCGATCCTAAGGCGGGCGACCCGGATCCTGTCGCGCGAGCTCGACCGGCAGGTCCTGGCCGATGGCGGACACCGCTCCCGCGACCCGCATTTCGCGATGGAGCTGCTGCTCGACCTGCTGCCGCTGCGCCAGAGCTATCTCAGCCGCAACGTCGAGCCGCCCGCCGCCCTGATCGGCGCCATCGACCGGATGCTGCCGCTGCTCCGGCTGCTCCGCCACGCCGACGCCTCGCTCAGCCATTTCAACGGCATGGGCGCCACCGCCGCCGACCAGCTCGCCACGCTCCTCGTCTATGACGGGGCGCTCGCCCGGCCGCTCATGCACGCGCCGAATTCCGGCTACGAGCGCCTCGAGGCGGGCCGCGTCGTGGTGGTGGCCGATGTCGGCCCGAGCCCCCCGCTGCCCTACTCGCTGAATGCCGGGGCGGGCTGCCTCTCCTTCGAGATGTCGAGCGGGCCCCAGCGCATCGTGGTCAATTGCGGCCTGCCCGCGAGCGGGCCGGAGCTGCGCCGGATCGCCCGCTCCACCGCCGCCCATTCCACCGCCACCGTCGCCGAGGCCTCCTCCTGCCGCTTCCTCGGGCCGAGCGGCTGGTGGGCCGAGGACCTCGCCGCCGACTGGCTGATGCGGCGCCTCGGGCCCGCCGTGCTGCGCGGCCCCCGCACGGTGAAGAGCCAGCGCACCGAGACGGAGGAGGCCCTCGTCCTCGCCGGCCGGCACGACGGCTACGGGCCGGATTTCGGCATCGTGCACGAGCGCCGCTGGACGCTGCGGGCGGACGGGGCCCGACTCGACGGGCTCGACAACTTCCTGCGCAGCCCCGGCCGCGAGGGCACGCGCCTGCGTCCCCAGGAGGTCGCCGTGCGCTTCCACCTGCATCCGGCCATCGCCGTGCGCACGGTCCCCGAGGGTCTGGAGCTCGCGAGCCCGCTGGGCGAGGTCTGGCTCTTCGCCGCCGAGGGCGCCACCACCGCGATCGAGGAGAGCGTCTACTTCGCCGGGCTCACCGGCGCGCGCCGCACGGACCAGATCGCCCTGCATCTCCGGGTCGGTGCCGACACCGCGGTGACGTGGTCCTTCACGCGGCTCGCCGCGGCGCCCGGCCGCCCAGCCGCGTAGGCCCGGGCTCACGCTGGCCGGGCAGGCCCGATCCGTGCTACCGGCCCGGAAAAGCCACCTCTCTCAAGACGATCCCATAGACGATCACATGGCGCACGATCAGGTGCGGGTCTCCCGCGCACTCCTCTCGGTCTCGGACAAGACCGGCCTCGTCGACTTCGCCCGGGCGCTCGCCGCCCGCGGCATCGACCTCGTCTCGACCGGGGGCACCCACAAGGCGCTCAAGGAGGCGGGCCTGCCCGTGACCGAGGTCGCCGACCTGACGGGCTTCCCCGAGATGATGGACGGGCGGGTGAAGACCCTGCACCCGGCGGTCCATGGCGGCCTGCTCGCCGTGCGCGACAATCCCGAGCATCAGGCCGCGCTCGCCGCCCACGGCATCGGTGCGATCGACCTGCTCGTGGTCAACCTCTACCCCTTCGAGGCGACGATCGGCGCCGGCCGCGCCTACGACGACTGCATCGAGAACATCGATGTCGGCGGCCCGGCCATGATCCGCGCGGCGGCCAAGAACCACCGCGACGTGGCCGTCGTCACCGACGTCTCCGACTACGCGAGCGTGCTCGACGCGCTGGAGGCCGGCAACGGTCACCTGAGCACGGCTTTGCGCCGCAGCCTCGCGCAGAAGGCCTATGCCCGCACCGCCGCCTACGACGCGGCCATCGCCAACTGGCTCGCAGGGCAGCTCGCGGCGCAGGAATCCGCGCCCGCCCCGTTCCGCGCCTTTGGCGGCAGCCTCGGCCAGCCCCTGCGCTACGGCGAGAATCCGCACCAGACGGCCGCCTTCTACCGCGCGCCCGGCCTGCTCCGCCGCGGCGTCGCCACGGCGCGCCAGCTCCAGGGCAAGGAGCTGTCCTTCAACAATTTCAACGATACCGACGCGGCCTACGAATGCGTGGCCGAGTTCGACCCCGCCCGCGCCGCGGCGGTGGCGATCATCAAGCACGCCAATCCCTGCGGCGTGGCCGAGGGCGCCTCGCTGATCGAGGCCTACGAGCGGGCGCTCGCCTGCGACCCCACCTCCGCCTTCGGCGGCATCGTGGCGCTGAACCGGACCCTCGACGCCGAGGCCGCCGCCAGGATCGTCGAGATCTTCACCGAGGTGATCATCGCTCCCGACGCCACGGAGGAGGCCGTCGCGATCGTCGCCGCCAAGAAGAACCTGCGCCTGCTGCTGGCCGGCGGCCTGCCCGACCCGCGCGAGGCCGGCGAGACCGTGCGCACGCTCTCGGGCGGCCTCCTCGTGCAGGGCCGGGACGCTGCCGTCGTCGACGACATGGCGCTCAAGGTGGTGACGCAGCGGCAACCGACCGAAGCCGAGTTCGCCGACATGCGCTTCGCCTACCGGGTGGCCAAGCATGTGAAGTCGAACGCCATCGTCTACGCCAAGGACGGCGCCACGGTCGGCATCGGCGCCGGCCAGATGTCGCGGGTCGATTCCTCGCGCATCGCCGCCTGGAAGGCCGCGGAGAACGCCGAGCGCCTCGGCCTGCCCGAGACGCTGGCCAAGGGCGCGGCAGTCGCCTCCGATGCCTTCTTCCCCTTCGCCGACGGCCTGCTGGCAGCGGCGGAAGCCGGCGCCACCGCGGTGATCCAGCCGGGCGGCTCGATGCGCGACGCCGAGGTGATCGCCGCCGCGGACGCCGCCGGGCTCGCCATGGTGTTCACGGGCGTGCGCCACTTCCGGCACTGAGGGCGGCGCCCACAATCTTCAGCGGAGCGCACTCCGGCTTCCTGCACAGCGCAAAAACGAAAGGGGCGGTCCCGGCGGGGCCGCCCCTTCGCTCTTCGACATCGTGAGCCCGGCGCGCGAGCGCCGGGCGTCTTCGATCAGGCCAGGATGTCCCGGTCCTTGGTCTCGGGGATGAAGATCAGGCCCACCACGAAGGTGAAGAGCGCGATCACGATCGGGTACCAGAGGCCGTAATAGATATCGCCGGTCTGGGCCACCATCGCGAAGGAGGTCGCCGGCAGCAGGCCGCCGAACCAGCCGTTGCCGATATGGTAGGGCAGCGACATCGAGGTGTAGCGGATCCGGGTCGGGAACAGCTCCACCAGCGCCGCCGCGATCGGGCCGTAGACCATCGTCACGTAGACGACGAGGATCGTCAGGATGCCGATCACCGCGAGCTTCTGGCCCGTGAAGATATCGACCGGGTTGTTGGCCTTGACCACGGTCGGGTTCGCCGTGGCGGAGGGATAGCCCGCCTCGGTGAGCGCGGCGGGGACCGCCTTGGCGAAGGTCGGGTCGGCGACCGCGAAGTCCTTGCCGTTGACGCTCACCACGGTGGGCGAGCCCGCCGGCAGGTTCTCGGTGCGGTAGCTCACGGCGGAGCGGGCGAGCAGCGCCTTGGCGATGTCGCACTCCTTCGTGAACTTGGCCGTGCCGACCGGATTGAACTGGAACGAGCAGTCGTCCGTGTTCGTCTTCACCACCACCGGCACGCTGGCCTGGGCTGCGTGCAGAGCCGGGTTGGCGTTGGCGGTGAGCATGTTGAACAGCGGGAAGTAGGTGAGCGCCGCGATCAGGCAGCCGCCGAGGATGATCGGCTTGCGGCCGATCCGGTCCGAGAGGCTGCCGAAGATCAGGAAGCCCGCCGTGCCGAGGATCAGCGACCAGGCGATCAGGACGTTGGCCGTGAACTGATCGACCTTCAGGATGCTCTGCAGGAAGAACAGCGCGTAGAACTGGCCGGTGTACCAGACCACCGCCTGACCGGCAGTGAGGCCAAGCAGCGCCAGAAGCGCCCACTTGGCGTTCTTCCACTGGCCGAAGGCCTCGGAGAGCGGCGCCTTGGAGTGGGTGCCCTCTTCCTTCATCTTCTTGAAGGCTGGGCTCTCCTGCATCTGCAGACGGATCCAGACCGAGATGGCGAGCAGCGCCACCGAGACGAGGAACGGGATGCGCCAGCCCCAGACCTGGAAGGCCGTGAGCGTGGTGGTGGTGCCATCCGCGTTGGTGACCGTGGTCGCCGGGTAGGCGCTGTTCACGTAGCCTTGCGTCGACAGGATGATGATCAGCGAGAGCAGGAGGCCGAGCGTCGCCGTCGTCTGGATGAAGGCGGTGTAGAAGCCGCGCCGGCCCGCGGGGGCGTGCTCGGCCACGTAGACCGCGGCGCCGCCATACTCGCCGCCGAGCGCCAGGCCCTGAAGCATGCGCAGGATCAGCAGCGTCGCCGGCGCGACCCAGCCGATGCCGTAGGCGTTCAGCGTCGTGTAGGAGGGCAGCAGGCCGACCGCGAAGGTCGAGATGCCCATGATCAGGATGGTGACGAGGAAGGTGTACTTGCGGCCGACCATGTCGCCGAGCCGGCCGAAGACCAGGGCGCCGAAGGGGCGCACCAGGAAGCCCGCCGCGAAGGCGAGCAGGGCGAAGATGTTGCGCGTTGCCTCAGGATAGGCCGAGAAGAACTGCGCGCCGATGATCGCCGCGAGCGATCCGTAGAGATAGAAGTCGTACCACTCGAAGACGGTGCCCAGTGAGGAGGCCAGGATGACCTTCTTCTCACCAGCGGTCATCGGCCTGACCGCCTCGCCCGACCGCGGTACTGCGGTTGCCACAGCCATTTCTCTCGATCCTCCAAATTGTTCTTGAGGGCCCGTTCTAGGGTCCCATTTTCGCGGCGCCGCGCGGGCGCAGGCACGCACGAAATCGTTACCGCATGCCCCAATGCGGCCCAATAGGTAAAACGCCGCGATTTACAGAGATTTGGCCTCTGTCATCGGGATCGTTGCTTTGCCGCGGCGGATCCCACGCATGAGAAAGGGCGCGGGCTCGTGGGAGCTCGCGCCCTTCGGCGATCCGTACCGATGAAGCGTCAGTGCGCGTGGGCGACGGACGCGCCGATGCCGGTCTCCGAGCGCACGTACTGCGCCTCGAACGCGGCGCGCTCGCGGGCCGCCCGCCGCGTGCGGTCGAGGAGCGAGACGACCCAGATCGTCGCGAAGGCCAGCGGCATCGAGAACAGGGCCGGGTTGTCGTAGGGGAAGATCGCCGCAGAGTTGCCCAGCGTCGTCACCCACACGGCCTTGGACAGAACCACCATGACGACCGCCGCCAGGAGGCCGACGAGGCCGCCCGCGAGCGCGCCCCAGGTGGTGGTCCCGCGCCACAGGATCGACATGGCCAGCACCGGGAAGTTGCAGGACGCCGCCACGGAGAAGGCGAGACCCACCATGAAGGCGACGTTCTGGTTCTCGAAGATGTAACCGAGCGCGATCGCCACGATGCCGATCGCCACCGCGGAGAGTTTCGAGAGGCGAACCTCGGCGGCCTCGGTGGTCCGCCCGCGGGCGATAACCTGGGCGTAGAGGTCGTGGCTGACCGCCGAGGCGCCCGCGAGCGTCAGGCCAGCCACCACCGCGAGGATGGTCGCGAAGGCCACCGCCGAGATGAAGCCGAGGAAGTACGGCCCGGCCACCGCGTTGGCGAGGTTCACGGCGACCATGTTGGTGCCGCCGATCATGTCCTTCAGCTTATCGAAGGTGCCACCCGCGCCGAGCTTGAAGTAGTCCGGATCGGCCATCAGCAGGGCGATGCCGCCGAAGCCGATGATGAAGGTGAGAATGTAGAAATAGCCGATCAGGCCGGTGGCGTAGAACACGGATTTGCGCGCGGCCTGGGCATCCGAGACCGTGAAGAAGCGCATCAGGATGTGCGGCAGGCCCGCCGTGCCGAACATCAACCCGACGCCGAGCGAGATCGCCTCGATCGGGTTCGAGACGAGGCCGCCCGGCGCCATGATGGCGTCGCCCTTCGGATGGACCTCGACGGCCTTCGCGAACAGGGTCTCCGGATTGAAGCCGTAGCGGTAGAGCACGGCGCCGGCCATGAAGGTGGCGCCGCCGAGCAGCAGGCAGGCCTTGATCACCTGCACCCAGGTCGTCGCTTTCATGCCGCCGAAGGCGACGTAGACGATCATCAGGATGCCGACGAGCACCACGGCGTAGAGATAGGGCAGGCCGAACAGGAGCTGGATCAGCTTGCCGGCCCCCACCATCTGCGCGATCAGGTAGAAGGCCACCACGACGAGCGTGCCGACCGCCGAGATAATGCGGATCGAGGTCTGGTCGAGGCGGAAGCTCGCCACATCGGCGAAGGTGAACTTGCCGAGGTTGCGCAGGCGCTCGGCGATCAGGAACAGCACGATCGGCCAGCCGACGAGGAAGCCCGTCGAGTAGATCAGCCCGTCGAAGCCCGAGGTGTAGACGAGGCCCGAAATGCCGAGGAAGGAGGCCGCCGACATGTAGTCGCCGGCGATCGCCAGCGAGTTGGTGCCGGCCGAGATGCCGCCGCCCGCGGCGTAGAAGTCGGCCGCGGACTTCGAGCCCATGGCCGCCTTGTAGGTGATGCCGAGGGTGAAGAGGACGAAGAACAGGAACATGCCGATGGCCGGCCAGTTCGTGGCCTGCTGCTGAACGGCACCGAGATCGGGGCCGGCGGCGAGAGCCGGACCGGCCGCGAGAAGGGCGGCGAGGAGGAGGAACGGGCGGATCATTGGCCGAGGCTCCGCTTCAGCTCGGCGCTCAGCGCGTCGTAACGGGTATTGGCGCGAGCGACGTAGATTCCGGTGAGGATGAAGGCGAACAGGATCACGCCGACGCCGAGGACGAGGCCGAGGGAACTCGTGGTGCCGACCTTCACGGCGAGCAGCGCCTTGTCGAAGGCGATGAGGCCGATGAAGCCGAAATAGACCACCAGCATCAGCCCGGTGAGGATCCAGCCGAAGCGGGTGCGCTCGGCGACGAGCTGCCGGAACTGGGGGCTGTGGGCGATGCGTTCGATGGACGAGCCGGCTTCGGCCCGAGCGGGACGCGGAGCAGCGGGCGCAGGGTGCGTCTCGGCGGTGCCGAGCGTAGTACCTCTACTCATGGGACGTTCCTCCACGAGGACGCGCAACGACGCGGCCCTCCGGTCGATGACTTGGATCGTTCTTCTTCTTCGGCAGTTCGGCGCGGGCACCGCACCGGCACCCGTCTGCCCATTCCAGCGGGCGGGGAGCGGCCGATCCAGGTCGAGCCAGCTCCGCAGACTTCGCGAGGCTGTTCTGCCGCGGCTCACGCAAAAGCGATAATCACGTCAGCGCGAGAATTACAGAATCGTTCCAGTCTCACGCCATAGGGAGCGGCCTCCTCTATTTCGGAGAACCTTTGGAACAAACACAGATCGCCGGCTCCGGATCATCTCCGGAGCCGGGTCAACTGTATCAGGCCTTTCGGCTTCAGGGTTCCGAAGAACCGGCCGCTCAATGCGGCCGGTTCTGGCGGTGCTCGATCAGGTCGTCGACGACGGCCGGATCGGCCAGGGTCGAGGTGTCGCCGAGCGAGGAGAAATCATCCTCGGCGATCTTGCGCAGGATGCGACGCATGATCTTGCCCGAGCGGGTCTTGGGCAGGCCCGGCGCGAACTGGATCAGGTCCGGCGAGGCGATCGGGCCGATATCCTTGCGGACCCAGCCGACGAGCTCCTTGCGCAGCGCGTCGTCGCCCTCCTCGCCCTCGTTGAGGGTGACGTAGGCGTAGATGCCCTGGCCCTTGAGGTTGTGCGGATACCCCACCACGGCGGCCTCCGCGACCTTCGGATGGGCGACGAGGGAGGACTCGACCTCGGCCGTGCCCATGCGGTGGCCGGAGACGTTGATCACGTCGTCGACGCGGCCGGTGATCCAGTAATAGCCGTCCGCATCGCGGCGGGCGCCGTCACCGGTGAAGTACAGGTTCTTGTAGGTCGAGAAATAGGTCTGCTCGAAGCGCTCGTGGTCGCCGTAGACCGTGCGCATCTGGCCGGGCCAGGAATCCTTGATGCAGAGGTTGCCCTCGCAGGGGCCGTCCAGTTCCTTGCCCTCGGCATCGACCATCACCGGCTGCACGCCGAAGAAGGGGCGCGTGGCCGAGCCGGGCTTCAGCGCGGTGGCGCCGGGCAGGGGGGTGATCAGGATGCCGCCGGTCTCGGTCTGCCACCACGTATCGACGATGGCGCAGCGCGAGTCGCCGACGACGCGGTAGTACCATTCCCAGGCTTCCGGATTGATCGGCTCGCCGACCGAGCCGAGCACGCGGAGTGAGGCGCGCGAGGTCTTCTTCACGGGGCCCTCGCCGCCGCCCATGAGCGAGCGGATCGCGGTCGGCGCAGTGTAGAAGATGTTGACCTTGTGCTTGTCCACCACATCCCAGAAGCGGGAATTGGACGGATAGGTCGGGATGCCCTCGAACATCAGCGTGGTCGCGCCGTTGGCGAGCGGCCCGTAGACGATGTAGCTGTGGCCGGTGACCCAGCCGACATCCGCCGTGCACCAGTAGACCTCGCCCTCGCGGTAATCGAAGACGTATTCGTGGGTCATCGAGGCGTAGACGAGGTAGCCGCCCGTCGTGTGGACGACGCCCTTGGGCTGGCCGGTCGAGCCCGAGGTGTAGAGGATGAAGAGCGGGTGCTCGGCCTCCACCGCCTCGGCGGGGCACTCGTCGGTCACCTGATCGGCGGCCTCGTCGTAATAGACGTCGCGGCCGGGCTCCATCGCGACCTGGCCGCCGGTGCGGCGCACCACGACGACGTGGTCGACCGCGTCCTTGCCGAGCCGGCCGATGGCGGCATCGACATTCGCCTTGAGCGGCACCTTGCGCCCGCCGCGCAGGCCCTCGTCGGCCGTGATCACCAGCTTGGCGCCGCAGCCCTCGATGCGCTGGGCGAGGGAGTCGGGCGAGAAGCCGCCGAAGACGATGGCGTGGATGGCGCCGAGCCGGGCGCAGGCCAGCATGGCGTAGGCGGCCTCGGGGATCATCGGCAGGTAGAGGATGACCCGGTCGCCCTTGCCCACGCCGCGGTTGCGCAGGACGTTCGCCATGCGACAGACCTGAGCATGCAGCTCCTTGTAGCTGATATGCTTGGACTCGTTCGGGTCGTCGCCTTCCCAGATGATCGCGGTCTGGTCGCCGCGGCGCTCGAGATGACGGTCGATGCAGTTGTAGGCGACGTTGGTCTTGCCGTCCTCGTACCACTTGATCGAGACGTTGCCCGGGGCGAAGCTGGTATTCTTGACCTTGGAGAACGGCGTCATCCAGTCGATGCGCTTGCCGTGCTCGGCCCAGAAAGCATCCGGATTCGAGACGGACGCCTTGTACATCTCCTGGTACTTGGCGTCGTCAACGTGAGCGCCCTGGCGCCACGCGTCCTGCACTGCGACGACCTTCTCGTCCATAACGCTTCATCCCTGACTGCGCCCGATCGTCGGCACGGTCCATCCGCGCATGCGACGGGCTTTTCCCAGTGTCATGCCTCGCCGGCGCACCCGCCGCAAGCGCCCGCCGGGGCGCCATTTAGATTGAGCACAATACAAACCGGGTTAAGTGTCGCAGTTCATGCGTCTAAGTCGAACCAGCATTGGACCAAGGTCGAAGGGTGATTCACGGCAGAGATCAATCGCCGGCTGTTCCGAACCGCTCGCGCCAGGCCGGCGGCAGGCCCGCGATTGAATCGGGGGCCGCCGGCCTTGTTCCCGGCAGGCTCGACGCGGCGTGGACGCCGACTGCGACGGCGCGGGCGAGCACATGCGCCGCGGCATCGCCGAGGCGGGCGAGGTCGACGACGGGGTCGCCGAGCGGAACCGCGCCGGTCGCGACGGCGAAGACCACGTCGCCGTCGAGCGGGGTGTGCACCGGCTGGATCGAGCGGGCGAGGCCGACCTGGGCGGTGGCGGCGAGACGCTTCGCCTGAGCCTTGGTGAGACGGGCATCGGTCGCCACCACGGCGAGCGTGGTCGCGGCCCCCGGGAGCCCGCGGGCCGGAAAGGCGAGGGCGTCCGCCGGCATGCGGGCCGGCCAGCCGAAGCCGCCGAACTCGGTTCCCTGCTCGAACGGCGCCGCCCAGAAATGCGGCCCGTCGCCGACCGTGACGCGGCCGAAGGCGTTCACCGCGGCGAGCGCACCGACCGTGAGGCCGGTCCCGGCGACGGCCGACGAAGCCGAGCCCACGCCGCCCTTGAGGTTGCCGGTCCGCGCGCCCGTGCCGGCGCCGACAGAGCCGAGCGCGAAGTCGCGGGCGGCTTCCTGTGCCGCGGCGTAGCCGAGGTCGCGGTACTGGGGAAAGCGGCCCCAATCCTTGTCGCCGCCGTTGAGCAGGTCGAACAGGATCGCGCCGGGCACGATCGGCACCCGCATGCCGCCGACGGGAAAGCCCCGCCCGTTCTCCGCGAGCCAGGCGACGACGCCCGCGGCCGCGTCGAGCCCGTAGGCGGAGCCGCCCGAGAGGACGAGCGCGTCGATCCCTTCCACCGTGCGCTCGGGATCGAGCAGGTCGGTCTCCCGGGTGCCCGGCCCACCGCCGCGCACATCGACCGCGGCGGTGACGGGCCGGTCGAAGATCAGGGCCGTCACGCCGCTCGCGACGTGCAGGTCCGTGGCGTGGCCGACGCGGATCCCCGGGATGTCGGTGATGCGACTCGTCATGGCGCGAGCATGCCACGGAAGCTGTGGGAAGCGAACGCTCGATCAACTCCGCCGGACGCCTGGTCGTTGTCGGTGGTGGAGCGGCCTGCGACCCTCCCGGTGCCGGAACGAGATCCGCCCGAACCGGCCGGGCAGGGGGTTCGCGACGATGAAGATGTTCCTTCGGCTGGCCCTGGTCGGCCTCGGCCTCGGCTTCAGCCTGCCGACGCTGGCGGGCGGGGCCGGCACCTATGCCGTCAAGGGCAATAACGGCGAGGCCGGCACCGACTATGCGGGCACCGTGGTGATCACCCAGACCAGCAAGGACACCTTCAAGCTCGCCTGGAACATCAACGGCGACAAGTATACCGGCCACGGCATCGGCGACGCCCGCATCATGGCCGTGAGCTTCACCAGCGACGGCACCGCCGGCACCGCGCTGCTCGTGGACGACGATGCGGGCGGCTACAAGAGCATCTGGGGCTTCGTCGGCGAGACCAAGATCGGCTGGGAGCTGATGAAGCCGAAATAGGCCCGCTCCCGAGCCGGATGCCGGTTCGCCGAGGAGCGCTCCGCCCCCCCGAACCCTGTGGACGGGTGGCGCCGCGGCGGCACCCGTGCCCGGCCGCCCGTGTTAGCCAGGGCGTTCCTTGAGGCGGCAACCGGACCAGCGATGGCGCTCGGCAGCGACGGCACGATCGAGATGGGCGTGGGCCTCGACGGCCCCGGGCAGGGCAGGCCGGTCGGGCTCGACCTGGAGGAGTTGCTCGCCACCCGTCTGCTCGTCCAGGGCAATTCCGGCTCCGGCAAGTCGCACTTGCTGCGCCGTCTCCTGGAGCAGAGCGGCGCCCTGGTGCAGCAGGTGGTGATCGACCCCGAGGGCGACTTCGTCACCTTGAGCGAGGCGCACGGCCATCTCGTGGTCGACGGCGCCCATGGTGATACGGATCTCCAGGCCATCGCCGCCCGGGTGAGGGCGCACCGCGTCTCGGTGGTGCTCAACCTCGAGAGCCTCGACATGGAGGCGCAGATGCGCGCCGCCGCCGCCTTCCTCGGCGGCCTGTTCGAGGCCGAGCGGGCGCACTGGTATCCCTGCCTCGTCGTGGTGGACGAGGCGCAGGTCTTCGCACCCGCCGCGGCCGGGGACGTCTCCGACGAGGCGCGCAAGATCTCGCTCGGCGCCATGACGAACCTGATGTGTCGCGGGCGCAAGCGGGGCCTCGCCGGCGTGATCGCGACGCAGCGGCTCGCCAAGCTCGCCAAGAACGTGGCGGCCGAGGCCACCAACTTCCTGATGGGCCGCACCTTCCTCGACATCGACATGGCGCGCGCCGCCGACCTGCTCGGCCTCGACCGGCGCGGCGCCGAGCGCTTCCGCGATCTCGGCCGCGGCGAGTTCGTGGCGCTCGGGCCGGCGCTGAGCCGCCGGCCGCTCGCGCTGCGGATCGGCACCGTGACCACCGGCTCGCGCGCGGTGACGCCGGGCCTGATCCCGCTGCCGCAGGCCGCCGACGACGACCTTCGGGCCCGAATTCTGGCCCCTGCCGCCGAGGACGGCTTCGTGCTGCCGCCGCGCAGTCGCCCCGCCTCGACCCCGCGCGTGACGCCGGCCGATCTGCTGCGCGAGCTCGCCGCCCACCGCCCGGAGCCGGCCTCTGCGGCGCCCGCCCTCGATCCGGCCGAGAACCGGGCCGGCTGCGAGACGGTGCTGCAGGGTCTCGTGGCGGATGCCGATGCCGGGCGCCAGCCGGTGGCGGTGATCTACCAGGACTTCCTCGTGCGCTGCCGGATGCGCGGCCTCGACGGCGAGAGCTTCGGCCTGCCGGCCTTCCGCCGGGCGCTGAGCGTCGCCCGGGCCGGGATCGAGACGGCGCCCGAAGCCGGGGCGGGGGGCGAGAGCTGGTCGGAGGCTCAGCAGATCGCAGCCACCATGCCCGAAGAGGTGCAGGGCGTGTTCCTGCTCCTCGCCCGTGCGGCGCTCGCCGGCGAGGCCTGCCCGGGCGACGCGGCCCTCGCCAAGGCCATCGGTAGCCGGTCGCCGGGCCGCGCCCGCCGGCTCCTCGGCTACATGGAGAGCCGGGGCGCCGTGGTCTGCCGCACGGATTTCCGCGGCAACCGGGTCATCGCCCTGCCGGGCCTCTCCTGCGAGACGGCGCCGGGCGATCCGAAGGCCGAGGCCCCGGCCGCGCCGGACGCGGCGGCAGAGGGGGAAACGGGCTGGCAGCTCTTCGCCGCGGAGTGATCCCGCCGGGTTGGGATTCCGAAGGGGTCAGTCCTGCGCGCTGAGGCGCAGGAGCTCCGCGGTCAGGCCGCCGGCCGAATCCTCCACCGTCAGCCCCTGCGTGCGGATCACGAGGTCGGGCGCATCGGGCGCCTCGTAGGGGGCGGAGATGCCGGTGAAGTCCGGGATCTTGCCCGCCCGCGCCCGGTCGTAGAGCCCCTTCGGGTCGCGCGCCTCGCAGACCGCGAGCGGCGTGTCGATGAAGACCTCGCGGAACGGCACGTCGCCCGCGATGCGCCGGGCCATGGCGCGCTCCTCGCGGAAGGGCGAGATCAGCGAGACGATCACCACGAGGCCGGCCTCGGCCATCAGCCGGGCGGTCTCGGCGGCGCGGCGGATGTTCTCGGTGCGATCGGCGGCGCTGAAGCCGAGGTCGCGGTTGAGCCCGTGGCGCAGGTTGTCGCCGTCGAGCACCATGGTGTGGCGGCCGGCCCGCATCAGCGCGCGGTCAACAGCGTTGGCGATGCTCGACTTGCCGGCGCCCGACAGGCCGGTGAACCAGGCGATGGCCGGCCGCTGGCCGAGCGCGCGCCAGCGCTCCTCGCGCGGCTGCAGCGTCTGCCACGTCAGGTTGCGGGAGCGGGGCGCCCCCTCGGCGGCTGAGGACTGGGACAACGGGACGACCCCTCCGCGGGCTTCGGGCGACGGCCCCTTCTAGAGCGGGGCCCGACGATGCCGCAAATATTGCGATCGAGCGCCGCCACGGACCCATTCTACCGTGCTTGCTTGCGCCGGACTGATCTCCGTCACAGGTGACGGTCGCGCCCGGCACCGAGGCTGAACCCGGCCGCCCCGAGGCTCAGCGCGCAGAACAGGGCCGAGGGCAGCACCCAGCCGCCGCCGATCTCGTGCGCGAGGCCGAACCCGAGGGGGCCGAGGGAGGCGATGGTGTAGCCGACGCCCTGGGCCATCGCCGAAAGGGCCGCGGCGCCGGCCGCGTCGCGAACCCGCAGCACGATGATGGTGAGGCCGAGCCCGAAGCAGCCGCCGAGGCCGAAACCGTGCCCCAGCGTCGCCGGCACGACGAGCCAGAGCGGCCCGAAGACGACGAGGAGATAGGTCGCGAGCGTCAGCCCGACAATGGCGAGGGCCGCCCCGCGCTGGTCCTTGAGGCGCGCGGCGAAGGTCGGGACGAGCAGGGCGGCGGGGGCTTGCCCGACGCTCATCAGGGCGGCGACGAAGCCGGCATCGACGGTGCTGAGCCCGCGGTCGTGCAGGACGAGGGGAACCCAGCCGAACATGATGTAGGCGAGCGAGGACTGCAGCCCCATGAATCCGGTGACCTGCCAGGCGAGCGGCGAGCGCCAGACCGCCGGGCGCAGGCCCCCAGAACTCGCCGTGGCCGGAGCCAGGCTCGGCCGCGCGAAGGGCGCCCAGGCGAGGGTGGCGAGCGCGGCGGGCAGCGCCCAGGCGGCGAGCGCCAGCGCCCAGCTCCCGCCGAACAGGTCCTGCAGCGGCACGGTGAGGCCGGCCCCCGCCGCCGCTCCGAGGCAGAGCGTCATGGTGTAGAGGCCGGTCATCAGGCCGGCCTGGCCCGGAAACTCGCGCTTCACGAGGCCCGGGATCAGCACGCCCGCGAGCCCGATCCCGAGCGCGGCGACGCAGGCTCCGCCGAAAAGTGGCACCAGCCCTCCGATGGCGCGGAGCGACAGGCCGGCGGCGACCACGGCGCTCGCGAGCAGGATGCCGCGGTCGGGCCCGATCCACCGGCTGACGCGCGGCCCGAGCACGCTGGCGATGCCGAGGAACAGGACCGGCAGCATGGTCAGCACCGCCGCGCCGGTGGTGCCGAGGCCGGTGCCCTCGCGGATCGCGGCGAGGAGCGGCCCCACCGTGGTGAGCGCCGGGCGCAGGTTGAAGGCGACCAGCATCAGGCCGGCGCCGAGCAGGAGCGGGCTCGGCATGCGCGCGCTTGCGGCTGTCATCCTCGGATCCTGATCGATGACTGCCTGGTGGACCGGATCCGCGCGCGCAGCGCCCCGCCGAGGCAGGCGGCGAGCATCAGCGCGAAGGGCCAGTCGCCGAGCTTGGCGTAGGGCGTGCCGCCGACGATGCGGCTCGGCAGGTCGGCGTCGAGGATGCGCTCCTTGTCGAGGGGGAGACTCGCGGTGACGCGGCCATGGGCGTCGATCACCGCCGAGATCCCGGTATTGGCGTCGCGCACCAGCGGCAGCCCCTCCTCGACGGCACGCAGCCGCGCCTGGGCGAGGTGCTGGCGCGGGCCCGGCGTGTCGCCGAACCACGCGTCGTTGGTCAGGTTCAGGATCAGGCCGGGCGGCTCGCTCGCGACGTCCGCCGCGCCCGCGGGCAGGATCGCGCCGGGGAAGATCGCCTCGTAGCAGATGGTCGCGGCGACCGGCGGCAGGCCGGCCACGGTGAGGATGCGTTGCGCCGCCCGGTTGCCGGGGGTGAAGCCGCCGGGAATCGCCACGAACTGGCGCAGGCCCACCGCGCGCAGGGCCCAGTCGAGGGGCGCCGGCAGGTACTCGCCGAAGGGGACGAGGTGGACCTTGTCGTAGGTGTCCGCGATCCGGCCGCCCGGCTCGATCGCCATGATCGCGTTGTAGTAGCGCAGGCGCTCGCCCGGCAGCGGCTCCTCGGCCCGGGCGGCTCCGGTGAGCAGGAGCTGGCCCGGCTTGAGCCCGGCCCCGACCTTGGCGAGGGAGGCCGGATCGCGCTGGATCAGGAACGGGAAGGCTGATTCCGGCCAGATGATATGGGTCGGGCGGGGCTCGCCGGGCTCGGGGTCGCGCCGGGTCAGCTCGACGTAGCGGTCGACGATGTCGTCGCGGTTCTCGGGCCGGAACTTGGCGTCCTGGGGCAGGTTCGGCTGGACGAGGCGCAGGCGGACGCCGGCCACCACGGGATCCGGCGCCGGGCCGGCGCGGGAGGAGCCGTAGAAGGCTAGGGCCGCGAGCACGATCAGTGCGGCCGCGCTCGGCCCGAAACGGCTGCGCGGGTTCGAGCCGGTGAGGAGCGTGGCCGGCGCCGCGCAGACCAGCACCGCGAGCAGAGTCAGCCCATAGAGGCCGACGACCGAAGCCGCCTGCATCAGCCAGAGGTTCTGGCCGAGCGCCATGCCGAGGGTGTTCCAGGGAAAGCCGGTGAACAGGTGCCCGCGCAGCCACTCGGCCCCGGCGATGCCGAAGGCGAAGGCCGCGATGCGTCCCGGACCCCGCAGCCAGAGCAGGCCGGCGGCGGCGAAGCCGGCCCCGTAGAACAGCCCGAGGGCGAAGGGCAGGCCGACGACGCCGAGCGGCAGCGCCCAGGCGAATTCCTCGGCCTCGACCAGGAAGGCCGAGCCCAGCCACCACAGGCCGGCCGTGAGATAGCCGAAGCCCCAGGCCCAGCCGACGAGGAGGCAGGGCAGGAGGCGGCGCAGGGTCGGACGGTCCGCGACCGTGCCGTCCATGAGCCAGACCGCCAGCGAGAGCGAGACCGCGAGCGCCGGAAGCCAGCCGAAGGGCGGCATGGCGAGCGCTCCGAGGGCGCCCGCGAGCCAGGCCAGCCCGAGCCGGCGCCAGCCGGAGAGGCGCAGGATGGGGGCGGCGCCGCCGGCCGCGCCGCGCGGGGGCTCGCCCGGATGGGCGGCGCTGCGGGCGTGAGGGAGAGGAAGGCTGAGTTGCATCGGTCCGGGACCCCGTAGCGGGATCCCATGACCGGGGGAAGGCGTCGAAACCGTGACGCCCGGGACGTTCGGCCCGCGATGACGCGGCCTATCCCCGGGCGTTCCGGGAAACCAGACCTACTGGCCGGCCGGCTTGTTGGCGGGCGCCGGGTTGGGATTGGCCGGGGGCGGCGCCGGGGCCGTCGGCGCGGTGGTGCTCGGCGCAGGTGGCGGCGGGGGAGCCTCGGCCTTCTTCTCGTCCTTGCAGGCCGTCAGTGCGAGCAGGCCGAGAAGCGGCACGAGGGTGCGCATGCGCATGAGTGTTGCTCCGGGTTGCCTATTGTGCAGGCAAGAACGCCGGAGCGGCCCGAAGGGTTCATGCGCCAATTCATGCGCCAAGCCGATCTCACGCCGCGGGCGGCGTCGCCGGCGGGGGCAGGGCGAGCGGCACCACCGCCTCGATCCGGGCGGGGCCGCGCTGGACGCGCAGGCGCTTGAGGCGGCGGGGATCGGCGTCGAGCACCTCGAAGGCGAGCTCGCCCGGGCCTTCGATCATCTCGCCGCGGGCGGGCACGCGGCCGGCCAGCGTCACCACCATGCCGCCCAGCGTGTCGATCTCCTCGGCCATCTCGCCGACAGCCGCCACGAGGTCGACGCCGGTCGCCTCCGAGACCTCGGCGAGCGGCGCGCGGGCATCGGCGACGAAGACCTCCGGCTCGCCGTCGACCCGCTGGACGAGCTGGCCCTCGGCCACGTCGTGCTCGTCCTCGATGTCGCCGACCACCATCTCGATCAGGTCCTCGATCGAGATCAGGCCGTCGGTGCCGCCGTACTCGTCGATGACGAGGGCCATGTGGGTGCGCGTCGCCTGCATCCGCACCAGCAGGTCGATGGCCGGCATGGAGGGCGGCACGAACAGGACCGGGCGCAGGATCTTGGTGGAGGCGAGCGAGGCCGAGAGGTCCACGTTGCCGAGGTTGAACGCGCGCAGCGCCCGGGCGGGGCTGCGCCGGATGCGCGGCACCGGCCGCTCGGGATCGGCGCCGTTCGCGGGCGCGGGCCGGCGCTGCGCCGGCTCGGCCCGGGAGGCGATGTGGTCCACGAAGTCGCGGATGTGGACCATGCCCCGGGGGTTGTCGAGCGTGTCGTCGTAGACCGGCAGGCGCGAATGGCCGGCGGTGCGGAACACCCGGAGCAGGTCGTCGAGGCTCGTCTCGCTCGACACCGCGACGATGTCGGCACGCGGGATCATCACGTCGTCCACGCGGACCTTGTGCAGGCCGAGCACGTTCTTGAGCATCGCCCGCTCGTAGGCCGAGAAGCCGTTCTCGCCGGTATCGGGCTCGGCCAGCGCCTCCTCGATCTCGCCGCGCAGCGATTCGCGCGGCTTGAGGTGCAGGGCCTGCAGGAGGCGGTCGTACCAGGGCTCGCGCGGCTGGCTCGTCTCGCCTTCGGGAAAGGGCGCGGCCTGGGCCGCGCCGCGACTTCGGTCGTTGGTCATGTCGTCCGGTTTCGGGGTGGGAAAAGCCGCTCAGCCCTGCGCGGGCCCTGGCTCGTCGGCGTAGGGGTTCGGGATGCCGAGCCCGGCCAGCGCCGCGATCTCCAGCGCTTCCATGGCGTCGGCCTCGGCCTCGCCGGTCTCGTGGTCCTGGCCAAGCAGGTGCAGGGTGCCATGAACGAGGAGGTGGGCGAGGTGGTGGTCGAGGGGCTTCGACTGCTCCTCACTCTCGCGCACCAACGTGTCATACGCAAGAACGAGGTCGCCGAGGGGCTTCGCGACCCCCGCATGGCTCGGCTGCGGGGCGGCCGGGAAGGAGAGCACGTTGGTGGGCTTGTCCTTCGCGCGCCAGGTGCGGTTGAGGTCGCGCACCGTCTCGTCGTCGGCGAGCAGCACGCTGATCTCGACGGCGCCCTCGGGCGGCTCGGGCGCGGCGGCGAGCCCGGCCTCGACGGCGCGAATCACCAGGGCCTCCAGATCCGCGACCGAATCCTCCCAGCGCGGGTCCTCGACGGCGATGTCGATCTCGAGCGTCATGATCAGGCGAGCGGTCGGCGCCGCGGATTCGGGTTGCGGTCCGCCTCCGATTCGCCGTGGGCGGCGCGCTCGTAGGCCGTGACGATGCGGCGGACGAGGTCGTGGCGGACCACGTCCACGTCCTTGAAGGTGACGCGGCCGATGCCCTCGACCCCGTCGAGCACCTGCACCGCCTCCACGAGGCCGGATTTCTGCCCCGGCGGCAGGTCGATCTGGCTCGGATCGCCGGTGATGATCATGCGCGAGCCCTCGCCGAGGCGGGTGAGGAACATCTTCATCTGCATGGAGGTGGTGTTCTGCGCCTCGTCCAGCAGCACCACGGCGTTGGTGAGGGTGCGCCCGCGCATGAAGGCCAGCGGCGCGATCTCGATGATGCCGGTCTGCAGCCCGCGGTCGACGTGGCGCGCCTCCATGAAGTCGTAGAGGGCGTCGTAGATCGGCCGCAGATAGGGATCGACCTTCTCGCGCATGTCGCCCGGCAGGAAGCCGAGGCGCTCGCCGGCCTCGACGGCGGGGCGCGACAGGATCAGCCGCTCGGCATGGCCCTGCTCCAGCAGCGAGACCGCGTGGCCGACGGCGAGCCAGGTCTTGCCGGTGCCGGCGGGCCCCTCCGCGAAGACCAGCTCGTTGGTGCGCAGGAGCTTGATGTAGGCGTCCTGCGCGGCGTTGCGGGCGCGGACCGCGCCGCGGCGGCGGGTGGCGATCTGCTCGAAGCGCTGGCCGCCATTGCTCTCGGCCGGGATCTCGGCCTGCGGGAACAGGTTGCCCTGGAGCGTCGCCTCCTGGATCGCCCCGTCCACCTCGCCGAGGGTCAGCGGGCCGCCCTCGCGGGCGCGGTCGTAGAGCTTCTCGAAGACGCGGCGCGCCAGCTCGGCACCATCCGGCGGGCCCTTGACCACGAGATGGTTGCCGAGCGCCGTCGCGGTCACGCCGAGCTTGCGCTCGATATGGGCGACGTTCTGGTCGTACTGGCCGAAGACGAGGCTCGCGAGGCGGTTGTCGTCGAAGGTCAGCGAGATCTCGGCGGTCTCGTAGGGGCCGCTGCGGGGATTGCCGCCCCGCGGGCGCGGCGTGCCGCGACCGGCCGATCCGTCAGCTGGCGTCACGAACGATGTCCTCTGGTGATGGGACGCGGACCGCTCCTCCCCCGCAGAGCGGGGAGGGGGTGATGCTGCATCGATTCACGCGGCCTCGGCCCGGGTCGCCAGCTCGCCGTAGAGGCTGTTCGCCCCCGCCTCGCGGATGCGCACGGACACCACGCTGCCGATGGTCGATGTGGGGGCCTCGAAATGCACCGCCAGCATGTGCGGCGTCTTGCCCGCGACCTGGCCGGGATGGCGCCCGGCCTTCTCGACCAGAACCTCGACCACCTGCCCCTCGGCGGCGCGCTGGTAGGCATGGCGCTGGGCATCGAGCAGGGCCTGGAGCGCGGCGAGGCGCTCGGACTTCACCGGCTCCGGCACCGCGTCGGCCCGCTCGGCCGCGGGCGTGCCGGGACGGGAGCTGTACTTGAAGGAGAAGGCGCTCTCGAAGCCGACCTCCTCCACGAGCCGCATCGTCTCGGCGAAGTCCGCATCGGTCTCGCCGGGGAAGCCGACGATGAAGTCGGAGGAGAGGGCGATGTCCGGCCGGCTCGCCCGCACCCGCTCGATCAGGCGGCGGTACTGGTCGCCCGTGTGCTTGCGGTTCATCGCCTTGAGGATCCGGTCCGAGCCGGACTGCACCGGCAGGTGCAGATAGGGCATCAGGGCCGGGATCTCGGCATGGGCCCGGATCAGGTCGTCGGCCATGTCGTTGGGATGGCTCGTGGTGTAGCGGATCCGGGCGACGCCCGGGATCGCGGCTACGGCGCGCATCAGGTCGGGCAGGCTCGCCGCCGCGCCGTCCGCGCCCGCCCCGTGATAGGCGTTCACGTTCTGGCCGATCAGGGTGATCTCGCGCACCCCCTCGGCCACGAGCCTCTCCGCCTCGGCCAGCACGGCGGCGACGGAGCGCGAGACCTCGGCGCCGCGGGTATAGGGCACCACGCAGAAGGCGCAGAACTTGTCGCAGCCCTCCTGCACGGTGAGGAAGGCGGTCACCCCGCGGTTGCGGCGCGCGGGCAGGTGGTCGAACTTGTCCTCGGCCGGGAACTCGGTGTCGACGACGCGGCGCTCGCGCGAGCGGGCCAGCAGCTCCGGCAGGCGGTGGTAGCTCTGGGGGCCGACCACCACGTCGACCGCGGGCTGGCGCGCGACGATCTCCGCCCCTTCCGCCTGCGCCACGCAGCCGGCCACCACGATGCGGGTGTCGAGGCCGGCCCGCTTGCGCTCGCCCTTCAGCTCGCGCAGGCGCCCGAGCTCGGAATAGACCTTCTCGGCCGCCTTCTCGCGGATGTGGCAGGTGTTGAGGACGACGACGTCGGCCTCCTCCACGGACTCGGTCGGGGCGAAGCCCTCGGCGCCGAGGACGTCCGCCATGCGGGCGGCGTCGTAGGCGTTCATCTGGCAGCCGTAGGATTTGACGAAGGCTTTCTTCAACGCGTCCCGTCCCGCTTGTCCGTCCACCGGCCGCTCAATTCCTCATCCAGGGCCGGGCGGCGGCCTCTACCACAGATTTCGCCCCGCGTCGCGGCGGGGTCCCGCGGCCCGATCGGGCGCGAACCGCATCGTCCGCTCGACCGCTGCGGGGAGGAAGGGCACATGCGCTTTCGGCCCCGCGCGGATTGTCCGCCGGGGGCATGGCTGGCGCGGTCGGGGTGACGCGGGACGCCGCGGAGCCCTGAACGCAACGTTGCAAAGCCGGCTC
>NZ_CABFVH010000001.1 GCF_902141855.1 Methylobacterium dankookense | reverse complement strand
CCGGGGGGCCCCCCCCCCCGGGAGGGGGGTTTTGCGGCCCGGGGGCCCCCCCCCGGGCCCCCCCCCCCCGGGGGAAGGGCGGGGGGGGGGGCGCCCGGGGGGGGAAAAGACGCGCCGGGGCCCCCCCCCCCAATGGGCCCGGGCCCCCGCGGGGGGCTCGACCTGTCCCGCCAGCACGGCGGCGAGCACCCGGGCGCCGCTGCCGCGCCCGCCGGTGATCGCCACGTGGCCGGGCATGGCGAGGCGCGCATCGACCCCCGCGAGGCGCTCGCCGGTGGCGGCGTCGAAGGCGCCGACGCCGCGCGCCATGAGATCGCCGGCCCGCGGCATCGGCGCCGGCACGGCACCGACTCGGGTGCGGCTGCGCAGGGCGGCGGCGTTGCGGGCGATGGCCTGGAAGACCGGTGCGACGGCGTTGCGGACGGAAAGGAGGCGGAGCGCCGCGGCGAGCAGCACAGCGGCCAGCGCGAAGGCGGCGGCGGCCGCGATGAGCGCCGCCGGATCGACCGCCTGGGCCGGGGGCGTGCCGGGCCCGCTGCCGCGCCAGAGGGCGGTGCCGGCCGCGATGGCCGGGAGCAGCACCACGAGCGCGATGGCCGGGGCGCGGGCATAGGCGAGGCGCCCCTCGGCGCGGGCGAGGGCGTTGCGCTTGGCGCTCGACGTCGCGGCGATGCGGGCTCGCTCCAGGGCGGCCGAGCCATGCGCGCGCACGGCCGGCATGCGGCGCACGAGGTCGGCGAGGGTGCGCCCGGCCGCCTCGCCCGCGTTGCGGCGCAGGTCGCGCCGCTTGCTCATCCGGTCGAGGATCAGCGCCTCGGCGAGGCCGACCGCGAACAGGCCGAGCGCCGCGATCGGCACGAGGCGCGGGGCGGCAAGGGCCGCGAAGGCCAGCGCGAGCAGGGTCGCGGAGACGGCAAGCGCCGGCAGGACGATGCCGACGCCGAGCGGCCCGTCGAGCTTCGACACGGCGCGGCCCATCAGGTCGGCGAGGCCGCGGGCCTCGTCGCGGGCGCCAGCGGGCGAGCCGAGGATCGCGCCGATCACCGTCTCGCGCAGGGTGGACATGGCGCGGTTCTGCGCCGCGACGCAGAGGCGGGCCACGAGCCAGCCGAGGCCGGCGAGCGCCAGGGCGGCCCCCGCGAGGCAGAGGATGGCGGCGAGTTCGAGCGTGGCCGGCGGCAGGATCCAGCCCGGCGCGATGACGAGGTCCGGTCGCGGATCCTGCAGCGGCACCACGAGGCGCAGGAAGGGGAGGGCGGCGGCCTCGTCGCGCGGCAGGGTGGCCACGAGATCGCGCAGGCAGAGCAGCGCCAGCGCGCAGAGGGGCATGCCGAGGCCGAGCACCAGGGCGAGCGCGAGGACGTGCTGGCGGCGGGCGGCCCGCCAGGTCAGGAGGATCGGGTCAGACTCCATGCCGCTCCGTCACCGCCGCGCTTCGACGCCGGGCCCGGCCGAACAGGCCCGAATGCGCCGCTTCGTCCAAGCGCATAGTCGACGGCGAACGGCAGGCAAAGCGCGTCAGCGCACCTCGCGACGCCGGCCGCCCTGTGCCGTCCCTCGGCAGGCCCCGACGTTGACCGCGAGGCCGCCGAGCGACGTCTCCTCGTACTCCTCCTGCGTGCCCGCTCCAGCTCTGGCCCGCTTGCCGGTTCGAGGCGTAGGGTGGTTGAGGATGGAGCGCCGAGCGTTGTTCGGCCCCCACTCCGGCTTCTTCGCAAAGTGGGAGGAGAGGCCCGCTCGGTGCCGGACGCGGTGTCAGATCTTCCCGTCGAGACCCATCTGGTAATACTTGTGCACGATCTTGTCCTGGTTCTCGAGGAGCCAGTCGATCGAGGGCTCGTTGGTCATTGCCTTGCGGATCGCTTCGGTCATGCCCTTGCGCTGGATCTCGAACAGGGCCTTGTGGTCGACGCTCTCGGCCTGGATGACGCCGGGGCTCAGCCAGACCGAGCAGATGATGCCGAGGTCGTTGGCCTTCTCCTTCGGGATGTAGCCCGCGCGCACCGCGTCGAGCACGCCGTTGGCGATGGCGTACTGCACGGTGCCCATCAAGATCGAGGTGTACTTGTTCTCGGTGACGCTGACCTTGGAGACGCAGAGCGTCACCGGGCGCACCATGATATCGGTGTTCAGGAGCGCGAAGACGCGGCTGTGGCCGACTACCTGATCGCCGGTCAGGGTCGCGAGCGCCGTGCCGACCGGACCGTCGAGCTCGCCGATGATCACCTCGGGCTCGGAGGCGGTGTTGGGCGGGCCGCCTGCCACCAGGGCTTCGCCCGCGCGGAGGATGATGCGTTCACTCATGATGGGCCTCGCTGCTTGACGGGCGGGTTATGGACCGGGGGGCCGGCCTTGTCATTCGCATGGCCCCGGCAGGGGCGAGGCGTCGGACGTAACTGCGCGGCCGAGGTCGCTGGCCCGGGTCATCGCCGCGAAGACCACCATGGAGAGGGCGAGGATCATGGTCTGGTTGACGCCCGCCATGATGGTCGACAGCGCGAGCGGTAGCTGCACCTCGAACAGCGTCTGGATGGCCAAGCCGAAGGCGTCGGAGGCCGTGACGATCTCGGCGGCACGGTGGGGATGCCGAGCACGGTGAGCCGGATCACCGCACCGAGAACACGATCATCGCGAAGCGGGCCGAGACCACGCCGAGCCCGATGACCCCATCAGGGGGAGGCGGATATCCGTGAGCCGAGCCAATCCGGTCCCAACCTCGGGGAGGCGGGAGGATGGGAGGAAGGGGGCCGAACGGACTCGCTTCTGCCGTCAGGCGGCGGCTCGCTTCTCCACCACGGTGGTCTCGACGATGTCGGCGGGCTCGTAGAGCCAGCGGGCCAGGGCTCCTGCCACCATCGCGCCAGCGATCGGCGCCAGCCAGAACAGCCAGAGCTGCGCCACGTATTCGCCGCCTGCGATCAGGGCCGGGCCTGTGCTCCGGGCCGGATTGACGGAGGTGTTGGTCACCGGGATCGAGATGAGGTGGATCAGCACCAGGGTGAACCCGATCGGGATTCCGGCGAAGCCCACCGCGGCGCCCTTGGACGTCGTGCCGATGATGATGAACAGGAAGAAGAACGTCGTCAGGAACTCGACGAGCAGGCAGGACATGACGCTGTACTTGCCGGGGCTGAGCTCGCCGTAGCCGTTCGAGGCGAAGCCGTTCGGGACCCAGCCCGCCTTGCCCGAGGCGATGCCGTAGAGGATCGCCGCCGCGAGCACCGCGCCGATCACTTGGGCGACGATGTAGGGCAGCACGTGCCGGGTCGCGCAGCGGCGCGCCGACCAGAGACCCAGCGTGACGGCGGGGTTGAAATGGCCGCCGGAGATGTGGCCGACGGCATAGGCCATCGTGAGGACGGTGAGGCCGAAGGCGAAGGCGACCCCGAGGAAGCCGATGCCGAGTTCGGGGAAGGCGGCGGACAGGATGGCGGCGCCGCAGCCGCCGAAGGTCAGCCAGAAGGTGCCGAAGAACTCGGCGGTCGCCCGGCGCATCGTATCGTGGTCCATGCCGATACCTCTCGCTCTGTGGTGGCTACCCCAATTTGCGCGCGAGGTCGTTCGACCTCGTCAGTTCCATTCCGGTGCTGCGCCGCGTCCCGGCGCATCAAGTCAAGCGCCGTCTCTGGGGAATCCGCTCTGCGGCAAGGGTATTCTTCGGATCGTGCGGAGGCCAGCCTTTTCGTGCATTCTGGAGTGGATCTAAACTTAAGTCGTATACCGTCCTAATGCATTGAAATTCCGGCGTTATGTGTCGGCCTATAAATAGTCAAGTTTCAATCTTGCCGAAATGGAAGTCGATGAGAAAAGCTGTTTGACAATCATGACAACTGGAATTCAATATCTTCCCATCGCGGCACGCGAATCATCGCTCGATGGAGGTGTGCTTGCGTCACCGTGCGCCTCTGCCCGTTCGATGGATCCGGACTGCCGCTCGGCTCACGGCCGCCGTCACGGCGACTGCATTGGCGGGCTGCGATCCGCCCCCGCCTGCCGCGCCGCCCGCGCCGCGGGTGGCGGCCGCCAATCCCCTGGTCGCGCCGCTTCAGGACAATATCCTGCTGACCGGCCAGACCTCGGCCACGGCGAGCGTCGATCTCGTCGCCCGCGTCCCGGGCTTCCTGCGCGAGGTCGGCTTCGCGGACGGCGCCGATGTCCGGCAGGGGCAGCTCCTGTTCCGGATCGAGGACGATTCCTACGCCGCGCAGGTCGCGCTCGCCCAGGCCAACCTCGACCAGCAGACGGCCACCCTGAAGAGCGCCGAGGCCGAGTTCGCGCGCCAGGAGACGCTGCGCAAGCAGCTCGTCGCCACGCAATCGACCTATGACAGCACCCTGGCCGCGCGCGATACCGGGCGCAGCGCGGTCGCGGCCGCCCAGGCGAACCTGAAGGTCGCGCAGATCAGCCTCGCCTATACCCGCGTCGAGGCCCCCTTCGCCGGCCGGATGGGCCGCCGCCTCGTCGATCCGGGCAATCTCGTCGGCTCGGGCGCGCCGACCAAGCTCGGCACCCTGTCGCAGATCGATGCGCTCTACGCGACCGTGAGCGTCAACGAGCGCGACCTGCGCCGCCTGCAGGCGGCCATGAAGGAGCGGGGCCTGTCGCGGGAGGCGCTGCACGGCGTCCCGGTCCAGGCCGGCCTCTCCGACGAGCCCGACCTGCCGCATCGGGGCCGGCTGGACTTCGTCGATTCCGGCCTCGACACGACCACCGGCACGCTCGTGGTCCGCGCGCTGCTCGACAATCCCGGCCGGAGCCTGGCGCCAGGCCTGTTCGTGCGCCTGCGCATCCCGCTCGGGCCCCCGAAGCCCGCGCTCTGGGTGCCCGCCGCCGCGGTCGGAATCGATCAGGCCGGCCCGAGCCTCCTCGTCATCGACGCGAGCGGGGTGGTGAACCTCCGGCGCGTCACCCTCGGCCCGGCGCGCGACGGCCTCCAGTCGATCGCGTCCGGCCTCCAGCAGGCCGACCGCGTCGTGACGGAAGGGGTCCAGCACGCGGTGCCGGGGCGGACCATCGTCGCGGTGCCCGGCGCGATCGGCGCGCCGACCGTGTCGGCCCGGGCCGAGTGAGGAGGGGGCCGTGAACGCCGCCACCTTCGTCGAGCGTCCGGTCCTCGCCAATGTGAGCGCGCTCCTCGTCAGCCTGCTCGGCCTCGTGGCGGTGCTGTTCCTGCCCGTCACGCAATATCCGCCGATCACGCCGCCCACCGTGCAGGTCACGGCGCGCTTTCCCGGTGCCGACGCCCGCACCGTGGTCGAGACCGTGGCCCTGCCGATCGAGCAGCAGGTCAACGGCGTCGAGAACATGCTCTACATGCAGTCGACCGCGGCCAACGACGGCAGCTACACCCTCGTCGTCACCTTCGCGGTCGGCACCGAGCTCGACCAGGCCCAGGTCCAGGTGCAGAACCGGCTCTCGGCCGCGCTCGCGATCCTGCCGCAGGCCGTGCAGGCGCAGGGGGTGACGAGCAAGAAGAAGAGCACGGCGATCCTGCAGATCGTCACGCTGACCTCGCCCGACCGCTCGCGCGACGGCCTCTTCCTCAGCAACTACGCCGCGATCAGCCTGAAGGACACGCTCGCGCGCATCCCGGGCGTCTCCGACGCCTCGGTGTTCGGGGTCGGGCAGTACGGCATGCGCGTCTGGCTCGACGCGGACGCCATGCGGGCGCGCGGGCTGATGCCGGGCGATGTGCTCGCGGCGATCCAGCAGCAAAGCCAGGCGGTGGCGGCCGGGCAGGTCGGCGCGCCGCCGGCCCCGACCACCCAGGCCTTCCAAGTCACCTTGGACCTGCGCGGACGCTTCGCCGACGCGGCCGAGTTCGAGGAGATCGCGGTCAAGACGGAGCCCGGGGGCGGCATCACCCGGATCCGCGACGTCGGCCGGGTCGAGCTCGGCGCCCAGACCTACAGCCAGTTCCTGACCCTCGACGGCGCCCCGGCGGCCGGGATCGCGATCTTCCAGCTGCCCGGCGCCAACGCGCTCACGGTCGCCGCCGCGGTGCGGGCCGAGATGGCGCGCCTCGGGGCGAGCTTCCCCGAAGGAGTCGCCTCGGCCATCCCCTTCGACACGACGCGCTTCGTCGAGGCCTCGATCCACGAGGTCTACCTGACGCTCGCCGAGGCGGCGGCCCTCGTCCTCCTCGTCATCCTGCACGATTGGCGCGCCACCCTGGTGCCGGCCACCACCGTGCCGGTCACCGTGATCGGCGCCTTCGCGGCCCTGTGGCTGCTGGGCTTCAGCATCAACCTGCTGACCCTGTTCGGCCTGGTGCTCGCCATCGGCATCGTGGTCGACGACGCGATCATGGTGGTGGAGGCGGCCTCCCACCACATCGACCAGGGCCTCGATCCAAGGTCGGCGGCGATCACCGCGATGGGCGAGCTGATGCGGCCGATCCTCGCGATCACGCTCGTGCTGCTCTGCGTCTTCCTGCCGGCCGCGCTGCTGCCCGGCATCGTGGGACAGTTCTACCGGCAGTTCGCCCTGGTGATCGCGGCCACCGCTCTGCTGAGCGCGGTCAACGCCGCGACGCTGAAGCCAACCCAATGCGCGCGCTGGCTGCGCCCGCAGGCGCCCCCGTCGACCGGCTTCGGCGCCGCCTACCGCCGCGGCTTCGAGGCCGCCTATGGCCGATTCGAATCCGCCTATCTCGGGCTGACGGCACGCCTCGTCGCGCATGCTCACGCCGCGGCGCTCGCGGTCCTCGCCCTTCTGGCGCTCGGCCTCTACGGCCTCACGCGCCTGCCCACCGCCTTCATCCCGACGGAGGACCAGGGCTACCTGATGGTGTCGGTCCAGCTGCCCGACGGCGCCTCGCTCGAGCGCACCGCCCGGGCCATGGACCGCCTGACCGCAGAGGCGCGGGCGGTGCCGGGCGTCGACCAAGTGGTCGCGATCGGCGGCGTCTCGCTCCTCGACAACAACGCCTCGCTCGCCAATGCGGGCGTCGCCTATGTGATCCTCAAGGACTGGAGCCAGCGCGGGGCCGACGAGACCCTGCGCGCGGTCTACGCTGCGCTTCAGGCGCGCCTGTCGAACCTCGTCGAGGCGCGCGCCACGGTGGTGCCGCCGCCGCCGATCCAGGGGCTCGGCCTCACCGGCGGCTTCCAGATGCAGGTGCAGCTCGTCGATGGCAGCTTCGACTATGTCCGGCTGCAGCGGGCCGCGGACGCGCTCGTGGCGGCGGCCTCCGCCGAGCCCGGCCTCGTGCGCGTCACCACCCCGTTTCGCGCGGGGGCGCCGCATCTGCGGGTGGACCTCGACCGGCGCAAGGCCGAGACGCTCGGGGTCAATCCAGGCGACGCGCTCCAGACGATCCAGACCTATGTCGGCTCGACCTATGTCGGCCAGATCACCCGCTTCGGGCATACCTTCCCGATCTTCGTGCTGGCCGACGCGCCGTTCCGCCTGACCCCTGAGACCATCGAGACCCTGACGGTGCGCAATGCGAGCGGCGGGGCGGTGCCGGTCGGCGTCCTGGCGCAGCTCGTGCCGGCCGTGGGGCCGGCCCTGGTGCCGCTGTTCGACCTCGCGCCCTCGGCGGCGATCATCGGCGCGGCGGCGCCCGGCACCAGCTCCGGCCAGGCGCTCGCCGCCATGACGAGCCTGGCGCAGGCTGCCCTGCCGCCGGGCACGCGCTTCGCCTGGTCCGGCATCTCGTATCAGGAGGCGCAGCTCGGCGCGCAGGCCTACTGGGTGTTCGGCCTCGCGCTGCTCCTCGTCTACCTCGTCCTGGCGGGCCAGTACGAGAGCTGGACCGCCCCCCTCGCGGTCATCCTCGTCGTGCCCCTCGCCCTGCTCGGGACCGTGGCGGCCCTGATGCTCGCGGGCGCCGACAACAACATCTACACGCAGGTCGGCCTCGTTCTGCTGATCGCGCTCGCGGCCAAGAACGCCATCCTGGTCGTGGCCTTCGCCCGCGACCTGCGGCTGGCGCAGGGCCTGCCGATCGCCGAGGCCGCCCTGGCCGCGGCACGCCTGCGCCTCCGGCCGATCCTGATGACCTCGCTTGCCTTCATCCTCGGCGTGCTGCCGCTCGTCTTCGCCACCGGGGCGGGTGCGGCGGCCCGGCGCTCCATCGGCGTCGCGGTGTGCAGCGGCATGCTCGCCTCGACCTTCGTAGCGGTGCTGTTCGTGCCGCCGCTCTTCGTGGTGCTCCAGCGCTGGTCGGAGCGCGGGCATAGGCCGGGCACGGCCGGGGGGGCCGTGCCGGCGGAGGGGGCCAAGCCCGTGCCCTGAAGCGGGCCTGAACTTCGACGAGAGGAGGAAGCGATGGGATCGATCGGTTTCGGCCTGCTGGCCATCGGGATGGCGACGGCCGTGCAACCCGCGGCGGCTGTGCAGCTCGCCCAGGCCAACAGCGCTTCGACGCATTGCGCGGCGGGCCTGCCAGCGGATTCGAAGATGATCTACGACGCGTCCCTTCGAAACATGAAGAGCCTGGAGACCCTGCGCGACACCGTCGTGTCGGAGACGCGCTCCCTCGTCGAGGCCGGCCGGATCACCGAGCTCGATGCCCGTCCGGCCGCGGAGAGGGCCGGGACCTGCCTCCGGCTGCTCGCCCATCCGTGACCCTGCGAAACCGCGATCGGACCCGGCGGCGCGGCCCGTCGGGGCGTGAGAGACAAGGAGATTCCGCCATGCGATGCGTTCCCCTGTTGCGGCAAGCGCTCATCCTCCTCGGCACGGTCGTCGGGCTCGCCCCGTCCCTGCCGACGCCTGCGGAGGCCGTCGTCTGCGCCGGCGGCGTCTACCGCGCCGGCTGCGTCGGCCCGCGGGGCGGCGTCGCCGTCCGGCGCGGCGTCTATGGCCCGCGGCGTGTCGTGGTCCGCGGCGGCCATTACCGGCCGCGCACCGTGGTCTACCGGCGCGGCTACCGTCGCTGGTAGGGCGGGATCCGGCAAGCCGTGATCCTGCGGGCGGCCGCGGCGCTCCTCGCCCTGGCGGGCCTGACCGCCGCGTCGTTCTATGCCGGCCTCGTCCATGCCGACCTGCGCATCGCCGCGGGCCCGCCCGGCAGCGCAATCCAGCGGCTGATCGCCACCTTCGCGACGGCGAATGCCCGGCTGCATCCTCGCGTGCGCCTCCTCCCTGTCGAGGAGGGCGACCTCGCTGCGAGCGCGCGGGCGCTGGATGACGGGCGCGTCGACCTCGCGGTGATCCGCAGCGACCTGCCGCCGCCGGTGAACGGGCTCACCGTCGCGATCCTGCGCCGCGACGTGGTCGCCGTGGTCCTGCCGCCGCACAGCCCGGTCACGGCCCTCGGCCAGCTCGCGGGCCGTGCCGTGGCGATCCAGGCCGGCCCGTTCCAGGCGGACGATGCCCGCGTCCTCGACACGCTGCTCGATTATGTCGGCGTGCCGGCCGCCAAGGTGGAGCGCCTCTTCCTCGATCCCACCGAACTGCGGACCGCCCTCCAGGAGCACCGGGCGGCGGCGATCTTCGCGATCGGCCCGGTCGGTGCGGGCGGCGCTGTCGATGCCGTCGCGGCGGTGGCGCGCGCGAGCGGCGGCAGCCCGAAGATTCTTGCCCTCGACGAGGGCGAGGCGATCCACCGGCGCTATCCGGGTCTCGAACCCATCGAGGTGCCGGTTGGGGCCTTCCGGGGCCGCCCGCCGGTCCCGGCCGAGGCGGTGAACAGCCTCGCCCTGACCTACCGGCTGGTCGCCGCGCGCGGCATGCTCGACATCGTGGCGGCGGCCGTCGCCCGCTCGGTCTTCACGGCGCGGGGCATGCTGACCGAGGCGACGCCGTTCGCCGGCCAGATCGAGGCGCCCGACCTCGACGACAAGATGCCGCTCATCCCGGTCCATCCGGGCGTCGCGGCCTACATCAACAACGGCGACCAGAGCTTCTTCGACACCTCGCAGAACTACCTCTATCTCGGCGGCATCGTGCTCAGCCTCGCCGGCTCGGGGCTGGCGCTCGCCGTCAGCTCCTGGCGCCGGCGCCACGCCGCCCGGGACCGTGGCCTGATCGCCGGCCTCGTCGCGATCGCGGACCGGGCCGATGCGGCGGACGCAGCCGAGCTCGACGCCCTGTCCCGGGAGCTGCACCGGCTCGTCGGCACGGCGCTGGTGCACCAGGCCCACGGAGACGGGCTGCCCTCGCTGATCGGCCCCGCGATCGATCACGCCCGCGAGGCGATCCGGGCGAGGCGCGCGGCGTTGAAGCACGTGACCTGACCGGCCGGCATGGAATCGGACCGTGGGCTTATGCCAGCTCGGGCCGGAGGAACCGGTACTTGAAATGCCCGACATCGTATTGTTCGCGTCGCGATCGGCCGCTCCCAGCCCAGGCATCCCGGAGCGAGGCGTCACCCGATTCTGCGGTCGAACACGGGCACGATCCACTGCGCGCCTGATTGGCGCTCCATGGCCGCTATGGTAATCTGAAAGGATGTCCGAAGCTCTCGAGATTGCCCATGGCGATTTCGGCAGGGTTGCCCTGCTCGATATGGACCGTGGTCTTGTCCGGCACGCGCATCATCATTGCCATGTTCTGCTGAAGGTCGAGGGCGACGACACCCAGTTCCTGGTCGGCGAGCGCGTCGTCTGCCTCACGGACGAGCAGGCCGTCCTGGTCAATGCCTGGGAGACGCACGCCTATCTGCACGATCCGGCGCGCGACAAGGCGATGATCCTGGCGCTCTACATCGAGCCGGCCTGGCTCGGCTCGTTCCGGCACAATTGGTCGGCGAGCGCGGCGCCGGGCTTCTTCGAGCAGCCGGTGGGCCTGATCACGGCGCAGATCCGCCGCTTCGCCCGCGACCTCGCGGCGGAGATGGTCTACGCGCCGGATTCGCGCCACATCCGCGAGACCCTGCTGCCCGGCCTGATGATCGCCCTGATCGAGCGCTTCACGGCCTGGCGCGAGGCCGGCTCGTCCCTGCGCGCGGCGAGCCGGAGCCGGGATTGGCGCGTTCAGCGGGCGATCGCCCGGATCCGGGCCGAGCCGACCGACGGCACCGGGGTCGATGCCCTGGCGCGCGAGGTCGGGCTGTCGCGGGCCCATTTCTACCGCCTGTTCGAGCAGACCACCGGCGCCTCGCCCAACGTCTTCAAGAACGCCATCCGGGTGGAGCGGGCGGTCGAGGTCATCGTGCGGACCGACCAGGGCCTCGCCGATCTCGGCCTCGGCCTCGGCTTCTCCACGCCCGCGCATTTCTCGCGCTTCTTCCGTGACCATGTCGGCGTGTCGCCGAGCGTCTTCCGCAGCATCGCCCGGCGCGGGCAGGTGCCGCTCCCCTGAGGGGACCGTCCGGCGCCGCGATTTTTGAGACGTTTCGGTAAGTCGCGAGACTCCGCGGGCTCCTCCGCGGAGGGCGGTGCAATGCATCCTCCCCGGATCGGGCCAGCCAAGAGTCCCGGCCGAGGAAGCGAACGTTGGGCATCGAGCACATCCCGTTCGTCGGGCAGTCGGTGGAGCGCGTCGAGGACGCGGCCCTGCTGTCCGGACGCGGGCGCTACATCGACGATCTCGGCACCAAGCCCGGAACGCTGCACGCGGCGATCCTGCGCTCGCCCCACGCCCATGCGGACATCCTCGGCATCGATGCCGCCGCGGCCCTGGCGCTGCCGGGCGTTGCGGCCGTCCTCACCGGGCGCGACCTCCTCGACATCACCGCGGGCCTCGTCCCGGCCGTGCGTGCGGCGGTGGATGCGCGCGCCATCGCGGTCGATCGGGTGCGCTATGTCGGAGAGCCGGTCGCCATCGTCCTCGGCACGGACCGCTACATCGCCGAGGATGGCTGCGACCTGATCGAGGTCGATTACCGCCAGCGCCCCGCCGTGGTCGATCCGCTGGCCGCCCTCGCGAGCGATGCGCCCGTGCTCCACGACGGCGTCGGCGCGAACCAGGTCAGCGACCGAAGCTTCCGCTACGGCGATCCCGAGGCGGCCTTCGCGGGCGCGCGGCACACCCTGTCGGTGACGGTCCGCTACCCGCGCAACACCGGCTCGCCGATGGAGACCTACGGCGTCGTCGCCGAGTACGACCCTACCGACGACAGCTACGACGTGCTCGCCAACTTCCAGGGGCCGTTCAGCATCCACGCCGTGGTCGCGCGGGCCCTGAAGGTGCCAGGCAACCGCCTGCGGCTCCGCACGCCCCCCGATTCCGGCGGCAGCTTCGGCGTGAAGCAGGGCGTCGCGCCCTACGCCGTCCTGATCGCGGCTGCGTCCCGCATGGTCGGGCGCCCGGTGAAGTGGGTCGAGGACCGACTGGAGCACCTCGCGGCCTCGGTCTCGGCCACCAACCGCGTCACCACGCTGACCGCCGCCTTCGACGACGACGGCCGGGTCGAAGCCCTCGACTGGGATCAGATCGAGGATTGCGGGGCGTATCTCCGCGCGCCCGAGCCCGCCACGCTCTACCGGATGCACGGCAACATGACCGGCGCCTACGCGATCCGGAACGTGCGGATGCGCAACCGCGTCGTGCTGACCAACAAGACCCCGACGGGGCTGGTGCGCGGCTTCGGCGGCCCGCAGGTCTACTATCCCCTGGAGCGGCTGATGCAGCGCATCGCCGTGACGCTCGGCCTCGACCCGTTCGAGGTGATCCGCCGAAACCTGATCCCGGCCGACGCCTTCCCCTACCGCACGGCGACCGGCGCGCTCTATGATTCCGGCAATTACCAGCACGCCCTCGACGTCGCCGCTCGCGACGGCGGGCTCGCCGACCTCGTCCGCCGCCGCGCGGAGGCCCGCGCCGCGGGCCGGCTCTACGGGATCGGCTACACCGCCGCGGTCGAGCCCAGCGTCTCGAACATGGGCTACATCACCACCGTCCTCACCGCCGCCGAGCGGGCCAAGGCCGGCCCGAAGAACGGGGCGCAGGCCACCGCAACCATCACCCTCGATCCCGTCGGCTCGGTGACCGTGCAGGTCGCTTCCGTGCCGCAGGGCCAGGGCCACCGCACCGTGCTGGCGCAGGTGGTGGCGGACGTGTTCGGCATCGCCCTCGACCAGGTCCGGGTCACGGCCGACCTCGACACCGCCAAGGATGCCTGGTCGATCGCCTCGGGCAACTATTCCAGCCGCTTCGCCGCCGCGGTGGCGGGCGTGGCGCATCAGGCGGCGACACGGTTACGGGACAAGCTCGCGGCTGTTGCTGCGGCCCAGCTCAACGTGCGCGCGGACGACCTCGTCTTCGCTGGGGGCCGCATCAGCGCCCGCGCGAACCCGGACGCCTTCCTGCCCTTCGCGCGCGTCGCCGCGACCGCCCACTGGTCGCCGGGCCTGCTGCCGGACCTGGACGGGACGCCGATCCGCGAGACCGCCTTCTGGACGCCGCCGCAGCTCACGCCGCCGGACGAAGCGGATGGAGTGAATTCCTCGCTCTGCCACGGCTTCATCTTCGATTTCTGCGGGGTCGAGGTCGACCCGGTCACCGGCAAGATCGGAATCGACCGCTACGTGACCATGCACGATTGCGGGCGCATCCTGCATCCCGGCATGGTCGAGGGGCAGGTGCGCGGCGGCTTCGCGCAGGCGCTCGGCGCGGCCATCTACGAGGAGCTGGCCTACGGCGAGGACGGCGCCTTCCTTTCCGGCACGCTCGCCGACTACCTGCTCCCCACCGCCACGGAGATGCCGGACCTCACGGTCCTGCACGTGGAGAGTCCCTCGCCCTTCACGCCGCTTGGCGCCAAGGGCGTCGGCGAGGGCAATTGCATGTCGACGCCGGTCTGCCTCGCCAATGCGGTGGCGGACGCGCTCGGCCTCGACGCGATCGACCTGCCGCTGAGCCCGGCCAAGCTCGCGGGCCTCGCCGCCGGCCGCGACGAGCCGGCGCCGCCCGCCGGCCTCGCCGCCCAGGCCCAGCCGGCGGCCAAGCCGGGCGACCGCACCCTGCGCGGCGAGGGCTCGGCCGCGGTCGCCGCCCCGCCTGAGACCGTCTGGTCGATGCTGCTCGATCCGGACGTCCTCGCCTCGGTCATCCCGGGCGCGCACGGCGTGCGCAGGATCTCGGAGACCCATTTCGCCGCAGACGTGACCCTCGGCGTCGGTCCGGTGAAGGGCCGCTACAAAGCCGATATCCGCCTCTCCGACCTCGACGCGCCGCGCGCAGCGACGCTTGCCGGCACGGTGACCGGCGCCCTCGGCAATGGCGGCGGCACCGGCCGCATCACCCTGGAGCCGGACGGGTCCGGCGGCACCCGCATCGTCTACCGCTACGAGGCCGCGGTCGGCGGCAAGGTCGCCGCGGTGGGCGGGCGCCTCCTCGACGGCGCCGCCCGCGTGATCATCGGCGGCTTCTTCTCGGCCCTCGCGCGGCGGGCGGGCGGCCCCGCGAGCGGCCCGGGCTGGCTGCGCCGCCTCCTCGCACGGCTGGGGATCTCCGCATGAAGCCCGCACCCTTCGGCTACCTCCGCGCTGCAAGCCTCGACGAGGCGCTCGACGCCCTCGGCCGGCACGGCGGCGAGGCCCGGATCGTCGCGGGCGGCCAGTCGCTCCTGCCGATGCTGAACATGCGGCTGACGAAGCCCGCGATGCTCATCGACGTGATGCGGATCGAGGCCCTGCGCGAGCCGGGCCCGGCGCGCGGCGCCCTCGTGATCCCGGCCGGCGTGCGCCAAGCGATCCTGCTCGACCGGCCGGGCCTCGCCGACGACCTGCCGCTGCTTGCCGCGGCGCTCCCCTGGGTCGGACACGTCCAGACGCGGGCGCGGGGCACCCTGTGCGGGTCGGTCGCCCATGCCGATCCGAGCGCCGAGATCCCACTCTGCCTCGTGGCGCTCGAGGGCGAGGTCCGGCTGCGCTCGCGCAAGCGCCGCCGCAGCGTGCGCGCCGAGGACTTCTTCACCGGCATGATGGTCACCGACCGCGCCGACGACGAGCTCATCGAGGCGATCGCCTACCCGACCCGCGCGGCGGGGACGGGCTATGCCTTCGCCGAGGTCGGGCGCCGCCACGGCGACTTCGCCATCGTCGCCTGCGCGGCCGTGGTGGATGCCCGGCGCATGCGCCTCGCGGTCGGCGGCGTCGCCGACCGGCCGACGGCGCGAGACTTCCCCCTCCTCGACGGCTCCGCCCTCGACGACGCCCTCAACGCCTTCGCCTGGGAACTCGGCGCGGGTGAGGACCTCCACGCCACCGCCCGCTACCGCCGCGACCTCGTGCGCCAGCTCGGCCGCCGGGTGCTGGAGCAGGCGCGACAGGACAGCATCCGATGCCGCAGCTAGAGGCCGGCGCGCGCCATCGCGTGCGCTTCACCCTGAACGGCGCACCCGCCGAATTCGAGGTCGAGCCGCGCACGCTCCTGACCGACGCGCTGCGCCACGGGCTCGGGCTCACCGGGACGCATGTCGGCTGCGAGCACGGCGTCTGCGGCGCCTGCACCATCTCCATCGACGGCGTGCCGGCCCGCGCCTGCCTGACCCTCGCTGTCGGCATCGAGGGCTGCGACCTGCGCACGGTGGAGGGGCTGGCGCCCGAGCCCGGCCGGCTCGGCGTGCTGCAGGCCGCCTTCCGGCGCCACCATGCCCTGCAATGCGGCTTCTGTACCGCCGGGATCCTGATGTCCCTCGACGCCTATCTGCGCCTCAGGCCCGGTGCGGGCCGCGCGGAACTCACCGAAGTGATCGGCGGCCATCTCTGCCGCTGCACCGGATACGCCCCGATCGTCGAGGCGGCGCTCGAAGCCGCGGCGATCCTGCGCGGCGAGACGATCCAAGGGACGAAGACGGCGGAGACGGCCCATGCTTGACCTCGGCACCAGCTTCCTCGCGAGCGTCTCCCGCGATCCGCAGGCGCTCGCCATCGTGGACGGCGAGACCCGGCTGACCTACGCCGACTGGTACGCGCTGATCTCCGCGACAGTGGCAGGGCTCGACCGGCTTGGGCTGGAGCCCGGCGACCACCTCGTCACGGTGCTGCAGAACCGGCTGGAGGCGGCGACGCTGCACTGGGCCTGCCAGTTCGCCGGCATCGTGCTGACGCCGATCAACTGGCGCGCCAAGCCCGAAGAGATCGATTTCGCGATCGGGAATTCCGATGCGAAGGCGCTCGCCTACGAGGAGGTCTCGGCCGCCGCGGTGCGGGCAAGCGCCGCCGCCCGGGCGCTGCCGCGGATCGCGGTCGGCCACACCACCGGATCCGGCACGATCGCCTTCGCGGATCTCGCGCAGCCGGGGGCAGCTCCCGCCAAGCCCCGCGTCGGTGCGGAGGCGACCTCGCTGATGCTCTACACCTCGGGCACCACGGCCAAGCCCAAGGGGGTGCCCCGCCGCCACCGCGCCGAGCGCGCCGCCGCCCTCGCCCATGTGGCGCAGAACCTCTACGCGCGCGGCGAGCGGACGCTCGGCGTCATGCCGCTCTACCACACGATGGGGGTGCGCTCGCTGCTGGCCATGTCGCTGATCGGCGGCGCCTTCGTCTGCCTGCCGCGCTTCGACGTGGCCGGCGCGCTGCGCCTGATCGCCGCCGAGCGGGTGACGAACCTCTACCTCGTGCCGACGCTCTACCACGACCTCGTGCACCATCCGGACTTCGCGGGCACGGACACCGCCTCGGTGCGCAAGCTCGGCTTCGCCGGCGCGCCGATGACCGACGGCCTGCTCGCCAAGCTCACCGAGGCGTTCCGCCCCGACCTCTTCGTCAACCATTACGGCTCGTCGGAGGTCTACACCTTCACGATCAACCAGGACGCCGCCACGAAGCCGGGCTCGGCCGGCCGGGCCGGGCTCAACACGATGGTGCGCGTGGTGCCGCTCGGCGCCTCGGACCCCGAGGCCGTCGCCGCCCCCGGCGAGGAGGGCGAGATCGCCGTGATCGCGCGCGGCGACGAGGCCTTCGAAGAATACTGGCGCCGACCCGAGGCCGACGCCAAGGCCTTCCGCGGCGGCTGGTACTTCACCGGCGACACGGGCTTCGCCGACCCGGACGGCGACATCTTCGTCACCGGCCGCGTGGACGACATGATCATCACCGGGGGCGAGAACGTCTCGCCGGTGGAGATCGAGAGCTGCCTCTCCCTCCATCCGAGCGTCTCGGAGGTCGCCGTGGTCGGCCTGCCCGACGAGCGCTGGGGCAAGCTCGTGACCGCCTTCGTCAAGCGCCGGGACGGCACCGACGGGGCCGCCCTCGACGCGCATTGCCGCGCGGCCGGCCTGCCGAGCCACAAGCTGCCCCGCGCCTACGTCTTCGTCGCCGACATCCCGAAATCGCCGGTCGGCAAGCTCCTGCGCCGGCACCTCGTGGCCGGCGAGTACCAGCCCGAGCCCGCGGGCGAGCCTCCGGCCGCCTGAGCCCCCGGCAGACACTTCCTCCAAACCCCGAACGAATGAGAGTGACCCGATGACGGACGACCCCCGCCTGACCAACCTCGACGGATTCCGCGTCGAGATCGATCCCGCTCGCGAGCGTGCGGACGTGATCCTGAGCCGCCCACCGATGAACGTGATCTCGATGCCCCAGCGCGACGAGATCCGGAAAGTATTCGAGGCGCTGGACGAAGATTCGCGGGTGCGGGTGATCGTCCTGCGCGCCGAGGGCGAGCACTTCTCGTCCGGCGGCTACATCAAGGGCTTCCTCGATGCGTCGCCGGAGCATGTCTCGAAGCTCGCCTGGAACATCGCCGCGCCCGCGCGCTGCGCCAAGCCGGTGATCGCGGCCAACCGCGGCTACACCTTCGGCGTCGGCTTCGAGATCTCGCTCGCCTGCGACTTCCGCATCGTCTCCGAGACCTGCCGCTACGCGCTGCCCGAGCAGAAGCTCGGCCAGATCCCGGGCTCCGGCGGCTCGGCCAGGCTCCAGAAGATCGTCGGCATCACCCGCACCAAGGACATCGTGATGCGCTCGAAGCGCATCCCGGGCCGGCAGGCGCTCGACTGGGGCATCGCCACCGAATGCGTGGCCGATGCCGACCTCGAGAAGGCGGTCGACGCGCTGGTCGACGAGCTGCGCGCCTTCTCGCCGATCGCCCAGCGCACCGCCAAGAAGCTCCTCAACGACACCGAGGATTCGACGCTGGCGATCGCCATCGAGCTCGAGGGCCATTGCTACAGCCGCCTGCGCCAGTCGGACGATTTCCGCGAGGGCGTCGAGGCCTTCCACGAGAAGCGCCAGCCGACGTTCCGGGGCAGCTAGCGCCCTCTCATTCCATCGATGCGAGCGACCGCCACGCCGGCTGCAAGACCGGCGGGCGGCTCTGAGGCCGGGGCCGCCCGGGCCCGAAGGAGAGGATCCATGGACGCCACCACGACGATGGCCGCCCCGGCGGCCCTGCCGAAGCCCACCACCCGACAGACCGCGACGGCCGCGATGGCCTCGCTGTTCGGCTGGGGGCTCGACCTGTTCGACCTGTTCATCCTGCTCTACGTGGCGCCCGTCGTCGGCGCGCTGTTCTTCCCGGCCGACAAGCCGATGCTGTCGCTCGCCGGCGCCTACGCCTCCTTCGCGGTGACGCTGCTGATCCGGCCGCTGGGCTCGGCCCTGTTCGGGACCTATGCCGACCGTTTCGGGCGGCGGCGCGCCCTGATGGTGGCGGTGATGGGCGTCGGCCTTTCGACGGCGGCCTTCGGCCTCCTGCCCACCGTCGGCCAGATCGGCTGGCTCGCAACCGCGATCTTCCTGGCCTTCCGGCTGATCCAGGGCATCTTCGTCGGCGGCGTAGTGGCCGCCTCGCACACGATCGGCACCGAATCCGTGCCCGAGCGCTGGCGCGGCCTGATGTCGGGCTCGGTCGGCGGCGGCGGCGCGGCGATCGGCGGCCTGCTCGCCTCCCTCGTCTTCTCCATCGTCTCGCTGCTTGCGCCGGGCGAGGCCTTCGCCGCCTGGGGCTGGCGGGTGATGTTCTTCTCCGGCCTCCTCACCTCGGTGGTCGGGCTCATCCTGTTCCGCAACCTCGAGGAATCGCCGATCTTCCGCCAGCTCCAGGCGGAGAAGGCGGCCCGGCGCGGCGAAAGTCCGGTGGTGGCCTCGCCGGTGCGCGCCCTGTTCTCGGCCGAGCACGCCCGCAGCTTCGTCCTTGCGGTGCTGCTCTCCTTCGGCGGCGGCGCGGCCTATTACCTGACCACCGGCTATCTCCCGACCGTCCTGAAGCTCGTGAACGGCCTGCCGAACGCCACCGCCTCCCTGCTGCTGATCGGCGCGAGCATCGCCGCGGCCGTCGGCTCCTGCGGCATGGGCGAATTGAGCCAGCATATCGGGCGGCGGCGCTGCTTCCTGCTGATGGGCGCCGTGCGGCTCGTCGCCTTCCCCGTCCTGTTCCTGGCGCTGGGGCAGGCCACGGATACGGTGACGATCGCGATCTGCGCGCTCCTCCTCGCCTTCGTCGCGAATGCGAGCTACGGCCCGCTGCTGATCTTCCTCAACGAGACCTTCCCCACGGCCTTGCGCGCCACCGGTACGGGCTTGAGCTGGAATATCGGTTTCGCGCTCGGCGGCATGCTGCCGACCCTGGTCTCGCTTACCGCCGACGGCCCCGGGCAGATCACGATGGTTCTGGCGATCTTCTCGACGGTGGTGACGCTGGTCTATCTGGTCGGGGCCTTCCTGATGCCGGAGACGCGGGGCAACCTCGACCGCGGCTGAGGGGGCGCGATGTCCGACAACCCGTTCTGGGACTTCTCCCTCGACCTCTACCGCCGGCCGGGCATCGCGCCCGCCTGCCTCGTCCTGCAGGACGAGGCGGGGGCCGACGTCAACCTCGTGCTCTACCTGCTCTGGTGCGCGGCGACCGACCGATCCCTGGACGCCACGGCGGTCCGGGCGGCGGATGCGGGCATCGCGCCCTGGCGCGGGGCCGTGGTCGAGCCGCTCCGCGCCGTCCGGCGGGCGCTGAAGGCCGAGCCGCTCGCGCGCCTCGGATCCGAGGCCTATCGCGGGCGGATCAAGGCGGTCGAACTCGAGGCTGAGCGCCTCGTGCAGGAGGCGCTGTTCGCAGGCGCGCCGGAACCGGGCCCGGCCCTCGACCGGGGGCGGGCCGCGCAGGACCATCTCGGCCATTATGCCGGGCTGCTCGGGCAGCCCTTTCCGCAGGAGCCTCTGCGCGTGCTTCTGGACGGGTTCGCCGGGGCGTGAGCGCTCAGGCCGGGACGATCGTGCCGGGATTCATCAACCCCTTTGGGTCGAAGCTCCGCTTGAGCGCCGCCATCATCGCCTGCTCGACCGGCGACTTGTAGCGCCGGACCTCCTCCGTGCGGAGCTGGCCGAGGCCGTGCTCGGCGCTGATCGAGCCGCCCAGGTCCGCCACGATGTCGTGCACGATGCGGTTCGCACCGGGGCGCAGAGCCGCCACCTCGGCGGCGCTCGCGCCCGCCGGCCCGAGCGGGTTGTAGTGGATGTTGCCATCCCCGAGATGGCCGAAGGCGAAGGGCCGGATGCCGGGCAGGGCCGCCGCCAGGGCCGCGTCGGCGCGGGCCAGGAAGGCCGGCACGGCCGAGACCGGTACCGAGACGTCGTGCTTGATCCCGAACCCCGCCGCCTTCTGCGCCTCGGCCTGACCCTCGCGCAAGGCCCAGAGGCGCTGACGCTGCGCCCCCGAGGCGGCCAGCGTCGCATCCGAGACGATCTCCTCTTCGTGCGCCGCCGCCAGGAGATCCTCCATCGGGGCCGCGAGGGTGCCCGGCGCGCCCTGGCCGGTCGCCTCGATCAGGACGTACCAGGGATGGCGCTCGGCGAAGGGCGAGGCGGTGCCGGGCAGGGCGACCAGCACCCAGTCGAGGCATTCGCGCCGCATCAGCTCGAAGCCTGTCAGGCTCTCGCCGAGATGGTGGCGCGCCCGGTCGAGCAGGCGGAGCGCCGAGTCCGGATCCGGCACGGCCGCGAAGGCGGTCGCCGTGTCGCGGGGGCGCGGCAGCAGGCGCAGCACCGCCGCGGTGATGATGCCGAGCGTCCCCTCCGCGCCGATGAAGACCTGCTTGAGGTCGTAGCCTGCGGCGTCCTTGCGCAGGCCGCGCAGGCCATCCCAGACCTGCCCGTCCGGCAGCACGACCTCCAGGCCGAGGGCCATGGCGCGGGCATTGCCGTAGCGCAGGCACTGCGTGCCGCCCGCATTGGTCGAGAGGTTGCCGCCGATCTGGCAGGAGCCCTCCGAGGCGAGGCTCAAGGGGAAGAGCCGATCGACCTCCGCCGCCCGCGCCTGCACCTCGGCCAGCGTCATCCCGGCTTCGACCGCAATGGTGTCGTTGACCGGATCGAGCGCGCGCAAGGCCCGCATCCGCTCCAGCGAGACGATCACGCAGCCCGGCCGCGTCGGCTGTGCGCCGCCCGCGAGGCCGGTATTGCCGCCCTGCGGGACCATGGCGACGCCGGCCTCCGCGCAGGCGGCGACGGTCGCCGCCACCTCCGCCGTCGAGGCGGGCCGGACCACGAGGCTCGGCGGCGCCGCGAAGGCCCCGCCCCAGGACTCGCCGTAGCGCGAGCCCGCTTCCTCCACGACGCCCCGCGCGCCGAGGATCGCGCCGAGCCTGTCGCGGAGCTGCGCCGGCAGCTCCGCTCCCGTGCCCATGCCGGACATCGCTTCACCCCGCCCGCGATGGCGTCGAGTGCAGGGGAAGTGCGCTGCCCGCCGCATTCTCCTCGCCGGTCACCGCCTCGGGCAGATGGCCGGGCCGGTCCTCGCCGGTGAACCCGCGCAGCAGGTGCGTGACGGTCATCACCACGATCGGGATGGCCACCGCGATGTAGGTGTTGTCGATGCCGAAGGGATCGCCGAGCAGGAACCAGCCGATCGTCAGCACCAGCGAGCCGAGGATGCTGATGAGCGCGCCGAGCCGCGTGCCGAACCAGGGCGCGTAGAACAGGAGCAGCACCAGCACGGCGAGCGTCGCGCGCAGGGCCTTGGCGAGGAAGGTCACCTTCAGCACGTCGGGCGCCAGGATCGCGAAGGGCAGGGGGATCAGGCCGACGACCACCGTCGCGACGCGCACGAACAGGAGCGAGCGTCGGCCGTCGCCGCGATCCTTGAAGATCGGCTGGTAGAAGTCCTTGAACAGGAGCGTCGCGGTGCCGATGCTGACCGCCGAGATCGTGCCGAACAGCGAGCCGGCGAGCCCCGCCACCACGAAGGCGGCGGTCACGGTGTCCATCCGCGCGATGATGCTCGGGAAGGCCTGCAGCGGCGGGATCTTCGGCGAGAGCACGGCGGCGCACAGGCCGATACCGGCGGCGAACAGGCTGAAGCCGATCAGCAGCACGGCCGAGTAGAGGCTCGCCCGCTGCGCCTTGTCGCCGTCGCTCACCGTGCTAATCGCCTGGATCACGTACTGGGTCGAGAAGATCGCACCCGTCGCCGCGATGAACCAGGCGATGATCTGCGGCCAGCCGACGGTGGTCGCCTCGAACATCTTCTCCGGCAGGCGCGCCTGCAACTCCCCCATGCCGCCGACCTGGTTCAGGGCGAAGACGAAGGCGATGACGATGCCGAGATACTTCACCAGCGCGTGCAGCACGTTGGTGTAGATCACCGAGCGCATTCCGCCGACCGTCACGTAGAGCACCGCGACGACGCCGGTGAGGACGATGGCGACGGTGCGGTCGATGCCGAGGACGCTCGACAGGACGGCGCCGCCGCTGGTGTAGACCGAGATCGCCACGATCTGGATCGCGAAGATCATGATCACCGACGTCGCGACCTTGACCTTCGTCCCGTAGATTCGGGAGAGGGCGCCGGAGATGGTGTTCTCGCCCAGCGCCTTGAAGCGGCGCGCCAGCAGCAGTGAGTAGAGCACGAAGCCGATGCCGAGGACCGCGAGGCTCCACGCGCCGGAGATGCCGTGGCTGTAGGCCGCCTGGGCGGTGCCGACGCTCGCCGTGGTGCCGATGAACTCGGACATCAGCAGGAAGCCGATGAGGATGGCCGGGAAGGTCGTGCCCCCGGAGGTGAAGCTCTTCGCGCTGTCGGCGTAGCGTTTCGCCGCGAAGCTGATCACGCCGAGCACGGCCATGTAGAGTCCCGTCAGGGACAGGACGGTCCAACTCGCCTGCATGGCTACCCTCCTCAGCGGCCGACGGACAGCAGGGGGCGTTCCGGTCGGGGCCAGCCCGCCGGTTGCCGGTTCTGTACGGTGGTCATCGTGGTTCCTCCGGATGGGGCGGCTCGGCGACCTCGTTCGTGTCGGGTGCCGTTGACCGCGCGTCGTTCAGGTCGTGGGACTCGCTCCGCGCGCCTCGGCCACCGAGGCGGACCCGCTCTGGGCGAGGGCGAGGCGCAGCTCCTCCTCGAAGAGGCGTGCGACATGCTCGCCGCCCTCCTCGCCGAGCGCGCCGTAGCCGAACAGGAAGGCGCGGCCCGCGAAGGCGGCGTCGGCGCCGCGGCCGAGCGCCCGCAGCAGGTCGAGGCCGTTCATCATGCCGCCGTCGACGACCAGGCTGGTGCGGCCGCCGACGCGCGCCGCGATCTCGGCCAGCGCGTCGATCGAGGCGGGGGCGGCGTCGAACTGACGGCCGCCATGGTTGGAGACGACGATGCCGTCGACGCCGAGCGACACGGCCTTCTCGGCGTCGTCCGGATGCAGCAGGCCCTTGACCAGGAAGGCGCGCGGCCACGCCTCGCGCAGGCGCGCCACCGTCTCCCAGGTCATCGGGCCGGTCATCTTCTGGAAGACGTAGCTCGCGAGGTCCGCGGTGCTCGCCCCGGCCCCGGCATAGGCCAGGAAGTTCTCGAAGCGGGGCTGGCCGTGGCGTAGCATCGCCAGCCCCCATTGCGGCGCGCGGGCGACGTCGAGGGCGGTGCGCAGCGTCGGGCGGAAGGGCACGACGAGGCCGTTGCGCACGTCGCGGGTGCGCTTCGAGCGCACCGGCACGTCCAGGGTGACGACGAGGGCGTGGGCACCCGCCCGCTCGGCGCGGGCGACGAGGTCGAAGGAGACGGCGTGGTCGTTCCCAGGGACGCCGTAGAGCTGGTACCAGAACACGTCCGGGGCGAGCGCGCCGACGCGCTCGATCGTGGTGTTGGCCACCGTCGACAGCACGTAAGGGATGCGGGCGCGCTGCGCCGCGCGGGCCAGCGCCTCGTCGACGCCGGGCCAGAGCAGCCCGGCGAGGCCCATCGGCGCGACGCCGAAGGGCGCGCGGTAATCCCGCCCGAACAGCTGAACCGCGGTGTCGACCCGGGACATGTCGAGCCCGAGGCGCGGGCTGATGGCGATGGCGTCGAGGGCGGCGCGGTTGCGGGCGAGGCAGAGGTCGTCGCCGACCCCGCCGGCCACGAAATCGTAGGCGAAGCGCGGCGTGCGGCGGCGCGCCCGCGCCATCAGGTCGGCGACCGTCGGGTAGCGGCGGCGCAAGAGGGCCGCGCGCCCGTCGAGGCCGCCGCTGCCCCAGCCGGCGGCGCGGGCGGGCGCCGTGCCGCGTCCCGCGACGGCCTCGGCGACGCTCGGGGTGGTCGCCGCCACGTCAGTACTCGCAGACGACGTTGACGAGGGCCTGCCGGCCGGCGCGCACCGCCGCGACGGCTTCGGCGAGGGCGCCCGGCAGCGCCTCGGCGTTCTCAACGCGCAGGCCGAGGCCGCCGCTCGCCTCCACCACCCGCTCGAAATCGGGCGAGGGCCCGAGATCCGCCAGCATGCGTCCGCGATTCTTGGCGGCGTAGCCCTCGCGGTACATGGCGAGTGTCGAGTTGCGCACCGCGCCGTAGAGGGCGTTGTTGAAGACCACCGTGAGGACGGGCAGGTCGTGCGCGGCCGCCGCCCAGTGGCTCGCGGTGGGATTTGCGAAGATGTAGGCGCCGTCGCCCAGCGTCGCGACGACGAGCTTGTCCGGCGCCGCGAGCTTGGCGCCGAGCGCGGCGCCGAGACCCCAGCCGAGGCCGCCGGCCGGGCTCAGCCCGAAATAGGTGCCGGCTCGCGTCCGCGGGCAATGGTCGAGGCGCAGCGGGTACTCGTTGACAATGATCGCCTCCGGCCCGACCGCCTCGGCGACGCAGGCGCTGATCCAGTCCGGGGTGATCGTGCCGCGCGCCGAGGGCGTGGTGACCGGGGCCCTGCGCCGCGCGATCGCCTCGCGCCGCCCGGCGAGGCGGCCGGTATCGAGCGGGCTCCCGAGGGCGCGCTCCAGAGCGTCCAGAAGGATCGCCGCCTCGCCGGGCAGGCAGAGATCCGCCCGGAAGCCGCGCATCGGGTAGCGGGTATAGGCCGGGTCGATCCCGAGATGGGCGATGCGCGCGCCCTCCGGCGGGTTCTGGATGGAGGGGATCCAGGGCACGTCGCAGTCGAGGGCGATGACGAGGTCGGCGTCCTGGATCCAGGGGCCGGGCTCGAACCCCGCGAAGCAGGGATGGTCGGTGGCGATGTTGAGGAAGCGCTGGTGGAAAGAGACCACCGGCACCGCGTGGCGCTCGGCGAAGCCCGCGAGCGCCCGGAACCCGGCCTCGCTGCGGCCGGCGCTCGCCGTGACGATCACGGGCCGCTCGGCCTCCGCCAGCCAGCCCGCCAGCCGTGCGACGGCGGCCGGATCCGGGAAGGGCGCCGGGACGGGGGCGAGGACCGGGGCCGCGGGTGCGCCCGGCAGGGCGGCGGCGCCGGCCAGCGTGTCGCGGGGCAGGGTGACGTAGACGGGGCCGCGCGGCGCCGACATCGCCACCTGATGGGCCCGGGTGACGATCTCGCCCGCCTGCTCGGGCAGGTGGAGCTCGTAGTCCCACTTCACCGCCTCGCGCAGCATGCCCGCCTGGTCGAACATCTCCTGCGCCCAGTGGATGTAGCGGGTGCGGGCCCCGTGGCGGCCGGCTTCCGAATAGGGCGAGCGGCCGGCGAAGAGCAGGACCGGGGTCTCGTCCCGGCTGGCGTCGAGGACGGCGTTCACGGCGTTCGCCGTGCCGACATTGACGTGCACCATCACTGCCTGCGGGCGGCCGGAGACCATGTAGACGCCGTGTGCCATGGCGACGGCGAGGTTCTCGTGCGGGATCACCATCGGCCGCGGCACGGCCTCGCCGGTGGTCTCCGCCCGGGCGAAGGCCTCCGCGATCGGCGGGAAATCCGTGCCGCCATTGGCGAAGAAATAGTCGATGCCGCAGGCCGTGAGTTGGCGGAGCAGGACGTCCGCCGCGCTTCGCACCTCGCCGGCGCGCTCCCCTGGCTGAAGCTCGACCTTCATTCCGACCTCCCTGGTCTCGTTTCCCGGCCAGTCCCATCGAATGGGAGCAAAGCCCGGTATTCGGCCTCGCTCGCTTCTGCGAGGGGCCGATATTTTGGCTTCCAATTCAACGCCGGAACAATAATTCTGGCAAATAATCTTGTCTTATCGATCCGATCATCGCCGGTGATAGGCTTCGCTCTGCGAGCTCACTCCGCGTCGCCGCGCCAGCGCCGCACGCAGCCAGCCTCGATCTCGAACAGGTCGAGGATGCGGCCGAGCGTGTGGTCGACCATTTCGCCGAGGCTCTCCGGCCGGGCGTAGAAGGCGGGGACCGGCGGCGCGATGATCGCGCCCATCTCCGAGAGCGCCGTCATGGTGCGCAGGTGCCCGGTATGGAGCGGGGTCTCGCGCACCATCAGGACGAGGCGCCGCCGCTCCTTCAGCACAACGTCGGCGGCCCGCGTCAGCAGGCCGGTGGTGGTGCCCGCGGCGATCTCGGACATGCTGCGCACGGAGCAGGGCGCCACGATCATGCCGCGGGTGCGGAACGAGCCGGAGGAGATCGCCGCGCCGATATCGGCCTGCGCGTAGGTCTTCGCCGCCAGCGCGCGCACGTCCGCGACCTTGAGGTCGGTCTCGTGGGCGAGCGTCACCTCGGCGGAGCGCGACATCACGAGATGGGCCGGGATGTCGAGGTCGCGCAGGATCTCCAGCAGGCGGATCCCGTAGATCACGCCGGAGGCGCCGGAGATGCCGACGACGAGGGGGAGGTTGCGGCTCATGGGGTCACTCTTGGGCCGACGCCCTCGACCTGATCCTCGACCAGGCCCGGCGCCTGGTAGACATGCTTCAGCTCGGTGAAGTCCATGAAGGCGTCGTAGCCGTGCAGGCGCCCGAGCCCGCTCTGCCGGTAGCCGCCGGTCTCGGCCTCGGCGAAGAGCTTGTTGTGGTCGTTGATCCAGACAGTGCCGTTCCGCAGAGCCCGGGCGACACGCAGCGCCCGGCCCCCGTCCCGGGTCCAGACGCTCGCCGAGAGGCCGAAGACGCTGTCATTGGCCCGGGCGACCGCTTCGGCCTCGCTCTCGAAGCCTTCGAGGACGACGAAGGGGCCGAAGATCTCCTCCTGCACGAAATCGGCGCGCGGGTCGGCATGCTCGACGAGGGCCGGCGTCAGGAAGGCGCCGGGCCCCTCAGGTACGCGCGGCCGCAGCAGCACGGCGTCGGCGCTGGCGCAGGCCGCCTCGACCCGGGCCGCGACGGCGTCGCGCGTCGCCCGGTCGATGAGGGGGCCGACCTGCGTCGCCGGGTCGAGGCCTGGCCCGACCCGCAGGTCCGACAGGGCGGCGGTCAGCGCCTCGCGCATCTCGGGCAGGCGGGAGCGGTGCACCAGCACGCGCCGCGCGGCCGTGCATTGCTGGCCGGAGATGATGGTCGCGGCCGTGGCGAGCTTGCCTGCGACGGCGCCGATCTCGGCATCGGGGAAGACGAGGCAGGCCGACTTGCCCCCGAGTTCGAGGGAGAGCTTCTTCATGCTGTCGGCGGCGGCGCGCATGATCGCCTTGCCGGTGGCGGTCGAGCCCGTGAAGCTGAGGACGTCGACCTCGTGCGAGAGCGAGAGGTGCTCCGCCCCGGCATGTCCGGTCTCGACGATGACGTTGACGACGCCCGCGGGCAGGCCGGGCGCGGCGAGGAGCGGGGCCATCAGGGCATCGTTGAACACCGCGGTCTGCGCGGCCGGCTTGACGATCGCGGTGCAGCCCGCCGCCAGCGCCGGGGCGAGGGAGCGCACCAGCAGCACGGCCGGCGCGTTCCAGGGCACGATGATGCCGGCGACGCCCGCGGGCTCGCGCAGCATCGTGGAGAGCACGCCCGGCTCCGGCTCCAGCACGTGGCCGGGGATGTGGCGGGCGAGGCCCGCATAGTAGAGCACCTCGGAGATCGCCCCGGCGACCTCGCCGCGCGATTGGGCGATCGCCTTGCCGTTGTCGCGGGTCAGGAGCGCGGCGAGCCGCTCGCGGTCGGCCTCGAGGGCGGCGGCCCAGTGCAGGAGCACCTGCTGCCGCAGGCGCGGGGAGGAAGCCCAGAGGCCGCGGTCGAAGGCCTGCCGGGCGGCGGAGACCGCGGCCTCGGCCTCGCGGAGGCCGCCATCGGCGATCCTGCCGACGAGGCTGCCGTCCGCCGGGTCGAGGCTCTCCGCCCGCGGCGCACCGCAGCGCTCGCCATCGATCCAATGATGCGCGTTGCCGTCCATGGCCGTTTCCCCGCCCTCGATCGTGGATCCCCCGCGCCCCGGGCGTCGGGCGGGCGGTTTCCAGAGATCGTAGGAGCCTGCGGGCGGGACTGTCGAATAAGGATGGTTGATGGGCGCGATCAGCGGAACTGCATGGCCGTCAGCGCTCGGGGCCCGTCACGATATGCGCCTGCAGGGCGCTCGCCGCGGCGGAGAGCTCCTCCGACAGCATCTCGATGAAGCGCAGGGCCGCGGAGGTGAGCGGGCGCTTCGGATGGTGGATGATCACGAGCTGGCGCGTGATGCGCGGCGCCACGATGCGGTAGGCCTTCAGGCTGCCCTCGGCGAGCTGGCGGCTGACCGCGACGCTCGGCAGGACGGTGAAGCAGCGCGAGCGCTCCACGAAGTCGGCGATGGCCGGCGGCAGGTCGAGTTCGAGCTTCGGGGAGAGTGCGATGTCCTCCGAGCCGACCCGCCGGTCGAGTTCGAGCCGCAGCCCGTGCCGCTGCGAGGGCAGGATCAGGTCGAGCTCCGTCAGGTCGCGCATGCGGACCGGGACCGGGATCGGCAGCGGCGTGTCGCGGCCGCCCACCACCACCATCTCCTCGTCGAGCAGCGGGTCCACCAGCAGGCCGAGGCGGCGCGGCGGCTTGTTGATCACGGCGAGGTCGAGGCTGCCGTTGCCGACGCCCTCGACGAAGGTACTGCTGTAGCCGTCGGCCAGCGATAGCTCGACCTGCGGATAGGCGGCCGAGAAGCGGGCGAGCACGCTCGGGACGACGCTCATGGCGAGCGAGGACAGGATGCCGACGGTGACGCGGCCGGACACGCTCTCGGAGAGCCGTGCCATGGCGGCGCGCGCCTCGGCGACATCGCGCAGGATCGGCTGCACGAGTTGGTGCAGGGTGCGGCCGGCGGCTGTCGGCACCATCGCCTTCGGCTGCCGGTCGAACAGGCGCTGGTCGAGCTCCCGCTCCAGCTTGGCGATCTGCATGCTGAGGGCTGGCTGCACCACGTTCATCCGCTGCGCCGCGCGGGTGACGCTGCCCTCCTCGAACAACGCGACGAAATAGGAGATCTGGCGCAGATCCACCGCTTGTACCTCCCGGGTCAGGCTCTGCGGCCGGACCGTATCCGACTGGACCACGCCGTCGCCAGCGGAGCAATTCAGACTGTCTGATCGGGGGTATCAGCAATCTTTATTTTGGCGCGCCCGCCGAACGGCCTAACCAAAAGGGAACGATGCCGCCCATGAGCGGCGAACGGGAGGACATCATGAGCGACCCGGCCCCGGTTCGGTCCCTGCGCGACTGGCTCGACCGCCTCGCCGCGAGCGGGCGCCTCAGCGTCGCGCGCCCCCGCATCGGCCTGCGCCACGAGGCGGCGGCGGTAGCCAACCGCCTGGACGGGCGCAGCGCCACCCTGTTCCCGCGGCCCGGCGGCCGGCCCGGCACCATCGTCTCGGGCCTCGTCTCCAGCCGGGCCTGGATGGCCGAGGCGCTCGGCACGCGCGAGGACCGCCTGATCGCGCATTTCCAGCGCGCCTGCGCCGAGCCGCTGCCCTGGCGCGAGCGCGAGACCGGGCCCGCCCAGCAGGTCGTGCACCGCTCCGACATCGACATCCTGCGCATCCTGCCCGTGCCGACGCTGAACGAGCACGACAGCGGACCCTACATCTCGGCCGGGCTGATGATCTCGCGCGATCCCGAGACGGGCGCGCAGAACGTCGCCATCCTGCGCTGCCAGGTCAGCGGGCCGGACCGCATCGGCGTGCTCGTCCTGCCGCGCCACACCGACAACTTCTACCGCAAGGCGGAGGCCGCCGGCCGGGGCCTGGAGGTCGCGCTCGTCGTCGGCGTCGATCCGGCCTGCCTGCTCGCCTCGCAGGCGATCGTGCCGCTCGGCCACGACGAGTTGGAGATCGCGGGCGCGCTCACCGGCGCCCCCCTCGACGTGGTGAAGTGCCTCACCAACAACGTGCGCGTGCCGGCCGAGGCCGAGATCGTGATCGAGGGCCGCATCCTGCCGGAGGTGCGCGAGTTGGAAGGCCCCTTCGGCGAGTTCCCGCAATATTACGGCGAGCGGGCCAAGCGCCACGTCATGACGGTGGACGCGATCACCCACCGCGAGAGCCCGATCTTCCACATGATCGTCGGCGGTGGGCTGGAGCACCTCCTCCTCGGCGCGATCCCGCGCGAGGCCACGATCCTCGCCTCGCTCCAGCGCAGCTTCCCCGGCGTCGAGGACGTCCACCTGTCGCTCGGCGGCGTCGGCCGCTACCACCTCTACGTCAAGTTGCGGAAGTCGCAGGAGGGCGAGGCCAAGAACGTGCTCCTCGGCGCCTTCGCCGCCCATTACGACATCAAGCACGCGGTCGTGGTCGACACGGACGTGGACATCCACGACCCGCAGGAGGTCGAGTGGGCGGTCTCGACCCGCTTCCAGGCCGACCGCGACCTCGTTGTGATCGCGGGCAGCCAAGGCTCGAAGCTCGATCCCTCCACCCAGGACGGGGTCGGCGCGAAGATGGGCCTCGACGCCACTGCCCCCCTCGATGCGCCGCCGATGAAGTTCACGCGCATCCGCGTGCCGGGCGAGGCCGAGGTGGACCTCGCCGCCGTGATCGTGCCCGAGGCCGATTGGCGCGACGCCGTGTCCGGCTGAGCTTCGCCTGGCGGGGCGCTCCGAGACCATCGACGGATTGACGGTCGCGGAGGCCTCGGTCATGCCCGAGCGCCGACACCAACGTTGCGACGATGATGATCGCCGAGAAGATCGCCGATGGCCTCCGGGCCCGCTGAGGCCCCGCGGGACGCGGATTCGGGCGTCCTCGATCTCGGCGGGCAGCGGCTCGAATACCGCCGCGCCGGCCCCGCCGCGGGGGAGGGCGCGACGATCCTGCTCCTGCACGAGGGCCTCGGCAGCGCCGACGGCTGGTGGCCCTTCGCCGACGTGCTGGCCGCGGCGACGGGCCGGCCCGTCCTCGCCTATTCCCGGGCGGGCTACGGCCGGTCGAGCCCGGTCGCGCTGCCGCGTCCGGCCGACTACCTCGAGCGCGAGGCGCGGGCGGTGCTTCCGCGGCTGCTCGACGCGGCCGGCATCCGCGACTGCATCCTGGTCGGCCATTCGGACGGGGCGACGATCTCCGCGCTCGCCGCCGCCGCGGGCGATCCGCGCATCCGCGCCGCAATCCTGATCGCGCCCCACGTCTTCGTGGAGGATGTGACCCTCGCCGGAGTCGCCCGCGCGCGCCGCGCCTTCGAGGAGGACGACCTGAGGGAGCGGCTCGCGGCGCGGCACGACGATGTCGAGGGCGCCTTCCGGGGCTGGAGCGACACCTGGCTCGATCCCGCCCGCCGGGGATGGGATGTCCGCGCCGACCTGCGGGGCCTGACCGTGCCGCTCGCGGTCATCCAGGGAACGCGGGATCGCTACGGCAGCGCCGATCAGATCGAGGCCGTGCGCGCCTCCTGTCCCCAGGCTGAGATCCATCATCTGCCGGGAATCGGCCACGTGCCCCACGAGGAGGATCCCGCAGGGGCCTTGAGGATTCTCGCCGATTTCATCGGGCGGTCCTGCGCCTGACCGGCGCCCCCGAGCCGCGTGCCGCGATGGCAGGATCCGAGGGAACAACGACATTGTGACGCCGCAGGCCCGGTGCGACGATCCAGGCATGTCCACGACCGTCCACACGCCGCGCCGTGTCCTCATCCTCGCCGCCGCGCCGGCCCAGCTCCTCGACATCGCCGGGCCGGCCGAGATCCTGGCGCAGGCGAGCCGCCTCGGCCGCCCCGCGGGCTCGGAGGCGCGCCTCTACGACATCGCCTGCCACGTGGTGCCGGAGCCCGGCACGCCCGCGACCTCGGCAGGGCTCCCGCTCGGCTCCACCCTCTCGGCCGAAGAGCTTCTCGGCTGGAGCGCGCTCGACACGCTGATCGTGGCGGGCGGGGAGGGTGCGCGCCGCCGCGGCGACGAGGCCGCGATCCGCGACCTGACGCGGCATCTCGCAGCCCGGGCGCGGCGCGTCGTCGGCGTCTGCACCGGCGCCTTCATCCTCGCCGCCGCGGGCTGCCTGAACGGCCGGCGCGTCACCACGCATTGGCGCTGGTGCGACGAGCTGGCCCGGCGCCATCCCGGCCTCGCGGTCGATCCCGAGCCGATCTACGTCCAGGACGGACGGGTCTGGACCTCGGCCGGCATCACCGCCGGGATGGATCTCGCGCTGGCCCTCGTCGAGGCCGACCACGGCCACGCGCTGGCGCTGGCCGTGGCGCGCGAATTGGTGATGTTCCTGCGCCGGCCCGGCAGCCAGAAGCAGTTCAGCCCGCATCTCTCCGCCCAGAACGGCCTCTCGGCGCGGCTCGCCGATCTCCCGGCTTGGATGAGCGAGAACCTGCACCGGCCGCTGCGGGTGGAGACGCTCGCCGCGCGCGTGGGCCTGAGCCCGCGCCAGTTCGCCCGCGCCTTCCGGGCCGAGGCCGGGACGACGCCGGCCCGCATGCTGGAGCGCCTGCGCGTCGAGGCGGCGCGCCGGATGCTCGAATCCGACGGGGCCGGTCTCACCGCGGTCGCGACGCTCTGCGGCTTCCAGGCCGACGAGACCATGCGGCGCGCCTTCCTGCGCCATGTCGGCGTGCCGCCGGGCGATTACCGCGATCGTTTCCGCGCCGAGCGGCGCCTGTCTCACCACGAACCATCCCAGAGGAGCATGCCCGCATGATCGACCCCGACCGCCATCTCCAGATCGGCTCGCTGCTCTTCGAGGGGCTCGACCAGATCGACCTCACCGGCCCCTTCGAGGTCCTGGCCCGGATCCCGAACGCGACCTACCGGATCTACGCGAAGGACCGGGAGCCGGTGCGCGACGTGCGCGGCCTCCGCCTCAGCGCGGACGCGACGCTCACGGAGGCGCCGCAACTCGACCTGCTGCATGTGCCCGGCGGCTACGGCCAGGAGGCGCTGATGGAGGACGAGGCCGTGCTCGGCTGGATCCGGGATCAGGCCGCGGGCGCGCTCTGCGTGCTCTCCGTCTGCACGGGCGCCCTCGTCTGCGGCGCGGCGGGCCTGCTCAAGGGCCGGCGGGCGACGACGCATTGGAGCGCGCACCACCTGCTGCCGCTCTTCGGCGCGACCGCGGTCGATGCCCGGGTGGTGGTCGACGGCGACATGGTCTTCGCGGCCGGTGTCACGGCCGGGATCGACGGGGCGCTGACCGCCGCGGCGCAACTGCGCGGGGACGAGGCGGCCCAGGTCATCCAGCTCTACATGGAATACGCCCCCGAGCCGCCCTTCGATGCCGGCACCCCCGCCCGCGCCCCGGAGGCGGTGAGCGCCCGGGCCCGCGCGGGCGCCGCCGAGATCACCGCGCGCCGCGAGGCGACCGCCCGCAGGGTCGCGGCTCGGCTCGGTGTGACGCCGGGCTGACGCTCCGCTTTCAGTGCCCGTTCGCGCGATGCATCTCCGCCTCCATCCCACCCATCCACCGCATCCTGAGGCGGCCGCGTGAGCGGCCCTCGAAGGAGGCCTCCAGAAGGCTCAGCGATCTCTGGAGGGCTCCTTCGAGGCCTCCGCTTCGCTGCGGCACCTCAGGATGAGGTCGAGGAGGGGATTGGCGAAGACCGGTCGATCCGCTCCGGCGTTCAGTGCAGCCCCTCGACGGCGAGGCTCCGCCGGCAGGGCGTCGGCGGCGGGCGCAGGCCGATCTGGAGCGACGGGTCCGAGCGGAACAGCGCCTTCAGGAAGCCCGCCACCGCGCGGATGCGGGGGGCGAATTGCAGGTCGGTGTGGACGTTGAGCCAGAGGTCGCGGCTGGTCGAGGCGGCCTCGTGCAGCACCGGCACGAGGTCGTCGCGCCCGCTCACGGCGAAGCTCGGCAAGAGGACGAGGCCGAGCCCGCCGGCCGCGGCCTGCTTCTGCGCGATCATGCTCGTCGAGTGGAACACGACGCGGCGGTCGCGCACCACGTCGTCGAGCCAGCGCACGCAATCCACCTGGATCAGGTCGTCGATATAGGAGACGAAGGCGTGCTCCCGCAGATCGCCGAGGCTCTTCGGGATGCCGGCCCGGGCGAGGTAGCCCGGCGCGCCGTAGAGGCCGAGCCGGAAGCGGCCGACCAGCTCCGAGACGAGGCCCTGGCCGGGCGGCTTGAAGAAGCTCAGGAAGAGGTCGGCCTCGCGCCGGTTCACGTAGACCGTCTGAGACGAGGTCACGAGCTCCACCGTGAGGTCGGGATGCGTCTCGCGTAGGGTGCCGAAGCGCTCCGCGAGATAGAGCGAGGCGATGCCCTCCATCGTGGCGAGCCGCACCCGTCCGCCCGCCTGCCCCGCCGAGGGCGAGACCTCCTCGCCCATGGCGATCACCGCGCTCTCCACCCGCTCCGCATGGCCGAGCAGGCGCTGCCCGGCCTCGCTCAGCCGCAGCCCCGAGGGCACGCGCTCGAACAGGGCGATGCCGAGCGCCCCTTCGAGATGGGCGAGGCGGCGGCTGACCGTCGATTGATCGATCCGCAGGCGCTTGGCCGCCCCGGCGAGGCTGCCGCCGCGGGCAGCGTTGATGAAGACCTTCAGGTCATCCCAGTCGAGCAGGTCGAGCGCGCGCATGGATGGCTCCGGGCAAGACTTGCGCCAAGCTTCGGTCATCCGGTCGGACCCATGCAAGGGGCCTTGCAGATTTGTCCGCTTCGCGCATGGAACCTGGCCCGTAAGCTGCCTCACGAAAAGGTGAGTCATGCTTGCACGCTTCAAAGCCGCCGCGGTCCATGCCGCCCCCGTCTTCCTCGACGCCGCCGCCACCACGGAGAAGGCGGTCGCGCTGATCCGTGAGGCGGCGCGGGCGGGGGCCGCCCTCGTCGCCTTCCCGGAGACCTTCATCCCGGCCTTCCCGGTCTGGGCGGCCCTCTCGGCGCCGATCGACAACCACGACCTGTTCGCGCGCATGGCCGAGCAGTCGGTGCGCGTCGACGGGCCGGAGATTGCCCGCATCCGCGAGGCGGCGAAGGCCGCCGGCATCGTCGTCTCGATCGGCATCAGTGAGCGCTCGCCCGTGAGCGTCGGCTGCCTATGGAACACCAACCTGCTGATCGGCGAGGACGGCAGCCTCCTCAATCATCACCGCAAGCTGGTGCCGACCTATTACGAGAAGCTCGTCTGGGCGGCGGGCGACGGGGCCGGCCTGAAGGTGGTCGAGACCACCATCGGCCGGGTCGGCCAGCTCATCTGCGGCGAGAACACCAACCCGCTCGCCCGCTACAGCTTGATGGCTCAGGGCGAGCAGTTCCACATCTCGTCCTGGCCCCCGGTCTGGCCGACGCGGCGGCCGAAGGGCGGCGGCAATTACGACGTGGTGGCGGCCAACCGCATCCGCACCGCCGCCCATTGCTTCGAGGCCAAGGTGTTCGGCCTCGCCACCGCGGGCGTCCTCGACAAGGCCGCCTTCGACCTGCTCGCGGCGCACGACCCCGCCGCCGCCGAGGTCCTGGAGGGCACGCCGCGGCCCCCGACCTTCTTCCTGGACCCGACCGGCGCCCAGATCGGCGAGGTCCTGCAGGACGAGGGCATCCTCTACGCCGAGATCGACCTCAATGCCTGCGTCGAGCCCAAGCAGTTCCATGACGTCGTCGGCTACTACAACCGCTTCGACGTGTTCGACCTCGCCGTGAACCGCCGCCGGCTCGAGCCCGCGCAGTTCCGCGACGGGCCGCCCCGCGCCGCCGAGCCCGCCCCGGCCGAGGCCGACGGCGCGTGACTTGCTCCCGACGCCCCGCCCCCGCTGATCGCCCAAACAGGAGTGGTTCCATGCTGTTCGACCGTCGCAAGCTGCTCCTCGGGGGTGCCGCGGGCCTGATCCTGCCGGGGCTGGCGCGCGGCGCGCTCGCACAAGGGGCTCCGTTGAGCCCGGCGCAGATCGGCACCTTCCCGGACGGCGTCTCGGCCGACTCGGTCTTCGTCGGGCTCAACATGCCGCTGACCGGCGTGTTCTCGGGCGACGGCAGCGACCTGAAGCTCGGCTATGAATTGGCGATCGCGCAGATCAATGCAGGCGGCGCGATTCCCGCGGCCTGGGGCCTCAAGGGCAAGGGCGTGCTCGGCCGCCAGATCCGCTACAAGGTCGCGGACACCGAAGGGAAGCCGAACGTCGCGGTCCAGGCCGCGACCCAGTTCGTGCAGCGCGACAAGGCGATCCTGTTCCAGGGCTCGGTGAGCTCGGCCGAGGCGATCGCGCTCGAGGAATTGGCCTCGCGCGACAAGGTCCTCTACATGGTCGGCATCGCCGGCTCGAACGACGTCACCGGCAAGAACTGCCAGCGCTACGGCTTCCGCTCGCAGCAGAACGCCTACATGGCGGCCAAGGCGCTCGCCCCCGTCGTCGCCAAGGCGCTCGGCAAGAAGCTCAAGGCCGCCTTCCTCGTCCCGGACTACACCTACGGCCAGACGGTCTACGATTCCTTCGCGAAGTTCACGAAGGAGCAGGGCTGGACGCAGGTGCTGAAGGAGACCGTGCCGCTCGGCACGGCCGATTACAGCTCGGCTTTGCTCAACATCGCCAACAGCGGTGCCGACGTCTTCATCAACATCTGCTTCGGATCGGACGCCGTCGCCTCCACCAAGCAGGCCGAGCAGTTCGGCATCCTGTCGAGCATGAAGCTCGTCGTGCCCAATCTCTCCTCGTTCCAGGACAAGGAGGTCGGCCCCGAGCTCATGCAGGGCGTCTACGGCTCCTGCGACTTCTGGTGGACGATCCAGGATCGCTACCCGCTCGCCAAGACGTTCGTCGAGACCTTCTCGGAGAAGAACAAGTACAAGCCCCGCTGGGGCGCGCATATCGGCTACATGCAGACCTATCTCTGGGCACTCTCGGTCGAGCGGGCGGGCGGATTCAATCCGGTCGACGTGATCAAGGTCATGGAGGCCTCGAAGAGCCAGCCCTACGAGAGCACGGTCGGGCGCGTCTATTTCCGCGCCGAGGACCACCAGATGGTCCGGCCGATCCCGATCCTGAAGGGCAAGGCGCCCTCCGCCATGAAGGGGCCGGAGGACTTCTACGAGGTCATCGACGTGGTCGACGGCGAGAGCGTGATGAACCCGCCCGACCTGTTCGGGTGCAAGCTCGGCTCCTACACCTGAGCCGCCCGATGCCGAGCACCGCCGCCCTCGTCTCCCAGGCCTTCAACGGCCTCGCCCTCGGCAGCCTGCTGGCGCTCGTCGCCAGCGGGCTCACCATCATCCTCGGTACGCTCGGCGTCCTGAACTTCGCCCACGGCGCGCTGTTCGCGGTGGGCGCCTACACCGCCTTCGTGATGATGCAGGCCACGCATTCCTTCGTGCTGGCCCTTCTCGGCGGCTGCGCCGTCATGCTGATCATCGGCTTCGCGATGGAGCGGCTCGTCATCCGCCACTTCTACGCGCGGCCGGACGAGGACCAGATCCTCGTCACCTACGGCATCGGCATCGTCCTTGTGGAAGCGCTGCGGGCCTGGTTCGGCGGCAACAGCCAGCGGGTGCCGGTGCCCTCATGGGGCACGGGGGCGACGAAGCTCGGCTTCATGGTCTACCCGACCTACCGGCTGCAACTCATCGGCATCGTCGCGGCGCTGCTCGTCGGCCTCTACCTCGTGCTCTACCGGACCTCGGTCGGCCTCGTGGTGCGCGCCGGCATCGAGAATGCCGGCATGGTCGGCATCCTCGGCATCGACGTGCGGCGCACCTTCCTGTTCGTCTTCGCGGTCGGCATCGTCGCGGTGGGGCTCGCCGGCATGCTCTACGCCCCCGTCGTCGCGGTGACGCCCGACATGGGCGCGACCTTCATGGTGCAGTCCTTCGTGGTGATCGTGCTCGGCGGCCTCGGCTCCTTCCCCGGCGCCGTCATCGGCGGCCTGATCGCGGGCGAGATCATCAGCCTGACCAGCGCCTTCGACTCCGCCTATTCGGAGGTGATGCTCTACGGGCTGATGGCCCTCGTCCTGGTGGCGCGCCCGCAGGGGCTGTTCGGCACGGAGGGGCGGGTCTGATGCGCCGCCTCGATCCCCGCTCGTTCCTGCCCGAGCTGGCGCTGCTCGCCGTCCTCGCCGCCGCGCCCCTCCTGCTGCCGCCGCTCGGCTTCTCGCACGACCTCCTCAGCCGCGCGCTCAACTGGGCCCTGTTCGGGCTCGGCCTCGACATCCTGTTCGGGCTCGCAGGGCTGCTCTCCTTCGGGCAGGCCGCCTTCTACGGCATGGGCGGGTTCGTGGCCGCCTACCTGCTCGTCTCCGGCACGATCCAGAGCGTCTGGCTCGCGCTCCTCGTCGGCACGGCGGCGGCGGGCGTGCTCGGCCTCGCGGTCGGCTGGCTCGCGGTGCGGCGCATCGGCATCTACTTTGCCATGATCACCCTGGCCTTCGGCCAGATGGCCTATTTCATCGAGAACTCGCCGCTCTCCGACTATACCGGCGGCGAGAACGGCATCGCGGGCGTGCCCGTGCCGGTTCTGGGCTTCGGCGCATACGCGGTGAGGATCACCGCCGGCCTGCCGATGTACGCGCTGCTCGCGGCCGCCTTCTTCCTGGGCTTCGTGCTGGCGCGGCGCATCGCCCGCTCCCCGGTCGGCCTCATCCTGAAGGCGGTGAAGGAGAATACCGGCCGCGTCGCCATGCTCGGCCACGACGTGCCGGCCTACAAGCTCGCGGCCTTCACCGTCGCGGCGCTCTATGCGGGGCTCGCGGGCGCCATGCTCGGCCCCTTCCAGAGCTACATGCCGCCCGACGCCTTCGCGCTGGAGACCTCGGGCCAGCTCGTGGTGCAGACCATCGTCGGCGGCGTCGGCACGCTGGTCGGCCCCCTCGTCGGCGCCGCCCTCTGGCTCTGGCTGCGCGACAACCTCCAGCTCATCCCGGGCTTCGGGCCCCTGTGGAAGCTCGTCCTCGGCCTCGCCTTCATCGGCCTCGTCATGGGCCTGCGCCGGGGCATCTGCGGCGAGATCCTGCATCGCTGGCGCATCCGCCGCGACGCCGCCCGCCTCAGCGCGGCGCAGGCCCGCACCGAGGCGATCGAGGCAGGCGCCGTCGCCGTTCCGGCGGTTGCCGAGGACGTCGCCCTGCCGATGCCGCGGCCGGCCATCGACGGGCGCGACGCCGAGGCCGAGATCGCCATCGAGGCGCGCGGCCTCGCCCGGCACTACGGCGGCCTGAAGGCGGTCGACGGCGTCAGCTTCCTCGTCCGCCGCGGCTCGATCCACGCGGTGATCGGGCCGAACGGGGCGGGCAAGAGCACCCTGTTCAAGATGCTCTCCGACGAGGTCGCCCCGAGCGCCGGCGAGGTCCTGCTCTTCGGTCAGCGCCTCACCGGGGCCGGCGTCACCCGCGCCGCCCAGCGCGGCGTCGCCAAGAGCAATCAGCTCAACCAGCTCTTCCTGGGGCTGACCGTGCGCGAGAACCTGCGGGTGGCGGCCCTCGCCCGGGCGCGCGGGCGCTTCCGGCTCGACCTGCTCCTGCCCGGCGCCGGGCGGCCCGAGGTCGAGGCGCAGATCGCGGCGATGCTGCGGCTGCTCGACCTCAGCGAGCGGGCCGAGACCCCGGCGAGCGTCCTCGCCTATGGCGAGAAGCGCCGCCTCGAGATCGGGATGGCGCTGGCGACGAGCCCGAACGTGCTCCTCCTCGACGAGCCGCTCGCCGGGATGAGCCCGTCCGAGCGCGTCGCCACCTGCGCCCTGATCCGCCGGATCGGCCGCTCCTGCACGGTGGTGCTGGTCGAGCACGATCTCGACGCGGTGTTCGGGTTGGCCCAGCGCATCACGGTGCTGAGCGAGGGGCGTCTCCTCGCGGACGGCCCATCCGAGGCGGTGCGGCGCGATCCCGCCGTGCAGAAGGCGTATCTGGGTGCCGTGCAGGACGATGCGGCCCATGCGGGGGAGGCCGTCCATGAGCCTGCTTGAGGTCGAGCGGATCAACACCCTCTACGGCGACTCGCACGTCCTGTTCGACGTCTCGCTGCATGTGGCGGAGAACGAGGTCGTGGCCCTGCTCGGCCGCAACGGCGCGGGCAAAACCACGACGCTGCGCAGCCTGATGGGCGTGCTCAAGCCCCGCTCCGGGGCGATCCGCCTCAACGGCCGGCCGATCCAGGGCCTTCCCCCGGCACGGATCGCCCGCGCCGGCATGCAGCTCGTTCCCGAGGAGAGGGCCGTGTTCGGCGGCCTCACCGTCGAGGAGAACCTGCGCGTCGCCCGCCTCACCGCGGAGAAGCCCTGGCCGCTCGACCGGATCTGGGAGGTGTTCCCGCGGCTCAAGGAGCGCCGGACCTCGCGCGGGCGGACGCTCTCGGGCGGCGAGCAGCAGATGCTCTCCATCGCCCGCGCCCTCATCCGCGACCCCTCGCTCATCCTGCTCGACGAGCCCTTCGAGGGGCTGGCCCCGCTGATCGTGCAGGATCTCGTGGAGCTGACGAAGCGCCTCGCCGCCGACGGGCGCACCATCATCGTCGTCGAGCAGAACGTGGCGGCGGTGCTGAGCTTCGCCGACCGGGTCTACGGCTTCAACAACGGCCACGTCGTCTACGAGGGCCGCGCCGCCGATCTCCGCGCGGATGCCGCGCCCATGCGCGGCTTCATGGGGCTGGCGGCGTAGGGCACTCTCACGCCGAACCGGCCTCCGCTTCGGCGGAGAGCCCTTGAGAGCATTTTCCGCGGAAGTGGTTGCCGGTTCCGCGAAAGAAAATGCGGCACCATCAATGTGATAGAGCATTTTCCGTGATCCAGGGATCATGGAAAATGCTCTAGAAATCGACGGCCAGGCCCTTAACCTCCCAATCCTGGTAGCGCACCGGCTCCAGGCCGCCGCGGCCCTGGCGCTCAGGATTGGCCGCGATCTCGGCCGCGCGGGCATCGACGGCGGCGCGGCGCTCCGCGGCTTCCGCCAGCGCGCGCTGGGCCGCGGGGCTGAGCGCGCGCGGGGTCGATTCCGGATCCTTCGGCGTTTCGTCTTGCATCGGGCTCGCTCGGATGAAAGGGCAGGGGCCGACGCTGGTGCCGGATCGGGCATCCAGGCCGGACATCCAGGAAAGTGATCGCTTAAAGTGGCATCGAGACCGACGCCCCGCAACGGACGCAAAGCCGAACCCGCGCAGGCCGCGGCCCTGCCCGAGGTGGCGGGCCTGCCCGCCCGCGCGGCCGCAGCCCGCGCCGTCGCCGAACTGCTCGGACAGAACCGCGCGCTCGCCCTCGAGGACGCGCTCGCCCAGCATGTCCGCGGGCTCGACTCCGCCGATACCGGCCTCGCCCGGGCCATCGCCACCACGACGTTCCGCCGCCTCGGCCTGATCCGGCGGGTGCTCGACGCGCGGCTCGAACGCGGCCTGCCGGAGCACCAGCCGGTGCTGATCGCGCTGCTCGCCACCGGCGCGGCGCAGATCCTCGACCTCGCGGTGCCGGACCACGCCGCGGTCGATCTCGCCGTGCGCCTCGCCAAGGCCGACCAGCGCACGCAGCACCTTGCGGGGCTCGTCAACGCGGTGCTGCGCCGGATCGCCCGCGAGCGGGACGAGATCCTGGCGGCCACCGACCCCCTCCTCGACGGCGCGCCGGACTGGCTGGCCGAGCATTGGCGGGAGACTTACGGGCCGGAGCGCGCCGAGGCCATCGCCCGGGCGCACCTCGCGGGTGCCACCGTCGACGTCACGGTGAAGGCCGATCCGGAGCTCTGGGCGCCCCGGCTCGGCGCGGCGCTGCTACCGACCGGCTCGCTCCGCCTGCCGGCCGAGACCGCGCCCGTGCCGACCCTCGACGGTTTCGAATCCGGCGCGTGGTGGGTGCAGGACGCCGCCGCCGCGCTCCCCGCCCGGCTTCTCGGGGCGCGGCCGGGCGAGCGCGTCGCCGACCTCTGCGCCGCGCCAGGGGGCAAGACTGCGCAACTCGCCGCCGCGGGTGCGCAGGTGACGGCCATCGACCGGTCCGCCCCGCGCCTGGAACGCCTCCAGCGCAACCTCGATCGCCTCGGCCTCGCCGCCGAGATCGTGGCCGGAGACGTGCTGACCCTGGACCGTCCGGACGAGTTCGACGCCGTGCTGCTCGACGCGCCCTGCTCGGCCACCGGCACCATCCGGCGCCATCCGGACGTGGCCTGGACCAAGTCGCCGCAGGACATCACCCGGCTGACGATCCTGCAAGCCAAGCTCCTCGACAAGGCGGCTTCGCTCGTGAAGCCCGGCGGGCGGCTCGTCTACTGCACCTGCTCGCTGGAGCCGCAGGAGGGCGAGCGCCAGATCTCGGACTTCCTCGCGGCCTATCCGGCCTTCGAGCGCGTGCCGGTGGAGCCCGCCGAGGTCGGCGGCCTGTCCGATCTCATCGACGCCAACGGCGACCTGCGCACGCTGCCCTGCCATCTCGGCGGCGGCACGGATGCGCGCGGCGGGCTCGACGGCTTCTTCGCGAGCCGTCTGCGCAAGCGCGCGTGAGGCGGGCGTAGGCGCGCCGGCCGTTTCTTCGGAACGAAAATCGGTCTAAACGGCCGCTCCCGCGCCGGTCGCGGGAGCCCCGATACCCCGCTTACCTGCCGCGTTCGCAGGAGTGAGCCAGGAGACCCGAGACGATGCCCATCCTGACGTTCCCCGACGGCAACACACGCGCCTACGACGAGGCGGTGACCGGCCGTACCGTGGTGGAGGGCATCGCCAAGTCGCTCGCCAAGCGCACCGTCGCCATGGCGCTCGACGGCGTGGTGGCCGACCTCGACGACCGGATCGAGCACGACGTCCGGATCGAGTTCCTCGACCGCACGGACCCGCGCGCGCTGGAGCTGATCCGGCACGATTGCGCCCACGTGCTGGCCGAGGCCGTGCAGGAGCTGTGGCCCGACACGCAGGTGACGATCGGGCCGGTGATCGAGAACGGGTTCTACTACGACTTCGCGCGGCCCGAGCCCTTCACGCCCGAGGACTTCCCGAAGATCGAGGCGAAGATGCGCGAGATCATCGCGCGCGACGCGCCCTTCACCAAGGAGGTCTGGAAGCGCGACGACGTCCGGCAGCTCTTCGCCGACAAGGGCGAGGGCTACAAGGTCGAACTCGTCGACGCGATCCCGCCCGGCGAGGACCTGAAGATCTACCGCCAGGGCGCGTGGTTCGACCTCTGCCGCGGCCCGCACATGACCTCGACGGGCAAGGTCGGCGCCGCCTTCAAGCTGATGAAGGTCGCGGGCGCCTATTGGCGGGGCGATTCCAGCAACCCGATGCTGACCCGCATCTACGGGACGGCCTGGGCCACGAAGGAGGATCTCGACGCCTATCTCCACCGCCTGGAGGAGGCCGAGCGCCGCGACCACCGCCGCCTGGGCCGCGAGATGGACCTCTTCCACTTCCAGGAGGAGGGGCCGGGCGTCGTCTTCTGGCACGCCAAGGGCTGGACGATCTTCCAGGAGCTGATCGCCTATATGCGCCGCCGCCTGAAGGGCGACTACGCCGAGGTGAACGCGCCGCAGATCCTCGACAAGGCGCTTTGGGAGACCTCCGGCCACTGGGGCTGGTACCGCGAGAACATGTTCGCAGCGCAATCCGCCGGCGAGGAGGCCGAGGACAAGCGCTGGTTCGCCCTGAAGCCGATGAACTGCCCGGGCCACGTGCAGATCTTCAAGCACGGGCTGAAATCCTACCGTGACCTGCCCCTGCGCATGGCCGAGTTCGGCGTGGTGCACCGCTACGAGCCGTCCGGCGCCATGCATGGGCTGATGCGCGTGCGCGGCTTCACCCAGGACGACGCGCACATCTTCTGCACCGAGGACCAGCTCGCCGACGAGTGCCTGAAGATCAACGACCTGATCCTCTCGACCTACGCCGATTTCGGCTTCGACGAGATCGTGGTGAAGCTCTCGACGCGGCCCGAGAAGCGCGTCGGCTCGGATGCGCTCTGGGACCATGCCGAGGCGGTGATGACCCGCGTGCTGGCGCAGATCGAGGCGCAGTCGGGCGGGCGCATCAAGACGGCGGTGAACCCGGGGGAGGGCGCCTTCTACGGGCCCAAATTCGAGTACGTGCTGCGCGATGCCATCGGCCGCGACTGGCAATGCGGCACCACGCAGGTGGACTTCAACCTGCCCGAGCGCTTCGGCGCCTTCTACGTCGATGCCGACAGCCAGAAGAAGCCGCCGGTGATGGTCCACCGCGCCATCTGCGGCTCGATGGAGCGTTTCACCGGTATCCTGATCGAGCATTTCGCCGGGCATTTCCCGCTCTGGTTGGCGCCCGTGCAGGTCGTCGTCGCCACCATCACCGGCGATGCCGACCCTTATGCCGAGGAGGTGGTGCGCGCGCTCACCCGCACCGGCCTGCGCGTCGAGGCCGATCTGCGCAACGAAAAGATCAACTACAAGGTGCGTGAGCATTCGCTGGCCAAGGTGCCGGTGCTGCTGGCGCTGGGGCGGCGCGAGGCCGAGGAGCGCACCGTCTCGATCCGCCGGCTCGGCAGCCAGAAGACGCAGACCCTGCCGCTTGCCGAGGCGCTCGCCGCCTTCGTGGCCGAGGCGACCTCGCCCGACATCCGCCGGGCGGAGGCGGTCGCCGAGACGCGGCCGAGCGAGGAGGTCACCCTCGATGCGCAGCATGCGGTGCATGCGGCTCCCTAGAGCCGCGCCCGATCGCATTGCGACGGGGCGCGGCTCTAAGCCTTTGTTTTGACGGGCTCTCTTTCGCCGAACCGGCATCCACTTCGGCGGAGAGCGCTCTCAGGGGCGCGCGGCGATCCTGATGGAACGGTGATACAACCGTGAATTGGAGCCGTGCCCGGCGCGGATGAGCTGGGCACGGCCGCGCGAATGCGCTGGATCCGGTCATCGGATGCGCCAGTCACCTCTTCGTGATTGATCTCGATCGGCGCGGATCCATAAAGTCGAACCGGAAAACGTCTGAATTCAGAAACCGTCAGCAACCGGCGGTTATGGTCCTCCCCGACGGCGGCAACCGAGCCGCGAGGGGAGGGGGATCACGATGCGGTTGTTGCGGACGAATACGGAGCGGGCCAAGCTCGAGGCCATCGGGGCGGCGCAGGCCGTGATCGAGTTCGATCTGGAGGGCAGGATCCTCGACGCCAACCCGAACTTCCTGAAGGCGATGGGCTACCGGCTCGACGAGATCCGGGGCCAGCATCACAGCCTGTTCGTCGATCCGGCGGAGCGGGAGAGTGCTGCCTACGGCCAGTTCTGGGCGGCCCTGCGTCGGGGCGATCATCAGGTTGCCGAGTACAGGCGCCTCGGCAAGGGCGGCCGCGAGGTCTGGATCCAGGGCAGCTACAACCCCCTGCTCGACCGTGCCGGCAAGCCCTGCGGCGTGCTGAAATGCGCCGTCGACGTGACCGCGCAGAAGCTGCGCGCCGCCGATTCCGAGGGCAAGCTTCGCGCGCTCGACCGCTCGCAGGGGATCATCGAGTTCGAGCTCGACGGCACCGTGGTCACGGCGAACACCAACTTCCTCGCCGTGATCGGCTACGGCCTCGACGAGATCCGCGGCAAGCACCACAGCCTGTTCGTCGATCCGACCGAGCGCGACGCTCCGGCCTACCGCGCCTTCTGGGAGGCCCTGCGGCGCGGCGAGTTCCAGCAGGCCGAGTACAAGCGCATCGGCAAGGGCGGCCGCGCGGTCTGGATCCAGGCGACCTACAACCCGATCCGCGACGCCGCCGACCGGCTGGTCAAGGTGGTCAAGTTCGCGACCGACATCACCGCCGCGGTGGAGGATCGCCTGCGGCGCGCCGAGCTGCACCGGAAGGTCGACCGTGAGCTCGACGGCATCGCGATCTCGGTCTCCGACGCCTCGCAGCAATCGATGAGCGCGGCGAGCGCCTCGGAGCAGGCCTCGGCCAACGTGCAGGGCGTCGCCGCGGGCGCGGAGGAGCTGGCGGCCTCCGTCGGCGAGATCAGCTCACAAGTCACGCGCGCCCTGCAGATCACCCGCCGCGCCGTCGATCAGGCCACCGCGACCTCGACGGTGGTCGGCGGCCTCGCCGCCGCGGCCCAGCGCATCGGCGAGGTTGTCGAGCTGATCGACCGCATCGCCGCGCAGACCAACCTGCTCGCGCTCAACGCCACCATCGAGGCGGCGCGTGCCGGCGAGGCCGGCAAGGGCTTCGCCGTCGTCGCCGCCGAGGTGAAGAACCTCGCGAGCCAGACCACCAAGGCGACCGAGAATATCAGCAACCAGATCAGCGCGACCCAGTCCGCGGCCAACGAGGCGGCGGCGGCGATCACCGGCATCGCCGAGACGATCGGACAGGTGAACGAGATCTCCGCGGCGATCTCGGCGTCCGTCGATCAGCAGGCCGCGGTGGCGCAGGAGATGTCGGTCAACATGCATTCGATGACCACGGCGGTCTCCGAGATCAGCCACAGCGTCGGGACCATCGCCGCCTCGACCCGCTCGATCGAGACGGCGGCCCATCAGGTCCGCGACGCCTCGCGCACCATGGCCGCCTGAACCTGCGGGCCGGACGCGGATGCGAGCCCCGGTCCGCGCGGCCGGGGCTCAGGCCGCGTCCTCCCAGGCGACCCGCTCGACGCCGGGCGTAGACCGCAGGGCGGCGATCAGGGCGAGCGACCAGGCCGGCCCGCAGGCGCGATGGGCGCCGAGACCGCGCAGGCGCCCGCGGTTGCCGTCCTGCTCGAAGCGCGCGGAGCGCAGGCTGAACCCCTGCGCCTCGATCACGGCCAGGAGGGTCGCGTGCGAGGTCTGCCCCGCGTCGAACACGACCGTGACGCTGCCGTAGCTGCGGCGGCGTAGCCTCGCCTCGACCCATTTGAGGCCCTGCAGCACCACCAGCCCGCCCGCCGTCGCGGCCATGCCGAGCTGCCAGGCGCCAGCGCCGAAGCACAGTCCGACCACGGTGGCGAGCCAGACGGTCGCCGCGGTGGTGACGCCGCGGACGATGCTGCCCTGCTTCAGGATCGTGCCCGCGCCGATGAAGCCGATCCCCGCGAGCACCCCTTGCGCGAGGCGCATCAGGTCGAGGCGCAGCACGGTCGTGTCCGGCGTTTCCGTATGCGCGAGGAGCCAGTTGGCGAGCAGCATCGCCGTGCAGGCCGCGAGGCAGATCAGCACCATCGTGCGCAGGCCGGCGGGATGGCCGAGCTCCTCCCGGTTCCAGCCGAGAAGAGCCCCCGCGACGAGGCCGAGGCCGAGGCGGACGAGGAGGGTGTCGAGGCCGAGATCCGTGGTCATGCGCCGTCTGGACGAAGGTTCCGCGAGAGGAGTCCGCGCGGAGCTCGTTCGGTTCCCGGAAGGCGCCGGATCGTGGACCCGGCACGCCCTCAGGCGGCGAGGCCGGTGACGTCGAGGACCTCGCAGGAATCGGCGCGCAGGCGCCAGTCGGCGATCTGCAGGGTCTCGCAGAAACGCGCCTTGGCCTCGTAGAGGGCCGAGACCTCGGAGCGGGCGCAGATCAAGGTCTGCCGCTGGAGGACGTCGTGCTCGTGACCGGTATCGTCCGAGACGCGCTTGTAGAACCTGACGAGGTATTTCAGCATGACGCGCATTCCGGGCTCGAGACCGCTCGATACGACCGCCGCCCGCCTCTCATCGCATTGATCCAGAACAAGGACTGCGTGGTCCGAAGAAATCTCAGGCATCGAGATGGCGCAGGGCCGCCCTGTCGCGCAGGCGGACGGAGTGGCGGTCGGGGGAGAGCGCGATGAGCCCGTCGCGCTCCAGCTGCGTCAGGCAGCGCGACACGCTCTCGACGGTGAGGCCGAGATGGTCGGCCATGTCGGTGCGCGGCATCGGCAGGCGGAGGTGGCCGGACGGGCCGTCCGCCATGCGCTCGGCGAGGTCGAGGAGGAAGCTCGCGATCCGCTCACGGGCGGATTTCCGGCCGAGCAGCATCATCTGGTCCTGCGCGCGGGCCAGCGCCCGGAGCGTCGCGGCGGCGACCTCGCGGGCGAGCGGGCCGTCCTCGCCGGTCAGCAGCATGCGCTCGCGGCGGTAGGCGATCACCCGGACCTCGCCGACCGCCTCGGCGCCGAAGCGGTGCTCCGTGCCGGCCTCGACCCCGAAGATGTCGCCGGGCAGGTGGAAGGCGTCGATCTGGCGGCGCCCGTCCGGCAGCAGGCGGCAGGTGCGCACGGTGCCGGAGGCGACCCGATAGAAGAAGCCGGCCCGGTCGCCCTCGGCGAAGATCTCCTCGCCCGCGCCGAAGCCGCGCTGCGTCTCGGGACGCGAGGCGGCCTCGATCCGCAGTCCGGGCGCGATCGATGGGATGCGGGGGGTGGTGGCGAGCGCGGTCTGCATGGGAGGCCTCGGCGGGGTGTCTCGAGCGCTCTCCGCCGAAGTGGATACCGGTTCGGCGAAAGAGAGCGCGTCAAAACAAGGACTTAGAGCTGTTCCTGATCGCAATGCGATCGGGAGCGGCTCTCAGAGGTCGGCGACCTCGACCCCATGGCTACGCGCTGCCCGGCATCCGGAAAATTCCGCTCGATCCCTAAGGGATTTCGCGTAGGGCGCCTCACGCCCCTGCGGCGAGGGCCTCCTGGATGCCGTCGACGAGCGAGGCGTCGTGGAAGGGCTTCTCCAGCACCGCGCGGAAGCCGGCCTGGGCGGCGCGCGCACGCAGGTCCGCGCTGCCGCGCCCGGTGATCAGGATGGCCGGCAGGCCGACCTTGCGGCCGCGCAGGCAGGCGATCAGCTCGAGGCCGTTCAGGCCGGGGATCTGGTAGTCGACGACGAGGCAGCCCCGCTCGGGCAGGGTCTCCTCGAGAAGGCCGGCGCCGTCCTTGTAGAGGCGCACGTCGAGACCTTCGAGTTCCAGCAGGAACTTCAGGGAATCGCGGACCGCCTCGTCGTCGTCGACCACGAGGACCGGCCCCGGCGGCGCGGGCATGGCGGCTCTGGGCTGCATCGGGAGGCCCGACCCTAGGCGCGCCGCCGTTCCGGAGCCTTGATCTGGCGCAACCGCCCTCAGGCCCGGCTCACCGAGAGCGCCATGCGCACCAGCTCGGAGAGGCTCGCCGCCTGCATCTTGGTCATCACGTTGGCGCGGTAGATCTCCACCGTGCGCGGGCTGATGCCGAGGTCGAGGCCGATCACCTTGTTGGCCTTGCCCGCCACGAGTCCGTCGAGGACCTGGCGCTCCCGCTCGGAGAGGGAGGCGAGGCGGCCGCGCACGGCGGCGGCGAGCGCCCCTTCCGCGGCCGTCCGGCCCGCTCGGTCGAGGGCGGTCCTCACCGCGGCGAGGAAGACCTCGTCGTCGAAAGGCTTCTCGATGAAGTCCACCGCCCCCTGCTTCATGGCCTCGACCGCCATCGGCACGTCGGCATGGCCCGTCATCACGATCACCGGGGGCGCGTTGCCGCGCTCGCGCAGGCGGCGCAGGAAGGCGATGCCGTCGAGGCCCGGCATGCGCACGTCCGTCACGATGCAGCCCGCCGCCTGGGGGACGGATTCCAGGAAGGCGAGCGCCGATTCGTGCAGCCGCACCGGCAGCCCGTCCGAGGCGACGAGGAAGCCGAGCGCCCGGCGCACCGCCGCGTCGTCGTCCACCACATGCACCACCGCCTCACCCGACATCGGCCAGCTCCCCCCGGTCGACCGCCCGCAACGTGAACCGGAACTCCGTCCCGCCCCCGTCCCGCGGCTCGGCCCAGATCCGGCCGCCATGCGACTCGACGATGGTGCGGCAGATCGAGAGGCCGACGCCCATCCCGTGCGGCTTCGTCGTCACGAAGGGCTGGAAGAGCTGCGCGGCCACCTCGGGCGCGAGGCCGGTCCCGGTATCGGAGACGCGCACCTCGATCAGCCGCTCGGCGGGCAGGGCCTTCGTCGCGACGACGAGGTCGCGCCGCTCGGTCCCCTGCATGGCCTCGATGGCGTTGCGCATCAGGTTGAGCAGGACCTGCTGGACCTGGATCCGGTCGGCGAGCACGAGCCGCGCCTCCGGATCGAGGTGGAAGCGCACGCGCACGCCCTTCTCCTTGGCGCCGACCAGGGCGAGGGCACTCGCCTCCTCCACCAGCTTGGGCAGCCCCTCGATGTGCCGCTCGCTCTCGCCGCGCGCCACGAACTCGCGCAGGTGGCGGATCACCTGCCCCGCCCGCAGCGCCTGCTCGGCGGCCTGGTTCACGGCGTCGGTGAGGAGCGGCACCTCCGGCCCCTCCATGCGGCCGAGGATGCGGCGGCAGCCCTTCAGGTAGCTCGCGATCGCGGTGAGCGGCTGGTTGATCTCGTGGGCCAACGTCGAGGCCATCTCGCCGAGCGCGGTGAAGCGGGACATGTGCACGAGCTCGGATTGCAGCTCCTGCAGGCGCGTCTCGGTCTGGTTCCGCTCGGTCAGGTCGCGGATGAAGCCGGTGAAGTAGCGCGCCCCGCCCGAGCGCATCTCGCCCACCGACAATTCCATCGGGAAAGTCGAGCCGTCCTTGCGCTGGCCGACGACGACCCGGCCGATTCCGATGATGCGCCGCTCGCCCGTCGTGAGGTAGCGGGCCATGTAGGTGTCGTGCTGGGTGCGGTAGGGCTCGGGCATCAGCAGGCTGACGTTGCGCCCCGTCACCTCCTCTTCCGCATAGCCGAACTGGCGCACCGCGGCGGCGCTGAAGGACTTGATGCGGGCCTGCTCGTCGATGACGACCATGGCGTCGGGCACGGTCTCGAGGATCGAGCGCAGATGGGCCTCGCGCGCCCGCAGCGCCTCCTCGGCAGCCAGCAATCCCGACAGCGCCCAGACCACCTTGGTGTAGCCGGCAAGCGTGCCCGTGGCGTCGCGCAGCGGTACCACAAGCACTCGCGCCAGATAGGGCTCGCCATCGGGCCCGAGGCGCATCCCACGCTCCTCGTAGAGGCCGGTCTCGCGGGCTTGTGCCAGGATGCGGTCGTGCTTGCCCGCGGCCACGTCCTCGGGGGGCAGGAAATGCGCGAGCGGGCGGCCGATCACCGCCGACGGGTCGAGGGGCGCGGCCTCGTCCGATTCGCGGTTCCAGCTCGTGACGCGCCCGTCGCGGTCGAGGGTGATGACCGCGACCTCGGCTGCGCCGGCAGGAACGTTCCCGGCCGGGCCACCATCGCGGTGCGGCACGCCACCGGTCCAGGCCGCCTCGTCCAACCCTGCGCTCCCCCGCTACCCAGGCGTGCATTCTACCGCGTGGGGCGAGGGCACCACAATCCGAAGGGGAGGAGCCTCTGCGGCCAGAATATGAAGGCCTCCGCTTCGGCACCGCACGACCAGTGTCAGGGCACGCGCACCCAGCCCTGGCCCATCAGTCGCTGCTGCGGCCGGAACTTCGCCTTGTAGTCCATCTTGCGCGAGCCCTCGACCCAGTAGCCGAGATACAGGTACGGCAGGCCCAGCGTCCTCGCCCGGCGGATATGGTCGAGGATCATGAAGGTCCCGAGCGAGCGCGTCTGCGCGTCGGGATCGTAGAACGAGTAGACCATCGACAGACCGTCCGCGAGCACGTCGGTCAGGCAGAAGGCGACAGGCTCGCCGATGCCGCGCCCGTGGATCGCGGTGTCGGGGCCGCGGCGGCGATAGGCCACGAGGTGGGTGTCCACGTGGCTGTCCTCGATCATCATGGCGTAGTCGAGCACGGTCATGTCGACCATGCCGCCGTCGCCGTGGCGGGCATCGAGGTAGCGGCGGAACAGGGCGTATTGCTCGGAGGCCGGCCGGTTCGGCTCGGCGGTGCCGACGAGGTCTTCGTTGCGGGCGACGATGCGGCGCTGGCTCGCCGAGGGCTCGAACTCGTCCACCACCACCCGCACCGAGACGCAGGCCCGGCAGGTCTCGCAGGCCGGACGGTAGGCGATGGTCTGCGAGCGGCGGAAGCCGCCCTGGGTCAGGATCTCGTTGAGGTCGCGGGCACGCCGCCCGACGAGGTGTGTGAAGACCTTCCGTTCCTCCTGGCCCGGCAGGTAGGGACAGGGGGAGGGGGCCGTGAGATAGAATTGCGGGGTGTCGCGCGGGTGGCTCGTCACGCTCGTCGGTCGCCTCAGCCGGCTCAGCGGAACCGGGCTAAGCTTCGAGTGTAGCGCCGCGGCGGCGCCGCTCAATGGGGCGGACGAGCGTCGCGGCAAACATTTTTCGGAACAACCCCTGGTTTAATCCCTGCAGTGACCAAGGGCAGCCGTCCGGCGGGCGCCTCTCAGGTCGCGCGCACCACGGCGAGGCCGAGCAGCAGGTCGTGGCCGAGGCGCCGATCGCTGCGCATCAGCCCGAACAGCATGTCGACGAACCAGAGCAGGAAGGTCGAGAGCGCCACGTAGAACAGGAGCGCGTGCACGGCGGCCGTTATCATATCGACGGGGCGCCCGCTCTCCGGGGCGACCACGCGCAGGCCCATCATGCGCATGCCGAGCGTGCTCTGGCGGTGCCCGCCGACCGTGATCGCGCTGTAGAGGATGCCGCTCGCCGGCAGCACCGCGAACAGGGTCCAGCCGAGCCCGAAGGTGACGATGCCGATGAAGGCGATCGCCAGCCAGAGCAGAACCGAGAAGCCGAAGATGAACATGATGTCGAGCAGGTAGGCCAGGAAGCGGCCGCCGAGGCTCCCGCGCGCCAGCGGCACGGGCACGGGCGGCAGGTAGCCGGGCGCGTCGAAACGCTCGGCGTAACCGGGACGGGGGCTCTGCATGGGACCGCTCCTCGTGCGGCGAAGGTCGTCGCCCACAAGGTGGGGAGGGCTGCGCGCCGGCTCAAGATGGTGCCCGGAGGCCGTTCGAGAAGCCTATCGCCCGGCGCGCCCCTCAATGCGCGCCCGGGTCGGCCTCCGCCGCGTCGGGCGTGTCGAGGTAGAAGCGCTTGAGCATGTAGAGCGAGGCGCCGGTCAGGTTCGTGCGGTCGGTGGTGACGCCGACGAGTTCGGTGCCCATTCCGAAGCGGCACAGGGCCCAGTGCTGGCGGCGGCCGGCGAGATAGTCCACGCGAACCGTGTCGGAGGCGGAGCCCGTGCCGACGCGCAGGAGGCGGACGGGCGTCTCCGTTTCGGCGATGGCGGGGATCGCGCGGCGGCAGATCGCGGCGCGCTGGCGCTGCACCGTGTTCTCGCAGGCGGCCAGCCCGCCGAAGAATCCGACGAGCGCGCCCCCGGTCACCACCCAGCGGCGGGCGTTCCGGCTCACGCGCCGGCGCGCAGATGCTCGGCCACGCGGGGAGCGTAATAGGTCAGCACGCCGTCGGCGCCGGCCCGCTTGAAGGCCAGCAGGCTCTCCAGCATCGCCCGCTCGCCGTCGAGCCAACCGTTGCGGGCAGCCCCCTCCAGCATCGCGTACTCGCCGGACACCTGGTAGGCGAAGGTCGGCACGCCGAACGCGTCCTTCACCCGGCGGATGATGTCGAGATAGGGCATGCCCGGCTTCACCATCACGGAATCGGCGCCCTCGGCGAGGTCGAGGGCGACCTCGCGCAGGGCCTCGTCGGAATTGCCGGGATCCATCTGGTAAGTGCGCTTGTCGCCGACCAGCGCCGCCTTGGTGCCGATGGCGTCGCGGAACGGCCCGTAGAAGGCGCTCGCATACTTGGCCGCGTAGGCCATGATCTGGACGTCGCGGAAGCCCGCCCTGTCGAGCCCGGTGCGGATTGCGCCGACGCGCCCGTCCATCATGTCGGAGGGGGCGATGATGTCGGTGCCGGCCTCGGCCTGGATCAGGCTCTGCTCCACGAGGAGGGCCACGGTCTCGTCGTTGAGGATCGCCCCGTCCTGCAGCAGCCCGTCATGGCCGTGGCTGGTATAGGGGTCGAGGGCGACGTCGGTCATCACGCCGATCTCGGGTACGGCCCGCTTCACGGCGCGCACCGCGCGGCAGACGAGGTTGTCGCGGTTGAGCGCCTCCGACCCGGTGGGGTCGCGCAGGTCCGCCTCGGTATAGGGAAAGAAGGAGACGGCCGGGATGCCGAGGCGGGCGGCCTTCTCGGCCTCGCGCACCACCTCGTCCACGCTCAGGCGCTCGACGCCCGGCATCGAGGCGATCGGCTCGCGGCGGCGCTCGCCCTCGATCACGAAGAGCGGCCAGATCAGGTCGTCGACGGTGAGCGTGTGCTCGCGCATCAGCCGGCGGGACCAAGCCGACTTGCGGTTGCGGCGCGGGCGCTGCGTGATGGAGAGGCCTTCGCAGGCCGTGGCGCGGGCCGCCTCGACGGCGAGCGGGCGGGGCTCGGGCGTATCGGAGGGCATCAGCTCAGGATCACCGGACGCGTTGAAAGGCCGGGGCCTAGCACATCCACCGCCGATGGGCGACGCCCGCTGTGCCGCGGTTGACGCGACCCAGCCCGGCGGCATCTAACCGGCCGGCATGGAAGGAGATCGCGTGAGCCAGCAGCATCCGGGACGGGACGGGATCCGCTTCGAGCGGCGCGGGGCGCCGGGCCTCGTCGTCGCCGGGGGCTTGCGCGCCGGGCCGGTTCTCTCGTGAAGGGCCGCCGCGAAGCGATGCGGGATGCAGGCATGACGAGCGATCGCATCGAGCGGAACCAGCAGGCCTCGAAGACCAACTGGGATACCGCCCTGATCTGGCTGATGCGCCTTACAGCGCTCGCGTGGCTCGCCAAGAGCATCCTATCCTGGATGACGATCCTCGATGCGCTGCCGGGCGCGCGGCCCTTCGAGAGCGAACCCCTCGGGCGGCAGGCGGCGCTCGTCTACTTCGCGGTGATCGACGCCACCGCCGCGGTCGGCCTCTGGCTCACCAGCGCCTGGGGTGGCGTGCTCTGGCTGCTCGCGGTGACCTCGGCGGTGACGCTGGCGCTCCTGGTTCCGCAGCTCGTGCCGACCCAGATGCCGATCATCGCGGCAGAGGTGAGTATTGTGCTGATTTACTTCTTGTTGTCCTGGTTTGCGGCGCGCGAGCTGCGGTAAACAGAAGGTTGTCGTCTTCGCTTCAGTTTGCATTTACCGACAGAGGTAAATCGCGAATTCATCCTGTCGCTTAAAACGCTTTTCATTCCCGCCCCGTAGCTTGGCCTCATAAGCGGCGCCGACAACGGTGACCGACACGAAGAATCAGGCGAGGCACACGATGAAGTCCCAGGCCACGAAGGTCGTACAGGCCAGCACCGCTCCCGAGGCCGCCCCGATCGCGACCCCCTATCTCGAGGCGCTCCACCTCGTGGAGCGGCTGCACCGCCGCCTTCTCGACGTGATCAAGGACGAGTTCGAGCGCCGAGGCCGCGAGGACGTCAACAGCGTCCAGGCGCTGCTGCTCTACAACATCGGCGACAAGGAGCTGACCGCGAGCGAGCTGCGCACCAAGGGCTACTATCTCGGATCGAACGTCTCCTACAACGTCAAGAAGCTCGTCGAGGCGGGCTACCTCCACCACGCCCGCTCGAAGACCGACCGCCGCTCGGTGCGGATCAGCCTCACCGACAAGGGCCGCGAGGTGCACCACATCATCCAGGGCCTCTACGACAAGCATGCCCGCACGATCGCCCCGATCGGCGGCATCTCGGAGGACGATTTCGGCCGCCTCAACCAGGCGCTGAGCCGCCTGGAGCGTTTCTGGACCGACCAGATCCGCTACCGCCTCTGAGTCGGGCGCCAATCGGAACGCGAGAGGGCCGGACCGTTGCCGAGCGGTCCGGCCCTCTCGCGTTGAGGCGGATGGACAAGCACACAAAACAAAGGCGCCGCCTCTTGCGAAGCGGCGCCAGGGCAGGTCGCGGAAGCGACTGTCGGCTCAGTTGAAGGTGTCGATCTCAGCCGACTCGTAGCTGGTGACTTCCATGCCGACGCAGACTTCCTGGACGATCGGGGCGGACCACTTCATGGCGTTTCTCCTGAATTGACGTGAAGATGAAGGAAAGCTCAGAGGGCCTTGCGACCGCACCCGCTCAGTTGAAGGTGTCGATCTCAGCCGACTCGTAGCTGGTGACTTCCATGCCGACGCAGACTTCCTGAACGATCGGGGCAGACCAGGTCATGGCGTTTCTCCTCTGTCGATAGGGAAAAGATAGGCGATGCGTTGGGCGCAATACAAGCGGGCCCTAGACTTATATTTCTCACAGAAGCCCGGGGATGCGTCCCAACGCGGGCTTCGGAGCCGAATCGCCTGCGAGATCAACGATATGGTGCCGGAGGTCGCGGATTTCAACGCTCGTCCTGCGCGCTTCCGCTTGACGGCTCCGGCGCCGAGGCGCAACGGGTCCGGCGCCGGCCGAGGCCGGTGATTCCCGAACCCATTCCAGCGATGCCGAGCGACGGACCCGACCGACCGATTCTGCCGAGACCCGAGACGCGCCCGCCCGCCTGAGATCCTCGCGCGGGGACGCCGCGCGCCCGGGCTCGGCCGGACGCGCGGAGCCGTTGCCTCGAAGCCGAGGCGAGGCCGATGAACGAGAGCGCCCCCTTCGACACCCGGGTCGACCCTTCCGTGCTCGCCGCGCGCCTGTCGGACGAGCGTGCGCCCGACATCGTGGAAGCCCTCAACGAGGAGGCCCCCGAGGTCGCCGCCGCGATCCTGCTCGGCCTGCCGCACGACCGCGCGGTCGAGGTGCTCGACCAGCCCGAGCTCGACTGCGCCGCCGACATCATCGAGATGCTGCCGCGCGACCGCGTCGCCGGCTACCTCTCGGGCATGTCGGCCGACCGGGTCACCGACATCTTCCGCGAGATCGAGGAGCCGGGCCGCTCGGACCTGCGCGCTCGCCTCGACGCCGAGACCCGCGGCGCCGTCGACCGCCTCATCGGATACGGCGAGGAGACGGTGGGCTCGCTGATGACCACGGAGTTCGTCACCGTACCGGCGAGCTGGACCGTGGCGCAGACCCTCGACCACGTCCGGCAGGTGGAGAAGACCCGCGAGACCATCTACGCGATCTTCGTGCTCGATCCGCGCACGCGGGCGTTGACCAAGGCGGTGCCGCTGCGCCGGCTGATCTCGGGGAATTCGGACGACAACGTCCTCTCGGTGGCGCCCGGGCGGCGTCCGCTCGCCGTCTCGCCCACCGCGAGCCGCGAGGAGGCGGCGCGGCTCATCTCGAAATACGACCTGCTGGCGCTGCCCGTCATCGACGCGGTCGGCCACGTGATCGGCATCGTCACCGTCGACGACATGATCGACGCGATGGTGGAGAAGCAGACGCAGGACGTGCAGCGCTTCGGCGGCATGGAGGCGCTGCCGGAGCCCTATATGGACATCGGCTTCCTCACGATGATCCGCAAGCGCGCGGGCTGGCTCTGCGCCCTGTTCCTCTCCGAGATGCTGACCGCCTCGGCCATGCAGGGCTTCGAGGGCGAGTTGGAGAAGGCGATCGTCCTGACCCTGTTCATCCCGCTCATCATGAGTTCGGGGGGCAATTCCGGCTCCCAGGCGACCTCGCTGCTGATCCGCGCGCTCGCGCTGCAGCAGATCCGCCTGCGCGACTGGTGGAAGGTAGCTTTGCGCGAGCTGCCCACCGGCATCGTGCTCGGCTCGATCCTCGGGCTGATCGCGGTGGCGCGCATCGCGATCTGGCAGGAGGCGGGGCTCTACGATTACGGCACGCACTGGCCGCTGGTCGCGGCGACTGTCGGGGCGGCCCTCGTCGGCATCGTCACCTTCGGCTCGCTCGCGGGCTCGATGCTGCCCTTCCTGCTCCAGCGCGTCGGCTTCGATCCGGCGACCGCCTCGGCCCCCTTCGTGGCGACGCTCGTCGATGTCACCGGTCTGGTGATCTACTTCTCGGTCGCCCTGCTGATCCTGCGAGGCACGCTGCTTTAGCGGGCGGGCCGGCCCCGCTGTGGGGCCTGCCTGTTTCGGCGGCAGAATGTCGAGGGGCTGAGCAGATGGGCGCCGCGGCGCGCTATGCGCCGCTGCCGACCCGGCTCCCTCGCGGGCCGGCTGCCGAAGGATAAGGCAATTGTCCTTGCCCACCGCCTGGAGAGCTGTCGGTCGGGGATCGTGCCGGCGGAAGGACGTACCGGGATGGGCCCGCGCTACTTGCGCGAGGCCATCAGGTCGTGGGTCAGGACGGTCAGCTTACCGATCAGGCCGGTGATGTCGGTGTGCTTGCACGACCACTGCGTGCCGACAGCCTCGCCGTCGGTGGAAACGGTGACCACCGCGACCGAGCGCAGCTTGCCCTCGCGCGCCAGGGCGAGCTGATCTTGAAGCACCTCGATGACCGAAGCGATGGTCTCGTCGGGCTCCGCTGAGACCCGGGTCGGAAAGGCGACGATTGCCGCGTTCTCGGATGACCGATGACGCTCACTCACTGTTCGGCTCCGTGCTGTGACAAGGCTCGGGCGACGGGTGCCAAGTCATTGTGCGGGCAGTGTGGCCGGGGGCGCCACATATGTGCACCGCGCACGCTTTCGGGCCGGCTGTTGCGGGACGGCAACGCGAGGGCGGCCTGCCGGATGGTCCGGAGACGATGGTGCGGACGGCGGGACTCGAACCCGCACGGCCTTGCGGCCGCAAGATTTTAAGTCTCGTGCGTCTACCGGTTCCGCCACGTCCGCGCGGCCCGAGCGGTAGCGGGGCCGGCACACGAGATCAAGCGGCTGGTCAGGCCGCCTCGTCGGTCCAGCCGTAGAGCCAGCCGTAGCGGTCGCGCATCCGGTCCGGGCCGAGACGGCGCATCACGAGGTCGCGGGCGAAGCCCGTGAGCGCGCCGGCATGGTAGCTGCGGCCGTTGGCGCGGGCCGCGCGCTGCACCCGGCGCGCGCGGCCGGCCCGCAGCACCGCGTAACGGTCGAGGGCCTGCGGCACGGGCGCCTCCGCGAGGCAGCGGGCGAGGACCGCGGCATCTTCGATGGCCAGCGCGGCGCCCTGCGCGAGGAAGGGCAGAACCGGATGGGCGGCATCGCCCAGCAGCGCCACGCGACCGCGGGCGATGGGGCTGGCCACCGACCGCTCGGCGAGCGACCAGACGAGCCAGGAATCGGGCAGCGCGAGCAGGGTGCGCATGGCGGGCGCCGCATCGCGGAAATGGGCGCGCAGCACCGCCGGCTCGCCGAGTCGGCCCCAATCCTCGTCGCCCTGACGCTCGGGGACGATCGCCACCACGTTGAGGTCGCGGCCTCCGCGGATCGGGTAGTGCACCACGTGCCGGCCCGGGCCGAGCCAGAGGCCGGTGCGCTCGCCCGCGATCACTTCCGGCAGCCCGTCGCGCGGCACGATTGCCCGCCAAGCCGCCATCCGGCCCTGGCGCAGCGTGGCGCCGTCGAGATGGCCGCGCAGGCGCGAGCGCAGGCCGTCCGCGCCGATGGCGAGATCGGCGTCGACCGTCTCGTCGCGCGCCTCGCCCGCGCAGGTCAGGCGCACGCCATCCGCGGTCTCGGCGAGGCCCGTGACGTCGCGGCCGACCATGAGGCGGATGTTCGGCCGCGCCCGCACCGCGTCGAGGAGCAGGGTCTGCAGGTCGGCCCGGTGGATGACGTAGTAGGGCGCGCCGTAGCGGGCGCGCGCCGCCTGTCCGAGCGCCACGGCACCGATCTCGCGGCCCGCGCGCAGGTCGCGCACGCAGACGCCCGGCGGCTCGGTCGCGGCGCGGCGCAGGGCCGCCGAGAGGCCAAGCGTACCAAGCACCCGGCTGGCGTTCGGCGAGAGCTGGAGGCCGGCGCCGACCTCGCTGAACGCGGTGCGGCGCTCGATCACGCGGACCACGTGCCCGGCATCGTGCAGGGCGAGAGCCGCCGTTAGGCCGCCGATCCCGGCGCCGACGATGGCGATGTCGAGGGCGGCCACTGCGGGGCGCGGCCCCGCCCTACTCCGCCGCCGCCCGGGCGCTGTCCTCCCACAGGCAGGCGGCCGGATCGGATTCCGTCGCCTTCAGCCCGGGGCGGTAGCGGTAGAGCGTCGAACAGTACTGGCAGATGATCTCGTTGTCGGCGCCCATGTCGAGGAAGACGTGCGGGTGGTCGAACGGGGGTTTCGCCCCGATGCACATGAATTCCCGCGCGCCGACATGGATGACTGGCACGCCCAGGTCGTTGTGGAAGTGCGGAACCGCCTTGTCAGCCATCCTGGCGCCCTGCTCCTCGCGGGGGCGGCGCCTGTCGCGCGCCCCGATCCCGATCGTGTGCCGCTTATGCCGCCAGCCTCGCGCCCGGCGCAAGCCTCGTCGCTGTGGGACGAGGGCTGCGCGCTCGATGCGCGCTTGGCGCGCCGGTTCCCGCGCCGTACATAGGCGGCGGACGCCTTTCAGATCAGCTCTTCATGACTCAGCACGATGAAGCCAGCGCGCAGGGTGCGCGCCGCGCGCCGGAACCGCCGATCCACGGCCCTGAGGGGTTCGACGGCATGCGCAGGGCCGGGCGGCTCACCGCCGAGGCGCTCGACCTCCTGATGGAGGCGACGCAGCCCGGCGTGACCACCGAGGCGCTCGACCGGCTCGCCTACGAGTTCGCGATGGACCACGGCGCCTACCCGGCCTCGCTGCTCTACCGGGGCTATCCGAAGTCGATCTGCACTTCGATCAACCACGTGGTCTGCCACGGCATCCCGAACGACAAGCCGCTGCGCGAGGGCGACATCGTCAACCTCGACATCTGCCTGATCCTCGACGGGTGGCACGGCGATTCGAGCCGCATGGCCTTCGTCGGCGAGGTGCCGCGGAAAGCGGCGCGCCTCTGCGAGATCACCTACGAGGCCCTGATGCGGGGCGTGGCCGCGGTGAAGCCGGGCGGCTCGACCAACGATATCGGCCGGGCGATTCAGGCCTTCGCGGAGGCCGAGCGCTGCTCCGTGGTGCGCGACTTCTGCGGCCACGGGCTCGGCCGCACCTACCACGACGCGCCGACCATCCTGCACTACGTCGAGGCGAGCTACGACGTGCCCCTGAAGCCGGGGCAGTTCTTCACCATCGAGCCGATGATCAATCTCGGCCGGCCCGCGGTGAAGGTGCTCTCCGATGGATGGACCGCGGTGACCCGCGACCGCTCGCTCTCGGCCCAGTTCGAGCACACGGTGGCCGTGACCGAGACCGGCGTCGAGATCTTCACGGTCTCACCCAAAGGCCTGCACCAGCCCGTCAATCCCGCCGGCGCCTAACATGGGCCGCCGGCCGCGCGACGCCGTGGAGCCTGGGCTCGCGGAAGCCGCGCAGGAGCCCCCCGAGCCGCATTATCACGGCCACCGCGAGCGCCTGCGCGCCCGGTTCGCGCAAGCCGGCGCCGACGCGCTCGCCGATTACGAGCTTCTGGAGCTCGTGCTCTTCCGGGCGATCCCGCGGCGGGACGTGAAGCCGCTCGCCAAGGCGCTGGTGAGCCGCTTCGGCAGCTTCGCCGAGGTGCTCGCCGCCGAGCCCGCCCGCCTCTCCGAGGTCGAGGGCGTGAGCGCGGGCGTGATCGCCGACCTCAAGCTGATCGAGGCGGCCGGCCGGCGGCTCGCGCGCGGCGCCATCCTGGAGCGCCCGCTCCTGTCCTCATGGTCGGCCGTGCTCGACTATTGCCGCGCCACCATGGCCTTCTGCACGCGCGAGGAGTTCCGCATCCTCTTCCTCGACAAGCGCAACCACCTGATCGCCGACGAGGTGCAGGGCCGCGGCACCGTGGACCACACGCCGGTCTATCCCCGCGAGGTGGCGCGCCGGGCGTTGGAGCTCTCGGCCACCGCGATCATCCTCGCCCACAACCATCCCTCGGGCGACCCGGCCCCCTCGGCGGCCGATGTGCGCATGACGCGCGACGTGATCTCGGTGCTCGAACCCCTTGGAATCGTCGTCCACGACCACATCATCCTCGGCCGGGGGGGACATGCCAGCCTCAAAGGCCTGAAACTGATCTGAGGCTGTCTCGGGCCCGCCCGGGGCTGGAGCCCGCGCCGGCTTGGCATGGCGCGCCTCTTGCCTCTAGCGTGGGGTATCTGGGAGGCACCTGAATGGCGGTCGTGGCGTTCGATGAGATGACCGGGCTGGACGGCCCGGCGGTGAGCGCCGCCGAGGTCCGGGAGGCCTACGGCCAGCTCAGGGCCTGGCTGGACGCGACGCCGTCCGAGCACTTCAACACCCGGCGCAGCCAGGCGGAACTGCTGTTCCGGCGCATCGGCATCACCTTCGCGGTCTACGGCGACAACGAATCGACCGAGCGGCTGATTCCCTTCGACATCATCCCGCGGGTGCTCACCAAGCCGGAATGGAGCTTCCTGGAGCGCGGGCTGAAGCAGCGCGTCACCGCGATCAACGCCTTTCTCAAGGACGTGTACGGCCCGCAGGAATGCATCAAGGCCGGCATCATCCCCGCCGACCTCGTCTACCGGAACGCGCATTACCGCATGGAGATGCGGGGCTTCCGCGTGCCGCACGACCTCTACGTCCACATCGCCGGGATCGACATCGTCCGTACCGGCGAGAGCGACTTCTTCGTGCTGGAGGACAACGCGCGCATCCCGTCCGGCGTGTCCTACATGCTGGAGAACCGGGAGGTGATGCTGCGTCTCTTCCCGGACCTGTTCTCGCGCCACCGCGTGGCTCCGGTGGAGAACTATCCGGACGCGCTGCTCGCGACCCTGCGCAGCCTCGCTCCGACGACCGCGACGCGCGACCCCACCGTCGTGCTGCTGACCCCGGGCCGCTACAACTCGGCCTTCTACGAGCACTCCTTCCTCGCGGACAAGCTCGGCGTCGAGCTGGTGGAGGCGTCCGACCTCTTCACCAAGGACGACGTCGTCTACATGCGCACCACCGAGGGGCCGCGCCGGGTCGACGTGATCTATCGCCGCCTCGACGACGACTTCCTCGACCCGCTGGTCTTCCGGCCGGATTCGGTGCTCGGCGTGCCCGGCATCATGAACGCCTACGAGCGCGGGACCGTGACGCTCGCAAACGCCGTCGGCACCGGCGTCGCCGACGACAAGGCGGTCTACAGCTACATGCCGGAGATCGTGAAGTTCTTCACCGGCGAGGAGCCGATCCTGCACAACGTGCCGACCTGGCGCTGCCGCGAGAAGGACGCCTTCGCCTACGTGATGGACAACCTGAAGGACCTCGTCGTGAAGGAGGTCAACGGCTCGGGCGGCTACGGCATGCTGGTGGGGCCGCACGCCACCAAGCGCGAGATCGACGAGTTCGGGCGGCGCCTGCGCCACGCGCCCGACGGCTTCATCGCCCAGCCGACTCTGTCGCTCTCGACCTGCCCGACCTTCGTCGCTTCGGGGGTCGCGCCCCGCCACGTCGATCTGCGGCCCTTCGTGCTCTGCGGCGCGGACGAGATCCGCATCGTGCCGGGCGGCCTCACCCGCGTCGCCCTGAAGGAGGGCTCGCTCGTGGTGAATTCCAGCCAGGGCGGCGGCACCAAGGACACCTGGGTGCTCGACGCCTGACGCGCCGCGCGACCCGAGCCCCATCCTTCAACGCGGTCCCGGCCCGGCCCGGGATCAACCCAGCGAAGTACCCATGCTGTCCAGGACCGCCGACAACCTCTACTGGCTCTCGCGCTACGTCGAGCGCGCCGAGTTCGTGGCGCGCATCCTCGACGCCGCGCACCGCCTCGCCTCGCTGCCGACGAGCTACGGCGGCGGCGAGACCAACGAATGGGCCTCCGCGCTCGCCTCCGCCGGCGACCCGGAGGCGTTCAAGACCCATTACGACGGGGTCAACAGCCACACGGTCTGCGACTTCCTCGCCTTCAGCCCCAACAACCCGTCCTCGATCCGCACCTGCATCGAGACGGCGCGCGAGAACGCCCGCGCCGTGCGCACGGCGCTGACCACGGAGATGTGGGACGCCATCAACGGCGCTTGGCTGGAACTGCGCTCCTACGAGGGCCGCGACCTGACGCGCGACGAGTTCTCGCGCTTCCTCGACTGGGTGAAGGGCATCTCACTGACCTTCGATGGCTCGGCCTACCGCACGATGCTCCGGAACGATGCCTACTGGTTCACGCGGCTGGGCACGGCTCTGGAGAGGGCCGACAACACCGCCCGCATCCTCGACGTGAAGTACCAGATCCTGCTGCCGGCCAGCGAGAAGGTCGGCGGCAGCCTCGACTACTTCCAGTGGACCACGATCCTGCGCGAGGTCTCGGCCTTCACCGCCTATCACTGGGTCTACCGCGAGAGCATCAAGCCGCTGCTGGTCGCCGACCTCCTGATCCTCAACCGGCAGATGCCGCGCTCCTTCGCGAGCTGCTACGGCATGCTCGTGGAGCATCTCGACCTGATCGCCGACGCCTATGGCCGCCGCGGCCCGAGCCAGCGGCTCGCCAGCAACATGCTGGCGAAGCTCGAGGGCGACAACATCGACCGCATCTTCACCTCGGGCCTGCATGAGTTCGTCACCGGCTTCATCAGCGACAGCAATCGGGTCGGTGCGGCGATCGCCGAGCAGTATCTGGTCTGACCGATGATCGGGCCGGGTGGCGCCGGGGCACTTGTCGCAGGCCGCCGTTCCGCGCCAAACCGGCGTCCCGTCCGGCGCGGAGCACTCTGGGATAGACACGCGCATGCGCATCTGTGTGGTCCACGAGACCCTCTACACCTACGAGCAGCCGGCACGCGGCCTGATCCAGGTCCTGCGCCTGACGCCCCGCGACCATGACGGGCAATATGTCCGCCGCTGGCGCATCGACACCTCCGTCGACGGGCGCCTCACCGAGCGTGAGGACGGGTTCGGCAACGTCGTGCACTGGTTCACGCCGGACGAGCCGGCCGATTCCCTGACCATCCGCGTGGCCGGCGAGGTCGACACTTTCGAGACCCACGGCATCGTGCGCGGGGCCGTCGAGCGCCTGCCGGACCTGTTCTACCTGCGCGACAGCGATTTCTGCACGGCGGATGCCGAGATCCAGGCCTTCGCCGACGCGGTGGCCGCGGCGGGCGAGCGGACCGAGTTGCCGATGCTGCACCGGCTGCTCGCCGCCGTGCACGAGAAGGTCGCCTTCGTGCGCGCGCCCGCCGGGCAGGCTGTGCCCGCACCCAAGGCCTTCGCGGCCGGGACCGGCAATTGCCAGGACGTCGCCCACGTCTTCATCGCCGCGGCGCGTCACCTGCAGATCCCGGCGCGCTACGTCTCGGGCTACCGCAAGCGGGAGGACGAGGCAGAGGACGGTGAGACGCCGCACGGCTGGGCCGAGGCGCTGGTGCCCGATCTCGGCTGGGTCGCCTTCGATCCGGCCCACGGCGACGGCACCTCGGAGAACTACGTCCGCGTGGCCAGCGGCCTCGACTATCTCGGGGCGGCCCCGATCCGCGGCAGCCGCACCGGCGGCGGCACGGAGACCCTGGACGTGCGCCTCAAGGTGGAGCAATCCCAGGCCTCCAGGCAATCCTGATTCCCATTCCAAGAGCCCGCGGCCCGAAGGCCTGCCGGCGGGCGGGGGCGTTCGTTCGATGACATACTGCGTCGGCCTGCTCGTCGAGGACGGGCTCGTGATGGTCGCCGATACCCGCACCAATGCGGGGCTCGACGACATCTCGACCTACCGCAAGCTTCATCATTTCAGCGTGCCCAGCGAGCGGGTGATGCTGCTGGCCTCGGCCGGCAACCTCTCGATCACGCAATCCGTGCTGAGCCTGCTCTCGGAAGGGGTGCCTGGCGAGGAGGACGAGCCGGCGCAGAAGCTGATTGAGGCGCCGACCATGTTCCAGGCGGCGCAACTCATCGGCCGGGCGATCCGCCGGGTGCGGTCGATCGAGCAGGCCGGGTTCGACGCGGCGCAGATCCGCTTCTCGATCTCGCTGCTCTTCGGCGGCCAGATCGGCACGGAACCGATGAAGCTCTACCTGATCTACTCGGCCGGCAACTTCATCGAGTGCTCGACCGACGCGCCCTTCCTGCAGATCGGCGAGCACAAATACGGCAAGCCGATCCTCGACCGTGCGGTGAAGTTCGAGACCGACCTCTACGACGCGCTCAAGATCGGCCTCGTCTCGATGGATTCGACCATGCGCTCGAATCTCGGCGTCGGCCTGCCGATCGACATCGCTGTGGCCCGCCGCACTGCCCTCGACCTTGAGGTCAATCACCGGATCGAGGCGGGCGAGACCTATTTCCACGACCTGCGCGAGCGCTGGTCAGCGGCCCTGCGCGCCGCCCACCGGGCAATCCCGCGGCCGCCCTACGGTCCTCCGGCGCCGACGAAGTAGACGCTGGAATGCGGCGCGTTCGGGACGCGTCGCATGGACGAGCAGGCCCGAATGGCAGGCAGGGCCGGCCCTCAGAGGTAATCGGCCGGCTCCTGCTTCACTCCTGTCCCCAATCGTGCCCGGCGATCAACTCCTCGACCGGGCGGCTCCAGGTGGCCGGCTGGGTCTCGGAGCCGAGCCCGAGCGGGCACTGGACCATGACGCTGTCGCTCCAGCGCCCGAATTTGTAGCCGACTGATGGGAGGCGGCCGACTTGGACGAAGCCACACGCCTCGTGGAGTCGCAGCGAGGCCTCGTTCTTAGCGTCGATGTATCCGATCATCTGCCTGTAGCCGCCTGCGGCGCAGGCCTCGATGAGCGCGGGAAGCAGGCGCCGGCCGATGCCGGCATGCAGGTGCCCGGGATGCACGTAGATCGAGTGCTTGAGCGTGTAGCGATAGGCCGGGCGCTTGCGGAAGGGCACGGCGTAGGCATAGCCCGCGACCTCGCCGTTCCGCTCGGCCACGAGGTGCGGCAGGCGCTTCTTGCGCATGGTCTTGCGCCGCCGCTTGAGGTCGTCGGGCAGGAGGCGCTCCTCCTCGAAATCGCCCGTGTCGCCGACGCCCCGGCGGATATGGTGCTCGTAGATCCCGATCATCGCGGAGACGTCCGCGTCCGAGGAGGGGCGGATGACGATGCCGGGATTGCCGATCACCGGGGCGTCGGCCTCCATCAGCGGCCCTCGCGCAGGACGTAGGTGTAGAAGCGGATCCGCCCGTCCGGCTCGTGCTGCCGGTACACGCCCTGGATCTCGGCCTCGAAGCCGGGGAACAGGTTCGCGGCCGCCTCGAACATCTTGAAATAGTCCAGCATGGGCTTGGCGCGCTCGTCGATCCGCTCGCCGGGCAGCACCGTGCCGATCCCGGGCGGGTAGACCAGAAGCAAGGTCGTCGCCACACGGCCCTCGGCCTCCGCGATCGGCACGAAGTCCACGTGGTTGCGCGTCAGCATCTGCGATGCGTCCTTGGGCGGCATCACCATCTCGGGCAGGTGTTCGGGGGCGAACTGCTTGCGCTGGAGGGCGGAGGTGTTCGCCTCCCGGTGGAAGGCGTGATAGTCGGCGCAGAGGTCGCGCAGGCGCACGCCCGCATAGCGGTTCGGCCGGCGGCGGACGAATTCCGGCATGGCCTCCTCCAGCGGCGCGTTGTCGTCGTGGAGCCGCTTGAAGGCGACGAGGCCGGAGATCAGCGTGCCGGCCTTCGACGATTCGACGCCCGGCGTCAGCAGGAAGAGCAGCGAGTTCAGGTCGTTCTTCTCGGCCACGATCCGGTTCTCGCGCAGGTACTGCGCGACGATCGGCGCGGGCACGCCGTGCTCGGCATATTCGCCGGTATGCCGGTCGAAGCCGGGGGTGAGCACGGTGAGCTTGTTCGGGTCGGTGATGGCGTAGCCCGGCGCCACATGCGTGAAGCCGTGCCAGCGCGCGCCGGGCCTCAGCTCCCAGTGGCGCGGATTCGCGGCGAGCTCGTCGGTCGGCACGCTCTCCCAGGGCACCTCCGCGCCCTCGGCGGTCGTGGTCACGTCCGGCACGAAGGGATCGAAGAACCAGCGCTTCAGCGGATCGCGCTCGTTCTCCTCGAACTCCTTGCGGATGGCGCGGGCCTTCTTGCGCCACTCGATGCCGAGCCGGATCGTGTCGTCCCACAGGACCATGCCGGAGCGGCCCTTCATCATCTGGGCGCCGACGTCCAGCGAGGCGAAGAGCGGGTAGAAGGGCGAGGTCGAGGCGTGGACGAGGAAGCTCTCGTTGAGGCGCCGGTGCTCGACGCGCCGCGTCTGGCCGCGGATATGCCCGTCCTTGGTGTGGATCTGCGAGGCCTGGCTGAAGCTCGCGAGCTGCTTGTGGGTCGACTGCGTGGCGATGATGCCGGGCGAGGTCTCGTCGAGCCCGGTCAGGCCCATGGCGAAGCGGCGCTGGAACAGCGGGTGGAACTTCATGAAGCCCGCCCAGGCCTCGTCGAACAGGATGTAGTCGCAGAGGTGGCCGATCCGCTCCAGGATCTCCTGGGCGTCGTAGATCGTGCCGTCATAGGTGCATTGCTCGATCACCGCGACGCGGAAGGGGCGCTCCTTGCGCCACGCATCCCGGTCCTTCACCAGCGGGTTGGCCCGGATCTTCTCGCGGATCCGCGTCTCGTCCAGGGCCTCGTGATAGATCGGCCCGATCAGGCCGTAGGCGTTCCGGTCGGTCTCGAGGAAGATCGGGATGCCGCCGCCGAGGAAGAGCGCGCCGTGATGCGCCGCCTTGTGGTTGTTGCGGTCGAACAGGACGAGGTCGCCCTCGGCCACCAGCGAGGACAGGACGATCTTGTTCGAGGCCGAGGTGCCGTTGAGGACGAAGTAGGTCTTCTCCGCGCCGAAGATCTGCGCCGCCTCCTTCTGCGCCTTGAGGGCCGGCCCTTCGTGGGTGAGCAGGTCGCCGAGGTCGAGGACGGAGTTGTCGAGGTCGTCGCGGAAGATCGCCTCGCCGAGATGCTCGACGAAGATGCGCCCGATCGGCGAGCGGTTGTAGAAGATGCCGCCGTTATGGCCGGGGCAGGTCCAGAGCTGGTTGCCCTTCTCGGCATAGTCCACGAGCGCGCCGAAGAAAGGCGTCTTCAAGGTCTCGGCATACTGGGTCACGCGGGAGACCAGGCCGCGGGCAATGAATTCCGGCGTCTCCTCGGCGAGGAAGATGTAGCCGTCGATGAAGTCGAGCAGCTCGACGGGGATGTCTTCCAGCCGCTTGCGGCGGACCATGATGACGATCGGCATCTCCAGGCCGCGCTTGCGCATCATGTCGATGAGCGCGGCGGCCTTGCCGTCGAGGCCGCGCTTGCCCCAATCCACCACGAGGCAGCCCACCGCCGCATCGGTCTGCACGGCGATCGCCGCGTCCTCGACGCGCCGCGCCCGAACCACCTCGAAGCCCCGTTCCTCGACGGCCGCGACGATCTGGTTGACGCGCGCGCCCTCCAGATCGTCCGGGTCGAAGGCCGGCGTGCACATCAGCACGGTGAAGCGGCGGTGGAAGTCCATGACGGCTCCTGTCTCGTGGTCGCCCCAGGCTTTTAGGCGCGACTGTGACGCTCGGATGACAGGAACTGGCGTGCAATGGAACTGGCGACAGAGGGGCCGGCCAGGGCGTGGACTCGCTGGGCTGCCGGTCGGATCTCATGGACTTATCGATCCCCTCCTGGCGGTGCGGAACGAAGGCCGGGCGAGATGGAAGGCGCGATCCATCCGCCGACCCGATCAGGGGCCGGACTTCCGATCAAGCCGCGGGTCGTACAGCCATTTTCGGACCTTGCGCGCGCTGATCCGTCCCGCGTCGGGATGCGCCGGATTGATGAGCACGTTCCATTCCTCGGGAACGACGATGGAGGGGACGAGAAGAAGTGCCGAGTGGTTGCCGCTCACCCAATTCGAACCGAACGATATGCTGACCCGTCCTGCCGGCTCGGCATCCCAGCCGATGTCGAGCGTCGCCGGATCCGCCACCGACGCCGCCGTCCAGATATCGGGCGGCACCTCGATTTCGACCAGAAACCGGTTGAGCGGCAGGCCACCGGCATTCAGGTGAACCAGGGTCTCAAGGCATGCGAGGGCGCGGCTGGTGGCCGCGTAGACCACCGCGACGCCGACCTCGTTCCACCGACCGCCGGAGAGCTTCGCCCCGGTGCCCGACATATCGTCGGCGGTGTAGGCCTTGGCATCGGTTCCGATGCGCCAGAGCGTCTGGCTCACGCATAAGCCCCACTCTGGATCTGAGCGAGCGCGCGCGACACCAGGGCCTGCCCTTCCATCGTGTCCAGAAGGTCGATCGGCCTGCCGCCGAGTGCGGGCAGCGGCTCGCGCAACCACCGGGACAGCCATTCCGGCGCGTCGAAACTCTCTTCGAAACCCTCCGTGGCTCCGGATTCCTCGATCATCGCTTCGAGTTGTCCCACGAGCTTGGCGAGACCGACGACACGTTCGCTCTCCTCGGCCGACAGGGTCTCGTCCCTGGCGGCCTTCTTGTTCACCGTGGCCGTCTTGAGATTGAGGGCGTCGAGCATCGCGCGCTGGTCGAGCTGCAACTCGGTGATGAACGTCTTGACCTTCCGGGCCGGCACACCGGACTTGATGAAGGCGATGCGGTCGAACGCGGAAGCCCTGTAGAGATCGACATACGGGAATGACCGCGCGCCCGATTCGCCCGCATCCCTGTGCCTGGCAACGGTCTTCGGCATGAGCTGCTCCTTTGAGCAGTAAGATAGCTCAAAGGAGCAGGATGCCAAGGTCGAAGTCGGGAATCCGCCCTCGGATCACACCTTCGCGGTGAACCGCACGGCGCAGCCCGCGTACCGCACCACCAGCGCCGCGCCCTTCTCCGGACCGAGCACGAAAGCCGCCGTGGAGAGGGCGTCGGCGAGGAGGCCGCTCGGGGCGGTCACCGTCACCGCCGAGAGCGCCTGGGGCGAGGTGCCGGTGGCGGGGTCGAAGATGTGGTGGTCGCGATGGTCCTCCGAGAACACGGTGGCGTCGTCGCCCGAGGTCGCGGCGAAGCCCGTGAAGGGCTCGATCACGGCGGCGAGGTCCCCGCCGCGCCGGGGGCCGCCGATGCCGAGGCGCCAGGGCGTGCCGTCCGCGTGGCGGCCGAGGGCGCCGAACTCGCCGGTATCCACGAAGGCGTCGGCGATGCCGTGCGCGGCGAGCGCCGCCAGCACCCGGTCGGCGGCGAAGCCCTGGACGAGCCCGTTCAGCGTCACGCCCATGCCGGGGCGGGCGAGGCGGATCGCGCCATCCCCGATCTCGACGCCGCGCCAGCCGACCCGGGCGACGGCCTCGGCGAGCGCCCGCGCGCCCGGCCGCTCGCCCCGCGCCGCCGTCTCGGACCAGAGGGTCCAGAGGGGCTGCACGGTCGGGTCGAAGGCGCCGCCGCTCGCTGCGGCTAGGTCGAGGGCGAAGCGGAGCTGCTCCACGAGGAGCGGATCGGGATCGGCAAGGCGGCCGTCGCGATTCAGCCGCGCCAGCGCGCTGTCCGGCCGGTAGAGGCTCGCCGCCGCCTCCACCGCGCGGATCGCCGCGACCCCTGCCCGGAAGGCCGGCTCGAGATCGGCGCCCTCCGCGCCGACCAGGGTGAGCGAGACCGTGGTGCCGAAGGCGAGGCCCGCCCGCGTGGCTGCCTGCCGCCCGTGTGCTCGCGCGAGCGCCCGCAGGGCCGCCGGGCCGGCGGCAAGGGCCGCGAGGGAGCCGAGCGCCCCGGCCAGGATGCGTCGCCGCTCGGGGGCCGGGCGCAGGCGGAAGCCGGACGCGGTCATTCGGCCGCCACCCTCTGCGGTGCGGTCCGGCGCGCGCGGCGCCGCGCCAGCACCTGCGGCACGCATTGCTTCGGGTCGTGGATGATCGTGACGCAATCCATGCACTGGAAGCACTCGGGATAGTCGATGCGGCCCGAGGGCGCGATCGCGCCGTAGCGGCAGCGCACCTTGCAGAGCTGGCAGGGCGAGCCGCATTCAGGCCTGCGCGGGATCCAATCGAGGAGGCGCAGGCGCCCGAGCACGGCGAGGCTCGCGCCGAGCGGACAGAGATAGCGGCAGAACCCCTTGTAGACGAAGAGGTTGAGGAGGATCAGCCCGAGCGCGTAGACCACGAAGGGCAGGCTGCGCAGGAAGTAGAGGGTGATCGCGGTCTTGAACGGCTCGGCCTCGGCGAGGCTGTCGGCGAGCGGCGAGCCGAGGGCAGCCGCCCCGAGGATGAGGGCGAGGAGGACGTATTTCGCCTGCCGCAGGGCCCTGTCGAGCGCGGGCGGCACGGCGACCTGCCGGATCCGCAGGGGCTTCGCCGCCAAGGCCGCGAATTCCTGCAGCGCGCCGAAGGGGCAGAGCCAGCCGCAGAAGGTGCCGCGCCCCCAGACGCCGAGCGTGACGATGACGAAGGCCCAGAGCAGGAGGGAGGGCGGATCGTAGAGCAGGAATCCGAGATCGCCCGTGTGGAACGCGGCGCGCACCAGTCCGACCACGGTGACGATCGAGAGCTGCGCCTGGGCGTACCAGCCGACGAAGCCGAGGGTGAAGGCGAGGAAGCCGAGGCGGAGCAGGGAGAACGGGCGGGCCTGCGCGACCAGCCCGCGCTGCCGGGCGAGGACCGGCACGAGCAGGCCCAGGGCTGCCGCGATCACGCCGAGCTCCCAGCCGCGCGCCCGCCAGGATTCGGTCCAGTCCGGCCCTGCATCCGGCGCCTGCCGGAGGAAGAGCTCCGGCGGCAGCGCGTAGTCCGTGCCGATCTCGCGGGCGATCTTCTCCGGCAAGATCTGCCCGCGCTCGCGGGTGAGCCGGAGCGCGAGCGTCCAGGAGGCCGAGGGGTCGAAGCCTGCGGCCTCGGTGATCTTCACGATGGTCCAGGGGCCGGCGGGGAGGGCGGGGGCGAGGTCGCGCCGCTCCCAGGCGGCGTCGCGGGCGTTCACGGCGAGGCCGCCCTGCTGGATCGTCAGGCGGTCGGGGATCGAGCCGAGCACGAAATCCTCGGGGATCGGGCTCCAGCGGCCGCTGCTCACCACCAGCACGGCATGGTCGCCCGGCCCGAGCTCGCGCATCAGCCGGGCGAAAGCGGCCTCGCCGAGGAGGTTGCGGCCGATGCTCGGGACGTTGAGATAGGCGATGCGCAGATCCGTGAAGGGCTCGTCGCCGGGATCGGCGTTCTCCACCCCCGTGCCCGCGAAGGCTTGGTCGGCCTGCGCCTGCGAGAGGGTGAAGCGCCGGATCCAGCCGCGCCGCTCCAGCTCCGCCACGGAGAGGGGCTCGAAATCGGGCTTCGCCTCGACGCGCAGGCCCGCCGGGCCGGCGCCGAAGCCGAGCTTGGCCCGCGCCACGGCGAGCGCGGCGGCGAGCATCGTCTCGTTGACGACCCGGGTCGAGGCGGTCGCCATCGAGATGCCGTCCACCGTGGTCGCCGGCGGGGCGCCGTTCGCCCGCGCCCCCGGCCGCCCGACCCGGATCGGGCGTTTGGCCGAGAGGCCGACATATTGCTCCACGAAGGCGAAGAGCGGCTCCGAGCCGAGGCCTTCCAGGAAGACCGGCTCGTGGTGGGAGAGCACCTTGGCGTCGCGGAAGCTGCCGTCGGGCGCCAGCGCGATCAGCAGGTTGGGCGGCGTGCCGCCGAAGCCCGGGATGCGGGCGAAGTCGATCGATTCGAAGGCGTAGGCGATGACCTCGTAGGAGCCGGCCTCCTGCTTCAGGATCGGCCAGACCGGGATCTTGTCGTCGCGCTCGCCCACCACGAGGGGGGTGGGGAAGTGGCGCTCGATGCCGGCCCGGTCGAGGGTGCCGGCAAGCGCCGGCACCGCCGCGACGAGGATGGCCCAGAGCGCGCCGATGAGCGGCCGGAGATGCCGCAGGCGGCTTCCGGGCGATCGGTTCGGTTCGCGACGGGCCTCTCCTCCCCACAGATCTCGGGGCTTGCCCGAGATCTGCCCTTGTCTGTCCAGATCGGGCAGGCCCGATCTGGATGGGGAGGAGCCGGAGGTGGGGGTGGTGCAGGAGGCACCGTCACGCCTCATCCTGAACCACCCCCACCCCTGACCCCTCCCCGCAAGGGGGAGGGGAAGCCTGCGTCGCTCAGCTTCACTCCGCTCTCCCGGCCGAGCGGTCTCCCGCCGAGGCCGGGCCGGGGCTCGGCCGCACGGCGGCGCCCCAGGGATAGCGCCCGACCTTCACGCTGCGGATCGCCTTGAGGCTCGCGGCGTCGATCACCGTGACGTCGCCGGAGACGCCGTTCGTGGTCACGAGCTGCGTGCCGCCCGGCAGCATGGCGAGGTGCCAGACCCGGCGCCCGACGAGGATGTAGCCCGTCACCTTGAAGCTCGCGGTGTCGACCACCGCGACGCGGTCGGAGGGGCCGAGCGCCACGAAGGCGGTGCGGCCATCCTCGGAGAGTGCGATGCCGACCGGCTGGATGCGGTCGGGCGAGACGCCTTTCACCTCGAACTCGATGGTGTGGGTGACCGTGCGGCTCGCCACGTCGATGACCGAGACCGTGCCGCCGATCTCCGAGGAGACCCACAGGGTCCTGCCGTCGCGGGTGAACTCGGCGTGGCGCGGGCGCTGGCCGACCGGGGTCGCGTCGGTGGCCTGGAGCGTCTTCGCGTCGATCCAGTGGACCATGTTGGTGGTCTCGGAGGTCGTCACCGCGAGCGACCCGTCCGGGCTCACCGCCATGCCCTCCGGCTCGATGCCGACATCCACCTGGGCGAGCACCTTGCGGCTCTCGGCATCGACCACGCTCGTCGTCGCGTTGTTCTCGTTGGCGATGAACAGGGTGCGCCCGTCCGGCGCCAGGGCGAACTGCTCCGGATCCTCGCCCGAGGGCAGGTTGTGCAGGAGCTTGCCCGTGTCGGGGTCGATCACCTGCACGGCGTCGGAATCGCTCGCGCAGACGAAGAGGCGGCGGCCGTCCTTCGAGAAGGTGAGGCCGCGCGGGCGCCGGCCCACGGGGAAGGTGCGTGCCACCTCCCAGGTCGCGCTGTCGATCACCGAGACGGTGTTGTCGCGCTCGTTCGAGACGAAGATCTCGTGCGCCCCCGCGCCCGATGCGGCGAGCAGGGCGAGGGCGAGGGTGGCTGTCCGGATCAATTCGATCCTCCGAAGGCGCGGCAGGCGCTCTCGGGCTGGTCGAGCCCGAGCGTGTCGAGTTCCGTGCGCCGGTGCAGGAAGCCCTCGACGGGAGCCGCCGCGACGACGGCGCCCGGCCAGAGCACGAAGACGGGCTGGCGCAACTGCCCGTTCCAGGCGCGGAAGCTCAGGGGGCGGCCCTTGAAGCCGCCGGTCTCGAACGTCTCGGAGAGGAGCAGGCGCCCGACCGCGGCGGGATCGGCGGATTTGAGCTGGGTCGCGGCCTGGGTGACCGCGTTGGCGGCCATCCAGCCGGCCCAGTCCACCGGGCGCATGTCGCGGCCGGCGAGCTTGGCGAAGCGCCCCTGGAGCTGCACCGCGCCCCAGGCCTCGACCGGGCGGCCCCAGGCGGCGGGGGTGAGCCCCTGCGTGCCGACCACGGGGCGGGGCGAGGCGGTGTTGTAGACGAGGCTCGCGCCGAACTCGGCCGTCTCATCCGCCACCGCCACCACGTCGTGCTCGGGGCCGCGGGTCACGGTCGCGAATTCGCGCAAGGCCGAATCGCGCAGATCCGCGCCGCGCGCGTCGAAGCTCGCCTCGGCGACGATGCGGGCGCCGAACTTCTTGGCGCTCCGGCGCAGGGCTTCGGCGTAGAGCGCGTCTCCGGGATTGGGACCGCTGACGAGCAGGATCTTCGTCCAGCGCTTGAAGGCGAGGAGTTGGACCAGCGCGTCCGCCAGCATGTCGCGGGAGGGCAGCACGTGGAGCAGGCGAGCCCGGCAATCGCGGTCACGCAAGCGGATGTCGGGCGCGCCGACGTTCAGCAGAACCGCCTCGCGCAGCTCCGGCGCGTCGGAGAGCGCCAGCACGTCCGCGGCCGGCGCGTTGACGATGACGAAGCGCGGGCTCTCCCCGGCCAGCGCCGTCCGCAGATCGGTGCCGGGATCCACCACCACCGGCTTGAGCGTGAAGGCCAGGCCGAGGAAGCGGCCGGTGGCGTTGCCGTCGCGCAGGCCGAGCTCCGCCCCGCGCAGGCCCTCGTCGTCGGGGATCGGCGGCTCGTTGTTGAGCGGCGTCGGCCGCTCGACCCGCCGCTCGACGTAGTGGATCACCAGGGGCGGCGGGGGCTCGGCGCGGGCCGGGCCGGCTAGGCAGGCGGCGAGCACCGGCAGCGCGAGCCGGAACAGGCGCGCCGTCCGGCCCGGCCCGGTCGAGCCCGGCCCGCGGCATGCCGCGAGGTCGGTGCGCGCGCGCATCCTGCCCTGCTTTCCGTTTCCACCCATGGGTCGGGTCGGGCCCGACGCTCAAGGGCCGGAGCATAGGAGCCGCGGGAGGCCCCCCGGTATTGGACCAATGTCCGAGGCCGGAAGCCTGGAACCGTACCAAAGCACAATGGGTCGCCGGGGAGGCCCTTGTTACCGTCCTGCCCAATCGCCGCGCCCCGCCGACAGGGGCGTGCCCGGCTCGTCCAGAAGCCGATCGGGAGGAAACATGACGAAGACGATGAGGCTCCGGCTGGCGGGCGGCATGCTGCTCGGGCTCGCGCTCGCCGGAGGCGCCTTCGCCCACGGCGACGTGCAGCCCCAGCCCGTCGCCACCGACGGCCTGGACTCGCTCGGCGCGGACTGGAAGGCCGAGAACCCCTATCGCGGCAACGCCAAGGCCGTCGCCATCGGCGATTCCGGCTTCAACCAGAACTGCGCCCGCTGCCACGGCCTGCAGGTGATCTCCGGCGGCCTCGCGCCCGACCTGCGCTACCTGCCGACCGGCAAGGAGGGCGACGAGTACTTCGTCGAGCGCGTGCGCCACGGCGCGACCATCAACGGGGTGACCAAGATGCCGGCCTTCGAGGGCATCCTCTCGCAGGAGGCGCTCTGGGCGATCCGCACCTACATCGAAGCCAAGCACGAAGAGTAGGGCCGATGTCCCGGCTCACCCGACGCGGCGTCCTCGGCGGCCTCGCGGCTCTCGCCGCGGGGCCTGCCTTCGCGCGACCCCTCGACGAGGTCACGGGCTCGGGCACCCTGCGCGTCGCGCTCTACGCCGAGAACGCGCCCTTCTCGGACCTGCGCGACGGCAAGCCCGTCGGCATCGACGTGGACGTGGCGCGGGCGGTCGCCAAGGCGCTCAAGGTCGCCCTCGACCTGCGCCTCGTCGATGCGGGCGAGAACGTCGACGGCGATTTCCGCCTGAACCTGTGGCGGGGCGACCTCGCCGGCAGCCCGCTCGCCGACCTGATGCTGCACGTGCCCAACGACAAGATGCTGGGCATGCGCAACGAGCAGATCTTCCTGGTGCGGCCCTATTTCGAGCAGCGCCTCGCCTTCGCGTGGCGGCGCGACGCCATGGAGGGCTTCGAGAGCTTTCAGGACATCCAGGGGCGCAGCGTCGCGGTGGAGGGCAACAGCGCCTCCGACATGCAGCTCCTCATGGCCGAGGGCGGGCGCTACCGGGAGAACCTGAAGCACTTCCGCAACCAGGAGGATGCGGCCAAGGCCTACCTCGCCGGCGAGGCGCAGATCCTGGCCGGCACGCGGGCGGGCATCGAGGCCGCGCTCGCGGCCGCCAAGGCATCGCCGGAGGCGAATCCGGTGGTCGAGCTGGCTCTGACCGGCCTGGTGAAGTCGCGCTGGGATCTCGGCGGCGCGGTCCGCACCGATTCGCGCGACCTCGGCTACGCGGTCGGCGACGCGCTCGCCGCCCTGATCGAGGGCGGCGGCCTGAAGGAGATCTGCGCCCGCTACGGCGTGACCGACAGCGCGCCGACCGGGTTCTGAGCGTTTGTTCAAAGGGGGGCGGGGCCTCGCCCCGATCGCGATGTGCCCCCTCTCCCGTTCGGGAAAGGGCTGGGGTGGCGGGGTAGAACGCTCCGGAGGGCGCGCGACGGTCCGCGATGGGCCTCTCCTCCCCGCAAGGGGGAGGGAACCCGCGTCTCCTCCTGCTGCGCGGAGATGTACTTCAGCTCGAGAGCGGCGAACCTCAAGATCTGCCAAGTCCTGCGCCCGGGTTTCCACAGCGGAGACCCGGGATACTTCCGTATTGCAGCCTGTTTGTGCAGTGCAGCAATTCTTATCTTGGACTTATGGCCAATAACCGCCGGCCCGCCGTCTGGCTAGGTTTCGCGCCGGGGCAAGCCGCCAGACGAACGCGCCAGCACGAGCGCCGGCGTCCCGGAACGATCGAGGAGGAAAACCCATGACGGTGCGGAACCGGTTCCTCGCGGCGGTGGGGGCGGCTGCGCTCCTGGCCGGCGCGTCCCACGCCTACGCGGCGCCGGAGGCGAAGGCCGACACGGCGGCGGCCGGCGGTGGCGTGAGCGAGCAGGCGATCCTGAACGACGCCAAGACGACCGACGACGTCGTCACCTACGGCCTCGGCCCGCAGGCCCAGCGCTACAGCCCGCTCAAGGCCATCACCAAGGAGACGATCCAGGGCCTCGTGCCGGCCTACTCGTTCTCCTTCGGCGGCGAGAAGCAGCGCGGCCAGGAGAGCCAGCCGCTCGTCAAGGACGGCGTGCTCTACGTCACCGGCTCCTACTCGCGCATCTACGCGATCAACTCCCGCACCGGCGAGAAGATCTGGGAGTACAACGCCCGCTTGCCCGAGGGCATCCTGCCCTGCTGCGACGTGGTCAACCGCGGCGCCGCGCTGTTCAAGGACAAGGTCTATTTCGGCACGCTCGATGCCAAGATGATGGCCCTCGACGCCAAGACCGGCAAGGTCGTGTGGCGCAAGGACATCGACGACTTCAAGGCCGGCTACAGCTACACCGCCGCCCCGCTGATCGTGAAGGGCAAGATCATCACCGGCGTGTCGGGCGGCGAGTTCGGCATCGTCGGCCGCATCGAGGCCCGCGACGCCGAGACCGGCGAGATCGTCTGGAAGCGCCCCGTCATCGAGGGCCATATGGGCGAGCTCAACGGCAAGCCCTCGACCATGACCGGCAAGGTCAACGAGTCCTGGCCCGGCGACATGTGGAAGTATGGCGGCGGTGCCACCTGGCTCGGCGGCACCTACGACCCGGAGACGGATCTCGTCTATTTCGGCACCGGCAATCCGGGCCCGTGGAACTCGGCGCTGCGCCCGGGCGACAACAAGTGGTCGGCCTCCCGCCTCGCGCTCAACCCCGATACCGGCGAGATCGTCTGGGGCTTCCAGACCACGCCGCATGACGGCTGGGACTTCGACGGCGTGAACGAGTTCGTGCCCTTCGATCTGCAGAAGGACGGCAAGACGATCAAGGCCGGCGCCACCGCCGACCGCAACGGCTTCTTCTACGTCCTCGACCGCACCAACGGGAAGTTCCTCGGCGCCTCGCCGTTCGTGGAGAAGATCAACTGGGCCAAGGGCATCGATAAGGACGGCCGCCCGATCTACGACGACGCCTTCCGCCCCGGCGACCCGACGAAGTCCGAGGACGGCAAGAAGGGCAAGACCGTGTTCGCGGTGCCGAGCTTCCTCGGTGGCAAGAACTGGATGCCGATGGCCTACAGCCCGGACACCAAGCTGTTCTACGTCCCCTCGAACGAGTGGGGCATGGATATCTGGAACGAGCCGGTGAACTACAAGAAGGGCGCCGCCTATCTCGGTGCCGGCTTCACCATCAAGCCGGTCTTCGAGGACCATATCGGCTCGCTCAAGGCGATCGACCCGGCCACCGGCAAGGTGGTGTGGAACTACAAGAACAAGGCGCCGCTCTGGGGCGGCATCCTGACCACCGGCGGCAACCTCGTCTTCGCCGGCACGCCCGAGGGCTTCCTGAAGGCCTTCGACGCCAAGACCGGCGAGGAGGTGTGGAAGTTCCAGGTCGGCACCGGCATCGTCGCCTCGCCGATCACCTGGGAGCAGGACGGCGAGCAGTGGGTCGGCGTCGCGGCCGGCTGGGGCGGCGCGGTCCCGCTCTGGGGCGGCGAGGTGGCGAAGTCCACCGCCGGCATCAACCAGGGCGGCAGCTTCTGGGCCTTCAAGCTTCCGAAGAAGCTCGCCGCAAAGTGAGACGTGGCCCGCGCCGGCATTCCGATGCCGGCGCGGGCACGGGTGACGGGCGGTCCTCGCGGCGCGCCCGACCTCGGGGACGGATGGCCGTGAGGCCGCCGTCCCGTTTTCGTTCGCGCATTGTCCGCGGACGTGGTCGCCGGTTCCGTGAAAGATGATGCTCTATCCGAGCAGCGCGTCGAGCCGGGCGGCGATCGTCGGCCCGTCCCCTGAGAGCCGCACGATCTTCAGCCGCGCCGTCTCGCCGGAGAGGATCGAGACGTCACCCTTGCGCAGGTCGAGGGCCGCCGCGAGGAACCGGACGAGGGCCGCGTTGGCGGCGCCGTCCACGGGCGGTGCGGCGAGCCGGATCGCGAGGGCCGCGCGCCCCTCCGCATCGGCCACGAGCCCGGTGATGGCCTCCCGCCCGCCCCGCGGCGTGACCCGGACCGCGAGGCGCAGGCCCTCCCCGTCGATCCGGTAGGGCCGGCCCGCCTCGCCGGTCGTCGCCTGGGCCATCCGCTCCCGTCCCCGCCTGCGCCGCGATGTCCGGCGGCTGCCGTGTTTACACCTGCCCGACCCTCCGGCATCAAGCGGGCGGCCCGGGGGGCGGCCGAGCGCGGTGCGATCGGTCGGGCCTCGACGTTCGTTGCTTTCTCGTGTCGCCTCGCGCCGGGCCGGGTTCCGCCCCGGCGGCGGGCGCGCGACGGCGCCTGGAGACGGCCATGGATGCAATCGAGGCAACGCGCGCCGCGCCGCTCGTGGTGCCGCCGCGGCGCGAGCCGCCCGAGCGGGAGCCCTCGCTCGGCTCCTACATGCGCTCGATCCGCGACAACGCGCTGCTCGGCTGGCCGCGCAGGACCTACGAGGAGCCGGTCACCCAGCGGCGGATCCTCGGCCGGACCAGCTTCACGGTGAGCGATCCGGACGCGATCCGGCGCGTCCTCGTGGACAACCAGGCGAACTACGCGCGCACCTCCGGCTCGGTGCGCATCCTGCGGCCGGTGCTCGGCGACGGGCTCCTGATCAGCGAGGGCGCGGCCTGGCGCCACCAGCGCCGGGCGCTCGCGCCGGCCTTCACCCCGAAGGCGATCGACGGCCTTGCCGGCCACATCGCCTCCTCGGTGGAGGACGGGCTCGCCGATCTCGACGCCGAGGCGGCGGCGGGTCCGGTGCAGCTCTTCGCCTTCCTGCACCGCCTCGCCCTCGAGATCGCCGGGCGGAGCATGTTCTCGGTGGCGATGGAGAGCCACGGGCCCGAGCTGCGCCGCTTCATCGCCGAGTACTCGGTGCGGCTCGGCCGGCCGCACCTGCTCGACATCCTGATCCCCCTGCGCTGGCCGGCGCCGCTCGACCTGCCGCGCGCCCTGTTCCGGCGGCGCTGGACGCCCTTCCTCGACCGGATCATCGCGGCCCGCGCCGCGGAGGCGGCCCCGCGCGAGGCGCGCGACCTGCTCGACCTGCTGCTCGCCGTGCGCAACCCCGAGACGGGGGCGGCCTTCAGCTACGCGGAGATCCGCGATCAGGTCGCCACCATGATCCTGGCCGGGCACGAGACGACGGCGGTCGCCCTGTTCTGGGCCCTCTACCTGCTCGCCCTCGACCCCGCGACCCAGGAGCGCGTCGCGGCGGAGGCGCGGAGCGCCGACCTGCGCCAGCCCGCGGGCTGCGCCGGTGACGGGCGGCTGCCGCTGACCCGCGCGGTGGTGGACGAGACGCTGCGCCTCTACCCGCCCGCCTTCCTGGTGGTGCGCCGGGCGCTCCAGGCCGACACCATCGCCGGCCATGCGATCGCGGCGGGCGACATCGTGATGATCCCGCCCTGGGTGCTGCACCGGCACCGGAAGCTCTGGCAGGACCCAGACGCCTTCGATCCGGCCCGCTTCCTGCCCGGCGCCCCGGCGGTGCCGCGCTACGCCTACCTGCCCTTCGGCGTCGGCCCGCGGGTCTGCATCGGGGCCCAGTTCGCCCTCACGGAGGCGGTGCTGGCGCTGGCGCGCATCGTCGGCCGCTTCCGCATATCGCTGGCGGAGGAGGGCCCGGTCCTGCCGCTCGCCGTGGTGACGACCCAGCCCGAGCACGCGCCCCCGTTCCGGCTGGAGCGGCGACCCGCCTGACCCGGCCGCGCGAACGGAAAAACCCGCGGATCATACCGATCCGCGGGTGTCAGGCCGTCCGGTTCGAGGCCATTCAGGCGGCCTTCTTCTCCTTCTCCGCCGCGAGCTTCGCGGCGGAGGAGAGGGGGAGCTCGATGTCGACGCCCAGCGTCGAGACGCCCTCGCCGCGGTCGAGGGTGATCTTCACCTTGTCGCGCTCGACCGAGACGTGCTTGGCGATCACCTCGAGGATCTCCTCGCGCAGGGTGATCACGAGGTCCGGGCGCCCGTTCTCCGCGCGCTCGTGAGCCAGGATCAGTTGCAGGCGCTCGCGGGCTACCGCGCTGGACGAGCGCTTGCCGAAGAGGTTCCGCAACGTCATGCCGCCCTCCGCATGAAGATCTTGTCCAGGAAGGACTTGCGCTCGGTGGGCATCGCCATCGGCACGGTCTCGCCCTTCAGGCGGCGGGCCGCGTCGGCATAGGCGCGGGCCGGGGCGCAGAGCGGGTTGTTGAGGGTGACCGGGCAGCCGACGTTCGAGGCCTTCAGAACCTCCTGGCTCTCCGGGATGATGGCGAGCAGCGGGATCGAGAGGATCTCCAGCACGTCCTCGGTCTTCAGCATGTCGCCGCGATCGGCCCGGGCGGGGTCGTAGCGGGTGAGGATCAGGTGCTTCTCGACGCTCTCGCCCTTCTCCGCCTTGACCGTCTTCGAGTCGAGGAGGCCGATGATCCGGTCGGAGTCGCGCACCGAGGAGACCTCGGGGTTCGTCACCACCACGGCGACGTCCGCGTGGCGCATGGCGAGCTGGGCGCCGCGCTCGATGCCGGCCGGGCTGTCGCAGATCACCCAGTCGAACTTCTCGCGCAGCTCCTCCATCACCCGGGAGACGCCCTCGTCGGTGAGCGCGTCCTTGTCGCGGGTCTGCGAGGCCGGGAGCAGGTGCAGCGTGTCGAGACGCTTGTCCTTGATCAGGGCCTGCGGGAGCTTCGCGTCGCCGTTGACCACGTTGATGAGGTCGTAGACCACCCGGCGCTCGGCACCCATGATCAGGTCGAGGTTGCGCAGGCCGACGTCGAAGTCGACGACGCAGACGCTCGAACCGCCCTGCGCCAGGGCTGCCCCGAGGGCAGCCGTGGTGGTCGTCTTGCCGACACCGCCCTTGCCCGATGTCACGACGAGAACCTTTGCCATTCTCGTGTCCTCCTCAATCCAAGCTTGCCATTCGGATAGCGCCGCCATCGAGCCAGATCTGCGCGGGTCGACCCCGCAGATGCGTCCCCATGTCCTCGGCCGTGCGGACGAGGCGGTCGATCCCGAGCAGTTCGGGCTCGAACTTGCGGCAACAGATGCGGGCGCGGGGGTTGCGGGCAGCGCCGGCGATGGCGCGGCCCCGCAGGGCGCCGTAGATGTGGATGGAGCCGCCGGCCAGGATCTCGGCTCCGGAGGAGACCGAGCCCATCACCGTGACGTCCCCGGTGCGGTGGACGATCGACTGGCCGGAGCGCACCGAGCCCTCGATGGTGAGGGAGGTGGTCTCGGGCTCGGTCGGGATCACCGGCAGGTCGAGCGTCTGGGTCGGCCGGCCGTTCGCGAGGAGCGGCGGCATTCCGTCGTCGCCCGCCTCCGCGCCCTCGAGGCCGAGGATGCGGATGCGCCGCTGGCGCAGGTCGGCGAGCAGCGCGCGCAGCGCGTCGGGCTCCGGCTTCAGGGCGGCGACGTCGAGGATGATCGCGCGGCCGTCGAACAGGGTCGGCGACCGCTTGAGCGCCGCATCGAGGCCCGCGAACCAATCGGAAAGCGGCATCTCGGGGGTCAGCGCCAGCGCCTTGAAGGCGCGCCCGCGCAGGGCGGGAAGGCGGGGCGGGGGAGAGTCCGGAAGAGTGGGGCTGGTCACGGCTCAACGATTCCTTACCGGATCATTGACGACCGTTATGGTTACCGAAGGGTTAAGGTTTCGGATCCTGTGCGCATTTCATGCGCGGATCCTGGGATCCCGGTGTCAGATCAAGTCGAGCCTCGGCAGAACACCGCAAGACATGCTTCCGCGGCGGGTGATCAGGCCCGGTCGAGCTTCGCCAGCAGGATCGCGTCGTCCACGAGGCGCACCTCCACCGCCTGGCCCTGGAAGGCCGGATCGAGGTCGTCGGCCGCCTTGTAGAGCCCGTCGATCGCCACGAGTTCCGGCTCGAAGCGGCGGCACCAGATCCGGGCCTGCGGATTGCCGGAGACGCCGGCCACGGCGCGTCCGCGCAGGGTGCCGTAGATGTGGATCGAGCCGCCCGCGATCACCTCGGCGCCGGAGGCGACGGCGCCCATCACGACCACGTCGCCTTCCGTATGCAGGATCGTCTGGCCCGAGCGCACGGGCGCGTCGAGGATCAGCGAGCGGGCCGGCGGGGGCGGGGCGGCCGGCGTCGCGGGCTCCGGCGCGGTCTCGGCATCGGGCGCCGGGACCTCGCCCGAGGGGCGCCCGCCCGAGAGGGCAGGGGGAAGCCCCGGGCCGAGCACGCCCTCGGGAGCGCCCTCGACGCCGAGGATGGTGATCGAGCGCTGCCCGAGATCGGCGACCAGCTCCTCGAGGTCTTCCCGCGTCAGGCGCAGGCCCGCGAGGTCGAGGATCACGGGGCGGCCGGCGAAGAAGGAGGGGGCGCGGGCTTTGACGGCGTCGAGTTCTGCCAGCCAGTCGGCGACCGGGGGCAGGGGGGCGAGCACCGTCGCCATGAAGGAGCGGCCGCGGAAGCGGATCGGGGGCCGGGCCGGTCGGGCGCTGGTCTGGGTCACGGGGCGTCAAGTATCGGAGGGAACGGCTGTTCCGTCCATGCGCCCCGCGCGGCCGAAGGGCAATCCTGGGACCCCGGATCCGCGCATTCTGCCGACAGGTTGGGCGGGACAGCGCGTCCCGCCCAACCCGAGACCTCACGCCGCCTGGATGTCGCGCAGGAAGTCGTCGACCTCGCGCTTCACGTTCAGCGACTGGGTCGCGAGTTCGGCTGCCGCCGACAGGACCTGCGCCGCCGCGCCGCCGGTCTCGCCCGCCGAGGCGAGGACCTGCGCCACGTTGGCCGAGACGTCCTGCGTGCCCAGCGCCGCCTGGCCGGCATTGCGCGAGATCTCCTGCGTCGCCGCCGCCTGCTGCTCGACGGTGGCCGCGATCGTGCCCGAGATCTCGTTGATCGCGCCGATCGTCTGGTCGATCTGCCGGAGAGCCGCGACGGCCTCGGCGGTGGCGGCCTGGATCGCCGTGATGTGGGCGCCGACCTCCTCGGTCGCCTTGGCTGTCTGCCCGGCCAGGACCTTGACCTCGGAGGCGACCACCGCGAAGCCCTTGCCGGCATCGCCCGCGCGCGCCGCCTCGATGGTGGCGTTGAGCGCCAGCAGGTTGGTCTGGCCGGCGATGCCCGCGATGGTGGTGACGGCGTTGCCGATCTGCTCGGCCGCGGCGCCGAGGCGGCTCATCGCGGTGTTGGAGGCCTCCGCCTCGCGGGCCGCGTTCCCCGCCACCTCGTGCGAGCGCCGCACCTGCCGCTCGATCTCGGCGAGCGAGGAGACCATCTCCTCCGCCGCCGCCGCCACGGTCTGCACGTTGGCCGAGGTCTCCTCGGCCGCCGCGCTCGAAGCCATGGCCTGGCTGTTGGTGCTGTCGGCCACGCCGTTCATCGAGCGGGCGGTGGCGTCGAGTTCGGTCGCGGCCGAGGTGACCACTTCGAGGGAGGCCGCGACCCGGCCCTGGAAGCCGCGCACGAGCTGGTCGACCCGGTCGGCCCGGCGCTGGCGGGCGGATTGCTGCGCGGCCTGCTCGGCTTCGAGCGCGATCCGCGCGATGGCGTTGCGGCGGAACACGTCCACCGCCTTGGCCATCTCGCCCATCTCGTCCCGCGCACCCTGCGCCGGGATCTCCACCGCAGTATCGCCCTCGGCGAGGCGGCGCATGGCCCCGGTCATCCCGGCGATCGGCCCGATGATGCTGCGGCCGATCAGGACGGCGAGCGCCGAGCCGACGACGAGCGCCGCCGCGATCAGGCCGAGCAGCATCATCCGCGCGGTCGAGGCACCCCGATCCGTGGCGGCGGCGAGTTCGGTGGTTGCGGTGTCGATCAGGCGGCGCGCCGTGAGGGCGGTGCGCTCGATCTCGGTGGTCTGCGGCAGGATGGCGGTATCGAAGACCGATCCGGTCTCGGCGAGGGCGCCCGTACTCGCCTTGAACGCGTCGGCATAGGTGGCGGTTGCGGCCTCGAGCTTGGCCAGATCCCTGGCGAACTGGCCGCGCCCATCGGCCTCGCGCAGGCGCTTGAGCGCCGCCTCCGCCTTCACGCGCTGAGCGGCGAAGCCCTTCGGCCCTTCGGGATCGTGCGTGGCGAAGGAGCGCCAGTTCGCCACCCGGAGCAGCAGGATCGCACTCTCGGCGGCGGCGGCCGGGCCTGCCAGAGCCTCGACATCGGCCGCGCGGATCTGCGCGAGCAGCTCGTTGGTGGCGCGCGTCAGAGAATCGCCCGTGGCGAAGAGCCTGCTCCGCTCCTCCACGGCCGTCCGGCCGATGCGGCTGAGCGATTCCAGCGGCGCCTTGAGGGCCTCGGCCCGGTCGCGGACCATCGTGTAGACGGCGCGCCGCTCCGCGACCTGGGCGATCTGGACCTGGCGCTGCGCCAGGGAGACCATCTCCTGGCGGTACGTCTCCGCGATCCGGAGGTTGTCGTCGCTGAGCGAGTTCCGGAACTCGGTGGCCTGCCCCTTCAGAAGCTCGGAGAGGGCGTTGATCCGGGCGACGTTGCGGGATCCCTCGTGAAAGATGCCGAGGCGCTCGAACTGCCCGACGCTCGTCTCGAGCTGATAATAGGCCGTTCCGCCGAGGAGCCCGGAAACGACGACCAGACTGGCGAAGCCCGCATAGAGCCGCGCGCGAATGCTGAGCATTGGAAAGTTCCGTTTAGTGAATGCTGCATTCAAATCATCGTTTATAAAGGTTAACGAGGTGATGAGTTTGATCGTTTTTCTGTTATTGCAACTGAATTTAATTCATTAAATCACAGGTTGTTCTTTTGAGCGCCATCTGGACAAGCAGCACGTTCGAAGGCAGGCGATCATCCGTCCCCTGATCATGCTAAGCCATTGCTCAGGCTGGAATGATTCCGAAACATAGCGATTGCGCCGCAAGGCCCGGCGCGGCTACCTCGCGCCATGTCGATCCTGATCGCCGAGCCTGGCTCGAACCCGCCGCATCGACCCCGATCCATCCATGTCGCTTCCGGTCGGGGAGACGGCGCGTGAGCGCCCGGTCGGTCGGCTCGCGCTACCGCGCGGCGGTGCTAGGGCGCGTGCTGCTCGCCGCGCTCGGCGGCTACGCGGTGGCAGCCCTGGCGACAGGGCTCCTTGCCCTCGTCCTGCCGATGCCGCGCTCGGAGGCGGTGGTGACCGCGACGCTCCTCAGCTTCACCGTGATGGTCGCGGTGGTGGTCGGCGTGTTCGCCATGCGCAGCCTCGGCCGGGCCGCCCTGCTCGTCGGGGGCCTCGCGCTGCCGCTCGGCGCCGGGTTGTGGCTGGCGCAGGCGCTCGCGGGCGCGGCCTGATCCGGGGGATGCCGCGATGAGGCAGGGATTCCGCACGTCGATGGCGTGGCTGCACGCCTGGTCCGGCCTCGTGGTCGGCTGGATCCTGTTCGCGGTCTTCGTCACCGGCACGGCGAGCTACTACCGCGCCGAGATCTCGCAATGGATGCGGCCGGAACTCCGGGCCGTGCAGGCCGACCCCGTCCGCTCGGCGGAGCACGCGGTGGCGTTCCTCAAGACGCGGATGCCGGACGCGGCGGGCTGGTACATCGAGCTTCCGAAGCCCGAGAAGCCGGTGATCGGGGTGCATTGGTGGAAGAGCCTGGAGGGCCCGTTCCATCAGGCCCTGCTCGACCCCGAGACCGGCGCGCCCACCGCGGCGCGCGATACGAAGGGCGGCGACTTCCTCTACCGCTTCCATTTCGAGCTGGGCATGCCGCCGATGCTCGGGCGCTACCTGGTCGGTGCCTGCGCCCTGGTGATGCTGGTGGCGCTCGTCTCAGGCATCGTCACGCACCGGCGCATCTTCGCGGATTTCTTCACCTTCCGGCGGGACAGGTCGGCGCAGCGCGGCTGGCTCGACGCGCACAACGTCACGGGCGTGCTGGCGCTGCCCTTCCACCTGATGATCACCTATACCGGCCTCGTCACCCTGGCGCCGATGTACATGCCCTGGGGCGTGCAGACCGCCTACAAGGGCGACCAGATCCGCTTCTACGTCGAGGCGGGGATGATGCCGGAGATGGCCGCGCCGCTGGGGCGCCCCGGCACCCTCGCGCCGGTCGGGCCGATCGTGGCGGCGGCGGCCGCCCGGATCGGTGAGGCGCCCGAGGGCATCTCCATCTACAGCCCCGGCGATGCCCGCCCCGCCGTGGTGGCGATCTTCGAGGAGCCGCACGGGCTCGCGCACCTGCATCCGCAGATCGCCTTCGACGGCGCGACGGGTGCGATGCTCGGGGAGGCCGGCACGGCCAAGGCGGCGACCGTGACCTCGGCGGTGATGGTCGGCCTGCACGAAGGGCATTTCGCCGGTCCCGTCCTGCGCGCCCTGTTCTTCCTCTGCGGGGTGATGGGCGCCGCGACGGTGGCGACGGGGCTCGTGCTCTGGACGGTGGCCCGGGCGCCCAAGGGTGCGCAGGCGGCCGGGTTCGGCCTGCGGCTGGTGCGGGTGCTCAATATCGGCGCCGTCGCGGGGATGCCCGCGGCGATCGCCGGCTACTTCCTGGCGAACCGCCTCCTGCCTCTCGGCCTCGCGGACCGGGCGCAGTGGGAGGTCGGCGCCTTCTTCGGATTCTGGATCCTCCTGGCGCTGCTCGGCGCGTTGCGCCCGGCCATGCGGGCCTGGCCGGAGGCGCTCGGCCTCACCGGTGCGCTCTATCTCGCCGTGCCGGTGGTGAGCGCCCTGGCGACGGGCGAGCACGCGCTCGCCGGCACGCGTTTCCTCGGCTTCGACCTCGCCATGCTGGCGCTGGGCGCCGGCCTGATCCTTGCGGCGCGTAAAGCTGCGCGGCGGGGTGCGTCCGCACTGAATTCCCGCCGGATCCCCGGCATGACGGGCGAGGAGGCCCTGCGCGCGTGACTCCGGTGGTCGTTCTCCTGAACCTCGCCCTCTGCTTCGCCGGGTTCGGCGCCCTGGCGCTGAGCCTCGACCGGCACCACCGCGACGCGCTCGGCGGCCGCGTGCCGGCGGCCCGCATCCTGCCGCAGCGTCTCGGGGGATGGGGCCTGATCCTGCTCTCGCTCGCCGCGGCGGTGATGCTGGAGGGGTGGAATTTCGGCCCCGTCCAGTGGATCGGCGCCCTCACCGGCGCCGCGCTCCTCGTCGTCGCCCTGCTCAGCTACCGCCCGTCCTGGCTGCGCCCGGCGGCGCTCGCGGCGCTGCCCCTCGGCGGCCTGCTGCTGCCCGTGGTGCTGATGGGCTGAGAGCCTGTTCCGGCCGGGCCAACACGATTTTCCGGGGGAAACTCCGTTTCGCTGATCCGGTCATCCCGAGATGAGATGGCCGGGTCGGAAAGGCTGCACGAACGGGTTCGACAAGACCGAGGCGCGCCCGGCCCGCGCGCCCGCCGCACTTGCCGGATCGGGCCGCACCTTCTATTGCGACGCGAAAGCACGAATCCGCCAACCCCACCCGGCGGGGCGGCCGCCGAGGCGGTCTGCTCCGTGGCGGGTTCTACTCGCTTCGGACATCCTATGAAGCTGCGCAACATCGCCATCATCGCCCACGTCGATCACGGCAAGACGACGCTCGTCGACAAGCTGCTCCAGCAGTCCGGCACCTTCCGCGAGAACCAGCGGGTCGAGGAGCGGGCGATGGACTCGAACGACCTCGAGAAGGAGCGCGGCATCACCATCCTGGCCAAGGCGACCTCGGTCGTCTGGAAGGACACCCGCGTCAACATCGTCGACACTCCCGGCCACGCCGATTTCGGCGGCGAGGTCGAGCGCATCCTCTCGATGGTCGACGGCGTGATCGTGCTGGTCGACGCCGCCGAGGGACCGATGCCGCAGACCAAGTTCGTGGTCGGCAAGGCCCTCAAGATCGGCCTGCGCCCGATCGTCGCCATCAACAAGGTCGACCGTCCGGACGCGCGCATCAACGAGGTCGTCAACGAGGTCTTCGACCTGTTCGCGGCCCTCGACGCCACCGACGAGCAGCTCGACTTCCCGATCCTGTACGGCTCGGGCCGGGCCGGCTGGATGGCCTCCTCGCCGGAGGGCGACCAGTCCGAGGGCCTCGCGCCCCTGTTCGACCTCGTGCTGCAGCACGTGCCCCAGGCCAAGACCGAGGAGGGCCCGTTCCGGATGCTCGGCACGCTGCTCGAGGCGAACCCCTTCCTCGGCCGCATCATCACCGGCCGCATCGCGTCGGGCACGGTGAAGCCGAACCAGACGATCAAGGTGCTCGACCGCGACGGCAAGGTCATCGAGACCGGCCGCGTGTCGAAGATCCTGGCCTTCCGCGGCCTGGAGCGCGCGCCGATCGACGTCGGCGAGGCGGGCGACATCGTCTCGATCGCCGGCCTCGTGAAGGGCACGGTGGCCGACACCTTCTGCGACCCGCAGGTCGATACCCCGATCCAGGCCCAGCCGATCGACCCGCCGACCGTGACGATGTCCTTCATCGTCAACGACAGCCCGCTCGCCGGCACCGAGGGCGACAAGGTCACGAGCCGCATGATCCGCGACCGCCTGTTCAAGGAGGCCGAGGGCAACGTCACGCTCAAGATCGAGGAAGCCGCCGACAAGGACTCGTTCTACGTCTCCGGCCGCGGCGAGCTGCAGCTCTCGATCCTGATCGAGACCATGCGCCGCGAGGGCTTCGAGATCGCCGTGTCGCGCCCCCGCGTCGTCTTCGAGAAGGACGAGAACGGCCAGCTGCTGGAGCCCGTCGAGGAGGTCGTCATCGACGTGGACGAGGAGCATTCCGGCGTCGTCGTCCAGAAGATGTCCGAGCGGAAGGCCGAGATGCTGGAGATGCGGCCCTCGGGCGGCGATCGCCTGCGCCTCGTCTTCCACGCCCCGACCCGCGGCCTGATCGGCTACCAGGGCGAGCTGCTGACCGACACCCGCGGCACCGCGATCATGAACCGCCTGTTCAAGGCCTACGAGCCCTACAAGGGCGAGATGCCGGGTCGCCGCAACGGCGTGCTGATCTCGAACGACAAGGGCGAGGCGGTGGCCTACGCCATGTGGAACCTCGAGGATCGCGGCCCGATGATGATCGAGCCCGGCTGGAAGGTCTACCAGGGCATGATCGTCGGCGAGCACAACCGCGAGAACGACCTCGAGGTGAACGTCCTCAAGGGCAAGAAGCTCACCAACATCCGCACCACCTCGAAGGACGAGGCCGTGCGCCTGACGCCGCCGATCAAGATGACCCTGGAGCGCTCGCTCGCCTGGATCCAGGACGACGAGCTGGTCGAGGTCACGCCGAAGTCGATCCGCCTGCGCAAGGCCGTGCTCGACCCGAACGACCGCAAGCGCGCCGAGCGCGCCAAGGAGGCGGTCGCTTAAGGGCGATCCCGCCGGACCGACGATCCTCCGAGCGCCCGGGGCGGCTTTTCGCCCCGGGCGTTTTGCTGTCCGAGGGCCGGCGGTCGCGAAACGCTGCCGTTGTCAGCCTTTCGGCCTCGGGCCGCCGTCTCGGCCCCTCGCATCCGGAGCGGGGCTCGGCGAGAACACCGTCGTCCCTACTGGAGACGAATCCATGATGCGCTCTCTCCTCGCCCTCGGGCTGATCCTCGCGCCGCTCGCCGCGCGCGCCGAGGATCGCCTGCCCACGATCCCGCCGAGCCGGTACACGCCCGAGCAGAAGCAGGCCGCCGAGGCCTTCGAGGCGGCGCGCAAGACGCCCGTCTTCGGCCCGTTCGAGCCGCTGATGCACTCGCCCGAGGTGATGACCCTCGCCCGATCCATGGGCGACTACCTGCGCTACAAGCCGAAGATCGGCACCACCCTGTCCGAGCTCGTCATCCTGGTCACGGCGCGGCGCTGGACGCAGGATTACGAGTGGTACGTCCATGCGCCGATCGCGAAGAAGGTCGGGATCGCCGAGGGCATCATCGCGGCGATCCGCGACGGGCGGCGGCCGGAGGGCATGAGCGCGGACGAGATCCTCGTCTACGACTTCACCACGGAGCTGCAGGACAACAAGCGGGTCTCCGACGCCACCTTCGCCAAGGCCGAGCAGCGCTTCGGCAAGGACGGCGTCGTCGATCTCACCGCGATCAGCGGCTACTACACGTTCCTCGCCATGGAGCTGAACATGGCCCGCTATCCGCTCCCCAAGGACGGCACGCCGCTTCCGCGCCTGCCCGAGTGAGGCCGGCGCCTCCGCCGGGCTGCCGTCAGCTCTTCAGGCGGTAGCCCGTGCGGAAGATGTAGGTGACCGCGGCCAGGCAGAGCGCCAGGAACAGCAGCGTCATCGCAAGGCTCACCCCGATGGCGACGTCGGCCTGGCCGAAGAAGGCCCAGCGGAAGCCGCTGATCAGATAGACCACGGGGTTGAGCAGGCTGACCGTGTACCAGAAGGGCGGCAGCATCTCGATGGCGTAGAAGCTGCCCCCTAGGAAGGTCAACGGCGTGATGATGAGCAGCGGCACGAGCTGCAGCTTCTCGAACCCGTCCGCCCACAGGCCGATGACGAAGCCGAACAGGCTGAAGGTGACGGCGGTGAGCAGCAGGAAGGCGAGCATCCAGACCGGGTGGTCGATGCGCAGCGGCACGAACAGGGCCGCCGTCGCCAGGATGATCAGCCCGATCAGGATCGACTTCGAGGCAGCCGCCCCGACGAAGCCGAGCACCACCTCCACCGGCGAGACCGGGGCCGAGAGGATCTCGTAGATCGTGCCGGCGAAGCGCGGGAAGTAGATGCCGAAGGAGGCGTTGGTGATGCTCTGCGTGAGCAGCGAGAGCATCATCAGGCCGGGCACGATGAACAGGCCGTAGGGCACCTCGTCCACCATGGTCATGCGCGAGCCGATCGCCGCGCCGAACACCACGAAATAGAGCGAGGTCGAGATCACCGGCGCGAGGATGCTCTGCGTCGCGGTCCGCAGGAAGCGGCTCATCTCGAACACGTAGATCGCCCGCACGGCGGGCCAGTTCATCGCCATGTCAGGCGCGCTCCCGCACGAGGTCCACGAAGATGTCCTCCAGCGAGCTCTGCCGGGTCTGCAGGTCGCTGAAGGTGATGCCCGAGCTGGCGAGCTCGTTGAGCAGGCGGGTGATGCCGGTGCGCTCGCCCTGGCTGTCGTAGGTGTAGACCAGCTCGCGGCCCCCGCCCGTGAGTTCCAGGCCCCGGTCGGCGAGGGATTCGGGCAGCTCGATGAGCTGGGTCTGGAGATGCAGGGTGAGCTGCTTGCGCCCGAGCTTGCGCATCAGCTCGGCCTTCTCCTCCACGAGGATGATCCGGCCCTTGCGGATGACGCCGACCCGGTCGGCCATCTCCTCCGCTTCCTCGATGTAGTGCGTGGTGAGGATGACGGTGACGCCCTGCTCGCGCAGGCGCCGCACCAGGCGCCACATGTCCTGACGCAACTCCACGTCGACGCCCGCGGTCGGCTCGTCGAGGAAGAGCACGCGCGGCTCGTGGGCCAAGGCCTTGGCGATCAGAACGCGGCGCTTCATGCCGCCCGAGAGCTGCATCATGCGGCTGTCGCGCTTCTCCCAGAGGGAGAGGTCGCGCAGCACGCGCTCGATATGGTCCGGATTCTTCGGCAGGCCGAACAGGCCGCGGCTGAAGCTGACCGTCTTGCGCACCGTCTCGAAGGCGTCGGTGGTCAGCTCCTGCGGCACGAGGCCGATCATCGCGCGGGCGGCGCGGTAGTCGCGCAGGATGTCATGCCCGTCGACCGTGACCGTGCCGGTGGAGGGCGTGACGATGCCGCAGATGATGTTGATCAGGGTCGACTTGCCCGCCCCGTTGGGGCCGAGCAGGGCGAAGATCTCGCCGCGGGCGATATCGAGATCGACCTCCGCCAGGGCTGAGAGCCCCGACGCATAGGTCTTCGACAGGTTCTTGATGGAGAGGATCGGCTGCATCGGGAAACGCGTGCGGCGGGCGGCGCGGGCCTATAGCACGCTGAGCCGCCCACCAAAGCGGTTCATCCCGTCTCGGAGCCGCCGATCGCACCCCTGCGGTTCGGCCTGTGCCAAATGGCACGTGCCCGAAACGCGAAGAGCCGCCCGAAGGCGGCTCTCCGTCGATGCAATGTCGAGGGGCTCAGGCCCGCAGGCGGGACTTCACCTCGCCGAGGCTCGTCTTGATCAGGCTCTGTGCGGCCTCGCCCTGCATGCGCTCGCGCAGGATGGTCTCGGAGACCTGCACGGCGGCGTCCGCAGCGGCGGCCCGGACCCGGGCGGCCGCCTGGGTCTCGGCCTGGGCGATCTTGGTCTCGGCCGCCTTGGTACGGCGGGCGACGAAGTCGTTCAGGCGCTGGTGGCCTTCCTCGGCGAGGCGCTCGGCCTCCTCGCGGGCGCCCGCGACGATGGCCTCGGCCTCCTTCTCGGCCTCGGTGCGGCGGCGCTTGTAGTCGGCCAGCACGGCGGCGGCCTCCTCGCGCAGGCGCTTGGCCTCGTCGAGCTCGTGCCGGACGCGCTTGGCGCGGCCGTCGAGACCCTTGGTGATCATCGAGAAGGCGCCGGCCTTGGCCGCGAGCGCCAGGAAGATGACGAAGGCCGCGGCGACCCAGAATTCCGCAGTGAGCAGCATGGTTGGAATCCTCAGTGCGCGGTCGCGGTACGGTCGAGGGCGCGGTCGAGGCTCGCCTTGTCGGGAGCCTTGCCGGTGAGGCGCTCGACGATCGCGGCGGCGGTCTCGCCGGCGATGGTGCGGACGTTGCCCATGGCCTCCTCGGTGCGGCCCTTGAGGGTCGCCTCGGAGGCGGCGAGCTTCGCGTTCAGCTCGGCCTCGAGCGACTTGCGCTTGGTCTCGGCCTCGGCGGCGAGCTCGTTGCGGGTGTTCTGCGCGATCTCGCGCGCCTTGCCCTGCGCGTCGCGGAGGGACTTCTCGTAGGCGGCACCGGCCTCGTCGGCCTCGGCCTTCATGCGCTGGGCCTCGTCGAGGTCGCTCGACAGGCGCGTGGCGCGGTCGTGCAGGATGCCCTGGATGCGGGGCAGGGCGACCTTGGCCATCAGGTAGTAGAGCGCGCCGAAGGCGAGCGCCAGCCAGACGAGCTGGGCCAGGAAGGTGTGGCTCTCGAAGGGCGGGAAGGCGTGCTTCGCGGCCGGGTGCAGGATCTCGCCCTTGCCGGCGTAGGTGTCGGTCCCGGGCGGAGGTGTGGTGAGAGGATTCGGCTGCGCCATGGCCCCGTCCGTGAGGAATCTGATTCAAAGAAAACGAGCGCTCGCGAGGGGTCTCGGAGCGCTCAGCGGAGCCGGTGGACCGGCTGCCTGCCCTCCGCCGCGGCGCTGAGGACCGCGGCGGAGGGGTGGTCCATCCTCAGACGGCGAAGAGGAGGAGCAGCGCGACGAGCAGCGAGAAGATGCCGAGCGCCTCGGTCAGCGCGAAGCCCAGGAGCAGGTTGGTGCGCTGGCTGTCGGCGGCCGAGGGGTTGCGCAGCGCGCCGGCGTAGAACTGGCCGAACAGGTTGCCGAGGCCGATGCCCGCGCCCGCCATGCCGAGGCAGGCGAGACCGGCGCCGATGTACTTCGCAGCGACGGGATCCATCATAAACTCCTGAAGTTTTCGAACTTGCGTTACGGCGGAGGGAGGCCGGCCTGGAGATCAGTGGCCGGGGTGAAGCGCGTCGGCGAGATAGACCGCCGTGAGCGTCGCGAAGACGTAGGCCTGCAGGGCCGCCACCAGGAATTCCAGTGCGGTCAGCGCGATCGTGAGGAAGAGCGGCAGCGGCGAGAGCACGCTCCAGGCGCCGGCGAGCAGGAGCTGCGCGACGAAGAAGGCGAAGATCTTCAGCGCGATGTGGCCGGCGAGGATGTTGGCGAAGAGACGGACCGAGAGACTGATCGGGCGCGAGATGAAGGAGACGATCTCGATCGGCACCATGATCAGCAGCAGGGGCTTGGGCACGCCCGAGGGAATGAACAGGCCGAGGAAGTGGGTGCCGTGCTTCATCACGCCGTAGATCACCACGGTCGAGATCACCAGGAAGGCGAGGCCGAAGGTGATGATCAGGTGGCTGGTGACGGCGAAGGCGTAGGGGATCATCCCGAACATGTTCAGGATGAGTACGAACATGAACAGCGAGAACACGAGCGGCAGGAAGCGCTGCTCCTTGTCGCCGGTGGCCTGGTGCAGGGTGTCGGCGATGAACTCGTAGAACACCTCGGCGAGCGACTGCATCCGGCCGGGGACGACCGAGCGGCTCGCGGTGCCGACGATGGTGATGAGGGCGATCACGCCGACGGCGGCGAACATGTAGAGCGCCGACTGGGTGAACGCGATCTCCTGGTGGCCGATATGGCCGAGGGAGACGAGCGGCTTCAGCTCGAACTGGTGGATCGGGTCGATGCTGGCCGCCATGCTACGCTTCTGCTCCCAACCGTGTCCCGGGCCGCCTCGCGGCCTGCCCCGGGCGGCTAACCCGATTTCGTGTCGCCCCTCAAGGGCCTTTCCGGTCTTTCGGCCGGTCTTTTGCTCCGGAGAACCCGGATAGGCGCATGATGTTGTAGATGCCCGTCACGAAGCCCAGCAGCACGAAGACGATCATCCCCCAGGGTTTCGTCCCGAGGAAATGGTCGAACAACCAGCCGAGGATCCCGCCCGCGATGACGCCGGCGATGAACTCCGTCGAGAGCGTCATCGCCTGTCCGAGGGAGGAACGATCAGACGACCCTGGACGCGGCGAAGGATCGGGAGCAGCCGGGGGCCGCTTCCGGTCGATCTGCGTCTCGAGACGTCTGAGCCTCGCGGAGAGTTCGCTGTCCGTGGGCGCTGCCCGGTCTCCCTGTCCCTCGTCCTTTGGGTCGTTGCCGATCACGGCGCCCCCCGTTGGCGAGAGCATGGAAACCTTGGCTTGCCCCCTTCAAGCGCGGCGCACCATAGTTTCGCCCCCATGGTGTGTCAAGGCGCCGAAAACATCGATCAAGGCCTTGATCGATCTGGCTTTTTCGTGCTTCTCGGATCCTCCGGGCAACAGCTTGTCCCCGAAAGGTCCGGGATCGCCGCGGCGCCGTCCGCGGGGCTCCCCGGACGGCGCTGATCGAGGCCTGCTCAGGCGCCCAGGATCGGCTTGATCACCTTCTCCATGCCCTCGACCGTCATCTCGCCCTTGTAGCGCTCGCCGTTGATGAAGAAGGTCGGCGTGGAATCGACCTTGAACGTGTCGAGGCCGCGCTGCTTGACCGCGTTCACGCCCGCATAGAGCTTCTCGTCCTTCAGGCAGGCCTCGAACTTCTCCTTCGAGTAGCCGGCTTGGCGGAGCATCTGCTCCAGCGCGTCCACCGGCTTCTGCTGGAAGGCCCAGGCGGCCTGCTGGTCGAAGAGCAGGTCGGTGATCGGGTAGTACTTCGCGTCGCCGTCGCAGCGGGCGAGCATGAAGGCCGCCGTGGCGAGCGGATCGAGCGGGAACTCGCGCAGCGTGAAGCGAACCTTGCCCGTGTCGACGTAGCGCTCCTTCAGCGCGGGCCAGGTGGTGCGGTGGAAGGCGGCGCAGTGCGAGCAGGTCATCGAGGCGTACTCGATGATCGTGACCTTGGCGTCCGCCGGCCCGAGCCAGACGTCGCCCAGCGGCCCGGGCTGCAGCAGGGCCGCCGCGTCCGCGCCCTGCGCAAAGGCGGGGAGGCCGAGCTTCGGCAGGATGATGGCTGCGCCGACGGCGAGCCCGGTGACCTTCAAAGCGTCGCGCCGCGTGATCATGTCGAAACTGGCTCCGCTGGTGATCCGAATGCGTGGCCCATGCGGTAGCCGCGTGGAGGGATTACGGCAAGGCGACGGGTTTCCGCAGGGGCTCGGAGCCGGCGGCCTGGGGATGGAGCGGTCCGGCAGGTTCTCAGCGCTCGGTCACCACCGCGATTCCGAGCCGGTCGAGCGCGTCGCGCAGGGACGGATCCTCGATTCGGGCGACCGCGCTCGCCACCTCGCCGCGGCGGGCGGGGTCGGTGGCGGCGGCGCGGGGCGCCCGGCCGGCGCGCAGGATCCGGTCCTGCTTCATCACGATGCGGTTGATGCAGGCCCAGCCGTAATGGGCGTTGATGCGCTCGATCACCACGGGGGCAAGGTGCTGCAGCTCGATTGCGAACACGCTCTCGACCTGCACCACGAGGGTGCCGGAATCGGCGGCCTCGGCGCTCGATCGGCGGCGGCGCGGCCACTCGATCCGGGCGGGACGCGAGAAGCGGGCGAGGCGCTCGCCGACGATGTCGGGCCAGGCGGCGAGGATGTCGGTGGAGGCGAAGCCCTGTGCCGCGAAGGCCGGGCCGATGCAGCCCTCGATCAGCTCCGCCAGCGGTTTGACGCGCGCCATGCCTCTCACCGCACCGCTCTTGAAGCGCCATGATAGCGCGGCGCGGGCCCAGGCGGGAGAGCTTTGAAGGCCGCCCCGCTCCAGCTATCACCCTGCGGATGCCGAAGCCCGAATCCCCGAGAGCGCTGCCAGCCGAAGCGGAAGCCGGTTCGGCGGGCGCGTCCGGGCTCGCGGCCGCGCAGCCCTGCGCCGCCGACCTGCTCGCGTGGTACGACCGGCATCGCCGCGTCCTGCCCTGGCGGGCGCTGCCGGGCGAACATCCGAACCCGTATCGGGTCTGGCTCTCGGAGGTCATGCTGCAGCAGACCACGATCGCGGCGGTGCGGCCCTATTACGAAAAATTCCTGGCGCGCTTTCCCGACGTCGCGGCCCTGGCCGCGGCGCCCGAGGAGGCGGTGATGTCGGCCTGGGCCGGGCTCGGCTACTATTCCCGCGCCCGCAACCTGCACGCCTGCGCCAAGGCGGTGGCCGCGACGGGCCGCTTCCCCGACACGGCCGAGGGCCTGCGCAAACTGCCTGGTATCGGCGCCTACACGGCGGGCGCCATCGCGGCGATCGCCTTCGACCGGGCCGAGGCGGCGGTGGACGGCAATGTCGAGCGGGTGATGAGCCGCCTCTTCGCGGTGGAGGCGCCGCTGCCGGGCAGCCGTCCGGAGATCCGCCGCCTGACGCAGGCCCTGGTGCCGGCCGAGCGTCCAGGCGATTTCGCGCAGGCGCTGATGGATCTGGGCGCCACGATCTGCACGCCGAAGCGGCCGGCCTGCGCCCTCTGCCCCTGGATGCTCCCCTGCCGGGCCCGGCTGCTCGGAACGCAGGAGACCTTCCCGCGCAAGGTCCGGGCTGCCAAGGGCGTGCTGCGCCGGGGCGCCGCCTTCGTGGCGATCCGCGCCGGGGACGAGGCGGTCCTGCTGCGGACGCGGGCCCCCGAAGGCCTCCTCGGCAACATGGCCGAGCCGCCGACGAGCGCCTGGGAGCCCGATTACGACCCGGCAGGCGCGCTCCTCGATGCGCCGCTCGATGCGCGCTGGAAGCGGCTGCCCGGACTCGTCCGCCATGGATTCACGCATTTTCCGTTGGAGCTGACGGTGTTCCTGGCCCGCGTCGGGCTCAACACGCAGGCGCCGCCCGGCACGCGCTTCACCCCGCGGCGCGACCTCGCGGAGGAGCCGCTGCCCGGCCTGATGAAGAAGGTGCTCGCCCACGCCTTCGATCCGAAGCCCGAGCCGGTGAAGGCGCCGCGCGGGCGCCCGAAGAAGGAGCCCCCGCCGATGCCGCTGCTCGCCGTCTTCGACGAGCCGGAGACGGTGGATGAGCCGGCCCCGCGCTTCCGGCCGGTGCCGAAGCCGCGGCCGCGCATCGTCGAGGCGCCGCCGGAGCGTGAGGACATCTTCGACGAAGGGGCCGCCGAGGAAGGGCCGGCCCCGCGCAAGCCCGCGCGCGGCGGGGCGCGGCGCCGGCGCTGATCAGAGGCTCAGCCGGCGCTCGCCATGGCGCCACGCATCGTTTCGCGGAAGCTGTCGATGACCAGCGGACGGCCGTTCCGCTCCGCGTGCCAGAAGGTCCAGCCGTTGCAGGCGGGCAGGCCCTGAACCAGGGCGCCGATCTTGTGGATCGAACCGCAGACCGGGCCGACGCCGAGCTGGCCGTCGGGGCGCACGGTCGCCTTGAAGCGGCGGCGCTCGTCGGTGAGCACCTCGCCGGGACGGATGTGGCCGGCCTCGATCACGCTGAGGAAGGGCACCCGCGGCTCGGCGCGCTTGGCCGGCGCCAGCATCAGGGCGGCCTGGGAGAGCTGCGTCACCGCAGCGATGCGGGCGCGGGCGGCGTTGGCGTAGGTCTCCTCGCGCTCGATGCCGATGAAGCGGCGGCCGAGACGCTTGGCCACCGCGCCGGTCGTGCCGGTGCCGAAGAACGGGTCGAGCACCACGTCGCCGGGATTGGTGGCCGAGAGCAGCGTGCGGGCGAGCAGCGCCTCGGGCTTCTGCGTCGGGTGGAGCTTGGCCCCCTCCGCATCCTTCAGGCGTTCCTCCCCCGTGCAGAGGGGGATGAACCAGTCCGAGCGCATCTGGAGGTCCTCGTTGCCCCCTTTGAGCGCCTCGTAATGGAAGGTGTAGCCCTTCGATTCGGCCGAGCGCGAGGCCCAGATCAGGGTCTCGTGGGCATTGGTGAACCGCTTGCCGCGGAAGTTCGGCATCGGGTTGGCCTTGCGCCAGACGATGTCGTTGAGGATCCAGAAACCAAGATCCTGCAACGCGCTCCCGACCCGGAAGATGTTGTGGTACGACCCGATCACCCAGAGGGTCGCGTTCGGCTTCATCACCCGACGGCAGGCGGAGAGCCATTCGCGGGTGAAGGTGTCGTAGGCCTCCAGGCTGGCGAACTTGTCCCAGTCGTCGTCGACCGCGTCGACGCGGCTCTGGTCCGGCCTGAGCAATCCGGCCGTGCCGAGCTGAAGGTTGTAGGGCGGGTCCGCGAAGACGCAGTCGACGGAGGATGCCGGCAGGGCGTTCATTGCGGCGACGCAGTCGCCGACGAGAACCTCGTCGAGGGGAAGGCGCTGAGCGGAGGGTACGAAACCCATCCGTGGCGCCGGCGCGGACCGCCCGGTACGCGAGACCTGTTTCCGGGCGGGTGCGCCGGCGACCACGGTACGCTGGGAAACCATGGCAAACACCGGTTACGCGACTGACCCGGGCACCATGCTGCCGGTAGGGTAAAGGCGGGGTTTGCCGTTTTCCGCGCGCGCCGTTCCGATTTGGGGCTGCAATTTTTGCCGGGTACGAGTCCCGAATGCCCGGCCACGTGTCTTGTGCGTCGCAGCATCCGCGCACGCCGTTTCCGCGAAAGGTTCCCGCCAAAAGTGCCGGGACGGTCCCACCCAGCGGGCAACAGGCCTGCTCTCAGCGCAGATCTCGCGGGCCGATAGGTGTATTTTCTGCCGCAATCGGTTGCTTGGAAAAGACAATCGTTCAGCACTTTCGGCATTTCTGCGGAAGTAGAGCAAAAGTAAATAATACTTACCCTCGTCGACCGTTAAGGAAAGCTTCATCTGTAGGGCGTCGGTCGCCAAAAACGTGACATCGGGCCGTGAAATCCGCCCGTCTCATTTTAGCCCGATCCGGTTTCGATTGGCCGTCGCATCGCAAACAACAAAGGGAATGCGAATGGCCATGAAGCCTGTCTGCCGGACCGTCGCCGTCATCCTGGGTACTGCTGCGACCGTCGTCGCCAGCGTGCCCGCGTCCGCCCAGAGCGGGGGAGCGTCGTGGTACGGCAGCGGACACCGGACCGCGAACGGGGAGCGCTTCAATCCGAACGGGATGACCGCCGCTCACCGCAGCCTGCCTTTCGGCACGCGCGTCCGCGTCTCTGACCGTCGCACCGGGCGTTCCGTCGTCGTCCGGATCAACGATCGTGGCCCGTTCGTGCACGGGCGCATCATCGACCTGTCCCGCGGCTCGGCCCGGGCGCTCGGCATGGGCGGAACCTCCTACGTGTCGCTGCAGGTCGTGAACTGAGGCCGCCGGCCTGACTACCTGATCATTCGCTCCGCCAGGATCCGGGTTTCGAAAGGGGTCACCCCTCTCTCGGGGCCGGGCGGAGCCCGAACTCATCGCATCGGGAGCCCGGACTTGCACCGGCCGCGGCGTTGCCGTGGCCGGCCGGCACACCCATCTGAGGCCGACGGCAACAACCGGTGGCTCCATGGCGAAACCCCTCATCGTCGACATCCCGCACGATCTCGGACAGGCGGAGGCCCGCCGTCGGATCGAGACCGGCGTCGAGCAGGGCAGGGGCATGCTCGCCAAGAGCGGCGTCGCCATCGACAACCTCGCCTGGACCGGCGACCGGCTCGATTTCGCCCTGTCGGCCCTGGCCCAGAAGGTCGAGGGCGCGATCAATGTCGGCGCCGAGAGCGTCCGGGTCGAGGTGAAGCTGCCCTTCCTGCTCGCCCTCTTCGCCGAGAAGATCCAGAAGTCGCTTGGCCGCGAAGGCACGCTGCTTCTCACCAAGAAGTAGCCGCGCGCCGGAACCCCGGGCGGTGCCTGCCGTTAGCCGCCACGCGCCGCGAAGACCCCGACCCCACGGCGCGTGCAAGGAGCGTCGCGTCATGGCCAATCCCGGCGGAATCCCCGAGGTGCCGGACCAGCCCGGCCCCACACACGAGCCCCCTTCGGAGCCGCCGACCGTCCCGACCCCGGGGCCGGGACCGGAGGCACCGGGCAATGTGCCGAGCGAGGCGCCGAGCGAGCAGCCGGTGGAGATCCCGGTGAACGATCCGCCCGCCACGCCGAGCGGTCCCGCGAACCCGATCGCCTGACCGAAGCGTTTGTGAAGGCCGGCGCGCGCTGTCATAAGCCCGCGCATGGCCGCCCCACCGCTCCTCACCCTTCAGGACACCGCGCTGACCTTCGGCGGCACGCCGCTGATCGAGCGTGCCGAGCTGACGGTCTCGCCCGGCGAGCGCGCTTGCCTCGTGGGCCGCAACGGTTCGGGCAAGTCGACCCTGATGCGGATCGCCGCTGGCCTCGTGGAGCCCGACCGCGGCGTGCGCTTCGTCCAGCCCGGGACCACGATCCGCTACCTCGCGCAGGAGCCGGACTTCTCGGGCTTCCCGACCACGCTCGCCTTCGTCGAGGCCGGGCTCGCGCCGGGCGATGCCAATTACCGCGCTCGGTATCTGCTGGAGAGCCTCGGCCTCACCGGCGAGGAGGATCCCACCAAGCTCTCCGGCGGCGAGGGCCGCCGCGTCGCGCTCGCCCAGGCGCTCGCCCCCGAGCCCGATGTGCTGCTGCTCGACGAGCCGACGAACCATCTCGACCTGCCGGCGATCGAGTGGCTGGAGCAGGAGCTGCGGGGGAGCCGCGCCGCCCTCGTGCTGATCAGCCACGACCGGCGCTTCCTCTCGGCCCTGTCGCGCTCCACCGTCTGGCTCGACCGCGGCGTGACGCGCCGGATCGAGCAGGGCTTCTCGGGCTTCGAGGCCTGGCGCGACGCCTTCTTCGAGGAGGAGGAGCGCGAGCGGCACAAGCTCGACCGCAAGATCGCGGCGGAAGAGGATTGGCTGCGCTACGGCGTCACCGCGCGGCGCAAGCGCAACGTGCGCCGCCTCGGCAACCTCCACGCCCTGCGCCAGGCCCGGCGCGAGGACCGCCGTCCGGTCGGCAGCGTCACCATGCAGACGAGCGAGGCCGAGGGCTCCGGCACCCTGGTGGCCGAGGCGAAGGAGGTCTCGAAGAGCTACGGCGCGCGCAAGATCGTCGACCGGCTCTCGCTGCGCGTGACCCGCGGCGACCGGCTCGGCATCGTCGGCGCGAACGGGGCCGGCAAGACCACGCTGCTGAATCTCCTGATGGGCGGCCTCGCCCCCGATTCCGGAGCGGTGAGCCTTGGCACCAACCTGAAGCCGGTGATCCTCGACCAGGCGCGGGCAACGCTCGAACCTGGCATGACCGTGACCGACGTGCTCACGGGCGGCCGTGGCGACACGGTGACGGTGAGCGGCCAGAACCGGCACGTCATCGGCTATCTCAAGGACTTCCTGTTCTCCCCCGAGCAGGCACGGACTCCCGTGAGCGTGCTCTCGGGCGGCGAGCGCAACCGCCTGCTGATCGCCCGCGCCCTTGCCCAGCCCTCGAATCTCCTCGTCCTCGACGAGCCCACCAACGACCTCGACCTCGAGACCCTCGACCTCCTGCAGGAGATGCTCGGCGATTATGCCGGCACCCTGATCCTGGTGAGCCACGACCGCGACTTCCTCGACCGGGTGGTCGGCAGCGTGCTGGTGAGCGAAGGGGAGGGGCGCTGGGTCGAGTATGCCGGCGGCTATTCCGACATGGTGGCCCAGCGCGGTGCGGGGGTGCAGGCGCGCAGTGTCGAGAAGGCGAAGGAGGCGCCGCGCGCCGAGCCGCGCGAGCGGGCCGCGTCGCCGGCGGGCAAGGCGAAGCTCGGCTTCAAGGACCAGCACGAGCTGAAGACGCTGCCCGAGCGCATGGGCAAGCTCGAGGCGGCGATCACGCAACTGCGCGGCATCCTCGCCGATCCGGACCTCTACGCGCGCGACCCGGCACGTTTCGAGAAGGCGAGCGCGACGCTCGCCCAGGCCGAGACGGAGCTCGCCAAGGCCGAAGACCGCTGGCTGGAACTGGAGATGCTGCGCGAGTCGGCGGAGGCCTGATCGGCCTTCAAGATGCCGGAAAGTCGGGCTGTTCTGGCCTTTCGCGCGGTCCTGCCGTCGAGACCAACCTGTGCCGCTGCCCGCAGACCTCGCCCTTCGGCTTCGCCGCTACGGCTGGCTCGCCGGCCTGCCCCTCCTGGCGCTCGCCTGGGGAGGGGCGACGCTTCTCGCTGCGCCCGGCATCGCCGCGCGGATCGAGGCGGAGGGCATGGGCGTGGCGCGCACCACGCAGGATTCCGGCGGAGAGCCCTGGCTGCGCGTCGCGGCGCAGGGGCGCGATCTCGTCGCCCGCGGCGAGGCGCCGGGTGAAGCGGAGCGGGACGCGGTGCTCGGCCGCCTCGCCGCCTTGCCGGGCCTGCGCCGGGTCGTCTCCGAGGTCGGCCTGATCGAGGCGGTTTCGCCCTTCGCCTGGGCGGCCGAGCGCACGGACCGGGCCGTCGTGATCACCGGTAGCCGCCCAGCGGAGATCGGCCGCCACGCTCTGGAGGTTCAGATCGCTGCGGCGCTGCCCGAGCTTTCCCTCGACGATGCGGCGAGGGCCGCGCGGGGGGCGCCTCCGGACTTTGCTGCCGCGGCAGCCTTCGCGGCGGCGCGCCTCGGCAAGCTCGGTCGGGGGGGACGGGTGAGCGTGACGGATACGGTCATCTCGGCGTCCGGCGAGGCGGTGGATGTCGCGGCCTACGATGCGTTGCGGAGCGCCTTCGCCGAGCCGCCGCGGGGCTTCTCCATGGGCCGCGTCGAGATCCTGCCGCCGAGCGTGGCCGACTTCCAGTTCGCGGTGGAGCGCGTCTCGGGCGGGGGCATCGTGCTCACCGGCTACACGGTCTCGGAGGCTGCGAGATCCGAGATTCGCAAGCAGGCGGAAGAGCTTGCCGAGGGCGCCTTCGTGGACGACCGCACCCGCACCGCGCGCGGTTTGCCGCGGGGCGTGGAGCCGAAGGCGCTGGTCTCGGCGATGCTGAAGCTGGTGGGACTGGTGCAGCGGGGGCGGGTCGGCTTCGCGGAGGGGCGGGTTTCGGTCTCCGGCGACGCGCTCGATGGGCAGGCGGTGGGGGAGGTCGAGGCACTGCTGCGGGCGGAACTGCCCGCCGGAGTCGCCGCAGGAACCGTCGATCTGACGGTGAAACCGCTCTCGCCCTACCAAGTGGCGATCCGGCGCGAGGCGGAATTGGTAAGCGTTTCCGGGCACTTGGCGGATGCCGAGATGCGGGCTCGGGTGATGGCGGCGGTGCGGCCTCGGTTCTTCCGGGAGCGGATCGTCGACCGGACGCGGCTGGGGGCGGGGGCGCCGGCGGATCTGGCGGCGGCGCTGGAGGCGGCCGTGCCGGTGCTGGCGACGCTGGCGAGCGGCGAGATCGCGGTGGCCGACCGTGCGTTAAGTCTTTCCGGCACAAGCCTTTATCGGGAGAGCGCGGCCCGCGCGGGTGACGCCCTGCGCCGCGGCCTGCCGCCGGGCTGGAGCGCCAAGGTGGCGGTCGAGCCGCGCGATCCGCCCCCCAGAAAGAGCCCCGAATCCTGCCGCGATGGCTTCGAGGCCGCCTCGTCGCGTGTTTCATTGCGCTTCGAGGCGGGCAGCCTCGCGCTGACATCGGCCATGTACCCGACCCTCGACGCCGCCGCGGCGCTCGCCCGGGCCTGCCCCGGCCTGCGCATCACGGTGGCGGGCCACGCCGATCCGCCGGGCGCGAAACCGGTCAAGCCCGCCGAGCCGGCCGAGGCGAAGCCCGAGCCTCCGAAGGACGAGAAGCCCGCCACCAGCAAGGCCGCCAAGTCCGCGCCCAAGCCAGCGCCGAAGAAGCCGGCCAAGCCCGAGCCCGCCCCGGAGCCGGCGCCCGAGGAGGTCGCGCGGGCGCGGGCGCAGGTGATCGCCGAGTACCTGCTCCAGGCCGGGGCGGGGATGGATCAGGTCAGCATCGCCGAGGAGCCGCCGGGCGAGCGGCGCACCATCCTCCTCGCCCTGAAGCCCTGACGGGGCTTGATCCCTAAGACGGGGCTTGGAATCCCTGCCGGGGCTTGGAATCCCTGCCGGGGCTTGGAATCCCTGCCGGGGCTTGGAATCCCTGCCGGGGCTTGGAATCCCTGCCGGGGCTTGCACCCGCCGCGCCCGGGTGGTCTGCCCCAGCCCGAGGCCGGCTTCGGGCTCGTATCGGGAGATCGTCTGTTCCGTGGTGGCACTGCTCGCCGGCCTCTGGCCGGGACTGGCCGGGGCGCTCGTCCTCGGCCTCGGCATCGGCGCCCTCTGGGGCTGGCCGCACCGCGCGGTGCCGGCCGCGCTCGGCCTCGCGCTCGCGGTGCTGGCGGCGCTCGCGCTCTCCGGCGCGGTGCCGGGCCGGGCGGGGCTGTTCGTGGAGAGCGGGGCCCTGATGCTCGCGGCCTATCTCGCCGGCTGCGCGCTCGGCAGCCTCGCCCATGGCGGGCTCCACCGGAACTAACCGGTGCGCCTCCCGCGTTCTGTCTTCGAGAGGAGTCGCCGAGCGGCTCGCCAGCCAAGACAGTCACGGGCAGCACATGACGCATCACGACAGGATCGGCCGGCCCCTCCGGCCCCGGGCGGGCAACCTCGCCACCGCCCTGTTCCTCGCGAGCCTCGCCGCCACCGCGCTCGGCGCGCGCTTCGTCGGAACCGCCGAGGCGCAGACGCTCGCCAACGCCAACGACCAGCCGACGGCGAGCACCCTGCCGCCGGAGACTTCCACGGTGCAGGCGCATCCGGAAGCCGCGCACAAGCGCAACAACGGCGTCTCGCCCCCGCGGGCGCTCAAGCCCGCGACCCCGGTGGTCGGCTCGGGCGGACGGGTGAACCCGAAGGACCACCTGCCGGGCTCGATGCGCAGCGGCGGGTGAGGGGGGCGAGGGTTCAGGATAGGGCGCGTTTCCCCTCCCCCTCGCGGGGAGGGGTCAGTGGTGGGGGCGGCGCAGGATCGAGCGTTTCGGTGCCTTCTGCACCACCCCCACCTCCGGCTCCTCCCCATCCAGATCGGGCCTGCCCGATCTGGACAGGCAAGGACAGATCTCGGGCAAGCCCGAGATCTGTGGGGAGGAGAGGCCCGGCGTGGATCGAAGCGACCACTCCGGACAATTCCCGATCCTCATCCCAGCCCTCTCCCGGCGCCCCTCACGTCCCCATCTCGTTGAACCACCCCTGCAGCGCGGCGTATTGGACGATCTTCGAGCGGCTGTAGATGTCGAGCTTGCCGCTGGCGCGGCTCTTGTAGGTCTCCACCGATTTGGCGGTGAGGCCGAGCTGCCCCGCCACCTCCTTGTTGGTGTAGCCGAGCGCGATCAGCCGGAAGACCTCGCGCTCGCGGTCGGTGAGGGTGAGGGTGCCGCGGGGCTGGCCGCGCCGGGTGCGCGGGCCGAAGCCGGCGACGATCATGTCGGTCGCCACCGAGGGGTCGAGGTAGAAGCCGCCGCTGCGCACCGCGTGCAGCGCCTGGAGCAGGCAATCCGGCGGCGAGCGCTTCGAGACGAAGGCGCGGGCCCCGGCCTGCACCGTCTCGCGCACGAAGCTCGGCGAATCCTGCAGGCTCGTCACCACCACCTGCATGGCCGAGGCGTCGTGCCGGAGATGGCGCAGGGTGGCGAGGCCGCGCATGCCCGGCGCGGCGATGTCGATGATCGCGATGTCGGGCCGCACCCGGTGGGCGATCTCGAGGATTTCGGCGCTCGAACGCGCCTCGTGGATCAGGTCGTAGCCGGCGAGGTCGTCGACCACCATGCGTAGGCCGAGCAGGTAGATCGGTTGGCTGTCGGCGAGCAGAAGCGTGGGGGTGAGGTCGTTCGGAGCAGCATGCATGCCGAAAGAGTTCCTGTCTCTCGCGTGGACCCCTCGGGAGGCGCGGGTCCGGGCGGAGAGAGCCGGCCCCGCGGCGGCGCTGGTCAGCGCCGGCCGGATCGGACCGGCAGTTCCGGAGGGTCAGGCTCCTGGGCATGGGGATGGCGCGGCGGAGCGGCGGCTCGGACGGTCGGCGGCTTCGCATCCACGGGCAGGGCCTCCCCTCGGCGGCACGCGGCGCCCGCCCGCCCCGTCGCGGGCACCTGGACGCCGTGCAAGCTTCGGCGGGCCCATGTCTTCGGGATACGGCGAAGCTCAAGGATCGAACGGCCGCCCGGAATATCCGTTCCGCTCAAGCCGCTCTGCATAAGCACTAGATCTAGGTTAGAACCGAGTGCGTAGTTCTTACGGATGGGCGACCGTGAGGTTGGCGCTGGCGCCGCTGCGCGCCCGGGCGGCCCCGCGTCGATCCGGCCCTCCGCGACGCAACCCGCCCCCATGCCTGACCGTTAACCGAGCCGGGCCGCTGGAGGCCCCGGCGGGAGGACGGCATGGGACTGCTCGATTCGGTGATCGGCGGAGTGCTCGGTCAGGTGCTCGGCGGCGGCCAGGGCCGCGGCGGCGCCATGTCGCCGCTGGTCAAGGCGCTGCTCATGCTGCTCCTCGCCAAGGGCGCGAGCGGCGGCTTCGGCGACATTTTTGGGCGCGGCCATGGCGGCGAGCCGGGCCCGGACGCCGACCGCTCGGAGCCCGGCCGCCCGGCCCCCGAGCCCCGCGGCGCCCCGGGCTCCGGCGGCTGGGACCAGGACGGGGCACGGCGCGATTCGAGCCTGCCCCCCGGCGATTTCAGCGACCTCTCCGGCATGCTCGGCGGCCCCGGCGACGCGCCCGAGCGCGATCCCGGTGCCGGCCAATACGCCCATCTCGACCGCGAGCCGGGCGACCGGCCCGATCTCGGCGGCCTCGACAGCCTGATCGACGGATTCCGCAAGAGCGGCCTCGGCGACGTGATCGAATCCTGGGTCGGCCACGGCCAGAACCGCGCGGTGCAGCCGAACCAGCTCGCCCAGGCGCTCGGTCCCGACACCCTGGGGACGCTGGAGCGTGCCACGGGGATGGACCGTGACACGCTGCTCTCGCAGCTCACCCAGGTGCTGCCGCAGGTGATTGACGGGCTCACGCCGCAGGGGCGGGTGCCGGGGGAGGGGGAGCGGCGGGGGTGGTAACGGATCTATCGCAGACCTCTCGAAATTTGCCATCTGAGGTTGATTTGAACTAAAAATCACACTTGAAGTTCGATGAAAGACTCCCCATCTGTTGAAGAGAAAAGGGGAGATTGGAATGCCTGAGACTTTGCGTCGGACCTTCTTCAAGAATGTTGATTTATCTGACCCATTCTTTGATAGCCTCAAAAATCAATATGAGGAATTTCCCGATTGGTTTGCGCGAAAAGCGGAAGAGCCTGTTTATGTGATAGATTCAGATGAGGAAGGTTGAATAAGGGGATTTATTTATCTTAAGGTCGAAGAAGGGGAAATTGCTGATGTCGAACCGACTTTGCCAGCTGCAAGAAGAATAAAAGTCGGAACATTGAAAATTGATGCTCATGGGACAAAGCTGGGTGAAAGAGTCATCAAGAAAATATTCGACCACGCCTTAGACCAAGATGTAGAAGAAGTTTACGTTACTGTATTTAGTGATCATGAATCTTTGATCAGGCTATTCAAAAGATATGGATTTAATGAGCATGGAGTAAAAGAAACTGCTAATGGGAAGGAGATTGTTCTAGTTCGGAATTTAGATCAACCAGAGTATGATATAATCAAAGACTATCCGCTGATAAATGTCGAAGATGCGCGGTTCTATTTGCTAGCTATTTATCCTGATTATCATACTAAGCTTTTTCCAGACTCAATTTTGAGAAATGAAAGGCATCATATTGTCGAGGATGTATCGCATACCAACACTATACACAAAATTTATATTGCTGAACTTGCTCTGACGAGATTGAAGCATGGTGATGTTGTTATTATCTATCGAACGACAGATATCCCAGGCCGCGCTCGATACCGTTCGGTCGTAACTTCTATTTGTGTAGTTGAAGAAACAAAGACTAGAAAAGATTTTGCAACAGTAGAAGCTTTTATCGAATATGCGAGGCCACACAGTGTATTTACGGAAGATGAGTTGAGGGACTGGTATTCCGATCCGGCGAAGCGGTTATTTGCAGTAAAAATGACATACAACGCGGCTCTACCCAGAAGGCCTATCAGAGACGTGTTGCTGAATGAGGTCCAAATCTCGGAGCAGCCTCGCTGGGATCTGCGTGGCATTACTCGACACCAGTTCGATAAAATTGCGGAGCTTAGCGAATTAAATGAGCTACTTATTATGGAATAGCTGAATATAGCTATCCACGGAAATAAAATGCTCCGTGGATAGCTGTGCAAAGCCTGAATTCTAGGTTGAGAATCGAAAGGAGTCGAGTCTACGAACATCAGCGAAGCGGAACTTGTCGGTATGGGTAAGTGCATGAAAGCAGTCGAGATCTCAGCCAGTGAGGCGATGGATTCGCATGCTCTCATCAATACGCTTTCGAAAAGTTACCCGGACCACGCAATATGCGAAAGAAGCTATTTTAAGCTACTTGACAATTACATAAACAATGTATTTGACTGCTCCAAAACAACTACGATCAGATATTCTCCTAACAAGTTAGAATATCCAACTGACAAATGTCTTCCTTTAATTAAAGTCGAAACAAATAAAAATTTATCAAAAGAAGAATTGATTGGCGACGTTCTTGTCACTCGTCTTTGCTATAAGGCGTTTGGAGATCTCGATGAATGCGATGCATTGAATGACGGGTTTGCTTCAGAACAAGATTTGAAAAATGAACTCAGAAGAATCTATGGAGATATTAAAGATCGAGAGATGGTCTCGATCTTTTTCATAGCACCCCATCGGGTGTTTGAGTCGGAATAGATTCAAACCCGCCGCATCACCAGCGACGCATTCGTCCCACCGAACCCGAACGAGTTGGACAGAGCCACATCGACCCGCTTCCGCTTCGCCTCGTGCGGGACGAGGTCGATGCTGGTCTCGACGCTGGGATTGTCGAGGTTGAGGGTCGGCGGCAGCACGCCGTCGCGGATGGTGAGGATCGAGAAGATCGCCTCGACGGCGCCCGCGGCGCCGAGCAGGTGGCCAATGGCCGACTTGGTGGAGGACATCGAGGCCTTGGCCGCAGAATCGCCGAGCAGGCGCTCCACCGCCTTCAGCTCCAGCTCGTCGCCCATGGGCGTCGAGGTGCCGTGGGCGTTGATGTAGTCGATCTGGTCGGGCGAGATGCCGGCGCGCTTCACGGCGGCCGTCATGCAGCGATAGGCGCCGTCGCCGTCCGGGGAGGGCGAGGTGATGTGGTAGGCGTCGCCCGAGAGGCCGTAGCCGATCACCTCGGCATAGATCTTGGCGCCGCGCGCCTTGGCGTGCTCGTACTCCTCCAGCACCACCACGCCCGCGCCCTCGCCCATGACGAAGCCGTCGCGGTCCTTGTCGTAGGGGCGGGACGCCTTGGTCGGCGCCTCGTTGAAGCCGGTGGAGAGGGCGCGGCAGGCGGCGAAGCCCGCGAGCGAGAGGCGGTTGACCGGTGATTCGGCCCCGCCGGCCACCATCACGTCGGCATCGCCGAAGGCGATCAGACGGGCCGCGTCGCCGATGGCGTGGGCGCCGGTGGAGCAGGCGGTGACGACCGCGTGGTTCGGGCCCTTCAGCCCGTGCGCGATCGAGATCTGGCCCGAGGCCAGGTTGATGATGCGGCCCGGGATGAAGAAGGGCGAGACGCGGCGCGGGCCCTTCTCGTGGAGCGTAATCGAGGCGTCGTAGATGCCGCCGATGCCGCCGATGCCGGAGCCGACGAGCACGCCCGTGGCGCACTGGTCGTCGTGGGATTTCGGGTGCCAGTCGGCGTCGTCGAGCGCCTGGGTGGCCGCCGCCATCGCGTAGACGATGAAGGGATCGACCTTCCGCTGCTCCTTCGCCTCGACATAGGCGTCGGCGTTGAAGGTGCCGTCGCTGCCGTCGCCGAGCGGGATCTGGCAGGCGATCTTGCAGGCGAGATCGTCCGTCTCGAACGAGGAGACCTTGGCCGCCCCGCTGTCGCCCGCGATCAGACGGCTCCAGACGTGCTCGACACCGCTGCCGAGCGGCGTGACCATGCCGAGACCCGTGACGACCACCCGCCGCATCGCAATATCCCGTGCTCGTCCAAAAACGAATAACGGCGCGCGGGGCGATTGGCCCCGTCCGCGCCGCGATTTTTGTGGGCCCGGCGCCTCAGGCGGCCGAGTTCTTCTCCAGGAACTTCACCGCGTCCCCGACCGTCTGGATGGTCTCGGCGGCGTCGTCCGGGATCTCGACGTTGAACTCCTCCTCGAAGGCCATGACCAGCTCGACGGTGTCGAGGCTGTCGGCGCCGAGGTCGTCGATGAAGTTGGCTCCCTCGACCACCTTCTCGGGCTCGACGCCCAGGTGCTCGACGACGATCTTCTTCACGCGCTCAGCGATATCGCTCATCGTTTCCGGTCCTCGTCTTCTTGTCTGTCGTCGTCTGTCGTGGTGAAGGCGCTTCGGGCCCGAATGGGCCCTGCCGAACCGGCCGTGAGCCGCGCGAGCCGCGTGAAACCGCTCGCGCCGCGGCCCCTGGCCCGCGGGGTGTGCTTGGACTGTTATCCCGCGGAACCGTCAACCCCCAGTGCCCGCCCCCATTGCCCGGTCGCCGGGGTGTTAACACAGGGTTCCCGCGCTGGCGAGTGGCGGTTCAGGTTTGGTTCATTCGCCTGTGTTGGCGGGGGGTTGCGGCGGTTCCCTCCCCCGTCGCGGACGCATGGGGGCCGCCGCAACCCTGCGGTGCAGGCGCGCGCGGCGGCCTTTTCAAACACCGGCTCTCGCGTGTAAACCCGCGCCCCAACGACATTTCGACCGCCGCGCCCGCCCGCGTGGCCCCGCCGCCGGGGCCGTGCGTGCCCGGGCGCGCGCCCGCGACAATCCAAGGCGACCCATGCCCAAGCGCACCGATATCTCCTCGATCCTGATCGTCGGTGCGGGTCCGATCATCATCGGCCAGGCCTGCGAGTTCGACTATTCCGGCACCCAGGCCTGCAAGGCGCTCCGCGAGGAGGGCTACCGCATCGTCCTGGTGAACTCGAACCCCGCCACCATCATGACCGACCCGGACATGGCGGACGCGACCTATGTCGAGCCGATCACGCCGGAGGTGGTGGCCAAGATCATCGAGAAGGAGCGCCCGGACGCGATCCTGCCCACCATGGGCGGCCAGACCGCGCTGAACTGCGCCCTCTCGCTCCAGAAGATGGGCGTCTTGGAGAAGTTCGGCGTGCAGATGATCGGCGCCACGGCGGAGGCCATCGACAAGGCCGAGGACCGCCACCTCTTCCGCGACGCGATGACCAAGATCGGGCTGGAGACCCCGAAATCGGCCCTCGCCAACGCCTCGGCCGTGAAGAAGGCCGACCGCGAGAAGCACAATGCCGAACTCGCCCGCATCGAGGCGCAGAACGCCGATCCCGAGGCCCGCAAGGCCGCGCTCGCCGCCTTCGAGAAGACGTGGGCCCGGGGCGAATCCGAGCGCCGCAAGCGCTATTCCGAGCACGCGCTCGGCCAGGCGCTGATCGCGCTCGCCGAAGTGGGCCTGCCCGCCATCATCCGCCCCTCCTTCACCATGGGCGGCACGGGCGGCGGCATCGCCTACAACCGCGAGGAGTTCCTCGACATCGTGGAGCGCGGCATCGACGCCTCGCCGACCAACGAGGTGCTGATCGAGGAGAGCGTGCTCGGCTGGAAGGAGTACGAGATGGAGGTCGTTCGCGACAGGAACGACAACTGCATCATCGTCTGCTCCATCGAGAACATCGACCCGATGGGCGTGCATACGGGTGATTCGATCACCGTCGCCCCGGCGCTGACGCTCACCGACAAGGAGTACCAGGTGATGCGCGACGCATCGCTGGCGGTGCTGCGCGAGATCGGCGTCGAGACCGGCGGCTCGAACGTCCAGTTCGCGATCGACCCGGCCACCGGCCGCATGATCGTGATCGAGATGAACCCGCGCGTGTCGCGCTCCTCCGCGCTCGCCTCCAAGGCCACCGGCTTCCCGATCGCCAAGGTCGCGGCCAAGCTCGCGGTCGGCTACACGCTCGACGAGATCGCCAACGACATCACCGGCGGCGCCACCCCGGCCTCGTTCGAGCCGACGATCGACTACGTCGTCACCAAGATCCCCCGCTTCGCCTTCGAGAAGTTCCCCGGCGCCGAGCCGACGCTCACCACCGCCATGAAGTCGGTGGGCGAGGCCATGGCGATCGGCCGGTGCTTCGCCGAATCGCTGCAGAAGGCGCTGCGCTCCCTCGAGACGGGGCTGACCGGCCTCGACGACATCGAGATCGAGGGCCTCGGCAAGGGCGACGACCACAACGCGATCAAGGCCGCCATCGGCACGCCGACCCCGGACCGGCTGCTCAAGGTGGCCCAGGCGCTGCGCCTCGGCGTCAGCCACGAGGAGGTCCACGCCTCCTGCAAGATCGATCCGTGGTTCCTGGAGCAACTCCAGGGCATCATCGACCTGGAGAACCGGGTGAAGGCCCACGGCCTGCCCGCCACGCCCGGCGCCTTCCGCCAGCTCAAGGCGGCCGGCTTCTCCGACGCCCGCCTCGCAGTGCTCGCCCGCACCGATGAGTCCGCCGTGCGCGACGCGCGCCGGGCCTTGAGCGTGCGCCCGGTCTTCAAGCGCATCGACACCTGCGCCGCCGAGTTCAAGTCGCCCACCGCCTACATGTACTCGACCTATGTCGCGCCCTTCGCCGGCGCCGTCGTCGATGAGGCCCTCCCCAGCGACAGGAAGAAGGTGGTCATCCTCGGCGGCGGCCCGAACCGGATCGGCCAGGGCATCGAGTTCGACTATTGCTGCTGCCACGCCTGCTTCGCGCTGTCGGAGGCGGGCTACGAGACCATCATGGTCAACTGCAACCCGGAGACGGTCTCGACCGACTACGACACCTCGGACCGGCTCTATTTCGAGCCGCTGACCGCCGAGGACGTGCTGGAGATCATCGAGACCGAGAACCAGGCGGGCACGCTGCACGGCGTCATCGTGCAGTTCGGCGGCCAGACGCCCCTCAAGCTCGCCCGCGCCCTCGAGGCGGCGGGCGTGCCGATCCTCGGCACCTCGCCGGACGCGATCGACCTCGCCGAGGACCGCGACCAGTTCAAGCGCCTCCTCGACAAGCACGGCCTCAAGCAGCCCAAGAACGGCATCGCCTATTCGGTGGAGCAGAGCCGGCTGGTGGCCGCCGATCTCGGCCTGCCCTTCGTGGTGCGCCCGAGCTACGTGCTCGGCGGCCGCGCCATGGCGATCATCCGCGACGAGACGCAGTTCGCCGACTACCTGTTCGACACCCTGCCGAGCCTGATCCCCTCCGAGGTCAAGGCCCGCTACCCCAACGACAAGACGGGGCAGATCAACACGGTGCTCGGCAAGAGCCCGCTCCTGTTCGACCGCTACCTCTCGGACGCGGTCGAGGTGGACGTGGACGCGGTCTGCGACGGCGCCGAGGTCTACATCGCCGGCATCATGGAGCACATCGAGGAGGCGGGCATCCATTCGGGCGATTCGGCCTGCTCGCTGCCGCCGCGCTCGCTCTCGCCGGAGATCATCGCCGAGCTGGAGCGCCAGACGAAGTCGATGGCGCTGGCGCTCAAGGTCGTCGGCCTGATGAACGTGCAATACGCCATCAAGGACGGCACCATCTACGTGCTGGAGGTGAACCCGCGCGCCTCGCGCACGGTGCCCTTCGTCGCCAAGGTGATCGGCGAGCCCATCGCCAAGATCGCGGCGCGGATCATGGCCGGCGAGAGCCTGCCCGCCTTCGGCCTCAAGCCGAAGACGCTGCCGCACATCGCCGTGAAGGAGGCGGTGTTCCCATTCGCGCGCTTCCCCGGGGTCGACGTGCTGCTCGGGCCCGAGATGCGCTCCACCGGCGAGGTCATCGGCCTCGACGGCGGCTTCGGCGTGGCCTTCGCCAAGAGCCAGCTCGGCTCCGGCACCCAGGTGCCGAAATCCGGCACGGTCTTCGTCTCGGTGCGCGACGCCGACAAGGCGCGCATCCTGCCGGCCATCCGCCTGCTCAAGGATCTCGGCTTCGCGATCCTGGCGACCGGGGGCACGCAGCGCTACCTCGCCGAGAACGGCGTGCCGACCGAGCGGGTGAACAAGGTTCTGGAGGGCCGGCCACACGTGGTCGACGCCATCAAGAACGGCGACATCCAGCTCGTTCTGAACACCACGGAGGGGGCTGGCGCGCTCTCGGACTCGCGGTCCCTGCGCCGGGCGGCCCTCTTGCATAAAGTGCCGTACTACACCACTCTAGCCGGCGCGATGGCCGCGGCCGAGGGGATCAGAGCCTATCTCGAAGGCGACCTCCAGGTCCGCGCATTGCAGGAATACTTCGCGGCCTGAGCCCGCTCGGCCCGCGAACCAAAGAGCCCGACATCTGGCCCGGAGGGAGACCCGCTCCCGACCGGGCCTATTCATTGTGGCGCGAGACGATGAGCATAGACAAGGTTCCGATCACGGTCCGCGGCTTCGCCGCTCTCGAGGAGGAGCTGAAGCACCGTCAGCAGGTGGAGCGCCAGCGCATCATCCAGGCCATCGCGGAGGCGCGCGCGCTCGGGGACCTCTCGGAGAACGCCGAGTACCATGCCGCCAAGGAGGCGCAGTCCCACAACGAGGGCCGCGTTCTGGAGCTGGAGAGCATGATCTCGCGCGCCGAGATCATCGACGTCTCGAAGCTGTCGGGCAGCAAGATCAAGTTCGGCGCCACCGTGAAGCTCGTGGACGAGGACACGGAGGAGGAGAAGACCTACCAGATCGTCGGCGAGCCCGAGGCCGACGTGCGCTCCGGCCGCGTCTCGATCACCTCGCCCATCGCCCGGGCGCTGATCGGCAAGGGCGTCGGCGACACCGTCGAGGTGACGACGCCCGGCGGCGGCAAGTCCTACGAGGTCGTCGGCGTCGAGTATCGCGGCTGAGGTCCTCGATCATGATGGGCAATCGCCGCGGCCGGCTCGCCAGCCTCCTGGCCGCGGGGCTCCTGTCCTTCGGCCTGGCCGGCCTCGCCGCCGGCCCGGCCGGCGCGCAGGCCCCGCCGGCGGGCGTCGCGCCCGACGCCTTCCCGCCGCTGCCCGGCGGCCGCTTCGGCGACGTGCGAGTGGACGTGCGCCCGCTGCTCGCCCGCGGCGGCGGCCTCGAGGCGGAGGCCCTGCGCGCCGACCTCACCGCCGCCCTGCGCCGGAACTTTCGCGACCGCATCGGCGGGCCCGGCCCGATCCTCGTGGGGCGGGTCACCCCCCCGTCGCTGCGCCACTATGCCGGCGGCAGCACCCGCCGCGGCGGCTTCGGCGGGGGGATGCAGAACGACTACCTGGAGGGCGAGGCCCTGCTGGTCGACCGGCGCGGCGCCGTGCTCGGCCGCCACCCGCAGCTCACGGCGACGCCGTCGAGCTATGGCGGGGCATGGTACGAGCCGGGCTCCGAGCGCCGCCGCGTGGCGGCCATCGCGGAGATCTACGCCCAGTGGCTGCGCCGCGACCTGCCGCTGAATTGAGCGCCTGTTTGCCCGCTCCCTCCCATCCTCGGCCTCATCCTGAGGTGCGGCGGAGCAGCCTCGAAGGGGGCCTCCAGAGCGCGCCGAGATCCCTGGAGGGCTCCTTCGAGGGCCGCTGGCGCGGCCACCTCAGGATGAGGGGGATGGATGGGACGAACTGTGCTCTGCGGGCAGATTCCTGCCGATCTTGGTCAGACAGGCTCTGATGTCCGTGTCCGAGCGTAGCGAGATTACGACCGACGCCGCCGAGCGGCCGGCCCCCGACCTCACCGGTCTGCGCGCCTGGATCGTCACCGACGGCAAGGCGGGCGACGAGAACCAGTGCGTCGGCATCGCCGAGACCCTCGGGCTCGATTACGAGCTGCGCCGGGTGCCCGCGCACGGGCCCTTCGGCTGGACGGCGCCCTGGGGGCCGATCGACCCGCGCGAGGGTCCGCACAGCCGCTCCGGCGCGCTGCGGGGACCCTATCCCGAGATCCTGATCGCGTCGGGCCGTCGCTCGGTGCCGTATCTCCGCGCCATGCGCCGCGCCACCGACCGGCGGATCTTCACGGCCTTCCTCAAGGATCCGCGCACCGGGCACGACAGTGCCGACTTCATCTGGGTGCCGGATTACGACGACCTGCGCGGGCCCAACGTCTTCACCACGCTCACCGCGCCCCATCTCGTCACCGCCGCGCGGCTCGCGGCGGCGCGGGCCCGGCCCGATCCGCGCCTTGCCAGCCTCGGCCGGCCCCGCGTGGCGGTGCTGATCGGCGGCGACAGCCGGCATCTCAGCTATCGCAAGGCGGATATGGGCCGCCTCGTGGACAACCTGCGCAAGCTCGCGGATCTCGGCTGCCGCCTGGTTGTCACGGTCTCGCGGCGCACGCCCGATCCCCTGCGGGAGGCGGTGAAGCGGCTCGCGGCCGAGACCGGCGGCTTCCTCTGGGACGGCACCGGCGAGAACCCCTACGTTTCCATGCTGGCGCTCGCCGACGCGGTGGTCGTCACCTCGGATTCGGCCAACATGGTGAGCGAGGCGGCGAGCACCGGCGCCCCGGTCCTGCTGTTCGAGCTGCCCCGTACCTATATCCGCCACCGGCGGATGTTCGCCGGGCTCGCGATCGCGGGGGCACTCCGGCCCTTCACCGGGCAGTTCGAGACCTTGAGCTACAAGCCGATCGACGCGACGCCGCGTATCGCCGAGGCGCTGGCGCGCAGCTATGCTGCGCACAAGGCGGCCCTGGGGGGCTGAGGATTTTTTCGGGTTTCTAAAGGGATCATCCCTTTGGCCGGAAGCCGGAGCTGTTGCCCCGGCGTCTATACCAGGGCTCCGCCCTGGACCCGCCAAAGGGATGATCCCTTTGGAAACCCGGGACATGGGAGATTCGAGGACGACATGGCCCATACCCACGCCAAGCTCGTGATCATCGGGTCCGGCCCGGCCGGCTACACGGCCGCGATCTACGCGGCCCGCGCCATGGTCCAGCCGCTGCTGATCTCCGGCTTCCAGCCGGGCGGCCAGCTCATGATCACCACGGATGTCGAGAACTATCCGGGCTTCGCCGAGGCGATCCAGGGCCCCTGGCTGATGGAGCAGATGCGCCTCCAGGCCGAGCATGTCGGCACTCAGATCGTGTCCGAGTACATCACCAAGGTCGATCTCAAGACCCGGCCCTTCCGGCTGGAGGCCGATTCCGGCGAGACCTATTCCTGCGACGCGCTGATCATCGCCACGGGCGCGCAGGCCAAGTGGCTGGGCCTGCCCTCCGAGGCGAAGTTCCAGGGCGGCGGCGTCTCGGCCTGCGCCACCTGCGACGGCTTCTTCTTCCGCGGCAAGGAGGTGGTGGTGGTCGGCGGCGGCAACACGGCCGTCGAGGAGGCGCTCTACCTCGCCAACATCGCCGCCAAGGTCACGGTGGTGCACCGCCGGGACGGCTTCCGGGCCGAGCGCATCCTGCAGGAACGCCTGTTCAAGCACCCGAACGTCGAGGTGATCTGGAACCACGCGGTGGAGGAGATCTGCGGCGTCGAGAAGCCGGCTCCCAGCGTGACCCATCTGCGCCTGCGCGACGTGACCAGCGGCGCCATCACCGAGCGCAAGGCCGACGGGCTCTTCGTCGCCATCGGCCACCAGCCGGCGACCGCGATCTTCGAGGGCCAATTGCCCATGCGCCACGGCGGCTACCTGACCGTGCGGCCGGGCACGACCGAGACCGAGATCCCCGGCGTCTACGCCGCCGGCGACGTGACCGACGACGTCTACCGCCAGGCCATCACCGCTGCCGGCATGGGCTGCATGGCCGCGCTCGAGGCCGAGAAGTTCCTGGCCAATCTCGAGATCGGCGAGCCGCCGCAGAAGGCCGCCGCGGAGTAGGGGGCGGCCTTCCCTCCGCACGGGACCGCTCTCCTCCCCGCAAGGGGAGGGGACCCGCGCCTATTCCGGGAGGGGCCTGAAGCCCTTCCTCATGTTGGAATTCAGCGTTCCGCCGAAAATCCTTCCGGCTATCAACAAATTTCTCCCTGCGTGGCTTGCGCAGATGCGCGTCCGGAACGCATGTGTCATGTCCTGACCGCAATGCCGCGCTGCCGCATCAGGCCGTGCGGTGCATTCCCTTTGTGTGGGGGTCGCTCGCCGTGGACTGGGACAAGATTCGGATCTTCCTCAACGTCGCCGAGGCCGGGAGCTTCACGAAGGCGGGAGACGATATCGGCCTCAGCCAGTCCGCCGTCAGCCGCCAGATCAGCGCGCTGGAGCGCGAGCTGAAGGCGCCGCTGTTCCACCGGCACGCCCGCGGCCTGATCCTCACCGAGCAGGGCGACCTGCTGTTCCGCGCCGCGCGCGACATGAAGCTGCGGCTGGAGAACACCAAGGCCCGCCTCGTCGAGACCAGCGAGCGGCCGACCGGCGACCTCAAGGTGACGACCACGGTGGGGCTGGGCACCGCGTGGCTGTCGCAGCGGGTGGCCGAGTTCCTCGACCTCTACCCGGATGTCCGCATCGAGCTGATCCTCACCAACGAGGAGCTCGACCTCGCCATGCGCGAGGCCGACATCGCCATCCGCATGCGCCGCCCGGCCCAGCCGGACCTGATCCAGCGCCGGCTGTTCACGGTGCACTACCACGCCTTCGCGAGCCCGGATTACATCAAGCGGTTCGGGGCGCCGAAGAGCGTGGACCAGCTCGACGAGCACCGCCTCGTCTCCTTCGGCGGCAACGAGCCGTCCTACCTGCTGGCCGCCCATTACCTCGCCGATATCGGGCGCGAGGGCCGCGAGCGCCGGCCGGTGCACTTCACCGTGAACAATGTCGGCGCCCTGCAGAAGGCGATGGAGACCGGCGCCGGGATCGGCATCCTGCCGGACTACGCCGTCGACGGGCAGGACAGCCTCGTGCAGGTGCTCACCGAGAGCGAGATGCCGACGCTCGACAGCTACCTCGTCTATGCCGAGGAGATGCGCACGGTGGCCCGCGTCCAGGCCTTCCGCGACTTCCTGGTCTCGAAGGCGCAGCGCTGGACCTACTGAGCGGGGCGGCTCAAACGAAGAGCCGCTCCTTCTCCAGCCCCTTGTAGAGCCCGGCGACCTGCTCGCCGTAGCCGTTGTAGATCAGGGTCGGCACGCGCTCGTTGGTGCCGAGCACGCGCTCGCTCGCCTGGCTCCAGCGCGGATGGGGCACGGCCGGGTTCACGTTCGCCCAGAAGCCATATTCGGAGGCCTGCAGGCCCTCCCAGAAGGTCTTCGGCCGCTCGGCCGTGAAGGAGACCTTCACGATCGACTTGATCGACTTGAAGCCGTACTTCCACGGCAGCGCGAGGCGGATCGGCGCGCCGAACTGGTTCGGCAGCGGCTTGCCGTAGACGCCGGTGACCATGAAGGCGAGGTCGTTGGTGGCTTCCGCGAGCGTCAGGCCCTCGATATACGGCCAGGGGTAGAAGAAGGCTCGCTGGCCGGGCGCCATGGCCTTGTCGAGGAAGGTCTGGAACTGGACGTACTTGGCGCCCGAGGCGGGCTTGGCCATGGCCACCAGCTTGGCGAGCGGGAAGCCGGTCCAGGGCACCGCCATCGACCACGCCTCGACGCAGCGGTGGCGATAGAGCCGCTCCTCCAGGCCCGCCTTCCGGATCAGCTCGTCCACGCCGATCTCGAAGGGCTTCTCGACGAGGCCGTCGATCTTCACCGTCCACGGATCGGTCTTGAGCGCGTTGGCCGCGGGCAGCACGGTCTTCGCGGTGCCGAACTCGTAGAAGTTGTTGTAGTCGCCGCTGTAGCGCTCCGGCGTCACCGCCCGGTCGAGGGTGTAGGCCTCGTTGCGCGGGGCCGGGTAGGGGCCGGCCGCCGCGAGGCCGAGGCGGGGTGCGAGCAGCGAGCCGGCCACGAGGCCCGCCGCGCCGCCGAGCAGCGCGCGCCGGTCGAGGAAGACGGATTCGGGCGTGGCGAGGCGCTCGGGGATGTCCCAGCCGCGGCTGCGCTTGATCAACATGGGGCTCGCTCCTGCCTGTGACCCACGCGCATCCAGATCGGTGCCCGGCCGCGCGGGGTGAATGCGGCTCAGCGTCCCATTCGCCTGAAGGCCCCCGCGGTTACGCGGGCGGCGCCTCCTCGCGCAGCGCCCGGCGCAGCACCTTGCCGACATTGGTCTTCGGCAGGGCCGCCTGGATCACCACCTTGCGCGGCACCTTGTAGCCGGTGAGCTGCGAGCGGGCATGGGCCCGGATCGCGTCGACCGTCAGCGCGGCGTCGCGCAGCACCACATGGGCCACCACCATCTCGCCGGCCTCCGGGCAGGGCGCCCCGACCACCGCGCATTCGAGGATGCCGGGATGGCCGGCCAGCACGTCCTCGACCTCGTTCGGATAGACGTTGAAGCCGGAGACGAGGATCATGTCCTTCATCCGGTCCACGATGCGGACCTGCCCGTCGGCCTCCATCACGGCGACGTCGCCGGTGCGGAAGAAGCCGTCCGCGGTCATCGCCCGCGCGGTCTCGTCGGGCCGGCTCCAGTAGCCCTTCATCACCTGGGGGCCGCGCACGCAGATCTCGCCGGGCTCGCCGAAGGGGGCGGGCATGCCGTCGGCGCGCCGGATCGAGACCTCGGTGGAGGGCACGGGATAGCCGATCGTGCCGGACCATTCGGCGAGCCGGTAGGGGTTCACGCAGACGACCGGCGAGGTCTCGGACAACCCGTAGCCCTCGATGATCGTCGAGTTCGTGATCTCCTTCCAGCGCTTGGCCACCGACCGCTGCACCGCCATGCCGCCGCCGACCACGTAATCGAGGTGGGAGAAGTCGAGCGTCGGGAATTTCGGGTGGTTGTTCAGCAGGTTGAACAGGGTGTTCACCCCCGACATGTGGGTGAAGCGGTGCTTCGAGAGCGTCTTGATGAACCCGTCCGCGTCGCGCGGATTCGGGATCAGCAGGCAGCACCCCCCCGAGCGGATGAAGAACAGGAAGCAGCAGGTCAGCGCGAAGATGTGGTAGAGCGGCAGGGCCGTCACCATCACCCGCCGCGGCCCGTCCGGATCGGTCGCCTCGAACCAGATCTGCGATTGGACGACGTTGGCGAGGATGTTGCGGTGGGTCAGCATCGCGGCCTTGGCCACGCCGGTGGTGCCACCGGTATATTGCAGGAAGGCGAGATCCTCCTGCACCACCGTCACCGGCTTCGGCGGCAGCCCGGCCCCCGCCTTCAGCGCCGCGGTGAAGCGGATGCCGAGGCCGGCCGGCAGGCTGAAGGGCTTCACCGCCTTCTTGATGTGGCGCGAGGCGAGGTCGATCAGCCGGCCCTTCAGCCCGAGCCCGTCGCCGGGCCCGACCAGCAGGACGCGGTCGAGGCTCAGCTGCGGCAGCGCCTCGGCGACGGTGTGGGCGAAGTTCTCCAGCACGATCAGGGTGCGCGCGCCCGAATCGTTGAGCTGCGCCGTGAGCTCGCGCGGGGTGTAGAGCGGGTTGACGTTCACCACCGTGCCGCCCGCCAGCAGCGTGCCGAACAGCGAGACGGGATAGGCCGGCACGTTCGGCATCATGATCGCGACGCGGTCGCCCTTGCCGACACCCTGCCCCTGCAGCCAGGCCGCGAGCGCCCGGGCCATGCGGCCGAGTTCGGCATAGCTGACGGAGGAGCCGAAGCAGATCAGCGCGGGTCTTTCCGCGAAGCGGCGCGTGCTCGCCTCGAACATGTCGACGAGGGTGCCGAGCCCGTCCACCTCGATCTCGGCGGGCATCCCGGGCGGGTAGGCGGCGAGCCACGGCTTGTCGCGCCCCGACGTGGCGGCCCTCTGCTGCTCGATCACGGCGCACTCCCTGACGCGCGGCTTCGTATCGGCCGCTTTGTACACTCCACCGCTCCTGCGAGGCGCGTCCCGTCAGGAGCCCGGAGCGGCGCCCGACCGCATCGCGATCGGGCGCCGCTCCGGACCCGAACTGTGCGGGATCGTTCCGGTGGGGGCAAGCGAGGCCGGCCCCCCAGCAGCGACAGCGGCACGAATTCGTTCATACATGAACTATCGTGCCGGGAGCGGCATGCCAAGGGGCAGCCGGTCCCTGCCGGCCGGCGCCGGGCCGACGCTGCGGAAGGCGATGACCAGGGTGTGCGGCAGCCCGGCCACGAGGAGGACCAGGGCGGCGCGCAGGGCCTCCTCCGGGGTGAAGGTGCGGCGCGGCCAGGGGCCGATGCCGAGGTCGCGGCCGAGCCCGATCAGGGCGGCGGCGAGCCAGAGGGCGAGGAAGCTCAAGGTGGCGGTTGCGGCGAGCCCGCGCGCCCTGCGCCAGAAGCCGGCCCGCCGGACCTGCGCCCGCCCGAGCCAGCTCGGCAGGCCGATGGCGAGGCCGAAGACGAGGGCAGCCACCGCCGCGCCGATCGCGTAGGCGAGGCCGATCGGCTGGCCGGTGAGGAAGGCCGAGCCGCCGGCCATGAAGCCGCCGCGCAGCACGAGGCCGCCGAAGGTGGGGTGGAGCGCGGCAGCGAGGAGGAGCACGAGACCGAGCCCTGCGAACACCACGCGCCGCGCCGGCGAGGCCGGGCCGGGCATGGCCGCCGCCGCCAGGATGCGGGCGAGCCCGTAGACGAGCGCGAAGGCAAAGAGGGGGTAGCGGTCGAGGAAGAAGCCGTAGGCGTAGGGCTCCAGGGCCGGCGGCAGGGCCGAGCGCTGGCTGAGGCCCGTCACCGCCACCGCGAGGACCGCCAGCAGCGCCGCGGCGAGCGGAACCCCGGCCAGGATCGCGCGCGTGCCTCGCATGGTGTCGCCCTTCGCATCGGTCCGGCCGGATGGCGCGGAGGGCCGTGTTCTAGAGGCTCCGGGGTTTAAGCGCCACGCGGTGCGCTCGTCGGCCCGATGGAGGGGATCGGCTTTCGGGACGCGCAGGGTCGGGGCTGGTTCCTAACGAATGTCAACGCCGCAGCTCAAAAGCCTCAATCGGCCTGACTGAGTTGCTCAGGTCCGGTTCGGGTGGAAAGCGGTCTTCGACGCCGTGCCCGTCAGCGGACATTCCTTCTCCGACTCAAGCAGGACGCGCGGACAACCGCTCGGGCTTCCCAATCGCGGCCAGGGGCGGACGCTGCACAGGGTCATCTTTGGCCCTTGGTCCATTGGCCCGGACCGCTTGTACGAGTGCAGGTGCCGTATGGGCCGCTCAGCCCTCGCGCAATCGTCTCATGCCCAATCGAACCTCCTGTGGTAAAGGGCATGGCACCCGACACCGATTGTCGCTCATGCCCCTTCGCGCCCCTCAGAAAATCTCGCTCTCCCTGAACGTGCACTTCTCACCGCCGCACAGGTTGGCGGTGAGCGCGGGCAAGCGGACCGGCAGCGACCTCGCCTATGATTGAACCGGCAAAGTCGCCCGTGGCCGTCGCTGGCATCGACGCCGAGGACGCCCGCTTGGCAGCCCTCAATGGCTACCAGATCCTCGACACGCCGCGCGAACCGGAGTTCGACGAGATCGCAGCGCTCGCCTCAGCGGTCTGCGGCACGCCCATCGCCGTCGTGAACCTGATCGGCGAGGGCCGCCAGTTCTTCAAGGCAGAGGTCGGCCTCGGCGTGCGCGAGACGCCGCTCGACAGTTCGTTCTGCGCCAGCGCCATCCTGGAAGAGGACTTCCTCCTCGTCCCCGACGCCACCCGCGACGCGCGGTTCGAGTGCAACCCGCTGGTCGCCGGCGACCCCCATTTGAAGTTCTACGCTGGTGCCCTCCTGAAGACCGTCGACGGCCACGCCATCGGCACCGTCTGCGTGCTGGACTACGAGCCGCGCAACCTGACCGGCGTCCAGCAACAGACCCTCCGTGTCCTCGCGCGTCAGGTCATGACGCAGCTCGACCTTCGTCGCGCCTTGAGGGAGCGACGCAAGGAGGCTGCCTTCATGCGAAGCGTCCTCGCCTCGTCCGCGGACTGCATCAAGGTCCTCGACTTGCAGGATCGGCTCACCTTCATGAGTGAGGGCGGCAAGCGCGTGATGGAGGTCAGCGACTTCAACGCCATCCGCGGCTGTCCCTGGCCCAGCTTCTGGCAAGGCCAGGGCAACGCGGACGCCAAGGCGGCTGTCGCTGCGGCCAAGGCGGGGGGCGTCGGCCGCTTCCAGGGCGGAGCCAGCACCATGGCTGGCAACCCGCGCTGGTGGGATGTTCAGGTCACGCCGATCCTCGACGCGCAGGGGGCTCCGGAGATGCTGCTCTCGGTCTCGCGGGACATCACGATCCAGAGGGATGCCGAGCGCGCCGTCTCGGCGAGCGAAGATCGCTGGCGCAGCCTGTTCACCAGCATGCACGAGGGGTTCTTCTCCGGCGAGATCCTGCGGGACGACGCGGGCCGCCCGGTCGACCTCCGCTTCCTGGAGGTCAACCCCGCCTTCGAGACCCAGTCGAGCCTACCCGCGAACGACACCGTGGGTCGGACCATCCGCGAGGTCATCCCGACCATCCCGCAATGGCTGATCGACATCTACGCGGGCGTGGTCGACACCGGCGAGCCCGCGACGTTCGAGGTCGCCGTGCCTGCCCTCAGCCGAACCTTCGAGGCGCGCGCCAACAAGGAGGCGGGGCAGCGTCTCGCCGTGATGTTTATCGACGTCACCACGCGCAAGCAGGCCGAGGAGCGCCGCAACGCCCTGATCGAACTCGGCGACCGGCTGCGCCACGTCACCCGCAAGGCCGACGTCGCCTCGGTCGCCGCCGAGATCCTAGCCCGCACGCTCGGGCTCAGCCACGTCGGGTACGGCGATGTCGATCACGTGCGCGAGATCGTGACGATCGCCGACGACCACGTCGCAGAGGGGGTCGAGAGCCTGAGGGGTACGCACTCCTTCCGAAGCTACGGATCGTACGTGGACGATCTCAAGGCGGGTCGTGCCGTGTTCATCGCCAACGCCCTGGACGATCCGCGGACGGCCACCGGCGGCGACGCTCTGGTCGCCCTGGGCGTCCGGTCCATCGCTAACATCCCGCTGATGGAGCACGGCCAGTTCGTCACCCTGTTCTTCGCTCTGAAGGCCGACCCGCACGCCTGGACACCCGAAGAGCAAGCTTTCCTGCGCAACGTCGCCGACCGCACCCGGGCCGCCATCGGCCGCCTTGAGGCGGAGGAGCAGCAGCGGGTGCTCAACCAGGAACTGAGCCACCGCATGAAGAACATGCTGGCCATGGTCCTCTCTATCGCGACCCAGACCCTGAGGTCGGTACCCGACCGGGAGCCGGTCGAGGCGTTCGAGAAGCGCATCCACGCGCTTTCGGCAGCCCATGACGTCCTGCTGCAACAAGAATGGACGGCGGCCCCCCTGGACGCGGTCGCTGGCGCGGTGCTGCAAACCTTCGCCCAAACGGCCCGGCTCACGCTTTCTGGGCCGCAGATCTCGCTCGGGCCGCGGGCGACCCTATCTGTCTCTCTTCTGCTGCATGAACTCGCGACCAACGCGACGAAGTACGGGGCCCTCTCCAACGATCAGGGCCACGTCGGGGTCAGTTGGCGTGTCGACGGCGATGGCGAAGAGGGTGACCTGGTGCTCGACTGGGAGGAGAGCGGTGGGCCGCCCGTGAAGGAACCCACCAGACGCGGCTTCGGCTCGCGCCTGATCCGCCTCGGATTGGTCGGGACGGGCGACGTCGATCTCCGCTACAAGCCCACTGGTTTCCGGGCCGAGATGCGCGCGCCGCTCGCGCAGATCCATCAGTCCTAGGAGGCCATCATGGGACAAGCCATGCCACCGGCCTCCGCCGTGATCCTCGTCGTCGAGGATGAACCCCTGCAGCTTATGATGGCGGTCGACCTCGTCGAGACGGCGGGCTTCGACGTGGTCGAGGCGCGCAGCGCAGACGAGGCGGTCCGCATCCTGGAGAACCGCCTCGACATCCGCGTCGTGTTCACGGACATCGACATGCCCGGCGGCGTCGACGGGATGAAGCTCGCGGCCACGATCCGGGACCGCTGGCCTCCCATCGAGCTCATCATCATCTCGGGCAAGCAGCGTCTACAGCCGAAGGATCTCCCGGCGCGCGGCGTGTTCTTCTCAAAGCCCTACAAGCGGGACGAGGTGACGAAGGCGTTGCAGCGTTTCGCCAGCTGACCACTTGAAAGATCAACGTTCCAAACCTCCGGACGGGATTTGAGCGGTCGCCGTGATGATGGCCGCTTCCTCGTGCTGGCTTCTCGGAACCAGCCTGCCGGCTTTGCAACCAACCCTTGTCGTAGGTTCCGCCTCACCAGACAGCCCGCAAGCGGACGCTGCGGACTTCAGAGAAGGGTCGGAAACGGACTTTCGCGCGGACCATCTTGCGAGGTTTTGAAAGCAGGACTTCCCCTCCCGTTCGAGAGGGGAAGTCAGCTTCTGGTTCTGACGCGCGCAGGGCCCGCTCAGCGCGCCTCGTAATGGTCGCGCACCAGCCGGTCGAGCAGGCGGACGCCCCAGCCGGCGCCCCAGCTCTTGTTGATCTCGCTCGCGGTCGAGGACATGGCCACGCCCGCGATGTCGAGATGCGCCCAAGGCGTGTCGTTGACGTAGCGCTTGAGGAAGGCGGCCGCGGTGGCCGCGCCGCCGTGCCGGCCGCCGGTATTCTTCATGTCGGCGAACTTCGAGTCGATCGCCTTGTCGTAGGCCGGGATCAGCGGCATCCGCCAGACCTTCTCGCCCGTCGCCTCGCCCGCCGCGTGGAGGCGGCCGGAGAGCTCGTCGTCATTCGAGAACATGCCGGCGATGTCCTGGCCGAGGGCCACAATGATCGCGCCGGTGAGCGTGGCGAGGTCGATCATTGCCTTGGGCTTGTAGGCCTGCTGGATGTGCCAGAGCACGTCGGCGAGGACGAGGCGCCCCTCGGCATCCGTGTTGATGACCTCGATGGTCTGGCCCGACATGGAGGTGACGATGTCGGAGGGCCGGTAGGAATTGCCGTCGGGCATGTTCTCGACGATGCCGATGGCGCCGACCACGTTGGCCTTGGCCTTGCGGCTCGCCAGCGCGTGCAGGGTGCCGACCACGGCCGCCGCGCCGCCCATGTCGCCCTTCATGTCCTCCATGCCGCCGGCCGACTTGATGGAGACGCCGCCGGAATCGAACACCACGCCCTTGCCGATCAGCGCGAGCGGCGCGTCGCCGGGCCGGCCGCCGTTCCAGCGCATGATCGCCACGCGCGGCTCGCGGGCCGAGCCCTGGGCCACGGCGAGCAGGGCGCCCATGCCGAGCTCGCGCAGGCGGGCGGGCTCCAGCACCTCCACCTCGACGCCGAGCTTCGTCAGCTCCGCGGCGCGCCGGGCGAACTCGGCCGGGTAGAGCACGTTCGGCGGCTCGTTCACGAGGTCGCGGGCGAGCACCACGCCCGCGGCGACCGCGGCGCTGTCCTTGCCCGCCGCCTCCGCCGCGGCGTGGTCGGCGAGCATCAGGGTCAGCGCGGCGCCGCCCTTGTCCTCGTCGTTCTTCTTCTTGGTCTTGTAGCGGTCGAAGGCGTAGCCGCGCAGGCGCGCGCCGAGGGCGAAGTCGGCCGCCTCGCGCCCGCCGATCTCGGCGCCCGGCCAGTCGAGCACCACCCGGGCCTGCCGGCCGGGGACCTTGCCGGCGGTGAAGCCGCCGAGCATCGGCCACTCGACCTTGGCGCGGTCCTTGTCCGAGCCGAGGCCGATCACGACGAGGCGGTCCGCCTCCACCCCGGCGGGCGCCGGCAGCGCCAGCGCGGTCTGCGCGCGGCCCTTGAACTGCTCGGAGGCCGCCGCGCGGGCGACGAGATCGGTGCCCGCCTGCCCCAGCACCTCGCGCGCGGCGCTGCCGAGGGCGAGGTCGTCGCCCACGAACACGACGAGGTCGCCCCCGCCGGCCCGCCCGACCGGTGCGAAGGTGATGCTGATGCCGTCCGCCATGTGCCGCTTTCCGAAGTGCTTCCGGTCGTGAGATCGAGGCCCGCGCCGCGGGCCTCCGCGATGGTGCATCCTGTGTAGCCGCTGAGGCAGAGAACGCAACGCGGCGGCTTCGCTCTTGAAACCGCCCCAGTTCGCGCGCCATGCCAGTGCGCACGGGCGAACCGAACAGCCGGCAAAGAGGAGGCCCCGGGGCCGACGCGATGAACCAGATCGAGCGCTACATCTTCCGCATCGCGCTCGGCGCCTTCCTCGCCTGCCTGATCGGGCTGACGGGCACGATCTGGGTGACGCAGGCCCTGCGCGAGCTCGACCTGATCACGGCCAAGGGGCAGACGCTCCTGATCTTCCTGTTCGTCACCGGCCTGTCGCTGCCGACCCTCGTCGTCGTGATCGCGCCGATGGCCCTGTTCATCGCGGTCATCTACGCGCTGAACAAGCTCAACGGCGATTCGGAGCTGATCGTGATGTCGGCCGCCGGCATGCGCCCGCGGGCGATCCTGCGGCCCTTCCTGACGCTCGCGACCATGGTGAGCTTCCTCGTCGGCTTCCTCACCATCGTGGTGATGCCGGCGAGCTTCCAGGAGCTGCGCGACGTCATCACGCGGGTGCGCGGCGACTTCATCGCCAACGTGGTGAAGGAGGGCCAGTTCACCGAGCTCGACAACGGGATCAGCTTCCACTTCCGCGAGCGCGGGCAGAACGGGACGCTGCTCGGCCTGTTCATCCGGGACGGGCGCGAGGCCGGCAAGAGCAAGGTCTACCTCGCCGACCGCGGCAACGCGGTGGAGGTGGAGGGCCAGAGCTACCTCGCGCTGGAGAAGGGCAGCGTGCTCCAGCAGCAGAAGGACAGCCGCGATTCCTCGATCCTGACCTTCGAGCGCTACACGATCGACCTCGCCGCCTTCGCGCCCCCGGACTCGGACGTGATCTACAAGCCGCGCGAGCGCTCGACGACGCAGCTCCTCTTCCCCGACCGGACGGAGGGCTACTTCAAGCTCCAGAAGGGCCGCTTCCGGGCGGAACTGCACGACCGGCTCTCCTCCTGGCTCTACCCGCTGGCGCTCGCCTTCATCGCCTTCGCCGCCCTCGGCGACCCGCGCACCACCCGCCAGGGGCGGGGCGTGGCGGTGGCCGGCGCCGTGGTCGCCGTGGTGGCGCTGCGCATCGCGGGCTTCGCCGCGACGAGCGCCGCCGCGCGCAGCGCCGGGGCGGCGCTCGCGATCTACGCGGTGCCGCTCGCGGCGATCGGCCTGTCGAGCCTGATCATCTTCCACGGTCCGGCGGTGCGCAGCCTCAACGCGCGCCTCGCCGCCGCCCTCCGGGGCCTGGGGCCGGGCCGCCGGCTCGCGCGGGGCTAGGCCATGCTGATCGGCCGCACTCTCGGGACCTATTTCGCGTGGCGCTTCGTGCGCACCGTGCTCGGCGTCTTCATCACCGTCTTCGCCCTGGTCTACACCCTCGACTTCGTGGAGCTGCTGCGCCGGGCGGGCGATGCCGAGGGCGCCTCCACGGGGCTGATGGCGCAGCTCTCGCTCTACCGCACCCCCGCGGTCGCCGAGGGCGTGCTGCCCTTCGCGGTGCTGTTCGGCTCGATGGCGGCGCTCCTCCAGCTCTCGCGCAAGCTCGAGCTGGTGGTGGCGCGCGCGGCCGGGATCTCGGCCTGGCAGTTCCTCCAGCCCGGCCTGTTCGTGGCTTTGGCGCTCGGCGCCTTCGCGGTGGGCGTCTACAACCCCCTCTCGGCGGCCCTGAAGCAGCGCTCCACCGAGATCGAGGCGAAGATCTTCGCCAAATCCACCAAGGCGGGCTCCGGCAAGGCGCTCTGGCTGCGCCAGAAGAGCATCGACGGCAGCGCCATCATCCGGGCCGAGACGGCGGTGGAGGGCACCACCACCCTCGCCGGCGTGCAGGTCTACACCTTCGACGATGACGGCCGTTTCACCGCCGAGATCGTGGCCGCCCGCGCCGTGCTCCACGACGGCTGGTGGGAGCTCCAGGATGTCCGCCTGATCACGCCCGAGTCGCCGCCCGAATCCTTCGGCAGCTACCTGATCGCCTCGACTCTCGACCTCGGGCAGATCCGCCAGCGCTTCACCCCCCCGGAATCTGTGCCTTTCTGGCAACTGCCGGACACGATCGCGCGGACCGAACGGGCCGGTCTCGACGCCACCCGCTACCGCCTCCAGTACGACGTGCTCTGGGCGCGGCCGGCCCTGTTTCTGGCCATGGTCCTCGTCGCCGCAACCGTTTCCTTACGGTTTTTCCGCTTTGGTGGTGTCGGAAAGCTCGTGCTGGGCGGCGTGGCGGCGGGGTTCGCGCTCTACGTCGCGCGGCAGTTGATGGAGGGTCTCGGCGCCGCGGGTCTCGTGGCGGCGCCAGTGGCGGCCTGGCTGCCGGCCGTGGTAGGAAGCCTCCTCGGTACGCTCACGCTTCTGTACCAGGAAGACGGATGAGACCCGCTCCTTCCGAGCGGGAATCGGGAGGCGAGGTTTGAGTGTGTTCGTGACGGCAGACGTCACCGGGGTTGGGACAGGCGTTGCGTAAGGTCTCCGACATCGCGCGGATCGCCGGGCTGACGGCGCTGCTGACGGCTCTCGCCGCGGCGGCAACGCCGGCGCTCGCCCAGTCGAGCGGCGCGCCGAATCCGCTCGCGAAGAAGCTCGAGGGCAAGCCCGGGGACAAGCTCCTCGTGGAGGCCGACGAGCTCGTCTACGACAACGACAACAACACGGTCACCGCGCGGGGCAATGCCGAGCTGCATTACGGCCCGCGCACCCTCCAGGCCGACCGCGTGCGCTACGACCGCGCCACCAGCCGCGTCTTCGCGGAAGGCAATGTCCGCCTCACCGACAAGGACGGCGCCGTCGTCACCGGCGAGCGCATGGAGCTGACCGACGACTTCAAGACCGGCTTCATCGATTCCCTGCGCATCCAGCAATCGGTCGAGCGCCGCGGCGAGACCGTGCGGACCCGCTTCTCCGCCCCGCGGGCCGAGCGCCTGAACGGCGAGCAGACGGCCTTCGACTACGGCACCTACACGGCCTGCGAGCCGTGCAAGGACAACCCGGAGAAGCCGCCGCTCTGGCAGGTGCGCGCCACCAAGATCATCCACAACAACGAGACGCACACGATCTACTTCGAGGAATCGCAGCTGGAGCTCGCCGGCATCCCGGTGGCCTACCTGCCGTATTTCGAGGCGCCCGACCCGACGGTGAAGCGCAAGAGCGGCTTCCTGACCCCGCGCTTCGTCACCTCGACGGCGATCGGCACCGGCGCCGCGGTGCCCTACTTCTTCAACCTCGCGCCCGACTACGACCTGACGGTCTCGCCGACCTTCGTCAGCCGGCAGGGCGTGCTCGGCCAAGCCGAGTTCCGCCAGCGGCTCGACAACGGCTCGTACAACCTGCGCCTGTCGGGCATCTTCCAGACGACGCCCTCGGCCTTCCTGCCGGGCCCCCTCGGCGCGGGCGACCGCGACTTCCGCGGCTCGATCGAGAGCCGGGGCCGCTTCTACATCAACGACCGCTGGCGCACGGGCTGGGACCTCGTCGGCGTCACCGACAAGTGGTTCCTCGACAACTACCGCATCCGCAACCAGAACATCGTCACGGATTATTTCCGCGAGGCGGTGTCGACCGCCTACCTGATCGGGCAGGGCGACCGCTCCTGGTTCGAGGCGCGGGGCTACTACTTCAAGGGCCTGTCGAGCTTCGACTGGCAGAAGGAGCAGCCGATCGTCGCCCCGGTGATCGACTACGACAAGCGCATCAACGGGCCGGGCGAGCTCGGCGGCGAGGTGCGTTTCGAGGCCAACATCACCAGCCTGACCCGCGAGGCCACCGACTTCCAGGGCCTGCCGCGCACCTCGGCCTACCTGTTCAGCCCGAGCTTCAACGGCGTCAGCTACCCGCTCTACGAGACCTGCTCGACCTTCAACCGGGCCTCCTGCCTGATCCGCGGGCTCGCCGGCACCAACACGCGCGCCTCGGCCATGGCCTCCTGGCGGCGCAGCTTCATCGACGATGCGGGCCAGGTCTTCACGCCCTTCACCTATCTCCGGGCGGACGCCTTCTTCACCAATCCGAGCCTGTCCGGCTACCAGAACGCCCTGGTGCCGACGATCGCCAACGTGGGCGAGGGCTTCAACGGCCGCGTCACGCCGGCCGTCGGCATCGACTACCGCTACCCGTTCGTCAGCAATTTCGGGCCGCTCGGCGTCCACACGATCGAGCCGATCGCGCAGATCATCGCGCGGCCATCCGAGACCCGCATCGGCCGCCTGCCGAACGAGGACGCGCAGAGCCTCGTTTTCGACGACACCTCGCTGTTCGAGTGGGACAAGTTCTCCGGCTACGACCGCGCCGAGGGCGGCGTGCGCGCCAATCTCGGCGGCCAGTACTCGGTGACGACGGATGCGGGCTGGTACACGAACGTGATGTTCGGCGAGTCGATCCAGGTCGCGGGGGTGAACTCGTTCCGCCGCGGCGACATCGCCAATGTCGGCCTGGAATCTGGCCTGGAGACGCGCCGCTCGGACTTCGTCGGCCGCTTCCAGCTCTCGCCGAACCAGAACATCTCCTTCATCACCCGGGCGCGGTTCGACCACAGCGACTTCAAGGTCAACCGCTTCGAGACCGGCGTGACCGCGCGCTTCGCGCCGTTCCTGCCGCTGACGCTCTCGGCCTTCTACTCCTACTACGAGGCGCAGCCGCTGCTCGGCTTCAGCCACCGCCGCGAGGGCGTGACCGCGAGCGCCACCTACAACATCACCCCGAACTGGTTCGTCACCGGCTCGGCGCTCGTCGACATGACGCACTATCTCGACACGCGCGACCTGTTCTCGGACGCCTATGCCAGCTACCTCGCCAACCCGGTCGGCCTCGCGCCGGTCTACCAGAACCCGGGCCGGTTCTACCTGTCCGGCATGAGCATCGGCGGCGGCTACCAGGACGAGTGCACCACGGTCTCGCTGAACTACATCGTCTCGCCGATCGCCACCGCGCTCGGCACCCGCGAGCGCAACCAGACCGTGCTGCTGCGCCTGGAGCTGAAGACGCTGGGCGAGGCGGATCTCCGCCAGAACGTCGGCACCGTCACCACCAACGACGGCATCGCCTCGGTCCGCTGAGGCGGGCCGAGTTGGGCCTCTCCTCCCCCGTGCGGGGAGGAGCCGGAGGTGGGGGGGTGCAGAAGGCACCGAAACGCTTCATCCTGCGCCACCCCCACCCCTGACCCCTCCTCGCAAGGGGGAGGGGACCCGCGCCTTGCGCGCCCAGCACCGGCTCCCTTAATCCCCTCCTGTGGCGCACCGGCCCCGCGCCATCCCGCGAGCCTGCCCCATGCCCCCTCTCGCCCTGACCCTCGGAGACCCGGCCGGGATCGGCCCGGAGATCGCGCTCGCGGCCTGGCTCGGCCGCGGCGGGCTGAATCCGCTGCCGCCCTTCTTCCTCGTCGCCGATCCGGCCTTCGTCGAGCGTGCCGCCGATCGCATGGGCCTGCCCGTGCCGGTCGCCGAGATCGATCCCGAGACCGCGGCCGAGGTCTTCCCGCGGGCGCTGCCCGTGGTGGCGCTTCCCAGCGGCACCGCCATCGCCGCCCTGCCGGGGCGGCCCGATTCCGTCTATGCGGGGGCGGTCATCGAATCGATCACCGCCGCGGTCGGCTTCGTGAAGGCGGGCCGCGCTGCGGCCATCGTCACCAACCCCATCGCCAAGTTCGTGCTGACCCGGGCGGGGTTCGCCCATCCCGGCCATACCGAGTTCCTCGCGGCCCTCGCCGTCGCCCCGGGGCGCACGCCCCCGCGGCCGGTGATGATGATCTGGAGCCAGGATCTCTCGGTGGTGCCGGTGACGATCCACGTGCCCCTGCGCGCGGTGCCGGACCTGCTCACCCAGGATCTCGTCGAGGAGACGGCGCGCATCGTGGTGCGCGACCTCAAGGAGCGCTTCGGCCTGCCCGAGCCGCGCCTCGTGCTCGCCGGGCTCAACCCGCATGCGGGCGAGGCCGGCACCATGGGCAGCGAGGACCGCGACGTGCTCGCCCCGGCGGTGGCGCGGCTGCGCGGGGAGGGGATCGACATCCGAGGACCGCTGCCGGCCGACACCCTGTTCCATGCCCGCGCCCGCGAGACCTACGACGTGGCGCTGGCGCCCACCCACGACCAGGCGCTGATCCCGATCAAGACCATCGCCTTCGACGACGGCGTCAACGTCACGCTGGGGCTGCCCTTCATCCGCACCTCGCCGGACCACGGCACCGCCTTCGACATCGCCGGGCAGGGCATCGCGAGGCCCGACAGTCTGGTCGCGGCCTTGCGGCTCGCCGAGCGGCTCGCCCGCAACGCCGGCATCGCGAAGGCCTCCGGCGCCGAGGTCATCCCGATCAGCGCCTATGCCGGGCGCCCCTCGCAGATGCGCCACTTCGACCCCGACGACGAGCTGTGATACCGCGGCCGCTCTGACGGATCGGAGATGACATGAGTGCCCCGGACGGGCTGCCGCCCCTGCGCGAGGTCGTGGCCCGGCACGGGCTCGAGCCGAAGAAGGCGCTCGGCCAGAACTTCCTCTACGACCTCAACCTCACCGGCCGCATCGCCCGGGCGGCCGGCCCGCTCGCCGGGGTCACGGTGGTCGAGGTCGGCCCCGGGCCGGGCGGCCTGACCCGGGCGCTGCTGGCCGAGGGCGCAGCCCGCGTCGTCGCGATCGAGCGCGATCCCCGGGCGCTCCCCGCCCTCGCCGAGATCGCCGCGCATTATCCCGGCCGCCTCGAGGTGGTCGATGCCGACGCGCTGGAATTCGACCCGCGCCCGCTCGTCGGCGACGGGCCGGCCCGGATCGTGGCGAACCTGCCCTACAATGTCGGCACGCCGCTGCTGACCGGCTGGCTCGATGTCGAGGCCTGGCCGCCCTGGTGGGATTCGCTGACCCTGATGTTCCAGCGCGAGGTCGCCGAGCGCATCGTGGCCGACGAGGGCGCGCGGGCCGATTACGGCCGCCTCGGCGTGCTCTGCGGCTGGCGCACGCAAGCGGACATCCTGTTCGACGTCAGCCCCTCCGCCTTCGTGCCGCCGCCGAAGGTGACGTCGAGCATCGTGCGCCTCGTGCCGCGGCCGGACCCGCTGCCCTGCCGGGTCGGCGCGCTGGAGGCCGTGACCCGCGCCGCCTTCGGCCAGCGCCGCAAGATGCTGCGCCAGAGCCTGAAGGCGCTCACCCCCGATCCCGGCACGATCCTCGCGGCCGCCGCCCTGCCCGAGACCGCGCGGGCGGAGGAGGTGCCGGTGGCGGGCTTCGTGGCGCTGGCCAATGCCTGGGATGCCGGGCGGGGACGCTGATCCGCAAACGATCAAGGCCGGCGCCGCGTTGTGCGGCGCCGGCCCAGGTTCAGGCCCTTACGAAGCGGTTCAGGCGGTCTGCTGGATCGCCGAGAGGATCCACGGGCGGCCCGGGCGGCGGACGAAGGTCCACAGCTCGACGGCCTGCGGCGCGCCGGTCTCGACCACGCGGTCGGTGCGGCGGTCCACCGTGACGTCCTTCAGCGTGTAGCGCATCGCCACCGTGGCGTACTCGTCCGCGCCCTCGCCCCAGGCCTCGGCCAGGTCGCCCTGCTGGAGCTTGACGTCGGCGATCCGGTTGACGACGCCGCGCGCCGCGTTGGCGTTCAGCTCCTCCTCGAAATAGCCGGCCATCTCAGGCGTCGTGAGGTTGCGCAGGCCGACCTTGTCCTCGTGGGAATAGGCGTCCTGGACCTCGCCGAGCAGGCGCTCGAACGACTGGAAGTCGTTCGGGCCGATCTGCACGGGGCGCTGCTGCACCGGGCGCGCGCCGCCCATGCCGCCCATCATGCCGCCGCCCATCGCGCCGCCCGGACCGCCGGAGCCGGGGTTCGGGCCCTGGTCCTGATCGAGGCCGGAGCGGGCATAGGGCGCGCCGGCACCCGCCGGCTGGCCGCTGCTGCTGCGGCGGCGGAACCAGCGCACCGCGAAGGAGACCAGCAGCACCACGAGGCCGACCTGCAGGAGCAGGCCGAGGAAGGAGGCGAAGCCGCCGAGGCCGCCCGAGAAGCCGGCACCGAGCAGCGCGCCGATCAGGCCGGCGCCGAGAAGGCCCGCGAAGAAGCCGCCGCCGAAGCGCCGGCCCTGCTGCGGGGCCTGCATGCCGGGATTGGTCATGCCGGGCTGGGCCTGCGTGCGCTGCATCGGCGCGGCCGTGCCCGGCGCGGTCGGCGTCGCCGAGGGCGCGTTGAAGGTGCGGGAGCCGCGCGACCCGACGCTGCCGCCGCCGCCCGGCCGGGCCTCGGCGATGGGCGCCGCGACCGTCAGCGCGGCAGCGAGCGCCAGGAAGGTCGCCGTGCGCTTGCGTCGCTTGAGGGAGGTGAGCATCGGGAGCCCCTGGAGAGAGAACAGATCGTGTGAACCGGTCGCGGCGTTCGCCGCCGTCGATAATATGGGGACGGTTCAGCCGGCGTTTTAGTCCATCGCCGCGACTGTCTTTCCGCGCTCCGCGGTGACAGCGCGGCCCTTTGGTCAACGATTCCTCAATCGAGCCGCCGGGGAAGCCGGCTCAATGCATCGTCCGGCGCGGCGCAGCGGGGAAGACGAGGCGGACCTGCGTGCCCTCGTTGGGGCGGCTGTCGAGGCTGATCGTGCCGTTCTGGCGCTTCATCAGCCCGTGCACGATGGCGAGCCCGGCCCCGCGGCCGGCCTCGCGGCTGGTCGCGAAGGGGGCGAGCGCCCGGGCCAGCATCTCCGGCGACATGCCGATGCCGGTGTCGCTCACCACGAGCCCGACCGCGCCGTCGTTCGGCTGCTGCAGGGTGCGGTCCCCCGGCATCACCCGGAAGGTGGAGAGCGTGACGGTGCCGCCCTCCGGCATCGCCTCGCAGGCATTGGCCACGATGTGGCGCAGCGCCAGCTCCACCTGGGTCGGATTGGCGATGGCGAAGGGCAGGTCGGGCGTACGCGCCACCTCCAGGTGGATCCGGCCGGGCAGGCTCGGCCGCATGGCCTCGGTGGCCTCGGCCACCATCAGGTCGAGGTCGACCGCCCGCACCTCGGGCGCGATCTTGCGCGAGAAGGCGAGGAGCTGGCGCGTCAGCACCGCGGCGCGCTCGGTCGCGTCGGTGGAGCGGCTGATCGCGCGCTGGATGAAGGGCTCGGGCCGGTCGCCGAGCCGGCGCTTCAGCCCGTCGATGTAGCCGATCAGGATCTGCAGGAAGTTGTTGAACTCGTGCGCCACGCTGTTCGTGAGGAGCCCGAGCGCCTCGCGCTGGCGCGACAGGGTGAGCGCCGTCTCGGCCTCGTGCCGCCGCGTCACGTCGAGGATCTGGACCAGCCGGCGCTCGCCCCCGGCCACGGGCGCCGCGGCGAGCCAGGCCCAGAAGCTCGATCCGTCCCGGCGCGTCGCCAGGAATTCCAGCGGCCCCGCCGCGGGGGCGAGCGCCGCCTCGCCGAGCAGGCCGAGGTCGCGGCCGAGGATCTCGGCCTCGGCATAGCCTGTGAGCGCCCGGAAGGCCGGGTTGGCGTGCAGGATGCGCCCCTCCGGACCGTCGAGGAGCAGGGCCGCGACGCTGCCCGCATCGAGGAGCGCGGCGGTGGCGGGATCGAGGCCGCCGGCCTCGTCTCCGTTCGGGGGCTGGATCTCTTCCGGCAAGGTCCCGTCCGGCCAGGTCTCGTCAGGATGCGGGCCGGATTCGGCCCGCGCGACGCCCGGCAGGGTGACCGTCCCGGCGCCCGGCGTCAAAGCGGGATCGCGCCTACTGGCGCACCCACATCACCCGGGCCATCCAGGCGATCTCGCCGACATTGAGCACGCGCTCCTCGTGGTCGGGGTTGAGCGAGGTCAGCTCGACGGTGCGCGCGGTCCGCCGCTTCAATTCCTTGGCGACCACCTCGCCGCCATGCAGGCGCACCACCACCCGGTCGCCCTTGCGCACGCTCGCCGAGGGCGAGACGATCAGCACGTCGCCGTCGCGGAACAGGGGCAGCATGGAATCGCCCTGGACCTCCAGGGCGAAGGCGCGCTCCTCGCCGAGATCGGGGAAGTCGATCTCCTCCCAGCCGGCTCCGCCGGTCGGCAGGCCGTCCTCGGTGAACATGCGGCCGGAGCCGGCCTGCGTCATGCCGATCAGCGGCACGGTGGAGCGCACAGGCCCCTCGCGCGCCTCGATCAGGCGCAGGAACTCGTCGAGGCTCGCCCCCGTGGCGGCGAGAACCTTGGAGACCGATTCTGTGGACGGCCAGCGCTTGCGCCCGTCCGCGCCGATCCGCTTCGAGCGGTTGAAGCTCGTCGCGTCGAGCCCTGAGCGCCGGGCGAGGCCGGAGGGGGAATATCCGTGGCGCTCCGCCAGCCGGTCGATGGCGGTCCAGATCTGTTCGTGGGACAACATCAGTCGGGCTCGATGCCTCAACCTGCCGCTGGGACGCACGGCTCAGTTGTAGGAAACTAGGGCTACCTCGTGCGAAACGCAACCGATTTCCGGTTGGATTCAACCGGGAATTCCGGTGCTGTCCGCACCCGTCGGGATCAACCCTGCGGATGGGAAAAGGTTGTCAGGGGCCGGCACATCGCCCTATCGACGCCTGCGACAGCCACGGATCCTCGATGCCGCTCATCTACAAGATCTGCCCGCGCGACCTCTGGCGCGAGGCCGAGTCGCTCGGCCGCTTCACCGGCGCCCCGGTCGACCGCGCCGATGGATTCATCCACTTCTCCACCGCAGCGCAGGTGCGGGAGACCGCCGCCCGCCATTTCGCCGGACAGGACGACCTCGTCCTCGTCGCGGTGGACGCGGCGGCGCTCGGCGAGGCGCTGCGCTACGAGCCCTCGCGCGGCGGCGACCTGTTTCCCCATCTCTACGCGGAGATGCCGCTCGCGGCGGTGCGCAGGATTTCCGACCTGCCCCTGGACGCGGACGGAACCCACCTTTTCCCGGCGGAGATCGGGGCATGATCGATGTCCTGTTCCCCTTGGTCCGGCCGGTGCTGCACGGGCTGGACGCCGAGACGGCACACAATCTGACGTTGCGAGCTCTGGCGGCCCTTCCGGCCCGCCGCCCGGCAGCGGACGACCCCCGCCTCGCCGTCGAGATCCTGGGCCGGCGCTTCCCCAATCCGGTCGGCCTCGCGGCCGGATTCGACAAGGGCGCCACGGTTCCGGACGCGCTCCTCGGCCTCGGCTTCGGCTTCGTCGAGGTCGGCGGCGTGGTGCCGCTCCCGCAGCCCGGCAACCCGCGCCCGCGGGTGTTCCGGCTCGCCCGCGACCGGGCGGTGATCAACCGCTTCGGCCTCAACAGCGAGGGGGTCGAGGTGGTGGCCGGCCGGCTCGCCGCGCGCGCCGGCCGCTCCGGCGTCGTCGGCGTCAATATCGGCGCGAACAAGGAATCCGGCGACCGGCTCGCCGACTACGTCGCCTGCACGCGCCGCCTCGCGCCGCACGTGGCCTTCGTCACCGTCAACGTCTCCTCGCCCAACACCCCGGGCCTGCGCGACCTGCAGGGCGAGGCCTTCCTCGACGAGTTGCTCGCCCGCGTGGTCGAGGCGCGCGACGGCGCGGCCCCGGGCACGGCCGTGCTCCTCAAGATCGCACCCGACATCACCCTCGACGCCCTCGACGCGATCAGCGCCACGGCGCTGCGGCGCGGCGTCCAGGCCCTCGTCGTCTCGAACACCACGATCGCCCGGCCCGCCACCCTCGCCGAGACGGGCCTCGCCAGGGAGACCGGCGGCCTCTCCGGCCGGCCGCTGTTCGGGCCGGCCACGCGGCTCCTGGCCGAGACCTATCTGCGCGTCGGGGACAGGCTGCCGCTGATCGGCGTCGGCGGCATCGACTCCGCCGAGGCCGCCTGGACCAAGATCCGAGCCGGGGCGAGCCTCGTGCAGCTCTATTCCGCCCTGGTCTATGAGGGGCCGGGTCTCGTCGGCGCGATCAAGCGCGGGCTCCTGGCCCGGATGCAGGCCGAGGGCCTGACCAGCCTCGCCGGGGCGGTGGGGCGCGACGCGGCGGCTTTGGCGAAGGGCTGAGCCGGCTGCGCGGCCTTACCAGCCGAACCTGCGGTCCGCGTTCAGGTCCGCGTCGAGCTTGCCGTGGACGGCGCTCAGGAAGGCGATGTCGTTGCCGAGATCGCCGTCCTCGTCACCCTCGGCAGATTGATGCTTCAGGTCGGCAATCATCCGCTCGACGGCGTCGCGAAGGATCTGTCCGATCTCGTCCGGCACCTCGACGTAGCCGTCCGGACCCGCCTGCACGGAGGGCCCGCGTTCCGCACGCCACCTCAGCCAAATCTCGCGCTCGTCGGAGGAGTTGGCCCCCTCGTCGAGATAGGCGCGCATCGTCGTATCGGCGAACCGCAGCGCCTTCGGTGAAAGTCCGACCATGACTCCGTGAACCCTGTCTATCGGCCGACCTCAAGGAAGGAAGGCTTGATTGGCCAGGCTGAGCAACGCCCGAAAGTCGCTCAGCGTCATATCATTTTTCGGCTCCCAGGACCAATGCGCGTCGGCATCGTTCCAGACGACGAGAAGGTTGCCGTAATCGTAGCCCGCGGGGAGCTGCCACCACCGGCCGCCGTCCTGAAGTGGGACCGCATTCGTCGAGATGCCGCCCGTTCCAGCCCGCACCCAAGGAACGCCGCCGACGTCGAAGTGCTCGATATCCTGTTGCCGCACATGATCGAGCCGGGCGCTCGTCGCATTGCCCTTCCGGTACAACTGAACCGTCGTGCACCCCACCAGACGCCCTCCCATGCGGTCGTCGGCCGACCACGCGGCCGCCAACGCACGATGTGTATTCTAGGTTTCAAATCACCATTTAGATCGGTCCCCTCACACTGCGCAACGCCGATGCTCTATGTGTCTCAAGTTGCGTCCCGAGTTGTGCACATGCGCCACAGTGCGGATCGATCTGGCATGCCTGATGGTCTGCGGGCCGGCACTGGATGTGTCGGCAGGAATGTTCATGCCGCTCCTGGGTTATGGCAAAATCGTTCCAGTTTTGCGCGCTTCAACGGGGTTTGGTTGTTGACCGACAAAATCCTGCAGCAATAACCGCAATGCATAAAAAGGCAGATCACCCATTCCAGATCCGAGCCGACCTTGGGATGATTAAAAGGAAGCTGGTCGAACACCTGCTCTCGATGCATGCGGGGCCTGCGCGCGGGCCCGATTGAGGCGGTCCGGGATCGGCGCTTATCTCGCAGGCGCATAGTGCGTCTTCGCGAGTTCCTTCATGGACAACCCGGTCGCGTCTCCCAAGCGCTCCTCCGCCGCCGGCGGCTGGGGCGCCCTGAAGTCCTGCGGGAGGCACCTCCTCGGCAGCCGCGCGCCGCTCTCCGGCGCGCGCGCCATGCTGAAGGCCAACCAGCCGGACGGGTTCGACTGTCCCGGCTGCGCCTGGGGCGACCCGGAGCACGGCTCCTCGTTCGAGTTCTGCGAGAACGGCGTGAAGGCGGTCTCCTGGGAGGCCACCGACAAGCGCACGCCCCCGAGCTTCTTCGCGCGCCATACGGTGACCGAGCTGCGCGGCTGGACCGACCACGCCCTGGAGGGCGAGGGCCGCCTGACGCAGCCGATGCGCTACGATGCGGGCCTCGACCGCTACATCGCCGTGCCCTGGGACGAGGCCTTCGCCGAGATCGGCGCGACGCTCCGCGGCCTCGCCCATCCGGACCAGGCCGAGTTCTACACCTCCGGCCGCGCCTCCAACGAGGCGGCCTATCTCTACCAGCTCTTCGCCCGGCTCTACGGCACCAACAACTTCCCCGACTGCTCGAACATGTGCCACGAGGCGAGCGGCATCGCGCTCACCCAGGCCATCGGCATCGGCAAGGGCACGGTGAGCCTGGAGGATTTCGAGAAGGCCGACGCGGTCTTCGTGGTCGGGCAGAATCCCGGCACCAACCATCCGCGCATGCTCGGCGACCTGCGCCGCGCCGCCCAGCGCGGCGCCCGCGTCGTCGTGCTGAACCCGGTGCGCGAGCGCGGCCTGGAGCGCTTCGCCGACCCGCAGAACACCGTCGAGATGCTGCGCGGCGCGAGCCAGCCCGTCGCCAGCCACTACCTGCAGCCGCGGCTCGGCGGCGACATGGCCGCCTTCCGCGGCATGGCCAAGGCGATCTTCGCGCGAGACGACGCCGAGATCGCGGCCGGCCGGCCCTCGCTCCTCGACCGGGCCTTCCTCGCCAAGCACACGGACGGGCTCGCGGCCTATCGCGCCGCCGTCGACGCCACCGGTTGGGAGGCGATCCTCGACCAGTCGGGCCTGACCCGGGACGAGATCGAGGCGATGGCCGAGGTCTATCTCGGCGCCGACAAGGTCATCGCCACCTGGGCGATGGGCGTGACGCAGCACAAGCACTCGGTGCCGACGATCCGCGAGATCGCCAACGTGCTGTTCCTGCGCGGCCATGTCGGGCGGCCCGGCGCGGGCCTCTGCCCGGTGCGCGGCCACTCGAACGTGCAGGGCGACCGCACGGTCGGCATCAACGAGAAGCCGCCGGCCGCCCTCCTCGATGCGCTGGAGCAGGAATTCGGCTTCACGGCTCCGCGCCAGCACGGGCACAACGTGCTCGCCGCGATCCGCGCCATGTGCGGCGGCTCGGCCAAGGCCTTCATCGGGCTCGGCGGCAACTTCGCTCGCGCCACGCCGGATTCGGCGCTCGTCGCCAAGGCGCTGGCCGGCTGCGAGCTCACCGTCCACATCGCGACGAAGCTCAACCACTCGCACCTCGTGCCGGGCCGGATCGCCTACATCCTGCCCTGCCTCGGCCGCACCGAGATCGACCGCAACAGCGCCGGCAAGGTCCAGATCGTGACCGTCGAGGATTCGATGAGCATGGTCCATGGCTCGGGCGGCATCAACAAGCCGGCCTCGCCGCATCTGCGCTCCGAGGTCGGGATCATCGCCGGCATCGCCGCGGCGACCGTCGGCTCGGACAAGGTCGACTGGGCCGCGCTCGCCGACGACCATGACCGCATCCGCGAGCTGATCGGGCGCACGATTCCGGGCTTCACCGGCTACAACACCCGCGTCCGCCGCCCGCGCGGCTTCCTTCTGCGAAACCTCGCCGCCGAGCGGGTCTTCGAGACCGAGACCGGCAAGGCGACCTTCTCGGACGATTCGCTCCCGGAGGCGACCGAACACCAGCAGGCCAAGCGCACCGACGACACCTTCGTGCTGCAGACCTTCCGCAGCCACGACCAGTACAACACCACGATCTACGGCTTGGACGACCGCTACCGCGGCGTCTACGGCGAGCGCCGCGTGCTGTTCGCCCATCCGGACGACCTCGCCGCGATCCGCGACCGGCTCGGGGAGCGCGTCAATATCCGCGGCTCGCATGACGACGGCGTCGCGCGGGAGGCGGAGGATTTCCGCCTCGTGCCCTTCGACATGCCGCGCGGCTCGCTCGCCGGCTACTACCCCGAGCTCAACATCCTGGTGCCGCTCTCGACCTTCGGCGCGCAGAGCGACACGCCCACCTCGAAATCGGTTCTGGTCACCCTCCACGCACGGTAACAGGCATGACGGAAGCGGACTTCATCGGCACGGTTGATCACCTCCAGGGGCGCCGTCCGGATCTCTCGCGGATCGAGGCGGGGCTGCTCGCGGCCCCGCATCTGGGCTTGAGCCCCGACACGCGCAGCTTCGCGAAGGTCTTCGACCTCGCCCACGCTCATGTGCTGCGCGCCCTCTCGCGCCTCGACGAGGCGGGCCTCATCACGGTGACGGAGCGCGACCCCCGCACCCAGCGCACGCATTTCGCGCCGACCGACGCGGCGCGCACGCTGTTCGCCGAAGCGGCCTGAAACGGCCCGGAAGGCCCGCCGGGGCTCTGCCCCGGCACCCCGCCAAAGGGATGATCCCTTTGGAAGCCCGGTATTCCGGGCCTCCCTCACTTAAACCGTCAGAGATCCCGGTGCTTCGCCTTCCGCGAGCGGAAAGCCCTCGTCGAGCCAGCCGGTGATGCCGCCGATCATCAGCTTCACCGGGCGACCATGCTCGGCGAGGCGCAGGGCGCCGCGGTCGCCGCCGTTGCAATGCGGCCCGGCGCAATAGACCACGAACAGGGTCTCCGCCGGGAAGCGGGCCAATGTCTCCGGCCCGATCTGCCGGTGCGGCAGGTTCAGCGCGCCCGGCACGTGGCCCGCCGCGTAAGCCTGCGGTCCCCGCACGTCGATCAGGATGAAATCGGGCGCGCCCGCGCTCAGGCCGGCCTGCACGTCGGCGCAGTCGGTTTCCAGGGTGAGACGCGCTGCGAAGTGGCGGCGGGCGATCTCGGATTCGGCGGCGGGGATCTCGGCGACGGCGCTCGGCATGTCTGGTTCTCCTGATCGGACGCTCGGCAGGGTAGGGGCCTCGCGCGGCACTGGTGAGCGGCGCGAATGCCGCGTAGCGTCAAGATCGTGCCAAGCTCGCGCCCGACCCCGCCCGCCAACCCCCTCGTGGTGCTCGTCGCCTATGACAGGCTCTGCACCTTCGAGTTCGGCTGCGCCGTCGAGGTGTTCGGCCTCGCGCGGCCCGAGATGGGGCCGGGCTGGTATCGCTGCGCCGTCGCTGGAATCGAGCCCGGGCCGCTGCGGGCGACCGGCGGCGTGCAGGTGCTCGCCGAGGGCGGGCTCGATCTCGTGGCCCGGGCCGGCACCGTGATCGTGCCCGGCTGGCGCGGCGTCGAGGCGCCGGTGCCGGAGGATCTCTGCGCTGCCCTGCGCGCCGCGCAGGCGAACGGCGCGCGCATCCTCTCGCTCTGCTCCGGCGCCTTCGTGCTGGCGGCGGCCGGCCTCCTCGATGGGCGCCGGGCGACGACACACTGGCGCTACGCGGAGGCGCTGACCGCGCGCCATCCCGCCTTACGCTTCGTGCCCGACGTGCTCTACGTGGACGAGGGCGACGTGCTCACCGCCGCCGGCAGCGCGGCCGGGCTCGACCTCTGCCTGCATCTGGTGCGGCGGGATTTCGGGCCCGAGATCGCCAACCGCGTGGCACGGCGGCTCGTGCTGCCCGCCCACCGGCAGGGGGGCCAGGCGCAATATGTCGAGCGCCCGGTGCCGCACGAGCGGGCGGCGGGCTCGCGGCTCGGGCCGCTCCTCGACCGGGTGCGGCGCGATCTCGATCAGGATTGGCCGGTCGGCCGGCTCGCAGTCGAGGCGGCGCTGAGCCCCCGCGCCCTGCATCGCCGTTTCCGCGAGGCCACGGGCCTCAGCCCCGGAGCGTGGCTGCTGGCTGAGCGCATCGGCCATGCCCGAACCCTCTTGGAGAGCACCCGCCTGCCGGTCCCCGAGGTGGCCGCGGCTTGCGGCTTCGGCTCGGCAGCGAGCCTGCGCCACCATTTCCGGACGACGCTGGGGACGAGCCCGGCCGCCTACCGGGCGGCCTTCCCGGCAGGGGGCTCGCTTCGTGCCGCCGAGTAGAGCCCTTCAGTAGCCCTTGGCGGCGATCGCCTCGGACCACGTCACCGCGCGCTTGGCCATGCTGATGTGCTGGCGCTCGTAAAGGCGGCCCTCCAGCTTGATCGCGCCGCGCTTGGCGTTCTCCGGCTTGGCGAAGGCCTCGATGACGAGGCGGGCGCGGCGGACTTCCTCTTCGGTGGGGGCGAAGGAGGTGTTGGCCGGTTCGAGCTGGTTGGGGTGAATCAAGGTCTTGCCGTCGAAGCCGAGGTCGCGCGACTGCCGGCATTCCGTACGGCAGCCGTCGACGTCGGCGATGTCGTTCCAGACGCCGTCGAGGATGGTCAGCCCCTCCGAGCGCGCGGCGGCGAGCGCGAACATGATCCAGGGCAGCATCGGCACGCGGCCCGGCACGAGCTGCGCCCAGGTGTCCTTGGCGAGGTCGTTGGTGCCGAGCACGAAGCTGGTGAGGCGCGTGCGCCGGTCGCGCCGGGCCTGGGCGATCTCCTTGATGTTGAGGATCGCGGCCGGGGTCTCGATCATCGCCCAGATGGCGATGTCCTCGGGTGCGTCGAGCGCCTCGAGATGGTTGGCGATGGCCTCCAGCACGGCCGGCGAGGACACCTTCGGCATCAGGATCGCGTCGGGCCGCGCCTCGATGGCGGCGCGCAGGTCCGCCTCGCCCCAGGGCGTCTGGGGGGCGTTGACGCGGATCACCAGCTCGCGGTCGCCGTAGCCGCCGCTCTTCACCGCGGCGCAGACCTGCTCGCGGGCGAGCTCCTTCTCCTCCATGCCGACCGCGTCCTCCAGGTCGAGGATCAGGCTGTCGGCGGGCAGCGTCTTGGCCTTCTCCAGGGCGCGCGCGTTCGAGCCCGGCATGTAGAGCACGCTGCGGCGGAGGCGGAGATCGGTCATCGGGTCAGTCCTTCGGCCCAAACTGTCTTTGCGCTGCACCATAATGCAACGGACCGGTGAGGCCAGCGCCCCAAAGGTCGGGGGCTAAGAAACGGCGGCGTTTGTGATGCCGCCACGCTGCGGCCACCTTCCGCCAGCAAGGCCGACCCGGACGAACGGGACCGGCCCCCTCGAACTCTTCGTCGAGAGGCAAGCCCGAACGGGCGTCCCGCGCCTATCGCGCGAGACGCGAGACAATGAGGGATCGACCATGAAGCGGGTCTTCTTCGGCCTGATGCTGGCCGGCGCGCTCGCCGCGCCGCTCTCGGCGCGGGCGGCGAGCAACACCACGGTCGGCGTCGGCACCGGCGCGATCGCCGGGGCGGTGGTCGGCGGGCCGATCGGCGCCGTGGCCGGGGCCATCGTCGGCGGCGTGGTCGGCGCGACGAGCGAGCGCCCGCGCCGCTACCGCCGGGCCCGCTACCGCCGCAGCGCCCTGCCGGTGCGCCGGGTCGTCCAGCGCACTGCGCCGGCCCCGCGCGGCGCGCTCACCCCGACCGTCTCGGCCGAGCCCGCCGCGCCCACCAGCACCGGCTCCACCGGCCGGCGCTGGACGGATCCGCGCTAGAGCCGTTCCCGATCGCGTTGCAATCGGGAACGGCTCCAAGTCCTTGTTGTGGCGCGTTCTCTTGCGCCGAACCGGGATCCACTTCGGCGGAGAGCGCTCTAAGACGCTTCAGGCCGCGGCGAATTCCCGCCGCGCCAGTCCCGGATAGGCCAGGGCCTGGCCGAGGCCGCGGGCGCCGAGGAAGCTGAGGAAGGCGAGCCAGAGGCCGGTATTGCCGAGGCCGAGCGCCTGCACGGCGAGCAGCGTCGCGCAATAGGCGGCGAGCGCCGCGAGCATCAGGTTGCGCATCGCCCGGGTCCAGGTGGCGCCGATATAGATGCCGTCATAGGCGAAGGGCGTCGCCGCGATGAAGGGGGCGAGCGCGGCGAGCGGCAGGTACTGGTAGGCGACCGCGCGCACCGCCTCGCTCGTGCTCACGAAGTCGATGAAGGCGTGGCCGCCGCCGAGCGCGAGCAGGCTGACCCCGATCCCGAATCCGAGGCACCAGCGCAGGCTGAGCATCGAGGCGCGGCGGAAATCCGCCTCGTCCCGGGCCCCGAGCGCCTGCCCGCAGAGCGCTTCCGCGGCCGTGGCGAAGCCGTCGAGGAAGAAGCCCCCGATCAGGAAGAGGTTCCAGAGCACGGCGTTGGCCGCGAGCACGGCATCGCCCTGGCGGGCGCCGAGCGCCGAGAACAGCACGATGCCTGCGACCAGGGCCAGGGTGCGGACCACGATGTCGGCATTGACCGCGAAGGTGCGCTTGAGCGCCGCGGCATCGCGGATCTCGGCGAGCGGCACCCGAAACGGGCGCGCGCCGAGCCGGCGCAGCAGCACGAGGCCGAGGAGGAGGCCCGCGCCCTCGGCGCAGACGGTGGCGAGCGCCGCCCCACCGATCCCGCGCTCAAGACCCACCACCAGGGCGAGGGTGAGCGCGATGTTCACGCAGTTGATCGCCACCTGCAGCAGCAGGCCGAGATCGGTCCGTCCGCGCCCGAGCACGGAGCCCAGCACCGCGTAGTTCGCGAGCACGAAGGGCGCCGAGAGGATGCGGATGTGGAAATAGGTCGACAACCCCTCGACCACCGCCGGGCTCGCGCCGCTGATCCGGAAGGCGGCGGCCGCGAGGGGGATCTGGAGGACGACGAGGGCGAGGCCCGCGAGCGCGCCGGCCGCCAGGGCCCGGGCCAGCGTGCGGTCGATCTCGGCGGCATCCCGCGCGCCGACCGCCTGCGCGGTCAGCCCCGCCGTCGCCATGCGCAGCGCGCCGAAGGACCAGAAGATCGCGTCGAAGATCACGGCGCCGAGCGCGATCGCCCCGAGCGCGGCGGCGTCACCGAGCCGCCCGATCACGGTCGCGCCGACGAAGCCGAGCATCGGCGTCGTGACGTTGGCGAGCGTCATCGGCAGCGCGAGGGCGAGGACGCGCCGTCCGGAGACGGGGAGGGGGCTGGAGTTCATGCGGCAGGGCCGAATCGCGGGACCGGACGATGCAGCATGCTGGGCCAGGGCGCTCCGGGACAGCCGGGCCGTTGCATGGCTGGGCCGCCCGAGCCGGAGCGGCGGCGAAGCGGACCGAGGGACGGCGGGCCGGATTCAAGGGATGAACGTGAACCGCGACAGGCCCCCTCTCCCGTTCGGGAGAGGGCTGGGGTGAGGGTTGAGAACGCGCCGGAGAGGTCGCGACGGTGCGGCGGTCCTCTCCTCCCCCTTGCGGGGAGGAGCCGGAGGTGGGGGTGGTTCAGAAGGCACCGGGACGTTCGATCCTGAGCCACCCCCACCCCTACCCCTCCCCGCAAGGGGGAGGGGACCCGCGAGCAGCCGTTCCGATCGATCCGAAATCGTCTGAGAACGCGACGGTGCGGCGCCTCCGGCTCCGCTCTGTCCGGAACCTTCTCATCCCTCACCCTGTCCCTCTCCCGAATGGGAGAGGGGACCCGCGCCTCATCCTGCTGCGGCGTCGGAACAGTCCGCCGCCTATCGCGACGCCGCGAAGAGCCGCGAGATGAACCAGAGCGGCACCACCACCACGGCGCCGGCCAGGATCCAGCCGCCGAAATCGTGGAAGGTGGCGAGCCCCATATCGATCAGGGTGCGGGCCGAATCGTAGACGTGCCAGAAGAGCTGCCCCGGGGTGAGCCCGAGCATCGCCATGAAGGCGCCGACGAGGACCGAGAGGAACAGCAGGCGCAGGAACACCGCGGCCGGCGAGCCGCCGAGGAAGCGGCGCAGGCCGCTGCCGCGCCCGCCATAGGCCATCTCGGGATAGGACGCGCCGCCCGGGCGATGCTTGCCGTGTTCCACGTCTTTCGCTCTCGATCTCTGCGAAGTGCCGGCGAAGGGTGAGGCCGCCGTTTCAACCGCCGGAACCCGGCGGAAGCGTGACGTCCGCGTCACACTTCCCGCGAAACTCCCGTGCGCCTCGGGCGTTGGGCGGTTTCGCGGATGAGGGGCAGATGGCAATGCTCGCCCGAGCCGCCAAGATATCCGCATCGCCATCCGCAGACACTACGCGCGACAGACGCGGGCCGCCGGAGCAGACTGGACGGCCGAACCCACGGAACCAGGTCCACGATGATCGACCACGCCCTGTTCGACCCGGCGACGATCGATCCGGAAACCCTGCGGCTCAACGCCGAGATCGTGGCCGCGCACGCCGCCCAGCCCGATCCGTGGACTCTGCCCATCGACGAGGTGCGCGAGCGCCGCAAGGCCGGCACCAAGGCCTCGCCCGCCATGCCGCGCAGCACCCGGGCCGAGACCATGCTGATCGACGGCCCCGGCGGCGCCTTGCCGCTGCGGGTCATCCGTCCGCGGCCCGGCGTGCGCCTGCGCGGCGCCTATCTTCACATCCACCGCGGCGGCTGGATCTGGGGCGGGGCCGACGAGCAGGACCCCTGGCTGGAGCGCATCGCCGATTCCTGCGGCTTCGTCTGCCTCTCGGTGGATTACCGGCTCGCGCCCGAGCACCCCTATCCGGCCGCGCTCCTCGATTGCGAGGCCGCCGCGCTCTGGCTCGCCGGGCCCGGCAAGGCCGAGTTCGGCGTCTCCGCCCTCACCATCGGCGGCGAATCGGTCGGCGCCCATCTCGCGGTGATGGTGCTCCTGCGTCTGCGCGATCGGCACAACCTGCCCCGCGCCTTCCGCGGCGCCAACCTCAATGCCGGCTTCTTCGACCTCGGCCTCACCCCCTCCGTGCGCAACTGGGGCGCCGAGCGCCTGGTGGTGAACACCGAGGACCTGACCCGATTCGCCGACGACTACGTGCGCGAGGGGATCGACCGGCGCCGCCCCGACGTCTCGCCGATCTATGCGGAGCTGAAAGGCCTGCCGCCGGCCTTGTTCACGGTCGGCACCGCAGACCCGCTCCTCGACGACACGCTCTACATGTCCGCCCGCTGGGCGGCGGCGGGCAACGGGGGGCACACGGCGATCTATCCGGGCGGATGCCACATCTTCGTGCGCTATCCCGGCGTGCTCACCGCGCGGGCGCTGGAACTGATCGACCGCTTCCTGATGGCGCTCGCCTGAGCGGGAATCGCCCCGGCGACGACCTCCTGCCGCCCGCCTTCGCGGCCTGGTTCGCGGGCCGCGGCTGGGCGCCCCGGGCGCACCAGCTCGACCTGCTGCGCATCGCCGGCGCCGGACGCTCGGCGCTGCTGGTGGCGCCCACGGGGGCCGGCAAGACGCTCGCCGGCTTCCTGCCGAGCCTCGTCGCCCTGTCCCGATCGAAGCCGTCCGAACGGCGGGGCCTGCACACCCTCTACATCTCGCCGCTCAAGGCGCTCGCCGTCGACATCGCCCGCAACCTCGAGGCGCCGGTCTCCGAGATGGGGCTGCCCGTGCGCGTCGAGACCCGCACCGGCGACACCCCCGCCCACAAGCGCACCCGCCAGATCGCGCGGCCGCCCGACATCCTGCTGACGACGCCGGAGCAGCTCGCGCTCCTCATCGCCCATCGCGAGGCGGCGGACCTGCTCGCGAACCTGGCTTGCGTGATCCTCGACGAGCTGCACGCGCTCGTCACCTCGAAGCGGGGGGATCTGCTGTCGCTCGGGCTCGCGCGGCTGCACCGGCTCAGCCCGGGGCTCACCGCGATCGGGCTCTCCGCCACGGTGCGCGAGCCGGACGAATTGCGGAAATATCTGGTGCCGCAGGGCTCCGGTCCTCGCATTCGGGCAGGCCTCGACGCGGAAGCGCGGGTCCCCTCTCCCGCAGAGGGGGGAGGGAGTGTGCCATCCATGGCCGACCTGGTGGTCGTCACCGGCGGCGCGCGGCCGGACCTGCGCATGCTCGAATCAGCGCGGACCCTGCCGCTCGCCGGACACACGGCGCATGCCGCCATGCCGGCGATCTACGCGCTGATCCGCGAGCACCGCACGGTGCTGGTCTTCGTGAACACCCGGCTCCAGGCGGAGTACACCTTCCAGGAACTCTGGAACCTCAACGACGACCTGCTGCCGATCGCGCTCCACCACGGCTCGCTCGACGCGCAGCAGCGCCGCCGGGTCGAGGCCGCGATGGCGGCGGGGCAGCTCAGGGCCATCGTCTGCACCGCGACCCTCGATCTCGGCATCGACTGGGGCGACGTGGACCTCGTCGTCAATATCGGCGCGCCGAAGGGGGCGAGCCGGATCATGCAGCGGATCGGCCGGGCGAACCACCGCATGGACGAGCCCTCCAAGGCCTATCTGGTGCCGGCCAACCGCTTCGAGATGCTGGAATGCCGCGCCGCCCTCGACGCCGTCGAGGAGGCGGCGCAGGACACCCCGGACGCCCGCACCGGCGCCCTCGACGTGCTCGCTCAGCACGTCCTCGGCATGGCCTGCGCCGACGCCTTCGACCCGAACGACCTCTACGCGGAGATCACCTCCGCCGCGCCCTATGCGGGCCTCGCCTGGGAGGATTTCGAGGCGGTGGTCGATTACGTGGCGACCGGCGGCTATGCGCTACGCGCCTACGAGCGCTTCGCCAAGATCCTGCGTGGGGCCGACGGGCTCTGGCGGGTGCGCGATGGCCGGGTCGCGCAGCAATACCGGATGAATATCGGCACCATCGTCGAATCCGCGAAGGTGAAGGTGCGCCTCGTCCGCTCCCTGCGCGCCAAGCCCGGCACGGTGCTGCCGAAGACCGGCCGCGTGCTCGGCGAGGTCGAGGAGGATTTCGCCGAGACGCTGACGCCGGGCGACACCTTCCTGTTCGCGGGCGAGGTGCTGCGCTTCGAGGGCCTCGTGGAGGACGAGGCCATGGTGACCCGCGCCGGGCCCGGCACCGACCCGGCGATTCCCTCCTATGCCGGCGCGAAGTTCCCGCTCTCGACCTTCCTCGCCGCGCGCGTGCGGGCTCTGATCGCCGACCCCTTCGAGTGGGACCGCCTGCCGAAGCAGGTCGCTGACTACCTCGTGCAGCAGCGCAGCCGCTCGGTCCTGCCCGGGCCGAAGGATCTGCTGGTCGAGACCTTCCCGCGGGCGAAGCGCCACTACCTCACCGCCTTCCCGTTCGAGGGACGGCTCGCGCACCAAACGCTCGGCATGCTGCTGACCCGCCGCCTGGAGCGCGCCGGCCTGCGGCCCCTAGGGTTCGCCGCCAACGATTACGGCATCGCGATCTGGACGACGCGGGACGTCTCGGAGCGCATCGCGGAGGATCCGGATTTCCTCGCCGACCTGTTCGCGCAGGACATGCTCGGCGACGACCTCGAGGCCTGGCTCGCCGAATCCGCGATGATGAAGCGGACCTTCCGGCAATGCGCGGTGATCGCCGGGCTGATCGAGCGGCGCCATCCAGGCCAGAAGAAGACCGGGCGGCAGGTCACCATCTCGACCGACCTCGTCTACGACGTGCTGCGCAAGCACCAGCCCGACCACCTGCTCCTGCGCGCCGCGCGGCAGGATGCGGCAACCGGACTCCTCGACGTGAGGCGGCTCGGTGTGATGCTAGAGCGCATCCAGGGGCGAATCATCCACCGGGCCCTCGACCGGGTCTCCCCGCTCTCCGTCTCCGTCATGCTGGAGATCGGGCGCGAGAAGGTCTACGGCGAGGGCGCGGACGAGATCCTGGCCGAGGCCGAGGCGCAGCTTCTCGAAGAAGCTCTCGGCTGACTCCGATGCGCCCCGGTCCCCCGGATGAGGATGCGATCTTGGCGCTCGGCCAGAGACTTGAGAAGAGTGTGAAGCCCGCCGGCCTGATGCTGGCCGGCGAGGATGCGGTGCTGGACCTCAGCGGCGCCCTGTGGCTGCCCGCGCACCGGACGCTGGTGGTGTCGGACCTGCACCTGGAGAAGGGCTCGGCCTATGCCGCGCGCTCGAGCCAGTTCCTGCCGCCCTACGACACCCGCGAGACGCTGGCGAACCTGCACGAGGCGATCGCCCGGTTCGAGCCGGCCTGCGTCGTCGCCCTCGGCGATTCCTTCCACGACGCCCGCGGCCCCGAGCGGATGGAGCCCGGCGACCGCGCCATGGTGGCGGCGCTCCAGGCGGGCCGCGACTGGGTCTGGATCGCCGGCAACCACGATGCCGAGATCGGCGAGGGCGTCGGCGGGCGCTACGCGGCGGACCTCGCGCTCGGCGGCCTGACGCTGCGGCACGAGCCGGCGGCGGGCGCCGGCCCGGGGGAGGTCGCGGGCCATCTCCATCCCTGCGGCAAGGTGGCGATGCGGGGCCGCGCGGTGCGCCGCCGCTGCTTCGTCTCGGACGGGGCGCGCCTCGTCATGCCGGCCTTCGGCGCCTTCACCGGCGGGCTGAACGTGCGCGACAAGGCCTTCGATCCGCTCTTCCCGAAGGGCTTCACCGCCCATCTCCTCGGCGACGGGCGCGTCTTCGCCATCGGCCGCGCCACGTTGGTGAGGGACTGACCCCTCTTCTTGCTCTCGCGCCGGGGCGCTGCCACAAGCGCCCCGAACCTCCGGAGACCCGCCCGCCGATGACTGCCGCCCCGATGAGCCCGGACCAGGTCCTCGCCGAATTCCGCGATGCGGGGGCGCTGCTCGAAGGGCACTTCATCCTCAGCTCGGGCCTGCGCTCGCCGGTCTTCCTGCAGAAGATGGCGATCTTCTCCGAGCCGCCGCGCACGGAGCGGCTGTGCCGGGCGCTCGCCGCGGCGATCGAGGCGCAGTTCGGCAAGATCGACATCGTCGTCTCGCCGGCCATCGGCGGCATCGTGCCGGGCTACGAGACCGCCCGCCATCTCGGCGCCCGGGCGATCTTCGTGGAGCGCGATCCGGGCGGCCCCTTCACCCTGCGGCGCGGCTTCCAGATCCCGGCCGGCCAGCGCGCCGTCATCGTCGAGGACATCGTCACCACGGGCCTCTCCGCGCGGGAATGCCTCGCGGCGATTCGGTCCGAGCCCGGCGAGATCGTCGGCGCGGCCTGCCTGATCGACCGCTCGGGCGGACGGGGCGAGATCGGTGTGCCCTTCGTGTCACTGGTGACGCTCGACATACCGGCCTATCCGGCCGACGCGCTGCCGCCGGAACTCGCCGCGATCCCCCCGGTGAAGCCCGGCAGCCGCGCGCTGCCCAAGGCGTGAAGTCAGTTCCGGCAAGGTGATCCACAGGGGCGCGCGACCTGACGTGGCGTCAGGAACCGGCCCGCGATCTCAGGTTCGCGCGCACGAAGTCCTGACTGACTTTCCGCAATCGAGATCACTTGCCGGCTTGACTTGGGCGGCACGCAGCGCCCATGCTCAAGCTGTCGATCCATCAAGACGACACTTCGAACGGCTTCGCCGAGCTTCACATGCGATTGATCCCGCTGCATGAGCGAGATCGACTGCGAAACTAACGAATGATATTGCCGGTTGGCATCGTTTGAGCTTCACTGCATTAACATTCTGAAACATAAAATTTTCGAGAAAGCGAAACATTCCATGGGCGGGACTCAGCGTAGCGCGCTGTTCATCGACGGCGCGAACCTGTATGCCACGACGAAAGCTCTCGGCTTCGATATTGACTACAAACGTCTGCTGAAGGAGTTCCAGGCGCGGGACAACCTGCTTCGGGCGTTCTACTACACGGCCATGGTCGAGGATCAGGAATATTCCTCGATCCGGCCGCTGATCGACTGGCTCGACTACAACGGCTACCGCGTCGTCACGAAGCCCGCGCGCGAATTCACGGATTCGATGGGCCGGCGCCGGTTCAAGGGCAACATGGACATCGAGCTGGCGATCGACGCCCTCGAACTGGCCGCCCATATCGACCACATGGTGCTGTTCTCCGGCGATGGGGATTTCCGCTCCCTGGTCGAGGCCATGCAGCGCCGCGGCGTGCGCGTCACGGTGATCTCGACCATCCAGACCCAGCCGGCGATGATCTCGGACGACCTGCGCCGCCAGGCCGACGAGTTCCTCGACCTCGCGCATCTGATGCCGAAGATCGGCCGCGACCCGAGCGAGCGCCCGGCCCGTCCCCCGGCCGAGCGCGGCCCGCGCCAGAATCCGGGTCTGGAGAGCCGCTACGGCATCCGCCAGAACGGGGATGCGGACGAGGAATAGGGCAGGGCGAGAGCCGGCTCGCTCGGGTGCGACCGGTTCCGTCGAGGGCGCGGGTCCCCTCTCCCGAACGGGAGAGGGAGTCCCGTTGGCGGTCCCTGAGAACGTCTGACGTCGCGCCTTATCCCCGGTCGCGCAGCAGGCGGGCCTGGTCGCGCTTCCAGTCGCGCTCCTTCACCGCCTCGCGCTTGTCGTGGGCCTGCTTGCCCTTGCCGAGGCCGAGCTCGACCTTCGCGCGGCCGCTCTCGTTGAAGTAGATCTTCAGCGGCACCACCGTGTAGCCCTGGCGCTGCGTGGCGCCGATCAGCTTGTCGATCTGGCGGCGGTGCAGCAGCAGGCGTCGTGGGCGCTTGGTGTCGTGGTTGAAGCGGTTCGCCTCGAGGTATTCGGGGATGTAGGCGTTGAACAGCATCAGGTCGTGGCCGGAGGGGCCGGCATAGGCCTCGCCGATCGTCGCCTTGCCGTTGCGCAGCGACTTCACCTCGGTGCCGGTGAGCGCGATGCCGGCCTCGATCGTGTCCTCGATGGCGTAGTGGAAGCGCGCGGCGCGGTTGTCCGCCACCACGCGCCGGTTCGGTTCGGGTTTCGGGGCCATTCTCGTCTTTCGGGCATCCCCGCCGGAGGGCGGGGCGCTCCGGCGGACAATGCGGGTTCAGGTCTTCGGGTTCAGCCCTCGATCAGGCCGGCATGGCGCAGGGCCGCGTCCACGATGCCGCGGGTCTCGTCCGAGACCGTCACCAGCGGCAGGCGCACCTCCTCGCTCATATGGCCGAGGCGGGAGAGCGCGTACTTCGCCGGCGAGGGGTTCGATTCCGCGAAGAGCCCGGTCTGGAGCGGGAAGAGCCGGTCCTGGATGGCCAGCGCCTTGGCGTAGTCGCCCGCGAGCGTCGCCGTCTGCAGGTCGGCGCAGAGACGCGGGGCCACGTTCGAGACCACCGAGATGCAGCCGACGCCGCCCTGGGCGTTGAAGCCGATCGCCGTCGCATCTTCGCCCGAAAGCTGGACGAAAGCTTCACCCATCGCCAGGCGCTGGGCGCTGACGCGGTCGATCTTGGCCGTGGCATCCTTCACGCCGGCGATGTTCTTGAGCTCGAACAGGCGCTTCATCGTATCGACGCTCATGTCGATCACGGAGCGGGGCGGGATGTTGTAGATGATGATCGGGATGCCGATGGCGTCGTTGACGGCCTTGAAGTGGGCGTAGAGGCCGCCTTGGGTCGGCTTGTTGTAATAGGGCGTGACCACGAGCACGGCGTCCGCTCCGGCGCGCTCGGCATGCTGGGCCCGCTCGATCGCCTCGGCGGTCGAGTTCGAGCCGGCGCCCGCGATCACCGGCACCCGGCCGCGCGCCTCGTCCACGCAGGCCTCCACCACGCGGTCGTGCTCGGCATGGCTGAGGGTCGGGCTCTCGCCGGTGGTGCCCGTCGGCACCAGCCCGTGCGTGCCCTGCTCGATCTGCCAGTTCACGAAGCGGCGGAAGGCCGTCTCGTCGAAGGTGCCTTCACGGAAGGGGGTGACCAGCGCGGTCATCGAGCCCCTGAGGCGGGCCAGTGTCTCGGTCATCGGTCTTGTTCCGAACGGCCCCGCCGTTCCTCCCGTTGCGCGCCGCGGCGGCGCAGGGCGGCAGACATAGGGCTTCCGCCGCACGCGCGCAAACGGATCCGGCCCACGGTTAAGCACGTGTTAACGAGCTTGGCCGGACCTTGTGGCATGGTGCCTCGTGCAAGCTTGACCAGAGCGGAGTGATCGCAGCCATGGCGTCCCTCGCGCGCGCGCAGATCGCGCTTCTCGGCCTCGCGCTCACCGGCGGGGCGACCCTGGCGGCGGCCCCCGCCCTGCGCGGCTCCGACACGGCGGCCCAGCCCGTCCAGAGCGCGGCGGCGACCCAGCCGGTCGCGCCCGCCGCCATCGTCCCGGACGTCAAGGCCGTTTCCGAGAAGGCGCCGTCCGAGAAGGCGGCCGGCGAGGCGGCCGACGCCCCGAAGCTCGACGCGAAGGCGGAGGAGGGCGGCACGGCCAAGGCGCTCCCGCCCGGCACCACCGCCTATGCCTCGGCCGATCCCGAGGCGCCGATCGCCTTCCCCGTGCCCGATGCCGGCCTGTCGCCCAGCGCGCCCGTGCCGGAGGTGCCCGACCTTGCCGCCGCCGCCAAGGCCGGCTCCACCGACGTGACCCTGCTGCGCCAGGCGATCGAGTTCTACCGCAAGGGCAAGGTCGCGGATGGCGACCGCCTGCGCGACGGCTTCCCCGACCCGGCGGCGCGCGCGCTCCTCGAATGGATCGCGATCCGCGCGGGGGCCGGCATCGGCTTCGAGCGCACCGTGGCCTTCGCCCGGGCCAATCCCGACTGGCCGGCCGGCGCCATGCTGCGCCGCCGGTCCGAGGAGGCGCTGCTCTCCGAGCGCAAGAGCCCCTCCGTGGTGCGCGCCTTCTTCGGCGGATCGCGGCCGGCGAGCGCGCCGGGCAAGTTCGCCCTGGCGCTGGCCTTCAAGGCAGACGGGCTTGACGCCGACGCCGCCGACCTCGTGCGCGACCTGTGGCGGGGCGAGACCTTCGGGCGCAGCCTGGAATCGCGCGTCCTCGACGCCTTCCCCGGCCTGCTCACCCGGATCGACCACCGCTACCGCATGGAGCGCGCCCTCCTGAAGGAGGATTGGGAGGCGGCCGGCCGCGCCGCCGGCTATGCGGGCGGCTCCTATGCCAGCCTCGTGCGGGCCCGCCGCGCGGTCGAGGACAAGAGTTCCGGCGCCGCCGCGGCGCTCGCCGCCGTGCCGCCGTCGCTGCGCAGCGACCCCTCCTACCTGTTCTCGCGGGCGCAGTTCTTCCGCCGGGCCGACAAGGCGGCGGAGGCGGCCGCCGTCCTCGCCACGGCCCCGACCAACCCGGACGTGCTGGTGGACGGCGACGAGTGGTGGGTGGAGCGCCGCATCGTGGCGCGCAAGCTCCTCGATCTCGGCGACGCCGGCACCGCCTACGCGGTGGCGAGCGGCCACGGCGCCCGCACGCCCGAGAAGCGCATCGAGGCGGAGTTCCATGCCGGCTGGATCGCGCTGCGCTTCACGTCCGACCCGGCCTCCGCCGCACGGCATTTCGCCGAAGCCGCCAAGGCCGCGGAGACGCCGATCTCGATCGCGCGCGCCGCCTATTGGCAGGGGCGTGCGGCCGAGGGCCTCGGGCAGCAGGAGGCGGCCAAGGATTTCTACGCCAAGGCTTCCCAGCAGCCGATCGCCTATTACGGGCAGCTCGCCCGGGCGCGGCTCGGCCAGACCAGCCTCGCGCTCCGCGCGCCCACCGATCTCGATGCGGCGGCGCGCGCCGCCTTCGACGACCGCCTCTGCATCCGCGCGCTGAAGCTGCTCGCCGCCGCCTCGCTGAAGGAGCTGGCCCTGCCGCTCTACATCGACACCGCCCAGCGCCTCGGCGACCCGGCCGAGATCCAGGCGCTCGGCGACCTCGCCGTCGAGATGAAGGATGCGCGCGCCCTCGTCGCCATCGGCAAGCTTGCCGTGCAGCGCGGCCTGCCGCTCGACGCCCATGCCTACCCGACCATCGGCATCCCGCAATACGAGACCTTCACGGCGGTGCCGCAGGTGGAGCGGGCCATGGTCTTCGCCATCGCGCGCCAGGAGAGCCAGTTCGATCCGCGCGCCCAGTCGGGCGTCGGCGCGCGCGGCCTGATGCAGATGATGCCGGCCACCGCCCAGCGCACGGCGCGGCGCGTCGCCGCCGCCTACGACCAGGACCGCCTGACCAGCGACCCGGCCTACAATGCCCGCCTCGGCCAGGCCCATCTCGGCGAGCTGATGGAGGATTGGCGCGGCTCCTACGTGCTCGCCTTCGCCGCCTACAATGCGGGCGGCGGCAACGTGAAGAAGTGGATCGACGCCTATGGCGACCCGCGCAAGGGCGAGGTCGACGTGGTGGACTGGGTCGAGCGCATCCCCTTCACCGAGACGCGCAACTACGTCCAGCGGGTGATGGAGAACCTGCAGGTCTACCGCACGCGCCTCGACGGCAAGAGCGCGCTCCTGATCGACGGGGACCTGAAGCGCGGGGCGCGCTGACGGCGTTCCGGGGGGCTGTCGCAGTCGGATTGTCAGACGCGTCAGGGCGCGTAGGCGCGCGCCGTGCCGGGCAGGATCAGGCCCGGCACGCCGTGGAAGGCGCTCGGCGCCGCGCTGCTCGTCGGCAGTTCCGGCTCCGCCTCGCCCGGCCGCGCCGCGCGGACGGTCACCGCGTCCCAGGGGCCGGCAAGGTCGAAGAGCGGGCCGGGCCTCGCGGAATCGGCGCGCGGATGCAGCTCGGCCCTCGCCCGGAAGCTGTGGTCTCGCAGGGAGACGTAGCCGCGCAGGCTGGCGCTCAACGCCGAGGCCTGCAGCACGCCCTCGGCGATCTCGCCGACGCCGTCCGCGAAGCGCAGGCTGAGGCTCGCCCGCTCGAAGGGCGTGCGGCCGTTGCGCCGGGCGAGCGCGCCCGCGGCGACGCCGCCATGGCGCTGGATCACGTCCGCGAGGTCGAGCCCGACGATGGCGCCGCGGTCGATGGTGAGCGCGGCGCGGCCCGAGGTGCGGGCGGCGAGGTCGGCGAGGTCGCGGCCGCTCCCCTCGAAGGAGAAATGGCCCTGGCTCGGCCCGAGCACCCAGCGCGAGGCGCCGAGATCGATGAGCAGGCCGCCGAGATCGACCTGATCCAGCGCGCCCTGCGCCTTCACCTCGGTCTCGGTTCCGTTGATGCCGGCGCTCGTCAGCGTGGCGCGCCCCTTCACGGTGCCGCCCTGCACCGCGGCCCGGTTCAGGGCGATCTCGACGGCGCCGTCGCGCACCAGCAGGCTCGCGGCCATGTCCTCCAGCGCCACCGGCCCGATCCGGGCGGCGGCAGCCGAGAGGCGCAGGTCGAGGTCGCCCCCGGTGAAGGGATGCAGGGCGAGGGCCGGCGCGGCCCGCTCCTCGCCATCGAGGCCGAGCACGCGCAGGAGCTGGCCGAGAAGCGGCGCGAGGTTCAGGCTGTCGGCGGCGAGCGTCGCCTGCACGGCGGCCCGCGGCGTCGCCAAACTCGCCTGGCCCGCGCCGTCGAGCACGTTCTGGCCGAGGCGGACGCGCAGGCGCGGCAGCATCACCGCCGCCCCCTCCGCGCTGAAGCTCCCCTCGAGCGCGAAGGTCTCGGCGAGGGGCGCCAGGGCCGCGTCGCGCCCGATCCAGGCGAGCGTCTGCGGCAGCGAGCGCGTCTCGAGCTTGCCGGTCCCTTCGAGCGCCAGCCCGCGCGACGGTTCCGCGGCGAGGCGCGCGTCGCCCTCGGCGCTGAGGCTGCCGCCGGGCCAGATCAGGCTCGCCGCGAAGGGCGAGGCCGTCCCCTCCGCGAGGGCGGCGGGGCGCAGGTCGGTGAGGTTCGCCCGCGCGCGCTGCCCGCGCCAGGTGAAGCGCGCCCGTCCGTCGAGGCTGCCGCCCCAGGCGGGCCAGTCGAGATCGAGGTCGAGGTCGCGGATCTCCGGCTCCGCGTGCCCGGGCCCGGCCAGCGCGGCGTTCTTCAGCACCACGCGGTGCGGGCGCACGAACCAGCCCGCCCGCACCTGCTCGGAGAGGCGGCGCAGGGGGCCAGCCCAGCGGGCATCGTCGGTCAGGACGAGCTTCGTGCCGTCGAGGGTCAGGCTGCCGATGCCGATGCGTCCGGCCATCAGGCCGATAGGATCAAGCACGATGGTGAGGCGGCCGCCCTCGGCCAGCGGCGCGGCGGCGCTCTCCTCGGCGATGCGCGTGCGGGCGAAGTCGAGGCGCGGCAGCGGCAGGAGGCGCAAGGTGGCCGGCCCTTCGGCGTGGAGCGAGAGGCCGTAGGCCGCGAGTTCCCGGCCGACGAGGCGCGCGGCACCCTCCGTCCCGATGGTCCAGGGAAGTGCGGCCGAGACGCCCGCGAGCGTGAGGGTCGCGAGGCCGAGGGTGAGGGACAGGCGGCGCGGCGACATCGCACTCCGGGCGCAGGAACGGGCGCGGTCCGGCAGGGACCGGGCCGCGAGCGCGGAGGTTTCAGGCGCCCCCGTGCCGTCACGCTTCACGCGCTCGCCCGCTCGCCATAGCCGGTTCGGTGCGATTTGTCTGCCCGGGACGCTTCTCCCCGCATCTTCGCTGTGATTCCATCCGTTGCACCGCACTGGACCCGGATGGCGGAATCGGGGACAGGATGGCGGCTTTCACGCGCCGCACAACAGATAGACCCGGGAAGGACGGCCTGATGAAGAAGGTATTTTCGGATCCGACCAGCGCCCTGGCGGAGCTGTTGCGGGACGACATGACGATCATGTGTGGCGGCTTCGGGCTGTGCGGCATCCCCGACGAGCTGATCGAGGCGGTCAAGGCCTCCGGCGTGAAGGGGCTGACCGTCGTCTCGAACAATGCCGGCATCGACGGGGTCGGCCTCGGCAAGCTCCTGGAGACCCGGCAGGTCGCCAAGATGATCTCGTCCTATGTCGGCGAGAACAAGGAGTTCGCCCGGCAGTTCCTGGCCGGCGAGCTGGAGATCGAGTTCAACCCGCAGGGCACGCTCGCCGAGCGCATCCGCGCGGGCGGCGCCGGCATCCCGGCCTTCTTCACCAAGACCGGCGTCGGCACCAAGGTCGCCGAGGGCAAGGAGGTGCGCACGTTCGACGGCGAGGAATACGTGATGGAGCGCGGCCTGTTCGCCGACCTCGCGCTGGTCCACGCCTATCAGGGCGACACGGAGGGCAACCTCGCCTACCGGCTCACGGCGCGCAACTTCAACCCGATGATGGCGACCGCCGCCAAGGTCACGGTCGCGCAGGTCGAGAACCTCGTCCAGCCCGGCGAGATCGACGCGGCCAACATCCACACGCCCGGCATCTACGTGAAGCGCATCGTGCACGTGCCGATCCGCGAGAAGCGCATCGAGCAGCGCACCACGCGCAAGCGCGCCGCGGCCGGCGGCGGCCAGATCTGAATCCGATCAGGGACGAGGGAGAGAGATCCATGGCCTGGACCCGCGAGCAGATGGCAGCGCGCGCCGCGCGTGAGCTGGAGGACGGCTTCTACGTGAACCTCGGCATCGGCATCCCGACGCTGGTGTCGAACTACATCCCCGACGGCATGTCGGTGCAGCTTCAGTCCGAGAACGGCATGCTCGGCATGGGCCCCTTCCCGTACGAGGGCGAGGAGGACCCGGACCTGATCAATGCCGGCAAGCAGACGATCACGGCGCTGCCGACCACGAGCTACTTCTCGTCGGCCGATTCCTTCGCGATGATCCGCGGCGGACACATCAACCTGTCGATCCTCGGCGCCATGCAGGTGGCCCAGAACGGCGACCTCGCCAACTGGATGATCCCCGGCAAGATGGTGAAGGGCATGGGCGGCGCCATGGACCTCGTGGCGGGCGTGAAGCGCGTCGTGGTGGTGATGGAGCACGTCGCCAAGAACAAGGACGGCTCGGAGAGCGCGAAGCTCCTCAAGGCCTGCGACCTGCCGCTCACCGGCACGCACGTGGTCGACATGGTGATCACGGATCTCGGCGTCTTCACCATCGACAAGAAGGGCGATGGCGGCATGACGCTCATCGAGCTCGCCGACGGCGTCACCGAGGACGAGGTCCGCGCCAAGACCGAGGCCGCCTACACGGTGGCGCTCGCCGCCTGACGATCGGGGATCCCAAGGGGATCATCCCTTTGACGGGGTGTCGGGGCAGAGCCCCGACGGCTTGCTTCCTGAAATGAAGAACCCCGCGCCGGATGCCCGGCGCGGGGTTCTTTGCTTGGGTGACAGCCGGGCGGCGGGAAGCCGCCCGGCCGATGCATCAGGCCGCGAGCGAGCGCAGCACGTAAGGCAGGATGCCGCCGTTGCGGAAATACTCGAGCTCGTCGAGCGTATCGATGCGGCAGGTCAGCGGGACCTCCTTCACCGAGCCGTCCGCAGACTTGATCTCCGCCACCAGCGTCTGGCGCGGCTTCAGTTCGCCGGAGAGCCCCTTGATGGTGACGGTCTCGTCGCCCTTGAGGCCGAGCGACTGCCAGCTCGTGTCACCCTGGAAGACCAGCGGCACCACGCCCATGCCGACGAGGTTTGAGCGGTGGATGCGCTCGAAGCTCTCGGCGATCACGGCGCGGACGCCGAGCAGCTTGGTGCCCTTGGCCGCCCAGTCGCGGGACGAGCCGGTGCCGTACTCCTTGCCCGCGAAGATCACGAGCGGGGTGCCGGTCTCGGCGTACTTCATCGCGGCGTCGTAGATGAACATCTTCTCGCCCGAGGGCTGGAAGTGCGTCCACCCGCCCTCGACCACGTTGCCGGAGGCGTCCTTCACCACCTGGTTCTTGATGCGGATATTGGCGAAGGTGCCTCGCATCATCACCTCGTGGTTGCCGCGCCGGGTGCCGTACTGGTTGAAGTCCTGCACGCGCACCTGATGCGACTGCAGGTACTCGCCGGCCGGCGAGGCCGCGCGGATATTGCCCGCAGGCGAGATGTGGTCGGTGGTGATCGAGTCGAGGAAGAGGCCGAGGATGCGGGCTCCCTCGATGTCGGTCACGGGCTTCGGCGTCTTCTCCATGCCGACGAAGTAGGGCGGGTTCTGAACGTAGGTCGAACCGCCGTTCCAGGCGAAGGTCTCGGCCTCCGTGACCTCGACGTCCTTCCAGTTCTGGTCACCGCCGAACACGTCCGCGTAGCGGCTCTTGAACAGCGCGGAGGTGATGTTCTCCTCGATGAACGCGGCGACCTCGGCCGAGGACGGCCAGATGTCCTTCAGGTAGACGGGCTGGCCGTCGCTGCCCTTGCCGATCGGGTCCTTGGTGAGGTCGACCTGCAGCGAGCCGGCGAGCGCGTAGGCGACCACGAGCGGCGGCGAGGCGAGGTAGTTGGCGCGGACATCCGGGTTCACGCGGCCTTCGAAGTTGCGGTTGCCCGAGAGCACGGCCGCCGCGACCACGTCGTTGTCGTTGATCGCCTTCGAGATCGGCGCCGGGAGCGGGCCCGAATTGCCGATGCAGGTGGTGCAGCCGAAGCCGACGAGGTTGAAGCCCAGCGCGTCGAGGGGCTTCTGCAGGCCGGCCTTCTCTAGGTACTCGGCGACGACCTGGGATCCGGGCGCCAGCGAGGTCTTCACCCAGGGCTTGGCCGTGAGGCCCTTGGCCACCGCGTTGCGGGCCAGCAGACCGGCGCCGATCATCACGCTCGGGTTCGAGGTGTTGGTGCAGCTCGTGATCGCCGCGATCACCACGTCGCCGTGGCCGATATCGTAGTTGGTGCCCTCGACGGCGTAGCGGCTGGCGATGTCGGCCGCCTTCTTGAACTCCGTCTCCATCGCACCGGCGAAGCCCGTCTTGGCGTCGGCCAGCAGCACCCGGTCCTGCGGGCGCTTGGGGCCGGCGAGCGAGGGCTGCACGTCGCCCATGTCGAGCTCGAGCGTGTCGGTGAAGACCGGATCGGGCGTATCGGCGTCGCGCCACATGCCCTGCGCCTTGGCATAGGCCTCGACGAGGGCGATGCGGTCGTCCTGGCGGCCGGTGACCTTCAGGAAGTCGATGGTCTTCTGGTCGACCGGGAAGAAGCCGCAGGTCGCGCCGTATTCGGGCGCCATGTTGGAGATGGTGGCACGGTCGGCCACCGCCATGTCGTCGAGGCCGGGGCCGTAGAACTCCACGAACTTGCCGACCACGCCCTTCTTGCGCAGCATCTGCGTGACGGTGAGCACGAGGTCGGTCGCCGTGGTGCCCTCGGGCAGCTTGCCGGAGAGCTTGAAGCCGACCACCTCGGGGATCAGCATCGAGAGCGGCTGGCCGAGCATGGCCGCTTCCGCCTCGATGCCGCCGACGCCCCAGCCGAGCACGGCGAGGCCGTTCACCATCGTGGTGTGCGAGTCGGTGCCGACGAGCGAGTCGGGATAGGCCACGTCCGAGCCGTCCTCGGACTTCGTCCAGACGGTCTGCGACAGGTATTCGAGATTGACCTGGTGGCAGATGCCGGTACCCGGGGGCACCACCGAGAAGTTGCGGAACGCCGACTGGCCCCACTTGAGGAAGGTGTAGCGCTCGCCGTTGCGCTCGTATTCCAGCGCGACGTTGTCGGCCAGGGCCTTCGGCGTGCCGAACTCGTCCACGATCACCGAGTGGTCGATGACGAGATCAACCGGAACCAGCGGGTTGATCTTCTGCGGGTCGCCGCCGAGCGCGACCATCGCGTCGCGCATCGCGGCTAGGTCCACCACGGCCGGCACGCCGGTGAAGTCCTGCATCAGCACGCGCGCGGGGCGGAAGGCGATCTCGGTCTCGGTCTTGCCCTGGTTGCCGAGCCAGGCGACCGTGGCCTCGATGTCGGCCTTGCGGACCGAGCGGTCGTCCTCGTAGCGGAGCAGGTTCTCCAGCAGCACCTTCATCGAGAAGGGCAGCGCGGCGGCGTCGGCGAGGCCGCCCTTCTGGGCCGCCGGAATCGAGTAATAGGTGTAGGTCTTGCCCCCGGCCTCAAGGGTCTGGCGGGACTTGAAGCTGTCAAGTGATGCCACGGCTCTCTATTTCCTCGCTGGCGATTGTCGAACACGCGCAGGCATTTCCTGCGCCACGGATTCTGTGTTCGGCCGGTGCGCTCCGACAGAGCGCGCGCCGCCTCGGGTGTGCCCGAGCAGGAGGTGCGCGAGGGTCGAATTGGACGACCCGGACTCGCGCGGCGCAGCCTGGCGCCCATATAGAACGTTTCGAATCTGGCCGCTACGGCCTCGTCGGTAACACTCGGATGAGGCTGTCGGCCCGGATGCCCGGCCCGGCACCCGATGCGGGCGCAAACCGCCCTAACGGCGACCCGTTGCGTCGGGAGCGGGCCCGCGCGGGGCGAGAGGCCGCCGCTCGCGCCGGCCATGCTCGATATAGTGGAGCAGCGGGTTGGCCCGGTCCGCCGCGATGTCGGGATTGGCCGCGAGATAGGCCGGGGCGTCGAAGCTCGGTCCGGGCGAATGCCGGCCGGCCGCGCCGTAGGTGAGGAAGTGATCGAGCGGATCCCAGCCGGAGGCCGCGACCTCCGGATAGGTCCGACGATACCAATCGGCGTCGAACAGGTCCGATTCCGCCAGGATGGCCCGATCGCGGATGCGGCGGCGGCGCCTCTCCCCCCATTCCAAGGCGCGCAACAGGCGGAACGCAACGCGCGTGAGCCGATCCATCGACGGGGAAGCCTCCGATCCGCGGGACGAGCCCGGCCGGACGATGCGCATAGGGTCCCCGACACCGCAAGATCGCCGGGGACGGGCCGTCGCATTCACATTCTTGGCGCGATTTGCGGGCAGGAAGCGCGCCGAGACAAGACGGACACTCCATGTACGGATCCGCGAGCCTTCCCACCTCCGCGCCGAAGCGGGGCCGGATGGATGCCTACCTGCACGTGCTGCACGCACTGATGCTGCGCGACATGCGGACCCGCTTCGGCGGTTCGCATTGGGGCTACGCGGTCGTCGTGCTGTGGCCGGTGACGCACGTCTTCATGCTGGTGCTGATCTACACCTTCCGCCACGTTCCGGCGCCGATCGGCGAGTCCCGGGCGATCTTCTTCGCAAGTGGGGCGGTGCCGGTACTGTGCTACCAGTACATCTCTCGCGAGGTGATGAAGGCGGTGATGCAGAACAGACCGCTGACCTACTATCCACAGGTGAAGCTGGTCGACGTGATCTTCGCGAGGCTCCTGGTCGAGATCGTGACCGGATTCCTGGGCCTGCTCACCATCGTCTCGATCCTGGTCGCCGCCGGGATCGATCCCCGGCCGGAAGATTCCTTCGTCGCGGTCTGCGGCTATCTCTGCGCGATCATGCTGGGTCTCGGCATCGGCACGATCAACGTGGCCATCTGTGCGTTTTTCCCCGCCTGGCAGATCGGCTACATCCTGTTTAACATCCTAATGTATCTCTCGAGCGGCGTGATGTTCCTGCCGCACTTCCTGCCGGACCAGATTTATTCGATCCTCAAATACAACCCGGCTGTCCAGGTCGTCGAATGGGTTCGGCTTGGATATTATCCGCAGATGGGCGTTCAGGTCGATTACGTCTATACAGTTCTCTTCGCTCTGACTGCGTTCTCTCTCGGAATGTTTCTCGAGAAGCACGTCATCCGGAAGTTGAACTGAGGCGTCCCGGGCGGGCTGAAAGATCGATCGGGTGGTGCCGCTCGATCACCATTGAAGTGGGACATCGGCGGATATCGCATCATGACCCGTCTGCCCGGCGAGCGCCCTCGCACCGGGTTGGGTACGAGGGCGAAGCAGGTTCAGGATGATGAGATGGACGGGGACGAACCGTCCTCTCTGCCCAAGTTCCTGCTGATCTTGACCGAACGGGCCCCTCTCACACCATCGCCATGCCGCCGTTCACGTGCAGATTGTGCCCCGTGACGTAGGCCGCCTCGTCGGAGGCGAGGTAGACCACCGCGGCGCCGATCTCCGCGCCGGTGCCGAGCCGGCCCGCGGGCACGCGGGTGAGGATGCCCTCGCGCTGCTTCTCGTTCAGCACGTCGGTCATCGGCGAGGTGATGAAGCCGGGGCTGACACAGTTCACGGTGACGTTGCGGGAGGCCACCTCGGCGGCGAGCGCCTTGGTCAGGCCGACGAGGCCGGCCTTGGCGGCGGCGTAGTTGCCCTGACCGGGATTGCCCGTGGTGCCGACCACCGAGCCGATATTGACGATGCGGCCCGCCCGGCGGCGCATCATGCCCTTCACCGCGGCGCGCGAGAGGCGGAAGGCGGCGGTGAGGTTCACCGAGATCACCTGCTCCCATTCCTCGTCCTTCATGCGCAGGAAGAGGTTGTCGCGGGTGATGCCGGCATTGTTCACGAGGATGTCGAGCCCGCCGAGAGCGGCCTCCGCGGCCGGCACCAGCGCCTCGACGGACGCGGCCTCGGCGAGGTTGGCCGGCACCACATGGGTGCGCTCGCTGAGCTCGCCCGCCAGCGCCTCCAGCGCCTCGGCGCGGGTGCCGGACAGGGCGACGGTCGCGCCCTGGGCGTGGAGCGCCCGCGCGATGGCGCCGCCGAGGCCGCCCGTGGCGCCGGTGACGAGAGCCTTGCGGCCGCTGAGATCGAACATGCTGTCGTCCTGTGAAAGGCGTGGGCCGGGATCCCAAAGGGATCATCCCTTTGGCGGTTCCAGGGCGGAGCCCTGGGATCGAACGTCAAGGCTTTGCCCCGACACCCCACCAAAGGCCTGAGGCCTTTGGCAACCCGGATTCAGGGCGCGAAGGCGGCGACGTCATCGGGGGTGCCGATGGCGGAGGCCGAGGCGCCCGGCGCGATGCGCTTGACGAGGCCGGTCAGGACCTTGCCCGAGCCCACCTCGTTGAAGAGGTCGGCGCCCGCCGCCGCCATGGCCGCCACGCTCTCGCGCCAGCGCACCGTGCCGGTGACCTGGGCCACGAGGTTGTCGCGGATCGCATCGGGGTCGGAGACCGGCGCCGCCGTCACGTTGGCGTAGAGCGGGACCTTCGGCGCCCGGAGCGCGACCTCGGCGAGCGCCGCGCGCATGGCCTCGGCCGCCGGCGCCATCAGGCGGCAATGGAAGGGCGCGGAGACGTTGAGCATCACCGCGCGCTTGATGCCGCGCCCCTGCGCGATCGCCACCGCGCGCTCGACCGCGGCCTTGTGGCCGGAGAGCACGACCTGGCCGCCGCCATTGTCGTTGGCGACGTCGCAGATCTCTCCGCCCGCGGCCTCCTCCGCGATGGCATGCGCCGTCTCGATCTCGGCGCCGATCAGCGCCGCCATGGCGCCCGCCCCGGGCGCGACCGCCCGCTGCATCGCCTCGCCGCGGATGCGCAGGAGCCGGGCCGCGTCCGAGACCGTGAGGCTGCCGGCGGCGGCGAGCGCCGCGTACTCGCCGAGGGAGTGGCCGGCGACGCAGGCGACGTCGCGGACGAGGTCGAGGCCGCGCTCGGCCTCCAGCACGCGCAGGGCCGCGAGGCTCGCGGCCATCAGCGCCGGCTGGGCGTTCGTGGTGAGCGTCAGCTCGTCGGCCGGGCCCTCAAACATCAGGTCCGACAGGTTCTGGCCGAGCGCCGCGTCGACCTCCTCGAAGACTGCGCGGGCCTGGGGGAAGCGCTCGGCGAGCGCCTTGCCCATGCCGACCGCCTGGCTGCCCTGTCCCGGAAAGATGAGTGCGCGCGCCATGGCTCCGCCGTGATTCATCGCGTGTCGGAAAGCGCGGCGCACTCGCATCGCAGGCCATCGAAGTCAATCATGCGACGCAAAATGAGCCGGCCCGGCCGTGCACGGGACTTGCGCCGCAAGCCCCGAATGGTCGCCGCGACGTCCCAGAACGGGTCGTGTCCGTGCGGTGGCCGTGGAGGCGTCCCGCAATGATCCAGCCCGAAGCCGCAGACCCCGTCCCAGAATCGAACGCATCGCCCATGCAGACGGAAGCTCCCCTTTACGATGTCCTGGTGGTCGGCGCCGGCATCGCGGGCCTCAGCCTCGCCGCGGCCGCCGCGCGCGAGGGACGGACGGTGCTGCTGATCGCCGCCCGCGATACCCACCCGCGCGAATTCCGGGCGGAGAAGTTTTCCTCGAGCGAGATGGGCGTGCTCGACCGGCTCGGCCTTGGGACGGGCGCCCGCGCCGTGGCGACGCCCCTGCACACGGTCATCGAGGGCCGCTGGGGCCGGCTGATCAAGCGCATGGCCTCGCAGGAATTCGCCTTCCACTATCCGGAGCTCGTCGATGCCGTGCGCGCTGCCCTGCCGCGCGGCGTCACGAGCGTGACCGGACGCGTGGCCGCCACCGCGACGGGCGCGGACGTGCAGATGCTCACGCTCGCCGACGGGCGGCGCTTCGCGGGCCGGCTCCTGGTGGTCGCCACCGGCCTCGGCGAGGGCCTGCAGCGGGAGCTCGGCTTCGAGCGGCGCCTGGTCAGCCAGGGCAACACCCTGGTCTACGGTTTCAACACGGCCTTCACCTACGCGCTGCTCGCCGGCGAGCAGCTGATCTGGAGCGCCGAGGCGGGGGGCGACGGCGTCGCCTACCTCACCCTGTTCCCGCTCGGCACGCAGATCCGCGCCAACCTGTTCACCTATTGGCCGCGGGGCGGGACCGCCGCCGAGGCGTTCCTGGCCGATCCCACGGGCACCATGCGCCGGCTGATGCCCGGCCTCGCGCGGGCCTACGGCACCATCGAGCCCGTAGGCGCGATCCAGCAGCGGCCGATCGATCTCGTCGAGATCACCAATCCCGTCCGCGACGGCGTGGTGGTGATCGGCGACGCCTTCTGCACCACCTGCCCGGCCTACGGCACCGGCATCCGCAAGGCTCTGTCGGACGTCACCGTCCTGGCCTCGCTCCTGCCGGCCTGGTTCGCGACGCCGGGGATGGGCGCGGCCAAGATCGGGTCGTACTATAAGCATCCCAAGAAGGTCGCCGCCGACCAGCTCTCGGTCGGCGTCAGCCTGCGCCTGCGCCGGATGACCATGGGCCGCGACCTCGTCTCCCGCTTCCTCAGCCTGCGCAGCACGGTCTACCGGCGCGGGCAGCAGGCCGTCGTGGATGCCGCGGCGAAGCTGCGCCGCGCGGCGCCGGCCGCCTCGGGCACGCCCGCGGCGAATCCCTGACCGCGGGCACGGTCCGGAGCCTCGCCGCGTCGCTCGAGGCTCCGGGTCCTCGGAGAGGCTCAGGCCTCGTTGAAGAAGTCGACCGCCCCGGAATCGAGGCTGTAGGCGGCCCCGACGATGCGCAGCTTGCCCGCCTTCAGCGGGTCGAGCAGCGACGGCTCCGAGGCGGTGCGCAGGCGCGTGACGATGCGGTCGACATTGGCGCGCACCGCGTTCTCGACGAAGTCGCCGGGCTTGTCGCGCACCGCGAGGGCGGCCGGCACGATCGGCTCGATCATCCGGCCGATCGAGCCGGGGAACTGCGTGTTGTCCTTCACGACGCTGCAGGCCGCCTCCACGGCGCCGCAGCGGCTGTGGCCCATCACCAGGATCAGCGGCACCCCGAGCTGCGAGATCGCGTACTCGATCGAGCCGAGCGCCGCCGTGTCCACGGTGTTGCCGGCGTTGCGCACGATGAACAGCTCGCCGAGGCCGCGCCCGAACAGGATCTCGGGCGAGACGCGGGAATCGGAGCAGCTCACCAGCACGCAGAACGGCGTCTGGCCGAGCGCGATCTCGATGCGCCGCTCGCGGCCCTGGACCGCGCGCACCGGCGAATCCGTGGCGAAGCCCTTGTTGCCGTCCTTCAGCGCCTTCAGCGCCTCGTCCGGGGTCATGGTGGTGCGCTTCGACGAGGGCACGGCCGCCCACGCGGAGGGCGGCAGGGCCGCGGCGGCGAGCGCGGCGGCGCCGAGATGGCAGGCGCAGCCGAGGAGATGGCGGCGGCTCAAGCTCCGGATCATCGCGTCAATCCTCCCTGTTGGTTCGGGCCCGGTACGCCTACCCGGTCCGCGTGAGGGCAGCGTGACGGAGGGTGGGACGCGCGGCATCACCCCAAAGGGCTGTGCTTGTTGCAGAACCGCATCCGGTGTAAGACGCGCGCACAGCCCGACATCGTTCGTCCCGCACCGTCCTGTTGAGAGGAGCCGCACCGCAATGGCTCGCGTCACCGTCGAAGACTGCATCGAGAAGGTCGAGAACCGCTTCGAGCTGGTCCTGCTCGCCAGCCACCGCGCCCGGCTGATCGCCGCCGGCGCGCCCCTCACCATCGACCGCGACCGCGACAAGAACCCCGTCGTGGCGCTGCGCGAGATCGGCGACGAGACCATCACGGCCGACGACCTCAAGGAGCAGCTCATCCACTCGATGCAGAAATACGTCGAGGTGGACGAGCCGGAGGCCGAGACCGTGCCGCTGCTCTCCAGCTCGCCGGCCGCCGCCGCGGTGGCGCCCCAGTCCGCCTCGGACGACGCATCCGTCCAGTTCGACCGCATGAGCGAGGAGGACCTGCTGCGCGGCCTCGAGAACCTCGCGCCCCCGGTCGAGACCGAGGACGAGGGCGAGTAGGAAGCTCCCCGTTCACCCGCGACATTCGAGGCCCGGCGGCGACGCCGGGCTTTTTGTTTGGCCCTTGCGCCGGAAACAGTCGCGATGCGACCGCGTGCATCTGGCGCGGACGCGTGCGATGCGGGAGACTTGGGCCGCGGCAACATGCCGGGCGAGCCGAAGGGCAAGGGTCTGTCTCGCGTTATGATGCGCCAGTACGAACTCGTGGAGCGGGTGAAGCGCTACAACCCGGCCGCGAACGAGGCCCTGCTCAACCGAGCCTACGTCTACGCGATGCGCGCCCACGGCGCGCAGAAGCGGGCCTCCGGCGACCCGTTCTTCGCCCATCCCCTGGAAGTCGCGGGGATCCTCACGGATCTGCGCCTCGACGACGCGACCATCGTCGCGGCGGTCCTGCACGACACGGTGGAGGACACCGAGGCCACCCTCGACGAGATCCGCGAGCTGTTCGGCTCCGAAATCGGCGCGCTCGTCGACGGGCTGACCAAGCTCAAGCGCCTCGACCTCGTCTCGAAGCGGGCGGCGCAGGGCGAGAACTTCCGCAAGCTGCTGCTCGCCGTCGCGGCGGACGTGCGCGTGCTCCTCGTCAAGCTCGCCGACCGCCTCCACAACATGCGCACCCTGGGCCACATGCCGGACGAGAAGCGCGCCCGCATCGCCCAGGAGACGCTCGACATCTACGCGCCGCTCGCCGGCCGCATGGGCATGCAGGAATTGCGCGACGAGCTGGAGGATCTCTCGCTCCGCAACCTCAAGCCCGAGAGCTACGCCACCATCACCAAGCGCCTGACGCAGCTCTCGGCGAAGTCGGAGGAGATGGTCGAGAGCATCGAGCGCGACCTCACCGCCAAGCTCGCCGCGCAGGGGATTGCGGCGAGCGTCACCGGGCGCCTGAAGCGGCCGTTCTCGATCTGGTCGAAGATGGAGCGCAAGTCCGTCGCCTTCGAGCAGCTTTCGGATATCTTCGGCTTCCGCGTCGTGGTGCTGACCCTGGCCGAGTGCTACGCGGCGCTCGGCGTCGTCCACACGAGCTGGCCGATGGTTCCGGGCCGCTACAAGGACTACATCTCGACCCCGAAGCAGAACGATTACCGCTCAATCCACACCACCGTGATCGGTCCGCGCAGCCAGCGCGTCGAGTTGCAGATCCGCACCGCGGCGATGGACGAGATCGCCGAGTACGGCATCGCGGCCCATGCCCATTACAAGGAGGTGTCGGGGCGCGAGGAGGGCGGCATCCACCCGAAGCTCGCCACCGAGAGCGGCGCCTATCAGTGGCTGCGCCGCACGATCGAGCTTCTCGCCGAGGGCGACAGCCCCGAGGAGTTCCTGGAGCACACGAAGCTCGAGCTGTTCCAGGACCAGGTCTTCTGCTTCACCCCGAAGGGCCGGCTGATCGCCCTGCCGCGGGGCGCCACGCCCATCGACTTCGCCTACGCGGTCCACACGGATGTCGGCAACTCGGCGGTGGGCGCCAAGATCAACGGCCGCATCGTGCCGCTGCTGCACGAATTGAACAACGGCGACGAGGTCGAGATCGCCCGCTCGGACGGAGCGGCGCCCCCGGCGGCCTGGGAATCCCTCGTCGTCACCGGCAAGGCGCGGGCGGCGATCCGGCGCGCCACGCGCTCGGCGGTGCGGCGGCAATATGCCGGGCTCGGCCGCCAGATCCTCGACCGCGCCTTCGAGCGGGCCGGCAAGAGCTTCACCGACGAGAAGCTGCGCGGCGCTCTCCCGCGCCTCGCCCGGGCCTCGGTCGAGGACGTGTTCGCGGCGGTCGGCCGGGGCGAGATGTTCTCCGGCGACGTCGTGCGCGCGGTCTATCCCGACTACAAGGACGAGCGCCGGATCGCGTCGCCCTCGCCGCAGGTGCCGATCAACGGCGCCGGGCGGCTCACCCGCTCGAAGGACCAGACCATGCGCCTGACCTTCCCCGAGGGCGGGGACGAGGCGGCGCAATCCGGCGCGATCCCGATCCGCGGGCTCGCCGGCGACCTTCCGGTGAGCTTCGCGCCGAACGGCGGCGCGGTGCCGGGCGACCGCATCGTCGGCATCCTGACCCCCGGGATCGGCGTGACGATCTACCCGATCCAGTCGGCGGCGCTCGCGGCCTTCGACAACGAGCCGGAGCGCTGGATCGACGTGCGCTGGGACATCGAGGGGCCGACCACCGAGCGTTTCCCCGCGCGTCTCGCCCTGCAATCGATCAACGAGCCCGGCGTTCTGGCCCAGATCGCCCAGGTCATCGCCGACCACGACGGCAACATCGACAACATCTCGATGAAGCGCCGCACACAGGACTTCACCGATGTCGGCATCGACCTCTCGGTCTGGGACCTCCAGCACCTCAACGCGATCATCGCCGAGCTGCGCGGCAAGCGCGCTGTGAGCAAGGTGGAGCGGGTGAACGGGTGATCGGTGCGGCCGCTCAGGCGGCGGTGCCGCTCAGCGGATTCGCCTCGTCCCAGGCGTAGTGCAGGGTCTCGAAGCGCATCGAGCGGGCATCGACCATGAGCAGGCGCCCGACCAGCGGCTCGCCGAATCCGGCGACGGCGCGGATCACCTCCATCGCCATCAGCGAGCCCATCACGCCCGCGAGCGCCCCGAGCACCCCGGCCTCGGCGCAGGGCGGCACGCTGCCGGGCGGCGGCGGGTTCGGGAACAGGCAGCGATAGGTCGGGTTCGGGCGCCCGTCGGGCCCGGCCTCGTGCGCGCGGATCGTGGTCAGCGAGCCGTCGAACTGGCCGAGCGCGGCCGTCACCAGCGGTCGCTTGGCATGGAAGCAGGCATCGGACACGGCGTAGCGCGTCGCGAAATTGTCCGAGCCGTCGGCGACCACGTCGTACTGCCCGGCGAGGTCGGCGGCCGTCTCGGCGGTGATGCGCTCGGGATGGGCCACGAACCGGACATGCGGATTGAGCCGGGCCACGGCCTCGGCGGCGCTCTCGACCTTCGGCCGGCCGAGATCGGGCGTGCCGTGGATGACCTGTCGCTGCAAATTGGAGAGCGAGACGATGTCGTCGTCCACGACGCCGAGCGTGCCGATGCCGGCCGCGGCGAGGTACTGGATCAGCGGCGCGCCGAGCCCGCCCGCCCCGATCACGAGGACGCGCGCCGCCTTCAGCCTGCCCTGTCCGGGGCCGCCCACCTCGCGCAGGACGAGGTGGCGGGCGTAGCGTTCGATCTCTTCGGGGGCGAGGGCCATGGCGATCAGATAAGCGGGGCACGGCCCAAACGAAAGCGCCGTCCCGAAGGGGACGGCGCGAACGCGATCGACCTGTCAGCCCGCCGAATCAGCGCGGCGCCAGGATCATGATCATCTGCCGGCCTTCGAGCATCGGCTCGCTCTCGACCTTGGCGATCTCGGCGGTCTCGGACTTCACGCGCTCGAGGAGGCGCAGGCCGATATCCTGGTGGGCCATCTCGCGGCCGCGGAAGCGCAGGGTCACCTTGACCTTGTCGCCCTCCTCGAAGAAGCGCTGCACCGACTTCATCTTCACGTCGTAGTCGTGCTTGTCGATGCCGGGGCGGAGCTTGATCTCCTTCACCTCGACCGTCTTCTGACGCTTGCGCGCCTCGTTCTGCTTCTTCTGCTCGTTGAAGCGGAAGCGGCCGTAATCCAGCAGCTTGCAGACCGGCGGCGCCGAGTTCGGGGCGATCTCGACGAGATCGAGCCCGGCCTCCTCGGCCATCTGAAGGGCGTCGAAGAACTGGACGACGCCCCGGTTCTGTCCGGTATCGTCGATGAGCTGCACTTCGCGGACGCCGCGAATGTCCCGGTTGGCGCGCGGCCCGTCCTTCTGCGGGGCCGGCATGGCTCTCATAGGTCTACGAATGGCTGCTATCTCCTGGTGCAACGACGAAACGGCGATCCGGGGACATCCATCCGGAAATGCCCCGACCGCCGAACGCTCCGGCCATATTCCGGATCGCCCTACCTTGGCTCAAGCGCTCGACGAGTCAACCTGTCACCGCATGACGGGGTGGCAATCTTCGCAAATGGTTCCCCAATTGACACGTTCGGATGTGAGAACGCGCAGGCCTTCGCGCAAGATCCATCCCCGGCAAAGCCGAGGCGGTGCCCACTTCTCATCGTCTGAGGAGCCTCGCATAGACGGCGAGCGTGTCGCCGACCATGCGCTCCAGCGAGAAGTTCGCCTCGACATGGGCTCGCGCGCGCCGGGCCAAGCCGTCGCGCGCGCTGGCACCGAGGGTCAGGGCCTCTGCCAGAGCGCCCGCGAGCGCGGCGGGGTCGCCCGCCGGCACGCGCCAGCCGGTACGCTGGGCGGGCTCCACGTCGGGCGGGCTGAGCACGGTCTCGGGCACCGCGCCGAGATCGGAGACCACCACCGCCGTGCCGAGCGCCTGCGCCTCCACGGCCGAGCGGCCGAAAGCTTCCGGCTCGATCGAGGGCACCGCCACCACGGAGGCCGCCCGGAAGGCTGCGGGCATGTCCGTGCAATGGCCGACCCGACGCACGATGCCGCCGAGGTTGCGCGCCGCGATCAGCGCGTCGAGCTCACGCTCGTAGGCGGCCCGCCCCTGCGGATCGCCCGCCAGGATGACGGCGAGGTCGCCGATCCCGCGGTCGCGCATCTGCGCCGCGGCCTCGATCAGCACGCGGTGCCCCTTCCAGGCGGTGAGCCGGGCGGCGAGCAGCACCACGCGCTGGTGGGGTGCCACGCCCCAAGCCCGGCGCAGGGCCTCGACCCGGGCCGGGCCCACGGCGACCGGGCTGAAGGTCGCGAGGTCGGTGCCGCGGTGGATCACCTGGACCCGGTCGCCCGCCTGCTCGGCATGGAGACGGTGGATCAGGTCGGCGGTGTAGTGCGAGTTGGCGATGACCACGTCGCCGCGGGCCATGACCGAGTTGTAGAGCACCTTCACGCCGGTGCGGCCGGAATAGCTGCCGTGATAGGTGGTCACGTAGGGCAGGCGCAGGCGGCGCGCGGCGCCGAGCGCCACCCAGGCCGGCGCGCGCGAGCGGGCATGGATGATCTGCACGCCCTCGCGGCGGCACAGCCGCGCGAGGCGCCCGACATTGAGGGCCATGGCGAGCGGATTCTTCGAGGCGGCCGGGAACGGAACCCAGCTTCCGCCCTTGGCCTGGAGCTCGCCCACGAGCCGGCCGCCCTCGGTGGCGACGAGCGCGCGGGCGCCCGCTGCGGCGAGCCCCTCGGCCACGTCGACGGTGGTGCGCTCGGCCCCGCCCGCCTCGAGCTCGGGGATGATCTGGAGCACGCAGGCCCCGGCGAGCGGCGCGGCCTCGGAGCGGAAGCCGTTCAACGGATGCGTCCCCGCGATCATCGGCGGCGCACCGGACGGGGCGGAGGGCGGTCCGACAAAACGCGTGTGAACATTGCCTCAGGATCGGGGGCGCGCTTTACGGTCCGGTAAACGGAGCTTGAAGACGAAGCGTTCAGGGCGGGAAGCTCGCAAGCGGGAGAACGAGATGGCTGATGGCGGCGACACCCCCGCCTTCCTCGAGGTCGGCACGGGCACCGAGGCGCGGCGGATCGCGGTCCGGGTCCGCGACGGGAGCGGGCCGCCGGTGGTCTGGCTCGGCGGTTTCCGCTCGGACATGGGCGCCACCAAGGCGACGGCCCTGGACGATTGGGCGGCCGGGGCCGGGCGGCGCTTCGTGCGCTTCGACTATACCGGGCACGGCCAGTCGAGTGGCGCCTTCGCCGATTGCACGATCTCGACCTGGCTGGTGGACGCGGAGGCGGTGATCGCGGCCCATGCGCCGGAGCGCCCGGTCCTCATCGGCTCCTCGATGGGCGGCTGGGTCGCCTGCCTCGCGGCGCGCAACCGCCTCGCGTGGGGCGCCGGCCCTGCGGCCGGTCTCGTGCTGATCGCCCCCGCCCTCGATTTCACCGAGGACCTGATGTGGGCGCAGTTCCCGCAATCCGTGCGCGACACCTTGGAGCGCGACGGGGTCTGGATGCGCCAGAGCGCCTATGCGCCCGAGCCCGACCCGGTCACCATGCGGCTGATCGAGGACGGGCGCGCCAACCGGCTGCTCACGGGGCCGCTCGATCTCGGCTGCCCGGTCCACATCCTGCAAGGCATGCGCGACCCGGACGTGCCGCACCCGCACGCCTTCAAGCTGCTCGACCGCCTGCCGGCCGAGGGCACCGTGCTCACCCTGATCGCGGACGGGGACCACCGCCTGTCGCGGCCGCAGGACATTGCGCGGCTCGCGGCGGCGGTGGCGGAGATGGGCTGACGGCGCCGAACGCCTTCGACGGGGCGCCAAGGCCCCGTCGTCGCCGGCACCGGAGAGGTCGGGAAAGGCCTCAGTGCAGGCTCACCGGCTGCAGGTCGTGCGCGAAGGCGTTCGCGAGCACGACCTCGCGGGAATCCGCGAGCAGGATCGGCGCGCCGCTGGCCGAGAGCAGGGCGAAGAGATCGAGGCCGGGGGTGAGGTCCGGGGCCTGCGGGAACATCCGCTTCACCTCGTCCGAGCGGATCGGGCGCACATAGGCGATGTGACCCTCGCCGAGCGCCGCGAGATCGGCGGCGTTGAACTGGGCGGGGTCGAGATCGGCGGGGGTCAGCGGGGAGGCGTTCAGGTCGGTCATAGCGCGTGCCCTCCTTCAAGGCAGAGCGTTTCGCCCCGGAGGTCCCGGAGCGACCGCGGGGCTTGACACCTATCTGGGAACCCCTCGCCCCGTAATCAATCGCGCGCGGCGATCGCGATCTTGCGCACCACGCGCTCGGGCTCCGGCCGGACGAGGTCGATCGAGAGCAGCCCGTTCGAGAGGTCGGCGCCGAGCACCTCCATCCCGTCGGCGAGCAGGAAGGCGCGCTGGAACTGCCGCGCCGCGATGCCGCGGTGCAGGTAGTGCCGCTCGCGGTCCTCCACCTGCCGACCGCGCACGACCAGCTGATTCTCCTCCAGCATCACGTCGAGCTGGTCGCGGGTGAAGCCCGCCACCGCGAGGGTGATGCGCAGGCGCTCCGGCTCGTTCTCGGTGCGCGGCACGCGCTCGATATTGTAGGGCGGATAGCCGTCGTTGGCGGCCTTGGAGACCCGGTCGAGGGCCTGCTCGATCTCGTCGAAGCCGAGCAGGAACGGGTGTCCGAACGGTGAGGGACGGGTCATCGTGGCCTAGCCTTCCAGCGAGGCCCCGTGGCTCCGGAGCCGGTCTCCGGGTCCGATGGGCACCTCGTCGCACTGGAGCCCGCGCGTGCAGCGCTCCACCCGGCCGCGGACCGGGACGGGCAGGATATGGCGGCTGCGCCACCCTCATCAAGGGACGGGAGGCCTACCCGCACTACCCCTGCACAGCGACGCGCCGGTTCGGGCGGCCGGAATCGGGATGGGGCGGGTTGGGATGAATCGGCAGATCGTGCCGGGAGAAAACGGCAAATCCACACCAATACTGCTGGACTTCGTCGTTCGACCATTCGCCCCACTTCGGTAACAGTTTGGAACTGCTCTGATTTTCTCGGCAAGCCTTGATCCGGGGGGCCGACCTCGGATATCGCCGCAGGCATTCTTCGCCCGTGGCCGGCGGCCTGAGGGTCACCTGCCGGACCGGAGGTCCCATGACCGCGTCGTCGATCCCGCCGAGCCAGAGCCCCATGCCGCGGGTGACGGATGTCTGCGGGGACGATGCCGACGTCCTCGCCCTGTCGGTGGTCCGCTTCGTGGCCGCCGGCTACATGACGAGCGACGTGGCCTGCTGGGACGCGGCCTTCGACGGGGCGGAGCGGCTGCTCGGCGTCGAGGATGGCGGCCGCCTCGTGGCCTGCGCGGTCGGCATCGTGCGGGCGCTGCGGGCGGAGCGCGACCGCGACTGGTCCTTCATGCCGGCGACCTGCTGCCGGGTGACGGGGCACGAATGCGCGCTGGTCGGCCTGCTCGGCCGCGGCCGGCGCTGCCTCTGGGACGAGGTGGCGCAGGAGGCTGCGGCGATCACCGGCCGCGACTCCGCGCCGCGCCTCGTGGCCGCGGTGCGCGCCGCCGTCGCGGCGATCGATGCCGCGGCCGAGCGGCTCGGCGGCGGCGAGGCTGTCCGTCCGGCGGGCGGGCGGTTGCACTGAGGCTGAACGGGATTCTGAAGCGCGATGACGGATCGAGCGGGGAGAGGACGGACGGTGACGGGACGGGTGTTCTCAGGAGCCTTCGGGCGGATCCGGCTCGGGCGCGCGGCCCTCGCCGCCACGGCGTGCCTCGCCTTCGGGGGAGCTGCCGCCGCGCAGGAGGCCGCATCCGCCGACAAGGCGCCGCTGAAGCTGCAGCTCAACCGCCTCGAGCCCGCGGGCGAGGCCTGCCGCGTCACCTTGCTGGTCGATAACGGCCGGGGTGGTGCGCTGAAATCCTACAAGGTGGATCTCTTCGCCTTCGACACCGAGGGCGTGGCGCAGAAGCGGGTCGCGGTCGAACTCGGCCCCCTGCCGGCGCGCAAGACCACGGTGAAGATCTTCGAGTTCTCAGGCATCGGCTGCCCCAAGATCGGCCGCGTGCTGCTCAACGACGTGCTCGCCTGCGAGGGCGATGCCGGCGGCCGCGACGCCTGCCTGGAGCGGACCGAAACAGAGACCAAGGCCGGCGTTCCCTTCGACCGCTGACCGAGATGCGCCGTCGCCCTCCGGGGGGCGGCCGGACCGAACCCGACGGACCGGCCGGAGGCAGCCCCGCCTCCGGGCGGCACGCGGCCGTTGCCGCACCGGATCATGATTTGAGGAGCCCGTGATGGAGAATTCCGCCCCGATCGCTGCCGCGCACGATCTGTCGTTCATCGGCCTGTTCCTGCAGGCCGATCCGATCGTGAAGGGCGTGATGCTCCTGCTCGTGGTCGCCTCGATCGCCTGCTGGACCGTGGTGTTCGAGAAGATGGTGCGCCTGGCCGCGGCCAAGCGTCAGGCCAAGGCCTTCGAAGCGCTGGTGCGCTCCGGCGGCAACCTCGACGGCGAGCAGAAGGGCATCTCCGGCCGCGTCGTCCAGGCCGGCGTCGAGGCTTGGCGCGACCAGGACCAGAGCGAGACCCGCGCCGAGCGCCGCGACCGCATCGAGCGCGCCATGCGCGCCGCCCTCGGCCTGGAGGTGAAGCGTCTTCAGGGCGGCCTCGCGCTCCTCGCCACCTCCGGCTCGACCGCCCCGTTCATCGGCCTGTTCGGCACGGTCTGGGGCATCATGAACTCGTTCTCGTCGATCGCGAAGAGCCAGGACACCTCGCTCGCGGTCGTGGCGCCCGGCATCGCCGAGGCCCTGTTCGCCACCGCGATCGGCCTCGTCGTCGCGATCCCGGCGGTGATGGCCTACAACAAGCTCACCGGCGACGTGGCCCGGGTCCAGAGCGCCTTCGTCTCCTGCATCGGCGTCCTCGGCAACCGCCTCGCCCGCGACCGCGGCGTGCAGCGCCGCGCCGCCGCCGAGTAGGGGCGCGCTCCGGCGCCCGTCCCGAAAGGCCCGGGCGCCACCTCGCATTTCGTTTCGATGGTTTGATGCGGCGTCCGCGCGGGCGGCGCCGGCCCGGAGGATGTTTCCGATGGCGATGGGTTCGATCCGCACGGGCGGGGGCGACGACGAGGACGGCCTCGACGCGACCCCGATGTCGGAGATCAACGTCACCCCGATGGTGGACGTGATGCTCGTGCTGCTGATCATCTTCATGGTGGCGGCGCCGCTGATGACGACGGGCGTGCCGGTGCAGTTGCCCAAGACCGCCGCAGCCAAGGTGGCGCAGTCGAAGAAGCCGCTGGAGGTCACCGTCGACAAGGAGGGCCAGCCCTCGATCGCCAAGGAGATCTTCACCCTGGAGAGTCTCGTGCCGCGCCTGCGCGAGATGGCGGCCGAGAACAAGGATCAGGTCGTGCTGGTGCGCGGCGACCGCGACGTCTCCTATGGCAAGGTGATGGAGGTGATGGGCCTCGTCGGCCAGGCCGGGTTCAGCAAGGTCTCGCTGATCGCGCAGTCCCCCGGCGGCCCGGCGCCGGCCGCGGCCCCCTCCGGCGCTGCGCCGGCTCCGGCCTCCGACGGGGCGGCCCGCTGATCCGATGAGCGCGACCCCCATGCCCGCAGGACCGAGCCTCGCCGGCCCGATGCCGGAGGCTCCGAAGAACCGGCCCTCCGGCCTCGCCGCGGCCTTCCTCGTCGCCCTCGCGCTCCACGGCCTCGGCCTGATCGGAATCGCCTATCTCCGCCTGACGCCGCCGACGCCCCCGGGCGAGCAGCAGGTGACGGTGGACCTCGCGCCGCTGATGACCGAGGCGCCGACCCAGACGCAGAGCGAGCAGCAGGCGAGCGTGGAGACGCCGCCCGAGACCCAGCCGGTCGAGAAGCCGGTGGAGGAGGCGACGCAGCCCCCGCCGCCGCCGGAGGTGGCCGAGGTCAAGCCCGAGGAGGTGCCGGCCGAGCGGCCGCCCGAGACTCAGGCGATGACCGAGGCGCCGACCGAGGCGCTGCCCGCCGAGCCCGAGAGCCAGGTCATCACCTCGACCGCGCCGGAGGCGGAGCCGCTGGCGCCCCCGCCGCCGCCCGTGGTGGCCGAGCAGCCCAAACCCGTCGAGCCCGAGAAGCCCAAGCCCGACCTCGCCAAGCTGAAGGCGGAGCGCGAGGCGAAGCTCAAGGCCATCCGCGAGGCCAAGCGCCGCGAGGAGATCGTCGAGGAGCGCCGCGAGGCGGCCCGGGAGGCGAAGGAGGCCAAGCTCAAGGCCGAGCGCGAGGCGAGGGCCCGCCAGGCCCGCGCCGCGCAGGGCGCCGAGCGCAGCTCCGCCGCTTCCTCCCGCGAGAACGCCAGCGGCCGCGCGGCGGCGGGCAACGACCCCTCGGCGATGCGGCAATGGCAGGGGGCGATCAGCGCGGCGATCCACGGCCGGATGAACCGCAACGCCGCGGTCGGAACGGCGGGCGGCGTCGCCTCGGTCCGCTTCACCGTCACGCGCTCGGGTCAGGTCACCAGCGCCGGCCTCGCCAGCAGCAGCGGCGTCGGCCAGATCGACAGCGCCGCCCTCGCGGCCGTGCGCGGCGGCATGCCGGCGGCGCCGGCAGGCGTCACCGTGTCGAGCCTCGCCATCACGATCCCGCTGCGCTTCACCGTCTCGCGCTAAGCAGGACCGGCCCCGCATCCGAGTCGCGGGGCCGGTGGAATTCTGATGATCCGCGATTCCGGCGCGATCACAGGACGTTGTGAGAGCTAAAAATCCTGCGACTAGCGGTTGTCCCGGCCGGAAGCGGGGCGGGAAATTCGGGTCAAACTCTGGCAGTTTCGCCGCGGCACCCTACATATTGTGTGCCGTGCCCGCCGAAAGTCCTTCGCGGCCGCTCGTCGGGTCGGAACGTCGGCCCGTGATTCACTCCCCTCCACAGGGCCGCACCTGCATCAGCCGAAGCCGTCGCGCGCCATCGAGCGCGCGGGCGGTCAGGCCAGAAAGGGACAGGATGAGCCAGCAGATCGAGACCGAGACCGAGATCGACGACGAGGTCCAGGATTCCGAGGCGCAGGCCAAGGCGAAGGCGGAGAACCGCGCCGAGCGGGCGGAACGTGCCGAGCGCATGGCCCGCGAGGGCGCGCAGGCGATGGCCGAGCACCTGGCCGCGATCAAGGCCGTCGACGAGCGGACGGTGCGCTTGCGGGCTCTGCGTCTCGCGAAGGAGGCTGCGGATGCGCAGGCCAAGGCGGCTGCGCCGCCAGCTGCTCGCAAGGGCACCCGCAAGGCCGCGGCGAAGAAGGGCTGACGATCGTGTCCGACATGCGAGGCCGCAGAACCTCCGACCCGCGCAAGGCCGCGGAGGCCGCTTTTCGGGCGGCCACCGCGCGCCGTCCGGAGGGGCCGGCGGCACCCGCGGCCCCGGCTGCGCCGGGCGCGCGCGAGAGCGTGACGCTGCGCATCGACAGCGCCGTACTGGAGCATTTCCAGAAGGACGGTCCCGGCTGGCAGGACCGGATCAACGAGGCCCTCAAGGCGCTGATCGCGCGCTGAGGGCGCCCCTCAGGGCCCGCGCGCTACCGGGATCAGCCGGGCGCTGAAGCCGAGCAGGATGAGCAGGACGCCGAGGGCGAATTGCCAGCGCTCGATATCCCCGCCGATCGAGATGATCACCGCGTGGCCGATCACGATCAGTCCGGCGAGCGGGAATCCGAATTGCAGGGCGCCGCGCAGAGCGCGGAGCGCGCCGTCGCCCCTCACCGGCGGCGTCCCACGACCCGCATCGACCGGCGCAGGGGCTGGACCGTCTCCGTCTCCACCACCGCTCGTTCCAGGGTCGCGATCGAGAGCGGCTGATCGCGCCCGCGCAGGGCGTGCGCCCCGAGGGAGCGGGCCTGGATGCCGGGGGGCAGGCTCGGCAGGCGGTCGAGCAGGTCCTGCGAGATCAGGATGCTCGCGCCGAGCGGGCGGCACAGGGCCTCGATCCGCGAGGTGACGTTCACCGCATCCCCGAAATAGGCGATCTTGTGCCGGTCCACGCCGACCTCGGCCGTGACCACCGAGCCGCCGTGCAACGCGGCGCGCAGGCGCGGCACCGTGCCGAAGCGCGCGACCCAGCTCTCGGCCTCCGCCTCGATCTTGTCGAGCACGTCGAAGACGCAGGCGACGCAGCGTGCGTCGGGCAATCCCCGGCTCATCGGCCAGGTGATCATGGCGAGGTCGCCGATATAGTCGTCGGTCGAGCCGAGGTTGCGTCGCACGGGCTCGGCAAGCGCCGCGAAGACGGCGCTCAGATATTCCTGGGCGCGCAGGTCCCCATGGGTCTCGGCGAAGGCGGTGGAGCCGACCACGTCGAGGAACAGGAAGATCCGCTCCTCCTCCACCGGCCGGTGGTAGCGGCCGACCAAGAGGTTCACGAAGACCTCGGCCCCGATCAGGTCGCGCATGCGGATCACGAAGACGAGAAGAGCCGAGACGGCGAGCGCGTAGGTGAGCACCCGCGGCGTCATCCGCACCGCCTCGTTGAGCGGATCGCCGGTCAGCCCGAAGGTCCAGACCACGAGGCCGCCGAGGGCGTTGCCGAGCACGATCATCGCGACGTAGGCAAGCTCGGCCGCCGGCACGAACAGGACGGCCGGCAGGCGGCGGATATGCGCCTGGAGGCCCGCCAGGATCAGGCCGCGGTCGAAGGCGAGCGCCGTGCCGCCCATGCACAGGCCATAGGCGAGCCCGGCCAGCGGTGAGATGCCCGCGGCGAAGATGAAGTTGTAGACGACGCCGGCTCCCGCCGTGGCGAGCAGGATGAAAATCCAGAACCAGCGATGCTGCGGCAGCATCCGTGCCCCCCTTCGGTCCGCGTCCGCAGGGACGGCGAGGCCTGGCCGCCCGAAAGGCGACATCCTGGCCGAAAGTCTACCACTGGCGACGGGACCGACCCATTGCTCATTCCCCGTTGATGGCGTGAATAAGGCGGTCTACGCGGATGCGACGCGCCCGCCCCAAGCATGACAACCACAGGTTGGACTCTGCCGGGTGTGCAAGACAGGGCCGCCGACGCGTCCGGACAGCGGGTGGCACGAGAGGGAGCGCCGCATGTACGCCAGAAGCTTCGGCTCGACGGGGGTGCGGGTGCCCGTGATCGGCCAGGGCACGTGGCGCATCGACTCGGCGGAGCGCTCCGCCGCGGTGCGGGCTTTGCGCGCCGGCGTCGATGCGGGGATGACGCATATCGATACGGCCGAGATGTACGACGACGGCGAGGCCATCGTCTGCGAGGCCGTCCAGGGCCTCCGCGAGGAGGTCTTCCTCGTCTCGAAGGTGGTGCCGGGCAACGCCACGCGGCGCGGGGTCGTGCGCGCCTGCGAACAGTCCCTGAAGCGCCTCGGCACCGACCGGCTCGACTGCTACCTGCTGCACTGGCCGGGCCACCATCCCCTGGAGGAGACGATCGCCGGGTTCGAGGACCTGCGCCACGACGGCAAGATCCTGTCCTGGGGCCTCAGCAACTTCGACGTGGACGACCTTGAGGCCGCGCTGCGGATCGCCGGCCCCTACCGCATCGCCTGCAACCAGGTGCTCTACCACCTCGGCGAGCGGGCGATCGAGCACGCCGTCATCCCCTGGTGCGCGCAGCACGGCGTCGCGCTGGTCGGCTACTCGCCCTTCGGGAGCGGCGAGTTCCCGGATCCGTCGAGCGCAGGCGGCGGCGTGCTCGCGAGCATCGCCCGCGCCCACGGCACCACGCCCTACGCCGTGGCCCTGGCCTTCCTCACGCGGCTCGACAACACCTTCACCGTGCCGAAGACGGTGCGCGCCGCCCGGGCGATCGAGAATGCCGGCGCCGCCGACCTCGTCCTGAACGCCGCCGAGATCGCGATGATCGACGCGCATTTCCCGCGCGGGCCGCGCCCGCGCACGCTGCCGATGCTATAGGTCGGCCTCGACCTTCGACAGGCAGCACTTCTTGAACTTCTTGCCGCTGCCGCAGGGGCAGGGATCGTTGCGGCCGACATCCTTGTAGGGGTTGCGCTGCGGCGACCCCGCCCCCTCCGCCGTCCAGGCGAGGTCCTCGACCGGATCGTCGAGGGTGCCATAGCTCCAGCGGTCGAAGCGGCGCAGGTCGTCCGGGCGCGCCTCCGCCTTGCGCAGGGCCTCCTTGAACCAGGCGAAGTCGCTGAACTCGTCGGTGATGCGCCCGTCGCGCCGTGCGGCCTCGACCCGGGGCACGAGATCGCGGAAGCCGAGCTGCGCGATCGTCTCCTCCCAGCCGATCCAGGCCGACGCCTCCTCGACGGCGGCGGAAGCCTCGTCGAAGCGCACGAGCAGGGCGTGCACGGCCTCCCGCGGGATCCGGCCGGTATGGCAGAGGGTGATGCAGGCCGAGAACAGCGCTTGGCGGACGAAGTCGTCCACCGTGCTGTCGAGGATGAGCGCGAAGATCGGCTCGGGCTCCCCGTCGAACAGGCTCGCCACCACCTTGGCCAGCGTCGTGGTGACGGCGTCGCCGAGATGGGCGTCGACCGTGTCGCCGTCCTGGCGCAGCAGGCGCAGGAGCGGGGGCAGGGCGCGCCCGTCCCGCGCATGGGCCAGCACGTGCAGGCCCCAGAACATCAGGCTGGATTCGGCTTCCTCCAGCTCGGCGCCGGAGGCGGCCTTCTCGAGGAGCCGCAGGGTTTCCGGCGCGAGCAGCTCCGGCCGCTCCAGCGCCTTGCGCAGGGCGACCTTCGGCAGATGGAGGGAGCCCGAAAGCTCCGCGATCAAGGCGGCGTCGTCCATGCTCCGCTCCTCAGCTGGCCGGTTCGGCGCAAGGCCATGCGATACGGGGGAGCCGGGCGCCCCGTCCGCTTGTGGCGGGCGGGGCGGATCCGGTCAGGCCCGCAGGGTGGCGCCGGTCTTGCGCGCGACCTCGGCGACGATCTTCTGGCTCACCGCCTCGATCTCCGCATCGGTGAGCGTGCGCTCCACCGGCTGGAGCCGCACCGCGATCGCCACCGACTTCTGGCCCTCGGGGATGCCGGTGCCCTCGTAGATGTCGAACACGTCGATGCCTGCGACGAGCTTGCGCTCCGCACCTTGCGCCGCCCGCACGATCTCGCCCGCCGGCACGTCGCGGCCGACCACGAAGGCGAAGTCGCGCGAGAGCGGCTGGAAGTCGGAGAGCGCCAGCACGGGCTTGGTCTTGGTCGCCTTCTGCTTCGGCAGGGGCAGGGCGCCGAGATCGATCTCGAAGGCGACGAGCGTGCCCTTGAGGTCGAGGGCCTTCATCACCCGCGGATGGATCTCGCCGAAGAAGCCGACCTGGTTCTTCGGCCCGAACTGGAGCGTGCCGGACCGGCCGGGATGCAGCCAGGCCGGGCCGCCGGCCACCACCTGAAGGCCGCCGCTCGGCACGCCGAGGCTCGCCAGCAGGGCGAGCGCGTCGGCCTTGGCCTGGAAGGCGTCCACCGTCGCGGCCGTGCCGTCCCAGTGCCGGCCGGCCCCGGCGAAGCCCGCGCTGCCGCGGCGCAGGGCGGCGGCGCGCAGGGACTGGCCCTCGGGCTCGTCGCTGCCGAAGCACTGGCCGACCTCGAACAGGGCGGCGTCCGGATAGCCGCGGTCGGCGTTGCGCTGGGCGGCACGGGCGAGGCCCGGCACGAGGCTCGGGCGCATGTCCGAGAGGTCGGAGGCGATCGGGTTGGCGAGGACCAGATCCGCCCCGCCGCCGCCGAACAGCTCGGCATCGGCATGCGGGATGAAGGACCACGTCACCGCCTCCATCAGGCCGCGGCTCGCGAGCGCCCGGCGGGCGAGGCGGGTGCGCTTCTGCAGGGGCGTGAGCACGGACTTCGCCACGTTGCCGGGCCGGGGCAGGGGCTTCGCCTCGATCCGGTCGAGGCCGGCGATGCGCACGATCTCCTCGACGAGATCGGCCTTCCCCTCGACGTCCGGGCGCCAGGAGGGGGTGAGCACCTTCACCCGGTCGCCCGAGCCGGCCACGTGGAAGCCGAGGGATTCGAGGATGACCCTCATCTCCGGCCGCGGCAGGTCGATGCCGGCGAGCCGGCGCACCTCGGTCCAGGGGAAGTCGATGACGTGCTCGGTCTCGGGCAGCTCGCCCGCGATCACGGCCTCGGTCGGGCTGCCGCCGCAGATCTCGACGACGAGGCGTGTCGCGATGTCGAGCCCGGGCAGCGTCGAGGCCGGATCGACGCCGCGCTCGAAGCGGTAGCGCGCATCCGTCACCACGCCGAGGCGCCGCCCGGTCTGGGCGATGTTCTGCGGGTTCCAGAGCGCCGATTCGATCAGCACGTCGGTGGTGGCCTCGTCGCAGCCCGAGGCCTCGCCGCCGATGATGCCGGCGATCGACTCGACGCCCTGCTGGTCGGCGATCACCACCATCTCGCCCGTGAGCGCGTGCTCGCGGCCATCGAGCGCCTTCAGGCGCTCATCCGGGCGGGCGAGGCGCACCGAGAGGTCGCCCCGCACCTTGGCCGCGTCGAAGACGTGGAGCGGCCGGCCGCGATCGAAGGTCATGTAGTTGGTGATGTCGACGAGCGCGTTGATCGGGCGCAGGCCGATCGCCCGCAGCCGCGCCTGCATCCAGTCGGGCGAGGGCCCGTTGCGCACGCCGCGCACCAGACGGAGCGCGAAGAGCGGGGCGAGGTCGCGATGGTTCGGGTCGAAATCGAGGGTCACGCCGACGGGGCAGGGGCCCTCGCCCCGCAGCGGCGGTTGCGGCTCGCGCTTCAGACTGCCAAGGCCGGCCGCCGCGAGGTCGCGAGCGATGCCCGACACGGCGGTGCAGTCCGGCCGGTTCGGGGTCAGGTTGATCTCGATGACCGGATCGTCGAGCCCGGCATAGAGCGCGTAGGGCGTGCCGACGGGGGCATCCGCGGGCAGGTCGAGGATACCGTCATGGTCGTCGCCGAGGCCGAGCTCGGCGCCCGAGCAGAGCATGCCCCGGCTCTCGACGCCGCGGATGGTGCCGACCGAGAGGGTGATGTTCTTGCCCGGCACGTAGGTGCCCGGCGGCGCGAAGACCGAGATCATGCCCGCTCGGGCGTTCGGCGCGCCGCAGACCACCTGCAGCGGCTGCCCGTCGCCGGAATCGACGGTGCAGACCCGCAGCCGGTCGGCGTTCGGGTGCTGCTCGGCGGTGAGCACCCGGGCCACGACATAGGGCTTCAGGGCGGCGGCCTTGTCCTCGATGCCCTCCACCTCGAGGCCGATGCGCGTCAGCGTCTCGGCGATCTCGTCGAGGGAGGCCGTGGTGTCGAGGTGGTCCTTGAGCCAGGAGAGGGTGAACTTCATCGGATAGGTCCCTCGGCAGGCACCGGTCGGGCCGGCGCGCCGGGCAGGATGCGCGGATGGCGGCCCGCGGCCGCCGCAGGGATCAGGCGGTCAGCCCGGCGACCAGGCTCGGCACGTCGAGCGGGCGGAAGCCGTAATGGTCGAGCCAGCGCATATCCGCCTCGAAGAAGGGGCGCAGGTCCGGCATGCCGTATTTGAGCATGGCGATGCGGTCGAGGCCGACGCCGAAGGCGAAGCCCTGCACCTGGTCCGGATCGAGCCCGCAATTGCGCAGCACGTTCGGGTGGACCATGCCGCAGCCGAGGATCTCCAGCCAGTCCGTGCCCTCGCCGAAGCGGATTTCGCCGCCCTTGCGGGCGCACTGGATGTCGACCTCGGCCGACGGCTCGGTGAAGGGGAAGAACGAGGGCCGGAAGCGCATCTTCACCGCGTCCACCTCGAAGAAGGCGCGGCAGAACTCCTCCAGCACCCATTTCAGGTTCGCGATGTTGGCCGCGGAATCGATCACCAGCCCCTCGCACTGGTGGAACATCGGCGTGTGGGTCTGGTCGGAATCGTGCCGGTAGGTCCGCCCCGGGATGATCACCCGGATCGGCGGCTGCTGCGCGCGCATGGTGCGGATCTGGACCGGCGAGGTGTGCGTGCGCAGCACCTTGCGCTTCCCCTGCGCGTCGGGCGCGAGGAAGAAGGTGTCGTGCATCTCGCGCGCAGGATGGCCGGGCGGGAAGTTGAGCGCGGTGAAGTTCAGCTCGTCCGTCTCGATGTCCGGCCCCTCGGCCACCGCGAAGCCCATATCGGCGAAGATCGCGGTGATCTCGTCCACCACCTGGGAGATCGGGTGGATGCGCCCGCGCGATTCCGGCGCCTCGCGCAAGGGGAGCGTCACGTCGATCCGCTCGGCCGCGAGGCGCGTCTCCAGAGCGGCCTCGGCCAGCGCCTCGCGGCGGCCGGCGAGCGCGCCCTGAACGCGGTCTCGCAGCCCGTTGATCTGCGGGCCGCGGGTCTTGCGCTCGTCGGGCGTCATGGCGCCCAGCGTCTTCAGGAGGTCCGAGACGCTGCCCTTCTTGCCGAGCGCCGCGACGCGCACGGCCTCGAGCGCCGCTTCGTCGGAGGCGGATTCGACCTGGGCCAGGAGATCGCGTTCGAGGGTGTCGAGGTCGGTCGTTGCCATGTCGCCGGTCGTCATGTCGCCGCTGGTCGTGCTGGTGCGGAGGCGTTTGCGCGTTTGCTCGGTTTCACGCAAGCGCGCAAACGACGAGGCGCCCGCATCGCCGCATTTCAGGGCGCCGGAAACGGCAAAGGCGCGGCGCTCACGAGGAGCGCCGCGCCTTTCGCAGCATCGCAGGATGCCGGGTCGCGCTCAGGCGGCCTTCGGGAGGGCGGCCTTGGCCTTCTCGACGACGGCGGCGAAGCTCGCCGGCTCGTGGATGGCGAGCTCCGACAGAGCCTTGCGGTCGACGACGATGCCCGACTTCGCGAGGCCGTCGATGAAGCGCGAATAGGTCAGGCCGTGCTCGCGGACCGCGGCGTTGAGGCGCTGGATCCAGAGGGCGCGGAAGGTGCGCTTCTTGTTCTTGCGGTCGCGGTAGGCATACTGCATGCCCTTCTCGACCGCCTGCTTGGCGATGCGGATGGTGTTCTTGCGACGGCCGTAATAGCCCTTCGCCGCCTTCAGGACCTTCTTGTGCTTCGCGTGACTCGTCACGCCGCGCTTGACGCGGGCCATGGGATCTCTCCTGGAATTCTAGAAATCAGATACGCTTCAGGATGAAGGACTTACCGCTGGTTCGGCAGGAAGTACTTCTTCACGTTGGCGGCATCGCCCTCGAAGAGGGTCGTGGTGCCGCGCAGGTTGCGGATCTGCTTCGTCGTCCGCTTGATCATCCCGTGGCGCTTGCCGGCCTGGGCGTAGAGGACCTTGCCGGTCCCGGTGATCTTGAAGCGCTTCTTAGCGCCCGACTTCGTCTTCAGCTTGGGCATTTGGCTCTCCGATGGCGCGAACGCTTCCGGCCGGGAGACCGGAACCACGCGCCCTGATGCTTCATGAGGAGCAGCACGAACCGCCACGGCAGCCCTACGGCCGGTCGGTTCGACGCGGGGCGGCTTATGACAGAAACGAGACGCCGCATCAATGGGAGCACCCGGCGGTGCTCGGCCCGCTTCCAAGGCCGGCTCCCGCGGCGCGGGAAGGGCGCACGAATCACCGCCCGGGCGTGGAAATCGGGGACCGGTTTGCGCGTTGCACAAATCGCGCGTGACCGTGGCGGGTCCCAGGAACCATAAACCTTGGCCGTCCGTTTCGTTCATGTCCCACTCAGGCCCGATCGGGTTAGATCCCCGCAATTCCGGCCTTCACAGGAGACACTTTCGTGCGCATTGCCCAGATTGCCCCGCTTTCGGAGGCTGTTCCTCCGAAGTTCTACGGCGGCACCGAGCGCGTCGTTAGCTGGATCACCGAAGAACTCGTCCGTCAGGGCCACGACGTGACCCTGTTCGCCAGCGGCGATTCCCAGACGAGCGCCAAGCTTGCGGCCTGCACGCCGGAGGGCCTGCGCCTGCTCGGCTACCGCGACCATACCGCGAGCCATCTCGCGATGCTGCATCAGGTCCATCGCAGGGCGCACGAGTTCGACATCCTGCACTTCCACATCGACCTGCTTCAGTACCCGATGTTCGAGGACCTCTATTACAAGTGCGTCACCACGATGCACGGCCGCCTCGACGTTCCGGACTTCATGCCGGTCTACAAGACCTTCACGGGCATGCCCCTGGTGTCGATCTCCGACAACCAGCGCCTGCCCATGCCCTCGAACTCGAACTGGCTGTCGACGATCCATCACGGCCTGCCGGCGGAGAACTGCCCGTTCTACCCCGAGTCGAAGGGCGGCTACCTCGCCTTCCTCGGCCGCATCTCGCCCGAGAAGCGGCCCGACCGCGCGATCGAGATGGCCAAGCGCTCCGGCGTGCCGCTGAAGATCGCCGCCAAGGTCGACAAGGCGGACCAGGAGTACTGGGACGAGGTCATCGAGCCGATGATCCACCACCCGCTGATCGAGTATATCGGCGAGATCAACGAGGAGCAGAAGAAGGACTTCCTCGGCAACGCGCTCGCGCTCGCCTTCCCGATCGACTGGCCGGAGCCCTTCGGCCTGGTCATGATCGAGGCGATGTCGGCCGGAACCCCGGTGATCGCCTTCCGCAACGGCTCGGTCCCCGAGGTGATCAAGGACGGCGTCGGCGGCGTGCTCTGCGACTCGATGGACGAGGCCGTGGCCGCGGTGGACAAGGTCAAGACGATGAGCCGCGCTGGCGTGCGCCGCCACTTCGAGACCGCCTTCACCGCCGAGTGCATGGTGAAGAAGTACGTCGCCGCCTACGAGGACCTGATCTCGCGCCAGGGCGAGGTCATCAAGCTGCAGAAGGCCGCGCCCTTCGCGCCGCATTACGGCGACATGAACGGCTCGGCGCGTCCCCCGATCTCGGTCGCCGCCATGCCGGCCTGAGCCGGCACCGGTACTGATCGGGCGGGACACCCTGGCGGGCGTCCCACAAGCGCCTAACTCAGACGGTCACAAGGGCCGCCGCATCGCGCGATGCGGCGGCCCTGTCGATTCGTGGCCCGGCCACCGATCGTGAAGCCCGACACACCCGGACCGGAGAGCTGAAGCATGGCGGAGAGCGTTGCGGCGAAGGTGCAGAACACGGTGAAGGCGGCTCTGCGCGGCTTCCAGGATGCCGACGAGGTCCTGCCCCCCTACCATATCGAGGCGCAGACCTCGCTCACCGAGCGGCCGCTGCGCTCCCTCAAGTACGGCGAGTCGTTCGGCGTCCTCGATTCCTACGGCGATATCGGCGTGCAGCCGGGGCCGGAGGGGCTCTACTTCCAGGACACGCGCTACCTCTCGCGCCTGGAATTCACGGTGGAGGGCCAGCGCCCGCTGATGCTCTCCTCGGTGATGCAGGATGACAACGGGGCGCTGAGCGTCGACATGACGACGCCCGACATCCGCCTCGACGCGCATGACGAGACCACGATCCCGCGTGAGGTGATCGCCATCGAGCGCACCAAGTTCCTGTTCAAGGGCGCCTGCTACGATCGGATCGGCCTGCGCTCCTACGATTCGCGCCACCGGACCCTGCGGATCGCCTTCGCCTTCGACGCCGATTACCGCGACCTGTTCGAGGTGCGCGGCACCGACCGTCCGCGGCGCGGGCGCCGGGCCGTGCAGGTGGCGAGCGAGAGCGAGGTGCAGTTCCGCTATGTCGGCCTCGACGAGATCGTGCGCACGACCTCCCTGCATTTCGGGCCAAAGCCGAAGGAGCTGGAGCCCGGCCGGGCCGTGTTCGAGGTCTCGTTGCCGCCGGGCGGCCGCGCCTCGCTCTTCGTGCGGGTGGTGTTCGAATCGCACCGGGCCTTCATCACCGCGCCGAGCGCCGAGCAGGTCGGCGAGGACGCGGCGGCCAAGCTCTCGCTCGCGGCCGGGAGCGGCGGCGGCGCGCCCCACCCGAAGGGGCTCTACGAGGGCACCATCTTCGCCCGCGCCTACCGGGACGCCCGGCGCGACCTGCGCGCGCTCTGCGCCGGCATTACCACGATCATCTCCTCGAACGACCAGTTCAACGAGGGCGCCTGCCGGGCCACCGCCGACCTCTACATGCTGGCGAGCCGCACGCCTGAGGGCATCTACCCCTTCGCCGGCATCCCCTGGTACTCCACCGTGTTCGGCCGTGACGGCATCATCACCGCGATGATGGCCCTGTGGATCGACCCGAACTTCGCCAAGGGCGTGCTGCGCTACCTCGCCTCGACCCAGGCCAAGGCGGTCGACCCGGCCGCCGACGCGCAGCCCGGCAAGGTGCTGCACGAGACGCGCCGCGGCGAGATGGCGATGCTCGGCGAGGTGCCGTTCCGGCACTATTACGGCACGATCGACGGCACGCCGCTCTTCGTGATGCTGGCCTGGGAATACTACGCCGTCACCGGCGACCGCGAGACCATCGCGCGGATCTGGCCGGCCCTCGAACTCGCCCTCGCCTGGATGAACGAGTACGGCGACCGCGACGGCGACGGCTTCGTGGAATATGCCCGCGACACCGACAAGGGCCTGGAGAACCAGGGCTGGAAGGACAGCCACGATTCGATCTTCCACGCCGACGGGCAGCTCGCGAAGGGTCCGATCGCCCTCTGCGAGGTGCAGGGCTACGTCTACGCCGCCAAGAACGGCATGGCCAAGCTCGCCGCCATGCTCGGCCACGACGCCCTGGCCGAGCGGCTCACCCACGAGGCGCGGGAGCTGCGCGAGGCGTTCGACGCGGCCTTCTGGAACGAGGAACTCGGCACCTACGCGCTCGCCCTCGACGGGGCCAAGAAGCAATGCGCCGTGCGCTCGTCCAATGCCGGACACGCCCTGTTCACCGGCATCGCGCTGCCGGAGCGCGCGGCCAAGGTCGCCGAGCAGCTGCTCTCGAAGGACGGGTTCAACGGCTGGGGCGTGCGCACGATCGCCCGCGGCGAGGCGCGCTACAACCCGATGTCCTACCACAACGGCTCGATCTGGCCGCACGACAACGCGATGATCGCGATGGGCCTCGCCCGCTACGACCTCAAGCCCGAGGCCGCGCGCATCTTCCAGGGCATGTTCGAGACCTCGCTCTACCAGGACCAGAAGCGCCTGCCGGAGCTGTTCTGCGGCTTCATGCGCCGCCGCCAGCGCGGCCCGGTCTCCTATCCCGTGGCCTGCAGCCCGCAGGCCTGGGCGGCGGCCGCGCCCTTCGCCTTCCTGGCGGCCTGCCTCGGCCTGGAGATCGACCACGCCCGCAACCGCGTCCGCTTCCGCAACCCGATCCTGCCGCCCTTCCTCGACGGCATCTCGATCTTCAACCTGAAGCTCGGAGGGAGCCGCCTCGACCTCAAGTTGCAGCGCCTGGAGGAGGACGTCACCGTCAGCGTCCTGCGCCGGACGGGCGATGCCCAGGTGGCGATGGTGAAGTAGGCGGCGCGATCGCCAGATGCGTGCCGGCCACCGTCTCCTCGGTGGCCGGCAGGTCGAGCATCGCGCCCGCGAAATCGCCCTGCTGCCAGATCCGGCGCATGGGGAAGGGCTCGGCGAAGCTCGCCACCCGGAGCGGAAAGGTCGATTCGAGGCGGTGCCGCCGGGCGATCGACAGGCGCGCGCCCATCACAGAGATGTCGCGGATCACGCAGGCCACCACCACGCCGTCCGGCAGGATCACGGCAGCCGGGATCATGACCGCGAACCGGTCATGCGCCCGCCGGCCGGGACTGTCACCCTTGAGCGTATCTTTGTTTGTGCTCCCACCCATGATTATGCTGCATCCACCCCGTTGCAGCGGATAATAGGCGGCACAGACCTAGTGTTGTCTCGCCTTTGAAAGTATAGCTTCAGGGTTTACAGCGCATACATCGATGGTTGCGCTAAATTTTATCGATCCCGAGCTTGCATCGGCACGAGCGGCGTGGTCGTGTCCGCCGCATCGCATCCCCGGGATGACCCCATGTCCACGCTCGCCCTCGACCTCGCCCAGGCCCTGATCCGCTGCCCGTCGGTGACGCCGGAGGAGGGCGGGGCGCTCGATCTCCTCGCCCGGGTGCTCGGCGAGGCGGGCTTCACGGTCGAGCGGCCGGTCTTCTCGGAAGCCGGCATGCCGGACATCGAGAACCTCTACGCGCGGATCGGCACGGGCGCGCCCTGCCTCGTCTTCGCCGGCCATACCGACGTGGTGCCCCCGGGCGATACGGGCGCCTGGCGGCACGACCCGTTCGGAGGCACGGTGGCGGACGGCATGCTCTACGGTCGCGGCGCCGCCGACATGAAGGGCGGCATCGCCTGCATGCTCGCCGCGGCGCTGGAGCATCTGCGCGCGCACGGCCTGAACCGGGGCTCCATCGCCTTCCTGATCGCCGGAGACGAGGAGGGGCCGGCGGTGAACGGCACCGTGAAGCTCCTCGATTGGGCGAAGGCGCGCGGTGAGCGCTTCGACCATTGCCTGCTCGGCGAGCCGACCAACCCGCAGGCGCTCGGCGACATGATCAAGATCGGCCGGCGCGGCTCGCTCACCGGCAAGCTCACCGTGCACGGGCGTCAGGGGCATGTCGCCTATCCGCACCGGGCCGAGAATCCGATCCCCGGCCTGATCCGCCTCACCGCTGCGCTCACCGCCGATCCGATCGACGGCGGCACGCAGCATTTCGACGCCTCGAACCTCGAATTCACGACGATCGATGTCGGCAACCCGGCGACCAACGTCATCCCGGCCGAGGCGCGGGCGGTGTTCAACATCCGCTTCAACGATCGCTGGACGGCGCAGACGCTCGGCGACGAGATCCGCGCCCGGCTCGACCGGGCCGCGGGCAATGCGGTGCGCTACGCCCTCGACCTGCTGCCCTCGAACTCGCCGGCCTTTCTGACCCGCCCCGACGCCTTCGTGGACCTCGTCTCCGAGGCGATCGAGGCCGAGACCGGCCGGCGCCCGGCGCTCTCGACCACGGGGGGCACCTCGGACGCGCGCTTCATCAAGGATGCCTGCCCGGTGATCGAGTTCGGCCTCGTCGGCGAGACCATGCATCAGGTCGACGAGTGCGTGGCGGTCGCCGATATCGAGCGGCTGACGGCGATCTACCGGCGGGTTCTGGGCGCGTATTTCGCGGAGTAGCCGGCGACCTCTCGCGCGCGCCGCTGGCCTCTCCTCCCCCTTGCGGGGAGGAGCCGGAGGTGGGGGTGGTTCAGAAGGCACCGGAACGCTCGATCCTGCACCACCCCGCAAGGGGGAGGGGAGTTCGCCCATCGGTTCTGCTCAGGCGTAGTCGACGCCCGCGAAGGTCAGCCCGCAGGCCGGCGCCAGGGGGCCGCAGCGATGCTTGGCCCGGGTCGCCAGGATCTCGGCCACGTCGTCGGCGCTGAGGCGGCGCGAGCCCGCGAGCATCAGGGTGCCGACCATGGCGCGGACCTGATGGTGCAGGAAGGAGCGGGCCGAGGTCGAGACCACGATCTCCTCGAACAGGCCGACCTGCTGGCGGGCCACGTCGAGTTGCTCCAGCGTCCGCACGGGGCTGTTGGCTTGGCACTCCGCGGCGCGGAAGGCCGAGAAGTCGTGGCGGCCGAGGAGGCGCTGCGCGGCCGCGTGCATCAGCGCCGCGTCGAGGGGCCAGGGCACCTGCCAGACATGGGCGCGCGTCAGCGCCGCGGGGCTCCGGCGGTTGAGGATGCGGTAGCGGTAGTGCCGCCGGATCGCGGAATGGCGGGCGTCGAAGCTCTCGGGGACGATCACGGCGGAAAGCACCGAGACCGGCTGCGGGCGCAGATGCGCGTTCAGCGCGTCGCGCACCGTGTCGGTGCGCCATTCCTTGGCCAGATCGAGATGGGCGACCTGATGGATGGCGTGGACGCCGGCATCGGTACGCCCGGCGCAGGTCAGGCGCACCCGCTCGCCGGAGAAGCGCAGCACCGCCTCCTCCAACGCCGCCTGCACGGTCGGGTCCTCGGCCTGCCGCTGCCAGCCGCAGAAGGGGGCGCCGTCATACTCGATGACGAGCTTGTAGCGGGGCATGGCGGCCGCCGCTCAGGCCAGCCGGGCGCCGGGCTCGAGCCGGGCGCCGCGCAGGAACTCCGCGCCGCTCGCGCTGCCGCCCTTGCCGGCCCGGCGCAGCTCGACGAGCCGCACGGCGCCGCCGCCGCAGGCGACCGTGCCGTCCGCGTCGAGGAGCGTACCGGGCGCGCCGGAGCCGGCGGCAGGCAGGGCACGCAGCACCTTCACGCGCTCCGGCCCCTTGCCGAGATCGGCCTCGAAGAAGGCGCCCGGGAAAGGCGAGAGCCCGTTGACCTTGCGCGCCACGGCCTCGGCCGATTCCGCCCAGTCGATCCGCGCCTCGTCGTTGGTGATCTTGTGCGCGTAGAGGATGCCGTCTTCGGCCTGGGGGGTGAAGGCGAGGTCGCCCTGCTCCAGCCTGTGCAGCGCCTCTGCCATCAGCCCCGCGCCGAGCGGCATCAGGGCGTCGTGCAGCTCGCCGGCCGTCATGCCGGCCGGGATCGGCAGCTGCGCCTCCAGCGCCACCGGACCGGTATCGAGCCCGGCCTCCATCCGCATCACGCCGACGCCGCTCTCGGCATCGCCCGCCATCACCGCGCGCTGGATCGGGGCGGCGCCGCGCCAGCGCGGCAGCAGCGAGCCGTGCAGGTTGAGGCAACCGTGGCGCGGCAGGTCGAGGATCGTCTGCGGCAGCAGCATCCCGTAGGCGACGACCACCGCCACATCCGCCCCGTGGCCGGCGAAGGTCGCGACGGCGTCCGGCCCCTTGAGGCTCGCAGGCGTGAGCACGGGCGCGCCGAGGGTCTCGGCCAGCGCGTGGACGGGGGAGGGGCGCAGCGCCATGCCGCGGCCGGCCTTGGCCGGGGCGCGGGTGTAGACGGCCACGATGTCGTGCCCGTCCTCCGCGAGGCGCCGGAGCGTCGGCACCGCGAAATCCGGGGTGCCCATGAAGACGACGCGCATCAGGCGGCGTCGCGCTTGGCCGCCTTGGTGAACTTCTTCATCACGCGGTCGCGCTTCAGCTTCGAGATGTGGTCGATGAACAGCGTGCCGTTCAGGTGGTCGATCTCGTGCTGGATGCAGGTGGCGAGCAGCCCGTCGGCCTCGATCTCCTGTTCCTTGCCGTCGAGGTCGCGGAAGCGCACGCGCACCCGGTCCGGGCGGATCACCTCGGCGTAGTAGTCGGGGATCGAGAGGCAGCCCTCGTCGTAGCTGCGCGTCTCCTCGGATTCCCAGCTGATCACCGGATCGATGAAGACCTGCGGGCGGCGGACGTTCTCCTCCTTCGAGGTGTCGATGGTCACGAGCCGCTTCAGCACGCCGATCTGGATCGCCGCCAAGCCGACGCCGGGTGCGTCGTACATCGTCTCCAGCATGTCGTCGGCGAGCTTGCGGATCTCGCTCGTGACCGAGCCCACGGGCTCGGAGACGAGGCGCAGGCGCGAATCCGGCAGGATGACAAGGGGGAGGATGGCCATGGATCGACGGGGATGGCTCGAAGAAGGGCGCGGGCGGCGTGCGAAAGCGCAAGGCAATAGGGTGGGGCGCCGGGGCGGTCAAATGAAGGGGCGTCAGAACGCCGTCCGGCTGCGGATCGCCGCCGAGAGCGTCCCCTCGTCGAGATAGTCGAGCTCGCCGCCCACCGGCACGCCATGGGCGAGGCGGGTGACCTTGAGATTCAGGTGGCGGATCGATTCGGTGACGTAATGGGCCGTGGTCTGGCCATCCACGGTGGCGTTCAGCGCCAGGATCACCTCCGTCACCGCCGGGTCGCTCGCCCGCTCCACGAGCCTGGCGATGTTGAGGTGCTCCGGCCGCACCCCGTCGAGGGCGGAGAGCACGCCGCCGAGCACGTGGTAGCGCGCGGAGACGGCGCCCGAGCGCTCCAGCGCCCAGAGGTCCGAGACATCCTCGACCACGACGAGGGTGCTCGGGTCGCGGGTGGGGTCGCGGCAGACGGTGCAGGGATCGCGCGTGTCGACGTTGCCGCAATTGCCGCAGACCACGATGCTCTCGGCTGCGATCCGCATCGCTTCGGCGAGGGGCCCGAGCAGGGTGTCGCGCTTCTTGATGAGCTGCAGGGCGGCGCGCCGGGCGGAGCGGGGGCCGAGGCCCGGCATGCGGGCGAGAAGCTGGATCAGGCGCTCGATCTCGGGCCCGGCGACGGCTTGAGGCATCGGGTTCTCGGACTCACTCGTGCGAGGCGCGGGATGGGTCTCGCGCCACCCTACAGCGCATAGCGGCAGAAGCGGGGAATACGGAAGGGCGCGTCTCGCCGCGCACCCAGCCGCCGAGGCGTGCGGACCTCTGGTCGACCAGTGTTACAATATAGACGATCCGTCCCCAAAGCACCCGCTCAAGGTCTTGCCATTCGGGAACCTGACAGGATCGGCTTTGAATGTTTCGGGGTGTCGGGTTTTGCCCGGCAAATCAGGGCCTACATTCGGTTGTGCTTGGTAGTCTAGGTCGAAAATACATATTGACGTGGCAGCTTGGCTGCCTAACCAAAGCGAAGCCGGAAGCGACGGGCCGCCAGACGCTTCCACGGATGACCCACGGACACCCTGACGCGTCCGGGACACGAAACGGCACGAACCAGGGGCTCGGGAGAGACGAACGTGACCAATATCGGTGAGTTCAACGCGGGCCACGGGGCGGAGGCGATCGGCTTCCGCGACCTGAAGGCTGTCCACTGGAACTTCGAGGCGCCGCGCCTCTACGAGGAGGCGCTCGGCCGCAAGGAGGCGCAGCTCGCCAAGGGCGGCGCGCTGGTGGCCACCACCGGCAGCCATACCGGCCGCTCGCCCAAGGACAAGTTCGTGGTGCGCGACGCCGCCACCGAGAGCGAGGTCTGGTGGGACAACAACGGCGCGATCACGCCCGAGCAGTTCGAGACGCTCTATCAGGACTTCCTGAAGCACGCCGAGGGCAAGGAGCTCTTCGCGCAGGACCTCTACGGCGGCGCCGACCCGGCCCACCGCGTCAAGGCCCGCGTCTTCACCGAGTTCGCCTGGCACTCCCTGTTCATCCGCAACCTGCTGATCCGGCCCGACCGCTCCGAGATCGGGACCTATGTGCCCGACATGACGATCATCGACCTGCCGAGCTTCCAGGCGGACCCCGCCCGGCACGGCTGCCGCTCGAAGACCGTGATCGCGATCGACTTCACCCGGAAGATCGTCCTCGTCGGCGGCTCGGCCTATGCCGGCGAGATGAAGAAGTCGGTCTTCACCTACCTGAACTACATCCTGCCCGGTAAGGGCGTGATGCCGATGCACTGCTCGGCGAACGCCGCGCTCGACGCCGAGGGCGGCTCGGCGATCTTCTTCGGCCTGTCCGGCACCGGCAAGACCACGCTCTCGAACGATTCCTCGCGACAGCTGCTGGGCGACGACGAGCACGGCTGGTCGAACGAGGGCATCTTCAACTTCGAGGGCGGCTGCTACGCCAAGACCATCCGCCTCTCGCGCAACGCCGAGCCCGAGATCTACGCCACCACCGAGCGCTTCGGCACGGTGATGGAGAACGTGGTGATCGACCCGACCACCCGCCTGCCGGACTTCGACGACGCCTCGCTCACCGAGAACACCCGCTGCGCCTACCCGCTCGACTTCATCGCGAATGCGAGCGCCACGGGCCGGGCCGGGCACCCGAAGAACATCGTCATGCTCACCTGCGACGCTTTCGGTGTGATGCCGCCGATCGCCAAGCTGACGGGCGCCGAGGCGATGTACCACTTCCTCTCGGGCTACACCGCGAAGGTGGCCGGCACCGAGCGCGGCCTGACCGGCCCCGAGGCGACCTTCTCGACCTGCTTCGGCGCGCCTTTCATGCCGCGCCACCCCAGCACCTACGGCAACCTGCTGCGCGATCTCATCGCCAAGCACAGCGTCGATTGCTGGCTCGTCAACACCGGCTGGACCGGTGGCGGCGTCGGCACCGGGCGGCGCATGCCGATCCGCGTCACCCGCCGCCTGCTCACGGCGGCCCTCGACGGCTCGCTCTCGAAGGCCGAGTTCCGCCGCGACCCGTATTTCGGCTTCGCGGTGCCGGTGGCGGTGCCGGGCGTCGAGCCGCACATCCTGACGCCGGTGAAGACCTGGGCGAACAAGGGCGCTTTCGTCGAGACGGCAGCGCGGCTGGTGAAGATGTTCGAGGACAACTTCAAGCGCTTCGAGGCCCATGTCGACGCCGACGTGCGCCAGGCCGGCCCCGCCGCGCAGGCCATCGCCGCCTGACGCATCCCGCTGCGGGCGCCCGCGCCCGCAGCCGCTCCGGTACGATTTTTCACCCTTCCCGCTCCGGCGGGGAGGGTTTTTTCATGGAACCGAGGAGAGCGGGGCGAAACAAGAGCTTAAGTGCAAGTCTCGATTGCAGCGCGATCGGGAGCGCATCCAGCATCTTGCCACGGTCATTGACTGCTTGATCGGAGTAGATTGGCTTGGTTCCAGCGATGCGCGAGGGAAAATAACGCCACGTTTCTTGATTCGGTCTTGTATGATACGAGAGTGGCGAAAATCTTCGGAGAATGGTAGATCGACTCGGTATTCAGAGCCCCGATCCGTCGTGAGTGAAAAAGAATTATGGCGTGATGAGCCCACTATGAATGCGAATAATCTTAACCCAGATTATGATGCGTTCCCGCACCGCGTCGAGAGCCATGCTCAGTTCGGCACCTGGTCTGTTCGCTTCGCCACCAACGACCAGATCTGGTCTCCGGGCCTGTTCCAATTACTTGGCCTGAGCGCGGTGACCGTGCGGCCGAGCTATACCCTCTTCCTCAGCATGATCCATCCCGACGACCGCCAGGGGCTCGACCTCGACGCCCTGGTTCAGGGCGGCGCCGGGCCGGTCCCGCGGATCGTGCGCCTCGTCCTGCCGGACGGCCGGGTCCGCTCTCTGTCGCTGCGCATCGAGGTCCATATCGGCATCGACGGCCGGCCCATCGCCGTCCGCGGCGTCGCCCTGGACGTGAGCGACCGGGAGAAGCTCGCCCGCCTGCGGGCGCTCGAGCGGCAGCAGCGCGAGGCGCTGTACTTGGCGAAGCGGGTGGCCACCTACTCGGTTCCCCCCGACCGGATCATCGATTTCCCCAGGGCGATGTCCGAGGTGCACGGGCTGGAGTACGAGGAGATCTGCTTCGATCCCTTCATGATGGTGCTGGCCGAGGAGCGCGAGCGGTTCCGGGACTATAGCCGGCAGGCCGAATCGCGTCGCGTGCACTTCCAGGGCACCACCCGCGAGCGACTCGCCGACGGCGAGATCTGGCAATTCCGGATCGTGGGCGTCCCCCTGTTCGGGCCGGACGGCGCCTATCTCGGGGCGGCCGGGTTGAAGCACGCCCTCCACCTGCCGGAGACGGGGCAGGCCGACGACCGCCTGCGCCACGCCCTGGAGCAGGCGGTATGCGGCCACCACCTGCGGGCGGCGCGGGCACTGCTCGACTGGTCGATGACGGCGCTTGCCGAGGCCAGCGGCCTCTCGCTCTCGACGGTGCGCCGCCTGGAGGAAGACGGCGCCCCGCAATCGGACCGCTCCCGCGGCCGCGCCATCGAGGCCCTCCGGGCCGGCGGAGTCCGCTTCATCAGCATGGACGACGGCACCATCGCGGTCGCCCCGAGCTGATCCGCATCGGGGCTCCGCCCCGATACCCCGCCAAAGGGATGATCCCTTTGGAAAGCCGGGATCAGATCCGGAAATACAGCGAGTGGTCCTCGCCGTTCAGGATGTCGGCCGAGCGCAGGACCGGCGTCTCGGCATACATCGCGGCGATGCGCTCGGCCGGATCGGCCAGGTCGCGGAAGCTGCGCACGATCTCCCGGTAGCGGTCGGACAGCACCCGCGAGGTCGGGTCGAGCCCGGTGATGCAGACGAGCCCGGTGGGCGGGCAGTCGACCAGCACCACGTCGAGGTCCGGCCGGAAGGTCTTGAGGATCGGCACGATCTTCCAGACGTCGCCGGTCCACATCGCCTTGAACGGATCGGTGCGGGGCGCGGCCGGGTCGCGCGCCGTCATCTCGATGTTGAGCGGCATGCAATCGTGCAGCACGATCAGCCCGTTCGGGTCGCTGACGGCCTCGGTGTTGTAGAAGTCGCGCAGCAGGAACTCGAACAGGTGCAGGCCGTCGAGGAAGGCGAGGTCGATCCCGCCGCCGACGAGGGCCCGCACGTCGGTCTCGGCGAAGAAGCGGTCGCTGGTGCAGCGGTGCAGCAGGGTGCGCCGCTTCCCCTTGGTCACGTCCTCCTCCAGCACGTAGTCGGGATCGACGCCGACGGCCGTGTCGCAGGCGATGCGGGTCAGGGCGTGCCCGAAATGCACGCCGATCTCCAGGTAGTTGCGCGTGCCGCGCTTGCGCGCCAGCTCGGCCAGGAAATCGAGGTAGAGCGTGCCGGAAAAGCCCGGATGGAGCTGCGCGGGCCGCCCCGGGCGGAGGAGGTTGATCATCGCGCGCCGGCCTAGAAGGGCAGCTTCATGCCGGGGGGCAGGGGCAGGCCCTTGGTCAACTCGGCCATGCGCTCCTGCGCGGCCTGCTCGGCCTTGCCGCGCGCGTCGTTGAGGGCGGCGACCAGCAGGTCCTCCAGGATCTCGCGCTCGTCGGCCACCATCAGGCTCGGGTCGATGCGCACCGAGCGGGTCTGGCCCTTGGCGGTCATCGTCACCTGCACGGCGTCGCCGCCCGCGGCCCCAGTAACCTCGACGGTGTCGAGCTCCTCCTGCAGGCTCGCCATCTTCTCCTGCATGGCCTGGGCCTGCTTCATCAGCCCCATGATGTCGCGCATGGCGGATCCCGTCCGGTTCGAGTTCTCTGGTCCGATGTAAGCCGCGGGCGGCCGAGATGCTACGCCTCGTCGTCGCCACCGGCCTCGGCGGGGTCGGCCTCGCCGAGGATCTCGGCCTCGGCATTCGGCGGCGCCTCGGGCGCGGTGTCGCGCACGTCGACAATCTGCGCGCCGGGGAAACGCGCCATCACCTCCCGCACCAGCGGGTGGGCGGCAGCGGTCTCGCGGCGTGTCTCGCTGGCGGCGCGAGCCTGCGCGTCGAGAGTCTGCCCGCCCTCTTCCTTCGAGATGGCGACGATCCAGCGCCGCCCGGTCCAGGCGTCGAGGGCGCGGGCGAGATCGTTGGCGAGGCTCGGCCGGCCGCCGGGGGCGAGCCGGAACTCGATCCGCCCCTCCTCGAAGCGCACGAGGTGGACCTCGCGCTCGAGCGCCGCCTTCATCAGGATGTCGCGCCGCTCGCCGGCGAGCGCCACCACGTCCTCGAAGCGGGTGAGCCGGGGCCCCGCAGGCTCGGGGGCGACGGCCGGCTGGGGCACCAGGGGCTGGCGGGCCGGTGCGCCCGCCATTGCTGCGATCCGCGGGGCCGGCTCGGTGGCACGTGGCGGCAGCTCTGCTCGTGGCAGTTCCGGCCGGGGCAATTCAGCCCGGGGCAGCTCCGCACGCGGCTCCGGCGCCTGGGACAGGGCCGGGCGCGCCGCGGGCGCCTCGCCCGAGCCCGCCAGCGCCTCCGCCCTGAGTTGGCGGAGCGCCTCGTCGGGCGTCGGCAGGTCGGCGGCGTAGGCGAGGCGCACCAGCGCCATCTCGGCGGCCGCGAGCGGGCGCGGCGCGGCCTGCACCTCCGGCAGGGCCTTGAGCAGGATCTGCCAGGCGCGGGACAGCGCCCGCACCGAGAGCTTCTCGGCGAAAGCGGCGCCGCGCACCCGCTCGACCTCGCTCAGCGTCGGATCGGCGGCGGCGGCGTCCGGCACCATCTTGAGCCGGGTGACGAGATGGGTGAAGCCGGCGAGGTCCGAGAGCACCACGGCCGGGTCGGCGCCCGAATCGTACTGCGCGCGCAGCTCGGCGAAGGAGGCCGGCACATCACCGCGCATCGCCGCCTCGAACAGGTCGACGATGCGCCCGCGGTCGGCGAGGCCGAGCATGTCGCGCACGCCGGCGCCCGTGACGGTGCCGGCCCCGTGGGCGATGGCCTGGTCGAGAAGGGAGAGCGCGTCGCGCACCGAGCCCTCGGCGGCGCGGACCAGCGCGCCGAGGGCCTCGTCCTCCACCGCGACGCCCTCCGCCCCGCAGATGCGCTTGAGATGGGCGGCGAGCACGTCCGCCTCGACGCGGCGCAGGTCGAAGCGCTGGCAGCGCGAGAGGATCGTGACCGGGACCTTGCGGATCTCGGTGGTGGCGAACACGAACTTGGCGTGGGGGGGCGGCTCCTCCAGGGTCTTCAGGAAGGCGTTGAAGGCCTTCTCCGAGAGCATGTGGACCTCGTCCACGATGTAGACCTTGTAGCGGGCGTCGGAGGGCGCGTAGCGGATGCCGTCGATGATGCCGCGCACATCGTCGATGCCGGTATGCGAGGCGGCGTCCATCTCCAGCACGTCCAAGTGCCGGGATTCCATGATCGCCTGGCAGTGCAGGCCGAGTTCCGGCATCGTCACGGTGGGGCCGGTATCGGGCGCGCCCGGGCGGACGTAGTTGAGGCCCCGCGCCAGGATGCGTGCCGTGGTGGTCTTGCCGACCCCGCGCACCCCCGTCAGCATCCAGGCCTGCGGGATGCGGCCGGCCGCGAAGGCGTTCGCCAGCGTGCGCACCATGGCGCCCTGGCCGATCAGGTCGTCGAAGTTCTGGGGCCGGTACTTGCGCGCGAGCACCCGGTAGGGCGCGGCGGCCGCGGGCTTGGCGGTGAACCCGGGAAGCCCCGGCTCGTCGTCAGGGGTGCCCGTGCGCGCGTCCATGCGACCATTCGTGGGCGCCGGGCGACCGCCCCGGACCGCGCTCGGCCGGGCGGTCCGCGATGCGCGGCGCATCGGAGAAAGGGTGGGAGGCTGGACGAAGACCCGCTCGGTCTCGTTAGGGCTGCTTCCTTCCGGACCTGACCCGGTTGGCGAGTGATACGTCCCTCGCCAACCCCCCGCCGCCTATATGGCCGGGCCGCAGCCCGGATGCAAGCGCGCAGGCTTCCTGCCTGCCTCAAGCGCCGGCGGCCGCGTCCGCGGCCTCAGGCTACGCTCCGCTCGACGCCTCGGCCAAGGCCGAGGCCCGCTGCGCGTGGCGCTCTTCGCGCCCGCATGCGAAAAATGCCCGATCGCATGGGCGACCGGGCCTGCGGCTCACTCCGCCTTGCGCTTCACGATGGCGAGCGTCTTCGGGTCGAGCTTGAGGTCGAACTTCTTGCCCGCGGCGTCGATGGCGTCATCCACCTCGATCATGCCGTCGTCGAGCTCGATCTCCTTCCACTTGGTGAAGCCCTCCTGCTTCAGCATGGCCTCGACCTTGGCCTGCTGGTCGGGCGGCAGCTTCTCGTCGGCGCGCGCGGTCGCCGTGAGGGCGAGGCCGAGGGCGAGGGCGGCGAGGACGGGCATCGGACGCATGACGGTTTCCTCCTGGAGGTGTCGCACTCTGTCGGGACGACGCCCGGTGAACAGCCGGGGGCGGGGCCGGTTCCGCAGCCGCGCTCAGGTTGTCAGAGCGGGGTCCCATGCTTAGGCTCATCGTCTCCCCGTGAGGACTTTACGCGCATGGTCACCCGCGTCGCTACCGTCGCCTTCGAGGGCATCGAGGCGCGGGCCGTGGACGTTCAGGTGCAGATCATCCCCGGCGCGGTGCATTTCGCCGTGGTCGGCCTGCCCGACAAGGCGGTGGCCGAATCGCGGGAGCGGGTGCGCGGCGCGCTGATCGCCTCCGGGCTGGCGCTGCCGGCCAAGCGCATCACCGTGAACCTCGCCCCCGCCGATCTGCCCAAGGAGGGCTCGCATTACGACCTGCCGATCGCGCTCGGCGTCATGGCGGCGATCGGCGCGATCCCGGCCGACGCGCTCGCCGGCTATTGCGTGCTCGGCGAGCTCGCCCTCGACGGCGCGATCACCGCGGTCAACGGCGTGCTGCCGGCGGCCATCGCGGCGGGGGCGCGCGGCCTCGGCCTGATCTGCCCCGGCCCCTGCGGACCGGAGGCCGCCTGGGCCGGCGGCGACCTCGACGTGCTGGCGCCGCGCTCGCTCATCCAGCTCGCCAACCACTTCAAGGGCAGCCAGGTCATGGCCCGGCCCGAGCCGGCGATCGCGGCGCCTACCGGGACTCTGCCGGATCTCGCCGACATCAAGGGCCAGGAAGGCGCCAAGCGGGCGTTGGAGATCGCGGCGAGCGGCGGGCACAATCTCTTGTTCAACGGCCCTCCCGGGGCCGGCAAGTCGATGCTCGCCGCGCGCCTGCCCTCGATCCTGCCGCCGCTGTCGCCGCGCGAGCTTCTCGACATCTCGATGATCCAGTCGGTGGCCGGCGAATTGCGCGGTGGCGCGCTCTCGAGCCGGCGCCCGTTCCGTCAGCCGCACCATTCCGCCTCGATGGCCGCCCTCATCGGCGGCGGCCTCGGCGCAAAGCCCGGCGAGGCCTCGCTCGCGCATGGCGGCGTGCTCTTCCTCGACGAGTTGCCGGAATTCACGCCGCAAGTGCTCGATTCTCTGCGCCAGCCCATGGAGACCGGCGAGGTGATGATCGCGCGGGCCAACCACCGCGTCGTCTACCCGGCCCGCTTCCAGCTCGTCGCCGCGATGAACCCATGCCGCTGCGGGCAGGCGCTGGAGCCGGGCTATGCCTGCCGGCGCGGGCCGAATGAGCGCTGCGTCGCCCAGTACGGGGCGCGCATCTCCGGCCCGCTGCTCGACCGGATCGACCTGCGCATCGAGGTGCCGGCGGTCACCGCCGCCGACCTGATCCTGCCGCCGCCCGCCGAGGGCTCGCGCGAGGCCGCCGCCCGGGTCGCCGCGGCGCGCACTGCGCAAGGGCAGCGCTACGCGGCCCGCGGCCTTCCCGCCTCCACCACCAATGCCACCTGCCCGGCGACGCTGATCGAGGAAGTGGCGAGCCCCGATGCGGAGGGCACCGCCCTTATCCGCACGGCCGCGGAATCGCTGCGCCTCTCCGCCCGCGGCTTCCACCGCACGCTGCGCGTCGCCCGTACCCTCGCCGACCTCGACGGCGAACCCCGCGTGCGCCGGATGCATCTCGCGGAGGCGCTGTCATATCGCGGGCGGAGCGAGCGGGTGGCGGCCTGAGGAGTTGCGGCCGGGCCGCATCGCACAGGCGTTCCGCCACCACGTTGCCGAGCCATACGCGGGTCCCCTCTCCCGATCGGGAGAAGGCGCGCGTTGTGCTTCGTCGGCCTTTGCGGTCCGAGCGCCTCAGGCGGTGCCCACCACCCGCTTCACCAGCTCCCGCAGACGGGCGAGGTCGGCCTCGCCGACGCTGGCCCGGTAGGAATCCTGCACGCCGTGCCAGAGCGGGATCGCCCGAGCCAGGATCTCCCCGCCCGCCTCGGTCAGGACCACCCGCCGAGCGCGCCTGTCCTCGGCGTCGGTCTCGATCGCGAGAAGGCCGCGCCGGGTCAGCGGCTTGAGGTTCGCCGTCACCGTGGTGCGGTCCATGTCGAGCCAATCGGCGAGGTCCGAGATGGTCGGCGCCGCCGGGCGGCGGGTCGCCATCAGCAGCGTGAACTGCCAGCCCGACAGGCCGAGGGGGCGGAAGGCGGCGTCGTAGCGGCGGCTCACCGCGCGGGCGAGGCGCTGCGACGCGAGCCCGATGCAGCACGCATCGATCGCGGTCTCGTCCACGGCCGGGGCCAGGGGGCGGTCGCCCATCCTATCCTCCCAAATTACGTTTATATCAACTAATGTGCGCTACGGCACGTCGTCCGCTCCAATTTAGGTGCATATCAACGCTGTCGCAAGCGAGCGACGCAGGGGCCCCTCGATCTCAAGGGTGCCTCCCGATCACGGAATGGAGACGGACCATGCAGACCCGCATCATCACCGGCCTGGCCCTCGGCGCCCTCGGCCTTGCCGCCATCACCACGGCCGCCGAGGCTGGCGGATACCGCGACGCGGCCGCTCGCGCCGCCGCGGTGGAGCGCACCGGCTCGGTCGCGGTGCCCCGCGCCTACACCTCCGGCGGCAGCGCTGCCGTTCTGACGGAGCGCGCCAGCTCCTACGAGAACACGTTGCACCTGTTCGGAGCGCGCACCGACAACGCGCCGTTCTGAGACGCCGCGGCCCCACGGGTCCGGTCCCGCAGGACCGTCCCGTGGGCCCGAATCAGGCTTCGAGTTCCGGATAGCGGCGGAAGATGCCCTGCTCGTTGAAGGGCAGGCGGCGCGGGCTCGCCAGATAGGCGGTGATGCGCGGGCGCTGCCGCACCGAATCGTGCAGGCGCGCGACCTGCGTGAGTTCGCGCAGGACGGCCGCCGTGGTCTTCGGGAAGGCGTAGAGCAGGCCGTCCACGAGCTGGAACAGGGAGAGGTCGGCATAGCTCAGGCGGCCGCCGACGAGATGGGCGCCGCCGGCCCGGCTCAGCACATGCTCGAACCAGGAGAGATATTCCGGGATGCGGTTGCGGCAGAAATCCGCGGCGCGCCGCGCGGCTTCCGGCTTCTGTTCCTCGTAGGTGAGGCTCACCGCGACCGGGTGGTGGGTGTCGTGCGCCTCGGCGACCACGTCGGCGATGGTGAGCTGGATCTGGTGCGTCCAGAGCCGGTCGTCCGGATCCTCGCCGACGAGGCCGAGCTTCGGCCCGAGGTGGAGCAGGATCGCCGCCGTCTGGCCGACGATCAGGTCGCCATCCTTCAGGAATGGGCAGGCGAAGGGCGGGCGCGGCCGGTCCGGATCCTCCAGGATCCGCATCATCGCCGGCACGCCGGCTTCGCGCACGACGTCGACGTAGTCGGCGCCGGCCTCCTCCAGGGCGAGGCGGACGAACTCGCCGCGCCCCTGGATCGTCGGCCAGTAATAGAGCTCGTAGGCCATGGCATCCTCCTCCGCTGACAGGCCGGGGAGGGCGCTCGGGTTCCGAGTCCGTGTTCCGATGGTGCTCCGGCGCTCAGTGCGCCGCTTCGGCCTCGGGCTCGGCCTTCTCGGCGGGCGGCTCGGCGCTCGCCACGGCCTTGCGCTCCAGCATCGGCTGGATGCGGGCGGCAAGCTGCTGGTCGAGATGCTTGGCGTAGGCGCCCTTGAAGTATCGCTCGCCGGTGCCGCGCCCGAAGAGCCGGTCGTGCGCCGTCACCATGGCGTCGACCTCGGGACGGCAGAGGAAACCGATCACGCCGGCGGCCTGGTACCAGCGGCCGGCCCGGGCGTGGTTCATGGCGCCGGGATTTGACATCACCGTCTCGGCGAAGCAATCGGTGGCGGCCTGACGCAGGGGTTCCAGCGTCGCCTCGGCATCCGGCCGCGGGCGCGGACGCGCGTCTGCGGTGGAAACGAGGGCGAGGACGGCCAGGGATCCGAGCAGGGCAGTCTTCATGCGGAGTCTCGAGCGGGGCGCGAACAGGCCCAGTATTCCTCCGCGATTGCGTCGGGAACAGGGCCTCATCGGGGCTTCTCGCCCGTGATGCAGCATTCCGGCCAACGCACCGGATTCCTGTCGCCCGCGGGGCACATCGCCCCGCCGCCCGTCCTCCGAAGCGCGATCGGTGCCGCTCAGCCGCGCCGCTCGGCGTTCCAGCGCCCGCGGCACTGGTTGGAGCCGGAGGCCGTCCAGGTGCCATTGCCGTAGCCACCGGCGGCGAGACGGCCGACGACGTTGGCGCTGCCCAGGCTGTTCGAGATCGTGGCGCGCACCGCCCCGTTCGGCGTGACCCGTCCGCTGATCTGGAAGTCGCCGCCCGGATAGCTCGCCTGCCCCTGCTCGATGCGCACGCCGTAGCGGTAGGCGCGGTCGCAGCTGCCGGATTCGGTGATGACCTCGATGCTCCAGTTGCCGTCGAAGCGATTCGGCACCTGAGCCTTCCGGCTTGCCGCTTCGGCCCCCCCGAGGCTCACGGCGATCAGCGGCAGGGCGGCGAAGAGGGTGAGGGCCTTCATGGCTGGTCTGCTGTCCCGTTACGCTTGGCTCGACCCGGAAACTCGCCAGCGCGGCAACGGTTGCACCGCGAAAACGCGCCGCGCGCCGGGTTGGGGCGTCCTACCTCTCCGACGGAGGGAGAGAGGGTCGCATTGCGCTATGATCTCAGCCCTTCACGGCCCGCCGCAGCGCCTCGTTGAGCAGGGCGAGGAGGTCGCAGCCCGCGAACAGGTAGGCGTGGACGCCGGCCTCCTTGAGCGCGTCGCCGAGATCGCCCGGCTTGCCGGCGAGGTAGATCGTGCCGGCGCCGGCCTCTTTCAGGGCCCGGGCCGCGGCGACCGCGCGCTCGGCGTAGATCGCGTCCGAGGAGCAGAGGCAGGCGAGGGACGCGCCCGATGCCTTGAAGGCCTCCGCCAGGGCCGCATCGTCCGCGAAGCCCTCGGTGCCGAGCGCCTCGACGCCGCCCGCGGCGAAGGCGTTGGCCGCGAAGGTCGCGCGGGTGTTGAAGGCGGAGAGCGGCCCGAGATTGGCCAGGAACACGCCGGGCCGGCGGCCGTCCTTGGCGAGCACCGCATCGGAGGCGTCGCGCAGGGCCTCGAAGGGCTCGGCGAGGCGCTGCGCGGGCAGGGCGTCGCAGGCGACCGCCGCGCCAGCGCCGAAATTCGAGGCCGCCTGCGGCTCGACCGCGGCCACGTCGAGGACCGCCACCGGCTTCTCGGCCAAGAAGGGGAACTCGGTCGCGCCGGTCAGCGCCTCGCGGCGTGTGGCGAGGTTGCGCGCACGCGCCTCGCGCACCGCCTCGATCCGTCGCTGCAGCTTGCCGACGCTGAGCGAGGCGACGATGCCGCCCTCGCGCTCGATCGTCTGGAAGGCGTCCCAGGCCTTCTCGGTTAGCGCGGCGGTGAGCGCCTCGAGGCCGCCCGCGCCGGCCGCCGGATCGGAGACGCGGGCGAGGCCCGATTCCTCCAGCAGGACGATCTGGCTGTTGCGGGCGACGCGCCGGGCGAAGGCATCGGGCAGGCCGAGCGCCTGGGTATAGGGCAGCAGCGCCACCGAATCGGCGCCGCCGAGCCCCGCCGCCGTGGCGGCCATGGCGGTGCGCAGGATGTTCACGAAGGGGTCGCGCCGGGTCATCATCCGCCACGCGCTCTCGGCATGCAGCCGCAGCGGTTTCGGATCGAGCCCGCAGGCCTGCTCCACCCGGGCCCACAGCCGGCGCATGGCGCGGAACTTGGCGATGCCCGTGAACTCGTCGGCATCCGCCGCCAGCAGCACGCCGATCGCGTCGCGGGCGCGGCCGAGGTCGTGGCCCTCGGCCTCCAGGGCGCGCAGATAGGTGACGGCGGTGGCGAGCACGGCAGCGAGCTCGTCCACCTCGCCCGCGCCGCCTTCGTGGTAGGGGCGCCCGTCGGCGAGCAGCGCCCGGCCGGTGAAGCCGGCCTCGTCGAAGGCGCGCAGGGTCGCGCCGAGCCGCGGCACGATGTCGGTCCAAACCGCGCCGAGGCTGCCCGTGCCGGCGAGCCGGCCCACGGGATCGATGCCGAGGTCGATATCGAGGGCCGAGAGGTCGTCGCCGCGCTTGGCCGCCAGCCCTTTGATCAGCTCGGCCGCTTCCAGCGCCTGCCCGCCCGCATCGAGGCGCAGCGCGATCAGCGGCAGCATCACGCCCGCGAGCACGGCGTCGAGCTCGTCCACGCTGGCGGTGGTGAGGCCGTAGCCGCGCGCGGCCGGGGATGCAGAGAAGACGAGGGTCAGCGCATCGGCGCCGCCTTCGAGATCGGCGAGCGCCTGCCGGTTCGCCGCGGTCGCGTCGGGATGGTCGACCCGCTGCGCCACCCGCCAGGGGCCGGGCGCGCGCACTGGCTGCGCGGCCGGCTCGGCGGGGTCGTAGAGCGGGTCGATGCGCAGGCCGTCCGCGGTCTTCGAGACCAGCCGCTTCTCGAAATCCGCGCCCTTCAGCACGCCCTCGACGAGGCCGAGCCAGCGCTCGCGCGTGGCGGGCTCGAAAAGGTCGGCGAGCGGTCTGTCTTCCATGCGCGTAAGCCCTGCGTGTCCTCTGGCCAGCGGTTACACCCGCCCTGTCTTCGTCACTGCCCTGGCACACCCTCTCGGGCGTGGCAATCGGGGCGAAGGTCGAAGCTGGGGCGGGAGGGCCGAGGGCGCCGCGGCTCAGCCGAAGATGATCAGCCCGGCGAAGCCCAGCGAGCCGACGATGATGCGCCACCACGCGAACAGCCAGAAGCCGTGGCGGGCGACGTAGTCGAGCACCGTGCGCACCACGATCAGCGCCGCGATGAAGGCCACCACGAAGCCGATCACGATCAGCCCGACATCGTCGGCGTGCAGGTTCTTGTAGTTGTCGAGCAGGTCCTTGGCGAAGGCGCCGGCCATGGTCGGCATGGCGAGGTAGAACGAGAACTCGGTGGCCGAGCGCTTGTCGGCGCCCATAAGCATGGCGCCGACGATGGTGGCGCCCGAGCGCGAGACGCCGGGGATCATGGCGAGGCACTGGAAGATGCCGATCTTCAGGGCCATCGGCAGGCTGAAATCGTAGACGTCGGTCTTCTTCACCTCGAGCTCGGTGTCGTCGAGGACGAGGAGGACGAGGCCGCCCGCGACCAGCGTCGCGCAGACGATCCACGGGTTGAACAGGTAGGCCTTGATCACCTTCGAGAAGAGGCCGCCGACGATCGCTGCCGGCAGGAAGGCGAGCAGCACCGCCAGCACGAAGCGCCGCGCGTTCGGATCGTTCGGCAGGGCGAGCGCCACGCCCAGCAGCCGCCGGAAATAGACGGCCAGGATCGCCAGGATCGCCCCGAGCTGGATCAGCACCTCGAAGGTGTTGTTGGGTGAGTGGAAGTCGATGAAATGCCCGACGAGGAGCTGGTGCCCGGTGGACGAGACCGGGATGAACTCGGTCGCCCCCTCGACGACGGCGAGCACGACCGCTTTCGCGATGCTCATCGCATCCATCATCATCCACCTCGAATCGTGATTGAGCGGGCCGCGCGACTTCGGCGCGTCTTCGTTTTGTGCGGCGCATGCTGCGCTGCAAGCCTTCGGCCACCGTGGTTGACGGGCGGTTACCGGAGCCGGCGGAGCGTGTTAAGGGGGCGGCAAGGATCGGGCAATATGTCTCAAGGTCGCTCGATTGCGCAAAATTCAGTGCGGGGCTCCCGCGCGGTGTCCCGCCCCCTCGCACGGCCTCGATGGCGACGCTCTATCACTTCCCCTTCTGCGCCAATTCCCGCTTCATCCGGCTCGTGCTGGCCGAGATGGGCATGGAACCGGTCCTCATAGAGGAGAAGCCCTGGGAGCGGCGTGACGACTTCCTGCTGATCAACCCGGCCGGCACCACGCCGGTGATGCTGGAGCAGAGCGGCCTCGTCATCCCCGGCGCCGGGATCATCGCCGAGTATCTCGACGAGACGCGCGGCCTGGGGCTGAGCGGCCGGCGGATGATGCCGGAGGCCACGGCCGAGCGCGTCGAGGTGCGCCGCCTGCTCGACTGGTTCCTCGCGAAGTTCGAGGCCGAGGTAACGGGCTATCTCGTCACGGAGAAGATCGCCAAGCGCTTCATGTCGATGGCCCAGGGCGGCGGCCCGCCGGACATGCACGCGATCCGCGCGGCGCGTACCAATGTGCGCTACCACCTCAAATATATCGGCTACCTCATCGCCCGGCGCCGCTGGATCGCCGGCGACCATCTGACCTATGCCGATCTCGCCGCGGCGGCCCATCTCTCCTGCGTCGACTATCTCGGCGACGTGCCCTGGGACGAGGACGAGACGGCGCGGGACTGGTATGCGCGGGTGAAGTCGCGCCCCTCCTTCCGCAGCCTGCTCGCCGACCGGGTGCCGGGCATGGCGCCGGCGGCGCATTACGCGGACCTGGATTTCTGACCGCACGACGGACCTACGAAGGGGCGGAACTCAGGCGGCTGGTCGAGGACCGGGCCCGCACGCTCGGATTCTGCGCGCTCGCCGTGACCCGGCCGGAAGCGGTGCCGCACCTGCCCGGGCGCCTCGGCGCCTGGCTCGCGGCGGGGGCGCAGGGCGACATGGCCTGGATGGCGGAGCGGGCCGACCAGCGCGCCAGCCCGCCGGAACTCTGGCCCGCGGTGCGCAGCATCCTCGTCCTCGCCATGAGCTACCGGCCGGAGAGCGATCCGCTCGCCTTGCTGGAGGCCCGCGACCGCGGCGCCATCGCGGCCTACGCGCAGCGGCGCGACTACCACGACGTGCTGAAGGGCAAGCTGAAGGAACTCGGCGGCTACCTCTCGGCGAAGGCCGGGCGGCCGGTGAAGGTGTTTGTCGACACCGCGCCCGTGATGGAGAAGCCGCTTGCGGAGGCCGCCGGCCTCGGCTGGCAGGGCAAGCACACGGTGCTGATCTCGCGCGAGCACGGCAACTGGCTGCTCCTCGGCGCGATCTACACCGCGGCCGTGCTCGATCCTGACGCGCCGGGCCGCGACCGCTGCGGCTCCTGCCGGGCCTGCCTCGACATCTGCCCCACCGACGCCTTCCCCGGCCCCTACCGGCTCGATGCGCGGCGCTGCATCTCCTACCTCACCATCGAGCATGCCGGCCCGATCGCCCCGGAATTCCGGGCTCCCATGGGCAACCGCGTCTTCGGCTGCGACGATTGCCTCGCCATCTGCCCCTGGAACAAGTTCGCCCGCGAGGCCGCCGAGACGCGCATGGCTGCGCGCGACGATCTCGCCAGCCCGCCGCTCGCCGAACTCGCCGCCCTTGATGATGCGGGTTTCCGTGCGCGTTTCGCCGGCACGCCGGTCAAGCGGACGGGGCGCGACCGCTTCGTCCGCAACGTGCTCATCGCTATCGGCAATGCCGGCGACCCGGCGCTCTGCGCCGCGGCGCTGGCGCGGCTCGACGATCCCGCGCCGCTGGTGCGGGGCATGGCGGTCTGGGCCGCTTCGCGCTACCTCGGCGCCGAAGCGCTCACCGCGCTGCACGCCCGGCACGGCGCGACTGAGGCCGATCCGCACGTGCGCGCCGAGTGGGACGCGGCCCTGTCTGCGGAGCCTGCGGCATGAACCTGTTCGTCTTCGGCCTCGGCTTCTCGGCCCGGCGCTTTGCGGAAAGCCGGCGCGACCGCTTCGCGGCGGTGCGGGCGACCGTCACCGAGGCGGACAAGGCGCGGGCGCTCGCCGAGGAGACCGGATTCACGGTCCGCGCCTTCGGCCCGGACGGCGCCGATCCGGAGATCACGGCTGATCTCGCCGACACGGACGTGCTCCTCGTCTCCGTGCCGCCCGATGCCGAGGGCGATCCGGTGCTGCGCGCCTATCGCGACGCCATTGCGGGCAGCCGCATCGGCTGGATCGGCTATCTCTCCACCATCGGCGTCTACGGCGACCATGGCGGCGCCTGGATCGACGAGAGCACCGCCCCGGCGCCGCTGAGCGTCCGCTCCAAGCTTCGCCTCGCCGTGGAGACCGCGTGGCTCGATCTCGGGCGCGAGACGGGCAAGGCGGTGCAGATCTTCCGCCTGTCCGGAATCTACGGGCCGGGCCGCAACCCCATTGTGAAGCTGCGCGAGGGTCGCTCGCAGCGCATCGTCAAGGCGGGACAGGTCTTCAACCGGATCCATATCGACGACATCGCCGCGACGCTCGGCGCCTCGATCGACCACCCGCGGTCCGGCGCCGTCTACAACGTCACCGACGACGAGCCGGCGCCGCCGCAGGTGGTGACGGAATACGCGGCCGAGCTGGCTGGCCTTCCGCTGCCACCCGAGGTCGATTTCGAGACCGCCGATCTCAGCCCCATGGCCCGCAGCTTCTACGGCGAGAACAAGCGCGTGCGGAACCGGCTGATACGCGAGGAGCTGGGCGTGGACCTGGCCTTCCCGACCTACCGCGAGGGCTTGGCCGCGCTGAAGGACGAGGGGTAGGGGCAGCGCCCCTGACAATGGCTTGATCCGAGGCCTGCGGCCGAGTGCGACGCGCTCCCTCTCCCGTTCGTGAGAGGGCTGGGGTGAGGGTCAAGAACGCTACGGAGATGTCGCGACGGTGCAGCGGGCCTGTCGGAGTTCGATCCGGACAGCTCTCACCCCTCACCCTGTCCCTCTCCCGAACGGGAGAGGGGACCCGCGTTCCGTTCGGAAGGCGTCGAGTGGTTCGGCAAGCCTGCTCGCGCGCGGGCTTCCGCACGGATCTCCGCCATATCGAGCGGTTCGGGAGGCCCGCTCGCGAGCCCTTCCTGGATCGCTTCGCGCAACGTCTCCAGCTCGGCGGCCTCCCGCTGGTCCGGATCGGCGGTCACGCCGCGTGCCGGTTCGCCGCCGGGCCGAAATGGCCGAGATAGCGCGAGGCGATCGCCTCCACCGGGAGAACCACGAAGACGTCGGTGGTGCCGAACTGGTGATCCACCACGGCGCCGTCACCGAAGGTAGCGCCGACGCGGAGATAGCCCTTGATCAGCGGCGGCAGCGCCTGCAGGGCCGCCTTCATGTCGACCGCGTCGCGGGCGAGGCGGTCCATCGGCACGTGCCGGCCCGGCAGCGCGCGGGCGCACCAGCCCTCCGGCGCGCGGGCATGGTGGTGGAGGAAGCTGAGCGGCAGGGCCAGGCGCTCCGGATCGGTGCCCTCCAGGCTGGCGCAACCGATCAGCGCGTCGATGCGGTGGTGCTGGAGATAGGCGTAGATGCCGGTCCAGAGCAGCTCGACGGTGCGCTTGGTGCGGTAGGGCTTCAGCACGCAGGAGCGGCCGAGCTCCAGGATGCGCTTGCCCGCCTGCGCCGCCAGGATCGGCGCGAGGTCGTACTCGGCCGCCGAGTAGAAGCCGAAATGGCGCTCGGCCACCTCGCCGCGCAGAAGCCGGTAGGTGCCCACCACCTTCGGCCGCGCCTTGCGGAAGGGCTTGGCCTCCACCGCGGCATGGTCGATGACGAGGAGATGGTCGCAGAGGGCGTCGTACTCGTCGGCGTCGCGGCGGGAGAAGGCGGCCATGCCGGTCGGGATCGCCGACATCTCCTCGTAGAACACGCCGTAGCGCAGGCGCTGGGCGCGCCGCACCTCGGACTTCTTCACCGCGAGCCGCACCTCCAGCGTGCCGAGCCGGCCGAGGCTCGGGCCCAGGCCCGGCGTGGCGAGCGGCGCCTTGAAGCGCTCGGGAAAGCGGATCGGGGTGGCACCCGGCGGCACGAGGCTGCGGCCGCCGAAGCCCGGCAGGCCCGCCTCGGCGCTCTTGCGCTTCAGCTTGGCGATCGGCTCGGCAACGCCGCGGTTCCAGCCGCTCGCCCAGGCCGCGCCGGCCCCACGCGTGAAGTTCGCGACCATCGTCGAAAGCCTGCCCTCAAGGCCCCCGGCCGCCATCCCCGGGATGGCGAGATCCGCGCCTCGTGAGCCTACTCAAGATCACGAAGCGCGAACGGTTTTATGACACTCGGCCGCCGGAAAGACGGCCGACCCGCCTCACACGAACTGGTTGAGGCCCGGGATCGAGCCGACGATCGGGCCCATCACGTCCTCGCCCGCCTTCTCGCGGCCCACGGTGAACAGCTCCTGGCCGAGCGGCTGCATCTGGCCCATCGGCACGCCGGCCGACATCAGCTTCTGGCCGAGCGCCATCACGCCGCCGCCCATCATGCCGCCGAGCATGCCCATCAGGCCGCCGCCGCCCTCGGCCGCGTTCGATTCGGCGACGAGCGCCTCGGAGCCGGGCAGCGCGGCCATGAGCTGGCTCACCTCGGTGGCCGGCCCCTCCTTCTGCAGGAAGGCGAGGATGTGCCCGATCGCGGTCTGCGCCGTGGCGGCGTCGAGACCGGTGCGGCTGGTCACGCGGGCGATCAGTTCTTCCATGGGATCCGGCTTTCGCGAGAACGTGAGATCCTGCGGTCATTCGGGCCTGACGCCCCGGAAATCAAGACGGGCCGCGTCTGGAAAACGTTACGCCGCACCGGCATAACCGTGACTGAGATGCGCTTCGGGGCCGGACCGGTTCCCCCGCCGGCTCGGGCGCGCGAATTCGGGATTCGGGCGATGGCGGACGACGGCACCCTCCTGGTCGGCAAGAGCACCGGGCCGAATCCGAAGCCGGAGGTGCTGACGCTGCGCCTCGCCAACCGGCACGGCCTGGTGGCCGGGGCCACCGGCACCGGCAAGACCGTGACGCTGCAGGTCCTGGCCGAGGGCTTCTCCAATGCCGGCGTCCCGGTCTTCGCCGCCGACATCAAGGGCGACCTCTCGGGGATCGCGGCGGCCGGCGAGGCGAAGCCGGTCTTCGTGAAGCGCGCCGAGGAACTCGGGATCGCCTACGAGCCCGACCGCTTCCCCACCGTGTTCTGGGACCTGTTCGGCGAGCAGGGCCACCCGATCCGCTGCACCGTGACCGAGATGGGCCCGCTGCTGCTCGCGCGCCTGCTCGAACTCAACGACACCCAGGAGGGCGTGCTCAACATCGCCTTCCGCGTCGCCGACCAGAACCAGTGGCCGGTGATCGACCTGAAGGACCTGCGCGCGCTGCTCGCCTTCTGCTCGGAGAACCTGAAGGAGATCTCGGGCACCTACGGCAACGTCTCGGCCGCGAGCGTCGGCGCGATCCAGCGCCAGCTCCTGGTGCTGGAGAACCAGGGCGCCGACAGGTTCTTCGGCGAGCCGGCGCTGAACCTCGACGACTTCATGCGCAAGGACCGCGAGGGGCGGGGCTTCGTCAACATCCTGGCCGCCGACAAGCTCATGCAGCGGCCGAAGCTCTACGCCTCCTTCCTGCTGTGGATGCTCTCCGAGCTGTTCGAGCACCTGCCCGAGGTCGGCGATCTCGACCGGCAAAAGCTGGTCTTCTTCTTCGACGAGGCGCATCTCCTGTTCAACGACGCGCCGAAATCGCTCCTCGACGCGGTCGAGCAGGTGGTGCGGTTGATCCGCTCGAAGGGCGTCGGCGTCTATTTCGTGACGCAGAACCCCCTCGACGTGCCGGAGACGGTGCTCGGCCAGCTCGGCAACCGCGTGCAGCACGGGTTGCGCGCCTTCACCCCCCGCGACCAGCGCGCGGTGCGCGCCGCCGCCGAGACCTTCCGCCAGAATCCGGGCTTCGACGTCGCGCGGGCGATCACGGAACTCGGCGTCGGCGAGGCCCTGGTGAGCTTTCTGGAGGCCAAGGGCACGCCCTCGGTGGTGGAGCGGGCGCTGATCGCCCCGCCGCAGGGCCGAGTCGGGCCGCTCACCCCGGAGGAGCGCGCCCAGATCATCGCCCAGAGCCCCCTGCGCGGCCGCTACGACGAGACGGTCGACAACGAGAGCGCCTACGAGATGCTGGCCAAGCGCAAGGGCCTCGACAGCGCCCCCGCCGAGGCCGCCGGCCAGAGCGAGGGCGGCCTCGGCGGCCTGCTCGGGGGCATCCTCGGCAACGTCATGGGCGGCGGGGCGGCGGCGCAGGGCCGCACCGGCCGCCGGCCGCCGCCGAGCCTCGTGGAGCAGGTGGTCTCGAACGCCGCCCGCTCCATGGCCCGCAGCGTCGGCAAGCAGGTGGGAGATGCCATCCTGCGCAACGTGCTCGGTGGGTTGATGAAGAAGTGAAGGCGCGGAAAAAGGCACCGGCGCTTACGGATGGACAGGAAGCCGCGATCCAGGCCGCAATCGCTCGGGATCCCGATGCGGCTGAAGCGACGGACGAGCAACTCCTTCAGATGCGTCCTGCATCGGAGGTTGTGCCCCGTCATCTCTACGCGGCCCTGGTCCAGGGCGATCCCCTCTCCCCGCGCGCGGGGAGAGGCCGGAGTACCGGGCCGAGTCCGACGACGTGTCGAACCCCTCATCCCCGCGCGCGGGGAGAGGCCCGCAGGCACCTTGTCGTGCCTGCGGGAAGCGGAGGCGAAGCCGGAGCGGCGGTAAGGGGGCGGCTCAGGAATGGGCTCTGCCTGAATCGCCCCCTCACCGTCGCCTGCCGGCTCGCCACGCTCCCCGACAAGGGGGAGACGTGGCCCTCTCCCCGCGGGCGGGGAGAGGGGATCCGCGAGTCCGATGGACCTCAGAATGCGGAAGCGCTGGGGCCTATCCCCCCAAAGGCGAAGCCCCCGCCCGGTTGAGTTTCCGCGCCCGCTCGCCCACCCTCCGCGCGAACCTGGGAGGATGACGATCATGGCGGACCTCAAGACCCTGCGCGGCCTGTCCGGCCTCGGCACCGAGCCGGCGCCGCTGAAGGGCTCGGCGCTCCTGATGATCGACCTGCAGGAGACCTACCGCGACGGAATCATGCGGCTCGAGAATGTCGAACCGGCGATCCGCGAGGCCGCCGAGCTGCTGGAGCGGGCGCGGGCGGCCGGCATCCCGGTCTTCCACGTCCAGCACGATGCCGGGCCGGGCACGCCCTACGACGTCGCGGCGGCGATCGGCCAGATCAGCCCGGAGGTGGCGCCGCGGGACGGCGAGGCGGTGATCACCAAGAACTACCCGAGCGCCTTCGTCGGCACGGATCTGGAGGAGCGCCTGCGCGGGGCGAACGTGCAGGACGTGATCGTGGCGGGCTTCATGACGCATATGTGCGTCAACTCCACCGCCCGCTCGGCCTTCAGCCTCGGCTTCCGCCCGACCGTGGTGGCGGCGGCCACCGCGACCCGCGCCCTGCCGGCGCCGGACGGCTCGGTGGTGCCGGCCGCCGCGCTCCAGGCGGCGAGCCTCGCGGCCCTGGCCGACCTGTTCGCGGTGGTCGCGCCCCGCGGGCAGGACATAGCGGGCTGACCGAATCCGGCAGGAACCTCGGCGGCTCGGGGGTGTTCCGGCTCGGGGACCACCCGGAGCCGGACCATGCGCATCACCAACGTCGCCGACCTCGTCGTCGAGACCCTGCAGGAGGCGGGCATCCGCCGCGTCTACGGGGTCGTCGGCGACAGCCTGAACGCCATCACCGAGGCGATCCGGGCGCGCGGCGTGATCGACTGGATCCATGTCCGCCACGAGGAGGCGGGCGCCTTCGCGGCCGGTGCCGAGGGGCAGATCAGCGGTGAGCTGACGGTCTGCGCCGGCTCCTGCGGGCCGGGCCACGTCCACCTGATCAACGGGCTCTACGATTGCCACCGCTCCGGCACGCCGGTGCTCGCCATCGCCGCGCACATCCCCTCGGCCGAGATCGGCTCCGGCTATTTCCAGGAGACGCACCCGACCGAGCTGTTCCGCGAATGCAGCCATTATTGCGAACTGGTCTCGGACCCCGCGCAGCTCCCCTACGTGCTCGAGAACGCCATGCGCGCGGCCATTGGCCAGCGCGGCGTCGCGGTGGTGGTGCTGCCCGGTGACGTGGCGATGAAGGAGGCGCCGAAGCGCGCCGTGACGCCACGCGCCGGCCTGCTCCCGCCGCGCCCCCTCGTGCGCCCGGCCGATTCCGACCTCGACGCGCTGGCCAGGCTGCTCGACGGGTCCGAGCGCGTGACGCTGCTCTGCGGGCGCGGCTGCGCGGGGGCGCATGCCGAGCTGATGCAGCTCGCCGAGGCGCTGAAGAGCCCGATCGTGCACGCGCTCGGCGGCAAGGACCATGTCGAGTTCGACAACCCCTACGATGTCGGCATGACCGGCCTGATCGGCTTCTCGTCGGGCTACGCGGCGATGATGGGCTGCGAGACCCTGCTGATGCTCGGCACCGCCTTCCCCTACAAGCAGTTCTACCCGCAGGACGCCAAGGTGGCGCAGGTCGATATCCGCCCGCAGGAGCTCGGTCGCCGCTGCCGGATCGATCTCGGCCTCGTCGGCGACGTGAAGGCGACGATCCGGGCGCTGCTGCCGAAGCTCGCGGTCAAGGACGACCGGCGCTGGCTCGATGCCAGCCTCAAGCATTACGCCAAGGCCCGCGAGGGGCTGGACGAGCTCGCCGAGGCCAAGCCCGGCAGCAAGCTGATCCACCCGCAATACCTTACCCGCGTGCTGAGCGAGATGGCCGCGGACGATGCGGTCTTCACCGCCGATGTCGGCACGCCCACCGTCTGGGCGGCGCGCTACCTCACGATGAACGGGCGCCGCCGCCTGATCGGCTCCTGGGTGCACGGCTCGATGGCCAACGCCATGGCGCAGGGCATCGGCATCCAGGCGGCGCAGCGGGACCGGCAGGTGATCGCACTCTCCGGCGACGGCGGCTTCTCCATGCTGATGGGCGACTTCCTCACCCTGCGTCAGCACCGCCTGCCGCTGAAGGTCGTGGTGTTCAACAACGGCTCGCTCGGCTTCGTCGAGATGGAGATGAAGGCCGCGGGCTATCTCGAGACCGGCGTCTCCCTCGACAACCCGGATTTCGCCGCGATGTCGCGGGCCGCCGGCATCTTCGCGCTGCGCGTCGAGGATCCGGGCGAGCTGCCCGGCGCCGTGCGCGAGTTCCTCACCTTCGACGGTCCCTCGCTCCTCGACGTGACGGTGGCGCGCAACGAGCTGTCGATCCCGCCGAAGATCGGCGGCCAGCAGGTGAAGGGCTTCAGCCTCTACATGCTGCGTGCGGTGATGAGCGGGAGGGGCGATTCCGTTCTCGACCTCGCCAAGACCAACCTCATCCGCTAGATCCGAGGCTGGAAGCGTTCCAGGGACCGCCGCGGCACGACAAGCGGCGGCCCGTCGGCGTTCAGGCGAGGAAGCAGGCATGGCGACCGAACGGCAGGTCTGGCGTCTCCGGCGCCGCCCCGTGGGCGAGATCCGCGACGGCGACCTCACCTTCGAGCGCGAGGCGCTGCCGGATTTGGCGGAGGGCCAGTTCCTCCTCAAGATCCTCTACATCTCTCTCGACCCGACGAACCGCATCTGGATGAGCGATGCGGAGGGCTACATGCCCCCGGTCGGGCTCGGCGAGCCGATGCGCGCGCTGGTCGCCGGCCGCGTGGTGGCGAGCCGCAAGCCCGGCGTCGCGGAGGGCGAGATCTATTCCGGCCTCGGCGTCTTCGCCGATGCCATGATCACGGACGGACAGGGGCTGAACCGGCTCGACCTGCCCAAGGGCCTCAGCCTCGCCACCGCCTTCGGGGCCCTCGGCATGGTCGGCCCCACCGCCTATTTCGGCCTCCTCGACATCGGCCGCCCGAAGGCGGGCGAGACCCTCGTCGTCTCGGCGGCCTCCGGCGGCGTCGGTCAGGTCGTCGGGCAGATCGGCAAGATCAAGGGCTGTCGCGTCATCGGCATCGCGGGCGGCCCCGAGAAGTGCCGCTACATCGTGGACGAGCTCGGCTTCGATGCGGCGATCGACTACAAGAACGAGGATGTCGGCGCGCGTCTCGACGAACTGGCGCCGAACGGGATCGACATCAATTTCGAGCAGGTCGGCGGCGAGATCATGCAGGCCGTGGTCGCGCGCATGAGCCGCTTCGGCCGCATGCCGCTCTGCGGGCTGATCTCCGGCTACAACGACGTCCAGCCAGCAGACTGGCCCGGGCAATGGGCCCTCGTGCTGATGCGCCGCCTGACCATCCAGGGCTTCATCATCCTGGATTACTTCGACCGCTACCCCGAGGCGATCCGCGATCTCGTCGGCTGGATGGCGGAGGGCAAGCTGAAGACCCGCCAGGACGTGCGCGACGGGCTCGACCGGGCGGTGGAGCACCTCAACAGCCTCTATACCGGCGGCAATTTCGGCAAGCTGCTGGTCCGCGTGAGCCCCGACGCCGAGGGCTGAGAGAGACCCATGCGTATCGGACTGTTCGTCCCCTGCTACGTCGACGCCTTCGAGCCCGAGGTCGGCATCGCCACCCTGGAGCTGCTGGAGCGCTTCGGCCTCGACGTGCACTACCCCTACGACCAGACCTGCTGCGGCCAGCCGATGACCAATACCGGCTGCCACCAGGAGGCGGCCGCCACCGAGGCCCTGTTCGTCAAGAACTTCTCCGGCTTTGACTACGTGGTCGCGCCCTCAGGCTCCTGCGTGCATCAGGTCCGCGAGCATCTGACCGCGATCCCGCAGACGGATGCGGTGCGGAAAGTCCGCGAGACCACGTTCGAACTCGTGGAGTTCCTGCACGACGTGCTGAAGGTCGAGGCGCTGCCCTGGGCGCGCTTCCCGCACAAGGTCGCCTATCACGCCAATTGCAACGCGCTGCGCGGCATCGACCATGCCCGGCCGTCCGAGCTGAACCTGCCCTATTTCTCGAAGCCCCTGAACCTCCTGAAGAAGGTCGCGGGCGTGGAGCTGGTGAACCTCGCCCGGCCCGACGAGTGTTGCGGCTTCGGCGGCGCCTTCTCGGTCTTCGAGCCGGCGGTCTCGGCCAAGATGGGCTACGACAAGGTGGCCGACCAGAAGCGGGCCGGGGCCGACTACGTGGTCTCGGCCGATTCCTCCTGCCTGATGCACCAGAAGGGCTGCGCCGAGCGCCTCGGCCTGCCGCTGAAATACATCCACATCGCCCAGGTTCTGAACGGAGCCGCCGCATGAGCGCCGAGGAGCTTCACCCCCGCGAGCGCGAGGGCGTCGTCAACCCGGCCGTCCGCGCCGCGACCGACGAGAGCGAGCGCGGCCAGGACGGGCGCCGGCTCGACCATGCCGAGGGCAGCTCGAAGCCGATCAAGGCGCCGCCCGTGCGCGAACCGCAGCCCCGCGGCGCCAAGATCCGCGGCGACCGGCCGATCGACCAGGCCGAGGCCGCCGAGCGCTTCCTCGCCGCGCCCCTCCACGCCGCCGCCCATGACGAGCGCCTGTGGGACCTGCGCAAGAAGCGGGACGCCGCCGCCTTCGGCATCCCCGAATGGGAGGAGCTGCGCGAGCTGGCCTCCCAGATCAAGACGCACACGCTCTCCCATCTCGACCTCTACCTCGAGCAGTTCGAGGCGGCCGCGAAGGCGAACGGCGTCCATGTCCACTGGGCGCGCGACGGGGCCGAGCACAACCGCATCGTGCTCGGCATCCTGCGCGACCATGGCGCGCGGACGATCGTGAAGTCGAAATCGATGCTCACCGAGGAGTGCGGCTTCCGCCACTTCATGGCCGGGGAGGGGATCGAGATCATCGAGACCGATCTCGGCGAGCGCATCCAGCAGCTCGACGACGAGGAGCCGAGCCACATCGTGGCCCCGGCCGTGCACAAGACCCGCCTCGACGTGGCCGAGGTCTTCGCGCGGACGCTCGGGACCGACCCCGACAACGACGACGCCCACTATCTCGCCGAGAGCCAGCGCGAGACCACGCGCCCGCACATCCTCGCCGCCGATGCCGGGATGACGGGGTGCAACTTCGCCATCGCCGAGACGGGCACGGTGGTCACCTGCACCAACGAAGGCAATGCCGACCTCTCGGGCAACGTGCCCAAGCTGCAGATCCACTCGATCGGCATCGAGAAGCTGATCCCGCGCATCGAGCATCTCGGCGTGTTCATCCGCCTGCTCTCGCGCTCGGCGCTCGGCTCGCCGATCACCCAGTACACCTCGCATTTCCGCAAACCGCGGACTGGCTCCGAAATGCACTATGTGCTGGTCGACAATGGCCGCGCCGCGCGCCTCGGCATGGAGGAGTTCTGGACCTCGCTCAAATGCATCCGCTGCGGCGCCTGCATGAACACCTGCCCGGTCTACCGGCGCTCGGGCGGGCTCTCCTACGGCGCGACCTATGCCGGGCCGATCGGACTCATCATCGACCCGACCTTCAACAAGCGGAAATACTCGACGCTGCCGTTCTCCTCGACCATGAACGGCTCCTGCACCAATGTCTGCCCGGTGAAGATCAACATCCACGAGCAGATCTTCGCCTGGCGCAAGGTGCTCGCCGAGGAGCACCAGATCCCGCTCCTGAAGCAGGGCATGATGAAGGCCGCGGGCGCCGTGCTGGCGCGGCCCGCCGCCTACCGGGCGGCGATCGGCGCGGCGGATTCGGCGCTGAAGGTGCTGCCGCGCTTCGCCGTCTACAACCCGCTCAACACCTGGGGGAAGAAGCGCGAGATGCCGGACGCCCCGCGCCAGAGCTTCCATGCCTGGTACAAGGAGAACCGCATGAAGGACGGCTCCAAGTGAGCGCACGCGAGGCGATCTTCTCCGACATCCGTCAGAACCGGCCGGCGGGCGAGTTCCCCCTGCCGGAGGTGCCCCTGTTCCAGCCGCTGGTCGGCGACGACCTCGTCGCCGAGTTCGGCGAGCGGCTGGTACGCATGGGCGGCCGCGTGGCCGAGCCCGGTGCGGACGACGTCTTCGCCGGCGTGCGCGAACGCCTGGACGCCGCCAAGGTCGTCGCCTCGGCCGTGCCGGAGCTCGAGGGCACCCTCGATCTGCGCGCGGTGTCGCGTCCGCAGGAGGTGAACGACGTGGACGTGGCGGTGGTCCGCGCCGTCTTCGGCATCGCCGAGACCGGCTCGGTCCTCTTTACGCAGGACCAGTTGATCGTGAACGCGGTCGCCTACCTCGCCCAGCACCTCGTTGTGCTGCTCGACCCCGCCGATATCCTGCCCAACGTTCAGGCGGCCTATCGCCGCCCGGAATTCGGGCAGGCGGCCTATGCGGTGCTCCATACCGGCCCCTCGGCCACGGCCGACATCGAGGGCGTGCTGATCCACGGGGCACAGGGCGTGCGCTCGCTGACCGTGGTGCTGCAACCGCGGGCAAACCCTTAAGCCGACGACGCTTTTTCGGGCAGGCGGGCCGGGAACCGGCATAGCTTTGCGCGCTTGTGCTGGTGGCCGAAACGGCCCCAGCGAAAGACTCCCGATGCGCTACACCCTCGGCTGCAGCCTGTCCTACAACATCCTCGCGGACACGACCTTCATCTTCAATTTCGAGGTGGCGCGGCTGAGGAGCGTCGAGATCCTGAGTGAGAGCCTGGTTCTCACGCCGGATCTCAGGCGCGAGGTCTACGTCACGCCCGATCTCAAGAACCGCTATCTCGGCGTCAACGTGCCGGTCGGCCAGCTCGCGGTGGAGTACAACGCCGAGGTCGACCTCACGGTGCACCGCGCCGACCCGGCGACCGTCAACGAGACGCCGATCTCGGCGCTGCCCATCGACATCCTGCCCTTCCTGCTGCCGAGCCGCTTCGTCTCCTCCGACCGGCTGACGCCCTTCGCCCGGGCCGAGTTCTCGGCGCTGCCCAAGGGCCACCAGCGCGTCAACGCGATCTGCAACTGGATCCACGACCACATCGCCTACGTGCCCGGCGCCAGCGACCAGGAGACCACCGCCGACGAGACCCTGCTGAAGCGCGCGGGCGTCTGCCGCGACTTCGCGCATCTCGGCACCGCCTTCTGCCGGGCGCTCGGCATCCCGGCCCGCTTCGTGAGCTGCTACGCGCACGGCCTCGTGCCGAGCGACTTCCACGCGGTGTTCGAGGCCTATCTCGACGGGCGCTGGTGGCTGTTCGACGCCACGCGGCAGGCCGATCTCGACGGGCTGGTGCGCATCGGCATCGGCCGGGATGCGGCCGAGATCGCCTTCTCGACGCCCTACGGCAACATGCAGCCGGTCAACCAGCAGATCCGCATCCAGCGCGTCGACGGGATGGGCAGCCCGATACCGCGCACCGTCGACGCGATCTCGACGGAGGAGCCCGCCCCGCATGCCGGGGCGGCGTGAGGGGATCCTGTCGTCCTGTGATCCTGTGCGCGCACGTCGCTCTACGGGAAATCGGTGCTTGGCTTCAGGACATGCATCTGAACCGCGACGGGCCCCCTCTCCCGAACGGGAGAGGGGACCCGCGTTTCACTCGGCAGGGGTGTGGAGCCGTGGCACGCTCCGCGCTGGAACGCCCCGCCTTCTGCTATGATCGCACCACCTCGATCCTCGACAGGGTGACCGGATGGCCTATCGCCACGTCGTCGGCTCGCACATTTGGGCCTTCGCGGATCTCGCCACGCTGATGGCGAAGGCGACGCCGCCGCGTTCGGGCGACCGGCTCGCCGGCATCGCCGCGGAGACGGCGGAGGAGAGCTGGGCGGCGCGCTGGTGCCTTGCCGAGGTGCCGCTCAAGGAGATCCTGGCCCGGCCGCTCATCCCCTACGAGGCCGACGCGGTCACCCGCCTGATCCTCGACACGCACGATCAGGCCGCCTTCGCCGAGATCGGGCACCTCACGGTCGGCGATTTCCGCGAGTTCCTGCTCACCGCCTCCACCGAGACGCTGGCCCGCATCGCGCCCGCGGTGACGCCCGAGATCGCGGCCGCCGTGTCGAAGATCATGCGCAACCAGGACCTGATCCTGGTCGCCCGGAAATGCCGCGTGGTCACGCGGTTCCGCAATACGATCGGCCTGCCCGGCACCCTGGCCGTGCGCCTGCAGCCGAACCATCCGACCGACGATCCCGCCGGCATCACCGCAGCGATCCTCGACGGGCTGTCCTATGGCTGCGGCGACGCGGTGATCGGCATCAACCCGGCCTCGGATTCGGTGCAGGCGCTCGGCGACCTCCTGAAGCTCCTCGACGAGCTGATCCAGCGCCACGCCATCCCGACGCAAGCATGCGTGCTCACCCATGTCACCACCACGCTCGAGGCGATGGAGCGCGGCCTGCCCGTCGACCTCGTCTTCCAGTCGGTGGCCGGCACCGAGGCCGCCAATGCGGGGTTCGGCGTCACGCTCGGCCTGCTCAAGGAGGCGCACGAGGCGATGCTGGGGCTCAAGCGCGGCAGCCTCGGCGACAACGGCATGTATTTCGAGACCGGCCAGGGCTCCTGCCTCTCGGCCGACGCCCATCACGGCATCGACCAGCAGACGCTGGAGGCGCGCGCCTACGCGGTGGCCCGCGCCTTCCGGCCGCTCCTCGTCAACACCGTGGTCGGCTTCATCGGCCCCGAATATCTCTACGACGGCAAGGAGATCATCCGCGCCGGACTGGAGGACCATTTCTGCGGCAAGCTGATGGGCGTGCCGCTCGGCGTCGACGTCTGCTACACCAACCACGCCGAGGCCGATCAGGACGACATGGACACGCTGCTGACGCTGCTGGGCGCGGCCGGCTGCACCTACGTGATGGGCGTGCCAGGGGCCGACGACGTGATGCTGAACTACCAGTCCACCTCGTTCCACGATCAGCTCTACCTGCGCGAGGTGCTCGGCCTGAAGCGCGCGCCCGAATTCGAGGCCTGGCTGCACGCCATCGGCCTGACGGACGGGCAGGGGGCGCTTCTGACCGGCGCGCCGAACCGCCTGCTCGCCGACGCAGCCGGGATCGCCGCATGAGCGACCAGTCGGAGATCTGGGCGCGGCTGGCCGGGCTGACCCCCGCCCGGATCGGCCTCGGCCGCGCCGGCAGCGGCCAGACCACGCGGAGCGTGCTCCGGTTCGGCCTCGCCCACGCCCAGGCCCGCGACGCCGTGCACATGCCCATGGACGCGCGGGCCCTGCGCGTCGAGATCGAGGCGCTCGGCCTCGCCACATTGCCCGCCGCCTCGCAGGCCGGCGACCGCGCGGCCTATCTGCGCCGGCCCGATCTCGGCCGCCGCCTCGCTCCCGACGACCGCGGCCGCCTCGCCGCCTCCGCCGGGGAGGCCTGCGACCTCGCCCTCGTCGTCGCGGACGGCCTCTCGGCCCGGGCGGTGCACGAGAACGCCGTGCCGCTGCTCGAAGCCTTCCTGCCCCATGCGGAGCGGGCCGGCTGGCGCCTCGCCCCCGTGGTGGTGGCGTCCCAGGCCCGGGTGGCGCTCGGCGACGCCGTCGGCGAGGCCCTGCGGGCGCGCGCCGTGGCGGTCCTGGTCGGCGAGCGGCCCGGCCTGTCCTCGCCGGACAGTCTCGGCATCTACTTGACCCTCGATCCGCGCGCCGGCCGAACCGATGCGGAACGGAACTGCATCTCGAATGTGCGGCCCGCCGGCCTCACCCCCGACAAGGCGGCGTTCAAGCTCGGCTGGCTGCTGAGCCAGGCGCTGGCCCGCGGCCTCACCGGGGTGCGCCTGAAGGACGAGAGCGACCGCGTGCTGGCGGAAAATCCCGCCGTCCCGCAGCTTCCGGAAGACTGATCGTCTCCGCCTCTCGACGCGGGGAGCGAAGCTTAGCTGTGGCGAGGTCGCAACACCGCGAAAGCATCCCGGGTTTGCCCCGAGCGCTGCCCTGATCCGCCGCGTTCCCGCCATAAACCGGGACCACCTCAGCATCGGCGGCAAACGACAATTCCTGCAACGCTTTACCGCCGGGTTGCGAACGATTCCGGACAGGCGTTTTCGAGGTCCCTCGCGCATCGTCGCCAGGCGATGTGATGGGGCTTTGCGCACCCCATCTCTGGAATCTTCGAAGAGTACGACGGGACCTGGGTCATGGACGCGCGCGTGAACGACAAGTCGAAGCTGCCGAGCCGGCACGTCACGGAGGGGCCGGACCGTGCCCCGCACCGCTCCTATCTCTACGCCATGGGCCTGACCCGCGAGCAGATTCACCAGCCGCTCGTGGGCGTCGCCTCGTGCTGGAACGAGGCCGCTCCCTGCAACATTTCGCTGATGCGCCAGGCGCAGGCGGTGAAGAAGGGCGTCGCCGCCGCCCACGGCACCCCGCGCGAGTTCTGCACCATCACCGTCACCGACGGCATCGCCATGGGGCATAGCGGCATGCGCGCCTCGCTGCCGTCGCGCGAGGTCATCGCCGACTCGGTCGAGCTGACCATGCGCGGCCACGCCTACGACGCCCTCGTGGGCCTCGCCGGCTGCGACAAGTCGCTGCCCGGCATGATGATGTCCATGGTGCGCCTCAACGTGCCGTCGATCTTCATCTATGGCGGCTCGATCCTGCCCGGCTCCTTCCGCGGCAAGCCGGTCACCGTGCAGGACCTCTTCGAGGCGGTGGGCAAGGTCGCCGTCGGCGACATGAGCCTCGACGACCTCGACGAGCTGGAGCAGGTCGCCTGCCCCTCGGCCGGCGCCTGCGGCGCGCAGTTCACCGCCAACACCATGGCGACCGTCTCCGAAGCGATCGGCCTCGCGCTGCCCTATTCGGCCGGCGCGCCCGCCCCGTACGAGATCCGCGACAAGTTCTGCGCCGCGGCCGGCGAGAAGGTGATGGAGCTCATCGCCAAGAACATCCGCCCGCGCGACATCGTCACCCGCAAGGCGCTGGAGAACGCCGCCGCGACGGTGGCGGCCTCGGGCGGCTCCACCAACGCGGCCCTGCACCTGCCGGCCATCGCCCACGAGGCGGGCATCGCGTTCACCCTGTTCGACGTGGCCGAGATCTTCCGGCGCACGCCCTACATCGCCGACCTGAAGCCGGGCGGGCGCTACGTGGCCAAGGACATGTTCGAGGTCGGCGGCATCCCCCTCCTCATGAAGACGCTGCTCGACCACGGCTTCCTGCACGGCGACTGCCTGACGGTCACCGGCCGCACCATCGCCGAGAACCTCGAGAAGGTGGCCTGGAACCCGGACCAGGACGTGGTGCGCCCGGCCAACAACCCGATCACGCCCACCGGCGGCGTCGTCGGCCTCAAGGGCAACCTCGCCCCCGAGGGCGCCATCGTGAAGGTCGCCGGCATGGCCGCCGAGAAGCAGGTCTTCACCGGCCCGGCCCGCGTCTTCGACGGCGAGGAGGCCTGCTTCGCGGCCGTCCAGTCGCGCTCCTACAAGGAGGGCGAGGTGCTGGTGATCCGCTACGAGGGCCCGCGCGGCGGACCCGGCATGCGTGAGATGCTCTCCACCACCGCCGCGCTCTACGGCCAGGGCATGGGCGACAAGGTCGCGCTGATCACCGACGGGCGCTTCTCCGGCGCGACCCGCGGCTTCTGCGTCGGCCATGTCGGGCCCGAGGCCGCGGTCGGCGGGCCGATCGGCCTGCTGCGCGACGGCGACATCATCACCCTCGACGCGATCAAGGGCACCCTCGACGTGGCGCTCTCGGACGCGGAGCTCGCCGAGCGCCGCAAGGCCTGGGCGCCGCGGCCGAACACGGCCACCTCCGGCTACCTCTGGAAGTACGCGCAGGGCGTCGGCCCGGCGGTGAACGGCGCCGTCACCCATCCGGGCGGCGCCAAGGAGACGCAGAGCTATGCGGACATCTAGGACTGACCTCTGCCGGCCCATGCGGCCGGCCGGGGCCGCTCCGGGTCGGCGCCGAAGGCTCGCAATCCTGCGCTCCTCGGTCTTCGCGGGGCTCTGCGCCGCGTTGACCTTGGCCGCGCTGCCGCCGGCCCCGCGCGCGCTCGACGCGACCGCGCGCACCCCCGTGCCGGAGCGGAGCTACCGCTCCGCCAAGGACGCGCTGCGGGCGGGCGTGCGCGAGTACAATGCGGGCGACAAGGAAGGCGCCGCCCGCGCCCTCGAATACGCCGCCGGCCAGGGCCATGCCCTGGCCCTGTGGAAGCTCGGCCGCATGTACGCGGACGGGGACGGCGTGCCGCACGACGACCTGAAGGCGTTCGAGTATTTCTCGCGCATCGCCGATGCCGGCAACGCCGACGGGCCGGACGCGCAGACCTCCGCCGTGACGGCCTCCGCCTTCACGGCGCTCGGCACCTATTTCCTCGACGGGATCAAGGGCACCTATGTGCGCTCGAACCCCGAGCGCGCCTACGACATGTTCAACTACGCGGCGTCCTATTTCGGGGACCCCAACGCGCAGTACAACCTCGCCCGGCTCTACCTCGACGGCAACGGCGTCGACGCGGACCCGAAGCAGGCGGCGCGCTGGTTCAACCTCGCCGCGGAGAAGGGCCACCATCCGGCCCAGGCGCTCCTCGGCGACATCCTCGTCAACGGCCTCGGCGGCGTGCCGGTGCAGCGGGTGCGCGGCCTGATGTGGCTGGCGCTCGCCCGCGAGGGGGCGCAGGGGCGCAAGGACGACTGGATCGTCAACCTCTACGAGAAGAACTGGGCCAGTGCGAGCGACGACGACCGCACCGAGGCCCAGTCGCAGATGCAGACGGTGGGCTCGATCAAGCGGCGGCGCTGACCGCGCTGCCGCTTGATCCTCAATCCAGCGGCAGGCCCAGGCCGCCGAACACCAGTTGCACGATGGTCGCCTTCGCGGCCACGTAATCCGTCTCGTCGAGGCGGTCCTTCTTCTTCATCAGCGCCATCTGGTCCGAGAAATCGGCATAGGCCTGCGTCATCGCCCAGATGCAGAAGAACAAATCGGCCGGGCTGATCGGCCGGACCAAGCCGGCCGCGGCCCATTCCTCCACCATCGCCACCTTCGCGAGCAGCTGCGGCGTCGAGACCGAATCGATGAAGCTGCCGATATGCGGCGCACCGCTGATGATTTCGGTGGCATAGATCTTCGACAGGGACGGGTGGTCCCGCGAGAAGTCGATCTTGCGGTGGATGTAGTCGCGCAGGACCGTGCGCAGGTCGCCCGCGAGGTCGAGGGCGTCGATGTCCGCCGCCCAGGTGTTCATCGCCCGCTCCAGCAGGGCGCGGTACAGATCTTCCTTGTGGTCGAAGTAATAGTACAGGTGCGGCTTCGAGACGCCCACGACGCAGTCGTGATCTACGCCGCGCTGATGCGCCGTCAGCCGGCCATCGCCCTGCAGCCGGCGGAGTGAGGACGGGGCGGCCCGGATATCCGGGCCGCATCCCGGGGGCTGCGGGATGCCGACCGCGACCCTCTTCCATGCTCCGGGCGGATGATCCGCGCGGGGCCGTAAGCGCTTGACGTGTTTCCGGATATGTCCGCCGCCACCGCGGAAACGTGTGGTTACAATTGTCCGCGCCGCCCCATCTTCCGAATGCGGCCCGGGCCGGGCCATAACCAGTGCATGCTGGCGACCGAACCCTCCGTGATGACCGCGACCGCGACGCCCCACATCCTCGTCGTCGAGGACGACCGCGAGATCTCGGCCCTCGTCGCGCGCTACCTGCGCGGCAACGAGTGCCGCGTGACGCTGGCCGGCGACGGGCGCGAGATGGACCGGGTGCTCGGCGACGCCAGGGTCGACCTGATCGTCCTCGACCTGATGCTGCCGGGCGAGGACGGGCTCAGCCTGTGCCGCCGCCTGCGGGCCGCCTCCCAGGTCCCCGTCCTGATGCTCACCGCGAAGAGTGAGGAGATCGACCGCATCATCGGGCTGGAGCTCGGCGCCGATGACTACCTCGCCAAGCCCTTCAACCCGCGCGAGCTCCTGGCGCGCATCCGCGCCATCCTGCGCCGCACCGCCGCCAACGCCACCGACGAGGACGGCGTGCGCCGCCTCCACTTCGCCGGCTGGACCCTCGACGTGTCGCTGCGGCAGGTGCTCAGCCCCGAGGGCGCCCGGGTCGCCGTCACGGGCGCGGAGTTCGACCTGCTCCACGCCCTCTGCCTGCGCCCGGGCCGGGTGCTCTCCCGCGACCAGCTCCTCGATCTCACGCAGGGGCGGGCGGCCGGCCCGTTCGAGCGCAGCATCGACGTGCTGATCAGCCGGATCCGCCAGAAGATCGAGCGCGATTCGCGCAATCCCGAGATCATCCGCACGATCCGCTCCGGCGGCTACCTGTTCACGCCCGAGGTCACGCGGGCATGAGCGGGCTCGTGCAGCGCATCCGCGCCCGGCTTCGCCCGCGCAGCATTGGCGGCCAGATCGCGCTCCTCGTGGTGGCGGCCATCGCCGCAGCGCATGTGGTGGCGACGCTGGCCTTCTTCCTGCTGCACGAGCCCTGGCGGCCGGAGGACCGGCCCGGCGTGCTCGTCGGCCGCCTCTCGATCGTGGCGCGCCTGCTCGACGCCTCCGAGCCGGAGACGCGGCCGACGCTGCTGGCGAGCGCCGCGCGCAGCCTCGCCATCCTCGACATCGCCCCCTGGGACGGGAAGGGCGGCGACACCGGCACCGACAAGCCGGTGGCGCGGCGCCTGCGCGAGAGCTTCGGCCGCGGCCTCACCATCGCCGACCTGACGCCGGATTCCGCCCGCAGCGGCCACGCCCTGCGCCTCGGCCTCGCCACGCCGAACGGCGCGATGCTCCAGGGTACGCTGCCGGACGATCCCCTGCGTCCGCCGCGCCAGGGCGCGATCATCTTCACCTTCGTCTTCCTGGGCCTGACCCTGACGCTCCTCTCGGTCTGGGCGACGCGGGCGCTCACGGCGCCGCTCGCACGCCTCGCCGGAGCGGCCGAGGCCTTCGGCACCCGCGACGACCACGCCGCCCTGCCGCAGGCCGGCCCGAAGGAGGTGCTCGCCGTCTCCCGGGCGCTCGACCGGATGCGGGCCCGCGTGCGCCGGCTCATCGACGACCGCACCCAGATGCTCGCCGCCATCAGCCACGACCTGCGCACGCCGATCACGCGGCTACGCCTGCGCGCCGAGTTCATCGAGGACGAGAACGCCCGCGCCTCCACCCTGCGCGACCTCGACCAGATGAACGCGCTGGTCGAGGCGGCCCTTTCCTTCGTGCGCGACGGCCAGGCCCGCGATATGGGCAACCAGTCGCTCGTCGACCTCGCCTCCGTGGTCCACACCGTCTGCGACGGCTTCGCGGATGTGGGCGCGCAGGTCTCGGTGGAGCGCAGCCGCCATGTCCTGGTGCGCGGCCGGCCCGACGAGTTGCAGCGCGCGATCACCAACCTCGTGGACAACGCCGTGAAGTATGGCGGCAGCGCCAGCCTGTTCATGGACGCCATCCCGCGCGGCACCCGCGTCGAGGTGCGCGACCCCGGCCCCGGCATCGCCGAGGCCGAGCGCGAGGCGATGCTCCAGCCCTTCGTGCGCGGCGACCGGGCGCGGAACCTCAACGAGGCCACCGGCTTCGGCCTCGGCCTGTCCATCGTGCAGGCGATCGTCGAGGCCCATTCCGGCCGGCTGATCCTGGAGAACCGGCCCGAGGGCGGGTTCAGCGCGGTGATCGAGCTGCCGCTGGCCGCGCAACCCACTCTCGCCTCGCCCGAGCAGAGGCCGGCGCCGATGGACCGCGCCGCGTGATCCGTTGGCGCCGCCGCGCGTTATGCGCGGTGCGGGGCGTGAGCGGAGGAGAGCGCGCATGGATGTCGGCTTCATCGGGCTCGGGCGCATGGGCCGGGGCATGGTCGCGAGCCTGCTCCGGGCCGGCCACGGGGTCCGGGTCTGGAACCGCTCGGCCGGCGCCGCCGAGGGGCTCGAGGGGGCGACCGTGGTGGGAAGCCCCGCAGAGGCCTTCCGGGGCGAAGCGGCGATCACCATGCTCGCCGACGACGCGGCCCTGCGCTCCGTCATCGTCGAGGGCGGCCTGCTCGACGGGGCTGAGCGGCCCGGCCTGCATCTCGGCATGAGCACGATCTCGGTGGCGCTCTCCCGGGAGCTGGCCGCCATCCACGAGCGGGCCGGCGTGCCCTACATCGCCGCCCCGGTCTTCGGACGGCCGAACGTGGCCGAGGCGGGCGAACTCAACATCGTCTGCGCCGGCCCCGAGGCGGCCGTCTCCCGCGCCGCGCCGCTCCTCGACGCCATGGGCGCGAAGACCTGGCCCTTCGGCCCGGAGGCGCCCCGCGCCAACGCGGTGAAGCTCGCCGGCAACTTCATGCTGATCTCGGCGATCGAGGCGATGGGCGAGGCCTGCGCCTTCGCCGAGGGGCACGGCGTGCCGGGCGCCGACCTCCTCGACCTCCTCACCAACACGCTGTTCGCCTCGCCCGTCTACAAGGGCTACGGCGCCTCCATCGCCGCGAGCCGCTACGAGCCGCCGGGCTTCAACCTGAGGCTCGGCGCCAAGGACATGCGCCTCGCGCTCCAGGCGGCCGAGGCGGTCGGCGTGCCGATGCCCTTCGCCAGCGTGCTCCGCGACGGCCTGATCGAGGCCATGGCCCACGGCGACGCCGACAAGGACCTCGCGGCGCTCGCGAAGGTCTCGGCCCGGCGGAGCGGGCGGGGTTAAGTTTAAAGCGCCCCCTCGCGCACCGCGCCGGGATCGGCCAGCGCATGGAGCAGCCGCGCCGCGCTGTGGGCGAAGCGGAGGGTCACGGCCTTGCGGCGGGCGCCGCTCAGCGCGTGCTCGGCGGGCTCGCGCAGGATCGCGGCGCCGAAGGCGTCGGCGACGATGAGACCGCATTCTTCGGGGATCATCGATTCCGGCACGCTGTCCGAGATCGCGAAGTAGAAGCGGTCGCAGAAGTCGCGGTAATCGGGCCATTTCCGGTCGGCCCGGAAATCCGCGACGCTCGACTTGATCTCCACGATGCTGAGCTTGCCCGCCCCGCACAGGGCGATCACGTCGGCGCGCCGGCCGTTCGCCAGGGAGAACTCGGGCAGGCTGACGCAGCCGAGTTCCGAGAACAGCCGGCGTACCCCGCGCTGGATGCGCAAGGCCGTCGGCGACTGGCGGCGGTCGGCCGGCAGCAGGGTCTCGGGGGACGTGGCGAGGGCAGGGGGCATCGGGCCAGGGAGCATCGGGCGAAGCGTTCCGTTTCGGAACACTCTGCCCGGCTCGAGGGCCGCTTGTCACCTGCGGCGCGTGCGCCGGGCCGTCAGCCCTGGAGCCAGGTGAGGAGCCCCGCCCCGGGGGCGAGCAGCACGAAGGCCCAGACGAAGCCGGAGAGCCAGTTGGCGATCTGGAAGGGCAGGCGCTCCACCGCGAAGATGCCGGCGATGAGCGGCACCACGGCGCGCGCCGGCCCGAAGAAGCGCCCGACCGCCACCGAGGCCGCGCCCCAGCGCTTGAGGAAGCCCTCGCCGCGCGCCACCATCTCGGGATAGTTCCGCATCGGCCACATCGCCTTGGCGTTCGGGCCGTAATAGCGGCCGAACTCGTAGGAGATCCAGTCGCCGAGCCCGGCCCCGATCCCGGCGGCGGCCACCACCGGCCAGAGCGGGATGTCGGCCGCGCCCACCATCGCCCCGATCCCGACGAGGATCACGGTCGCGGGCACGAGGAGCGACAGGAAGGCGATGGATTCGCAGAAGGCGAGCACGCCGGTGATCAGGGGGGCCCAGCTCTTGTGGGCCTCGACGAAGCCGAGGGCCGTGATCCGCAGGGCTTCGAGGTCCATTCGTCTGCTTCGCCTTGTTCCGGAGAGCGTCGGATCTGGGGCGGTGCCGGCATTCGCGCAACCCGGCCCCCGGCCGGATGCGGGATGCGGCCTCACGGGAAACCCGCTAACAGTCCAGCCGCCCCAGTTCGGAGGTGAGAACCCGTGCAGGTCCTGTCGATCCAGTCCCATGTCGCCTACGGCCATGTCGGCAACGCCTCGGCGGTGTTCCCGATGCAGCGCCTCGGCGTCGAGGTCTGGCCGATCCACACGGTGCAGTTCTCCAACCATACCGGCTACGGCGCCTGGCGCGGCCGGGTCTTCGACGGGCCGGCGATCGAGGAACTGGTGGCGGGCATCGGCGAGCGCGGCGTGCTCGGCGCCTGCGACGGGGTGCTCTCCGGCTATATGGGCTCGGCCGATATCGGCACGGCGATCCTGCGGGCGGTGGCCGCCGTGCGCGCCGCCAACCCGAGCGCGCTCTATTGCTGCGATCCGGTGATGGGCGATACCGGCCGCGGCGTCTATGTCCGCCCCGGCATCCCCGACTTCATGCGCGACCAGGCGGTGCCGGCCGCCGACATCCTGACGCCGAACCAGTTCGAGCTCGACGCGCTCACCGGCCTGCCCACCGGCACGCTGGACGAGGCGAAGCGGGCGGTGCTGGCGCTCCAGGCGCGCGGCCCCCGCGTCGTCCTCGTCACCTCCCTCGTCACCGACGCGACCCCCGCCGACGCCATCGACCTGCTCGCCGGGGAGGGCGGCAAGTTCTGGATCCTGCGCACGCCCCGGCTCTCGCTCGACGTGAGCGGGGCGGGGGACTGCATCGCGGCCCTGTTCTTCGTCCACTACGCCCGCACCGGCTCGGCGGCGCTCGCCCTCGGCATGGCCGGGGCCTCGGTCTACGGGCTGCTGCGGCGCACCGCCGAGGCCGGCTCCCGCGAGATCCTCACCGTCGCGGCGCAGGACGAGTTCGTGAGCCCGAGCGAGACCTTCCCGGTCCTGCCGCTCTGACACAGTTCCCATCCGTCCGGCGGCGTTCGACGAGGCAGGCTCGCCTCGCCCGCCTGCAGAGGAGCCTCCATGCCGCGCCGCTTCGTCATCCTCGACGTGTTCACGCAGACGCCGCTCGCCGGGAATCCGCTCGCCGTCGTCCTCGACGCGGAGGGGCTCGACGGCGCGGCGATGCAGGCCATCGCCCGCGAGTTCAACCTGTCGGAGACGGTGTTCGTGCTGCCGCCGGCCGAGGCGCGGCACCGGGCGCGGCTGCGCATCTTCACGCCGACCCGTGAACTGCCCTTCGCGGGCCATCCGACGGTGGGCAGCGCGGTGCTCCTCGCCCTGCGGGACCGGCGGGCCGACCTCGCCGACGCCGTGGCCTTCGGCCTCGAGGTCGAGCTCGGCGTGGTGCCCTGCGTGGTGGAGGCGGGCGAGAACCGGGGCCGCGCCCGCTTCAAGCTGCCGGTGATGCCCGATTTCCGCGGCGACGGGCCGGACGCCGCGCCGCTTGCCGCCGCCCTCGGCCTCGAGCCCGGCGATATCGGCTTCGGCCGGCACCGCCCGAGCCGGCACGCGGCCGGGCCGGAATTCACCTTCGTGCCCGTGGCGAGCCGCGCCCGCCTCGACGCCGCGAAGGCCGGCGCGGGCCTGCCGGAGATCGCCGACGCGGTCTATCTCTACGCGCCCGATCCGGAGGGCCTCGGCCTGCGCTTCCAGTCGCGCATGCTCGCCCCGGCCCTCGGCGTGCCCGAGGATCCGGCCACCGGCTCGGCCGCGGCGGCCTTCGCCGGCGTGCTCATGCAGTTCGAGACATTGGGCGAGGGCACGCACGACGTCGCCATCCGCCAGGGCGTCGCGATGGGCCGCCCGAGCGAGATCGACCTCCAGGTCGAGGTGGCCGCGGGTGCGCTGCGCTCCGTCGAGATCGGCGGGGCGGCCGTGGTGGTCGCCGACGGCAGCCTGCATGTCTGAGGGCCGGCCCTACGGCTTCGAGGTGCTGCCGCTTGCCCGCATCGAGGCGCGGCTCGTGGCCTATGACTGGGCCTGGGCGCGGGACAACGCCGAGCGCGTCGCCGAGAACTGGGAGCGGCGGCGGGCGGCGCGGCCGGCGCTCTTCGACGGGCCGGTGCTCCTCGCCTGCGCCTGCGCGGTGACGGACGGCGTCTGCCGGGTCGACTTCTTCGAGACCACCTATTCCCGCTTCATCGCCTATCGCGACGGCGGCTCGCCCGATGGCCACGTGACCAACGCCTTCGCGGCGATCGTTCCCTGGAGCGCGGACGGCGCCGTGCTGATGGGCGAGATGGGCCCGCAGACGGCCAATGCCGGGCAGATCTACTTCCCCTGCGGCACGCCCGACCGCGACGACATCCGCGGCGACACGGTGGACCTCGCCGGCAGCGCCGGCCGCGAGCTTCGGGAGGAGACCGGCCTCGCCGTGCCGGAGGAGGCCGGGGAATCCTGGGTGCTCCTGCGCGGCGACGGCCAGCTCGCCTTCCTGCGCCCGGTCCGCCTCGACGAGACCGCCGAACAGCTCGGGGACCGGATGGAGCGGCACCGGCTGCAGGACGCCGATCCGGAGCTCGCCCGCGTCGTCATCGCCCGCGGCGCGCAGGACATCGACGGGACGCGGATGCCGCCCTTCGCGCGGGCCTATCTCGCCGCTGCCTTCGCGGGCGTCCCGGCCGTGACGGGCTGAGCCGACCCTCACCCGGACCATCTTGCCGCGCCGCACGCGCCGGCACAGGTAACGTGCCCGAGGCCGCAGATCCGACCGCCACGGAGTTCCCATGACCCTCAAGTCCAAGACCGCCATCGTCACCGGCTCGACCAGCGGCATCGGTCTCGCCCTCGCCCGCGGCTTCGCGCGCGAGGGCGCCGACGTGGTCCTCAACGGATTCGGCAAGCCGGAGGACATCGAGCGGGCGCGCTCCGGCATCGAATCCGAGTTCGGCGTGAAGGCGCATTACTCCGACGCCGACATGACCAAGCCCGAGCAGATCACGGCGATGGTGCGCGAGGCCGAGGAGCGCTCCGGCTCGGTCGACATCCTCGTGAACAATGCCGGCATCCAGTACGTCTCGCCGATCGAGGAGTTTCCGGGCGAGAAGTGGGAGCAGATCATCGCGATCAACCTCTCGTCGGCCTTCTATGCCATGCAGGCGGCGATCCCCGGCATGAAGAAGCGCGAATGGGGGCGGATCATCAACACGGCCTCGGCGCACTCGCTCGTCGCCTCGCCGTTCAAGTCGGCCTATGTGGCGGCCAAGCACGGCATCGCCGGCCTCACCAAGAGCGCGGGCCTCGAACTCGCGCCCTACAGGGTCACGGTGAACTGCATCTCGCCGGGCTATGTCTGGACGCCTCTGGTCGAAGCGCAGATCCCCGACACGATGAAGGCGCGCGGGCTCACCAAGGAGCAGGTGATCGAGGACGTGCTGCTGAAGGCGCAGCCGACCAAGGAGTTCGTCACCGTCGATCAGGTCGCCGCGCTGGCGGTCTTCCTGTGCTCGGACGCCGCGAGCCAGATCACAGGGTCCAACCTGTCCATGGACGGCGGCTGGACCGCTCAGTGACGGAAGGCGCGGACGCCCCCCGGAGGGGCGTCCGCGCGATTGGATCAGCGGCGGCCGTGCAGCAGCAGGGCGAGGCCGTAGCCGACGGCGCCCGCCAGCAGCAGGGCGATCAGCGGGTTCTCCTCCACGCGCGAGCCCACCGCGTGGCGCCCGTCGCGCAGGTAGTCGCCGCTGCGGTCATAGGCGTCTCGGGCATAGGTGCCGGCATTGTCGGCCACGTCGCGCAGCGTGTCCTTGGCCTGGCCGTAGATATTCTGCGCGGTGCCCTGCGCCTCGCGGAAGCGGCCCTCCACCGAGTCGCGGTTCGAGCCGACGAAGTCGCCCGCCGCGCCCTGGGCGCGCCCGGCGAATTCCTTCGCGCCGCCGACGATGCGATCCGTGTCAACCATATGATCTCTCCGTTGTCGAAGCGGGGCGCCGGGCCCGGGTCGGTCCGCGCGGCGCCTTCCGTCGTCCGATGAACGCCCGAGATCGCGATTGGCCCCGCCTCCGAACCGACAATTCGTGCGGAGACTCACCGGCCGTGTCGGGCGCGCACCCTCATCGCCCGGGCGATCTCGGCGAGGGCCGCGGCCTGGCGGCTCCGCTTGGCCTTGCCGGAGCCTTGGCCGGAGACGCCACGGAGGGGCCGGGCCGTGCGCGGAACCGGCGGGATGTGCACGAACAGAGCCGGGCAATCCGCAGCGAGCGCCGCATAGTAGCTCGCATTGCAGAGATAGCGGCCCGCATCGTTCGAGGGTCGCGCGTCGAGCCCGTGCCGGCGCAGGGTTGCCAGCGCCTGCGCCGCCGCGGAGCTGCGGCGGGAGGCCGGCCCGTCCGGATCGAGGTCGAGCCGCGCAGCGGTGCGGCCCGAGGCGTCGGGATAGAGCCGGCTCGCCCGGTTGCGGGCGCGCGTCTCGACGCGGATCCGCTTGGCCCGCGAGGCGACGCCGAGCATCAGCACGGCCGCGGGCCGCTCGGCCAGCGCCGGCAGCAGCGTGCCGGGGATCGACGCGTAGGCGGTGCGCAGGACGAGGATGCGCGGCGCCGGGCCGCCGCGGAGCCGAAGCGCCGCTCCGATCGCGCGGGCGAGCGCCGCGCTCGGGTTGCGCGGCATGCCCGGGAAGGGGCCGAATCCGGTGACGAGGACCGGGTTCATAAACCGATCAGCTCGGCGATCAGCGCGGCGCCGGCGGCCGGCGAGTGCGCGCCCCCCGCCACCGAGGCCTCGGCCTCCGCCGTCTTCGCCCGCACCTCGGCGGTGCCGACGAGGCGCTGGTGCAGGCGCTCATGGACCAGCGCCCACATCCACTTCACGTCCTGCTCGCGCCGGCGCTTGGCGATCTCGCCCGTGGCGGTCAGGCGCTGGCGGTGGTCGACGACCTTCTCCCAGAGCGCGTCGAGGCGCAGGTTGTGGAAGCCGGAGATCGTCACCACCGGCGGCGTCCAGGTGGCGGAGGCCGGCGTCAGGATGTGGAGCGCGGCCCGGTACTCGGAGGCCGCCGCATTCGCCCGGCGCTCGGCCTCGCCCTCGTCGGCCTTGTTGACCGCGATCATGTCGGCGAGTTCCAGGATGCCCTTCTTGATGCCCTGAAGCTCGTCGCCGGCCCCGGGCAGCATCAGCACGAGGAAGAAGTCCGTGAGGTCGGCCACCGCCGTCTCGGATTGGCCGACGCCCACCGTCTCGACGAGGATCACGTCGAACCCCGCCGCCTCGCAGAGCAGCATGGTCTCGCGGGTCTTGGCCGCGACGCCGCCGAGGGTGCCTGAGGACGGGGAGGGGCGGATGAAGGCGTCGGGGTCGAGGGCGAGGCGGGCCATCCGCGTCTTGTCGCCGAGGATCGAGCCGCCGGTGCGCGTCGAGGACGGGTCGACGGCGAGCACCGCCACCTTGTGGCCGGCGGCCGTCAGGTTCGAGCCGAGCGCGTCGATCGTCGTCGACTTGCCGACCCCCGGCACCCCCGTGATGCCGACGCGGATCGCCTTGCCGGTCTGCGGCAGCACGGCGTCGATGAGGTCGCGCGCCAGTGCCCGGTGATCGGGCCGCTTCGATTCCGCGAGGGTGATCGCGCGGGCGAGCGCCGCGCGCTCGCCGGCGAGCAGCCGCTCGCGAAGGGCATCGAGGTCGAGGGAGGGAGAGGCCATGCGCCCTACATGACCGGGCCTGCGGCGTTCGTCGAGGGGGCGGCGCGGGCCGGGCCCGGACGCCTGTGCCCCGCCGACCACAAGGGCCATCCTGCCCGCAATCCACATCGGGCACGGCCACGCTTGTGCCCCGTCATGGTCACGATCCTGCGGCACAGGCTGTCGCATCGGCCCGGGACCTCCCGCCCGGCCGCATCGGACGCGACCCCGGATCATGCTGCGCCAGCCTCACACCCGACGCTCCCTGATTCGCCTCGGCGCGCTCGCCGGCGTCTCCGCGCTGGCGCCCTCCCTCGGCGCCTGCGTGGCGGACGGGCTCATGCCCGGAACGGCGGCGCTGCCCGAGAAGCAATCGGCTCTCGACGTGATGCCGGTCCTCCTCGTCGCGACGACCCGCAAGCCGACCGCGGCCTCGCCGCGCGCGCCCTACTTCACCAGCGAGCGCGGCCGGGGCCTGAGCTTCGCCGAGGTGCGCCTGTCGCCGCCTGACCGCTCGCTGATCGGCAAGGTCTCTGCCGTCGTCACCGGCGACTGGACGATCGGCGCGGTGCCGAAGGTCGAGACCGGGGCCGGCGCGGCCGACGCCTTCGCGCAGGCGGCGCTCGGCCGCGACGTGCTGATCTACGTCCACGGCTACCGCGAATCCTTCGAATCGGCGACGGTGAGCGCCGCGCGCCTGTCGGACGGCATCCGCTTCCGCGGCGTCTCGGGCCTGTTCACCTGGCCCTCCGCGGCGGCGACCTTCGATTACGGCTACGACCGGGAGAGCGCACTCTGGTCGCGCGATGCCTTCGAGGATCTCTTGAAGGCGCTCGCGAGCTCGCCGAGCGGCGGCCGTATCAACATCGTCGCCCACTCGATGGGCACGCTGCTGACGCTGGAGACCCTGCGGATGCTCCGCGCCGAGGCCGGCGAGGCGGCGATGGCGCGCATCGGCGCGGTGGTGCTCGCCGCGCCCGACATCGACTTCGACCTCTTCGCCAACGGGGTGCGCCGCCTCGGGCCGGACGTGAGCAAGATCACGGTGATCTCCTCCACGAACGACCGGGCGCTCGAACTGTCGAGCACCATCGCGGGCGGCGTGGTCCGGGCGGGCGCGGCCGACCGGGCGCGCCTGGAGGAGCTGGGCGTGCGCGTGGCCGACGCCTCGGATTACGGCGGTGGCCTGATCAACCACGACCTGTTCCTGTCGAATCCCGAGGTGCAGGCGGTGGTCAAGCGCGCGATCGCGCGCAGCGCCGGCGCCTGAGGCGCGATCGACCGGATATCGGCGGGACAGGGTTGGCGGGCGCCCCGCCGACCCCTACAGAGGCGCCGCGCGGTGCCAACCTGACGGGCGCCGACTCGCGAGAAGGAAGCTGGTCATGTTCACCCTCGAGATCGACGGCACGGCCGTGGCTGTCATCAACGGCGACGAGGAGACCGCGCGCGACCTCTTCACCTGCGACGGCTTCAAGTCCGACATCCGGTCGATGACGAGCAGCGGCACGCCGCTCTGGAACGGCACCTCCGAGCTGAAGGTCCGTCCGGCCACCGAGGACGAGGTCGAGATCTTCGAGGATGCCCTCGCCGAGGATGACGGCTCGGGTGATTTCGAGGCCGATCCGCACCATGCCGACGCCGAGGCCGGCGACGCCGAGGACGAGGCCGACATCGTCTTCCTGGTGGACATCGACGAGGAGGACGAGGAGGACGACGCCCTCGACGCCTGACGCGTTAGGGCCGGCTCGGCGGTGAACCCGAGCCCCGTCCACCGGGTTGCCGGTCCGAACCTCCGGGAGGAACGGACATGGCGGATACGAGACGGATCGTCGATGCTCTCGTGCGGGCGCGGCGCGGCGGCCTGACGGCCGGGGCCGCGCTCGGCGGGCTCGCTCTGATCGGCAGCATCGCCTACCACGCCCTGCGCGGCACCGCCGCGCCGGGCGCCACGACGCCGGACTTCAAGGACGTGCCCGAGGACGAGGCCCGCCTGATGCTGCGGGCCATGGTCGCCGCGACCCTCGCCGACGGCGTCATCGACGCGGCCGAGCGCCGGCGCCTCGACGAGGCGGTCGCCGCCGCGGGGCTCGACCCGGACGGCCGCGCCTGGCTGGAGCGCGAGCTGGAAAGCCCGGCCGAGATCGACGAGATCGCCGATTCCGTGAACGATCCCGAGACCGCCACGCGGATCTACGCCGCCGCCCGCCTCGCGATCGACCTCGACACGGTGCAGGAGCGCCAGTTCTTCAAGATGCTCGCCGAGGCCCTCGACGTGCCGGACCCGGCCGCCGCGCGGGTCGAGCGCGAGGTCGCGGTGTAGACGATCAGCCCGGCCGGCGCTCGGCGAGGAAGGCCTGCATCCGCTCCAGCGCGCGGCGGATGTTCTCGGCGGAATTGGCATACGAGAGGCGGATATAGCCCTCGCCGTGCACGCCGAAATCCGGCCCGCCGATCACCGCGACGCCCGCCTCCTCCAGCAGGGTGGAGGCGAGTTGCTTCGCCTTCCAGCCGGTGCGGGAGACGTTCGGGAAGGCGTAGAAGGCGCCCTTCGGGGCGATGCAGCTCACGTTCGGCAGGTCGTTGAGGCCCTGGACGACGATCGCCCGGCGTTTGTCGAACTCGGCCACCATCTCGGCCACGCAATCCTGCGGCCCGTCGAGGGCGCTGACGCCGGCCCATTGCGTCGCGGCGTTCACGCAGGAATGCGAATTGACCGCGAGCTTGCGGGCGGCATCGTAGAGGGGCTTCGGCCAGACCGACCAGCCGAGCCGCCAGCCGGTCATGGCGTAGGTCTTCGAGGCGCCGTCGAGATAGATCAGCCGGTCGCGGATCTCAGGGTAGGCGAGCAGGGAGTGATGCGCCTCCCCGTCATAGGTCATCGTGCCGTAGATCTCGTCCGACAGCACGGCGACGTCCGGATGGGCGGCGAGGCCCGCCACCAGCGCGTCGATCTCGGCCTTCGGCGTCACGCCGCCGGTCGGATTGGCCGGCGAGTTGACGATGAGCAGGCGCGTCCGCTCGGTGATCAGGCCGAGCGTCTCCTCGGCGGAGAAGGCGAAGCCGTTATCCTCGCGGATCGGCACGGGCACGGGCGTCGCGCCGGTGAACTCGATCATCGAGCGATAGATCGGGAAGCCCGGATCCGGATAGAGGATCTCGGCGCCCGGCGCGCCGAACATCAGGATCGCCATGAACATGGTGACCTTGCCGCCCGGCACGATCAGCACCGAATCGGGCGAGACCTCGACCCCGTGCCGGCGATGGATGTCGCGGGCGACCGCCTCGCGGAGCGGCAGGATGCCGACGGCCGGCGTGTAGCCGTGATGGCCGTCGCGCAGAGCCTTGATCGCGGCCTCGACGATGTGGGGCGGCGTCGGCAGGTCGGGCTGGCCGATGCCGAGATTGATGATGTCGCGGCCCTCGGCGGCCAGCGCGTTGGCCCGGGCCAGCACCGCGAAGGCGTTCTCCTCGCCGATGCGCCCGAAGGCGGGGACGGTGTGGAGCATGCGGGGCCTCCCTGGATCGTCGTCGGCGTCGGGCGGGCGACGCTGCGCCGCCCGGGACGCCGATGCAATGCGCGGGCCCATGACACCGGATGTGATGGAGAGCGGGGCGCGCCCGGGCCGGCTCGGCGAGCCTGCCCCGATGTCCGAAGCGAGGCGGGACGCGAGGGCGGCCCGCCCGCGATCCTCAGTGCCTGGAGCGCTCGGCCAGACGGCTCGCGCCGAAGGAGAGCGCCGCGGCGATCGCGCCGAGGATGATGAAGGTCTTGATCGAGGCGGTGATCAGGGACGTCTCGATGCCGGTATCGGTGCCGAGCACGAGGGCGATGGCGGCGATCGGCACGCACACCAGGATGGACAGCGGAACGAGCGGGTTCATGGCGGCACTCACGTGGGGCGGCACCCTTCGGACGCCGCGGCGCGGACAAAGCGCAGCGTGCATAGCACCGGTTCTCCGCGATGGGGACACCCCGCGGCCAAGATTTTAGGCGGCGCGCCATCCTCGGGGGTCCACAGCCGCGGATTTCCGTAAAATTGTCCGCAAATCCCGCATCGAAGCGCAGCATCTCTCGGGCAACCTCGAGTCAATCGGAGGTTCCCATGCGTCTCCAGGCAGTTACACGATCCGGTCCCAGCACCTCGTCCGACCGGATCGGCGATCTCACGGTGCAGATCGCCCGCCTCGTCCGCCATCGCGCCTATGTCCGGGATCAGGTGGTGAGCGGGATGCTCCTGCGCTTCCTGCCGAACGGCATGCGGCCCTGGCTGGGGCCGGACGACCTGCGCCGCCGCCTCGACGCCGCGGGCCTGGACCAGCGCTCCCTCGACCATCTCTTCGCCAACGTGGCGACCGAGATCGCCATGGCCCACGCCCGCAGCTGAGGCGGGCTCGCGGGTCAGGCCGGCACCCGCACCGTCGCCCTCAGACCGCCGAGCGGGCTGTCGTGGAGCGACACGTCGCCGCCATGGGCGCGGGCGATGTCGCGGGCGATCGAGAGGCCGAGGCCGGAGCCGCCCGCATCCTGCCGGGCATCGTCCAGGCGCACGAAGGGCTTGAACACCTCCTCGCGGCTCTCGAGCGGGATGCCCGGGCCGTCGTCGTCGATCGAGACGAGGAAGCTGCGCGCCTCGCGCCTCCCTGAGATCATCACGGTCTCGCCGTAGCGCGCGGCGTTGGCGGCGAGGTTGAACAGGCAGCGGCGGATCGCGTCGGACCGCACCGTCACCGTCGTGTCGCCCTCCAGATCCACCTCGGCGACATGGGCGCCGAGCCGCTCCACGTCGGTGCGCAGGTCCTCCAGCAGGGCGCGCATGTCGGTGGGCGCGGCGACCTCCGCCGAATCGCCGCGGGCGAAGGCGAGATAGCCTTCGAGCATGCGGCTCATCTCGTCCACGTCGCGGGTCAGGTCCTCGACCTCCGGGGTCTGCTCGATCAGCGCGAGAGAGAGCCGGAACCGGGTGATGATGGTGCGCAGGTCGTGGGAGACCCCGTTGAGCATCGTCGTGCGCTGCTCCATCGCCCGCTCGATGCGCCGCTTCATCTCGATGAAGGCGTGGCCCGCCTGCCGGACCTCGCGGGCGCCACGCGGGCGGAACTCGATGTCGCGGCCCTTGCCGAACCCTTCCGCCACCGCCGCGAGGCGCAGGATCGGCTTGATCTGGTTGCGCAGGAACAGGATCGCGACGCCGAGCAGGACCATCGAGGATCCGGTCATCCAGACCAGGAAGATGTGCGAGTTCGAGGCGTAGGCCTGGCTGCGCCGCGCGGTGATCCGCATCACCCCGTCGGGGATCGCCACGCGGATCTCGATGAGGTTCGAGCGCCCCACCGTGTCGATCCAGAACGGGCGCCCGATCTGGCGCTTGATCTCGTCGGAGAGCGCCTCGTCGAGGATCGAGAAGAAGGGCCGCGGGCCCGAGAGCGGGATCTTCGCGCCCTTGAGGATGTCGAGGTCGAGGCTGAGCCGGTTGCCCGCGATCCGCGTCAGGGTCTCGGCGTCCTTGTCCTGCGGATAGCTCTCGTAGATGTCGATCAGCGCCGCGACGTCCGAGGTCACCGCCGAGGAGAGGCGCCGCGTCACGAGCTGCCAGTGCCGCTCCATGAAGGTGTAGGCGATCACCGACTGCAGCAGCACCACGGGCGCGATGATGATGATCAGCGAGCGCGCGTAGAGGCCCTTGGGGAGCGCGTCGCCGATCGCCCGCGCCACCCGCTTCCAGGCGATGCGCAGGGCCGAGAGCGGCGAGCGGGCCGGGGCGGGCCGGTCCGCATCCGCGATCCGCGTGGTCTGTGTTCCGTCCATCCCCGATCGGTCCGCGAGAGCGGCGCCCCTTATGGCACCGCGCGGCGCAGGGTCCAAGGAAGCGTGACGGGGTGGGAGGAACGTGCCTCGCAGCCCTTATGCGCCGCCCGCGACGAATGCCCAAGGGCGCGCGGGTCCCATCTCCCGAACGGGAAAGGGGGCGCGTCGAGTCCGCATCGCCGCTGGGCGCGAACCCGACGCCGGAGCGGACGCGCCCTCAATCCACCCGGCGCTCGGCCGGGTCGACCGAGCGGTCGACGATCCGGCCGCGGCCGGGCTCGCCGAGGATGCGGCCCTCCTCGGCGACCACCTCGCCGCGGCTGATCGTCATCACCGGCCAGCCGGTGACCGCGAAGCCCTCCCACGGCGTGTAGTCCGAGCCGTGGTGCAGGATCTCCTGGCGGATGGTCTCGCGGCGGTTCGGGTCCCACAGGGCGAGGTCGGCGTCGAAGCCCGGAGCGATCGAACCTTTCAGCGGATAGAGCCCGTAGAGCTTGGCGTGGTTGGTGGCGGTGAGCGCCACGAACTTGTTGAGCGAGATCCGCCCCTTCGAGACGCCCTCCGAGAACAGCACCGGTAGGCGCGTCTCGATCCCCGGCATGCCGTTCGGAATCCAGCGGAAGGAGGTGCGCCCGCGCGGGTTCAGCTTGCCCTTCGGGTCGTCGTAGCGGAACGGGCAATGGTCGGAGGAGACGATGTCGAAGATACCGCGCTGGATGCCGGACCAGACCGCCTCCTGGCTCGCCGCGTCGCGGGGCGGGGGCGAGCAGACGTATTTGGCGCCCGCCATGTCGTCGGGATCGCCGATCCCCTTCATGTCCTCGGCGGTCAGCGTCAGGTATTGCGGGCAGGTCTCGGCATGGATCCGGAGGCCGCGTCCCTGAGCCCAGGCGATCTGCTCCGTCGCCTCGCTGCCCGAGACGTGGACGATCACGATCGGCACGTCGATCAGCTCGGCATGGCTGATGGCGCGGTGCGCCGCCTCCCGCTCCACTGTCTGCGGCCGGGAGAGGGCGTGGCCATAGGGCCGGGTCTCGCCCGCCCGCTCCAGCTTCTCGCTGAGGAAGCGGATGGTGTCGTAGCCCTCCGCATGCACCATCACCCGCGCGCCCTCGCGCCGGGCCACCGCGAACACCTCCAGGAGCTCGCGGTCGTTCAGCACGAGGTCGTCGTAGGTCATGAAGACCTTGAACGAGGTGTAGCCGTCCGCCACCAGCGCCGGCAGCTCCTGGCCGAGCACCGCGTCGGTCGGGTCCGAGACGATGAGGTGGATCGCGGTGTCGATCAGGCACTGGCCTTCGGCCTTGGCCCGGTAGGCGTCGGCGGTGGCGCGCAGGCTCTCGCCGCGGGGCTGCAGGGCGAAGGGCATCACGCAGGTATTGCCGCCCGCCGCCGCCGAGCGGGTCGCCGAGGCGAAGTCGTCGGCCATGACGATGCCGGGCCCGGAGGGCTGGGCGATGTGCACGTGGCTGTCGATGCCGCCCGGCAGGACGAGGAGGCCGCTCGCGTCGATCTCGCGCGCGGCGCCCTCGACCCGGTCGGCGACCGCCACGATGCGCCCGTCCCGGATGCCGATATCGGCCCGCACCGTATCGCTGGCGGTGACGACGGTGCCGCCCCGGATCGCGAGGTCGAAGTCGGGCACGCCTGATCTCCCTGAAGGCCCCGGCAGGGCACGCTCGGCTCCGTTCATGCATCCGCTGGGCCGGCCCCTGCAAGCGGCTGCGGGCCGGAAGCCGGTACGTCCCGCTTGTGGCGGCGCGCGCTTCGGTCTAACGCTCGCGGCCCCGAACATCGGCCCGCGCAGAGAGGCCGTGACGGCGCGCGGATACGCCCTTCCTCCCCCCGCTTCGGGTCACGCTTCATGGTTGGACACAGCCGGGCGGCGTCAGCCGCCACCCAGATTCCAGGCGCCCGCATCCTCGTCGTCGAGGCGCGCTTCTACGACGCCCTCGCCGACGAGCTGCTCGCCGGCGCAAGCGGGGCGATCGAGGCCGCCCGCGCCGAGGCGACCGTGGTCACCGTGCCCGGCGCCCTCGAGATCCCGGCGACGGTCGCGATCCTGCTCGATGCGGCCGAGCGCGCCGGCCGGCCCTACGACGCCGTCGTGGCCCTCGGCTGCGTCATCCGCGGCGAGACCGGCCATTACGACATCGTGGCCGGCGAGAGCGCCCGCGCGCTGATGGACCTGTCGGTCGATCGCGGCCTGCCGCTCGGCAACGGCATCCTCACCGTCGAGACGGAGGCGCAGGCCTTCGCCCGCGCCCGGGTCTCCGAGATGAACAAGGGCGGCGGCGCGGCGGAGGCCGCGCTCGCCGTCCTCGCCCTGAAACTGGCGGCCGAGGGAGCCTGAGCCCGTGACGAAGCTCGAACAGCGCGCCGGCGCGCGGCTCGCCGTGGTGCAGGCGCTCTACGACATGGACATCTCCGGCAAGGGCGTCCTCGACGCGCTCGCCGAGTTCGAGGCCCACTGGATCGGCCGTGAGATCGACGGCGTCGCCCATCCCCCGGCCGAGGTCGCCTTCTTCCGCGACCTGCTGCGCGGCACCGTGGAGGAGCAGCGCCAGATCGATCCGCAGATCGACCAGGCCCTGACCCAGGGCTGGCCGCTGCGCCGCATCGAGACGGTGCTGCGCGCGATCCTGCGCGCGGGCACCTACGAGCTGATGTTCCGCAAGGACGTCCCGCCGCGCGCCGCGATCTCGCAATATGTCGACGTGGCGCACAGCTTCTACACCGGCGACGAGCCGGGCCTCGTCAACGCGGTGCTCGACCGGATCGCCCGCAAGCTCCGCGGCGACGAGCTGACCGCCCAGAAGCGCGGGTGAGCGGGGGGGCGCCCCGCGCCTCCGAGGAGGCGCTGATCGCGCGCTACTTCGCCCCGCTCGCGGGGGAGGGGGCGGACGGGCTCCGGGACGACGCGGCGCGCCTCACCCCGTCGCCCGGCCACGACCTCGTCCTCACCGCCGACGCGGTGGTGGCGGGGGTCCATTACTTCCCCGACGATCCGCCCGATTCGATCGCCGCCAAGGCGCTCGGCGTGAACCTGTCCGACCTCGCCGCCAAGGGCGCGGCGCCCCGCGGCTTCCTGCTGACTCTCGCGCTCGCCCCGGACTGGAGCGAGGACTGGCTTGCCGCCTTCGCCCGCGGGCTCGGCGAGAGTGCTGAGCGGCACGGCTGCCCGCTCCTCGGCGGCGACACCGTGAAGGCCGGCGGCGCCACGCTGATCGGAGTGACGGCCCTGGGCGAGGTGCCGGCGGGTACCATGGTCCGCCGCACGACGGCGTCCGCGGGCGACCGTGTCTGCGTCAGCGGCACGATCGGCGACGCCGCCCTCGGCCTGCGCCTGCGCCGCGACCCCGCCTTCGCCGGAAGCCTCGACGACGATGCGCGCGGCGCGCTCGCCGACCGCTATCTCCGCCCCCGTCCGCGCCTCGCCCTGGCCCCGGTGCTGCGCCGCTTCGCCAGCGCCGCGATGGACGTCTCGGACGGGCTCGCCGGCGACCTCGCCAAGATGCTGAAGGGCACGGGCCTCACCGCGACGGTCGAGGCCGCCGCCGTGCCCCTGTCCCCGGCCGCCGGCCGCGCCGTCGCCGACCGTCCCGACCTGCACGACCTCGCGCTGACCGGCGGCGACGATTACGAGATCCTGTGCACGGTGGCGCCGGAGCGCCTCGACGCCTTCCGGGAGGCGGCCGCCGCGGCCGGCGTGCCGGTCCGGGCGATCGGCACGGTGGCGGCAGGGGAGGGCGCCCCGGTCTTCCTCGGCACCGACGGCCGGCCGCGCGCCTTCGCGAGCGCCGCCTTCAGCCACTTCTGAGCATCGCCCCGCGGGCCGCGCGACGGCCCGAACTGAACTGCCCAGCTTGCGCTGCGGTGCAGCGAAAACTTGTGTTCGCGCGGCCAAAGTCGCGTTTGCTCTCTACCGCGAAGTTTGGCAAGCAGAGCGGGCACTTCTGGGAGGAAATGCACCTTTCCGAGCACTGCGTCCCACGGCCCTCCCCAGGTCGTGCTCGGTGAAGGCAGAAAGCCAAAGCCAGGCCCACCAACAAGGACGGACGAATGACCGCATTGCTGCTGATCATCCTGGGCGGGCTCTGCGCCGTCGCCTATGGCATCGTCACGATCAACGACGTGATGAAACGCGACGCCGGCACCCAGCGCATGCAGGAGATTGCAGGCGCCATCAGCGAGGGCGCCCAGGCCTATCTGAAGCGCCAGTACGCCACCATCGGCATCGTCGGAATCGTCCTCTTCGTCGCGCTCGCCTACTTCCTCGGCCTCAAGGTGGCGATCGGCTTCCTCATCGGCGCCGTGCTCTCGGGCGCGGCCGGCTTCATCGGCATGAACGTCTCGGTGCGCGCCAACGTCCGCACGGCGCAGGCCGCCTCGACCTCGCTCGGCGGCGGCCTCGAGGTCGCCTTCAAGTCGGGCGCCGTCACCGGCATGCTGGTGGCCGGCCTCGCGCTGCTGGGCGTCGCCCTCTACTACACCTACCTCACCCGCGGCGCCGGCCTCGCGCCGTCGAGCCGCGAGGTCATCGACGCGCTGGTGGCGCTCGGCTTCGGCGCCTCGCTGATCTCGATCTTCGCCCGTCTCGGCGGCGGCATCTTCACCAAGGGCGCGGATGTCGGCGGCGACCTCGTCGGCAAGGTCGAGGCCGGCATTCCGGAGGATGATCCGCGCAACCCCGCCACCATCGCCGACAACGTCGGCGACAATGTCGGCGATTGCGCGGGCATGGCGGCCGACCTGTTCGAGACCTACGCCGTCACCGTCGTCGCGACCATGGTGCTCGCCGCGATCTTCTTCGCCGGCAACGGGCCCGTGCTCGAATCGATGATGCTCTACCCGCTCGCCATCGGCGCGGCCTGCATCGTCACCTCGATCGCCGGCACCTTCGCGGTGCGGCTCGGCGCCAACCAGTCGATCATGGGCGCCCTCTACAAGGGCCTGATCACGGCGGGCGTGCTCTCGATCGTGGCGATCGCGATCGTGAACTACACCCTGCTCGGCGGCTTCTCGACGAGCTTCACCACGACGACGGGGGTGACCTTCACCTCGGCCGGCCTTCTCGGCTGCGCGGTGATCGGTCTCGCGATCACCGCGCTCATCGTGGTGATCACCGAGTACTACACGGGCACGAACTTCCGTCCCGTGAAGTCGATCGCGACCTCCTCGGTCACCGGCCACGGCACCAACGTGATCCAGGGGCTGGCGATCTCCCTCGAATCGACGGCGCTGCCGGCCATCGTGATCGTCGCCGGCATCATCACCACCTACGCGCTGGCCGGCCTGTTCGGCATCGCCATCGCGGTGACCGCGATGCTGGCGCTCGCCGGCTTCATCGTGGCCCTCGACGCCTTCGGCCCGGTCACCGACAATGCCGGCGGCATCGCCGAGATGGCGGGCCTGCCCCCGGACGTGCGCAAGTCGACGGATGCGCTCGACGCGGTCGGCAACACCACCAAGGCGGTCACCAAGGGCTACGCCATCGGCTCGGCCGGCCTCGGCGCGCTGGTTCTGTTCGCGGCCTACACCTCGGACCTGAACTACTTCATCGCCAATGCCAGCGACACGCAGTACCGCTTCTTCAAGGGCGTCAGCGTCGACTTCTCGCTGTCGAACCCCTACGTCGTGGTCGGCCTGCTGCTCGGCGGCCTCATCCCCTACCTGTTCGGCGGCATCGCCATGACCGCGGTCGGCCGCGCCGCCGGCGCCGTGGTCGAGGAGGTGCGCCGCCAGTTCCGCGAGAAGCCCGGCATCATGGAGGGGCGCGACCGGCCCGATTACGGCCGCGCCGTCGACATGCTGACCCGCGCCGCGATCAAGGAGATGATCGTCCCCTCGCTCCTGCCGGTGCTCTCGCCGATCGTGCTGTTCTTCGTGATCCAGGCGATCGCCGGACGCTCGCAGGCCTTCGCGACGGTCGGCGCGATGCTGCTCGGCGTCATCATCACCGGCCTCTACGTGGCGATCTCGATGACCTCGGGCGGCGGCGCCTGGGACAACGCCAAGAAGTACATCGAGGACGGCCATTACGGCGGCAAGGGCTCGGATGCGCACAAGGCGGCCGTGACCGGCGACACCGTCGGCGACCCCTACAAGGACACGGCGGGCCCCGCCGTGAACCCGGCGATCAAGATCACCAACATCATCGCCCTGCTGCTCCTCGCGATCCTCGCCCATAGCTGAGGGTGATAGCCGACCCAGTGTTGCGCTGCGGAGCACCAAAGTTCCGCACTGGTAAAACCTAGAGTTGACGTGGCCGCCTTCTCAAGACGGCGGCCACGTTCGGTCTGAGAGGGCGAATCAGATCGTCACCTGCCGGATCAGCAACCCCGACGGACGCGTGCGGAGGTTCCCATGGGTCTCACGTCGGTGCAGTTGGCAGCGCGGCCTTGGCTAGGCCGGCGCTTTCTCCACCTGGTACCGTAGCCACACCATCCCGCCTTCGAGCGTCTCGGTGGACATGTGCCGGAGAGCCTGCCCCGCCCCAGGTCGCTCGTCGGGCTCACCCGGGTACTCGAAGATGCTCTGCACGCCGGCGAGGCCGTCGACGGCCGGGTGGATGAGCACGCTGATCTCGTCGATGAGGCCCGCCTTCAGGAAGGCGCCGTTGATGGCCGCGCCCCCCTCCAGCAGGAGGGTCTCGACGCCGAACGTCTCACCCAGTGCGTCCATGGCCTTGGCGAGGTCGCGTCCGTCGGGGCCAGCGAACACGTAGGACACGCCGTCCTCGCGCAGCTCAGTGAGGTAGGCGTCGGACACCGCCTCGGACAGAACCGCGACGGCATGGTCGCCGAGGAGGTTGTCCTGCCCGTAGTGGACCTTGCCGTGCGGGTCGATGGCGACCGCGAGGTCCCGTTCCCGCCGGTCGCCGACGAACGGCTCGCGCGACGTGATGCCGGGTCCGGTCACCGTCCGGGCCTTCCCCTTCGAGATTTCCTGCATGGTCAAGCGCCCGCACATCCAGCCCTGGGCGCCGAACCGGACCGAGACCTCGTCGTAGTGCTTGCGGAGCCGTGCGGCATCGACGCCGGTGGCCGGCACGGTGAACCGGCTCGGATGCAGCTTGCCGTCGATGGACGTCACCATGTGGCAGATGATCTTCGGTCGCATGCTGATCGCGTCCTTCCTACCTTCCGAAGCGATGTCGGTAAGCGCGGCGGCCCGCGACCACCGAGCGGGGCCGCCCGTCACGGCACGGTCATCCCGCCGTCGACCGTAATGGCCTGGCCGACCACGTAGCTCGCCGCCGAACTGGCCAGCCACAACACCGCCGCAGCTATCTCCTCGGGGCGGCCCGCCCGGCCGATGGGGGTGCCCTTCTCCATCTCGGCATAGGCGCCGGCGTCCCCGTCGACGACGTCGCGGGCGATCTGCGTGTCGATGAGGCCGGGGTTCACCGCGTTCACCCGAATGCCCTTCTTAACGTACTCCAGGGCGGCCGTGCGGGTCAGGCCGACCACGCCGTGCTTGGAGGCGATGTAGGCCCCGATGCCGGGGTTGCCGGTCAGCGCGCCGACCGAGGCGTTGTTGACGATGGCCCCGCCGCCCTGACGCTCCATCTGCCGCAGCTCGTGCCTCATGCAGTTCCAGACGCCGCGGAGATTCACCCCCATCACGCGCTCCCAGTCCTCCGGGGAGCTCTCGGCTGTCGGCGCGATCTTGGCCATGACCCCGGCGTTGTTGAAGGCGGCGTCGAGGCGTCCGAACTCGGCGACGGTCCGCTCCACCATCGCGGCGACCTGGGCGTCATCGCTGACGTCGCATCGGACGGCGATGGCCTTGTGCCCAGCGGCGGCCAGCCGCTGCGCGGCCGCCGTGACGGCCTCCTCCTTGAAGTCGGCGAGCACGACGGCGGCGCCCGCCTCGGCGAAGGCCGTGGCGGCGGCCAGGCCCATGCCCGCCGCCGCGCCGGTGACGAGGGCGACCTTGCCCTTGAAGTCGTAGGTCGGGTTCATCTCGATTCCTCGTTGGCTGACGTGGGTTTCGCGGCTCGGCCGGTCCGTGCGGATCAGTGATTGCCGGCGGCAGGGTCGGCGCGGGCGGACAGGAGCGCCGTCACGGCGCACACGACGAGCACGAGTGCGCTGAACGTGAAGGTCGCCCGGTAGCCGGCGTGGTCGAACAGCAGCCCGCCGAGGGCCGCGCCGCCGGTGATGGCGAGTTGGACCACCGCGACCATCAGGCCGCCGCCGGCTTCCGCGTCGTCCGGCAGGGCCTTGCTCACCCAGGTCCACCAGCCGACCGGCGCCGCCGTGCCAATCAGGCCCCAGAACGCCAGAAGGACGGCCGCCGCGGGCAGCGACGACCCGAGCCCGATCAGGGCCACCGCGAGCAGGGCCATCGCCAGCGGCATGGCGACCAGCGCGCCGTACAGGCGCGTCTGCAGGATGCGGCCGATGACGGAGGTGCCCACCAAGCCCGAGATGCCGAGCACCAGCAGCAGGGCCGACAGGGTCGAGGTGTCGACCCGGGTCACGGTCTCCAAGAAGGGCCGCAGGTATGTGAACAGGGCGAACTGGCCGAGGAAGAACAGTGCGGCCGCGAGCATGCCGAGCGGCACCCGGGGTCGGCGCAGGACCTTGAACGTAGCGAAGGCGTCCGCCCGGGTCCGGTTCGGCATCGCCGGCAGGGTGAGGGACAGCCAAGCGAACGTAACCGCGGCGACGGGCACGACGCAGAAGAAGGCTCCGCGCCAGCCGATGTACTGTCCGAGGAAGCTACCGAGCGGCGCGGCGACCGTAGTGGCCATGGCGTTGCCGCCGTTGAGGATGGCCAGCCCCCGCGGCACGTCCTCGGCCGGCACGAGACGCATGACCGTCGCCGCCGACAGCGACCAGAAACCGCCGATCACCATCCCGACCAGCGCCCGACCGCCCAGGAACACCGCCGCGTTGGGCGCGAAGGCGACCGCGAGCCCGGAGACCAGCATCAGCACGGTCAGCCCAAGAAGGAGCGCGCGCCGGTCGAGCCGCGGCGTCGCCGGCGCGATGAACAGGCTGGTCAGCACGGCGAACAGGCCGGAGACCGCGATGGCTTGCCCCGCCTGACCCTCGGTGAGGTGCAGGTCGGTGGCGATGGGCGTGAGCAGGCTCACCGGCATGAACTCGGACGCCACGAGGGTCGCGGCGCACAAGGACATGGCGAACACCGCGCTCCAGCCCTTCGCCGGCAGCGTGCCCGCGTCTCTCGCGAAGCGGGCCTGCCCCACGCAGATCGAGTTGGTATCGGCTGTCAAAGGTCGTCTCTTTCCTGGTTTACGTTCATGTCGGTCTTCAAGAGCATCGGCAGACGCGACGTGCCGCTCTGGGACGAGGCGCTCAGCCCGGTCGCTTCTCGAAGACGGCCTTGGCGACAGAGACGGCGGACAGCGCCTTCGGCCAGCCGGCATAGAAGGCCAAGTGGGTCAAGACCTCGCCGACCTGCGCCTTGGACAGGCCGTTGTTCATGGCTCGTTCGAGGTGGAACGGGAGCTGCTCGGCGTGGCCGCCGGCCACCAGGGCACCGACCGTCACGAGGCTGCGGTCGCGCGGGGCCAGCCCGGGGCGGCGCCAGACGTCCTTGAACAGGACGCCGTTCGTGTACCCGACCAGCGCGGGCACGACGCCGCCGTAGACCTGCGCCACCGCGTCCGCCCTGGGCTTGTCGGCTGCCTCGTCGGCTGTCAGCGGCGGTGCGTCGGCCGCCGGCAGTTGGTCGGCCTTGATCCCACGCTCGGCAAAGACGCCCTTGGCCACGCTCGCCGCCGAGAGCGCGTTCGGCCAGCCGGCGTAGAACGCCAGGTGCGTGAGGGTCTCGCTGAGTTCGGCCGGCGTCACCCCGCTGTCGAGGGCCCGGTTGAGGTAGTGGGCCAGCAGGCCCCCGGTCTGCCCCTCCGTGACGAGGGCGGCGACCGTGACGAGGCTGCGGTCGTGCGCCGACAGCCCGGGCCGCTTCCAGACCTCGGCGACGAGCACGTCCTCGGTGTAGTGGCCGAGCGCCGGCGCCACCGCCTGCACGTCCTTGGGCGACGGCGCGGATCCGGGCACAACCTGCTGCGCCAAGACGGGCTGTGCCGCCGCGATGCCGAATGCGGCAAGGAGCGCGGAACGGGTGGATCGAGGGAGGAATCCCCGCATCGTGTTGCCCTCGTTCAGGGTTGGTTGGTGACGGTCTTGGACCGCATCAAAAGGAGCGCGATGCCGGCCGCGCAGGCCACGGGGATTGCGCTGGTGAGGAACACCGCCCCGAGCCCGGCGTGGCCCGCCACGAGGCCGAGCGCCGGCCCGGCGATGCCGAGCGCGAGGTCGAGGCAGGCGGTGTAGGCGCCCATGGCCGTACCGCGGCTCTCGGGCGGGGCCCGGCGCACCGCCTCGACCCCGAAGCCGGGGAAGACGAGGGCGTAGCCGAACCCCGTTAGGGCGGCGCCGGTCGCGGCCACGGTGACCGACGAGGCCGTGCCCATCAGGACCAAGCCCGCCGCCTCGATCAGCACGCAGGCCAAGGCAACCCTGGCGCCGCCGTGCCGGTCGGGCAGGTGCCCGAACAGGAGCCGGGCCGCGATGAGGGCCACGGCGTAGGCCGTGAAGGCGAGCCAAACAGGCTGCCAATCGTGGGCGGAGAACAGCAAGGCGCTGAAGGTGATCAGGGCCCCAAACCCGATGCTGCTGAGTGCGGCGGCGACGCCCGGCAGCCAGATCCGGTCCAACACGGAGAGGAACGAGGGAGCCGTCCGGTTCGCCGGTGTGGCGCCCCGGACGGGCATGATCAGCAGCAGGGTTGCGAGTGGCGCGAGGACCGTCGCCCCGGCGACCGCGGCGAAGCCCCCGCTCGCGTAGAGGGCCGTGCCGAGTGGCGCCCCGGCGGCGAAGGCGGAGAACATGGCCATTCCCGTCCAGGCGATGACCTTGCCGGCGTTCGAGGTGCCGGCGCGCGCCAGACCCCAGGTGGTCGCACCGGTGATGATGAAGCTCTCCGCCCCGCCGAGCACGGCGCGCCCGGCCAGGAGGATGCCGGCCGAGATTGACGGGGCGCCCACGAAGGCGAGCGAGGCGAGGTACAGCGCACCGGCCACCGACGCCGCCGCCAGCCCCACGGTCACGGCGCGCTTCGGCCCCCGGGCGTCGGACATGCCGCCCGACCAGAACCGCGCCACCAGGGAGGCGGCGAACTGGCACCCGGTCACCAGCCCGACCATGAACGGGCCCAGACCGAGGCCGTCATGGACGTGCAGCGGCAGCACCGGCAGGGCGATGCCGATCACCAGGAACGCGACGAACACGACCCCGAGCAGCGGCATCAGGGCCGCGGCCACGGTCGTGGCCGTCGCCGGTGAGGCGGGCGCAAGGGCGCTGGGCATGGTCAGGGCTTGCCGGCCTCAGGCGCGACAGGGGACGCGTACTGCTCGTCGGTGACCTTCTCCATCCACTCGACGTTCTTGCCGTCGACACTCTCCTGGATGGCCTCGTGGCTCATGCCGGTGGTCGCGGTGGCGCCGTGCCAGTGCTTCACGCCCGGAGGCGTCCAGACCACGTCGCCCGGCTTGAGCAGGCGCTTCTTGCCGTTCCACTCCTGCACCCAGCCGGTGCCGGAGGTGACGATCAGAACCTGCCCGGCAGGGTGGGTGTGCCAGGCCGAGCGGGCGCCGGGCTCGAACGTGACGTGTCCGGCCGAGAGACGGCTGTCCGGCGCCGCGAATTGCGGGTCGACCCGGACCGAGCCGGTGAAGTTGGCCTCGGGCCCCTTCACCGATGGGCGCGATCCGTTGGGGAACACCTGCATGCCCTCCGCCAGCGCCGGGCCGGCGGGGAGCAGGCCAAGCGCGAGCGTCGCCGCGACGAGACGGACCATCACCGGCCTCCCGCGAGTGGCCCGTAGCCGGGCTTCTTGAGGAGCTTGTCCGCCTGCCCGGCGATGTCGGGCCCGTAGACCTCGTCGGTCCATTCGGACGGCGCGACCTCCACCATGGCGACGGAGACGGCTTCGTCCCCGTAGCCGAGGATCGAGGTCACCGACTTGGTGATGGCGTCGGCGAGGTCCTGCTTCTGGCGGTCCGACTTGCCGGGCCAGAGCTTGACGGTGACGTGGGGCATGGCTTGGTTCCCTCGCGCTCGGCCCGCGCTTACGGCCGGTACTGCTCGTCGCTGACCTTCTCCATCCAGGTCACCGGGCTGCCGTTGAGCGCCTCCTGGATGGCGATGTGGCTCATCGCGGTGGTCGGGCTGGCGCCGTGCCAGTGCTTCTCGTTCGGCGGGAACCAGACCACGTCGCCGGGCCGGATCTCCTCGATGGGACCGCCCTCGCGCTGGACCAAGCCCATGCCAGCGGTGACGATCAGCGTCTGGCCGAGCGGGTGCGTGTGCCAGGCCGTGCGGGCGCCGGGCTCAAAGGTCACGAGCGCCCCGCCTGCGCGGGCGGGCTCGTTCGCGCTGAACAGCGGGTCGACGCGGACGGTGCCGGTGAACCAGTCGGCGGGCCCCTTCCCGGAGGGCTGCGAGCCGGCGCGCTTGATCTCCACGGACGTTCTCCTGTGTTTTGCCTCGGGCAGGCCAGCCGGGCGCTGCCGCCGGCTGTGCATAGCGGCAATCTAGCCATCGCGCGGCATGCCGATTAGCCGCTAGAACGCGCTAGCCGTCATAAGCAGGGCTAATCAATGCTGCGGGAGAACCTCAATGACCTCGCCGCCTTCCTGGCGGTGGCGCGCGAGCGCAGCTTCACACGCGCTGCCGCACGGATGGGCGTGTCGCAGTCGGCGCTGAGCCAGGTGGTGAAGGAGCTGGAGGGCCGTCTCGGGCTGCGGCTTCTGACCCGCACCACGCGCAGCGTGTCCCCGACGGAGGCTGGCGAGCGGCTGCTGCAGAGCTTGGGGCCGCACCTCGACGGCATCGAAGCGGGGCTCGCCGCCCTGACGGAGCTGCGCGAGAGGCCGGCCGGCACCGTCCGCATCAACGCGGACGAGCACGCGGTCGCGGCGGTGCTCTGGCCGGCGCTGCGGAAGGTGTTGCCCGACTATCCCGACATCCACGTGGAGCTCGTCACCGACTACGGCATGACCGACATCGTGGCCGAGCGCTTCGATGCCGGCGTGCGGCTCGGCGAGGTGGTGGCCAAGGACATGGTCGCGGTCCCCATCGGCCCGGACATGCGCATGGTCGCCGTGGGCTCGCCGGCCTACTTCGCGCGCCGGCCCGCGCCGCTCACGCCCCAGGACCTGACCGGCCACACCTGCATCAACCTGCGCCTGCCGACGCACGGCGGCCTGTACGCCTGGGAGTTCGAGGAGGACGGTCGCGAGATCCGGGTGCGGGTTGAGGGCCAGGCTGTGTTCAATACCGTCAGCATGATCCTTCAGGCGGCGCTCGACGGGTTCGGCATCGCCTACCTGCCGCAGAGCCAGGTGCAGGAGCATCTGGACAGGGGCGAGCTCGTCTGGGTGCTGGAGGCGTGGAGCCCGCCGTTCCCCGGCTACCACCTCTACTATCCGGGCCGGCGCCAGCACTCGGCCGCGTTCCAGGTCGTTGTCGACACCCTGCGATACCGCGGCGGGGCGGAGAAGAAGGCCAAACTCGATCAGGGCTAGTGGCCGGAACCCGCCGCCTGGTACCCACCCCTCAAAGTCCGAGACAGGTGGTGAGCGGAAATTGCCAGTCCGTTAGCGAGCATGCATTCGGTTGCTTGCCTAACTCAGCGCTCAGAGATCTGGCTTTGGCGATGTCTTAGCTATCTGCGGCGGCACCTTCTACTCAGGTGTCGAAGCCGTGACGGTGAACCGTAAGTTTCACTAAACAATTCTCAGCCTGCGCGGATTTCGCGCAGCTTGTCGGCCAGGCTCGGCCGTCCGACCGCCGCAGCCCCGTCTATCATAGCGTCGAGCACGCTAGTCTTCGACATGATGTGGTGAACGAGCTCCCACCGGGATGGCGCGGCGCGGTGTTCTTCGATTGTACGGTCGAGATGCTTGTCATAATGCTCGCCCTTCACTCTGTCGCGTCCGATATAGAACACAACTTGTAGGTCAGCGAACTCTTCAATCGTTAAAAGCTGAATGATGGTCTCGTCCAGCTCACGCGCGATCCGCGCCTCTTCCGAGTACCTTTCCCAGTCCCGGTCGAAATAGTCGATGCCGAGATCCTCAGGGTCATACGGCTTGACGGGATGGGCCTTCGCCCATTGACTTAGCGCTGCAACAGCCTTGTCGTCACTAAGGTGCCGGAGTTCCGACTCCAAGCCAACCAAGGCTGCGAGTGGGCGAGATGCACGAATCGCAGTAACTGCGGCGGTGAACTTTCTCCCGCTACTCAGACCGAAACGCTCCATCACCTCCCGCTTTTTGTCGTCGAAGCTGGGCTCGCGCCACGTCGCGTGGTCACCGATAATGGTTGCAATCGCCATAAGGTCGGCCCGCGAGCACTCGTCGGTATGCGTTCCGGTCGGCCGTTCCTCCTCCAGATCGAAGAGACGCGTCTTGATGTGCTCTAAGATCGTGCTCATCGCGTCGATGCTGTGCCGGATCAGCGGGAGGTTCACGACCGCAAGGCCGTTTAGACTTCTGCCGCCATCTCGGTTCACGGCATAGCGTAATTCCTGGCCGTCCTCATCTATGCCCGCCAAGCTGGCTACGAACGGCTCTAGCTCACCGATTAAATGGTTGAGCCGTGCATCGCCGATCTTCCCATCGCGAAGATGCTGCCAATGCGATTGAATGTCGTGGTTGACCGGGTGGGTAGTCCCGATCATCTCCATCTTGTGCAGACGGTCGATGGCGAACTTGAGCGCAAGCTCCAGCCCATGGCGGCAGTTATATAGAATCGGCATCGCGAGCGTGTCGCGGCTCCCGAAAAGGCGCTTGTCGATCACCGCGGCAATCAGCTCGCGAGCGGCCTCCAAATAGCCGTCGACATAGTTCAACGCGCTCCCCTGTGCCCCGATGCACGCATTCCACTGACCGTCGGGTATCGTCTCAAAGAAGGGGTCTGTCGTCATAGCCCCGACGTGGGGAGGGCGACGAAACGCTTCAAGCAGCTCCGCCGACGCGATGAGGACTCGTTCGAGGCTGCGGGGCGGTGGGTGGTGGACCATCTCTAGCATACCACCGGCCTGAGTGTACTGGATCACGATGGGCTAAGCTCTGCCCTCCTCGCTCCACCAAACCGCTTAGGGGCGGATTTTGCGAAAGACCGAAAAGCGTCGGGAGCAGCCTCTCGCGACGGGCATCAAACGTCAGCCGGCGACCACTAGCCGGCTGGTCAGGAGACTGCACGCACCGGGCCTAGCCGCCGCATTGAGAGAGACGACAGTACCTCGTCAGCGGCCCGCTGCCCGCTGTCGTGCGCCCCGTGGGCGGTCGAGAAGTCGAAGGGGTGTGTCGCCTCGCCCGCGAAGAACAGCCGGTCCTCGAACGGCTGGGCCAGCCGTGCCCGCGCCTGCGATTGCCCCGGCAGCGCGCAACTGTAGGCGCCGCCGATGGACGCCATGCGGCTCCACGACGTGGCCGCGAGGGGCCGGACGGCCGAGGCCACGTCGCTGCCGAACAGGGCGACCAGCTCGGACGTGGCGTGGGCGAAGCCGGCGGCGGGGCCTTCCTCCTCCAGGATGCAGGCCCCTTCGCCGCCGAGGAACGCCTCGATGACCGGCCAGCCGTTGGGCCGGATGGAGTAGGCGGCGGACCGCGCGTCGCGCAGGTTGCCGTAGGCGTGCGAGTCCGGCTCGAACGCGGCGTCGCGCCCGATCTCCAGGAAGACCTTCTCGTTGCGCCCGAGCGGCAGGGCGGCGGCCGCCTCGCGCCAAGGCTCGGTTCCCGAGGGCAGGCGGATGGCCTCGCCGGCCAGGACCGCGGTCGAGACGGTGAGGATGGCGGCCTTTGCGCGGACGGTGCCGGCCCGCGTCGAGACGGCAACGCCGTTGGCCGTCAGGTCGATCTGGTCGACGGGGGTGGCCAGGCGCAGCGCCACCGCCGGCGGCAGGCTGGCCGCAACCAGGGTGCCGTAGCCGAGCGGCAGGTTCCAGTTCCGACCCGTGGAAGCATCGTCGTAGGCCATGTAGTCGGCGGCGGAGATGCGTTCGGGCGCGACCCCGCTCATGAAGCCGGCGATGGCACGCACGTAGGCGTTCCACTCACCCCCCGGCTCCAGGGCATCGCTCGCCCGGTCGCTGCCCTGCGCAACCGCCCGGAGCCGCTCCTCCCAATCGCCAAACGCCTTCCGGGCCGCCTCCTCGTCGTCCTCTTCCCATACGATGCCGGGATGCGCCTTCGCCCACGGCGGGTCACTCCGGTCGACCGGGAAGCCGGACGCCTCGGCGATGCCGACCCAGGCGTTTCGGTCGCCCGAATGGAGCCACTCGCAGCCGAGGTCGAGCGGATACCCGCCGAGATCCTGCGTGAAGGCGCGCCCTCCGAGGCGCGACGACGCCTCAAGTAGCAGCACCGCCTTGCCGTCGGCCGTAAGCCGGCGCGCAGCGCCGATGCCGGCGGCGCCTCCCCCCACGATGATGACGTCGTACTCGTTGTGCATGCGCCGAAGGTGAGATCGAGCATCGCGCGGGACAAGCGGCAGGGCCTGCAGGGGCCGGCATCGTTCGAAGCGGGCAAGCGCTCGGCCGGCCCTTCAGCCAGTCGACGATCCCGGCTTCAGCCGGCTTTGCGGGCATACCGCCCCTCGTCCCGCGGCTCGAAATACCGGCCGTGAAAGACGCGGACGTCCATCTTCTTAAGCGTGCCCGGCGTGAGGGGCTCCTTGTGCAGGGTGGCGCCGCGCAGGGTCACGGCCCGGAGCTCCGACAGGATCTCGGTCGGCGTCAGGGGGCCGCGCTCGACGAGGAGTTCGGCTATCTCCTGCATTACGCGGTCCCAGAACTCCTCGGCGCGGAAGCGGTCGAGCTGGTTTTCGACCTTGGCGAGGCGCGCCTGGACGCGGACGCCTTCGTCCTCGGCGGCCTTGGCCCGGGCGGCGAGCGCGGCGTTCTCGGCCTGAAGGGTTTCGACCATGCCGATCAGGTGCTCGCGGTCGTGCTTGTCGTCGGCCGCCATCGTCGCGGCGGCCTCGCGCTCGCGGGCGAAGGTTTGCGTGGCCTCGCGCTTAGCCTGCTTCCAGAGGTCCATGGCGAGAGCCTGGCCGGCCTCCTTCATGGCCTTGGACATGTCGGTCGGTTCGAGCTTGGGGTTGTAGCCGCGCTTCTTCCGCCAGGCGCGCAGGTGCTTGCAGACCTCGCGGGGGGAGCCGCCGGTGGGGATGGCCTCGCGGACCCTGCGCAGGCTGGGCCGCTCGCCCTTGGCGAGCATGGCGTCGGCGACGAGGAAGACGGTGAACTCGGACGGCATGGGCGCTCCCCTGGGGCGGCGGGGAGCATGCCTGGACGAGGTTAAGCGGGCGCTGAGGCGGGCCGCGCGGGGGCACGGATTCGCGACTCCGCGGCCGGGTATCGGGTAGCGATACCCGATACCTCTTGCGCGAGCGGCTTGTCCGCCGTGAGTGGGGCCGGCCGCCCAGGCGGTATCGCAGTTGCCGGGGCCGGAGACCTGGGCGAAGCGGAACAAAACGAGCCCATGCGGTTTGAGTCCGGAACTTGGCCGCCGCGTTCGAGGGGGCTGCCGTGACCGTGAAACCAGGGACCAGGACCAGCAAGGCGAAGCCGCCCGCGAGGAGGGCGATGCCGGCCGCGCGCGCCTCGGGTCCCCCGAAAGCCCCGGCGCCGAAGGCCAAGAAGGCGAAGGTGCGGATCTTCGTCTCGTACTGCCATGCGAACGCGATCCAGCAGGCGAAGCTCCAGGTCCACCTCGCCCAGTTGAAGCGCGACGAGGTCGAGACCTGGTTCGACGGCGACATGGAAGCCGGCGACAAGTTGAACACCGAGATCTCGCGCAAGCTGCGCACGGCGGACATCTTCGTCGCATTGATGAGCCCGGAGTACATCGCCAGCCACTGGTGCCAGTTGGAGTACAGGCGGGCCATGGGCCGTCGCGCCAGGGGCTCCATGCGGGTCGTGGTCGTCGTGGTCCGGCCCTGCGCCTGGAAGGATACCGGGGCATCCGATCTCAAGGTCCTTCCGCGCGACGGGCGGCCGGTGAGTGACTGGCGGTCGATGGACCATGCCTTCGCGGACGTGGCTGAGGGCATCAAGGGCGCCGTCAAGGCCGTGCGGGCCTACTTGGCGGAGGCCGTTCCTGCCCGACCCGGCAAGCCGGCGCGATCCGCTGCGGCGCCCAAGCCGAAGAAGCGGGTGGCCTCAGCCAAGGGCAGCCCGAACGTCCTCGTGAAGGCGATGCCCGCCGCCAGGGCGGCCAGGGGTCAACGGGCGGTGCGGAGCCGCGCGACCGGTTAGAAACCGATAAGGGGACCGGCCGCAACGGCTGGGTGGGGCATGCCGAAAAACATCGTCGTCTTCTCGGACGGCACGGGGCAGGAGGGCGGGCTCCGTGAGGAGCAGCGGCTGAGCAACGTGTACAAGCTCTACCGCGTCTGCCGGGTCGGCCCGGACAGCGGCATCGACCCGCGCGAGCAGGTCGCCTTCTACGATCCCGGGCTCGGCACGGACGGCTCGGCCACCGGATTCGTCGGCGCCTACCGCCGCCTGCAGAAGCTGCTGTCCTCGGTGACCGGGCTCGGGATCACGAAGAACATCGCCGACTGCTACGAGTTCATCGTCAACCACTACGAGCCCGGCGACCGGATCTATCTCGTCGGCTTCAGCCGGGGCGCCTACACGGCCCGGTGCGTGGCCAACGTGCTGTTTCTCTGCGGTGTGCCGACCACTGCCCCCGGGGGGTACCTGCCGCGGTTCCGCCGGGCGACGCGTGCCATCGCCGAGGAGGCGGTGATGCAGGTCTACGAGTACGGGGCCGGCTCGCCGCGGGAGCAGTACCAGGAGGAGCGCTTCGAGCTCGCCCGGCGCTTCAGGCGCACGTACGGTTCGGGCGACGAGCTCCGCTCGAACGTGGCGCCGCACTTCATCGGGGTGTTCGATACCGTGGCCTCGCTCGGCGCCACCGGGCCGCGGCGCTGGGGCATCGGCGCGGGGCTCGTGCTGCTCGCCGCCTTAGTCGCGGCCGTCCCCGCAGCGCTGCTCGACCTCTCGTTCGGGACGGGTTTCTGGGGGCCCTTCGCCGCCATCCTGGCGCTGATCGGCGCGTTCGTGCTGTGGCGATGGCTCCCGACCGCGGTGAAGGTCATCCACGACAGCCCGGTCGACGGCAAGACCCATCGGCACATCGCGCAGTGGCGCTCGGCCAACTACGACCGCCTGCTCTCAGGCCATGTGGGCTACGCCGGGCACGCGCTGGCGATCGACGAAACAAGGGCGGACTTCCCGCCAGTCGGCTGGGGGATGAAGGGAGCGGTCCGCGAGCGGGTCGGGGACGAGCCGGAGCCGCTGGTCCAGATGTGGTTCGCCGGGAACCACTCCGACATCGGCGGGAGCTATCCCGAGGCTGAGAGCCGGCTGTCGGACATCGCCCTGGGCTGGATGGTCGAGGAGGCGACCAGCATCCCGCACCCGCTGCTGGTCGATGGCATGGAGACAAGCAAGCCCGGCACCGGGCGGCTGCGCCTGCACCCGGCCTTCGACGGCATGCAGCACTGCGAGGTTGCTGGGATGCACGACACCATCGCGGGCATCTTCCCGCGCTGGCTGGTGCCGTGGCTCGACTGGCTAGGCTGGCCCGTAAGGCCGCGGAAGGTGCCTGACGGCGCACCGGTGCATCCGACGGTGCGCGAGCGGTTCAGGCTGGCCGAGGTGACGCAATGCGCCGGGCGGGGCCCGTACCGTCCGGAGGCGCTGACATCTCACGCGGACTTCAGGAATGGCGATGCGGCGTCCGCCTCGCCCGAGGCCATTCGGCCCGGTCCGTAGCCGCTGGGCACACCACGCCGCTGCAGCCGCCGGTCGCGCGGTGTAAGCTTGGCTGAACGATTCTCCACCCCTCGACGGCACCCGCGTCCGGCTCGAACAGCACTCCTAGGATGGCCAAGGTCGACTATCACCGAAACGCCCTGCGCATCCTCTTCATCCTGGTGAAGGGCAGTCGCCCCTATTCCGGTGAGCCGGTCGCCGGCTATGACCGGGTCTTCGAAGGCGAGACGAAGGTTCAGGCGCTCGACTTCTGGGTCCGTTACCCGGACTACCTCGCGGACGAGCTCCTGTCGCTCTATGAGCGGACCGGTGAACGGGACCACCTCGGCTTGGCCGAGCGCATCTTCGCCGAGGAGGAACCGGACCTGCGGCGCGTGCCCATGCTGCGCCGGTATTTCGGGGCGTACGAGCCGCTCGACACGGTGCTCAGCATGCTCAAGTGCCGGGAGTTGGTGATGCCCCGCTCCCTCCGGATGCAGACGGGCAACGACAGGCACAACTTCCTTGTGGGGCCCAAGGCCCGCGGGCTGCTCGACCAGGTCGTCACGGACCTCCCCGAGCTTGGTTGGTACGATCAACGTGTCGACCTCGTCCTACGCGTGGCCGACGGCCGCGGCGGCTACGAACTCAAAGCCAGGCAGCACGAGCAGAAGGAGTACCACGATGCCGCGACGGGCGACCTGATCCCGACGACCGCGGAGCGGGTGCGCAAGCGGCTTCGACGACTAAGCGAGGAAGCGTGATGGCCGAGGAACCGAAGCGCGCGGACGCGACCTCCCTGGTTGCGGCAATCGCCGAGAAGGCCGGTCGGAGCGTCGAGGAAGTCCGCTCCCTCCTCGCCCGCCACGGTGTCGCGTTCAAGCCGGCAATCGCCGTTCCGAAGCACCTCTGCATCACTTCCCTCGCATTCACGGGCGAGAAGAAGGGCGACATGGCCCCGGGGGTGATCAATTTCGATTGGCCCGACCTAGGTCCAGGTCTCAACGCCATCCTTAGCGACAGGAACTTCCGGGGGAAGTCGACGCTCCTCGCGGTGATGAAGTGGTGCCTGACGGGACGGCGGGGCAAAGGCGTCCCGAGCGAGATGGCCGAATGGTTCCACACCGTGCGCATGACTTTCACCCTCGATGGCCAAACCTACGAGGTGGAAGTCGCCGACGCCGTGGCCCAAGCCGGCACGCTTTGGCGGATCGACGGCGAGAAGCGGCTCGCGCAGGAGACCTTCGCGTCAGGCGAGGGCTTCGAGGCGGTCATGTCCGGCTTCTTCATGGGGCAGATGGGCCTCCAGATGCTGGTCACGCACACCGACCGAGGCGAGAAGGGCGTCGATCAACCCCACGACTGGCTCTGGCTCTTCGGCGCCATGGTGATCGAGCCGAACCCGGACGTGCTGTTCGGGACCTACGCCCCGCTCGGCGCCCGCATGATGCAGATGTATCTGGGCGTGCCTTGGACGAACGCGGTGAACGACGTCCTGGCGGCGCAGAACCGCATCGGCATCGAGACGCGGCAGGCAGCCGTGGAGGCCGAGCGGTCCCGGGGCCGCCGCAAGGCTCGCGTCGAAGCTCTGGACGCCGAGATCGCGGAGTTGCGTAGGAAGCTTGAGCGCCTCCCTCGGGCTGAGGACCAGCGCACCGCCTTGCGCGCCGCGAACCGGACCTTCGCCGAGGCACAAGCCCGCCTCCGCTCGGCGCAGCGGACGCTCGACGCCGCGAGCGAGGACCGGGATGCCGCTCGGGAAGCCCACGCCGCCGCGCGGCGGGACCTCCACGAATTCAGGGAAGGCCGGGCGGCGCGGACCGTCTTCCGGTCGATTGACCCGGTTTGCTGCCCCCGGTGCGACGAGATGTTCGACGACGAGCGTCGGCAGGCCACCCGGGAAGAACACACCTGCGTGGTCTGCGGCACGCTCGAACAGCCCGAGGGCAATCCCGCTGCGCGCGAAGCCGGCTTGAGGGGCGCGGTCACCGACAGCGAGGCCGCGCTGCGGTCGCAGGAAGCCCGGCTTACAAGCGTCGAGGCGGCCATCTCGGCTGCCCGCGAAAAGATGCGTGACGCCGAGGCCGCCTGCCGTCGCCTGGAAGCGACCCTGGCCGAGCCTTCCGAGGCATATCCCCTGGAGGTTCAGCTCATCGGGACGCAGGCCAGAAGGGAGGAACTGGCCGACGAGGAGGACGCGCCGGCGGGCCATGTCGACGACCAAGCCGTCCTGAGGATCGCGGAGAAGGTGACCCGGGAGGCTTTCAAGCCCCTGCAGGACGAGTTGCTCGCCGAGGTTTCGGGGCTCATCAAGGAGTACGCCGTGCGCTTCGGCGTTGAGAGCTTGGAGGACGTGAGGCTGCAGGGCAACACCACGCTCGTGCTCATGAAGGGCGGCGGCAAGACTCACTTCGGCAAGCAGACCGACGGCGAGAAGGTCCGCTTGAAGATCGCCGCCACGCTCGCCCTTATCAAGGTCGCCGAACGGCGGGGCCTGGGGCGTCACCCGGGGCTGCTGCTCATCGATTCGCCCGGCTCGAACGAGATGGTCGGTCAGGATTACGAGAGCCTCGTCGCAGGCCTTGCCGAAATCACCAAGGAGATCGGGCACCTGCAGGTGTTCGTGGCGGCCATCAACAATGAGACCATCCGAGGGCATGTGCCTCGCGAGCGGCTGCTGTACGCTGAGGGCGACGAGTACCTCTGGTGAGCTTGTGGACGCACTCGATGCCAGGATGGCTGCGGCGCTGAGCGAGGACCGCCGGCCGTCAGCCTCGGATTTCGGTGGACTGGACCCGATCTTGTCAGCGGCGGGAGCCGTTGCCAGCTCGGCCTACGCCCCGGAGTTCTTCGAGCTCGTCCTCGACGAGGCCGACCCGGCGGACGCCGCAGTTCAATCCTTCTCCGGCGAGTTCGTCGACCGGCTGGACAACGACATCGGCATCAACGCCCTTGTCGACCTCGTCGCCGACAGGGCGCCGCTGCCGGAAGCCGTCGAGAGGCGCTGGTTCAGGCGGTGGCTCGCGCTCGCCGAGGACCGCGGGGCCATGTCTAGCGTGAGGACCGCGGCGCTACGAGGCGCGCTCCTCATGAAAAGGCAAAGCTCTCGCCGCTCCCTCATGCTGTCCGCCTTCGTCGTGAACTGCGAGCCGGACGACGAACCCGGTTTCCTCGCGCACGCCGCCCGGATCGCCGGCCTCCTGCATGCCGAAACCCCGAACCCGGGGACCGTCGAGTTCCTGGAGGGCCTTCTCGGCGTCCAGGATGCCGCTGACGAGGCGACGTTCGAGCTCGGCATGGAGCGGGTGGGGGGCGCCCTCCGGGCGACCAACGGTCGCGATGTCCTAGGCCGCTTGAGGGAAGCCCGCACCCGGTTCGAAGCGGCGTCGGCAATGAGGGATGCCCGTGCCGACGCGCGCGTGCTCTCGCTGGCGATAGGGCTGCTGGACGACTTCTACGAGGAGCGCGTCGGCGGCTGGTCGGACCGGGTGCGGAACCTGGGTCGCGAGGCATTCGCCTACTCGGCCTATTCCCACCAGGACGGCGATTTCCTGAACGGCGCGAAGGCCGCGGAAGTCTCCGCTTGGGCGTCCTTGGCCATCCGCCTCGGAACGCTGGGCCCCAACCTCGACAAGCCCGCTTGGTGGGATGCGGCGCGCATCATCGAGAATGAGTTGCTAGCCGTGTATTCGGCGAACCGGACCATCTTCCGGCGGTCGAGCGACGGTGGCCTGGAATGGCTGGTGCGCCCCCGAATTGAGCATTACTTCGCGCGCCACCGCGAGCAGCTCTACGCCTTGCGCGACTGGATCGGGGCCCATGCCGCCTCCGAGCTCGGCGCCACCGCCTCGGAACTCGTCTCCCGCGCCGACGCCGCGCTGGGGAAGGGGGCGGACCCGGACCCTTCCGGGGCGGCGATCGTCAGCCCCACGGTCGCCGCCGTCATTGAACAGGGCGAACCTTCCTTCGAGCTACAGGAGCGACTTGCCCGAGAAGTCATCGCGAACGTCAACGCTTTCGAGGCCCGCTCGCTCACGCCGACCTTGATGGAAGCGCTAGCGCTCGTGCTCCCGGCCTTCGAGGGCATCGCCTACTTCGATACCAACCCGAACGTGAGGACCATCGTGCAGGCGGTGGTCTATAAGACGCTGCTCTTCCTCGAAAGCCGGATGGACCCGAGCCTCGGGGTCGATCCGACCGTCGCATACCTCTTCACCCGCGAGGATGAAGCCAATCCCCTGGAGAAGGAGATCCAGCAGGATTTCATGAGGTTCATCCGGACGGCCAAGTTCGGAACCGTCGATGAGCTGCGCGGTGTCGCCGCTGGACGTGCCGACGTGGTGCATCAGGTGGATGGCGTGAGGTTCATCACCGAGGTCAAGCGCGAGGAGGAGGACGCGTCGTTCGACAACCTGCTGGCCTCCTACGGTGACCAGACCTCCCTCTATCAGAACACGAACGTCCCCATCGGCATCCTGCTCGTCCTGGACCTCACGACGAAGGGCGGCCTTTCCGGCCACTTCAGGACCCTTTACCGGACCGAGGTCGGCAACCTCCTGGGTGACGGGACAAACCGTGGCGTGCTGATCGTGAAGGTGCCCGGCCGTCGGATCGCGCCGAGCGCGGCGACCGTAGAGGCCACGAAGAGGGTATCCAAGGCCAAGGCAGAGGCGGCGAAGAAGGCGAAGGTCGCCGCCAAGGCGGCGGCCGCTCCTGCCCCCCGCCCGAGCCGCCGCGGGCGAGGCCGGAAGTCTGCCGATGATCAAAAAGCTGCGCCCTCAGTGCCGAGGAAGAAGCCCTGATGCCTCACCGCCGCATGCGCGCCCTGAACTCCAGCTTCCGGCGGCGCAGCCCGGTGGCCGACTTCATGAGGAACGCGTCGAGCGCCTCGCACCGCCGCTCCGCCTCAGCTCCGAGGAGACCGGCAACCGAGGGCTCGGCATCGGCGTAGAGCAGCGCCGCGAACCTCGCCCGCACTGTCCTCGACACGACGCCGGCATCGTCCTCTGCGTCCCGTGGCAGCACCGACCGCTCCGGAATCTCGGCGAAGGAGCGCCAGATGTCGAACGCGGTCCAGTCGTCGTCGACCAGCAGCATCCGGCACGTCTCGGGCGTCACGGGCAGGTGCCGGCGCCCCCAGAGGCGGTCCTCGTCCCCGGGCTCCCACTCGGCGACCACCTGCTCGTAGAAGCTCCTGAACTCCCCGCAATCGTACCGGTCCGGCGCGGCCGCCTCGAAGAACAGGCCGCCCTCGGCCAGGCGGTCGATGTCACCGGGGGTCGGGTAGGCGCCGAACCGCAAGAACCGGGCGTAGCCAGCCTTGTCCCAGGCATCGCCCCCGGCGGTCGGGCCGGGCTCGCCGACATAGGTCACCGGGTCCAGCGTGAAGACCATCCTCAGGCCGCCCCGGCGGTCCGGGTCGGCGACCACCCCGAGGCCGACCTCCTGGCAGATCGCGCAGTGCGTGCGGCCCAGGGGCGTCAGCTTGGGGCGGGCGAAGAACAGCGCGCTCTCCTCGCCGTCCTCCCACTCGCCCCGGGACACGGTCGCCTCCGCGTGCGCCACCATCCGGGTCAGGAGCGGGATCACCGGCGTGTTGCCGCGGTCGTGCATGTGGGCGGCCGGGCCGTGGAAGACCATCTCGCCGGCCGCGGCGTCGAACCCGAGCTCCAGCCGCCGCGCCTCGGCCAGGGAACGGGCGAGCTCGAAGCGACGCCCGGGGTTCGAGAGGTGGTCGGCGATCCGGTTGACGTCCCCGGCAAGCTCAGCGTCCGGTTCGAGCTCCGGCTCGGCGCGGAAGGGCTCCAGGAAAGCCCCGACCGCGTCGGCCAATTCGGCGAGCAACGCCCCCTCGTCGACGGCATGGCCCTTCTTGCGGGCATGGCGCGCGATGGCCTTCACGTGGTCGACATGGGCGCCGATGCCGGTCGCCAGCCGCTTCGTGACCGGCTCGCCGGCCATCTCAAGGTCCGTCAGGTAGAAGCGGCCCGTCGCGCTCGGCTGGCTCGCGCGCCCGGCGCCGACGAGCACCTTCGTCGGCTTCAGCCCGAAGCGCCGCAACATCGACGTCACGGTCCGCGTCGCCGCCAGCGCCTGGTCCCGGGTCAGCTTGCGCGGTCCCTTCCAGCCGCTCTTCGGCTTCGTCATCTCCGCGGCGAAGGCCAGGACGGCGGCCGGGCCGGTGCTTTCCAGGGCGCGGTCTATCATCGCCTTCACGGTAGGGGTGGCATCGGTCGTCATTGTCGGTCTCCCGTCAGGTGGAGACAGGAGCATGCGGCCCGACACCGCCGCCTGCATTAAGAGTATGCCATACACACCAGAAGGCAAATTGGCTTAAGTCTTCCCCAGCATTTGGCATAGCGTGGCCTGGAACGGGACACGCCCTCTACCCGACCATCACCGCATCGGCCCAAGCGGCCTCATGCGGACCATGTCATGTCGACCCCGACCACGCTCCGGAACCGCCTCGCCGTCACCGCGGTCCGGCTCCGGCACCTCGCCAGGACCGCCTATCCGTTGGTGGTGCGCGCTTGGCGTCTCCTGCGTCTCCTCCACCTCCTCACTGGCCACCCGGACCTTGGTGATTTGGGCGTCGATTGAGGCTCGGTCAGCGCACATCAGTCAGGCAGGAGCTATCGGGTAGCGCTACCCGATACCTCGCCGACGAGTCGCGTATCACGCACCTCCGGCCCCTGCCGGAACGGCCTCCGGCACCGTTCCGGCGGCGCGGCTCTGTGGATCCCGGCGTCCCGGGCTTGCGCCCGCATGAAGGCCGCGACACGGTTAACGGACCTCAGGAGACACCGCCTTGAAACCCGCGGGCCAGCACCCGACCAACTGACCGCCGGAGTGCCGCTGCGTGCCGAGCCTCCGCATCCCGCGAGGTTCACGTGTCACGCCAACTCTTTGTCTCGGATACACATTTTGGGCACGGTTCGATCCTCTCGCCGAGGATGCAGAACCCCAGGCCGTTCGCCTCCATCGTGGAGCACGACGAGACGCTGATCGCGAACTGGAACACGGCCGTGCGCCCTGAGGACACCGTCTGGCACCTCGGCGACTTCTGCTACCGCTGCAGCGAGGAATACGCCCGTTCGGTCTTCGGCCGCCTCAAGGGACGGCACCGCTTCCTCGTCCGCGGCAACCACGACCGCATCTCCGTGCGCCTGCCCTGGGACGGCATCGTCGACGTCGCCCGGGTGGTCGTCTCCGGACCGGACGGCGTCGCCCAGGGCGCCTGGCTGAGCCACTACGCCCACCGGGTCTGGCCCCGGATGCACCGCGGCGACCTGCACCTCTACGGGCACTCGCACGGCACCCTGCCAGGCACCGAGGCGAGCACCGACGTCGGCGTCGATTGCTTCGGCTTCAGGCCCGTCACCGTCGACGAGATCCGCACCCGCCTCGCCGAGAACGCCCGGGAGGGCATGCCGTGACCGCTGGAAGCGCGGCCACGGTCGTCCACAAGAATACACCGCGACCAGGCCCGCAAATTGCTTGGTGTCGCTTGTCGGCTTGACGCCCCGGGCGTCGGTCGCGAATCTGTTCCATCCCTGGACGGTCACCCGTCCCATCGCGAGACCGCCTTGTTCCATCCCCTGCGCCTCATACGGGAAGCCCCGGCCGCCGGCCGGACCTCGCCTTCCCCCCACGCCCTGCAGGGGGCCTGACCGGCGCGCGACGTCCGGCGGCCCCGAGAGAGGCCGCATGACCGACGTCATCACCGACAATGCCGACGCCCGCCGCGCGTCCGGCCACGCACCGTCCCACCCCTTCGCCGCGCCCCCTCCCGAGACCGAGGACCCCGCCCGCCAGGTCGGGGAGATCTTCCGGCGCCTGAGCGGCTGCCAGGTCACCTACGGCGAGGCCGGGTTCACCCGGATCGCCAAGACCGTGCTCGTCGCCCTGGGCAAGGCCGCCTTGGAAGAGGCCGAGCGGCAGGCCCGCCACCTCCGGGAACGGACCGCCCCTGTGGGACCCGGCATCAGGGTCTCCGCGACGGCCCGCCGGGTCGACTTCGACGGCTGGGACCCCGGCGAACAGGACTGACCGCCAGACAGGACGCGAGAGGAGCACGCCATGACCAACCGCCTGAAACGGATATCGCGCCGCGCCGGCCGCCTCCCGGGGCCGCCGGCCATGCCTCGCCTCACCCGATCCGAGAACCCCCGAGGGGCCTGACCGGCGCGCCGTCGATGCGCGCGGCGGCCCCATGCAGGAGGCCGCCATGACCAACGCCAGGAAGACTTCCCCGCTCTCCCTTCTCGACCATGCACGTCGGGTCGCCCGCCAGGCCGAGGAGGGCCAATTTCCCGACGAGCCCGGTTTCCGCGTCGAGCAAGTCGATCTCACGTCGGCTGCCGATGACCACGCCTCCTTCCTCGACCACAACTCCGTCCCGCGCATGCTCGGGACCGCGTTGCTGATGGAAGCCCTGTCGGACCGCGACCTGGCAACCATCCAGGCGCGCAACGGCGTCGCCGTCGTGATCGAGGTCGCCCATTCCGAGATGGTCGCGCCGGTCGCCGACGCGCTTCGCGCCGCCGGGGTCTTCTCCGAGATCTTCCAACGCTGGGGCGGGAGCAAGAGCCAAGACAGACCCGATCACGGTTGCGACAAGGTCGCCGGCATCCTGGGAGGCGGCGCCAACGTGGCTGGCGTCTCGCCAGCCCCGGCCCGCTACCTACCCTCGAACCTCACCGCCGCCGCAGACATCCGCCTGACCCTGGGCGCGCCTACGCCGGCCGCGGTCAGGACGGTCATCGCGTTAGTCACTGGCCGCCGCGTCCGGAAGCTACCGTCGCTGGCCGGCCTGGGCTTCCTCGATGTCTGCTCGGCGATCCGCCGCAACTCGACCGCCGGGGCCTGCGCGAGGCGGCTCTCCGCCATGGTGGAGGCCAGGCGGGCCGTGATCGCGACGAACAGCGCCCCGTCCTTGGAAATGACGCACGGCTACGGCGAGGCCAAGGAATGGGGCTTGGCGCTCGCGGCCGCGGTCGAGGACTGGCGCTCGAAGGGCATTCCCTGGGTGGAGGCGGTCAAGGGCGACCGCGCGGTCGTGTTGGGTGGGCCGCCCGGCACCGGCAAGAGCAGCTTTGCGGTCAGTTTAGCCAAGAGCTTGAAGCTTAGGTTGCACGTAACCAGCGCGTCGACATGGTTCTCGAACGGCGCCGGCTATCTCGGCGACGTTGTGAAGGCAATTACGTCTACGTTCCAGGAAGCATCTGCGAACGGACCCGCAGTGCTGTTCATCGACGAGATCGACGGCGTCCCGTCTCGGGATAGCGTAGATGCACGATATAGAGATTTTTGGAGTCCCGTGATCGGGTGCTTGTTGCAGGAAATCGAGTCCGCGGCTTCTTCGAGCACGAACCTGATCCTCATCGCGGCGACCAATTTCCCCGAAAGGCTCGACCCGGCGTTGGTCCGCCCGGGACGCCTCAATCGGGTCCTGAGGATCGGGCTGCCGGATGCGGATGCAATCGTCGGCATCCTCGGCCAGCACCTTGGTGACGAAGCTCCGCCCGGTGCCGACCTGACGCCGCTCGGCACCCTCGGGGTCGGCGCCACCGGGGCCGACGTCGCCGGGTGGGCCAGGGCCGCCCGCGCCGCGGCGCAGGCCGCCGGCCGGGCCGTGACCTTGGACGACGTCGTCCGGCAGGTCTGCCCGCCCGAGACGCGGCCGCCGGAGACCGTCCGAGCCATCGCACGCCACGAGGCTAGTCATGCCGTCATCGGCGAGGTTGTCGCCTCCTCGACATTGGAGGTCGTGACCATCGTCGAACGCGGGTCGTTCGCGGGGAGCACGAGCGGTCGCCTGCGCAGCAACCCGACCATGATGACGGCCGCGCAGATCGACGCCCTGGCCGTGACCCAGCTCGCTGGCAGGGCGGCCGATGAGATCTGGGGCGAGCCCACCACGGGCGCGGGCGGCGAGCGGTGGAGCGACCTCGCCGTCGCCACCAACCTGCTCGCCTCCAAGGCCGCTTCCTGGGGACTGTCGGGGTCCCTCCTGTACCGCGGCGACCGCAGCGAGGTGCAGGCGCTCCTCAGGGACGACGCCCAGTTCCGCGAAGCCGTCGCGCGCGACCTGGACCGCCTGTACTCGCAGGCCCTGCGCCTGGTGCGGGAGAACAGGAACCGGATCGAGCGCGTGGCCGACCGCCTGGTCGAGCGCCGCGTCCTCGGCGGCGTGGAAGTCCGCGCGCTCATCGCGGACACCTCGCCGACGCCCGTCCACGAGGCCGATGCCGCCGAGGGAGGTCCCCATGCGTGAGGATGTCGATGCCCGCGTCGCGGAGGTCATCATGGGGCTCGTGCGCCTGTCCCGCCTCCTGCCGCCCGACGACATGGACAGCCTGCTCGGGGCCGTCGCCGTCGAGGTGGAGACCGGGATGGAGCTCGTCGAGGAGCGCCGCCACACCCGAAGGACGGACGCCAACGTGGTGTCCTTCCCGGGGCCGCGCAGCCCGTAAGGTGGCGCCCCCGCCGCTCGCGTCATCCACAGGCTTCTCGTGCAATCGGCCCGGCCAGGGTGTTTGTTAACCTGTCCTCAGCCTGGGCGGTGCAGGATCCCCTCATCGCCCGACATCGACCCACCGGCCAGCACCTGGCCTCCACCGGAGGAGCGCACGCATGCCCTGCATGACCATACGTCCCTTCCGGTCCGGCGGTGTCCCCACCGAGGCGATATCCCGGAACCGGACCTGACCCGGAGCGCCCGCGGGCGCCCGACCCTTCGCGAATTCCCGAAGGCCCGCCCCGTCACGGGGCGCGGTGTCTCGCCCTTTTCCCGGGAGGCTGCCCCGATGTTCAATCGCCAATCCATCCTCGCCGACCTCTGCGCCGGCCGTCCCACCCTGTTCTCGGCGCCGACCCTCGTCGCCCCCAAAGGGTGACAGGCTAGTCCCAGCCAAAGGGGGACACGGGAACGGTCGCGCAAGCGGCTCCCGATCTCGTCGGCATCGACTATCCCTGGACGGAGCCTGCAAGGAAGCCCCGTTCGCGCAAGCGCGGGCCCTCGGCCGGGAACCTGCCCGATCCGGTCCGCTGCCGGACGCACGGCTTCGACAGCGAGTCCGAGCGCACCGTCCTCACGGTCCTCGCCTCGTTCTCGACGGTCCGGGCGATCCACGAGCAGGTGAAGGTCACCTACCGGCGCGACGGAGTCCTGCACGTCTACTTCATCGACGTCGTCGTCGAGCACCGCTGCGGCCATCGCAAGGCTTACGCTGTGAAGGACACGGCGAAGGCGGCGCTGAGGGACGACACCGCGGCCAAGCTTCGGCTCATCTGCGAGCAGGACGCCGCCGGGCTCGCCGATGACTACAGGCTGGTCACCTTCGAGGGCCTCGACCCGGCCGCGGTCGAGAACGCGAGCCTGATCGCGCGCTGCGGCGCCGAGCAGGACCGCGAGGCATGGGAGGCGGTCCGCGCGATCCTGCCGGGCCTGCCCGGGACCGTCACCGCCGCCGGCGTCGGCGAGGAGTCGGGATACGGCGTCAGGGGGATGAGGGCGGCCTTCGCCCTCATCCCGGCGGGCCTCCTCAGGAACCCGCCGGGCGAGCGCCTCCACATGGACACCCCCTTAACCAACGGGTCGAGCCTAATCGGCGCTAACCACGCCGCTTAACAGGCCCTGCAGCTCACGCCGGGAGGATGTCCTTCAAGGACACCTTCCCGGCATTTGAGAAGGAATGGTCAATACATGCCCAACAAGCGCCTTTACCTCACGCTCAACGACCGCGTCCGGCGGAACGGCGAGTGCTACCGTCCCGCCGAGCGCCTCGAACAGGCCTGGGTGCTGATGCACGTCGTCGACGGCGAGATGCTCGTCGACGACGACGACGCGTGGCACCTCACCGACAAGCGCCAGCAGGAGCTTCGGGACGCCAAGGTCATCGCCGTCGACGAGAACTACTTCTCGGCGGCCGGGAAGGATCTCGCCGCTCGCGACGACGACCTGCTCCTGCACGACCTGACCGACGCCGAGCTGCGGACCATCGCCTGGAAGGTCGAATGGTGCACGCGCTGGAACCGGGCACGCGCCGGACTCGACGGCCGCGACCAGAAGCCGGCCCTCACGCCGAAGGGGCTCACGGCCTTCATCGAGGGCGAGCGCGAGGCCGTGCACCGGTGGTACATCCACAGGTACCGGATGCCGCGTCCGCCCGGGCGGGACATCGTAGGGCTTGAGCGCAAGACCTACGACTACCCGGGCCCGACGACCCTCAGGGAGTGGGTCGCGGAGTACGAGGACGCCGGGTTCCGGTCGAGCGCCTTCAAGCCGGGCTATGGCCGGTGCGGGAACCGCCATCAGCTCGACGACCGGGTCCTCGGGATCATCATGCAGCGCATTGAGGAGTACGCCAGCCGCGGTGGTCCCCCCAAGGACAACATTTTCCTAGACGTCGACGGCGACGTCGAGAAGCTGAACAAGCAACTCCCCAAGGACGCGCAACTGTCCGTGAACGAGCGGGCCGTCCGGCGTCGCGTCAACAAGATGGCGCCGATCATCGTGGACGCGGGACGGCTCGGGCCGGAGGTCGCCGGACGCAAGTACACGCCGGTCGGCGAGGGGCTGCGGACCTACGACGGTCTTGAGGTGATCGAGCGGATGGGCCGCGTCGAGATGGACGATTGGGAGATGGACCTCTTCTCCATCCTCAACGACGCGGAGGTCTACGAAACGCTCACCCCGGAGGCGCGCGAGGCCGCGAGGAAGGTCGACCCCAAGGTCCGTTGCACGGCGACCGCCGGCATCGACGTCCTCACGCGCTGCGTCGTCGCCCTGAACGTCACGCCCGGCAAGGCGTCGACGATGGGCTCCCGGCGCGCCCTGCACTCGATGTTCGTCGACAAGTCCGGTTGGGCCAAGCTCGCCGAGGCCACGTCCGGATGGCCGATGACGGCGAAGCCTCGCGAGGTCGCGACCGACGGCGGCCCCGCCTTCGAGGGCGAGTTCCGCGACACCGTCCGGCGCCTCGGCATCACCCACCGCTACCCCGGCGGCAATCCCACCTCGCGCGGCCACGTGGAGTCGTTCTTCAAGAATTTCATGCGGTTCTGCAAGATGTTCACGGGGCAGACCTTCTCCAACGTGGTCAAGCGGGGCGACTACGAGGCCGAGACGCTGGCCAGCGTCATGGCCCACGAGATCGAACTCCTGCTCGTCCGCTTCATCGTCGACGACTACCACCGGCGGCCCCATCCGGGCCTGGCCGACATGAGCCCCCTCTGGGTCTGGGAGAGGTCGTCCAACGACCTGATGCCTCCGCCGGACGAGGTGCAGAGGCACGTGGCGTTCGGCATCCGGAAGCGGAACCTGCGCATCCGGGCGCCGGGCATCACCTTCATGCACGTGCCCTACAAGCACCCCAAGATGGGCCTCCTGCGGCCTGGTCGGGCGCCGGGACCTCACCGGCGTCATCAACCCCAACGACCTGGGCACCATCCTGGTGCTGGTGCCGGAGGAAGCCCGGCGTGCCATCGGCGCCGTGGGCGACTTCATGGAGTTCAAGGCGGATGAGTTCCGCGGCGTGCCGCTGACCAGGCTTGAGCACTACAACGACGTGCTCAAGCGGTTCGCCGCCGAGGAGGAGGCGGCCGGCCGCCCCGTCAGGCACGAGGCCCGGCGCTTCATCAAGCGCGCCGCGGAACTGGCCCGCATCCGGGCCGGCGTCCCGTCCGACGTCCTGACGAACGAGCAGCAACTCGGCTTGCTCGACCGGATCGAGCGGGCCGGCGACCGGGCTTCCACGCCCCGGCCGAAGCCCGAGGGCGCCCCGATGTCCGCCGCGGACGAGCCGGACACCCTGGGCGTGTCCATCGCGAGGAAGCCCGGCTCCGGCCGCGTCGCCGATCCGGCGAAGCCCGCCAACCGCAAGTCCGTCAACCGCTACCGTGACGAGGAACGCTGATGACCACGCAACTCGAAGCCGCCTTCGACCCGGCGATGGACGAGGACGACTACTTCCGGGGCGTCAGCGCCGGCATGCCCGAGGGCAGCCGGCGCGTGATCGACGGCCTTGAGAAGGTCAGGTCGGTCTACGTGGAGTGCGGGCGCGACGACGCCCTCCTCACGGGCTTCAACCGCTTCCTGGAGCGCTACGTCGCGACGCGCCGGCTCCCCAAGCAGGAGGCGGAATGCTTCTTCCTGGTCGGGCCGAGCGGCGCCGGCAAGACCGCCGCCATCGGGCGCATGCTGCGCGGGCACGAGGCGCTGCGCCCGGTCCGGAGGCCCTACGGCCTCGCGCCGCGCTACGTCTCGATCAAGCTCAAGGGCTACAGCCACCCCCGTCTCGTCGGCGCCCAGATCATCCGGGAAGCCGGATACGGCCTGGCCGCCAAGACGGGGCGCGGGGAGGTTTGGGACGGGATGGCCGGTTACCTGCAGGCGCAGGGCGTGTTCCTGGTCCACATCGACGAGGCCCAGCACCTCCTGAAGCGGAAGGCTTCGCAGTCCGAACGCGAGGAGCTCGCGAACGCCATCAAGGGCGTGGCCATCGACACGAAGTGGCCGGTCGCGTTCGTGTTCTCCGGGCTGCCCGAGGTCCTGGGTCTGCCCATCGCGGACGACCAGGTCGAGCGCCGGGGCAACTTCATCCGGTTCGCCGACGTGGCGATGCCCGAGGAGAGGGACCTCGTCCTCAACATCCTCTCCCGGATGGGCGAGGCCGTCGGCATCGCGTCGGATCACCTGACGGAGACCGACCTTCCCGAGCGGCTCGCCTTCGCGGCCCGGCACCGGTACGCCCGGATCTGCCAGCTCGTGGAAGGAGCCCTGCAGGAGGCGCTCCACTGGCAGAGGACGCGGCTGACCCCGGGCCACTTCGCCGCCGCCTTCGAGCGCCGCTCCCTCGTTTACGGCCAGGACGACAAGAACCCTTTCGTCGCCGAGCACTGGCGTCACCTGCGCCCGGGTTCGTTCCTGACCGTCGACGACTCACCGGCGCAAGCGTCGTGAGCGGCGACGCGACCATCGAGCGGCCCGAGGGCCGGTTCCTGAACCTCGGGCATCCCTTGCAGCCGAGAGAACCGGCCTTGGGTTACGCGGCCCGCCTCGCCGCCCTGAACGGCGTCGGCCTGCCCGGCCTTCTCCGGGACATGCGCATCGACCTCGACGCCCTCGGGCGCGGGGACGGACGCACGCTCGACGCCCTGGCCGAGCTGCGCAGGCTGGGCCCGACCGGGCGGGACGCCCTCGGTCGGCACACCCCGACGCACGCCGTCGGGGACAAGGCCACGACGGTCGGCGGACATAGGTTCCCGCCCGGAACGGTGCTCACCTCGGCGACGCGGGTCTGCCCGCACTGCGTGGCGGAGGATCTCGCGAGGTTCGAGGGCCCGTGGCACGCCCGGCCGTGGTCGAGGCTCGAATGGGTGCTGTCCCCGGTCCGTACCTGCGGCGTGCACGGGACCGTGCTGCTTCACGTCGAGGCCGACGTGACGCTCCGTGCCGGCCACGACTTCTCGGCGACGCTGGCCCGCCAGGTCCTGCCCGTGCTCGACCGTCTCCGGGCCAAGGCCGCCCCCGCCGCCGGCTCGGCCTTCACGGAGTGGTTCGTCGCCAGGCTCGACGGCTCGCGCGATCCGGGCAACTGGCTGGACGACGCGCCCCTGCACGCCGCCGCGGCCTTCTGCGAGGGCCTCGGGATCTCCGTCCTGCACGGGCCGGGAACGCACCCCTCCACCATGGGGATGGCGGACCTCGCGCGGGCCGCGGAGGAAGGCTACCGCATCGCCGCGCAGGGGCCGGAGGCGGTCGAGGCCGCCCTCGACGACATCGTCGGACGACACCGCTTCGCCAAGCGCGGCTCCGTCGGGCACGAGAAGGTCTACGGGCGCGTCCACGCGGTCCTGCGGACGAGCCTGAAGGACCCCGGGTTCGAGAAATTCCGCCACGTCCTTCGGGAGCACGCCTTCGCGAGGCTCCCCATCAGCCCCGGGACGCCCTTCCTCGGGGTGCGGTTGGGCGAGCGGCGCATGCACACCCAGAGGAGCGCCGCCTTCTCCTCCGGTCGGTCCGACGCCGGGCTGCTCCGCCTGGTCGGACCCGAGGCGGCCGCTGACGGGCAGCGGCTCTGGATCACCGTCGAGGAGTTCGGGACGATCGTCAGGAAGGTCGAGGACCACCTCACGGCCAGGGACGTCGCCGCCAGGACCGGCTTCACGGTGAAGCAGGTCGGGCACCTGGAAGAGGCCGGGCTGCTGTCGGTCCTGCCCGAGGCCGACCGGAACGGGGGCACGAAGCGCCGCTTCCTCCGTCCGGACGTCGATGCCTTCATGGCGAGGCTGTTCCGCGACGCCGTCCCCGTGGCCAACCCCGCCGAGCCGAGGATGGCCGTGGAGCGGGCGGGGCCGTCTATACGGGTGGGCGTCGTCGAGATCCTGCGCCTGATCCTCGATGGCCGTCTCGCCTGGGTCGGGCGCCACACGACGGGCAACCGCTACGACGATCTCTTGATCGACCGGGACGAGGTCCTCAGGGTCCTGCGGGGCGAGGGATCGGCCGACGACGTCACCGAATCGGAGGCGGCCGCCATGCTGGTCGGCGTCGACCCGCGCAACTTGTGGCGCCTTGCCAGGGTCGGCCTGCTGGCATGGTCGCCCGGATACCGCCCGCGCGATCCGCGCTCCGTCAGGGCGTTCACCAGGGCGAGCGTCGAGGCGTTCGCCGCCGAGTACGCCACCCTCAAGGAGGTCGCCGCCCGCATGTGCCTCGCGCCGCACCAGGCCATGCGGCGGCTGGAGGAGGCCGGCATCGGGGGCGCGACGAGCTACGACCGGGTCCGGATGAAGCTCTACAGGCGGCGCGACCTGCCCGCCGGCCCGATGGCCGCCGACGCAGCCTGACCCCTCGACGGGGTCAGTGCATCCCGGGGGCCGCCGGCGCCTCGGCCAGGTCGAGGCTCGCCTCCGGATCGTACGACACCTGCATGATGCCGAACGCCATGGCGGCGCAGCACATCCGGCAGGCGTCGTACCGGGTCTGGAACTCGGCCGCCGCCCAGGCATCCTCCGTGACGGGTCCGTCGCCCGAGATCTCGGCCCGGAGTAGGTCGAGCTCCCGCCGGATGTGGGTCGCGTCGAACTCGACGTGCGGGACGCGGGCGGCATAGCTTTCGAGCATGCCCGGATCGACCGGGACCTCGTGCTCGTCGAACCGGAACCAGCGCAGCCCCGTCGCCGGGTCCGGCGGCGGGACGTTGTCGCGCTGCGCGCAGATCGACATCATGCCGACGACGCTCTCGATGGCTTCCGTCCGCGTGGCGACGGGCTCCGGGGTGCCGACGATGGTCGGGACGCCCGGCGGGAGGCCCTTGAACTCCAGGTCGGCATGCCAGCCGTCGCCGACCTTGTAGAGGTGGACGCCGGCCGCCTTGGAGAGCTGCCAGTACGCCTCGGCGGCGGCGAAGACGTTGCTCCGGGCCTCGACCTGTACGCCCGTGACGTCCACGAGCTGACCCTTCAACTGCCTGAGCAGGGACGCCGCCTTCGCCCGGTTCTGCGGATTTCCGTGCTTGTAGCCCATGGCGACGCCTCGTCCCGCTGCCGGCGAGAGCGCCGGCCGGTCGAGGAATTCTCCGGCTCCGGGTCGCAACCCACAAACCGCTCAGGGGCGTTGCACGTGAGGTTGTACGACCCCCAAAACGATGTGCGGATCTTTGGTGCCTGAGGTAGGGGACTATGGTGCGGGGGCTGCCTGTCCCCCTAGGCGCTCAACGCGGATCAAAGGGTCGGCTATCAGAGGGCGCCCGCCGCGGGTGGAGAAGAAGGGGCCGGGTCTCGCGGGAGATCCGGCCCCTTTCGCATGTGCGGTCATGTGCGGAGCCGCACCAGGCCTGCGTGCGGTGCGGGATGAGGCCCTGGTGCCCGTCGTGAGACCGACCACCTATGCGTCCGGAATGCAACCGGGCGCGGCCGTAAGCGGCGCGCCATCCAGACGGGACGACCATGCCCTCACTGTTCGATCCGATCCGCATCGGCGCCATCGAGGCCCCGAACCGCATCTTCATGGCCCCGCTCACCCGCGGGCGCGCCACGAAGGAGCACGTGCCGACGCCGATCATGGCCGAGTACTACGCGCAGCGCGCCGGCGCCGGGCTGATCCTGTCCGAGGCCACCGGCATCAGCCGCGAGGGCCTGGGCTGGCCTTTCGCGCCGGGCCTCTGGTCGGACGAGCAGGTCGAGGCCTGGAAGCCGGTGGTGAAGGCGGTCCACGACAAGGGCGGCCGCATCTTCAGCCAGCTCTGGCATATGGGCCGCATCGTCCATCCCGACTTCCTCGGCGGCGAGAAGCCGGTCTCGTCCTCGGCCACCACGGCGCCGGACAAGGCCCACACCTATGCCGGCAAGAAGCCCTATGAGGAGGCGCGCGCGCTCGAGATCGACGAGATCCCGCGCCTGATCGCCGATTACGAGCGCGCCGCGCGCAACGCCCTGGCCGCCGGCTTCGACGGCGTGCAGATCCACGCCGCGAACGGCTACCTGATCGACCAGTTCCTGCGCGACGGCACCAACCACCGCACCGACGCCTATGGCGGCTCCATCGAGAACCGCATCCGCCTCCTGCGCGAGGTCACCCAGGCCGTGGCGAACGTCGTCGGCAAGGACCGCACCGGGGTACGCCTGTCGCCGAACGGCGCGATCCAGGGCGTGGACGATTCGAATCCCGACGCGTTGTTCGGCGCCGCCGCCGCGGCCCTCGACGAGATCGGCATCGCCTTTCTCGAGATGCGCGAGCCCGGGCCGAACGGCACCTTCGGCACGGCCAACCACCCGCCCGTCGCACCGGTGATGCGCAAGCGCTTCAAGGGGCCGCTCGTGCTCAATTCCGACTACGATCACCGCAGCGGCCAGGCGGCGCTCGATTCCGGGGTGGCCGACGCCGTCGCCTTCGGCCGCACCTTCATCGCCAATCCGGACCTGCCCGAGCGCTTCGCCAAGGATGCGCCGCTCAACAAGGACGACGCCCGGACCTGGTACTCGCAAGGCCCCGAGGGCTACGTCGACTATCCGGCCCTCTCCGCCGAGGCGGCCTGATTCCCGGCGCCCCGGGCCCACGGCCCCGGGGCGTGACGAAACCGGGGGATGCCCGCGCGGCATCCCTGTTCGAGATCGGCCTCCACGCCTATCTGAGCGGTGAACCATGGCTCCGCTCATCCCACCTGCAAGCACGCTCGCACCGACGAGCCAGCCCGAGCCGGGCGAGGCCGAGCGGGTCGCGGCCCTGCACGCCGCGGGGATCCTCGATACCGAGCCCGAGTCGGCCTACGACGACCTTGCCCAGGTCGCCGCCTATGTCTGCCAGGCGCCCGTCGCGCTCGTCAGCTTCGTCGACGAGGCGCGGCAATGGTTCAAGGCCGAGATCGGCCTGGGCTGCCGGGAGATGCCGATCGACCGCTCGATCTGCGCCCACGCGATTCTCGAGGACGAGCTCCTCGTCATTCCCGACCTGACCGTGGATCCGCGGACCGCCGGCAACCCGATCGTCACAGGCTCGGATCACTTCCGGTTCTATGCGGGCGCCGTGATCCGCTCCGCCGCGGGCGTGGCCTTCGGCTCGCTCTGCGTCCTCGACCGGGTGGCGCGCCCGGAGGGCCTGTCGCCCGAGCAGACGGCGACGCTGCGCACCCTGGCCAACCAGGTCTCGACCCTGATCGAGCACCGGCTCAGCCTGTCGGAGATCGCGGCCCGCGAGGCGGAGTTCGCCGCGAGCGAGCGGCGCTTCCGCGTGATGACGGCGGCGATGCCGCAGATGGTCTGGACCACGCTGCCGGACGGATTCCACGACTATTACAACGACCGCTGGTACGAGTTCACCGGGGTGCCCGCGGGCTCGACCGACGGCGAGGGCTGGAACGGCGTGTTCCACGCCGAGGATCAGGAGCGGGCCTGGGCGCGCTGGCGGCACTCGCTCGCCACGGGCGAGCCCTACGAGATCGAGTACCGGCTGCGCCATCATTCCGGAGCCTATCGCTGGACCCTGGGCCGGGCCCTGCCGATCCGCGACGCCGAAGGCCGGATCGAGCGCTGGTTCGGCACCTGCACCGATATCGACGACCTCAAGCGCGCCGAGAGCGAGGCGCGCCAGCTCGCGGCCATCGTCGAGACCTCGAAGGACTTCATCGGCCTCGCCGACGAGGCGGGCCGCACGGTCCATCTCAACGCCGCCGGCCTCGCCCTCGTCGGGCTGCCCGATCGCGCCGCTGCCCGCACCCTCACGCTCGCCGAGTTCTTCACCCCCGAGAGCCGGGCGGCGTTCGAGGGCGCGGTGATGCCGGCCGCCCGCCGGGACGGGTGGTGGGAGGGCGAGCTCGCCTTCCGCCGGGTCGATACCGGCGCGGCGGTCCCCGTCCAGTTCAACATCTTCCCCGTGCGGGATTCGTCGGGCGCGAAGGTCGGCTACGGCACCGTGACCCGCGACCTGCGCGAAGCCAAGCGCTCGGAGGAGGCCCGCGACCTGCTGATCCGCGAGCTGTCGCACCGCATCAAGAACATCTTCGCGGTGGTGGGCGGGATCGCGGCGCTGAGCGCCCGCGGCAACACGGAGGCGCGGCCCTTCGTGGACGCCTTCCGCGAGCGCCTGGGCGCCCTGGCGCGGGCGCACGAATATGTCCGCCCCCATACGCCGGATACCGCGCCCGCCCTGAGCGGGCAGACCGTGCTCGGCCTGATGCGCCTGATCATGGCGGCCTATCGCGAGGATGGCCGCGACCGGGTCGCCATCGCGGGCGACGATGCCGAGATCGGCGAGCGCAGCGCCACCGCGCTCGCGCTGATCATGCACGAGCAGGCGACCAACGCGGTCAAGTATGGCGGCCTCTCGACCCAGACCGGCACCGTGACGCTGGCCGGCTGCCGCGCGGGCGACCGCTACCGCCTGACCTGGGCGGAGCAGGGCGGTCCGGAGGTGCGGGCCGCACCCTCGCGGCGCGGCTTCGGCACGGTCCTCGCCGAGCGCAGCGTCGCCGGCCAGCTCGATGGCGTGCTGGAGCACGATTGGGCGCCGGGCGGCCTCGTGATGCGGCTCGACGTGCCGATCGCCAATCTGCGGCTGTAGACCCGTGACCCCGTACAGGCTGGTCGTCCTCGATTTCGACGGGACGCTCGCGGACAGCTTCGACTGGTTCTGCGAGGTGCTGAACGGGGTGGCCGATCGCTACGGCTTCCGCCGCGTCCACCTCGAGGAGACCGAGGCCCTGCGCGGCCTCTCCGCCTCGGCCATCGTCCGGCATCTCGGCGTGCCGCGCTGGAAGCTGCCGGCGATCGCCCGCCACATGCACGGGCTCGCCGCACGCGACATCGACCGGCTGCACCTGTTCCCGGGCGTGCCGGAGATGCTGGCGGACCTCGCTGCCGGCGGCGTGGTCCTGGCGCTGCTCAGCTCGAACACGCGGGAGAACGTGGGGCGAGTGCTCGGGCCGGAGAATGCGGCGCGGATCGCGCATTACGCCTGCGGCGCCTCGCTGTTCGGCAAGGCGCGGCGGCTCGAACGGCTGGTGGCACGCGTCGGCGTTTCCCCGACGCAGACGCTCTGCATCGGCGATGAGCTGCGCGACCTGGAGGCGGCGCGCGCGGTCGGCTGCGCCTTCGGTGCGGTGAGCTGGGGCTATACGCGGGCGGAGGCGCTCGCCGCAGCCGGACCCGATTTGATGTTCGCGGATCCGGCCGGGATCGCCGAATCCCTCGGCCTCGCAGGCCGGCCCCTCGCGCCTGCGTGAGCGGCAGCTTGGTCGCTTCGGCTGCGAGCGGGCCTCTCCTCCCCCTTGCGGGAAGGAGTTGGAGGTGGGGGTGGTGCAGGAGGCACCGCTACGCCTCAGCCTGAGCGACCCCCACCCCGAACCCCTCCCCGCAAGGGGGAGGGGACAGGTGCGTGGTCCTCACCACCAGCACAATTCACCGATTTCGATGTCAGATCACATGCCGCGGTTGGCGCCCGGGACGAGGCTGCCGGCGCCGCCGCCGAAGGGCTCGTAGCGGGTCAGGCCGCGGAAGAGCTGGCTGAGGAAGGCGCGGTCCTGGCCGCTGGTCGGCGTGGTGCGCTCGATGAAGTCGAACACCTTGCCGTCCTGCAGGCCGTAGAGCGCCACGCGCTCCACCTTGAAGCCCTGGTTGAAGTACACCGCCGTGACCTTCTGGTCGTCGACGCGCTCGCCGAGGAACATCACCGTGCGGCTGGTGTTCTGCGAGATGTAGTACCAGGACTTGTTGCCGACCGTGGACACGGTCGAGGGCGTGCCGAGCGTCTGCAGCACCTGCTCGGCGCTCATGCCGGGCTTCACCGCGGCGAGCGCCGCTTGATCGATCTGATAGCCGTGGCGCAATTCCTCGCCGATGCAGCCGGACAGAGCCAGGCCGAGGCCTGCGAGGAGGGCGCCACGCGCCAGAGTCGAGACGAGACGGCGCGGCATCGGCCCCCCGGAAAATCTGTGTTGACGAAAGTGTCGCGCCGCCCCGCACTTGCGGGCGGGTTCCGGCGGCGCTTGCACCTTGACCGTGGGTTGCCGTACCGCGGGGTTATGGCTTTGACAAGGCAAGCCCGGACACAGCCCCGGGGAGAAGCGGGACAGGCCCGGCGGAGGGCGGCATGATCGCCCGGTTCTTCCGGCGCGGAAGCGAGCGCCGCCGCACCATCGAGGGGCTGCACCTGCGCATCATCGCGGCGAGCCGGGCGCCCGCGCTCTACGAGCGCCTGGGCGTGCCCGACACCGTCGAGGGCCGCTTCGAGTGCCTCGTGCTCCACACGGTGCTGGTGCTGCGCCGCCTGAACCGTCTGCCGCCACCGGCCGCGGATGTGGCGCAAGACCTCGTGAACTCGGTCTTCCTCCAGCTCGACGCCTCGCTGCGCGAGCTCGGCATCGGCGATTTCGGCGTGCCCAAGCGCATGAAGAAGCTCGGCGCCGCCTTCTACGGCCGGGCCGGGGGCTACGACGCCGCCCTCGACGCGCGCGACGGAGACGCCCTGCGGCTGGCGCTCGCGCGCAACGTGCTCGGGGCCGACGAAGCCGCCGCCACGCCCGAGGCGGCCGGGCTCGCGGCCTATGTCATGGCCGCCGACGCCGCCCTCGACGGATCGGACCTCGACCGTCTGCTCGCGGGAACGCTCGATCTCCCCGATCCGGCGGGATTTGCGGCGGATGCAGGAGAAAAAGCATGAGCCACCCGGACAAGGCCGGCCCCCTCTCGCGGATCGTCGACGTGTCGCGCCTGCCGCCGGGCCGCGGCGGCGTCACCGTGGAGGCGACGCCGGCAGAGGCCGAAGCCCTGGCGAAGGATTTCGGCATCCCCGGCCTGCGCGACCTCGTCGGGCATTTCGACATCTCCGGGCCGATGAGCCGGCTCGTCGTCACCGGCCGGGTCGAGGCCCTCGTGACCCAGGTCTGCACCGTCACCCTGGAGCCCTTCGAGTCGAAGGTGAGCGAGCCGGTCGAGGTCGAGTTCACCGATACCGATCGTCTTGCCGGCACCGACGCCGAGGATGCCGAGGTGCCGGACCCGATCGTCGGCGGCCGCGTCGATTTCGGCGTGCTCACCGCGGAATTCCTGGCGCTCGGCCTCGATCCCTATCCGCGCAAGCCGGGCGCGAGCTTCGAGCCCGTCCAGGCCGGCGAGGATGCGGGGCCCTTCGCCGCCCTGCGCAAGCTGAAGGACGGCGACGCCTGAATCCCCCGGAAACGGAAATCTGACGCCGCCTGCGACCGCAGCGCGGCGGGCGGCGTCGAGAAAACGTTTGCCCAGCGGGGTGGGATCGCTATTTTCCGCCGCGCTCCGCGCCCCATCGTCCGCCGGATCGTCGCATTCGCCGACACGTTCCGGCTCCCCAAAGGCTTAGCCCCGCGTCCACCATGTCCCAACCCGTGTGCATCTCGCTCGACGCCATGGGCGGCGATCATGGCGCCTCGACCGTCGTGCCGGGGGCGGCCATCGCCCGCGAGCGCCATCCGGAGACGCGCTTCATCATGTTCGGCGACGAGGCCGTGGTGGGCCCACTCGTCGAGGCCGAGCCGCGCCTGAAGGGCGCCGTCGAGATCCGGCACACCACCGTGTCCGTCGCCATGGACGACAAGCCGAGCCAGGCGGTGCGCCAGGGCCGCGGCAAGTCCTCCATGTGGCAGGCGATCCAGGCGGTGCGCGACGGGCAGGCCCAGGCCGCGGTCTCGGCCGGCAATACCGGCGCGCTCATGGCGATGTCGAAGATCTGCCTGAAGACCATGGCCGGCATCGAGCGGCCGGCCATCGCCTGCCTGTGGCCGACCGTGCGCGGCGAGAGCGTGGTGCTCGATGTCGGCGCCACCATCGGCACCGATGCCGAGCACCTCGTCGAGATGGCGGTGATGGGCTCGGCCATGGCGCGCATCGTGCTGGACCTGGATCGCCCCACCGTCGGCCTGCTCAACGTCGGCACCGAGGAGATGAAGGGCAACGAGGCGGTGAAGGAAGCCGCCCGGCTGCTGCGCGAGCACGATGCGGAGAACTTCGCCTATCACGGCTTCGTGGAGGGCACAGATCTCGGCCGCGGCACCGTGGACGTGGTGGTGACGGAGGGCTTCACCGGCAACATCGCGCTGAAGACCGCCGAGGGCACAGCCAAGCAGATCGGCACCTATCTGCGCTCGGCAATGACCCGCACCCTGTCGGCCAAGATCGGCGCGCTGTTCGCGCGGCAGGCCTTCAAGGCGCTCAAGGACAAGATGAACCCGAGCCGGGCCAATGGCGGCGTCTTCCTCGGCCTCGAGGGCATCGTCATCAAGAGCCACGGCTCCGAGAACGCGCAAGGCTTCGCGGCGGCGATCGACCTTGCCCACGACATGGCCCGCCACGACCTGATGCGGACCATCCGCGACATGTTGGACGAGACGCCGACGACGATGGCGCGGGTCTGAGGCCCGTCGGCGCTGAGAGGATGAAGGATCGTCGCGAGGGATCCGCGGGCCTGGCCCGCGCGTTCCGGGACGATCCGGGAAGGGACACGATGACCAGCCTGCGTTCCGTCGTCGTCGGCACAGGGTCGAGCCTGCCCGCCCGGGTGGTGACGAATGCCGAGCTCTCCGAGCGGGTCGACACCTCCGACGCGTGGATCGTCCAGCGCACCGGCATCCGGCAGCGCCATCTCGCATCGCCCGAGGAGACCACCTCGGTGCTGGGCGCGCGCGCGGCCCGTGCCGCCCTCGACGATGCCGGGCTCGGCCCCGACGACATCGACCTCGTGATCTGCGCGACCTCGACGCCGGACCACACCTTCCCCTCGACGGCGACTCAGATCCAGGCGGCCCTGGGCATCCGGCAGGGCGCGGCCTTCGACCTGCAGGCGGTCTGCGCCGGCTTCGTCTTCGCCGTCTCCACGGCCGACCGCTTCCTCACCACGGGGGGCGCCCGCCGCGCCCTCGTCGTCGGCGCGGAGACCTTCTCGCGCATCCTCGACTGGGAGGACCGCACCACCTGCGTGCTGTTCGGCGACGGGGCCGGGGCGATCGTGCTGGAGGCGCGGCCCGAATCGGAGGCGGACGGCCGCGGCGTGCTCTCGGCGAGCCTGCGCTCGGACGGGCGCCACCGCGAGAAGCTCTACGTGGATGGCGGCCCGGGCTCCACCGGCACCACCGGGCACCTGCGCATGGAGGGCCGCGAGGTCTTCCGCTTCGCGGTCGGCTCGGTGACGGACGTGATCGTCGAATCCCTGGACCGGGCCGGCGTCACCGCCGACGACCTCAAGTGGTTCGTGCCGCACCAGGCGAACCGGCGCATCATCGAGGCCTCGGCCGACAAGATCGGCATCGCGCGCGAGAAGATCGTGCTGACGGTCGACCGCCACGGCAACACCTCGGCCGCCTCGATCCCGCTCGCCCTCGACGTCGCCCGCAAGGACGGGCGCATCCGCGCGGGCGACCTGGTGATGATCGAGGCGATCGGCGGCGGCTTCAGCTGGGGCGCCGCCCTGATTCGCTGGTAGGTCCAGGCGGACAATTTGCGGAGGAATACCGGGCTTGCGGTTGACCCGGGCCGGAGCGCCGATTAGCGTGCCGGATCATAGGGATACGTCGTGCCGACGATCCTCGAAAAGGCATTGCTTGGGGGTGGAGCATGACGGGGAAGACGGTCACACGCGCCGATCTGAGCGAGGCCGTCTACCAGCAGGTCGGCCTCTCGCGCACCGAATCCGCCGCCCTCGTCGAGACGGTTCTCGGTGAGATCTGCACCTGCCTCGCCGAGGGCGAGACGGTGAAGCTGTCGTCCTTCGGCTCGTTCGTCGTGCGCAGCAAGGGCCGCCGCGTCGGCCGCAACCCCAAGACCGGCGTCGAGGTGGCGATCGAGCCGCGCCAGGTCATGGTGTTCAAGCCGTCGAACGTGCTCAAGGCACGGATCAACGGCCTGAACGGGGCCGGGCTGGACGCGGACGACTGATCCGGCTCCGGCCGATTCGTCCTGATCGGTAGGGTCGGGCGGCTCAGCAGCCGCGGCAGATCGAGCCCAGGGTGGTGCGCATCTTCGCGTCCCACGCCTTGTCGCGGGCGGCGGCGGCCTTCTGCGCCTTCAGCATCTCGGCCTCGTTGACCGGCTTCATCGGGGCCGCCGCGCCGCCGCCCGGCGGCTTGGTCTGGCCCGTCGCCGTGATGACGCGTCCGGCTTTCGGGCCCGCACCCGGAGGCGCCGCAGCGGGCGCCTGCGCGGCGGCGTGGCCGGCCGTCAGCATCAGGCCGAGGATGAACGCGGTGAACCCCACACGCATGGACGAGATCTCCCTGGGCTTGCCCGCGCCGGCCGGCTTCGTCCTGTCCGCGGCACGCAAGTCGCCGCGGATTATGGCAGGTTGGGCACGGATTGGGAAAGCGCCGGGGGCGTCGTGAGCGGTCGACAGGAGGGCGATGGTGTCAATCGGCGCGAGGCCGTGGCCGCCGCGCTGCAGCGGCTGGCGCCGCGCCTGCCCGATTTCGAGGCCGAGAGCGTGCTCGACCGGGCGCTCGCCAGCCCCGGCCTGCGCCGCGCCGCTCCGGAGAACGCGGCCTGGCTCGCCCTGGTGGCCTTCGCCCGCCACGCTTTCACCGATTACGACGACCTCCTCGACGAGGGCTACGACCGCGACAGCGCCCGGCATTTCGTGCTCGACGAACTCAACGCGGTCCTCACCGGCTGGGGCGCGCGGCCGATTCCGGAGGATCAGGCGGATTCCGAGGAACCGGACACCCGCTGAGGTCGCCGGACGGGCGGCGCGCCGCTATATCGGCGCCGTTGCCGGTCCGCCGGCCCCAGGAAAGTCTCCCATGAAGATCAGTGCGCGCAACGTCCTCAAGGGCAAGGTCGTCTCCGTCGACAAGGGTGCGACCACGGCTCACGTGAAGATCGAGATCGCGCCCGGCCAGGTCGTGACCGCCTCGATCACCAACGAGTCGGTCGATGCCCTCAAGCTGACCCTCGGCTCCGACGCCTACGCCGTCGTCAAGGCCTCCGACGTGATGGTCGCCGTCGACTGATCGCGTTGCGGTCCCGCGGGCGCCCCGGATACAAGGGGCGCCCGTCAGGACGCAAACCCTCCATGAACATCCTCGGCATCGAGACCACCTGCGACGAGACCAGCGCCGCGATCGTCAGCGCGGGCGAGGATGGCGCGCCGGTCCTGCACGCGAACGAGGTGCTGAGCCAGATCGCCGAGCATGCCGCCTATGGCGGCGTGGTGCCCGAGATCGCGGCGCGCGCCCATGTGGAGGTGCTGGATCGGCTGATCGAGCGGGCGCTCGCCAAGGCCGGCATGCGGCTCGCCGATCTCGATGGCATCGCCGTCGCGGCGGGGCCCGGCCTGATCGGCGGCGTGCTGGTCGGGCTCGTCACCGCCAAGACGTTGGCCCTCGTCGGCCGCAAGCCCCTCATCGCCGTCAACCATCTCGAGGCGCACGCCCTGACGGCGCGGCTGACCGATAGCCTGAGCTTCCCCTACCTGCTGCTCCTCGCCTCGGGCGGCCACACCCAGCTCGTCGCCGTGAAGGGCGTGGGGCAGTACGTGCGCCTCGGCGGCACCATCGACGACGCCATCGGCGAGGCCTTCGACAAGGTCGCGAAGCTGCTGGGCCTCGGCTATCCCGGCGGGCCGGAGGTCGAGCGCATGGCCGAGGGCGGCGACCCCGAGCGCTTCGCCCTGCCGCGTCCGATGCTCGGCCGCCGCGAGGCCGACTTCTCCCTCTCCGGCCTGAAGACCGCGCTGCGCGTCGAGGCCGAGCGCATCGCGCCGCTCGCCGAGCGGGACGTGGCCGACCTCTGCGCCGGCTTCCAGGCCGCGATCACCGACGTGGTGGTCGATCGCGCCCGGGTAGCGCTGCGCAGCTTCGCCGACGTCGCCGGCCATCCGACCGCCCTGGTGGCCGCCGGCGGCGTCGCGGCGAACGGACCGATCCGCCGGGCGCTCGCCGCGCTCGCCGGCGAGGCCGGCCTCGCCTTCGTGGCGCCCCCGCTCAACCTCTGCGGCGACAACGGCGCCATGATCGCCTGGGCCGGGCTGGAGCGTCTGCGCCTCGGCCTCGTCGACGACCTCACCGTGCCGGCCCGCGCCCGCTGGCCCTTCGCCGAGAAGCCCGGCGCCGCCACGGTCGCCGGGTGAGGACGCCCGGACGCCTCGTCCTGCCGCGCGGCAATTACAGCGATGCCCGCACCGAAGCCGTCCGTCTCCTCCCGCGGGTCGATCCCCAAGCCGATCTCCAAGCCGATCCGCAAGCGCGCTGGCGCGACCTCGTGGACCGGCGCCTGCCGGAGGCGGCGACATGGCATCCGGCCTGGCCGGTGCGCCTGAACCACGGCTTCGCCCGCATCCTCCTCGACAATGCCTGCGGCGGCCCCTGGCGCGACAGCGTCCGGCCGCCGGCCTGGGCGAACATGCCGCCGGAGCGCCTCACCGCGGCGATCGCACTGGGCGAAGCGGTGATCGACGGGCGCGCCGACCTCGCCCTGCTCGACAGGCGCTCGCTGCTCTGGCGCGGCCGGCGCCCCGCGCCGCCGGCCCCCGACGCGCTCGCCTGCGGCGGCCTGCGGCTCCGGCGCTGGCAGCGCGGCGACGACGCGGATTTCGCCGCCCTCAACGCGGATCCGGAGGTGATGGCGCATTTCCCGGCGCTCCGCAGCCGCTCCGAGAGCCTGGCCGAGGCCCGCGCCCTCGACCGGCGCTTCGATGCGGACGGATTCGGCCCCTGGGCGGTGGAGGAGGCCGGCCGCTTCGTCGGCTTCGTGGGCGGCATGCGGGTGATGCGGCCGATGCCCTTCCCCGGCGGCGAGCGGCCGGGCGATTGCGTCGAGATCGGCTGGCGGCTCGCCCGGTCCGCCTGGGGCCGCGGCATCGCGACCCGTGCGGCGCGGGCGAGCCTCGCCGACCTGTTCGGCCGTTGCGGGATCCCCGCGGTGGTGGCCTATACGGCGCTCGGCAACGCGGCCTCGCGCCGGGTGATGGAGCGGCTCGGCATGGTGCCGGACGGGACCTTCGCGCATCCGGGCCTGCCGCCCGACCATCCCTTGAGCCTCCATGCCCTCTACCGGCTGGACGCAACCGATCGCCCTGGAGGATCCGCATGAGCGAGAGCGCAACCGTCGCGGTCGTCGGCGGCGGCCCCTGGGGCACCGCCCTGGCCAATGCGGTGGCCGCCCGCCACCCCGTCCCCCTCTGGCTGCGCGCCGGCGAGGCCGCCTCGCGGATCGAGGGGAGCCGCGAGAATGCCCGCTACCTGCCGGGCGTGCCGCTTCACGAGCGGATCCGCGCGACCGCCGATCCGGCGGCCCTGCGGGGCGTGGCGGCCGTGCTCCTCGTCACGCCGGCCCAGACCGCGCGGGCGGTGATCGGCCAGCTCGGGCCGGACCTGCCGCGGGGAGCGCCGATCGTGCTCTGCGCCAAGGGCATCGAGCGCGGCACGGACGCCTTCATGAGCGATGTCGCGGCCGAAATCCTGCCCGCGGGCACACCGGTCGCCGTCCTCTCGGGCCCGAGCTTCGCGGCGGATGTCGCCCGCAACCTGCCGACCGCGGTGACGCTCGCCGCCGCCGATGCCGAGCGCGCGGCGGGCCTCGCGCGGCTCCTCTCCGGGCCGACCCTGCGGCTCTACCACACCGACGACGTGCGCGGCGTCGAGATCGGCGGAGCGGGCAAGAACGTGCTCGCCATCGCCTCGGGGATCGTCGCCGGCCGCGGCCTCGGCGAGAGCGCCCGCGCCGCGCTCATCGCCCGCGCCTTCGCCGAGCTGATGCGCTTCGCCCGCTCCTATGGCGGGCGGCCGGAGACGCTGATGGGCCTGTCCGGCCTCGGCGACCTCGTTCTGACCGCCTCCTCGTCGCAATCGCGCAACTTCGCCTTCGGCGAGCGCCTCGGGGCCGGCGCATCGCCGGAGGAGGCCTCCGGCGGCAAGCTCGCCGAGGGCGCCTTCACCGCCGCGGCCCTGGTGGCCCTCGCCCGGGCCCGCGACGTGGAGATGCCGATCGCCGAGGCGGTGGCGGCCATCGTCTCCGGCGAGGCGCGGGTCGAGGAGATGGCGGCGCGGCTGCTCGCCCGGCCGCTCAAGGGAGAGACGGAGTGAGCGGGCGCATCCACGCCTTCCTCGCGGGCGAGGGCCGGGACGGGTCCGGGCGCCTGCTCGCCGACGTTCTCGCCTTCGACGACGTCCGCATCGAGGGCGTCCACGACTTCATCCAGTGGTGCTTCCCCCTGCGCGCGGCGAGCCGGGCGGTGCCCGGCGCGCCCGTGCTGTCGGGGGAAGAGGCGGAGGCGATCCGCGCCGATCCCCGGGCGCAGGCAGGCCTCGCCGCCGCCCGCGACCGGATGCGACGCTTCTATGCGGAGACCGATTTCTGGCTCACGCCCTACGACCACAACCACCTGCGCATCACGCGCATCCTGACCGCGTTGCGCGACCTGCTCGGCGACGGCTCGGCCGAGGCGTTCCACGCCTTCGTCACCACCCGGAACGCGGCGTCCGGTGGCCCGATCAACCCGGGCAGCCTCCGCTTCTGGGACCAGGCGCTCGGCCGCTTACCATAGGTTAAGCATATCGTCCCACTGTCCGGGCATCCGGGACGTCGTCCGGATCGTGCCGCGGGGGGAGCCATGGCCAAGCAGATCGTCATCACCGTGCCGCACAGCCTCGCAACCGAGGAGGTGCGCCGCCGGCTCGACCGGCACACGGATTGGGCGAAGCGGCGCCTGGAGAAGGACAACATCAAGATCGCGATCGAGGATTGGCACGGCAATGCGCGCGGCTTCGCGGCCCGTGCGCTCGGGCAGAACGTCAGCGGCAGCCTCGATATCGGCGAGGACGCGCTGCGCCTTACCGCGGCCCTGCCCCTGACCCTCGGCCTGTTCTCGCCGGTGCTGGAGGCCGCGGCCCGGCACTACGCGGCCGAACTGCTCGCCTGATCTCCCATCAGCGGGTCGCCTCGCCGCCTTCGAGCACGACGGCCCGCACGGCGGGGAGGCAGGGATTGGCGCTGTCGCGCCGCCACGCGAGCAGAAGCTCGGGCCGGGCGTTCGCCGGCAGCGGGATCGGGCGCAGCGACACCTCCGCCATGCGGATCCCCCGCGCGCCTTCCGGCACCAGGGCGATGCCGAGCCCGGCCCCGACCAGCGCCAGCATGGCGTGGACCTGATTCACCCGCTGCACGATCCGCGGCCGCACGCCGCCGGATTCGAACAGGGTGTCGAGCAGATCGATGAAATAGCGCCCCCCGCGCGGCGACCACGTCACGAAGGGCTCCCCGTCGAGATCCTGCAGGGTCGGGGCGCGGGCGCTCGCCAGGGGATGCCCGCGGGGTGCCGCGAGCAGCAGGCGCTCGCGGGTGAGCGACGCGCTCGCGATCAGCGTGTCCTCGTCGAACAGCCGCGCGGCCGGCCGCAGCAGGGCAAGGTCGATCCGGTTGCCGTCGAGGGCGTGGATCTGCTCGTCGGAGACCATCTCCTCCAGCACGAGGTCGATCTCGGGGAGCTTCGCCCGCACCTGCGCCACGAGCCGGGGCAGGGAGCGGTAGGCCGAAGCCGCCGTGAAGCCGAGGCGCAGCAGGCCGCTCTCGCCGCGCGCCGCCCGCCGGGTGATGCGCGCCGCGCTCTCGGCGGCGGCGATGACCCGGTAGGCCTCCGCCAGGAAGGTGCGCCCGGCCGGCGTCAGCCGCACCGCCCGGGTCGAGCGCTCCAGCAGCGTCACGCCGAGCGTCTGCTCCAGCATCTGGATCTGCCGCGAGAGCGGCGACTGGGTCAGGTTCAGGCGCGCGGCGGCGCGGCCGAAATGCATCTCCTCGGCGACGGCGATGAAGCTGCGGGCATGGCCGAGTTCGAACATTGATGCAGGATCCGGGATAATCCAGCCAAAATCAACGTTGGACGCATTTAAGGGGCGGTCCTATCCCGGATGCAACGCCGAACGGGCGCACAATCAGGGAGTGAAACAGATGTCGAGGATGACCCCCGCCGAGATGGTCCGCACGCTGGGCTCCGGCCTGCTCTCGTTCCCCGTCACGCATTTCAACGACGATTTCAGCTTCAACGAGACCGATTACCGGGACAACCTCAACCGTCTGGCCGACTATAAGGTCTCCGGCCTGTTCGCCGCCGGCGGCACCGGCGAGTTCTTCTCGCTCACCCCCACCGAGATAGACCGCGTCGTACGGGCCTGCGTCGAGGAGACCCGCGGCCGCGTGCCGGTGATCGCCCCGACCGGCCAGGGCACGGCGCTCGCCGTCGAGCTCGCCAAGGCCGCCGAGGCCGCCGGCGCCGACGGCCTCCTGCTGCTGCCGCCCTACCTCGTCGGCTCCGAGCAGGCCGGCCTCGCCGCCCATGTCGAGGCGGTGTGCAAGGCGACCTCGCTCGGCATCATCGTCTACAACCGCGCCAACGCGCAGCTCAACGAGACCACGCTGGCCGGCCTCTGCGAGCGCAACCCGAACCTCGTCGGCTTCAAGGACGGCGTCGGCGATGTCGAGCTGATGACCCGGATCTATGCCGGCCTCGGCGACCGCCTCACCTATGTCGGCGGCCTGCCGACCGCCGAGACCTTCGCCCTGCCGTACCTGGAGATGGGCGTCACCACCTATTCCTCGGCGATCTTCAACTTCCTGCCCGAGTGGGCGCTCTCCTTCTACGACTCGGTCCGCCGCCGCGACCGGGACGCCGTCTACAAGGAGCTGCGCGACTTCGTGCTGCCCTACATCGCGATCCGCAACCGCAAGCGCGGCTACGCGGTCTCGATCGTCAAGGCGGGCATGACCGCCGTCGGCCGCCATGCCGGCCCCGTCCGCTCGCCGCTCACGGACTTCGACGCCGCCGAGATCGCCGAGCTGAAGGCGCTGATCGGCAACCGCCGCTGAGGCGGCACCCCGACCCCAAGCCCAATCCAAGAATGACGAGCCCGCCGATCCAACGGCGGCACGATCCGCCGCCCGGACTCAACCGGGCGGCACTCACCCAGGGAGAACGTCCATGAGTGCCTCTTCGAGCGGCACGACGAGCACCACGCTCGACGTCGCCGATACGGCGCGCCGCACGCGCGTCCGCATTCTGATCGTGCTGATGCTATTCGCCGCCACCACGATCAACTACGCCGACCGCGCCACCATCTCCATCGCCGGGCCGGACATGGCCAAGGAGCTCGGCCTCACGCCGGTGCAGATGGGCTACGTCTTCTCGGCCTTCGCGTGGTCCTACGTGCTGGCCCAGATTCCCGGCGGCTGGCTGCTCGACCGCTACGGCGTCAAATGGGTCTATGCGGGGGCGATCGCGCTCTGGTCCGGGTTCACCCTGGTCCAGGGCGCTGTCGGATTCTTCACCGGCATGACCGCCGTGGTGATGCTGTTCGCGCTCCGCCTCGCCGTCGGCCTCACCGAGGCGCCGGTCTTCCCGGCCAATGCCCGCATCGTCGCCGCTTGGTTCCCCACCCGCGAGCGCGGCATGGCCTCGGCCTTCTTCAACTCGGCGCAGTACTTCGCCACCGTGCTGTTCACGCCGCTGATGGCCTGGATCGTCCACAATTTCGGCTGGCACCACGTCTTCACCAGCATGGGCATCCTCGGCATCGCCTTCGCCCTGCTCTGGCTGCAGGTGATCGACAGCCCGAAGAACCACCCCATGATGAACAAGGGCGAGCGCGACTACATCGAGGCCGGTGGCGCGCTGCTCGACATGGACGGCCAGGGCACCAAGAAGCAGGCCAATGCCGGCAAGACCCTGCGCGAGCTGCTCTCCAACCGGATGCTGCTCGGCATCTATATCGGACAGTACTGCATCACGGTGCTGACGTACTTCTTCCTGACCTGGTTCCCGGTCTACCTCGTCAAGGAGCGCGGCCTGTCGATCCTGCAGGCGGGCTTCGCGGCGGTGCTGCCGGCGCTCTGCGGCTTCATCGGCGGCATCCTCGGCGGCGTGATCTCGGACATGCTGCTGCGCCGCGGCTACTCGCTCACCGCGGCCCGCAAGATCCCGATCGTGGGCGGCATGCTGCTCTCGATGAGCATCATCGGCTGCAACTACGTGCAGGCGGATGCCCTCGTGGTCGGCCTGATGGCGCTCGCCTTCTTCGGCAAGGGCATCGGCGCCCTCGGCTGGGCGGTGGTCTCCGACACCTCGCCGCGGGAGAGCGGCGGCCTGTCGGGCGGCCTGTTCAACACCTTCGGCAACACCGCCGGCATCACCACCCCGATCGCCATCGGCTACATCGTGCAGACGACGGGCTCGTTCAACGGCGCCCTGGTCTTCGTGGGCCTGAACGCCCTGGTGGCCTGCTTCTGCTACCTCGTGGTGGTCGGTGAGATCCGCCGCGTCGAGCTGAAGAACGTCTGACGCCGCCATGCCCGGGCCGGCCTCCGGCCGGCCCGTCCCGTTCCACCATCCTTGCCAAGATCCTGCCCCGCGAGCCCGGCCGCGCGGCCAATGCCCCTGAGCAATCGCCAGAACAATCGCAGGAGGACACGCCATGTCGCTCGACACCCGCCACGCCGCGCGCAACACCCCCACCGTCACCGAGATGAAGGTCGTGCCGGTCGCGGGCCACGACAGCATGCTGATGAACCTCTCGGGCGCGCACGGTCCCTTCTTCACCCGCAACCTCGTGGTGCTCACCGATTCGACCGGCGCCACCGGCCTCGGCGAGGTCCCCGGCGGCGAGGGCATCCGCAAGACGCTGGAGGATGCCCGCGACCTCGTGGTCGGCCAGCCGCTCGGCGCCTGGAACGCGGTGCTCGCCGCCATGCGCACCCGCTTCGCCGACCGGGACGTCGGCGGGCGCGGCCTCCAGACCTTCGACCTGCGCATCACCATCCACGCGGTCACGGCGGTCGAATCGGCCTTCCTCGACCTGCTCGGCCAGTTCCTCGACGTGCCGGTGGCCGCCCTCCTCGGCGAGGGCCAGCAGCGCGACGCGGTCGAGATGCTGGGCTACCTCTTCTACGTGGGCGACCGCCGCAAGACGGACCTCGGCTATCGCGAGCCGACCGCTCGCGACGGCTGGTTCCGGCTCCGCGACGAGGAGGCGCTGACGCCCGGGACCGTGGCCCGCCTCGCCGAGGCGGCCTACGAGCAGTACGGCTTCAACGACTTCAAGCTGAAGGGCGGCGTGCTGCGCGGCGAGGAGGAGATCGCCGCCGTCACCGCGATCCACCAGCGCTTCCCCGAGGCGCGCGTCACCCTCGATCCGAACGGCGCCTGGTCGCTGGAGGAGGCGATCCGCCTCTGCAAGGGGCAGGGCCACGTGCTCGCCTATGCCGAGGATCCGTGCGGGGCGGAGAACGGCTTCTCGGGCCGCGAGATCATGGCCGAGTTCCGCCGCGCCACCGGCCTGCCCACCGCCACCAACATGATCGCCACCGACTGGCGCCAGATGAACCACGCGATCCAGCTCGGCGCCGTCGACATCCCGCTCGCCGACCCGCATTTCTGGACGCTCGCCGGCTCGGTGCGCGTGGCCCAGCTCTGCCGCGACCACGGCCTGACCTGGGGCTCGCACTCGAACAACCATTTCGACGTGTCGCTCGCCATGTTCACCCATGTGGCGGCGGCGGCGCCGGGCAACGTCACGGCCATCGACACGCACTGGATCTGGCAGGACGGCGAGCGCCTGACCAAGGAGCCGCTGGCGATCCGCGGCGGCCTCGTGCAGGTGCCGGAGCGTCCCGGCCTCGGCATCGAGCTCGACTGGTCGGCGGTCGAGGAGGCCCACGCCCTCTACCGCGACCACGGCCTCGGCGCCCGCGACGACGCGGCGGCGATGCAGTTCCTCATCCCCGGCTGGACCTTCGACAACAAGAAGCCCTGCCTGGTGCGTTGAAGAACAATCCGTTCGGGTGGGGCGAAGCCGGCCGGAACACGCGCGGTCGGATTGGTGGATGTCCACATCGACCAAGCGGACTGGCCTCTCCATCTGTGACGGGCACGACATGCTCCCTCTCCCGTTCGGGAGAGGGTTGGGGTGAGGGATGACAAGCTTCCGGAGACGTCGCGACGGTGAGGCGGCTCAGGCTCCGCTCTATCCGGACAATTCTCGACCCTCACCCTGCACCCCTCCCGAACGGGAGAGGGGACCCGCGCCTCGTTCGGGACGTGGTGTCTGACTGAACAGGCCCGATCGGAGATGCGAAGCGCTCGCACGGCATCCGGTCGGCAGCATTTCGAAGGTCGTGCACGACACGACCCTGACCCTGGCGACCAATCGAACGGGAGCGACAGCCATGACCCTGAGCAGCGACAACCTGATCGGCGGCGAGCGCGTACCGGGCGCCGGCACGCCCTGGCGCGCGGTCGAGGCCGCGAGCGGCGCCGCGCTGGAACCGGCCTTCGCCTCCGCCACGGCCGAGCAGGCCGAGCGGGCCTGCCGGCACGCCGAGGAGGCCTTCGACGCCTACCGCGAGACGGCACTCACCGCCCGCGCCGAGTTCCTGGAGGCGATCGCCCGCAACATCCTCGATCTCGGCGACGACCTCGTCACCCGCTGCATGGCGGAGACCGGCCTGCCGCGCCCCCGCATCGAGGGCGAGCGCGGCCGCACGATCGGCCAGCTCCGCATGTTCGCCGAGGTGGTCCGCCGCGGCACGTTCCTCGGCGCGCGGATCGACCCCGCCCTGCCGGAGCGCAAGCCCCTGCCGCGGCCGGACCTGCGCCTGCGCCAGGTCGCCGTCGGCCCCGTCGTGGTGTTCGGCGCCTCGAACTTCCCGCTCGCCTTCTCGGTGGCGGGCGGCGACACGGCCTCGGCGCTCGCCGCCGGTTGCCCGGTGATCGTGAAGGCGCATCCCGCCCATCCCGGCACCTCGGCGCTGGTCGGCGGCGCCATCCAGCGCGCGGTCGCGGAATGCGGCCTGCCGGCGGGCGTGTTCGCGCTGCTGTTCGATGACGGCATCGCCATCGGCCAGCAGCTCGCGGCCGATCCGCGCGTGGCCGCCATCGGCTTCACCGGCTCGCGGCGCGGCGGCACCGCCCTGATGCACACCGCCGCCGAGCGCGCGGTGCCGATCCCGGTCTATGCCGAGATGAGCAGCATCAACCCCGTCGTTCTGTTCCCGGCGGCGCTCGCCAACAGGGGCGCCGAGATCGGCCGCGCCTTCGTCGCCTCGCTGACCCTCGGCTCGGGCCAGTTCTGCACCAATCCCGGCCTCGTGCTCGCGGTGGAAGGCCCCGGCCTCGACGCCTTCCTCGCCGCCGCCGCGGAGGCATTGCCCGGGGTCGCCGCCGCGACCATGCTGACGCCCGGCATCCACAAGGCCTATTGCGCCGGCGTCGCTGCGCTCGAGGCCAACCCCGCCGTCACCCGCGTGGCGCAGGGCCAGACGGGCAGCGCCCACCAGGGCCAGCCGGCCCTGTTCGCCACCAGCGCCGCCGCCTTCCTCGGCGACCACCGCCTCGCGGAGGAGGTGTTCGGCGCCGCCTCCCTGGTGGTGCGCTGCGCGGATGCGGCGGAGCTGCGCGCCGTTCTCGACTCCCTCGAAGGCCAGCTCACCGCCGCCCTCCACATGGACGAGGCCGACCACGGGCAGGCGCGCGCCCTGCTGCCGCTCCTCGAGCGCCGGGTCGGCCGGATCCTGGTGAACGGCTTCGGCACGGGCGTCGAGGTCGGCCATGCCATGGTCCATGGCGGTCCCTATCCCGCCACCTCGGACGGGCGCACCACCTCGGTCGGCAGCCTCGCCATCGACCGCTTCCTGCGCCCCGTCTGCTACCAGGACCTGCCGGATGCGCTGCTGCCGGCGGCCCTCGCGGAGGCGAACCCGCTCGGCGTGCCCCGCAGCGTGGATGGCGGGCCGGCCGGCGCCTGAGGGGGCTCGCGATGAACCCGACGCGGCGCCATCTCATCGCCGGGGCCGGGGCGTGCCTCATCGCCCCCGCTCTGCCCGGCCGGGCGGGGGCGCAGGCCTTCCCCTTCCGCCCGAACCAGCGCTACCCCGATCCGGCGGTGCAGATCCTCGATCCGAGCTTCGCCAAGTACCGGATCTACAGCAGCACCCTGGAGCAGGTCGCCACCGGCATGCGCTGGGCGGAAGGGCCGGTCTACTTCCCGGATGGCGGCTACCTGCTCTGCAGCGACGTGCCGAACAACCGGATCATGAAGTACGACGAGCGGGACGGCAGCTTCACCGTCTTCCGCGCGCCCGCGAACTTCGCCAACGGCAACACCCGCGACCGCCAGGGCCGCCTGATCACCTGCGAGCACTCGGTGACCCGGCGCGTGACGCGCACCGAAGGCGACGGCGCGATCACGGTCCTGGCCGACGGCTTCGAGGGCAAGCGTCTGAATTCACCCAATGACGTGGTGGTGCGCTCGGACGGCTCGATCTGGTTCACCGATCCGCTCTTCGGCATCAACGGCGAGTGGGAGGGCGACCGCGCCAAATCCGAGCAGGGCGCCACGCATGTGTTCCGCATCGCGCCCGACGGGACGCTGTCGGCGGTGATCAGCGACATCGTCAACCCGAACGGCCTCGCCTTCTCGCCGGACGAATCGAAGCTCTACGTGGTCGAGTGGAAGGGCACGCCGAACCGCAGCATGTGGAGCTACCCGGTCCGGCCCGACGGCAGCCTCGGCGCGCGCACCAAGCTCATCGACGCCAGCGATCAAGGCGCCCTCGACGGGTTCCGCGTCGACCGCGACGGCAATCTCTGGTGCGGCTGGGGCAGCAACGGCGCGCTGCGCGAGGAGCCGGAGACCGTCGATGGCCGCGCGGTCTATCCCCTCAAGGGCCGGCCGGAGGATCTCGACGGGGTGAAGGTGTTCAACCCCGAGGGCAAGCCCATCGGCTTCATCCGCCTGCCGGAGCGCTGCGCCAACCTCGCCTTCGGCGGCCCGAAACGGAACCGGCTCTACATGGCGAGCTCGCACTCGCTCTACGCGCTCTACGTGGAGGCGCACGGCGCCGTCTGATACCGCGTCCGGTTGATCAGACTGGACGCGGTCTCGGCCAAGCCCGCGCGGCGCTCGAGCGAAGGCGACATCCGCCATCCCGAAGGGATCACCCGGATGTCGTATGAGGTCGGCTCCGAGCCTCCCCTGAGGCGCATTCCGGCCCGCGGGTTCTCCACAGGGTCGCGCGGGCCGCCTCAGAGACAGCCAAGTTTCGCCATGATCCGTTCGCAGGATGTCACAGTCCGCGTGTGCGGACGCACTGTCATAAAGGCGGCGCTAACCAATCCTGCAGGAAGTTCGAATCAGCAAAGACGGCACGCATCAGCCGCAGAGCGACCTGCACGGGGCATCGGAGGCCACCATGACCGTCACCGTCCTCGACCCGATCAGCGGACAATACGTGGTGATCCAGGTCCCGGGGCCGCGCCCCCGGTAATCGCAGGCGCAATCGCCGCCTTTATCGAGTGCAGCGCTCGGAACGCTACGCGATTCCGCTCACCGATGCGGGTCATCCCGCATCCCCGATGTGGCCACATTTGAAGAACGCCCCGCCTCACGCGGCGATCGGATCGGACCGGCACGCCGTGCGGGCGAGATGAGCGTGGCGGCGGACGTCGGCTTCGAGCGCGGCCGTATGCTGCGCCTCCACGCGATCGGGCTCCGCCGCAGCCTTGACCGCCTCCTGAACCTCGAACTGCCCGTGATGGGCGCGGTCGAGCACCTCGGCGATCCGGTTGCCGACGGCGATCGCGATCTCGGTCGAATGCTCGCCCTCGAGCCCGTGCTGGCTGATCCCGGCGATGGTGTTGGTGATCAGCTTGTCGATGCTCAGGAACAGCAGCCGCGACGCATCCGGGTTGAGCTTCATCATCGCCGCCGTCGCGGAGCAGTAGACCTCCTTCAGCATGAAGAAGCTCAGCCGTTCGACGGCCTGTTCGATCTCGGTCACGCGTTCGGACACGTCACGCCCCTTCCAGCACGGCGCAGGCGCTCCTCGACCGCACCGCAACCGCCATTGCCACCCTTAGGTTGCAAACACAGCACCTCTGGCTTGTGCGGGGCTGGCTTGCAGCGCAGGTTTTCAACCAACGCGTGCATTTCGCTGATCGCGCGGCGACATCGCCGGTTCGCGGTCGAGCGACAGCCCTGATGGGGCGCGAGGGCCGCCGGGCCGAGCAAGGCGAGACCGTGCTTATCGTCGACGATGAGCCGACCGTGCGCATGCTGGTGACCGAAGTGCTGGAGGATCTGGGCTACACCGCCATCGAGGCCGCCGACAGCGTGGCCGGCTTGAAGGTGCTGCAATCGGACGTGCGCATCGACCTTCTGGTCACGGATGTCGGGCTGCCAGGGGGCATGAACGGACGCCAGATGGCAGACGCCGGACGCGTGAAGCGGCCAGGCCTGAAGGTGCTGTTCATCACCGGCTACGCGGAGAACGCGGCGGTGGGCAACGGGCACCTGGACCCCGGCATGGCGGTGCTGACGAAACCCTTCGTGATGGAGGCGCTTGCCTCCCGCATCAAGGAGCTGATCGCCGGCGCCTGACGTTGAGGGACCCATGCTCGGTCATCAGCCGGCGCATGTGGATGGAGCCCGTGCCATGACCCTGTCCAGCGCCTTCTCCGGCTTCGCCTCCAAGGTGGCCAAGTGGGCCGGACACCCTCTTGCCTTCGCGTTGGGTGCCGCCACCGTCATAGGCTGGGCCGTCAGCGGCCCGTTCTTCGGCTACTCGGAAACCTGGCAGCTCGTCATCAACACGGGCACGACCATCGTGACCTTCCTGATGGTGTTCCTGATCCAGAACTCCCAAAATCGGGACGGGGCAGCCATCCAAGCCAAGCTCGACGAGTTGATCCGGTCGAGCGCCGCCCAGAACCGTTACATCGGTATCGAGGCCCTCACCGATGAGGAACTCGACGAGCTTCGCCAGCGCTGCGGGATGCGAGCGCGGGCAGAGCGCCTGGAGGACGCGCACGAGGCGGCCGACGAGGCTGAGATCCGTGCGCGCGAGAAGGCTGTACGAGCCGCAGACCGAATCGGGTGAGGCCATCCGCAGAGCTTTCCCCCGAGCACGCGGACAGGCTTGCCGAGGCCGCCGAGCGCCGCCGCAACCGCTACCCCGTGCCCGAGGATGCTCTGCCGCCGCTTGGGCGAGCGCTGATTGAGTCATGTAGGATGCGCGGTGTTCGAGACAGTCACCGGCGAGATCGTTGAGCCAGCGGTCGCTGTCCGGTTCTACCCAAGAATCTCAGCCGGGATCGGGACGCTGGTGTGGATCATGCGGCGCAGGCTGACGCACGACGAGCTGGTCCGGGCCTGGACCGCGCGTAAGCTAGCGGGTCCGGCCGAGACCGCGCGGTTGGTGGCAGCCGACCATCGAGGTGCTTCGGGAGGAACGCCACAAGGCTGCCTCTGTAGAGCGCGCCAGGGCTACGCGTCGGGCCCGCGCGGCGTGACCTCTCCTGCCGGATAGCGTTCGGTTACATTCAGGCGGCCAAGCGCCTCAAGCTGACTTCGGGGACGCGTATCCGAGAAGAGGGCTCCCCGGCTACACGCCGCCTGAGCCCGGATCGAGCGAGACCGTCAGGCTTGCTTCTTCCGGGTCGTGGGTCCCGCCACCCGGCGAGGGGAATGGCCGCAGACTTGAGCCATCTAAAGCCACGCTTTCTCCGCTAGAGCGCTCTCCGCCGAAGTGGACACCGGTTCGGCGCAAGAGAGCGCGTCAAAACAAGAGATTAGAGCCGTTCCCGATTGCAACGCGATCGGGAGCGGCTCTAAGTCCGCTCACGCGAGAACATCGGACCTGCCGCCGCGCGAGGGGCGAAGGTCTGCAAGTGGCGGATGTCGTTGAAAAACTTGAAAAACTCCACGGCAGCGCCTGAAACGTCATACAAGGCCAAGCCTTTATGATTTTCTATCTCTCGCCGTCGGATCAGCTTCGTAAATTTGGCGAGTTCTGAGCGGTCCGATAGCAGAACATTCCCAGGTCGATTCTGTCGGTGGTGCTGCTTCCACCCGATCCAGAGTTTTTTTCAACAAAAATCGGCGGAGAACCGAACAATCAGCATGCGAATTGGTGGGAATGAGCGCGCCCACACGTAGAGCGGCCCGACGACAACCTACTGCAGGTCCAAGGATGCCTCGATGAAGCCATGCACTTGCTGCCAAGCTTGGCTGTGCGGCGTGACCAGATCGAAGTGTCCGGCATCCGGGACGTTGATAAGTCGCGGTGTGATCCCAGACTTCGCTCGAAGGGCGCGGGCATAGTCGTCCGCGACCCAGGGCGGCGTGAGGCGGTCGAGCACACCGCTGACCAAGATGACTGGTACAGTCGATGGAGAGAGGGCTGCGGGCGAGACTTCCGACAGTTTGTCTGCTGGGGCGAGCCGTTCGACAACGCCTGGACCACACAGCAAAGGGACGAACCGCGCGAACGTTGCAAGATTTCCCACGCCACCCAGGCTGATCACCGCCCGCGGGACAATCCGGGAAGCTGCGTGAAGAGGGCTCGCGGCTGGGAGTGAACCGCGCGAGGCTGCCCAGAGGGCGAGGTGGCCGCCCGCCGAATGGCCCACGAGCACCACGCGTGCAAGGTCCAGGCGGTGGACTCCTGCCTCTTCAGCGAGACGGTCCAGAGCGGCGCTCACGTCTTCATATGTTCCGGGATAGCCGCCGCCCGCCTCGTCGGCACGGCGGTAGCCGATGTTCCATACGGCAATACCGCGACGCGTCAGTTCCGGGCCTAGGTGACGCATCTGCTCGCGCCCAGCGGTGGTGGCGCTCCAGCAACCGCCGTGGATCAGGACCGCTACCGGGTGTGGGCCAGGTCCCGCGGGTAAGAACATATCGATGCCTTGAGAGGGTGCCTCACCATAGGCGAACTGCAGGGTCGGTGCAGGTCGCGACAAGTCCCGAAAGGCCGAGAGTTCCACCGGATCGGCCAAAGCCGGACCGAGCGCAAGCACTGACAAAACGACGATTGCACAACGCTTCACGGAAACCTCCCTACGAAGCGGCTTGGCTAGGCTGAAGCTAGTAATGGATGCCGCGTGTGACCCAGTACTCGCGGGGAACGCAGATGCCGAGCGGCGTCGGGAACTGCGCGTGGAAGGCGATGAAGTCGCGACGCAAAGCGGTGCGGCGGTCGTCGTCCAGGCTTTCGGCCAGCGCCTTAGTCGGGCCATAGCCGCCAGAGAACCGCTCCCAAGCCGCCTCGGCACTCGTCTCGCGGTAGTACGAGATGCCCTTCTCGAAGCTCAGCTCGAAGTCCCGGCCCAGCAATTCCTCGATCCGCTCCGTGCGACCCCACTCGAACGGCGAGGGTGGGGCAGGGTCGGGTGGCGGCGGCATGTAAGGCTTCATCACCCTGAACATCTTGAACAGGTTGCCCTCCGAGAGCCAAGTCGTGAGGCAGATCCGGCCGCCCTTCCGGCAGACCCGCGCCAACTCGGTGGCCGCGGCCTCAGGCCGGCTTGCGAACATCACGCCGCAGGTTGAGATGACGGCATCGAACGCGTCGTCCGCAAAGGGTAGGCTCTCGGCGTCACCCAACTGATAGCGGATGTCCAGGCCCTCCGCCCTGGCCTGCTCGGCCGCGAATGCCAGAAGGTCGGCGCTGATATCGGCCCCCGTCACCTGCGCACCGCGCCGGGCGACGATGCGTGAGGTCCAGCCGGTGCCTGTGGCCAGGTCGAGCACCTGCTCACCTGGCTGCGGGTCGAGGCGCTGCACGCAGTGCTCGATGCTGTCAGCTATGCCACGACTGATCTCGTTGTAGCGGGCGCCGCCAGCATTCCAGATCCCAGCGGGTCTGGCGTTGTGGGGCTGGATCTCGTAGCTCACGGTTGCCTCCGACTCGCGTGGAGCCCCCGGTTCAAGATGCAGCCACTCGCGCGCGAAAGTCCATCGCAGTGTGTTCGTCGCCGATCCGGAGAAACACTGGGCAGGACGTAGCAGGAAGTGCAGTGCTCCCACGGCAGGTTCGGCGATGATCGGTTTCTAGATTGCGCTGGAATTGTGTGTCTGTCGTTGAAAGATTTGGCCCGACCGGAGGGCCGTTAGGGCGATCTCCCCGGCGTTTTGATGCCGCCAAATACATCCTATCCGCCTAACCGCTCGATCTACCGCAATCTTGACTTCGCGCCTTCCGCGGCACGAGATTGCGATCTCGCCGAGAATGGCAGCCGCCCGCATAGCCGCTGGGATCGATCTACCCGCTCCGGAGACGTGCGATGCCCCTATTTCGCAGGGCTTTGCCACAGCTCAGCGGTCGTCCCTTCCTGACCGACGGCGGTCTTGAGACCACCCTCGTATTTTTGGAGGGAACCGAACTGCCTTGCTTCGCGGATTTTCCGCTGCTCTGCAGCGAGGAGGGACGGAGCCAGCTGCTGCGCGTCTTCGAACCCTACCTCGCGCTTGCTCGGCGTTACCGGGCCGGCATGATCCTGGACACACCGACATGGCGGGCCAATGCTGATGGGGCGCGCAACTCGGCTTCGACGCGGATGCCCTTGCCAAGGTGAACCCTGAAGCCATCCGGTTGATCGCAGCCCTGCGGCATCGATATTCCGGGACCGAACTGCCACTCGTTCTCAATGGCGTGATCGGACCGCGCGGCGACGGCTACAGGCCCGAAGAGACCATGTCGGTTGACGCCGCCACCGGCTACCATCGTCCCCAGATCGAAATCTTCGCCGCTAACGAGGCCGATATGGTGAGCGCGGTCACAATAACCTCTGTCGCGGAAGCGGTCGGCATCGTCTATGCAGCCCGCGCCTCTGACTTGCCGGTGGTGATCTCCTTCACGCTCGAGACTGATGTCCGCCTGCCCTCGGGGCAGCCCCTCGGTTCCGCGATCCGGGAGACTGATGCGGCCACGCAGGCCTACCCGGCCTACTACATGATCAACTGCGCGCACCCGGCCCATTTCGAGGCCGTTCTGGCGGAACAGGGTTCATGGCTCAGTCGGCTCCGAGGCTTGCGGGCCAATGCCTCGACGAAGAGCCATGCCGAACTTGGTGCCGCCACCGAGCTCGATATCGGCGATCCCCCAGGATCTCGCGCGCCGCTACGCCGGGCGCCGGAAGCGCCTATCCGGACTGACCGTCCTCGGCGGCTGCTGCGGTACCGATCACCGGCACATCGCCGCCATTTGCGAGGCCTGCTTCGAGGAGGCTTCGGCGTCCGTCCAGAACCGGCCCCAATGACGCGGTTGCCAGTTTGATACGATAAGGTGAGGGATCGCGGGAGTGGCCGATGGGCTTCTATGAGCGTCATATCGGGCCCCGCCTCGTGAGTTGCATCTGCGGGGCTGCCAATATCGAGGCCGAGCGCGAGAAGGTCGTTCCGGCCGCACAGGGCGTCGTCCTCGAGGTTGGGATTGGGCCTGGGCTCAATCTACCCCTGTACGATCCCGCCCGCGTGAGCCGGGTGATCGGCGTCGATCCCCATGCGACCTTCCTCAAGCTGGGTCGCGCCCGCCGGGAGGTCGCCCGCGTGCCGGTCGAGATCCGGCAGGAACCGGCAGAGGCGATGCAGTTGCCGTCGAGGTCGATCGACACGGCGGTCGTCACCTTCACGCTCTGCTCCGTGGAGGACGTGGCGCGGTGCCTGAGCGAGATCCGCCGGGTCCTGCGACCGGAGGGGCGCCTGCTGTTCCTGGAGCACGGCCTATCGGGGGACACAGTAGTCGCGCGCTGGCAGAACCGGCTGAACCCGCTGTGGCGCCCGCTCGCGGTCGGCTGCAACCTCAATCGCCCTGTCCTCGGCTCGCTGCGCGCGGCGGGGTTCGCGATCGAAGAGGTGGACGAATACTACCTGCAGCGAACGCCAAGGCCCTTCGCGCATCTGAGCCGTGGCAAAGCGCGGCCGGCATAGCCCGCGGCCGGAGGAATGCTGCTTCTGCCACCTGATCCTTCGGGTCCGCCTGCGGCAACGCACAAGATGCTTCTGAGCAGACCGTCAAGAGCCTGCCGGCGGAGGTCCGTTCTCGGATCCGAAGCAGCGGTTCATGACGGGCCAGCCTAATGTCCGCAGCTGGCGCAAGCGAAGGTCTCGAACACGGATGCGCGGAGAGCGTTCACGACGTAAGCTGGCCAGGAGGCAGCTCGCCGCCCCAGAGCTCCCCGGGACGTTGCTTACGGAGGCCAGGCGCGAGTTTGAGGCGCGGCGCGAGCAGCTCCTCGACACGCTCTGGGTCCAAGCCATGCCTTCGCGCCAGGTGGTCTAGCGCCCGTCCCATGGTCTGGTGCGGCACGAAGGCCGCCGGAGGATCCTGGTAGAGCTTCTGGAAGCCGAAGGGCGCGGCGCCCGCGCACGCCGGACCCGGCCGCGATCCGGCCGCTCGGTGCCGACGAGGATGTTCCCGAACGTAGTCTTGCCGCTGCCGCTCGGCCCCACCACCGCGACGATCTCGCCCGCGCGGACCTCAACGCTCAGATCCGTGAACAGCCGCCGTCGGCCGAACGCCTTCGCCAAGCCCGTAGCCTCGATCACCGAGGGGCCTGGCTCCCGCGGCGTGCGGGGTGGCCACGCGCTTGGGTCGGCGTCGATTAGCGCCTGCGTGTAGCTGTGGGCGGGCGCATTGAGGACCCGCGCCGTCGGCCCCGCCTCGACCGCCTGCCCGTCGAGCATCACGCAAGCCGTGCCGCCGAGGACACGGGCCTGTTCAGCGCCACGGTAATCCATCAACTGCTGCGCCTGTTCATAAATCGGAACATCGCCGTCCAGCTGTCGAGAGCTGGTTTTCATCGAGTGTTGCCCGGGCGCGACGGACCGGAGCCGGAAGCTCGGTGGTATGTACGCGAGGGTTCCCCTTGGGGATAAAAAGGGAACGCGGTGAGGGCGTAAGCTCGATGCCGCGGCTGCGGCGGCAGCACCGGCTGGCCTCGAAGCGGGCGAGACCGTCGCGATCCCCTCGCTCCCCGATCTTGGTGACTGGCAGGCCCTCGAAGCCGCCCGGTTCCGCCTTGGTCCCAACCTCTCCCACAGCATGCCGGCTTCCCGCTATGGTGTCGGCTGAGATCGCGAAGGATTCGATGCCTCGTTGTGTGGGAGTTCGTCGATGCTGCAGGTCGTCGAAGGCGAGTCGAGCGAAGCCGCGCCGACCGCTCATCGTGTCCCGGACCAGCCCCCTCTGCCGGGAGGCTGGCGGCAGATCGAGGCGTTGCCGGTCGGCCTGTTCGCTGCGGTCATGGGCCTGACGGGACTGAGCGTCGCGTGGCGGCTCGCCCATGCGCGGTATGGCGTGCCTCCCTGGGTCGGGGAGGCCCTCGGGCTGATCGCCTCGGCGGCCTTCGTCACTATCTCGGCGGGCTATGTCGTCAAGGCTGTCATCGCCCCTGAGGCCGTGCGGGCGGAGTTCCGCCACCCCATCGCCGGCAACCTATTCGGCACGCCGCTTATCAGCCTGCTCCTGCTGCCGATCCCCCTGGCGCCCTTCAACCTCACGCTGGCGCGCGTGCTGTGGATCGCCGGCGCCCTCGGCATGACGCTGTTCGCGTGGCTGATTGTGACGCGCTGGCTAAGCGACCGGCAGCAGGCGGCACATGCGACGCCGGCCTGGATTGTGCCGGTGGTCGGCCTGCTCGATGTGCCCCTGGCCCTTCCGGGGCTCGGCCTGCCGCCGATGCAGGGGGTGATGATCTTCGGGCTGGCGGTGGGGCTATTCTTCGCCGTGCCTCTGTTCACGCTGATCCTGTCCCGCCTCCTGTTCGAGGCGCCGCTGCCCGCAGCCTTGCAGCCGTCGCTCCTGATCCTCGTGGCTCCCTTCGCGGTCGGCTTCTCAGCCTATGTCGCCACGATAGGCGCAATCGATCTCTTCGCAGAGTCGCTTTTCGCGGTCGCACTGTTCCTGCTCGCCGTGCTGCTGCCGAAGCTCGCCCGGTTCGGTCGCGCCTGCCCTTTCCGCGTCTCTTGGTGGGGCGTGAGCTTCCCACTCGCCGCAGCAGCGGTCGCGGCTCTGCGCGTCGCGACGGCGGAGCCGGCTCCGGCGACCGACGGCCTCGCCCTGGCCCTGCTCGGGCTGGCCACGCTTGTCATCGGCTGGCTGCTCGTCCGAACCCTGATCGGCTTAGCTCGTGGGGAGCTACGGACGCTGACGCAGTGACGGCCAATCGCCGAACTCCCGCTGCTCATCCGATGTCGGCTCTCGCCATTTCTCATCCAAAAGCGACCTCACAGAAATCCACCCGACTGAGACGTTTACAGGGTCGCCGGTCGCAGCAGGTGGCCGGAAGCTGCCGGTCCGCTTCGGAGCGGACGAGGAAGTGTAGCGGACACTCGATGCAGCCCAGGTGGAGGCCTCGATGTGACGCCTTCCGGACCGTCAGCCCTGCCGGGTCAGATGTCCGGTGCGGAAGAAGCGGATCTGTCAGCGGCGGCCACGACATCAGCAGGTTCGGGCACATTGGCGACCATTGCCCCGGCGGCCTTGTCGAAGTGCGCTCGCGACTTCGCCCGTCTTCCGCGGTGTTCGAGCCGAGGCGATGGTACCGTCCCATCACCAAGCCCGGAGCAGTCCCGATGTCCCCATGGAAGCCGCCCAGCTACCCCTCGATGAGCCCCCGTACCTGATCTGCGAGGATGGAGGCCCTGATCGCGTTCATCAGTGAGGAGTTCGGCGGCACTCTCCTGCGCCGGTTCGACCGTCCGGACGGGTCGCTGATGCACGCCGAGATCCGCGTCGACGACGGCGTCATGATGGTGGGCGGCGGCGCCACGGACGCGCCGGCGACGGCGCCCCATGTCCACCTCTACGTGCCGGACGCGGCCGCTGCCTACGCGCGGGCCATCGCGGCGGGCGCGATCCCCGGTGTAGGAACCGAGGCGCCGCGACGGCGATGACCTGCGAGGCGGCGTGAGGGACGCATCGGGAACGACTTGGTGGCTGGCAAGCCGGTAGCGGTCCCCGCCCCGCACGAGGCGCCTATTTGCTCTTGCCGCCCTTCTTGCCGAGCTCTGCCTGGGCGGAGGACGACGTGCGCGGATTGGACTTGCCCTCGTGGCTCGCCTTCGCGTTGGCCTTCTTGGCCGTCACGCTGCCGTGGCCCTTCTTCTCGGTCATGATCGTCTCCTGAGATGGTGACCGGCAAGTCCCCGGCCGCCACCCGGTTCCGCGGGCGGGCTATCCGAGGCGTTCAAGCGTGTTTGAGGTCGTCCGGGACCTTTCCGCCGGTATCGGCGAGCTTCTGCACGAACTGCTTGTGCAGCCAGACGTTCATGGTGGCCGAATCCTCCTTGTCGCCTGTGTCGTGCAGTTCGTCGGCGAGCTGCTTGCGAGCCTGCAGGCTGCTGTCGAGGTCGAGTAGCTTCAAGAGATCGACGATGGAGCGCTTGTAGTCGAGGGCCTGGCCCTTCTTCGAGGCGAGATCGGCGAGCACCTGACCGACGTCGACGCTCGCCTGGCCGGCGCCGGACGGGCCGGCTGCAACCGTGGACGGGGCGCCGCTCATGGAAGGCGCGGCCCCGCTGCTGGCCGACCCGGTCGGCCCGTCCTGGCCTTGCGCGGCGGCCGAGACGCTCGGCGTTTCCGAGGCATGCGGGGCCGAGGCCTGGGCGCTCGCGCTGCCGCCGCCGAAGATCTTCGACATGATCGACCCAAAGATGCTCATGGGTTCCTCCGTGTTCCTGGACCCCGTCCGGGGCGAGCGCTCGACAACGGGAGGCGCGCACCGCGTTCCGGTCGAGGTCGCCGGCGGCTCGCCGGCTCCCGGTCCTCGACCACGGGGTTGTGGCGACGGGGCGCGGGCTTGGCTGCCGATGCCGCGCATCCTGGCCGGCAACCGGCAGCCCTGTCACAGGTTAATCCGCAGCCTCGCGGGTTCGAGGCCTGGCGGGGGAACGACCTTGGAGCGGCGGGACGACGCGATGGTGCCGGGGCCGGACCTGGAGGTGTTCAAGGCCGCGGTCGAGGCGGCCGGCGAAGCCATCGTGATCACCTCGGCCGAGCTCGACGAGCCGGGCCCCGTCATCGAGTACGTCAACCCGGCCTTCACCCGCATGACCGGCTACGAGGTCCGCGAGGTCCTGGGGCGCTCGCCGCGCCTGCTCCAGGGCCCAGGCACGGACCGAACGGTGCTCGACGGGCTGCGAGCCTCCCTCGAAGCCGGGGAGTTCGCCCAAGGAGAGGCGCTGAACTACCGCAAGGACGGCACGACCTACACGGTCGAGTGGCTGATCACGCCGGTGCGGGATTCCGGCGGGCGCATCGCGCGCTGGGTCTCGGCGCAGCGCGACATCAGCGAGCGGCGGGCGTCCGAGGACCGCCAGAACCTGCTGGTGCGCGAGCTCCACCACAGGGTTAAGAATACGCTGGCCACCGTTCAGGCCGTGCTCAACGCCAGCTTGCGCTCGTCGCTCGGGCTCGCGGAGTTCCGGCAGGCGTTCACGGGGCGCATCGCCTCGCTCGCCAAGACCCACGCGCTCATCACCGAGGACCGCGTCCAGGTCGTCCCCTTCGAGCAACTCGTCTCGGCGGAGGTCAAGGCCTACGAGGAACCGGACCGGCGGCGGATCGCGCTGCAAGGCCCCCGGGTCATGCTCGCGTCGGATTTGGCAGTGCCGGTCGGCATGGCTCTGCACGAGCTCGCCACGAACGCGGTCCGACACGGGGCGCTGGCGGATCCGGACGGCCGCCTGGAGGTGGCCTGGTCGGTCGAGGACGGGCCGGACGGGCGGGTGCTGCACTGGACCTGGAACGAGCATGACGGCCCGCCGGTCGCGTTGCCGACGCGCGAGGGCTTCGGCTCCCAGCTCCTCAACCGGGTGCTGACCCTGCAGGTCGGCGCCAAGGTCGACATCGCCTTCGCCCCCGACGGCCTCAGGGTCAGCGTCGCCGTGCCGCTGCCAAGCTCGGCATAGCGAGATTTCCAGATGGCGGGATCCACAGGTCGGTGGTCCGAAAGGAAACACCCTCGCGATGGATGTGCTAGGAGGCGGCCATGCCGGCCAAACACTCCCGCCACATCGCCCTGACGGAAGCGCTCGCCTCCTGGGTCGACGCTCAGGTCGCCAAGGGCGAGTACGCCTCGACCAGCGACCTCATCCGGACGGCCATCCGGGTTTTGCGGTCGAGGGACGAGGAGAAGGTCGCCATCCGGTCCGCCTCAACCGCGCGGCCGCCGCACGGCGCGGGAGGGGCTTAAGTCGATGGGTCCGGCGACGTCGGCTTTCCTCGGTGGTGGCCTCATGGGCGCGCGCATGCGGGCCTTCGACTGGTCGGCCACCTCCCTCGGGCCGCAGGAGCACTGGCCCCCGGCGCTCCTGACCCTGGTGCGGGTCATGCTCAACTCACGCCAGCCGATGTTCATAGCCTGGGGGCCGGACCGCAGCCTGGTCTACAACGACACCTACGCGCCCATGCTCGGTGAGCGCCATCCCGCCGCCCTGGGGCGCCCCTTCTTCGAGACCTGGCCCGAGGTCCGGGACGAGGTCGGGCCGCTGATGGACCGCGTGTACACGGGCGAGCCCGTCCACATGGACGACCTGGAACTCATTGTCCGTCGCAACGGCTACCCGGAGGAGGCCCACTTCGCCTTCTCCTACACCCCCGTGCCGGGGGACGACGGCGCGGTCTGCGGCCTGTTCTGCGCCTGCACCGAGACAACCTCGCAGGTCATCGCCGAGCGGCGGGCGGCGTCGGAGCGCCGGCGACAGGAGGCGCTGCTCCAGCAGATGCCCGGGTTCGTCGCCGTGCTGCGCGGCCCGCGCCATGTCTTCGATTACGTCAACGACGCCTACGTCACGGTGGCGGGCGACCGCGACTACATCGGCCGCGACATCCGCGCGGTGTTTCCGGAACTCGCCGAGCAGGGGTTCTACGAGCTTCTCGACGGGGTCTACGCAACCGGCGAGCCGTTCGCGGCGCGTGCCCTCCCCATCCGGCTGGGGGACGACGACCGCGAGCGCCACCTCGACTTCCTCTACCAGCCCATCCGGAACGAGGCGGGCGCCGTCACCGGCATCTTCGTCGGCGGCTACGAGGTCACCGAGCAGGTCCGCTCGCAGGCCGCGCTGGCCGAGAGCGAGAGCCGCTACCGCACCCTGTTCGAGAGCATCGACGTGGGGTTCTGCATCATCGAGGTGACCTTCGATGGCGCGGACCGGGCCGTCGACTTCCGCATCCTTGAGGCTAATCCTGCCTACGAGCGCCAGACCGGCGCCGACGTGGTCGGACGGCGGGTCAGCGAGTTCGCGCCCGACCTCGAGCAACACTGGTTCGACACGTACGGGCGTGTCGCGCTGACGGGGGAGCCCGCCCACATCGAGAACCGGGCCGACGTGTTCGGGCGCTGGTTCGACGTGCGCGCCCTGCGCGTCGGCGACCTGGCCGCGCGCCGGGTTGCCGTGCTCTTCACCGACATCTCCGAGCGCAGGCGCATGGAGGAGGCGCTCCAGGTCCTGAACGGGTCCCTGGAGCAGCAGGTCTTCGAACGCACGGCCGAGCGCGACCGGCTCTGGACCTTGTCCGAGGACATGCTGGCCCGGGCCAACTACCAGGGCATGATGACGGCGGTCAGCCCGGCCTGGGGGCGGGTCCTGGGCTGGTCCGAGGCCGAGCTCCTGTCACGGCCCTACGCGACCTTCATGCACCCCGAGGACATGGAGCCGACGCTCGCCGGCATCGCCCGGATGGGCGAGACGCGGCGGCCGACGCGCTTCGAGAACCGCATCGCTACCAAGGACGGAGGTTGGAAGCCCATCGAGTGGACGGTCGCGCCCGAGGCGGACGGCGCCAACTTCATCGCGGTGGGGCGCGACCTCACGGTGGTGAAGGCGCGGGAGGCCGAGCTCGCCTCCGCCCAGGAGGCCCTGCGCCAGGCCCAGAAGATGGAGGCGGTGGGCCAGCTCACCGGCGGCGTGGCCCATGATTTCAACAACCTGCTCACCGTCATCAAGTCCTCCACAGACCTGCTGAAGCGGCCGGGCCTCGCCGAGGACCGGCGCCAGCGCTACGTCGAAGCGATCTCCGACACCGTCGACCGCGCCGCCAAGCTCACCGGCCAGCTCCTCGCCTTCGCGCGGCGGCAGGCCCTGAAGCCGGAGGTCTTCGATGTCGGCCAGAGCGTCGTCGCCATCAGCGACATGGTTGGCACCTTGAGCGGATCGCGCGTCAGGTTAGTCACGCACATCCCGGACGAGCCCTGCTTCGTCGACGCCGACCCAAGCCAGTTCGACACGGCCCTGGTGAACATGGCCGTCAACGCCCGGGACGCCATGGACGGCGGGGGCACCCTTACCATCACCGTCCATCCCGTCCCGGCCATCCCGCCGCTCCGCGCTCACCCCGCCGTCCACGGAGCGTTCGTGGCGGTGTGCATCGAGGACACGGGATCCGGCATCCCTCCCGAGCGGATCGAGCAGATCTTCGAGCCGTTCTTCACCACCAAGGGCGTCGGGCAGGGAACGGGCCTCGGGCTGAGCCAAGTCTTCGGCTTCGCCAAGCAGTCGGGCGGCGAGGTCCGCGTCGAGAGCACGGTCGGCCAGGGCACGACGTTCGTGCTCTACCTGCCGAGGACGGAGGCTCCCGCCGAACCGATCCAGGCGGAGCCAGAGCCCCTCGTCGATGGGCATGGCATGTGCGTCCTGGTGGTCGAGGACAACGCGGATGTCGGGACGTTCGCGACCCAGACCCTGGCCGAGCTCGGCTACGTCACCGTGTGGGCGACCGATGCCGAGGGGGCGTTGGCCGAGCTGGCCCGGGACGCCGACCGCTTCGACGTGGTGTTCTCGGACGTCATGATGCCGGGGATGAATGGGATCGACCTCGCCAACCGCATCCGGCGGGACCATCGCGACCTACCGGTGCTGCTGGCTTCGGGCTACAGTCACGTGCTGGCGCAGAACGGGAGCCACGGCTTCGAGCTGCTGCACAAGCCGTACTCGGTCGAGCAGCTCTCGCGGCTCCTGCGCAAGGTCGCGAGTTGGCGTCGACGCAAGCGCCGCGTGGACGGGGTGAGGTGACCGAAAGCAGCGCGCACGCCCCTGCCTTCACGCATGGGGTGAACGATGCCGAAGCCGACGTCGGTTCCGCTTGCGAGCCCTACGCCTGCGTCGCCGCGTCGCGCGAGGAGGCTTCGGCGCACCTTCGGGTCCTCGATGCGAACGAACGCCTGCACCAGGGCGGCCGTCTCGGCCGGGCTGGCCTTACTCCCGGTTGACGGCACGGCCGCGCCATTGCTTTCCTTCAGCGTGGCCGTGGCGACGCCCAGGGCGTCGGCGATCTGGTCGAGCGTCCGTTGAGCCTTGGCCGGAAGCCGGTTGGCCTACTTCCCCTCATCCCTGCTCTGGGACGAAGCGGCGCTCGTCGTCTTCTTCGCGTCATCGGGGGCGGAACAGTTCACGAGCGCTCCCCGCAGCTAACCTTATCGTTCGGGTCGGTACTGCCGTCTCCGCGGTAGGAGCCGATGCGCAGGGACCGCCACACTCGCGCCTGGAATGCCGCGCCTAGGCCGCGGCCTCGCCGCGCCGTTCCTGCATCGAGGCGAGCGGCGCCTCAAGGCGGCAGACGAGGCCGGTCGGCGCGTAGTTCAGTTTGACGTCCCCTCCTATCTCGGCGGCGAAGCTGCGCTCGATCAGGCGCGAGCCGAAGCCGCGTCGAGCCGGCTGGCTCAGGATAGGCGGTCCGGCCTGCTCGGACCAAGTCAGGCGGAAACGGGGCGCGTCGCCCTCGTGCACCACGTGCCAGCGCAGATCGACCACGCCGCCCTCGTTCGACAGGGCCCCGTACTTGGCGGCGTTGGTGGCGAGCTCGTGCAAGGCCAGCGCCAGCGAGAGCGCGGCCTTGGCCGAGAGGAGTACGTTGGGTCCGCCGAACCGGATGCGCGAGGCGTCGGACTGACGGTGAACGGAGAGGGCGCCCTCCACGACCTCGCCGATGGCCGCCTCCGTCCAGCTCGCCTGGGTCAGGATGTCGTGGGCGCGTCCGAGCGAGATCAGGCGCGCCGCGAACGCCTCGCGCATCTCGTTGAGGTCGCTCGCCCCGCGCAGGGTCTGGCTTGCGATGGCCTGTACCAGGGTCAGCGTGTTCTTGACCCGGTGCTGAAGCTCGCCCGTGAGCAGGCGCTGGTGCTCCTCGGCCCGCTTTCGCTCGCTGATGTCGAGCATGGCGCCGATTATGCGGACGGCTTGGCCGGCCGCGTCCCGGATGATGTAGCCGCGGTCGAGGATGTCGGCGTAGGAGCCGTCCGCCCGCAGGAAGCGGTACTCGTCGGCCCACACCGTGCCCATGCCGTCGATGACCGCGTGGATGGAGGCGTCGATACGGGCGCGGTCGTCCGGGTGGATGTGCGCGATCCACCAGTTGCTGGTCGGCTCGACCGCCTCCGGGGCATAGCCGTGGGCCGTTCCGAGCGCCTCGTTCCAGAGGACGTGGTTGGTGGCGAAGGTCCAGTCCCAGATCGCGTCGTTGGTGGCGCGCGAGACCAGCCGGTAGCGCTCCTCGGTCTCGCGAAGCGCCTGCTCGGCGCGCCGGCTTCCGGAGACGTCGCGCGCGAAGCCGATGAGGCGCACCGGCCGCCCGTCCTGGAACAGGGTCTGGCCCTTGGCGGACACCCAACGCTCGGCCCCGTCCTCCGGGGCCACCGTGCGGTACGTGACGTCGTAGACGCCGTCACCGGCCGGATCGACCGCGGCCCGCACCGCCTCGTCGGCCCTGGCCCGGTCGTCCGGGTGCACGCGGGCGAGGTGCACGGCCAGGTCGACGGGGGCGTCCGGAGGCAGGCCGTACAGGGAGAGGATGCGGGCGTCCCACTTCAGCTCGTCCGAGACGAGGTCGTAATCGAACACGCCGGTCCCGGTCGCCTCGACGGCGAGCCGCAGCTGCTCGCGGGCTTGAAGCAGGTCGTCCTCCGCCTGGCGCCGGTCGTGGATGTCGATGGCGATGCCGATCCAGCTCTCGACCTGGCCGGCCTCGCCGCGCACGGGTTTGCCGCGCGCCAGGAACCAGCGGTACGCACCATCCGAGGTTCGGCGGAACGGGATCTCGACCTCGTAAGGCCCTTTCGTCGCGACCGCATGCTTCCAGATGCCGAGCACACGCTCGCGGTGGTCCGGATGGATCACCCCGGCCCAGCCGTCGCCGCCGGTGTCGCCCGGGGTGAGCCCGGTGTACGCGTACCAGGTCGGGTTGCAGTAGGTGATGTTGCCGGCGGCATCCCCGAACCAGACCACCTGCGGGCTGACCTCGACGAGGGAGCGGAAGCGCAGCTCGCTGGCCTCCCGCTCCGCCGCCTCCGCGCGCTGCCGGGTCCGGTCGCGCAGGATCTTGACGAAGCCCTGAACGGAGCCGTCGGCGGCCCTCAGCGGCATCATCTCGCCAATGGCCCAGAACCGCTCGCCGCCCTTGCGCAGGTGCAAGCGCTCGTCGGGCGCGAAGCCGTCCTTCAGCGCCAGCTCCATCTCGATCTCGGGACACCCAGCCTCGCGGTCCTCGGGCGTGAAGAATACGTGGGCGGGGTCGCCCAGCATCTCCTCCTCGCGCCAGCCGAGGACGCGTTCGGCCCCCGCGCTCCACCGGGTGACCCGACCGCTTCGGTCCATGGCGATGATGGCGTAGTCCGTGGCGCTGTCCAGGATGCGTCCCTGCAGCTCCTTCTGGATCTGCTGGGCGCGGGCGCTTCGGCGGGCCTCCAGCAGCGCCATGCTCTGTCGGGCGAGGCGCCGCAGGCCGGCCTGCTGCCGCTCCGAGAGCGCGCGCGGCTTCGTGTCGAGCACGCAGACCGTGCCGACCGGATGGCCGTCCTCGGTCTTGAGCAGCGCGCCCGCGTAGAAGCGCAGGCCCGGCTCGCCGGTCACGAGCGGATTGCAGGCAAAGCGGGGGTCGCGGGCCGCGTCGGGCACGTACAGGAAATCGCTATGCAGGATGGCCTGGCGGCAGAACGAGGTCTCCAGCGGGGTCTCGCGCACCCCAAGCCCGACCTCGGCCTTGAAGAACTGCCGGCCGTCGCCGATGAAGTTCACCACCGCGATGGGTGTGCCGCAGATCTCGACGGCGAGCTCCGCGATGTCGTCGAACTCCCGCTCGCGCGGCGTGTCGAGGATGTCGTAGCCGGCGAGCGCCCGCAGTCGTGCACCCTCGCCGGTCGAATGGCTCGATTGCCCCATTGCAGGGTCACGTCCGGGGACTGCATTCCGTTCCATCGGGGCCCGTCCCCTTAGACGGCCTGGGGCAGGGGCTTGTCGCAGGCCGGCGCGGGTCGCAGCGACACCAGCGTGCCGGAGGCGTTGTAGACGGCCCCCAGCACGGTCTCGAAGTGACGCTTGACCGCACCGTGGCACTCGCAGGCAGTCGCCTCAACGGCGGGACGGCTCTGGATGATGATGCGCCCGCGCCGCACCTGGATCAGGCCCTGTTGCTGCAGGGTCCGGAGCGTGCGCGTCAGGTAGGAGCGCTGCACGCCCAGGAGCTCGGCCAGCACCTCGTGCGTGACGGGCAGCACGTCGCTGCCGAGCCGGTCCTGCAAGCCGAGCAGCCAGCGGGCGCAGCGGGCCTCGATGGTGTGGCTGGCGTTGCAGGCCACCGACTGCAGCACCTGTGCGAGCAGGCAATCGGAATAGCGGGTGATCAGGTTGCGCAGGCCCGGCGAGGTCTGCTTGATCTGCTGCAGCACTGCGGCCTCGATGCGCAGCACCGAGCCGGGGATCTGCACGACGGCCCGGCTGAAGGCCGGCAGCGAGCCTTGGCTCACAACGCCGCCGACCGCGCCCTCGTGCCCAACGGTCGCCGTCTCGACGGCACGCCCGTCCTGCAGCCCGATGAGGAGGGCCGCCACGCACGGGCCAAGCGGGAAGGTGATGTGGCCGACGTTCTCGCCGGCGTCGAACAGCACGTCCCCGCGCCGGTACTCCCTCAGCTCCAGGTGTGGCTTGATGAGCGCCTGGTCGGGGAGCCGCAGGGCGCCAAGCAGGAGGTTGCCGCTGAGGAGTGCATCGACGTCGGGGAGCATGGCGGAGCGGCGAAGGGCGGTGTCGGGTGGCTCGGGCGCAACCATTACCGCAACGCTCGTTTCGCTGTCAGTTCATAAGTGCACAAAAGGCCGGAAGACCGGCGATTCACATCGGCTTGGCGAAGAGCTGCGGAAACGCCCGTCAACGCATGCAACCATCCGGCGCCGAAGGGTTTCTAGGTTCGCACGAACCGCTCCCCTCAAGCTACCACGTCGCGATGCCCCGCTACTTCCTCGACTTTCAGGACGGTGAGATGTGGCTGAAGGACGAGGAGGGCCAAGAATACGAGAGCCTGCAGGCCGCGCGCGACGCGGCGATTGCGGCCCTGCCCGACATCGGCCGGGAAGCGCCGCCCCACGACGGCAAGCGCGACTTCCTGGCCATCGTCCGTGACGAGCGCGGCGCGGAACTCTGCACCGTGCGGCTGAACTTGGCCGCCGAGTGCTTTCCTGAGCGTCAGGCTTCCGACCGCTGAGGGCTGCCGGCGGCCGCGGCGCCCCAGGATATCAGGCCGCCTTCTCACGCCTCGTGTCGGTGGCCGTCGCCCGGCGGGTCTGGTTTCGACCTCCGGCCTTGGCCTCGTAGAGCGCCGTGTCCGCCTTGCGGTAGAGGTCGCCCGTGCCGCCGTTGCGGGCGCTGGCTTCGGCGGCCAGGCCGATGCTCACCGTCACGGAACCGGGACCGAGGCCGGCCGACGAGACGGCAAGTCCCGCCACCGCCTCGTGGATGCCTTGAGCGATGCACTGCGCCCCCTCCGCGTCGGTGTCGGGCAGGAGGACCGCGAATTCTGACCTGACCATTTGGTTGAAAAACTCGGTATCGGCCCGCATCAGCACCGCTAGCCCCGGCTTTTGAAGAATATCCGACTTCTAAATCATTCAGGATACGCAGATGTCGCGGCGTTGCAACGCCGACAAGGGACAAAAATTCTCCGGTTACCTGTGCTGGGCAACGCTTGGCGGACTGACTCGGAGTTTTTCATCATAACGACCCAAAGCAGGCCCTGGTGACGTCCGCTTCCGAGTCGTCTGTTTGATGGCACGAGCGGCTGATGATGGCCGTATGCGGAATGCCCGCTTCGAGGCTTGAGGGTTGGGAGAGTGGACGTCCGGCGCAAAGCCGAGGGGGCAAATGATCTGTCGCAAGCCTTGAATGCGGACGAGGACGCAGGTCCGACCCCAGGGTCGGGTGTGGCGATGACTCCCCCGACGGCCACCGGAACCGTCTCGCGGGGCAGTGATTGGCCCGATACCCGGGCAGCGCCTTCCCTGAACCGCGCCGCGTGCGCTGCTCCGGCCAAGCCGGCGCCATGGAAAACCAGATGACGGACGCCCCGGACCTGCGCCTGAAGATGCAGGATCCCCGCATGCAGTACCCACAGCCGCCGTTCAAGCGGCAGCCGCAAGAGGCGCCGGGCCTTGCGCAGGCGATGAAGCCCAGGCCCGACCACGGCGAAACCAGCTATCGCGGCCACGGCCGGCTGGAGGGGCGCAAGGCCCTCGTCACCGGCGCCGATTCCGGGATCGGGCGCGCGGCCGCCATCGCCTTCGCCAGGGAGGGTGCCGACGTGGCCCTCAGCTTCGTCGAGGAGGAGATGCCCGACGCACAGGAGGTCGCCAAGCTGATCGAGGCCGAGGGCCGGAAGGCGATGCTGCTGCCGGGCGACATCACCGACAAGGCGTTCTGCGAGGCATTGGTCCGGAAGGCGGTGAGCGAGCTGGGTGGCCTCGACATCCTCGTCAACAACGCCGGCAAGCAGACCAACCAGAAGGATATCGCTGACATCACGGACGAGCAGTTCGACCGGACGCTGAAGACCAACCTCTACGCCATGTTCTGGATCACCAAGGCCGCCCTGCCGCACATGCCGGCGGGCGCTTCTATCATCAACACCGCCTCGGTGGTGGCCTACAACCCGCCGCAGATCCTGGTGGACTACGCCACGACGAAAGCCGGCATCGTCGCCTTCTCGAAGGCGCTGGCCAAGCAGCAGGTGGCCAAGGGCATCCGCGTGAACGCGGTGGCGCCCGGTCCGTTCTGGACGGCGCTGCAGCCCTCGGGCGGCCAGCCGCAGGAGAACGTCGAGAAGTTCGGCTCCGAAGTGCCGCTGGGCCGACCCGGCCAGCCGGTGGAGCTGGCGCCGGTCTACGTGTTCCTGGCAAGCCAGGAGGCGAGCTACGTCACCGGCGAGGTCTACGGCGCCACTGGCGGTAATGGCACCGCCTGATCACTCATCCCGGCGCCCGCATCGCTGTGGCTTCGTCCGCCGGGATGTACGGACGTATTTGATCGAGGCGTAGTCACCAGCTGCGCCGAACTGCTTGAGCATGGTCAGGTCGTCCATCAACACCGATTGTTCGACCCAGTTAGACCTGGAACCGTCTTCCCAAGGAGGCAGCCATGGATCTCGGCATCAAGGGGCGTGTCGCTGTCGTCACGGGCGCCAAGTCGGGCAGGGGTCGCTCGACCGCCGAACACCTGCTCCGCGAGGGCGTCCATGTTGTCCTGACGGATAAGGAAGGCCAAGAGTTGCAAGCTGAGCATATCGCGGCGCGGCTGTGAGCCCGCCGAGCCGTTTCGCCAGCCTGATCGTGGAAATGAGCGTTCTTCTCATGGATCGACATGGACGGAGCCGCTATGCCTGAGACGGCTCTCCCGTACACGCTATCCGTCGGACGGGGCAGCTGGGACCGGTCGGTCGCGCGCCTCGCCTCCTCCTCCGCCGTCTTCGCGCTGCTGCCGCTCGGCGGTTGCAGCGTGCTTGATCACGGCATGCTCGGTGCCGCCGGCCCGATCGCGGATCAGACGCGCAGCCTGTTCCTGCTCGTCTGCGCAATCCTGGTCTTCGTCGCCGCCCCGGTCCTGCTGCTGACGCCGATCTTCGCCTGGCACTACCGGCTGTCGAACACCAAGAGCGCCTATCGCCCGCAATGGGGGTTCAACTGGCCGCTCGAAGGCCTGATCTGGATCCCGCCGACGATCATCGTGGTCGTGCTCGCGGTGTTCCTATGGCGCGATACGCACGCGCTCGATCCCTACAAGCCGCTGGCCTCGCGGCATTCCCCGATCGAGGTCCAGGCCGTGGCGCTCGATTGGAAATGGCTGTTCATCTATCCCGAAGAGGGCGTGGCGAGCGTCGATGAGCTCGCCTTTCCGGCAGGGCGTCCGGTCTGTCTTACGCTCACGAGCGGCACGGTCATGCAGTCGTTCTTCGTGCCGCGGCTCGCCGGGCAGATCTACGCGATGGCCGGCATGACGACGCAGCTCAACCTCGCGGCCGACGCGCCCGGCCGCTTCCGCGGCGAGAACACGCAGTTCAACGGCACGGGCTTCCAGAACCAGAAGTTCGCCGTCCTGGCGCAGTCGGACGACGACTACGCGAGTTGGATCGCGCGGGCGCGCGCCGGGGGCAGGACGCTAGACCCGGCCGCCTACGCGGTGTTGGCCACCCGCTCGATTCAGGCCGAGCCGATCCTATTCGGATCGGTCGCGCCGGGCCTGTTCCGATCGATCCTCGGCCAAAACGATCCGGGCCTGCACGCCGCCCACGGACATCACGCCCCATGAGCGAAGGCGGTCACTGGCTCACCCTGTTCGGCCGCCTGAACCTGCGGGCGTTCCCGTTCGTGCGGGCCTGGGAAGACCCCACCGTCAGCGAACTCATCGGCGCGTTCGCCGGTGCGCTCGTGGTCGTCGGCGCGTTCGCCCTCGTGGCGTTGCTGACGTGGCAGCGATGGTGGGGCCGGCTGTTCCGCGACTGGCTGACGAGCCTCGATCACAAGAAGATCGGCATCATGTACGTCGTGCTGGCCGGGGTGATGCTCAGCCGAGCCCTGGTCGAGGCGGTGCTGATGCGCGCGCAGCAATCGCTCGCGGTCGACGCCCCCGGCATCGTCGCGCCGGAGCACTTCGCGCAGCTCTTCAGCACCCACGGCACCATCATGATCTTCTTCATGGCGATGCCGTTCCTGACCGGGCTGATCAACTACGTCGTGCCGTTGCAGATCGGCGCGCGCGACGTCGCCTTTCCGCTCCTGAACTCGATCAGCCTGATGCTGACGGCGGGCGGGGCCGGCCTCGTGATGATCTCGCTCGCGGTCGGCGAGTTCTCGACCGGCGGATGGTCTGGCTACCCACCCTATACCGGCAAGGCGTTCCAGCCCGGTGTCGGTCCGGATTACTGGATCTGGGCCATCACCCTGGCCTCGCTCGGCACGACCATGTCCGGAATCAACATCGCCGCGACGGTCTACAAGAAGCGCTGCCCCGGCCTGCATCTCACCCGCATGCCGCTCTTCTGCTGGACCGCGCTCTGCACCGCGATCCTGATGATCTTCGCGACCCCGCCGCTGACGCTCGCGACCGCTCTCCTCGCCCTTGATCGTTACCTCGACTTCCACGTCTTCACCAACGATCTCGGCGGCAACATGATGAACTACGTGAACCTCTTCTGGCTGTTCGGCCATCCGGAGGTCTACATCCTCATCTTGCCCGCCTTCGGTGTCTTCTCGGAAGTCATCTCGGCCTTCTCGTCGAAGGAGCTTTACGGCTACAAGTCGCTCGCCGTCGCCACGATGGCGATCGGCGTGCTGTCGTTCACGGTCTGGCTGCACCACTTCTTCACCATGGGCCAGAGCGCCGACGTCAACGCCGTCTTCGGGATCGCGACGATGACGATCTCGATCCCAACGGGCGTCAAGATCTACAATTGGATCTGGACGATGTTTCGTGGCGAAGTCCGGTTCACGGCGCCGATGCTGTTCGCGCTCGCGTTCATCGTCACCTTCGTCCTCGGCGGCCTCACCGGCATCATGCTCGCGATCCCGCCGATCGACTATGTGGTCCACAATACCGTGTTCCTCGTCGCGCATTTCCACAACATGCTGATCCCGGGGCTGCTCTACGGCATGATCGCCGGCTACCTGTACTGGTTCCCCAAGGCCTTCGGCTTCCGCCTGTCGGAAGTCTGGGGCAAGATCGCCTTCGGCTGCTGGGTGAGCGGCTTCTACCTCGCCTTCATGCCGCTCTACGTGCTCGGGCTCGGCGGCATGGCGCGCCGCAGCCAGGCCCTGTTCGAGCCCGATTACCGTCCCTGGCTCCTCGTCGCGGTCTGCGGCGCCTTCCTGCTGCTCGCCGGCCTCGTCAGCCTGTTCGTGCAGCTCTGGGTCAGCGTGCGCGACCGGGACGTCAACCGCGTGCCGGTGGGCGACCCCTGGGATGCGCGCAGCCTCGAATGGTCGGTCTCGGCGCCGCCGCCCGAATATAACTTCGCCACGATCCCGCAGGTCGATCGGCTCGACCCGTTCTACTGGCGAAAGGAGCGCGGGGAGGCCTACCGGCGGCCGGAGCGATACGACGACATCGTGATGCCCAGGAACAGCTGGGTCGGACCGCTGGTCGGCCTCACCGCCACGGTCTGCGCCTTCGGCCTCGTCTGGCATATCGGTTGGCTGAGCATCCTCGGATTCCTCGGCATCTGGATCCCGGTCGTCGCCCGCAGCTTCGTGCGCGACATCCACCGGACGATTCCGGCCTCCGAGGTCGAGGCGACCGACCGGCGCTGGCTCGACCGGGCCCACACAGTTCAGCCCGTGCCGCGCGAACGCGAGACCGAGCCGGCCAATCTCGGACTCGCCCGGCCCTTCCCGCCGCAGGTGCCGGTATGAGCGCACGCGCGGGTGAGCCGCAACTCCGGCATGTCGGGCTGAACCTCCTCGACACCGACGCGCTGGAGCCGGGGGAGGCCGCGACCGGCCTCTACGGCTTCTGGCTCTTCCTGATGAGCGACGCGATCCTGTTCGCGCTGCTGTTTGCGATCTACGGCACCCAACTTACGGCGACCGCCGGTGCGCCGGGCCCGCAGGACGCGTTCAAGATCGGGCCGACCTTCGTCGAGACGCTGATCCTGCTGACGAGCAGCCTGACCTTCGGCCTCGCCTCGATCGCCCTGAAATACGATCGGGGCCGGACCGGCCTCGTACTCTGGCTCAGCGTGACGCTGACGCTCGGGATCGCCTTCCTCGGTTTCGAAATCGGCGATTTCCGCACGATGTTCGCCGACGGGGCGACGCCGGACCGCAGCGGGTTCCTCTCGGCCTTCTTCGCCCTGGTGCCGACGCACGGCCTGCACGTTGCGGCGGGCTGCCTCTGGATCGTGGTGATGCTGGCGCAGATCGCGGTGTTCGGGACCGACGCGAGGTTCAAGCTGAACCTGCTGAAGCTCGGCCTGTTCTGGCACCTCCTCGACATCGTCTGGATCGCGATTTTTTCGGTGGTCTACCTGCAGGGAACGCTCGCATGACGCGGCAGGGACCATCGCGGGGCGCGGTGCTGCTCAGGGCCCTCGGTGCCGCCGGCTTGATCGGGCTCGCGCGGGCCGTGTCAGCTGGCCCTCCGCCACGGCCGGAGCAGATCGCGCACGAGGCCTGCCCCTCGGTGCGGTCCGCCGACGCGCGCCATTCCCGGCGGCGCGACCTCCTCACCTACGGCATCGGATACGTCCTGGCGCTGCTGCTGACCTGCGCCGCCTTCGCGGTCGTGACGTGGCGATGGGCGGCCGGCGCGACGGCGCTCGGCCTCGTCTTCGGCTTGGCCCTGGTCCAGGCCGTGGTCCATTTCCGCTGCTTCCTGCACATCGACCTGAAGCGTTCGGCCCGCGACGACCTTCAACTGATCCTGTTCTCCACCCTCATCATTGCCCTGATGGTGGGCGGCACCCTCGTCGTGCTGTTCAACCTGCGCATGCGGATGATGTAGCCGATCCGAGAGGCCACCGTGCCCCATACCGGAGGTGGCGCGGCTGAACCAGACATCCTCCGGTCGTGAAGACCCTCGACCTGTCTCAGAGATGCTGACGGCGGACACCCGACAGCCTTGACGTGCACCTCATCGGTCGGCCGGGCGAGCCCTTTCTCGGCACGGGGGAAGCCGCGAGGCCCCACTGGCGCTGCGCTCGCCAATGCGATCCGCCGAACCGCCCTCGTGCGACTGCGCGACCTGCTAATGCGGCCGGAGGGGGTGAAGGCGGCCATGGAGGCGTGAGAGATTTCCGCTTTGGAGTTGACGACAGAAACTCTTGGACGACAGCAATGGAGCGCAATGCCGAACAATCGACCTGCCAACTCCCGACCCTTTTCAGACTTTTCACGTCCGGCTCAGGAACGTCGGCCTCGCTTCTGGGAGCGGGCATTGTGCAATTCTGCTAGCCGTCACAACAGATCTGGGCAACGCATCAAGTCGGCCGGAGTTTGGTGCGAAATCTCCTGGCAAGCCCCAGCGTATGATGCAGCGTGGGTCGGCGGCCGGATAGCTCAGCACGTCGTAAATCATTGGCGCGTACGCCATATTCGGTCACGACAACCGGCTCGTAGGCAAGGACTTCGAGGTGCTCCGGCGCGGTGATGCCGAGGCCGCGCTCGCACTCGTCCGGCACGGAAGCGAAGCATTGAGCGGGGCCTCGTTCCGGCATTCGGCTTCTCTGCCGCACCGCAGGAGCCGGCTAGCTCGCCAAGGCGGCGCAGCGGCTCTAAGAGGCCGTCTCGCGAAGCAAGCGCGGCACCTCGCCGGGGAGTTCCCGGGCGAGGAATCCGACCGGGCCGACAGAGGCGGCCAGGCGCTTGCCGGCCTCACCGTGCAGGAGCACGCCCCACAGCGCCGCGGCCAACGGTGCCACCCCACGCGCGAGGAGCCCGACGATGATGCCGGCCAGGGTGTCCCCCGAACCGGACGTCGCCAAGCCGACGCCGCCGCCCTCGTAGTGCCAACGCGCGCCTTTCGGCTCTACGATCCAGGTCTGGGCACCCTTCATTACGACGACGGCCCGCAGAAGATCGACAGCCGCGAGCGCCGCGTCGAGCGGGTCGGCCTCGACAGCCTCCCGACTCCGATTCAGCAACTGCGCCATCTCGCCGGCATGCGGCGTGACCACCACCCGTCCCTCGTGCCGGCGGACGTCGTCGGCCTTTGGGGCCAGCCCGCAGACCGCGGCCGCGTCGAGGATGAAGGACGCATCCGGCAGCTCCTCCAGTAGTTCCACGGCCAACTTCGCGGTTGGGCCGTCTTCGATCAGGCCGGGACCAATCAGCAGGGCGTCACAGCCCTTGATCACCTTGCGCAGGCAGTCTGCTGCCCGTTCGCCGTCGATGCCGCCCTCCGGCGTCTCAGGGAGGTCGACGACCATGGCCTCGGGCACCGCCAGCCCCATGCCGGCGGCCCTGCTCTCGACGGTGGCAATCTTCAGCTTGCCCGCCCCCGCCCTCAGGGCGGCGACGCCAGCCAGCAGGGCGGCGCCCGGAACCGAGCGGGATCCCCCGATCACCAGCGCGGTCCCGCGCTCGTCTTTGCTGCCCTCGTGCTGCACCGGAAGCGGGAACGCCTTGAGGCTGTCCGCGGTGAGGATCTCGTGCGTCATCGGGCGGCCACGTTCGCGTCTGGCTCGAAGGTGACTGGCGCTCCACCCTCGGCGACAGGCGCGACGAAGTTGTAGCGCTCCAGCACCAGCTTGCCGGTGGTGCTCGCTTCTGGCTGGAAGGCGTACTCCGTCACCGAGCAATTCGCGACGTCGCCCGCGGCGTCGATGGCCAGGATCTCGGCCTCGGTCATCTCCTCGATCAGGTAGCGCAGGCACAGCACCACGACTTGGTGCGCGACGATGAGCACCCGCCGCTCCCCGTGGTGCAAGGAGACCGTGTCCAGCGCGCTCCTCAGGCGCAGGATGACGTCGCACCAGCTCTCTCCGGACGGTGGGCGGTGGTAGAATTTACCCAGGCGCCGGCGCATCTCGGCCTGCTCGGGATGCAGTTGCTCGACCCCCGCCCGGGTCAGCCGATCGAGGATGCCGAGCTCCTTCTCGCGCAGGCGTTCGTCGACGAGCGAGTCCGGCGCGCCCTCGATCAGGCCGCCCGCGGCGCGGATGCGCTGGGAAGTCTGCCTGGCCCGAAGGTACGGCGAGGTCAGCACCGTCTCGGGACGCTCGTCCTCCGGCATGTCGGCGAACCAGCGTCCGACGGCGTCGGCCTGTCGTTCTCCATGCGCGCTGAGCGGCACGTCGACATCCCGCTCGGCGATGTCGATCCGCGCCAAGCTCGCACCGTACGCGGCGTCAGCGGCGACGTTTCCGGCGCTCTCGCCGTGCCGCACGATCCACAACCGGCTCGGCCAGCGCTGCAGCATGTGGTGATCGTCCTCCCCAGTGTCCGGCAACGTCTGTCAGGCAAGCCGGTTCACGGGAGGCGGAACCGGCCCTCGCTCAGAGTCACCAAGATGCCCCATGCCTGCGCCTGCCAGCGTCACGCCTCGATCATGTCCCGGATCCGCGAGGCCAGCGCCTCCATCACGAACGGCTTGGTGAGCACCTGCGTGGCCGGCTCCAGGTAGCCGTTGCCCACGACCGCGTTCTTCGCATACCTGCAGAACTGCGGGCGCTACGCCACCGGGGAAGCCGTCGGAGGCCCTGCGGCCTTCGTTGTGTCGAGGCTATCGGGGAGGCCGAGGTACTCGAAGCGGCCACTCCCGCGCCCGCCCGACGCCAGCAGGGCCAAGCCCCGCATCGCATCGCGTCTGCCCGCGGCCCAGCGGTCGTGGATCGAGGACGGCGAGAAGTCGAAGCTCTTGGCCGCGAGCTCGTCGGCGCCGGCCTGGTAGACGAGGTGGAGCAACGTCACCGCCGGTCCCGCGGGATCGAGCCTCTCCCGCAGTTCGTACTCGCGCCTGAGGCCCGCAATCGCCCGGCGCGGCGCGCTGGCGAAGATGAGGTCGTTGGCCCGTTCCAGCACCGCGTCGAGGGAGGCCGGACGTGGCGCGCGCAGGGAGAACAGGTCCGAGGCGATGCAGAGGAGGTCCCGCTGCGGCTCGGTCTCGAACAGGGGGTCGAGTGGCAGGTTGTTCGTGTAGCCCGCGTCGCACAGGACGCGCCCGTTCACCTCCACGGGCGGGAAGGCGGGCAGGATGGCCGTGCTGGCGAGAATGTGCTCGGGCCGGACCACCTGGCGGGCGGTGTCGAAGTAGACCTCCTCGCCGGTTTCGATATCGACGCAGCCCACCGTCAGGCGCGTGCCGCCCTGGTTCAGCCGCTCGAAGTCGACGAGGCGCTCCAAGGTCCGGAGAAGCGGCCGATTGTCGAACAGGGCGACGTCGTTCGGCACCCATGGCAGGGCCGACCATAGGCCGGGCAGACGATGGCCGAAGATGCTCGGGCGCCCCCAGGCGAGCGCCAGGAGGGCATGGAGCCCGTTGTAGATCTGGCGCGGCTTGAGCAGCCCGGTCGGGCTCGGGCCCGTGGCCTGGGTCGCCTCGTCCCAGAACGCCCGGAGCTTGGCGACCCTGTCCTCGGGGGCATTGCCCGCGACGATGGCGGCGGTCACCGCACCGATCGAGGCGCCCACGACCCAGTCGGGCCGAAGCCCGTGGCCGTGCAGCGCCTCGTAGGTCCCGGCGTGATAGGCGCCGACGGCATTGCCGCCGGCGAAGACCAGGGCGAGGTCGCGCGTGTTGTCCGGCATCCGTGCCTTCGTGCGTTGAGGCCGTTCCCGGCCGTGACCCGGGCGGCGTCAGCCGTGCGGCTTGAACACCACCTTGGTGCAGTTGTCGGTCTTGTTGCGGAACGCCTCGTAGAGGGCCGGGCCCTCCTCGAGGTTCGTCGAGCGGTGGCTGATGATGAAGGAGGGGTCGATCTCGCCCTCTTGGATGCGCTCCAGGAGCGGCTTCATGTACCGCACCATGTGGGTCTGGCCCGTCTTCAGGGTCAGGCCCTTGTTCATGAGCACGCCGAGCGCCACCGGCCCGACCGGGCCAGCGAAGACGCCGGGCATCGAGACGTTGCCGCCGGGGCGGCAGGCAAGGATGGCCTGGTTGAGCGCGAAGGGCCGCTCCAGGCTGACCGTGTGCTCCATGATCGCGGACGAGACCTTCTGGAGCTTGGTGTCGGCACCGTGAGACTCCATTCCGACCGCCTCGATGACCGAGTCCGGGCCAAGGCCCTTTGTCATCTCCGTGAGCGTGTCCTGCACGTTCTCCTTCGACAGGTCGATGGTCTCCGCGCCGGCCTCGCGTGCGAGCGCCAAGCGCTCGGGCACGCTGTCGATGGCGATGACGCGCTTGGCGCCCAGCAGGTAGCAGCACTTCACCGCGAGCACGCCGACCGGGCCGCAGCCCCAGATGGCGACGGTGTCCTCCGGGCCGATATCGCAGTGCTCGGCAGCCTGGTAGGCGGTTGGGAAGATGTCGCTCAGGAACAGCACCTGCTCGTCGGTGAGGTTCTCGGGGACGACGATGGGCCCGACGTCGGCGTAGGGCACGCGCAGGTACTCGGCCTGCCCGCCGGCGTAGCCGCCGGTGATGTGTGAGAAGCCGAACAGGCCGGCCAGGGGATAGCCGTAGGTCTCGGCCTGCAGCTTGCCGTTCGGGTTGGTGCGCTCGCAGCAGCTCCAGTTGCCCCACTTGCACTGCCGGCACTCGCCACAGCAGATGGTGAAGGGCACCACGATGCGGTCGCCGACCTTGAGCTTGTGGTTGTCACGTCCGACCTCGATGACCTCGCCCATGGTCTCGTGGCCGAGGATGTCGCCGCATTCCATGGTCGGCATGAACCCGCCCATGAGGTGCAGGTCTGAGCCGCAGATGGCGCAGGCGGTCACCTTGATGATGACGTCGCGCCCGTGCTCGATCTTTGGGTCCGGCACGGTCTCGCAGGTGATCTTGCCTCGGCTCTGCCACGTGAGTGCTTTCATGGTCGGACGCTTCCGTTCGTAGGGTTTCGGTGTTGGGGAGGAGCCGGTGCTCGGTCAGGGGCGGCGCGGCCTCGGCCGCGTTCCGAGGATGACCGCTGCCGTCGCGGCCAGGCCGGCGGCGAGCACGCCGGCGGTCGCCAGCGGGTGCAGGGTCGCCCGGGTGTAAGCGCTGGTGCGCATGACGTAGACTGGTGGGTCGCCGCGGACCTCGCCGGCGTGCCGGGGAGCATGCAGGGCGCCCTTTGGGTTGCGTGGCTCCTCGGTACGCTTCTGCAGGGCGATGATGGCCGGGGCGAGCTCGTCGTAGGCTCCCGGCGCGAACTCCTTGCCCATCACGAACAGCTTGCCGCCGCCGCCCACGAAGATGTCGCGCTGCGGATGCACGGCGGCGTGCAGGATGGCGTTGGCCACTTCCTCCGGCGGGTAGATCGGCGGCGGCAGCGTCGGCTCGCGGTCCATGTAGTTGCGGGCGCGCTGCGGCAGGGGCGTGTCGATGGAAGCGGGCTTCACCAAGGTGACCGAGACCGGCGCGCCCTCGGCGATGAGTTCCATGCGCAGGGTGTCGGTGAAGCCCTTCACCGCGTGCTTGGAGGTCGCGTAGAGACCCTGAAATGGGAAGGCGAGGTCGGAGGCGATGCTGCCGACGTTGATTAGTGCACCCCCGTGCTGGCGCAGGTGCTCCACGGCGACAAGCGAGCCGTTCACCGTGCCCCAGAGGTTGGTCCGGATCAGGCGCTCGTGGTCCTCGTAGGCGATCTCGCGCAAGGGACCGTAGACGGTCAGGCCGGCGACGTTGACCCAGGTGTCGAAGCCGCCGAACTTCGCCACGGCCTTGTCGGCGATGGCCTGGACGTCCTCGCACCGGCCCACATCGGCGACGACGTAGGCGGCCTTCGGTCCGAGTTCGGCGGCGATGCGTGCGAGCACGTCCTCGCTGCGGGCGGCGAGCACCACGCGAGCCCCGCGCTCCGCGGCCATGCGCGCGGTCGCCAGGCCGATGCCGCTCGACGCGCCGGTGACAACGATGACCTGCTCGCGCAGCGGCTTGTGCGCCATGTCCGGTTCGCTCCGTGTCGCCCCCGAAGGAGGCCCGACATGGCTACGCTCCAGACGCCGAAGCGTTTCGGCCTGCGCTACTTTCGCCCCTGTCGTCTCCTGGGCGCCCGCCCTCGCGGGCCTGCTCGATCCGGTAGTGGATCGGCTCGAAGCTGCCGTTGTTCGACTGAAGCGCCGAACAGGCGGTCAGGCCGATGAGGAGGTCGGTCTCGGCCTCGAAGGTGATGCGGTCGCCGGCCCGGCTGAGCGGCGGCTTGACCGTGAAGGCGCCCGTGGCGCCATCGACGGGCACGTTCATGAAGCAGTTGAACGCCACCGGGATGCGGTCGGGCGCAACGCCGAACGGGGCGAGCGCGTGGGCGAGGTTGCCGAAGCAGCCACGGTGCGGATCCGCGTCACCGTAGATGATGCGGAACGTGTCGGACGAGCACGGCGTGAGCAGGAAGTCGTGCCGGCCGACCGTGTCCTCGACGATGCGCAGCAGCACGTTGGATCGGTTCGAGTAGAGCGGGTCGCCGGTCGTCAGGTAGATGCGGCTCGCATAGTCGAGCGTGCGCCCGGACGAGATCACCTCGTCAAGGTCGTGGCGGTTGAAGGCCAGGAGGTCGGCCACCTGCTCGCCGCGTGGGTCGATGACGGTGAGGCGGTCGCCCCTGTCGAGGGTGAAGGCCACCCCCGAGCGCGGCGCAATCTCGTGGACGGCGTTAGCGCACATCGGCGCCCCCGGCGTTCGCGCCGCGCGGCCGGAAAGGGCAGCGCCACCCCTCGCCGACGGCCCGGCCGCTGTACTGGCGCGCCTCCGACGCCTCGCCGTGCCGGGCCAACATCGGGTTCACTGAGCCGGCGAGCGCCTCGTCCCGCTGCAGGATGGAGGAGCGCAGCTTCTCGTAGCGGCCCGCCTCTCGGAGCTGCTCGAACTGGGCGTGCAGGTTGAACACAAGGGCTGGCGAGGAGAAACGCCGCGCGGGCCGGCTCGCGTTCGGGTGCAGGCCGACCACGAAGAACGCCTCGCCGGCGAAGCTCAGCGAGAAGTGCGGGCTGTCCGGCTCCTGGGCGACCCGGCCGTCCCAAGGATGGCCGAGCCAAGCGTCCTTGTCAGCGAGCGACTGCACACGGTCCCAGAGGTGCTGCTCGAAGCCCTCCTCGTCGAGGTCGCCCGGTCCCTCGAAGATGACGGCGAAGCTTTGGAACAGGTCGGGCCGCCGGCGGTACCGCGCCGCGAAAGCCATCAGCGCCGGGTAGATTCTCATGTCGTCCCAGGCCGAGGTGATATTGCGGGCGACCAGGATCCGCATCTGGCCCTTCGACAGCGCCGACTTGGCGCCGACGCACGGAAAGCCGGCGTCGCGGATGAAGGCCCTGAATGCCTCGGCTTGGGGGCGATTGGTATCGTCTTGGGGCAGTTGCATCGGAACTCGGCACGCACGTTGCACAATGCCTACGGAGCCGGCACAAGGCGCCGCGGCCTCAGGCAACGGCGGCCTTCAGGCGGCGTTCTGTGGAGGCGCCGACCGACCCTACCTATCAACAGCCAGCAGCCCCTCGCGGCCGAGCCGGGTGAGCGCCTCGATGAAGTTGCGCATCTCGGCCAGCCTGAGCTGCTCGTCGATGACCTGCTCGTCCAGGCCGAGGCGCCAGGCGAGGTCGCGCCGCTGCGGCTCCTGATGAAGGGCATCGATCTGCCGGGCATATCCCTCGACGTCGTCCTCGCTCGTGGCCAGCCCGGCCTCGACCAAGCTGTCCGCCTGTCGGCGCCCCAAATCGTCTCAGAAGCGAGCCGTGCCACCTTGCAAGCCGAGAAGGTGGAGATGGTATGGTCCATCTGGTCGAGAAGGCCGACGTCGGGCTCGGGCGATGCCTTGGCCGGCCTCGACGTCGGCCTGCTCGCGCGCGGGCTGGCACCGGCTGCAGCCGCTCTATGTGGCGTGTTCCTGCACGGGGAAGCCGGCAAGCGCCTCGCCGCGTCGGTTGGTCCGATCGGCTTCCTGGCCCGCGAAATCTCGGGCGAGGTGCTCCGGTTCTTATGCGAGACGGCAGGCCGGTAGGCTGCTCGAGCGCGTGACAACACCTGTCACCGACTTTCCAATGATGGCCCGCGCGGCATTGTTAGGACGACAGTTCTGTAGGCCGAACTCAAGGCCAGCGTGATGAAGGAGGTCGGCGTCTCGATCTTGTGCAGATCAATCGCAGAGGATTAGCGGGGACCGGAGGGGGCTAGGCTGAAGCGAGGACAGAGGCCGAGCCCACTTCACGGGGCACGGTATGCTGAGCCGTCCTCCACCCGAGCTGGCCGGTCGACGTAGCGCCCCTTGCGCGGCACTGCGATCCGCTCGAATTCCTGCGCGAGCGCGTCGAGGCCGCGGCGCAGGTCGGGGCCGCCAAGTGGTCGGCCATGACCGGTGATCGCACGCTCCGGCCGAAGTGCCGCAAGGGCGTGCACGGAGGCGCCGGCCGCCGGCCAGTCCACGGTGAGGTACATCGGTGGCCCACGGATTTCCGGCCCCTGCGTGGCGACGGCATAGACCGATTCCTGTGCCGTGGTGATGAACGCGTCCCCTGCGATGAGTGAACCGTCGCACTCTCGCCAAAGCGCGACATGACCTGGCGTGTGGCCTGGCGTGTGGATCCATCGCCAGCCGGGCAGCGGTGGGACGCTGCCGTCCTCGGGTAGGATCCGCAAGCGGTCCGATACATCGACGGGGCGCGTCGGGTAGAGCGGGGAGATCCGCGCCATCAAACCGCCGCCGACGCTCGGGTCGGGGGCTGGATAGGCAGCGCTGCCGTCGAGATAGGGCTGCTCCAGCGCGTGCGCCCAGACGGGTGCGTCCCATTCTGCGGCGAGATCCTCGAGCGCGCCGACATGATCGAAATGGCCATGCGTCAGCACGATTGCGGCGGGCCGTGCCTCTGGTCCGAAGCGAGTCTCCGCCGCGCTCCGGATCGCGGCCTTTGCGCCGGGGATTCCAGCATCGACCAGCACCCAGCCGCGATCGCCCGAGCCCTCGAACCCGACGAAGATCGCGTTGACGATGGCGAGACGCCGATAAGCGAGGTCCGGCGTCACAGCATGGACGCCGTCGGCGCTTTGCAGATTGTCAGCGCGCGCCTTCGGGCTGGTCGGGATCTGCTGTGCCATGGGAATTCTCCTGCCCATCGCGGTAGGTTCTTCCGGCGGGACTTCGGGGGAGCGCTTGCCCCGGAAAGAGCGGCGTCCAGGCCTTTGTTCCCGTGGAGTTGAGCCCTGTCCGCCGATGCGAAGGCCGATTCAACTGTTCGTCGCAAGACGGGCCCCAGACCGCCAATGAACATCCGGTGAGGGGCCTGGTTGTCATCGGACGAGGTGGAGAGAACCATGGTTCCTGAACCCTGCCCGATGGCAGCAGCTTCCGTTGACCCTCCGCACGAGCTGCATCGTCCAGAACGCCGTGTCACGAATCGGGCCGAGCACCGAGCCGGCAAAAGCCTGGATCATCATGATTAATTCAGCAGCATTGTCCTGCTCAGCATTGGCGCAGCAGGCGCCGCTGCCGCTCTAATCTTGCAGCGTGTGGTTATCGGCTAATATCAGGCTGCATGGATTCCGACCGATGATCGAGATCCATGCGCTGGGCAAATGATCGCCGACGAACCGCCGCGCGGATGGAAGACGACCCGCTGAAGCCGTAGCGCTGCCAGGAGGACGGAATGATCGTTGCGACGCGATCTCAGCAGCCTTCATTTCCGGTCCATGCGGGCATCCTGATCGGTCTCGGCCTCGGAGGCTTCTTCGACGGTATCGTCTTACACCAAGTGCTGCAGTGGCATCATATGCTGAGCAGCTGGTATCCGATCAACTCGGTCCAGAACCTCGAACTGAACACGCTGTGGGACGGCATATTCCACAGCGCTACGTACGTCTTCGTCATCGTCGGACTCTTCATTTTCTGGCGCGTCGGGCATAACGGCCACCTCGCCTGGTCGAGCAAGAGTTTTGTAGGAGCCCTTCTCATTGGTTGGGGCCTTTTCAACTTCGTCGAGGGCCTAATCGACCATCAGTTGCTCGGTGTGCACCATGTCAACGAGCGCGTGCCGCGGGAGCAATGGATCTACTGGGATCTCGCGTTCCTGGCCTGGGGTCTGGCCATGCTGGCAGCTGGCTGGCGGTTGATGCGTGCCGGCCATGTGGAACAAGCAGCTCCGCAAGCGCAGTGAGGCCGGCGAGATGAATGTCGATCGTCGGACCGTCTTGACAAACCTTAAGTCAAGTCTGCCTTGGCTGGTGCTCGGGTCAGCCCTGGTGCTTGCCACGATGCCGACTTGGCGCCCGCTGGTCTTTGGGGCGACACTTACACTTGAGGACCTTTTGGATCTACGCTGCCTGCCCCGCTGATGCGCTTCGTGCCGATGGCTTCAAGACCCTCGTCAGGCGGGCTTTGCTTCGGCTCGCTCGGGAAAATGCCCATTCGGAAGGTCTCCGTCGCCGGAGACCCTCCATGAGAGCCTGTTTGACTTGGCAGGAGAGTGGCGCGTTGGCTTCATGAGGAGAAGCCGATGTGGACGGACGCAGATCGTGAGACTTACCGGGATCGAGGCCGTCGCTTCCCGAGTGACCTGACGGACGCGCAATGGGCGACGGTCGCGCCGCTGCTGGCCAGCTACGATCCGCTCACGGCGGACCTCCGGGAGATGGTCAACGCCTGCCTGTACCTGGAGAAGACCGGCTGTCCCTGGCGCTACCTGCCGACCGACTTCGGTCCCTGGGAGACGGTGCGGACCTGGCACGACCGCTTCCGGGCCATGGGATCTGGTTGGAGATCGCTGCCCTGCTGACGCGGGCGACCGGCCGAGCCCAAGACCGCGATCCTGGACTCGCGGAGCATCGTGTCCGGGCCGCAGGCCGGTGTGCGCGGCACGCACGGCAAGAAGAAGGTCCGTGGTATCAAGCGCCACGTCTTACACCTGCTCCCGCGGCTTCGTTTTGGCGGCTCTCGTCACGGCGGCGAACATCCACGACACCCAGGCGGCCGGCTGGCTGTTCGACCGTGCCGCTCAAGCAGGCTGGTCTCCCGAACCGTGCTTCGCCGCGCTGCTGCTCCCGGCGGGGTCGGTGGACCCTGTTCGTGGACCGGCAGGTGAACATCGTCGAGGAGGGCATCGACGTCGCCGTCCGCATCGGCCACCTGTCGGATTGCCTAGTCACCCATGGCGATGCCGGAGCGCTCGCTGTCCTCGCTCCGGCGCTGTTCCTGGCCGCGAACGGCCTCGTCCTCGGCCTTGCGGTCATGACCGTGGCGTTGCTGGTAAGGGGCAGAATGTTCAATGCACCGGCTGCAGCCAACCAAGCGCGGACATGAGGGCACTTGGTCGCGGCCGAGCGCCCGTCTACGAGTACCGCTGGCGGCTGTTCGTTGTTGAGGATGTCGTGACCGCCCGGACTGGCCATTCCATGTCAATGGCAGCCTTCGGGGGCTAAGCCGCCATGCCAGCGGCTCCGTTCGAAAGGCTGCTTATGGCGCAACGGGGACCTGAGATGGGGCCTGAGCCGATGTCCGCTTCTCGGATAACGGACAGAGCCGCTTAGCGGCCGAGATGGGCGCAAAGCGGAATGTCCGGTCTTGCGCAAGTTGGCGATCCGGCATGACACAGTCTGACCGAAGGTAGAACAGCGGCTTTCGGGCAAATCACTGAGCTAAGCGGACCTCCCGGTTCGGCTAACACCGCTGCGATCACCCAGGTGCACTCCCAAAGTCCCACCTTGAAGCCGGGTCAGTCTTGCTCTGGCATCCGACCTACAGTTTGTACTCGCAGGCACTCTCAGAGGGCTCGTGCATAGCCTGGAATCAGGCCGATCATCTGCGCTGTGTCCTGTGATAGCCGTGCCTCGGTAAGCTCGACCTCCGCATCGTCCTTCACAGCCTCTTTGACCAACCGGACTGCGCTCCCCGCATCCTCGGCGATGATCGCGTAGAACACGGTAACTCGGCCCGTCGGCATCTCGGCATCAGCGCGGGTGACCTTCACAATGAGGGCAGTTTGGTTCGGTTCAATCATAGCTTGATCGTGTACAGAGTGGGCGCTCCAACCAAGACGACAGTGTAATTCGTTTCCACTTGCATTATCATGGATCGATCCGGCAGGGGGTTGGGCGTCTTATATTTGATTGATCTTATCGAAGTGATCCTGGCCGGCAACTCGGATGGGCCGGATGCCCAAATGAGTTGGCCGACCTTCTGTGACCGTCACCCTCGCGATCACTCCCCCGAGCGTGAGGCGTCGCAGGTGTTTCGCGAACGTCTCTATTGCCGGTTGATAGATCAGCGCCGCCGTAGGGCAGCCGCTGGGTTCAGATCCCGCTCCATAGCGGCCAGCGCGCTTTCGTGCGCCTTTTGCTCGCTCACGTGCGGCCGATCTGATCGCTCGGTGAGCTTGCCGTGCTTGCGCATCGCCCAGCCGAAATGCCCTGCGGGCTTCATCAGAGGTGAGACCTCGATGGAGTAAGGATGAGGTACAGCCTCAGTCATGATGATCACCTCTCCAATGCTCAGGACGCGAGAATCAGCTCGCCCTCGCGCATCGCGCGCTCGCCAGTTGCTGATCTCACGCGATAGGATGGCTCGCCTGAGCGATCCTCAGGCATCAGGCGAATCACCTCAAAGAAGTCGCTTAACGCGCTTCTGGAGTCAGCGTGTACGACGTTGACCAGCCGGACACGCTGGCCGATCTTGAACTTGTGAGACATCTATCGTCCTCCGTGAGCCTCGAATTGTGCGGCAGGTGGGCAAGCTATCGACGCGCTTTCACCTTGGCCTTGCGGGCAGCAAAGCGCGCGTCGCGTGCGGCCTTCTGCTCGGCGGCGAGGGCAGCTTGCTGCTCGACCTTCTCAGCAGCCAGACGAGCAGCTTCAGCAACCTTTCGCTCTCTCGCTGCAATGGCCTCAGCTTCGCGCTGAGCTTCGGCGGCTAGGCGAGCGGCCTCCCGTTCGTTAGCGCGAACCTCACGTGCTTGAACGATGGCCCATCGTGTGGCCTGCCGGGCGAGAACGGCCGGGTCATTCGCTGCGGGGCGTGCCCGAAGCCGGGCAATGGTGGCCTGCCGCGCCTTCGCAGCAGCCTCAAGTCGATCGACGAGCTGGTCGGTTTTGAATTGACCCACGTAGATTCCTTATGCTCACCATGGCGTCGCGCTGGTGGCGAGAAACAGATGAAGCCGCCCCATGGGGAGCGGCTCCGAACTCGTCTGTGGTTGACGAGCAGGGCTCAAGCGGCCTGGAGGCTGCCGGCCGACTGCTTGCCGGTGCGGCGGTCGGTTTCCATCTCGTAGGAGACCTTCTGGCCCTCAACGAGGTTGCGCATGCCGGCGCGCTCAACGGCCGAGATGTGCACGAACACATCCTTGCTGCCGTCCTCGGGCTGGATGAAGCCGAAGCCCTTGGTGTCGTTGAACCACTTAACGGTGCCGATGCTCATAGGTATTTCCGTATTTTTGGTAGGCAATCGAAGAGAGCCCAGCGCATGCATCGCACGCGCTCGGACGTTGGTCGTCGAAATGTGGGAGAGATGCAGAGTGCGCACCCGAAAGGGCGGCACGGCCGGATGTCTGGCCAAAGATCGATGATTAAACCTAACACGTCAGAAATAAATTCACAACCAAGCGGCCGGAATTTTCTGGAATTTCAGGCCTCTCAGCGGCGCATCTGGCTGATATAGAAGCCGAAACGGCTGTCATTTATTTTGTAGATTCTCGTCGAAAACCAGGCGCTGGCTCTCTTCGCCTGCGCATGAATCTCGGAACGCTTCCCCCGAACTGTGCACCCTATCGATGTTGCGGCGCCTTTGATGATCCGCGCGCCGACGCTCCGATTGATGACGCTGAAGGCCGTGCAACCGAGTAGCCGACCTCCACAGTCTCGCCGTGTTCGAAGCGCCTCATCAGGTCCTCGGCCGCGCTTGGCTTTCTGCGCAAGGCGAGCCGATTGTTTGCGAGGGCTGCGTTGCTCAATTCCCTGATCGCGATCCTCACCGTGCTTGCCGTTCTGCTGGCATCGGCGTTGGTCAAGCTACCGCTTTTGCCATTCCGCTTTGCTCGCGGATTGATGCGCCGGAGATCCGCCGCGGTCTGAGATTGAGGGGCGATCTCGCTTGGCCGGACGCCTGACAAACAGGGCGACATCGGCCTGCGCCCTCTCCAACGTGGTGTTGTGAGACGACACCGTCGATCAGCTGGTGCAACGCTGGCGCAGTCGGATGTTGGTCTCGTCAATCGGCACGGGCAGGGTCGCCGCCATGGAGGCAAGCGGACCGGGAGTGTGAAGCATGGGCCCGGCCCGCCCGCCGCACGACGAGATGAACGATATCCTTCGATATCCTCGTCGGGCTGCCTCAGCCTAATGCTTGGCTGCAGCGCTGGTTGCATCGGCTCAGCCGAGAGCGGGTTCGGCTGGCCTTATCAGTGGATGGGCGGGCGAGACCGCTGCGGGCTGCACTCGGCGGATCTACAACCGCTCAGCCTCCGGTCTCGTGGTCAGCCAGGATGGTGGCCCAGCCTTCACGGTCCGGCCGGGTACCTCCATGTCCATATGGCTTCGGCATGACGCTGTTTCGCCTCGATGGGATCGCGCGTCTGGAGGCTGAAATACTCGATAGCGCGTCCAGCGTGGGCGACGAGGTCGCTCGGAACTCGCTTACGCAGCCAGAAGATGCCGGTCTTAGGGTGACGGGACGGACGGGACATTGCGAGGACCATGTGCATCACCCGTGTGCATCACTCGGGCGGCTCTAACCAAATGATCGGATTGAATTTACCGTCGAATCAACCGCTTAGCGAGTTGATGGTGCCCAGGGGCGGAATCGAACCACCGACACTGCGATTTTCAGTCGCATGCTCTACCAACTGAGCTACCTGGGCGACATCCGCGCCGCAGGGCGGCGTCGGATGGCGGGGGTATAGTCAGAGGAAACGGCGCTGTCCAGCCTCTCCCAGGCGCCCGGTCACGATTTCTTCGCCGGGTCGGATTCGGGGGGCGGCCGGTCCGTCTCGCCGCCGTCGTCGCCCGGGAGGACGTAGCGGTCGCTCAGCCAGCGGCCGAGGTCGATATCGGCGCAGCGCTCCGAGCAGAACGGCGCGAGGGCGGGGGCCGCGGGCTTGCCGCAGACGGGGCAGGGCGCGGCCTTGGCCGCCTTGCGCGCCGCGCTCACGCCATCGCTCCCCAGCGGGCGCGGACGGGATAGCCCTCGCCCTCGAGCAGGTTCATCGTCTCGTAGAGCGGCAGGCCGACCACCGCGCTGTGCGAGCCGACGAGCTTCACCACGAAGGCCGCCGCGAGCCCCTGGATGGCGTAGCCGCCGGCCTTGCCGCGCCACTCGCCCGAGCCGAGATAGGCCTCGATCTCGCGGCCGGAAAGGCGCTTGAAGCGGACCCGGCTCTCCACCACGCGCTCCCGCCGGCCGCCGCGCGGCGTCAGCAGGCAGATCGTGGTGAAGACGCGGTGCTGCCGGCCCGAGAGCAGGCGCAGGCAATCGGCCGCCTCGTCGGGCGTCTCCGCCTTGGGCAGGACGCGCCGGCCCACCGCGACCACGGTGTCGGCGGAGATCAGCCAGGCGGGCACGGTCTCGGAGCGGTGCATCGCGGCCTCGGCCGCCGCGAGCTTCTCGCGGGCGAGGCGGCGGGCGAGCTCGCGCGGCGCCTCGGCCTTGCGCGGGCTCTCGTCGATATCGGCCGGCAGCAGCGCGTCCGGCTCGATGCCGATCTGCTGCAGGAGGGCGAGGCGGCGCGGCGAGGCCGAGGCGAGGATGAGCCGGGCTTGCGGCAGCGGGGCGGTCTCGGTCGCCGCCGCGGCGGCGCTGGTCTGTGCTGTCATGATATCCCGGTGCGCCGCCCGCGGCATCCGGCGCCGGGGGCCCCTCAAGTCCGTGCGGGTGTTATCGGAACGATGCCCCGAAGGAAACAACCGGCGCATGCCCCCTGGCGCCGGGGCCGCCCTGTCGCTACATGAGGCCGGCGGGGCTGCAGAGTTCGTCAGGAGCACTTTCCCCGGGGCCTTATCGACTCCCTCGGGAGCTGTTCCTGGCCTCGTCCGTGGACTTGGCCAACACGGCGCCCACCTACGCTGTAGGTTTCCCGGGATCGATCCTCCAACGGCTCACGTGGCTCCGCACCCTCCCTCTTCGGCCGAGAAGGCCGCCCTCCGCCGGGACGCCCTTTCGCGGCGCGACGCCCTCTCGCCGGAGGCGCGCCGGGCCGGCTCCCTCGCAGTGGCCCGCACCGTGCTCGCGATGGACGCCCTCGCCGGCGCCCGGCTCGTCGGCGCCTTCTGGCCCATCCGCAGCGAGATCGATCCGCGCCCGATCGCCGAGGGGCTGTTCGCCCGCGGCCAGCGCGTGGTGCTGCCGCAGGTGACACCGTCCGGCCTCGTCTTCCGCGAGTGGCGAGCGGGCGAGGCCCTGGTGCCGGGCTCCTTCGGCCTGAGCGAGCCGCATGCCGACCTGCCCCCCCTCGATCCCGACGCGCTGATCGTGCCGCTCGCGGCCTTCGACCGCAGCGGCCAGCGCATCGGCTACGGGCGCGGCTACTATGACGGCGCGATCACCCGGCTCGCGCCGGTGCTGACGGTGGGCGTCGCCTTCGCCTGCCAGGAGGTCGAGGCCGTGCCGGCCGAGCCGCACGACCGGCCGCTCGACCATGTGGTGACCGAGGACGGCCCGGTTCCGCTCGCGCGCGAACGCGCCTAACCTTCCAGCCTCCGTTCCCTCTGGCCGCGGTCAAGCATGCGTCTTCTCTTCCTCGGCGACGTCGTCGGGCGTCCCGGCCGTCAGGTGGTCGGCGAGCACCTTCCGCGCCTGCGCGAGCGCTGGCGGCTCGATTGCGTGGTGATCAACGGCGAGAACGCGGCGCACGGCTTCGGCATCACCGAGGCGATCTGCGACGAGCTGATCCAGGCGGGCGCCGACGCGGTGACGCTCGGCAACCACAGCTTCGACCAGCGCGAGGCCCTCGTCTTCATCGAGCGGCAGCCCAAGCTGATCCGGCCGGCGAACTACCCGGCCGGCACGCCGGGCCGCGGCGCCTGCATCGTGGAGACGGCGGCGGGCGCCCGCATCCTCGTGGTCAACGTCATGGGCCGCGTCTTCATGGACGCCCTCGACGACCCCTTCACCGCGGCCGACCGGCAGGTCTCGGCCTGCCCCCTCGGCGAGGCCGCGGACGCCGTGATCGTCGACATGCATGCCGAGGCGACGAGCGAGAAGCAGGCGCTCGCCCATTTCCTCGACGGCCGCGCGAGCCTCGTCGTCGGCACCCACACCCATTCCCCCACCGCCGACCACCGCATCCTGCCCGGCGGCACCGCCTATCTCTCGGATGCCGGCATGTGCGGCGATTACGATTCCGTGCTCGGCATGCAGAAGGAGGAGCCGGTGCGCCGCTTCATCCAGAAGACGCCGGGCTCACGCTGGGAGGTGGCCACGGGGGAGGGCACCCTGTGCGGGCTCGCCGTGGAGACGGGCCCGGACGGTCTGGCGACCGGCGTCTGGCCGGTGCGGCTCGGCCCGCATCTGGAAGAGACCTGGCCGCGGCATTGGGATTAGGGGCAGGCCCGACAGGTTGACCATGCCTAAGGGTGGCTTTCGACCCTTCTCGGGCCTTCGGAAGGTCTGCTTACCGTCAGTCTGATTGGCCCGGTCCGACTGAGACCGCGTCCGGTTGATCGGACCGGACGCGGTCTCGGCCAAGCCCGCGCGGCGCTTGAGAGAAGGCGACATCCGCCATCCCGAAGGGATCACCCGGATGTCGTATGAGACAGCCGATCGCGGCGCGTCCACTTCGAGCCATGGTCAGTGAGTCAGGAGACGTCTGGCGTCGCTCAGGCGATGGGCTCAACTTGATCCCAAATGGAAATTGGGGCTGCCTCTACCGAAGGTCCAGATGAGATCGGTGGCGGTGACTCAAGTCACTCGAAGGCCAAGATTGCCTTCCAACGCAGGGCATTCCGGCTATCATTCGCATGATTTATAATTATTTATTGCACATTGAAACAATCGATCCTCAGGAATATTTCCAAGCAATGTGTGCTCAGGCTGCCTGGATCGGAGAGCGCACCGTGTTCTCGACCGCGGGCGGCCCAGAGGAGCGGCGCTCGACCAGCTCGATCGGCATCTCGATGCGGCGCGGACGCGCCTCGCCGCGCAGCCGTGCGAGGAGGTGCTCGGCGACCTCCCGCCCGAGCTCGGCCGTCGGCAGGTGCACCGTGGTGAGCGGCGGCGCGATGTGGCTCGCGATCTCCAGGTTGTCGATGCCGACCACCGAGAGGTCCTGCGGCACGCGCAGGCCCCGCTGCTCCGCCTCCAACAGCACGCCGACCGCCAGGAGATCGTTGCCGCAGACCACCGCGCTCGGCGGCTCTGCGAGGCCGAGGAGCTGCGCGAGGCCCGCCCGTCCGCCGGCCAGCGTGAAGGGTGCCTGCGCGATGCGGGCATTCGGAAGGTCGATCCCCCCTTCGGCCAGGGCGCGCCGCGCGCCCGCGATGCGCAGCCGCGCCCGATCGTTGGCCTCGGTGAAGCCGGAGACCATGCCGAAGCGTCGATGCCCGAGATCGAGCAGGTGGCGTGCGGCGAGATAGCCGGCCTGCGCGTTGTCGAAGCCGATCGCGTCGAGCCGCTCGTCGAAGGACCAGCTCAGCACCACCGGGATCGGCGCCTCCGTCAGGAGGGCCCAGGTCTCGGGCAGGTGGTCGGCGCCCACCACCATCAGCGCGTCGACGCCGCGGCCGAGCATCGAGCGGACGGCCGCCGCTTCCTGCGCTGCCGCGTAATCGTGCGCCGCGAGCAGGAGCTGGTAGCCGTGCCGCGCGAGGCTCGTCTGCAGGGCCTGCACCGCGCGCGCGAAGATCGCATGGTCGAGGGTCGGGATGATCGCGCCGATCGTCTGGGTTCGGCCGGAGGCGAGCGCCTGCGCCGGCCCGCCGGGCAGGTAGCCGAGTGCTGCTGCGGCGGCGCGCACGCGCTCCACCGTCTCGGGATGAACGGCCGCCGAGCCGGCCATGGCGCGCGAGGCCGTGGCCGGCGAGACGCCCGCGCGCTCGGCCACCGCCTGCAGGGTCGGGCGTGGGATCCGTCTCACGGCGCGCCGCCCCCGATCGGCTCCAGCCATGGATGTTGATGAATGCGCATTCACAACATGTCGAACTCAGCTACGATCCGCGAAGCTAACGCCATTGCGCTCTGACAAACAAGGGCCATTGAAGGTCGGGACGCCCTTGACAAGAGGGTTGGATGGAAATTCAATGAAAGCGCTTTCATAGCGATATGGGGCGTGGCGAGCTGCGGCAAGGCAGCCGTCGAAGGGAGATGAAATGCCGTGAGGCTCAGCCGCCGGACCTATGTCGGCGCGACGACCCTGCTCGTCCTCGCGCTTCTCTGGTATCTCGCTACCAGCGGTCTCGGGCTCGTCTCGGCCGGCCGTTTCCCGGCGCCCGGCGATGTCGAGGCCGCCGCGGTCCAGGCCTTCGGCCGCGGCTATCCGGACGCCACCCTCGTCACCCACATCCTGCACTCGCTGAAGCTCGTCGCCATCGGCTTCGCCGTCTCGGTGGCGCTCGGCGTGCCGCTCGGCCTGCTCATGGGCTGGAACCGGGTCGCGGAGGCGCTGATCAACCCGGTCTTCCTCGTGCTGCGCCCGATCCCGCCGCTCGCCTGGATCCCGCTGGCCATCCTCTGGCTCGGCCTCGGCGACGAGGCGAAGGTGATGGTGATCTTCCTCGCCGCCTTCCCGCCCGCGGTGATCAGCACCCATGCCGGGGTGCGCGCCGTACCGCCCCCGGTGGTCGAGGCGGCGCAGATGCTCGGCACGCCGCGCCTGCGCTTCGTGCTCGAGGTGCTGGCGCCAGCCGCAGCACCGATGATCTTCACGGGGCTGCGCCTGTCGCTGCAGGCGAGCTGGACCACCCTCGTCGCGGCCGAGCTCGTCGGCTCGCTCGCCGGGCTCGGCTACGTCCTGAACGTCGCCCAGCAGGACCTCTATCCCGGCATGATCCTGGTCGGCATGGCGGCGGTCGGCGTGCTCGGGGCCGGCAGCACCGCGCTCCTCGGCCTCGCCGAGCGCCGCGCCGTGGTCTGGGCGCAGGGAGCGACGGAATGATCGCCTACCGCCAGCCCCTGCCGCTCGGCCGCAGCCTGCTTCTCGGCGCGGCCGGCACCCTGGCCTTCCTCGGCCTCTGGGCGGGGCTCGCGCGCTCGGGCCTCGTGCTGCACATGTTCCTGCCGGGCCCGCTCGAGGTGGCCGAGCGCTTCGCGGTGCTCGTCACCACGCCGTTCGCCGGCGGCACGCTCCTCGCGCATCTCGCCTCCAGCGTGCTCCGCTTCCTCGGCGGCTTCCTGCTGGCCGCTTTCGTCGGCATCCCGCTCGGCCTGATGATGGGCTGGTCGCGGCTCCTCGACGACATCGTCACGCCGATCTTCGACGCCCTGCGCTTCATCGCGCCGATCGCCTGGGTGCCCTTCGCCGCCCTGTGGTTCGGCACCGGGATCGGCGGTCCGCTCCTGATCATCTTCGCGGGCGCCTTCCCGCCCTGCCTGATCAACGCCTATCGCGGCGCCCGCTACGTCGATCGCCGGCTGATCGAGGCCGCGGCGATGCTCGGCACGCCGGGCCACCGCGTGATCACCGAGGTGATGCTGCCGGCAGCCCTTCCCTCCATCGTCGCGGGGCTGCGCATCAGCGCCGGGCTCGGCTGGCAATCCCTCGTCGGCGCCGAGCTGATCGTGGCCTCCACGGGGGTCGGCTACATGATGGTGCAGGCCCAAGGGGCGGTCTCGACCACGACGGTGATGGTCGGGATGGCGGCCATCGGCCTCATCGGCGTCGCCATCGATCTGGGGCTGCGGCTCGTCGAGGCGCGCATCCGCGCGCATCTCGGACAGGCGTGAGGAGAGACCGATGAGCTGCATCCGGTTCGAGCAGGTCGACAAGACCTTCGGCGGCGCGGTGAAAGCCCTCGACGGGGTCGATCTCACGGTCGCCGACCGCGAATTCGTCGCGATCGTCGGCGCGTCCGGCTGCGGCAAGACCACCTGCCTGCGCCTCGCCGCCGGCTTCGAGGCGCCGACGGGCGGGCACGTCACGGTTGGCGGCAAGGCGGTGACCGCGCCGGGGCCAGACCGGGCGGTGGTCTTCCAGCAATTCGCCCTCTTCCCCTGGAAGACGGTGGCACAGAACATCGCCTTCGGCCTGCGCAACAAGGGGATGCCGGCCTCGGAGCGGGATGCCCGCGTCGCGGCCGCGATCGGGATGATCGGCCTCTCGGCCTATGCCGACGCCTATCCGCACCAGCTCTCGGGCGGCATGCAGCAGCGCGTCGCCATCGCCCGCGCCTACGTGCTGGAGCCCGAGGTGCTCCTGATGGACGAGCCCTTCGGCGCCCTCGACGCGCAGACCCGCGTGGTGATGCAGGAGGAGCTCGTCCGCCTGGCGCGGAAGAACCCGCGCACCGTCCTGTTCATCACCCACGGCGTCGAGGAGGCGGTCTACCTCGCCGACCGGGTCGCCGTGATGACCCGTCGCCCGGGCCGCATCAAGGAGATCGTGGACGTCAAGGTGATCCGCGAGGCGGAGCGCTGGGAGGACCACGCCCGCATCGAGGACGTGATGGACCTCGAATCCTTCGTCCATCTGCGGACGCACATCTGGAAGTCGCTGCGCGAGGAGAAGGGCGGGGTCGGCCACTGAGCCGGCCGGCGCACCCTGCAACCCAAGGGAGATGCATCATGACCAAGATGCCGTTCGCCAAGCTGCCGTGCGCCAAAACGCCGTTCGGTCGCGCGGCTCCGGGCAGGAGACCGGCCCGGAGGCTGGCACGCCTCCTCCTGGCCGGCACCCTCGCGCTGGCGCCGCTGCCGCTCGCCGCGCAAGGTGCGGGCGGGGCGCAGAAGATCGGCGTCTCCTACCAGCCCTCCCTCTACTGGGCTCTGCCCTATTACGTCGCGAGCCAGAAGGGCTGGTGGAAGGAGGTCGGGCTCGATCCGAGCTTCGCGGTCTTCCCCGCGGGCGCGCCCCAGGTCGCGGCGGCCCAGGCCGGCTCCTGGGATGTCGGCGGGACCGGATCGGTGCCGGCGATCCTCGGCGCGGCCCGCTTCGGCCTCCTGACGGTCGGGCTGACCAACGACGAGTCGAAGACCAACGTCCTGATGGTGCGGGGCGACCGCTACGACGCGATCCTCAAGGATCCGAAGCAGCTCGCAGGTCAGAAGCTCCTCGTCACCACCAACTCGACGGCGGACTATGCCGCCCGCAACTGCCTGAAGAAATGGGGCCTCTCGGCGCGGGACCTGCGCTTCGTCAATCTCGGCCAGGCGCAGATCATCTCGGCCGTGATCGCCGATGCCGGCGAGGTGGTCGGCGTCTGGGCGCCCAACACCTACACGCTGGAGGAGAAGGCCAAGGCGCGGGTCCTGTGCAGCGGGGCCGATGCCGGCGCCGTCGTCCCGGGCGCCCTGGTGGCGCGCGCCGATTACGCGAAGGCCCATCCCGAGGAGGTCGCCAAGGCCCTTGCGGTCTATCTGCGCGCCTGGGGCTGGGCGAAGGCCAACCCGGCGGAGGCCCGGGCCATGGCCAAGCGCTTCTACGCGGAGGGCGGTGTCGAAGCCTCCGATGCGGCGATCGAGCAGGAATTCTCGCTCCGCCCGACCTTCACCCTCGACCAGCAGCTCAAGGCCATGGCGCGGACGGGCGGCCCATCCGAGGTCGACGGCTGGTTCTCGCGGATCGGCGGCTTCATGGCCGAGGTCGGCACCATTCCGCAGGCCCCGGATCCCAAGGGCTACATCGACGACGCCTTCCTGAAGCGCGTCGCCGACGATCCGAAGCTCAAGGCCTTCGCCACCGAGTTCGACGCGGGCGCCGCCCAGCGCTGAGCGCCCCATAGCGCCGCGCCCGATCGCGTTGCGATGGAGCATGGCTCTAAGTCTTTGTTTTTACGCGCTCTCTTACGCCGAACCGGCATCCATGTCGGCGGAGAGCGCTCCAGCCACGGGCGCGAGGCCCGTCAGCCGACACCGGAGCCGACCAGAGATGACTATCGAGCACCTGAAACGCGCGACCAAGACGCCGGAGACCGAGACCGATACGGCGCGCAAGGTCGTGACCGAGATGCTGGCCGCGATCGAGGCCCGCGGCGAGGACGCGGTGCGGGACTACGCGAAGAGCCTCGACAACTGGACCGGCAAGATCGTGGTCTCTCCCGAGGAGATCGAGCGCCGCACCCGCGACGTGCCGGACGGCGTGAAGCGGGACATCGCCTTCGCCGCGGGCCAGGTGCGCCGCTTCGCCGAGGCCCAGCGCGACAGCGTCAGGGATTTCTCGGTGGAGCTGCTGCCGGGGCTGACCACGGGGCAGAAGCTCGTGCCCTGCAACGTGGCCGGCTGCTACGTGCCGACCGGGCGCTACGCCCACATCGCCTCGGCCTATATGTCGGTGGCCACCGCCAAGGCCGCGGGCGTCCCGACGGTGGTGGCCTGTTCCACGCCCTATCGCGGCGAGGGCATCCACCCCTACGTGCTCTACGCCATGCAGGTCGCGGGCGCCGACGTGATCCTGACGCTCGGCGGCGTGCAGGCGGTCGCCGCGATGGCCTTCGGCCTGTTCACCGGCAAGCCCGCCGACATCATCGTGGGGCCGGGCAACAAGTTCGTGGCGGAGGCCAAGCGCATGCTGTTCGGGCGCGTCGGCATCGACGTGTTCGCCGGCCCCTCCGAAGTCGCCGTCATCGCCGACGAGAGCGCCGATCCGGCCATCGTCGCCACGGATCTCGTCGGCCAGGCGGAGCACGGCCACGAGAGCCCGGCCTGGCTGTTCACCACCTCGCGCGCGCTCGCAGACGAGGTGATGGGCCGCGTGCCCACGCTCATCGAGGCCCTGCCGCCGACCGCCCGCGAGGCGGCGGGCGCGGCCTGGCGCGATTACGGCGAGGTGATCGTCTGCGACAGCCGCGAGGAGATCGTCGCGGTCTCCGACCGCTACGCCAGCGAGCACCTGGAGATCCACGCGGCCGATCTCGACTGGTGGCTCGGCGCGCTGAGCAATTACGGCTCGCTCTTCCTCGGCGAGGAGACGACGGTGGCCTTCGGCGACAAGACCTCGGGGCCGAACCACATCCTCCCGACGAAGTTCGCCGCCCGCTACTCGGCCGGCCTCTCCGTGCACAAGTTCCTGCGGCCCCTCACCTGGCAGCGCATGGACCGGGAGGCCTGCCGGACCATCGCGCAGGCCACGGCCCGCATCTCGCGGCTCGAAGGCATGGAAGCGCATGCCCGCACGGCCGACGACCGCCTCGCCAAGTACTTCCCCGGCCAGAGCTTCGACCTCGGCGTGGCGGTGCGCGCATGAGCTTCCGCCTCGCGCCGCTGTTCGACCTCAGCGGCCGCACGGCGCTGGTGACGGGCGGCAATTCCGGGATCGGCCTCGCGCTCGCCCGGGCGCTCGGGCTCGCGGGGGCGGATCTGGTTCTCGCGGCACGCCGCGAGGCGGACCTCGCCGCGGCGGCCGAGGAGCTGCGTGCGGACGCGATCGCCTGCGCCGTGATGCCGGCCGACCTCTCCGAGGCGGAGGCGGTCCGGGGCGTGGCGCGCCGGCTCGAAGGGCGCAGCGTCGACATCCTCGTCAACGCCGCGGGGGTGAACCTGCGGCAGCCCTTCGAGGCCGTGACGCCGGAGGCGTTCGACCTCCACATGGCCCTGCATGTGCGGGCGCCGTTCCTGCTGACCCAGGCGCTCGCCCCCGCCATGGCCGAGCGCGGCTTCGGCCGGATCCTCAACGTCGCTTCGCTGCAATCCTTCCGGGCCTTCCCGAACTCGGCGCCCTACGGCGCCGCCAAGGGGGCGGTGGTGCAGCTCACGCGGGCGATCGCCGAGGCGTGGTCGGCCCGCGGCATCACCTGCAATGCCATCGCGCCCGGCTTCTTCCCGACCCCGCTCACGCAGGCGGTCTTCGACGATCCCGAGCGCGCGGCGCGCAACGCCGCCCAGACCGCCTGCGGACGCAACGGCGCCCTCGCCGACCTCTACGGCACGGCGGTCTTCCTGGCCTCGGACGCCTCCGCCTACGTCACCGGCCAGACGCTCGCGGTCGATGGCGGCTTCACGGCCAAATGACGAGGATGGCATCGACGATGAAGGCGCTCGTCTATACCGGCCCGCACGGCCTCGAAATGCGGGACCTGCCGGTGCCCGTCCCGGGAGCCGGCGAGGTTCTGATCCGCGTCGAGGCGGTCGGCATCTGCGGCTCGGACATGCACGCCTATCACGGACACGATGCCCGGCGTCCGGCGCCCCTCGTCCTCGGGCACGAGGCGGCCGGAATCATCGCCGAGGGGCGGCGGGCGGGAGAGCGCGTGACGATCAACCCGCTCGTGACCTGCGGGCACTGCACGGCCTGCACGGCAGGCCGCAGCCATCTCTGCCCGCATCGGCAGATCCTCTCGATGCCGCCGCGTCCCGGTGCCTTCGCGGAGTATGTCTGCGTGCCGGAGGGCAACCTCGTGCCGGTGCCGGATGGCTTGTCGATCGAGCGCGCGGCGCTGGCCGAGCCGCTCGCCGTCTCCTACCACGCCGTCAACCAGGGCGCGCGGCTGCTCGGACGGCCACTCGCGGGCGCGCGCTGCGTCGTGCTCGGGGGCGGCGCCATCGGCTTCGGAGCGGCCCTCGTCCTGGCCATGCAGGGGGCTTGCGAGGTCCGCCTCGCCGAGCCGAACGCGGAGCGGCGCGCCGTCGTCGCCCGCAGCGTCCCGCGCATCCAGACCTACGCGCCGGGCGACGCCGGCGAGCCCGGTCCCGACAGCGCCGACCTGATCCTCGACGCCGTCGGCAGCCGCGCGACCCGCAGTGCCGCCAGCCGCTTGGCGCGACCGGGCGCAGTGATCGTGCATATCGGGCTGCTCCCGGGCGAGGAGGGGCTCGATATCCGTAAGATCACGCTGCAGGAAATCATTGTTTCAGGCTCGTATTGCTACACGATGCAGGAGTTCCGCGAGGTGGTCGGCGCTCTGGCGGACGGGCGACTCGGTGACCTGGATTGGCTGGAGCCGCGGCCGCTGTGCGATGGTGCTCTCGCCTTTGCCGCCATCGATGCCCACCAAGCTGCGCCGAAGATCGTTCTCCGGCCGGAGCACCTGCTCTGACGCATTCGCTCGGGGCTGGCGGGAGCCGATCGGCTGCCGATGGACCGAACCGGTACGGCTGTTGCCGCTCGCCCCAACCGAGCACAGTGATCGGGCTTGGTGCAGCAGGAGGTGGCGCGCCTCTGCCGTCTTCCTCCGCCTCACAATTTTGGGAACGCTGCCGCCAAGTGGTCGATCAGGGCGCGTACCGCCGGCGGCAGCCCGCGCCGGGTGGTGAAGACGATGTGGACGATTCCGGCCTGACTGCGCCAGTCCCGCAAGATGTGGACGAGCTGGCCCGCGGCGATATGGCCGGCGCAGGCATGGTCGGGCAGGTACGCGATGCCGAGCCCCTCGGCTGCCGCTTCGCAGAGCGTGGCGAAGTCGCTGCAGGTCAGGCGGGGCTCGTGGCGCAGCGTGTGGGTGGTCCCGTCCTCCCGCATAAGTCGCCAGACCGCCTCGCCCGGGTCGTCGCTCGTGCCGAGCGTCGGGAGGGCGCCGAGGGCGGTGATGTCGGTCCCGAGGCGGCTCGCGACCGGCGGGCTTGCCACCAAGATCCAGCGCGACTGCCCGAGCGAGCGCATGGTTAGAGAGGCGTCGCTGGTGAGTTCAAGCCTGACCCGCAGGGCCACGTCGATGCGCTCCTCGATCAGGTCCACGGGCTTATCGCTGGCGGTGAGCTGAAGCCGGACCTTCGGATATCGGGCGAGGAAGGCGGACACGGCCGGTGTCACCACCTCCAGCAGGCCGGTCGGGCAGCTCATGCGGATCAGCCCGTGCGGCTCGGCCTGCGCCTCCGCCACGAGCGCCTCGGCGCGCTCGGCTTCCATCATCATCGCCCGGCAGCGCTCGTAGAAGCTCTGCCCGACCTCGGTGACGCGGAAGCGCCGGCTCGATCGCTCGATCAGGCGTACGCCCAGGCGCAATTCCAGCCCCGCGATCCGCCGGCTGAGCTTCGATTTGGGTTCACGCAGCGCCCGACCGGCGGCGGCGAAGCCGCCATGGGCGACGACCGCGGCGAAGTACACGTAGTCGTTCAGATCGGCTCGCATCATCGTTCCTTCAACAGAACGCTACGTGCCACATCTGCAGACTACTCGCATCATCGTTCCGGCGGCATGTCTCCCGGCAGCGGCGCACACGCAGCCGAATGATGGAGAATGACGATGCCCAGCAGGTTTCAGGACAAGGTGGTGGTGGTGACCGGCGGCACCAGCGGTATCGGCCTCGCCACCGCCGAGGCGTTCGCGGCTGAAGGCGCCTCGGTGTTCATCACCGGCCGTCGGCAGGATGCGCTCGACGCGGCGGTGCGGCGGATCGGCGGCCGGATCACCGGCGTGCGCGGCGACATGGCGAAGCTCGCCGACATCGACCGGCTCTACGACGCGGTCCAGCAGAAGCATGCGCAGATCGATGTCGTCTTCGCCAACGCCGGCGGCGGCGCGTTCGCACCGCTCGGCGCCATCACCGAGGAGCACTATCAGCAGACCTTCGACACGAACGTGAAGGGGGTGCTGTTCACCGTCCAGAAGGCGCTGCCCCTGCTGCGCGACGGAGCCGCGATCGTGCTGACCGGATCGACCACCGGCAGTTCGGGCACGCCCGCCTTCAGCGTCTACTCGGCCACCAAGGCGGCGGTGCGCAACTTCGCCCGGAACTGGATCCTCGACCTCAAGGACCGCCGCATCCGCGTGAACACGATCAGCCCCGGCGTCACCGAGACCCCCGGCCTCAACGAGCTGTTCGGCGGCGGCGACCAAGCGGCGGGAACCAGGGACTACCTCGCCGGCCTGATCCCGGCCGGGCGCGTCGGCCAGCCGGAGGAGATCGCCAGGGCTGTGCTGTTCCTGGCCTCCGACGAGGCTAGCTTCGTCAACGGCGTCGAGCTCTTCGCCGACGGCGGTCAGGTCCAGATCTGAGCCGGCAATCGCTGCCCGTGGCCGGTTCCCGGCGACGCGTCGCCACCGGGCAGATCGTGCTGTTCGGCCTGTACGCGGGGTGGCTCGGCTGGGAGGGCATCCGCCACGGGCATCCGGATCATGCCGCCGCGTGGGCCACGACAATCATCCCGGCATGACCGCCGATAGGCAGGGCCAAGCGGTGAGATCGCGGACCGCGGTTCGCGATGGGGGCATTGACCCTGCGGTCGTGGGAAGGCCGGCAAGAAGCGCGGCATGGCCCTGCGAAGCCATATCCATGACCATGACCAAGCGCGGCTGATCCCGGGGACGGATGGGCGCGCCCCGGTTGCATCGGATCGGCACCCCTGCGCGTTTGCATGGGTCGAACCCAGAGGCGGATGGGCAGGACCCCGCCGTCCCCAGCCGGAGACGAACCATGAGTGATGGCTACCCCTCGATGACGGCGCTCCTGGGCCTTCTCGCCCTGGCCGGCTACCAGAACAGGGATAAGCTCGCGGAACTGCTCGGTGGCGCGAGCCGATCCGCTCCCGCGCCAGCGCCCCCGGGTGCGACGCCCGACGGTTCCGGCGGCGGGCTGGGCGGCCTTCTTGGAGGGCTGCTGGGCAACCAGCAGGGCTCGGCCCCCGGCGGCTTCCTGAACAGCGGCCTGGGTGAGATGCTGGAGCGCTTTCAGCAAGCCGGTCACGGGGCGGCCGCGCAGTCCTGGGTCAACCAGGGACCGAACCAGGAACTGCCGCCCCAGCATCTGGAGCAGGCCATCGGGCCCGACGTCCTCACGACCCTGACACAGCGCACGGGGCTGTCCCGCGAGGAACTCCTGTCCCGCCTGTCGCGGGAGCTTCCACAGGCCGTCGACCGATACACGCCGGACGGTCGGATGCCGGCCTAGAGCGCTCTTAAGCCGAAGTGGAGGCCGGTTCGGCGCAAGAGAGCACGTCAAGACAAAGGCCTGCAGCCGTGCCCCGCCGCGACGCGATCGGGCGCGGCTCCAGCCGTCGTGCGGTCCTCGTATTGCGCGGTCCGCGTCGCCGCGGGCTAGTCGCGCAGCGGCTCCGGTTTGCGACCGTCGGGGAGGATCTCCTTGAGATGGTCGTGCACCATGCTCGCGGTGAAGGGTTTGCCGATGAAGCGCGCACGCTCCGGCATGTCTCCGGGCTCCGGGTGGGCCAGCCCGGAGGCGACCACGATGGCGATGTGCGGCCATTGCCTGGCCGTCTCTCGGGCAACCGCGAAGCCGTTGCGCGAGCCCGGCATCTGCACGTCCGTGAACAGCAACACGATCAGTGCATGCCGCTCGGCGAGCAGCACCATGGCCTCGTCGCCGTCGCTGGCCTCGAAGGTCCGGAAACCGGCCTCCTGCAGGATGTCCATGGCATCCATGCGGATGAAGCCATCGTCGTCGTCGACAAGGGCGTAGGGCGCCGACTGGTCTGCTGAATCGCTCATCCGCAAGTAAGTCGCGATCCAGGCAAAAGGTCCTCGTCCTCTCCGTTCGGCTGGGGATCCGATTGCCGTCTGCAGTGCCACCGCAGGATCAGAATGCCCAGCGCTCCTCAACGTGCCCAGGTAGCGCTAGGGTTTGGGCTCGATCAGCACCAGAAGGCGATGACGGCGGCGAGGGCAACGGCTGAGGCGTCGTTGCGCGCCAGCTTGTCGTGGCGGGTGGCGATGCGGCGGAAGTCCTTGAGGCGGTTGCGGGTGGCCGCGATGCGCCACCGCTCGCGGCAGCGATGTTTGTCGTGGCGGATCCTCCGCTTGCGGCCGCGCTATTTGTTCGTGGCCGTTCGCTGTTGTGGTTTGTTGTGATCGTGGTGCGTTGTTCTGCGGTGGCTTTCGATCATGCAAGGCCATCACAAGAGCTTCGAGCGCTCAAAATTGAACGGCCATCCGCGAGGCACGCATCTCTCATATCGTCGTGGCAGGAGCTGCACTGTCGTGCTACGTACTGTTCAGTTGCGATGTTCAGAACTTGCGTCCGTGTCGACCAACGGAGTGGTGCTGATGACGGTCCGACTCTCTCGCAATCGCCTGGTCTCCGCCCAGTTCAGGGACGATGATAAATTACAAAAATGCCTAACAACGCCGTCGGCCCATGTCATGCCGGGCACTCGTGGTGATCACGTAAGCCTCATTCAGGGCGCTCTCGTGAAGCTCGGTGCGGGAGTGATCAGTGCCTCCGAAATATCAAGCAAACTTTACGGCCCATCGACCGCCAACGCAATCCTGAGATACAAAGGGCCGCCTCGAAACATTATCAATACGAGCTATCAGAGGGCTCCAGACAACATAGTCGGACAAATGACAATCGATCGGCTTGATGCCGACATGGTGGAGTTCGAGAAAATTCCGGATAATCCCTATGTCTGGATGACAATAGAAGGTCCGCCCGAGCATAATCATACCGCGTGCTTTCCCCTGGAGTCAGGCGGACATCGAGGCACTCCAATCAATCCGCTGCCGTTCGGGCTCAAAATAAATATCTATGGCGATCACGAAACTGATTATCTTAATTTTATCGATGTTGCACCCAACCCGGAATTTGCGAATAGAAAATTTGGCGGTCCACGACTTCTGACAAAAGAACTTGGCCCACGAACCGTAGGAAATATCGCTGTTCGGAGCAGTCCTATCTTTGAAAATCATATCCACAGCAACCCAAACGAAGTCGAGGAAATTCTGCGCGTTGCTATGCCTGGGTGCAGGATAACGTATACTGGAACTGAAGAAAATATAAGAACATTTGGTCCGACTGTCTTAAAATTTGGACCGCTAATATCAACTATCGAAATTCCGGATCTTACCGAAATCGAGCCTGGACGGTTTGAATACACGCCGTTGACAGCGTACGTTATAACAATCCTCGATCCGGATATCGCAAGACGGCGGTTTCTGCTGCCGAATTAACCATCCGAACGACGTCTTTGGCCTATCTGAGGCCAGATGCAGAGAGAGGAGTCGCGAGGATGGCGGCCGCGTCGTCGACGTGCAATACGGCAGCTATGTCGACCGATGTCCCGCACCCCTACACGATCACCATCGAGCCGCTGAAGAAGCCCGAGGGCCAGTTCGGCTGGGCTCTGCGCAAGCACGGCAAACTGACGGAGCGGTCCGATCGGCCGTTCCTGACCGAGGCCAAGGCGTTCGAGAACGCCATGAGGGCGATCGAACTCGACTCGAAGCCCGGCGGCTTTGGTCGGCGGTAGGCGCTATGCCCTAGCGGCGCCGTAGAAGGCGAAGGCCGCGAAGGTTAGTGCCGCGAGGCCGAAGCCCAGAAACTCTCCACCCATGACGGCCTCCAGAGAAACTTGACCATTCTTTAATGGCCAAGCTGGGCAGTGGTTCCAATTCAGGACGACGCTGAGCCATCGCTACCTCGATCCGGCCCGGCCATGGCTCGGCAGCGCTCTGCGTCCCGTTCACCAGATCCTACCCGTACTGCCGCGATGGCCTCGGCGCTCGGCCTCAGTCATGGCTGCCGAGGCTTTGATTGCTCCCGCGCCTTGATCGCGTTGCGGAATGAGGCTGTGCCGGACTGAGAACGGAGGCCACTCTCAGTTGGAGCGCTCTCCGCCGAAGTGGATACCGGTTCGGCGCAAGAGAGCGCGTCAAAACAAGAGCTTAGAGCCGTTCCCGATTGCACCGAGATTGGGAACGGCTCTAGAATACCGGACTTTCGTCAGAGCCTTTCGTGTCGTCAATCTTGGCCGAAAGCGCCTACATCAGTGCCGTCGTGATCAAGGCGGGATAGAACCGTGAGTCGCGATGCAACCTTCGACATTTTTTGGGCGCCGCGCGCAGACTCAATTCTGTTGCGCTGTTCCGCAGAACGATCCTATTCATGAGTTCATATTCGGAAGAACTTCGGTCTTTGCATGCACACCAAGAAATAACGACTTCTCTACAGGTGGATTTGATCCCGGCTCAGCCGACGAGTCTGCTAGAACGCTTGGCTACTACCGCTTCCAAAGCTCAGGCTCCGAGGGAGCGAAGCCGCGGCGTCGGGTCGGCCGGCGGGTGACACAGCCGGCGTCGCTAGAGCGCATGCAATCCGGTCGGGACGCCGACCTCTCCATAGTCAGGAGTGTTTGCTCGCCGAGGATCAGCGCCGACCCGACCGCCCCACGGACCTGAGACCGCGCGGCGCCTGAGCGAAGGCGACATCCGCCATCCCGAAGGGATCACCCGGACGTCGGTCTGATAGCCGCTCCCCACCCTTTGCTGTCCCTCACACGGCGATGCTGATCGGCTCCGAACCCATAGCGGTGCGCGCTCCCACGACCACGGCCGTGGGACTCCCCCGCCATCCCGCCGCGCGTAGAGCGCGCGACTTGATCGGGGCCGAGCCTGCCGCCACAGTGCCGCCGGAACCGCCGCGGCAGGCCCTTCTCGGGTCTGTCCGTCCCGCGGAACGCCACGCCAGTCAGTGAGTCGCGACCGATGGCCGCCCCGCCCGCGTCCCCGCCCCGCACGAGACCGGTGGGCAAGCCCGGCATCTTCCTCGTCCGGATGCTGGTGTTCCTCGTCCTGGTCGGGTTCCTGGCCTTCCTCCTGTTCAAGCAGATCACGCCGGCCTTCCTGGCCAATCCCGGCCTCAACGGCCTGATCCTCGGCGTGCTGCTCATCGCCGTGCTGATCGCCTTCGGGCAGGTGATCCGGCTGTACCGCGAGGTGGCTTATGTGAACGCGGCCGCCACCGGCGAGGCGGCCAAGGGCGCGCCGAGCCTGCTGCGACCGCTCGCCCCGGCGATCGAGGCGCGGGCGGCGGGGGCGACCCTGCCCGGCACCCGCGCCTTCCTCGACACGGTGGCCGCGCGGCTCGACGAGGGCCGCGACATCCTGCGCTACATCGCCGGCATCCTCATCCTGCTCGGCCTGCTCGGCACCTTCTGGGGCCTGATCGACACGCTCTCGGCGGTGGGCTCGGTGATCCGGTCCATGCGTGGCGGCGGCGACGCGGCGGTGATGTTCGACGAATTGAAGAGCGGGCTCGCCGTGCCGCTCTCCGGCATCGGCCTCGCCTTCTCGGCCTCGCTTTTCGGCCTCGCCAGCTCCCTCGTGGTCGGCTTCCTCGACCTTCAGGCCGGCCAGGCCCATGCCCGCTTTCACAACGAGCTGGAGGATTGGCTGGTCTCCGGCAAGGAATCCGGCGTGCCCGGCCCGGTCGCTGCGGGGTCGCCCGCCTCCGCCCGGGAATTGCAGGAGGCGGTGGACCGCCTCACCGCGGTGATCGCGGACGGCGCGAACGGGCGCGCCGCCACCCAGGCGATGGCCAACCTCGCGGAGGGCATCCAGGGCCTCGTCCAGCACATGCGGGCCGAGCAGCAGATGATCCGCGACTGGGTCGAGGCGCAGGCGAGCCGCGAGCGCGAGCTGAAACAGGCGCTGGACCGGCTCGGCCGGGAGCGGGTCTGAGATGGCCTCGCGGGCGGCCCGGCGCGAGCGCGGGCTCAACGTCTGGCCGGGCTATGTCGACGCCCTGGCGACGCTTCTGCTCGCCGTCGTCTTCCTGATGACGGTCTTCGTGGTCGGCCAGTTCTTCCTGTCGCAGGAACTGTCGGGGCGCGACACGGTGCTGGCGCGGCTGAACCGCCAGATCGCCGACCTCACCGACCTCCTCGCCCTGGAGCGCTCGAACCGCCGCACGGAGTCGGCGACCATCGATTCCCTGCGCTCCTCGCTCACCGCCATCGAGACCGAGCGCGACCGGATCCGGGCCGAGGCCGCGGGCAGCGCCGCCCAGCAGGGCCAGGCGAGCGAGCTCGACCGCCAGCTCCAGGCCGAGCGCGGCGCCACCAAGCGGGCGCTGAGCCAGGTCGACCTCCTCAACGAGCAGATCGCCGCCATGCGGCGACAGCTCGCCGCCCTGGAGGACGCGCTCTCGGCCTCGGAGCAGCGCGACCGCGAATCGCAGGCGCGCATCGCCGATCTCGGCAGCCGCCTGAACGTTGCGCTCGCCCAGAAGGTGCAGGAACTCGCCCGCTACCGCTCGGACTTCTTCGGGCGCCTGCGCCAGATCCTGGGCTCGCGCTCCGACATCCGCGTCGTCGGCGACCGCTTCGTGCTGCAATCCGAGGTGCTGTTCCCGGGCGGCTCGGCCGCGCTGAAGCCCGAGGCCGGGCCGGAGCTCGACCGCATCGCCGCCGCCGTCAACGAGCTCGCCAAGCAGATCCCCTCGGACCTGCCCTGGGTGCTGCGCGTGGACGGGCATACCGATGCGCGCCCGATCGCGAGCGCGCAATTCCCCTCGAACTGGGCGCTCTCGGCGGCGCGCGCCATCGCGGTGGTGCAGTATCTGGTCGGCAAGGGCATCCCGCCCCAGCACCTCCTCGCCGGCGCCTTCGGCGAGTTCCAGCCCCTCGACGCGGGCACGAGCGAGGACGCCTATGCCCGCAACCGCCGCATCGAGATGAAGCTGACGGAGCGGTAGCCTGGAACATCTTCCGTGATCACTGGATCACGGAAGATGCTCTATCTGATTGATGATAAAGCACTTTCTTTCGCAGAACCGGCAACCAGTCCTGCGGAAAATGCTCTAGGCCTCTGAGAAGATTCCGAGGAAGAGCGGCCGGGCGAGAAGCTCCGCCGCGCGCCCGGTCTCGACGCCCGGGCACCAGCGGTCGAGGTCGGAGGCCGAGTCGATCATGCTGCTCACCACCTGGGCGGCGATCGAGGAATCGACCGGCCGGATCGAGCCGTCCGCGACGCCGTCGCCGATCGGGAAGGCGAGGCGCTCCCACAGGCGGCCGAGGGTCGAGGGCACCTCGGCGCGCAGGGCATCCGGCAGCGCGCCGAGGGCGGCGCAGCGGAGCAGCGGGCCGGTCTCGGAGAACTGGTGGCGCACCAGCGCGCGGGCGCAGCCGGTGAGCCGCGCCCAGCCGCTGCCGCCGCGAGCCTCCGCCGCGTCCTGCTCCCGGCGCAGGATGTCGAAGGTGCGCGCGAAGCAGCTCGCGACGAGGTCGTCCTTGTTGTCGTTGTGGTGGTAGAACGAGCCCTTGGTGACGCTGAGCCGGGCCGAGATCTTCTCCACCGAGGCGCCGCGATAGCCCTCCTCGTTGATGAGGGCGGTCGCCGCCCGCAGGAACGGCTCGGTCGGCCCGGTGCGGATCTCGGCGAGCGGCGGCTCGGCCTCGGCCCAGCGGCTTCCGGGCCCGGCGAGGCCGCGCACCAGCAGGTCGGCGACGCGCGTGCCGACGCGGCCGAAATCCTGCGGCTCGTAGCGGTCGATCCAGGCCCGCGCCGTGTGGATGATCGAGAGCACGAGATGGGCGCGGGCGCTGCGCCCCGCCCGGTCGAGCCCCGGCACCGCCTCCTCCGGCACGAACAGCCCGCGGGCGCGGCGGAACAGGTCGTTGTAGGCGGTGAACACCGCCTCGCTCTGCGGGCTCGGCAGGGCGCGCAGGTCGGTGAGCCGGACCTGGGGCCGGTGCCCGCTCGTGCCGATGGCGGCGAGGTCGGCGAAATAGGCGTCGAGGAAGGCGCGGAGCCGCGCCTGCGGGTCGGCCAGGGGCTCGACCCGGTCGAGCAGGCCCTGGTGCCATTGCAGCGTGCGCAGGTAGCAGGCCGCCGCGAGGTCCTCCTTGCGGCGGTAATAATAGGGGATGCTGTTCGTCACGAGTCCGACGCTGCCGGCCACGTCGTTCAGCGAGGTGCCGCGGATGCCGCGCGCGTTGAAATGGCCCACGGCGGCATCGAGGATCGCCTCCCGCTTGGCGGCGTAGCGCTTCGTCTGCTGCGGGGCGGTGGCGGCGCCGTCGATCATCGGCGCGGATTGAGCATGCGCCCCCGCCCCGAGGCAAGCGCGCGCGCGGCATGGCGCCGGCCATGAAGGGAAATGTCCCCAGACGCGAGCTGGCGGCGCGATTTCAACCCGGGATTGAATTCGATTCGCCCGGCCCGCCAAGCCGCGAAATCCTGTGGCCAAGCCGATTTCGAATCCACGGTATCGTTGCGCGCGATCCACACCGGGATCGGGACCGAGAAATTTCTCGAAGCCGGGCCGCATGATGGGAGGTCGATCCCCCCGTCCCGCCTCGTCTTCCGGAGGTTCCGTGCCATCGCACACCCCCCAAAAGTCCGGTGCGCGAAAGCCACAATCAACGGTGTTTCTAATTTTTTGCAGTTGCGGTGCGGAGTCGTCGAACTAACCTGCCCCGACCATGTTGATGCAGCCGACAGCGGCGTTCGCGCCGTCCCCAGCAACTCTGTCCGCCGGTCCGGCGCGACGGCCTCACGCGACGGACCGTCCCATGATGTACGACGCGTTCCAGGCCCAGGCCGACCTTGCGGATCACACCCGCGCCTGGGGCCGGCTGATCAACGATGCGGTCGCGCCCTGGACGGCGCTCGGCGAGCCGCTGACCTGGATGTCGGCCGGCGCCCGCATGATGATGCGCGCCGGGCTGACCTTCGCCCGCCCGAGCTTCAATATCGGCCTCGTCACGGTCGGCAACCGCGAGGTGCCGGTCACCGAGGAGCCGGTCTTCGCCACGCCCTTCGGCACGCTGCTGCGCTTCCGCAAGGACATCGACACGCCGCAGCCGAAGCTGCTGGTGGTGGCCCCGCTCTCGGGCCATTTCGCCACGCTGCTGCGCGGCACCGTGCGCGCCCTGCTGCCGGACCACGACGTCTACGTCACCGACTGGCACAATGCCCGCGACGTGCCGCTCGCGGCCGGCCGCTTCGGCTTCGACGACTATGTCGACCATCTCGTCCAGTTCATGGGCGTGATCGGGGAGGGGGCGCACATGCTGGCGGTCTGCCAGCCGGCGGTGCAGGCGCTCGCCGCCTCCGCCCTGATGGCGCAGACCAAGGACCCGGCCGCGCCGCGCAGCCTCACGCTGATGGCGGGGCCGGTGGATTGCCGCGTCAACCCGACGGGGGTCAACGAGCTCGCCACCTCGAAGCCGATCGCGTGGTTCGAGCGCAACCTCCTCGCCACCGTGCCCCGGCGGCACAAGGGCGCGGGGCGCCGGGTCTATCCCGGCTTCGTGCAGGTCTCGGCCTTCATGTCGATGAACATGAAGCGCCACATGCAGGGCCACGCGGACCTGTTCTGGCACATGGCCCACGGCGAGACCGAGAAGGCCGCCGTGATCGAGAACTTCTACGACGAGTATTTCGCCGTCCTCGACCTCGCGGCGGAATTCTACATCGAGACCGTGAAGACCGTGTTCCAGGACTACACGCTCGCCAAGAACGAGCTCACCCATCGCGGCGAGCCGATCGACACGCGGGCGATCCGGCGCACGGCCCTGATGACCGTCGAGGGCGAGCGCGACGACATCTGCTCGGTCGGCCAGACCATGGCGGCGCACGACCTCTGCACGGGTCTCGCCCCGCACATGAAGAGCCACCACCTGCAGGCCGGCGTCGGCCATTACGGCGTGTTCTCGGGCAAGCGCTGGGAGACGCAGATCTACCCGCAGGTGCGCAACTTCATCGCCTCGCACGCGTGAGTTGGTCGGGCGGAGAGGCCTGCCTTACGCCCACATCAAGATCGTAAAGAGAGGGCGCGTTTCCCCTCCCCCTTGCGGGGAGGGGTTCGGGGTGGGGGTGGCTCAGGATAAGGCGTAGCGGTGCCTCCTGCTCCACCCCCACCTCCGGCTCCTCCCCGCAAGGGGGAGGAGAGGCCCATCGCGGACCGACGCGATTACTCCGAAAAATTCTCATCCCTCACCCCAGCCCTCTCCCGCTCGGGAGAGGGAGCCCGTCGTGCTTCCGCCCTGAGCGGATTTGACCCGCTGGCCCGTGCCGGCCACCATGCTAGCCTGACGGGCCGCCTTCTTCGGCGGCACAGGCCTAGCGCCATTCGGTTCGGAGCGGGACGACGACGGCGTGGACAGCGAACCCTCCCATTCCGCCCGAACGGCGGGATCCGCGGTGACGGCGCGGCTCGACCGGCTGGTGGCGCAGGCGCGCGCGGCCGGGCTGTGGGAGCGGGCCTGGCCGCTGCTCTGGCGCGGAATCGGGCTGGTCCTGCTCTTCGCGGCGGCCTCCTGGCTCGGCCTCTGGCTGGAGGTCGGCCCGGAATGGCGCATGGCGGGCGTCGCCGCCTTCGCCCTCGCCCTCGTCGCCGTGCTGCTGCCGCTTCTGCGCCTCGCCCGGCCGGACCGGCGCGAGGCCCTGGCCCGCCTCGACCGCGACGCCGCCGCGCGCGACCCCGCCCTGCGGCACGGGCCGGCCTCGGCGGCGGAGGACCAGCTCGCCGTCGGCTTGGCGGATCCCGCCACCCGCGCCCTCTGGGCCCTGCACCAGCGCCGGGCCGCCGAGGCGGTCGCCCGCCTGCGCGTCGGCCTGCCGCGCCCGGCGATGCCGCGGCACGATCCCTTCGCCCTGCGCGCGGCCCTCGTCGTCACCGCCGTGGCGAGCCTGTTCGTCGCCGGCACCGAGTGGCGCGAGCGGATCGGCAGCGCCTTCGACTGGCGGCACCCGCCGGCCCCCGGCCCGAACTACCGCATCGACGGCTGGATCGATCCGCCGCTCTACACCCGCGCGCCGCCGCTCCTCGTCACCCTGTCCGAGCCGGAGCAGCGCCTGCGCGCGCCGGTGAATTCGCGCCTCGTCGTGCGCATCGCGGGCGAGAACAGCGGCGCCGCGCAGACGGCGCTGACGCCCAATGCCGGCTTGCGGGCGGAGCCCGGCAAGGAGGGCCGCCCGGACCTGCGCGAGGAGCGCTTCCAGATCGTCGGCCCGCGCGCGGACCTCACCGTGGCGACGCCCGCCGGCACGCGGCGCCTCACCGTCGAGACCATCCCCGACCTGCCGCCCGAGATCCGCAGCGTCGGCCTGCCGGAGACGAACGGGCGCGGCACCTTCAACCTGACCTACCGCGCCCGCGACGATTACGGCCTCGCCTCGGCCGAGGGCCTCGTCGAGCCGCTGAAGCCGGCGCGCAGCCTCGTCCCGCCGCCGCGGATCAGCCTCGCCTTGCCGCCCGACGCGAGCGGCGAGAGCGATGCCAAGACGCTGGTCGACCTCACCGACAATCCCTGGTCGGGGGCGAAGGTGCGCTTCAGCCTCATCGTGAAGGACGAGGCCGGCCAGGAGGCCCGCTCCGTGCCGGTGGAGATGGTGCTGCCGGCGCGCCCGTTCCGCGATCCGCTCGCCCGCTCGCTCGCGGAGGAGCGCCGCCGCCTGATGACGGCGCCGGACGACAGCCGCCGCCGCGTGCAGACCGCCCTCGACGCCCTGCTGATCGCGCCCGAGACCTTCACGCCGCAGCCGAGCGTCTTCCTCGGGCTGAAGACGGCGGGCCGCCGCCTGCGCCGCGCCGAGACGGATGCCGACCTCACCGAGGTGGCCGAGCTCCTTTGGGAGATGGCCCTCAAGATCGAGGACGGCGATCTCTCCGACGCCGAGAAGCAGCTTCGCCAGGCGCAGGATCGCCTCAAGGAGGCGATCGAGCGCAACGCGCCCGACGACGAGATCAAGCGCCTGACGCAGGACCTCAAGCAGGCGCTCGACAAGTTCCTGAAGGAGATGGCCGAGCGCCAGGGCCGCGAGCCGCGCCAGCAGCAACAGCAGAGCGAGCGCAACGGCCAGTCGAAGAGCGTGACCCCGGAGGATCTCGACAAGATGCTCCAGGACATGGCCGAGGCGATGAAGCGCGGCGACACGGCCGAGGCCCAGCGCCTGATGGATCAGCTCCGCAACATCCTGGAGAACCTCCAGACGGCGGAGCAGGGCGGCAAGTCCGATCCCACCGCCCGCGAGATGCGCAAGCAGATGCAGGAGCTCGACCAGATGTCGCGCGAGCAGCAGGGCCTGCGCGACGAGACCTTCAAGGAGGGCCAGGACCGGCGCAACGCCGAGCAGGGCCAGCGCGGCCAGCGCCCCTCGAACCGCGGGCAGAAGGGGGCCGAGCAGGGCCAGCAGCCCGGGCAGCAGGGGAGCCAGGGCCAACAGGGCGGCCGGGGCCAGCAGGGCCGCGAGGGGCAGCGCGGCCAGCAGCAGCAGGGGCAGGGGCAGGGGCAGGGCGGCGTCGGCGAGCGCCAGCAGGCCCTGCGCCAGCGCCTGGAGGACCTTCAGCGGCGCATGAAGGAGAACGGCATGAAGGGCGAGGAGGGCCTCGCCGATGCCGAGGAGGCCATGCGCGAGGCCGAGGGCGCCCTGCGCCAGGGCCGCGAGGGCGACGCCGTGGACGCGCAGGGCCGCGCCCTCGACGGGCTGAAGCGCGGTGCCGAGGGCATGCAGCAGCAGATGCAGCAGATGGCCGAGGGCGAGGGCCAGGGCGAGCAGCCCGAGGGCCAGCAGCCCGGCCAGCAGGGCCAGGCGGGCGCCCGCGACGACGACCCGCTCGGCCGCCCCACCCGCGGGCGGGACATGTCGGACGGGCGCGTGAAGGTGCCGGGCGCCGACGAATCGGCGGTGCAGCGGGCACGGCGGATCATGGAGGAGCTGCGGCGCAAGCTCGGCGACCCGACCCGTCCGCGCGAGGAGCTGGACTATTTCGAGCGGCTCCTGCGCCGCAACTGACACGAGCCTCGGCTCAGGACCCCACAGAACGCACCCCAGATGTCCGGAAACTCCCTCGTCCTCGTCGCCTGCCTCGCCGTCGCGGTGGTCCTGCTGCTCGGCCTCGTCAACATGCTGCGGGGCGGCAGCGCGAACCTCTCGCAGAAGCTGATGCGCCTGCGCGTGCTGCTGCAGTTCGTCGCCATCCTGATCATCATGGGCGTGGTCTGGTGGCGCACCGCTTAGGAGCGCTCTCCGCCGAAGTGGATGCCGGTTCGGCGAAAGAGAGCGCGTCAAAACAATGACTTGAAGCCGATCCCGATTGCAAAGCGATCGGGATCGGCTCTAGGGGCGATTCGAGCGCGTTTGCAGGGATCGGGCTTCCCCTCGCCTTGGGGGGAGAGGGCAGGGGTTGGGGGTGGTGCAGAAGGCACCGTGACGCTCCATCCTGAGCCACCCTCCGGCTCCTCCCCGCAAGGGGGAGGAGAAGCCCGGCGCTAACCGCTTCCATCGATTGGAAATTGGTATGATACCATTTCCGGGTGATTGCTTCGGCCGGCACACGCGCCCCCCTCGCCCCGCTTGCAGGGAGAGGCCCACAGGGACCTTGTCGTCCCTGTGGGAAGCGGAGGCGAAGCTGGAGCGGTGGTGAGGGGGCGATTCCGGAAGAGACTGTGCCTGCGGCGCCCCCTCACCCTCGGCTGCCGCCTCGCTCAGCCGACGACGATGTCGGCTGAGCCCTCTCCCCGCAAGCGGGGAGAGGGGATCCGCGATGGCCGATCTGCTCAACCGGAGACCGTATGAGGCCGCGCGGAGCCGGTGTGACCGGAGCGCCGCACTCCGGCGCATTCCATCGCCCGGCGGATGAATTGGCCCCCTGACCTGGCGTGAGCGCAACCGCGGCGTGCTAAGCATGGCCGGCTCAACCGGACGCGTAAAGCATGCCCAAGATCCGTAGCCTCCTCACCGGCGCCGCAGCGCTCGCCACGGTCACGCCCGTCCTGGCCGCGGATCTCGGCGCGCCGCCGCCGTCCCCTCCGGTCTATGCCGCGCCCGTGCAGCCGCTCAGCATCGTCTCCGAGCTGCGCGTCGGCGGCGCGATCCAGGATCCGGGCAGCGCCGAGGGCAAGGCTCGGGGCTTCGCCAAGGAGAACTTCAACGGCGAGATCCTGTTCGCCAAGCCGATCGTGAGCGCCGATCCGTTCTGGCAGGCCTTCGTCCCGCGTCCGACCGTGGGCGGCAGCTACAACACCGGCGGCCGCACCAGCTACGTCTATATCGGCGCGACCTGGACGGTGGATCTCTTCCCCGAGACCTTCAACCGGCGCGTCTTCCTCGAAGGCTTCTTCGGCGGCGCGGCCCATAACGGCTATACCGGCCCGAAGATCGGCGCGCCCTACGGCTTCAACACGCTCGGCTGCAGCCCGCTCTTCCGCGAGGCGGCCGCCCTCGGCTTCCGCATCAGCGAGCATTGGAGCATCATGGCCACCGTCGAGCACATGTCGAATGCCGGCCTGTGCGCGAACAACCGCGGCCTGACGAATTACGGCGGCAAGATCGGCTACACGTTCTAGAGCCGGATCCGATCAGGTCGCTTCGACCTGATCGGCGAATCCGTCTCTAACTCATTGATAGAGCACGCGCTCCGCCTCCTCGGCGCAGGAGAGCGCGCCGAGACAATGGCTTGTACCAAAGTGCGTTGATCGCGACCAAGGGTCGGGATCAACGCGCCCGGCGGACGGCCGCCGCCGCGCGGGCAGGCTGCGATGAGTCGCGTTCATCACAGTCTGGTATGAGAGCCTTCTGCGCCGCTCGAGGAACGCCTTGGTCAAGCTCAACCGGATCTACACCCGCACCGGCGACAAGGGCACGACCGCGCTCGCCGACGGCCAGCGCCGCTCGAAGGCGGACCTGCGCGTCGAGGCCTACGGCACCGTGGACGAGGCCAACGCGGCGATCGGCCTCGCCCGGCTGCACACCACGGGCGAGCTCGATGCGATGCTCGGCCGGATCCAGAACGACCTGTTCGATCTCGGCGCCGACCTCGCCACGCCGCCGAGCGCGGAGCCGCTGCCCTACGAGCCCCTGCGCGTCGTCGCGAGCCAGGTCACCCGGCTCGAGACCGATATCGACGCGCTCAACGCGGCGATCCCGCCGATCAAGTCCTTCGTGCTGCCCGGCGGAACGCCGGCCGCCGCCTATCTCCACCTCGCCCGCACGGTGAGCCGCCGGGCCGAGCGCCTCGCCGTCGAGCTCGCCGCCAGCGAGACGGTCTCGGCGGAGGCGCTGCAATATCTCAACCGGCTGTCGGATTTCCTGTTCGTGGCGAGCCGCGCCGCCAATGCCAACGGGGCCGATGACGTGCTCTGGGTGCCCGGGCAGAATCGCTGAGGCGACGCGTCCGCGTGAGCGCCGGCTCCGGCCGCGCGGGGCCATACCGCGTCCCCGAAATTCGACCTCAAGAATACCTTGGCCGCGCCAGAAACGCTTTTCGAAAGGCGGCGGGATCCGGCGCGTTGACAAGGCGGAAATGTGGCCGTTACGGTCCGCGCCCTGTGAGAGCGGGCGCGCGTCCGTGCGGATGACGCACGCCTGACGCTGCCCCTTCGAGAAGAGTCCGTGCGGAGGAAAGAGGCCCCATGAAGGTCCTGGTGCCCGTGAAGCGGGTTGTCGACTACAACGTCAAGATCCGCGTCAAGGCCGACGGTTCGGGCGTCGAGCTCGCCAACGTCAAGATGTCGATGAATCCCTTCGACGAGATCGCCGTCGAGGAGGCGATCCGTCTCAAGGAGAAGGGCAAGGTCACGGAGATCGTGGCCGTCTCGATCGGCCCTCAGCAGGCGCAGGAGACGCTCCGCACCGCGCTCGCCATGGGCGCCGACCGCGCGATCCTGGTGAAGACCGACGTGAATTGCGAGCCGCTGGCGGTGGCCAAGCTCCTCAAGGCGGTGGTCGAGAAGGAGAGCCCGCAGCTCGTCATCCTCGGCAAGCAGGCCATCGACGACGATTCCAACCAGACCGGCCAGATGCTCGGCGCGCTGCTCGGCTGGCCGCAGGGCACCTTCGCCTTCAGGATCGAGGCGGGCGAGGGCAGCCTGGACGTCACCCGCGAGGTCGATGGCGGCCTGCAGACCGTGAGCCTGCAGCTCCCGGCCATCGTCACCACGGACCTGCGCCTCAACGAGCCGCGCTACGCCTCGCTCCCCAACATCATGAAGGCCAAGAAGAAGCCGCTGGAGGAGGTGGCCCCCGACGCCCTCGGCGTCGACGTCACCCCGAAGCTGAAGGTCCTGAAGACCGCCGAGCCGCCGGGCCGCTCCGCCGGCATCAAGGTCGGCTCGGCCGCCGAGCTGGTCCAGAAGCTCAAGGTCGAGGCCGGCGTGCTCTGAGGTTCCTTCGAGGCGGCCCACGGGGCCGCCTCAGGGCCAACCCGCTCCGGTCACAGGGCTGCCTTACGGCGCCGCGCATCGTCAGGATCATCGCATGACAACTCTGCTTTACATCGAGCACGCCAACGGGCAGGTCAAAGACGGCTCGCTCAAGGCCCTCACCGCCGCCAAGGAGCTCGGCGCCCCGGTCCACGCCCTGGTGCTCGGCTCCAACTCCAAGGCCGCCGCCGAGGCCGCTGCCAAGCTCGACGGCGTCGAGACGGTGCTGAACGCCGAGGACGCGGTCTACGATCACGACCTCGCCGAGCCGGTGGGCGCCCTGATCGCGGCGATCGCGGAGCCGTATTCGGCGATCGTGGCGGCAGCCACCACCACGGGCAAGAACGTGCTGCCGCGCGCAGCCGCGCTCCTCGACGTGGCCCAGGTCTCGGACATCATCAAGGTGGTCTCGCCCGATACCTTCGAGCGGCCGATCTATGCCGGCAACGCCATCCAGACCGTGCAGGCGCCGGGCCCGAAGACGGTGATCACCGTGCGCACCGCCGCCTTCAAGGCGACGGGCGAGGGCGGTGCGGCGGCCTCCGTCGAGGCGGTGTCGGCGGCGGCTCCCGCGGCCGGCGGCTCGACCTTCAAAGGCGAGGAGATCGCCAAGTCCGACCGTCCGGAGCTGGCATCGGCCAAGTTCATCGTCTCCGGCGGCCGCTCGCTCGGCTCGGCGGAGAAGTTCAAGGAGCTGATCGAGCCGCTGGCCGACGCGCTCGGTGCCGCGGTCGGCGCCTCGCGCGCGGCGGTGGATGCGGGCTACGCGCCGAACGACTGGCAGGTCGGCCAGACCGGCAAGGTGGTGGCGCCCGATCTCTACGTGGCGGTCGGCATCTCAGGCGCCATTCAGCATCTGGCCGGCATGAAGGACTCCAAGGTGATCGTCGCGATCAACAAGGACGAGGACGCGCCGATCTTCCAGGTGGCAGATTACGGCTTGGTCGGAGACCTGTTCCAGGTCGTGCCGGAGCTTCAGAGCGAGATCGCCAAAGCCAAGGGCTGAGCGACACGCGGGCAGGAACACGCTGCCAACGGGCGCGGAGGGGGTTCTTCGGTTCGCAAACGCGAGCTAGAAGGTTTCGAAAGCGCCATGAGCGGCCGACGGTTCTCCGCCGGCCGCTCTGGACAGGTCGGCCGCCGGCCCGGCGGCCGACGATGGGGCTCGGATCGAGACATGGCTATCGACATCACTCGTGTCGGCATCATCGGCGCCGGACAGATGGGCAGCGGGATCGCGCAAGTCTGCGCGGCCGCCGGCCTGGACGTCCATCTGAACGATCGCGAGGCGGCGCGCATCGAGGCGGGCTTGGACGTCATCGACGCGAGCCTCGCCAAGCTCGTGTCCAAGGGTTCGATGGACGAGGCGGCGAGCCGCGAGGCTCGCAATCGCATCGTTCCGGCCCGGACCTTCGCCGATCTCGGCGGTTGCGACCTGATCATCGAGGCGGCCACCGAGAACGAGGCGACGAAGCGCGAGATCTTCACGGCCCTGTGCAGCTCGCTGCGTCCGGAGACGCTCGTCGCCACCAACACCTCGTCGATCTCGATCACGCGTCTCGCCGCCGCCACCGATCGGCCGGAGCGCTTCATCGGCATCCATTTCATGAACCCGGTGCCGGTGATGCAGCTCGTCGAGCTGATCCGCGGCATCGCCACCGAGGATGCGACCTACGAATCCTCCAAGGCCTTCATCGCCAAGCTCGGCAAGACCTCGACGATGTCGGAGGATTTCCCGGCCTTCATCGTCAACCGCATCCTGCTGCCGATGATCAACGAGGCGATCTACACGCTCTACGAGGGCGTGGGCTCGGTCGAGTCGATCGACACCGCCATGCGGCTCGGCGCGAACCACCCGATGGGCCCGCTCCAGCTCGCCGACTTCATCGGCCTCGACACCTGCCTGTCGGTGATGCAGGTGCTCTACGATGGGCTGGCGGATTCGAAGTATCGTCCGTGCCCGTTGCTGGTGAAATACGTCGAGGCCGGCTGGCTCGGACGGAAGACCAAGCGCGGCTTCTACGACTATCGCGGTCCGACACCGGTCCCCACGCGCTGAAACTCATGCCTTGACTACACGAAAACGGCCGGATGCGGTGAGCCTCCGGCCGTTTTCGTTACCGCATCGCGCGATTACTTCGGCGCGTTCGGATTGGCGCTCGGCTGCGACTTCTCCGGATAGGCCGGATTGCCGGCCGGCGTCCCGCCGGAATTGGCAGAGGATGGCGCGTTCGACTGGCCGGTGACCGAGCCGGTCACCTCCTGCCGGGAAGCATCCTGGCTCTGGCTGGCATAGTCCTTCGGCGAATTGGCGCCGTTCCAGGTGAGCAGGCCGATGGTCGCCATCACCAGCAGGGCAAGGCTCGCGAGCAGGACCCACAGGACCGGCTTGCCGCGCTCGCCCTGGCGCGCTTCCTCGTTGTTCAACTTCTCGACCATGAAGAACCCTCGTCTGTAGCGACAGCGGCTCGCCGGCGCATGCGGATCGTCATGGCCGGCCAACGCATCGCCGCTCGGCCGGGTTCCTGTCGAGGTCGCCCCCTATCGCCCCGTCAGCAGCAGGATCTTGCCGAGATGGGCGCTCGATTCCATCAGCTCGTGGGCCTCGCGCGCCTCCTCGAAGGGGAAGGTGGCGTGGATTACCGGCTTGATCGTGCCGGCATCGAGCTTCGGCCACACGTCGCGGGCCAGGCCTTCCGCGATCGCGGTCTTGTCGGCCTTGGCGCGCGGCCGCAGCGTGGAGCCGGTGAAGGTCAGGCGCTTCAGCATCACCGGCGTGATGTTGAGCCCGTCGACCTTGTAGCCGCCCATGAGGGCAATCATCACGAGACGCCCCTCGACGGCGAGCGAGCTGAGATTCTTCTGCAAGTAGCTCGCGCCGATCATATCGAGGATCACGTCCACGCCCTTGCCTGCAGTGAGGCGCTGGATCTCCTCCGCGAAATCGGCCTCGCGGTAGTTGATCGCGGCATCCGCGCCGAGATCCTCGCAGAAGCTGCACTTCTCCGCCGATCCCGCGGTCGCGAAGACCTGGGCCCCTTGCGCCTTTGCGATCTGGATCGCGGTCGAACCGATGCCGCTCGACCCGCCATGCACCAGGAAGCTCTCCCCGGCCGAGAGCCGCCCGCGCTGGATGACATTGGAATAGACGGTGAAGAAGGTCTCGGGGATGCCGCCGGCCTCGACGAGCGAGAGCGGCTTCGGGCGCGGCAGACAGTGTCCGGCCTCGGCCAGGGCGTACTCGGCATAACCGCCGCTGATCACCAGGGCGCAGACCTCGTCGCCGAGCGCATGACCCGACACGCCCTCGCCGAGCGCGACGATGCGGCCGCTGACCTCCAGGCCCGGCACGTCGGTCGCGCCCTTCGGCGGCGGGTACTTGCCCTGGCGCTGCATCAGGTCAGGCCGGTTGATGCCGGCGGCCACCACCTCGATCATCACCTGGCCGGGGCCGGGCGTCGGCACGGGCGCCGTCTCCAGGGCGATCACATCGGGCCCGCCCGCGCTGGCGTAGCGGAGCTGGCGCATGGTCTCGGGCAACGTGGCGGGCATGGGCGTCTCCTCGTTGGTGTCGTTGCGGCCGGGCAGAGGGCCGTCGGGTCAGCGCGTGCCGTACATGCGGTCGCCCGCATCCCCGAGGCCCGGCACGATGTAGCCGTGGTCGTTGAGATGGCTGTCGATCGCCGCCGTCCAGATCGGCACGTCCGGATGCGCGGCCTGGAAGCGGGCGATGCCCTCGGGGGCCGCGAGCAGGCAGACGAAGCGCAGGTCGTGCGCCCCGCGCTCCTTCAGGCGCTGCAGGGCGGCCACCGCCGAGTTCGCCGTGGCGAGCATTGGGTCGAGCACCAGCACCGTGCGGTCGGCGAGGTCGGAGGGAGCCTTAAAATAGTACTCCACGGCCTCCAGCGTCTCGGGATCCCGGTAGAGACCGACATGGGCGACGCGGGCCGAGGGCAGCAGCGAGAGCATGCCGTCGAGGAAACCGACTCCTGCCCGCAGGATCGGGGCGAGAACGAGCTTCTTGCCCTGGATCTGGCGCCCCTCCATCTCCTCGAGAGGCGTGTCGATGGTGACGGGCTCGAGGGGCAGGTCGCGGGTGACCTCATAGGCCAGCAGCATCCCGATCTCGTTGAGCAGCCGGCGGAAGCCCTGGGTCGAGCGCGCCTTGTCACGCATCAGGGTCAACTTGTGCTGCACCAGGGGGTGGTCCACCACCGTCACCGAAGCCGCCATGCCGTCTCCCTCGTCCCGAACGGCAGATGGTGTGCCGAAGGCCGAGGCGGCGCGCAACGGCACCGGGACGCGAACGCGCATGAAAAAGGGCTCCCCACCCGAAGAGTGGGGAGCCCGGAACGCACAGCTTGCGACCGGTTTAGGCGGTCGGTCAGGCGTTGGCGGGGCCGGTACCACCTTCCGAACGGCGCTTCGCCATGAAGGCGTCGAACTGCTCGCGGTCCTTGGCCCGCTTCAGCTCATCGACGAAGGCCGCGAAGGCGCGGCTCTCCTCCTCGAGGGCGCGGCGCTGCGCCTCCAGGCGATCGATCTCGTTCCGGCGATACTCCTCGAAGGCCCAGTTGCCCGTGGAGCGGCGGTTGGCCGCCTCGAAGGCCTGGGCGAAGCGCGAGGGTGCGCGGGCCGAGCGAGCCCGCTCCGCAAGATCGCGCAGTTCGGACAAGGCCGGATAGCCGGCGACCTTCCAGGCGATCAGGGCTAGGCCGATGGGCCACCAGTAGACGAAGGCCAGGACGATGGCGCCGATCTCGATCGAACGGCGCGGGAAGGGACCGGAATGGCAGACCCTGCCGGCAGCCCAGGGGTTGGACGATGTGCTCACGGGTGCGCTCCGCATGTCATGTGAACGCCGTTAACATGCGTGGGCGGATCATGGCTTTCAAGGGCTGGCCTCACGAAATCGGACGGCTCCCCGCGCCATGCACCAGCGCGAGCACGCCCGCCCGCAGCAACTCGTACTTGTCGGGAATGCCTGGGCCCTTTGGCAGGTGGCCGGCGGCCGCGAGCGTCGCGAGCCCGTGCGACAGAGCCCAAACCTCCAGGGCGATGAAGCGGGGGGCTACACCGCCGAACCCATCGGGAAAGGTGGTCTGCAAGGCCTCCACCAGAAGGTCGAAGGGGCTCGGCCGGCCGCCCCCCGCCGCGATGTCGACATGCACGCCGCGCGTCTCGAAGATCGCGGCGTAGTAGCCCGGCTCTTCCTCGGCGAAGGCGAGATAGGCTTCGCCCATGCGGGTGAAGCGCTCCAATGCTGTGCCGCGAGACGTCAGGGCGCGGGCGAGGCGCTCGGCGAGTTCAGCGAAGCCGCGGCTGGCGAGTTCTTCGAGAAGCGCCTCTCGGCCTCGGAAATGCCGGTACAGGGCCGCCGGCGTCACACCGACGAGGCGGGCGGCATCCACGAGAGTGAAGCCACCGATGCCGCGTTCCGCGATGAATCGGCGCGCCGCTTCGATCAAGGCCTCCTTGAGGTTCCCGTGATGGTAGCTGCGCCGGTCGCCCGGTCCCTCGTGCCAGTGTCGCAAAGACCACTCCTCGAAGCCCCGAGGGCCCTACGCCAAGCTCCCGGAACCATTGCCTGATTAACAGACTCTGACCGGACTGCCAGGAATCGTCCAACGCTTCCGGGCGCTTGCACACGTGACCGCCGCGTGAAAAGCATGGCTCCGGCTTTGCAACACAGTTACATTCGGCATCTCGGAGTCGGCTGCGAGTGATCCGATGGCCTTCGTCAGTCTGAAAGCGTGGCGCGCCCGCTCGGCGGAGCGCGCGGCGCTCGCGGCCAAGCTCAAGCGGGATGTCGCGGCGGCGCTCGCCCTCGATCCGGAGGATGCGGTGACCGTCAACGAGATTGCCTGTCCAGATCCGGGCTGCCCGGATCTTGAGACCATCGTCCTCGTCATGCGGGTCGGCGAACCGACGCACGCGCTACGCATCCGCCGCACCATAGATGCGGTGACGCCTGCCGACCTCGAAGGGCTCGTTGCGGAGGAGCGGGCTCTCCGCGCTCCCAAACCTCGCGCCGACGTGACGTAACCTTCCGAGGGCCGGCGGCGTATCGTCGCGAGGCGGGCCAGGCTTGAAGAGCTGCCGCCGCCGGAAACGCCCGGAGCGCTGCCATGACCACCCGCCGCCATCTCCTCGCGCTCATCGCGCTCGCGCCGATGTTCGCAGTTCCTGTAAAGGCCGGCGAGATCGAGCCCTTCTCGGCCCTGTCGTTCGAGGCGGCGCAGCGGGCCGGCCGACCTATACTGGTGGCGGTCTCGGCGCCCTGGTGCCCGATCTGCCGTGCACAGAAGCCGATCCTCGCGAAATTGGCCGCCGAGCCGCGCTTCAAGGATCTCGTGATCTACGGCATCGACTTCGATAGCCAGAAGGACCTGCTGCGCCGCTTCGACGCGCGGATGCAGAGCACCTTGATCGCCTTTAAGGGCACGACCGAAACCGGCCGCTCGGTGGGCGAGACTCAGCCCGAATGGATCGAGGGCCTGCTCGACAAGACACTCTGAGGAACGCCCTCAGCGCTTGAAGAAGGCATCCGCCGCGCCGAGCGCCGCGACCTTGGCCTGACGCGCGGCTTCCAGGCGTTCGATCTCCTGCCGCAGCAGAGCGATGCGCTCGGCGAGATCTTCCACCGACAGGGTGTCGAGCCGCTGGCCGATCTCATGGGCCGTAGCCTTGCGCGGCCTGTCGTCGTCGTCACGCATTGCTGCCCTCACCACCAGGAAATGCCGTGCGCCAACTTCGGCAGGCCGAGATGGCGCGCCACGGTGGCGCCGATATCGGCGAAGCTCGCCCGCCGGCCGATTGATCCAGCCGGAATGTCGGGACCGAAGGCCAGGACCGGTACCTGCTCGCGGGTATGGTCCGTGCCCGTCCAAGTCGGGTCGTTGCCGTGGTCGGCCGTGATCACGCAGAGATCGCCGGACTTCAGGGCCGCCTGGATCTCGGGCACCCGGACGTCGAAGGCTTCGAGTTCCGCGGCGTAGCCCGGCACGTCGCGGCGGTGGCCGTGCTCCGTGTCGAAATCCACGAGGTTCAGGAAGACGAGGCCACCTTCGGGCAGGTCGCGAAAGGCGGTGAGCGCAGCATCGAGGCAGGCGGCGTTGCCGGGCGCCTTGACCTCCCGGCCCGTGGCGCGGTGGGCGAAGATGTCGCCGATTTTGCCGACGCTCACGACCACGCGGTCCGCCGCGAGGTCGAGCAGGGTCTCGCCGGGAGGCGCCACCGAAAAATCCTTGCGGTTTCCGGTGCGATAGAAGTCGGCCTCGGGATCGCCGAGGAAGGGCCGAGCGATGACGCGGCCGACGCGATAGGCATCGCAGAGGTCGCGAGCGACGCGGCAGAGATCGTAGAGCCGCTCCAGCCCGAATGTCTCCTCGTGCGCCGCGATCTGGAAGACGCTGTCGGCGGAGGTGTAGCAGATCGGCTTCCCGGTCCGCATGTGCTCGGGCCCGAACCGATCGATCACCGGAATACCCGAGGCGTGGCAATCACCGAGGATGCCCGGGATGCCGCTCCGCGCGACGAGGTCGCGCGTCAGCGCTTCGGGGAAGGCGGGCACCGTGTCGGGAAAGTGGCCCCACGGCTCGCGCATCGGCAGGCCGGCGATCTCCCAGTGGCCCGAGGGCGTATCCTTGCCGGCCGCCGTCTCGACGGCGTGACCGTAGGCGCCCTGCACTGCATCTACCGGTTCGAGCCCCGGCGGAATGCGGCCTGTCGCGCCGGCGGCGGCGAGCCCGATCCCGAGGCTCGTGAGGTTTGGCAGGTTGAGCGGGCCCTCGCGCAGGCCCGGGCGATCGCCGCGGCCCGCGGCACAGGCCTCGGCGATATGGCCGAGCGTGTCGGAACCGGCATCGCCATAGGCGGCGGCATCCGGTGCTCCGCCGATGCCGACGGAATCGAGGACGATGAGGAAGGCCCGCGCCATCGGATCAGGCCGGTTCGAGGTCGGCGACCGTGTCGCTGCGCAGGTCGAAGGCGGCCGAGAACAGGGTGCGCGTGTACTCCGTCTGCGGAGCCGCGAAGATCCGCTCGGCGGGGCCCGATTCGACCACCTGACCGTGCTGCATGACGAGGACGTGGTTGGCGAGCGCGCGGACCACCTTGAGGTCGTGGCTGATGAACAGGTAGGCGAGGCCGCGCTCGCGCTGAAGGTCGCGCAACAGGCCGACGATCTGCGCCTGCACCGACCGGTCGAGCGCCGAGGTCGGCTCGTCGAGCACGACGAAGCGGGGCTGTAGCACCATCGCCCGGGCGATGGCGATGCGCTGGCGCTGGCCGCCGGAGAATTCGTGCGGGTAGCGGTCCATCACCGCAGGGTCGAGGCCGACATCGTGCAAGGCCTTGGCCACGATGGCGCGACGCTCCGCGGCAGAGCGGACGTTGCCCTGCACGATCAGCCCCTCGGCCACGATGTCGGCCACCGCCATGCGCGGCGAGAGCGAGCCGTAGGGATCCTGGAAGACCACCTGCATGTCGCGCCGGAGCGGGCGCATGGCGGCGATGCCGTAGTCGTCGATGGATCGGCCGAGGAACACGATCGGCCCCTCGGACGCGATGAGGCGCAGGAGCGCCAGGCCGAGCGTGGTCTTGCCCGAGCCCGATTCCCCGACGACGCCTACCGTCTCGCCGGCGCGCACGCGGAGCGACACGCCATCGACGGCTTTCACATAGTCGGTGGTCCGCCTCAAGACGCCCGAGCGGATCGGAAACCAGACCTTGAGCGGCCCGGCTTCCAGAAGCGTCGGTGCGTCGGCCTGCACAGGGTTGGCGCGGCCCTTCGGCTCGGAGGCGATGAGGCGGCGCGTATAGTCGTGCTTCGGCGCGCCGAACACATCCGCGGCCGGGCCGGCCTCCACGATCCTGCCGGCAAGCATGACGCAGACCCGCGAGGCGATGCGCTGCACGATGCCGAGATCGTGCGTGATGAACAGCATCGCCATGCCGAGCCGCTTCTGCAGGTCGGCCAGGAGAGAGAGGATCTGCGCCTGCACCGTCACGTCGAGGGCGGTGGTCGGCTCATCGGCCACCAGCAGGTCCGGCTCGCAGGCGAGCGCCATGGCGATCATCACCCGCTGGCGCTGGCCGCCGGAGAGTTCGTGCGGATAGGCGCCCATGCGCCGGTCCGCATCGCGGAGGCCGACGAGTTCGAGCAGTTCGAGGATGCGCGCCCGCGCCTTGCGCCCGGTGAGGCCGCGATGGATGGCCAGCACCTCGCCGATCTGCCGCTCGATGGTGTGGAGCGGGTTGAGCGAGGTCATCGGCTCCTGGAACACCATGGTGATGTCGGCGCCGCGCACCTCGCGCATGGCGCGCTCCGGGAGGGCGACGAGGTCGCGGCCCTTGAAGCGGATCGCGCCGCCGAGCGTCGCGGCGCCGTCCACCAGCCGCAGGATCGACAGGGCAGTGACCGACTTGCCGGAGCCCGATTCCCCAACGAGCGCCACGGTCTCACCGGGCTCGATGGTGAAGCTGACGCCGTCGACGGCGCGCGTGCCGGCGCCCGGAAACGTGACGGAGAGATTCTCGACGGAAAGCAGCGGCTCGGGCATCACACGCGGGTTCGGGCGGCGGATCGTCGGCCGGTTATAGCGCGGGCGCGGTGCCACGGCGAACGGGGCTGATCATGGCGGCACGAGACTTTCTCGGCGCCATCTGGGCGCCCTTCGGCGCTGTTCGCGGTGACGGACCTCGCCGCGGGCTCGGGTCACGGCGGCAGGGCTCGCACTCTCCGAGCTGAGCGCGCCAGCAGATTCTTCTCAAGGGCTTGCGCGTGCTCGATCGGACCCGCGTGCTGGCCGGATCGGTGCCCGACATCACCCCCGAAATGGCCTGCATCTGCCTTGAGCGCCGCCTTAAGGCGGACCGCGTTCGCTTCGAGGCACGCCTCGTCGGTGTCGACATCCTGCCGCACGGCTACCACCCCAGCGCGCCCGCAATGTGCCCCGATGCGGCCGACGCGGATTGATCGCGCCGCCCGGCACGCTAGAACCCCGGCCGTGACCGCCTCCCTGTTCCGGATCCTTGCCGCGCTCGGCGCGCTCCTCGCCGCCGGCATCGCGCAGGCCGCGCCCTCCGAGGGGGCGACCGAGACCGTGGAGCAGGCGCTCTGCCGGCTCATCGAGGGCTCGGCCAAGACGCGGGGGCTACCCGTGCCCTTCCTGACCCGGCTGATCTGGCGCGAGAGCAGCTTTCGCGTGGGCGTGGTCAGCCCGGCGGGCGCGCAGGGTGTGGCGCAGTTCATGCCCGGCACGGCCCGGGAGCGGGGGCTGCTCGATCCCTTCGATCCCGAGCAGGCGATCCCGCACGCGGCGCATCTCCTCGCCGACCTCAAGCGTCAGTTCGGCAATCTCGGGCTCGCGGCGGCGGCCTACAATGGCGGCGCGCAGCGGGTGACGAACTGGCTCGCCGGCAGCGGCGGCCTCCCGGCCGAGACCCGCGCCTACGTGCTCTGGATCACGGGCAACCCGGCCGAGGATTGGCGCGGCGGGCCGCGGGGCGCGATCGAGTTTCCCGAGGGCGGCGAGCCCAAGAAGGACGCGGACGCGAAGAAGGACGCCAGGGAGGCGAAGGCCGAGATCCCGGCCGAGACGCACCAGACCTGCCTGCAGACCACCGCGGCCCTGCGCATCCCGTCGCGCGGCGACCGCTTCGCCATCGGGCCGAACGAGGGGCCGGCGGCGCCCTGGGGCATCCAGCTCGCCGGCAACTTCTCGAAGTCGCTGGCCCTGGCGAGCTTCCAGCGGGCGCGCACCGCCTATGCCAAGGTGATCGGCGAGGTCCGCCCGATGATCATCGGGACGCGCCTGCGCAACCGCGGCACGCGGGCCTTCTACCGGGTCCGCATCCCGGCGGAGAGCCGGCAGGCGGCGGATGCGGTGTGCGGGCGGATCCGCGGCGCCGGGGGCGCCTGCATCGTGCTGAAAACGTAGGAAGCCGCCGTCCGGCCAGCTCCCCGATGCCGGACCGGCGTCGATTTCCCTGGGGAGCGCACACATTCTTTCCTCGGCCGCAGCGTTCGGCCGCTTTCGCGTCATGAATCCGCCCCGAGGACGGGCTTCCTTGGAGCAAAGGGGCAAACGGGCATCGCATGACACGCGTCCTCACCGCACTCGCCAGTCTGGTCTGCCTCGTGCTCGCGGCCTTCGGGATCGCGGCCGGCTCGCCGCTGTCGCTGTTCGACGCGATCGGGCCGCGCGATCCCGGCGGCCGGCAGGCCTTGCGCGACGAGCCCTTCGGCGAGGGGGCGCGGCGCCGCCTCGACGTTTACGTGCCGGTGGAGGCCGCCGACCGGGCCCCCGTGCTGATCTTCTTCTACGGCGGCTCCTGGCAGAGCGGGACGAAAGACGATTACGCCTTCGTCGGGCAAGCGCTCGCGGCACAGGGCTTCGTCACGGTGGTGCCGGATTACCGGCTATTCCCCGAGACGCCGTTCCCCGGCTTCCTGGAGGACGGGGCGCAGGCGGTGGCCTGGGTGCGCGACAACATCGCGGCCTATGGCGGCGACCCGCGCCGAATCGTGCTCGCGGGCCATTCGGCCGGCGCCTACAACGCGGTGATGCTCGGCCTCGATCCGCGCTACCTGCGCGCGGCGGGCGTCGATCCGCGGGTGATCCGCGCGGTGGCCGGCCTCTCCGGTCCCTACGACTTCGCGCCCTTCGACACGGAGACCTCGATCCAGGTCTTTGGGGCCGCGCCCGATCCGGCCGCGACCCAGCCCGTCAGCTTCGCCGGCCCCAACGCGCCGCCGGCCTTCCTGGCGACCGGCGAGGCCGACACGGTCGTGCGCCCGCGCAACACCCAGAGCCTCGCCGAGAAGCTGCGCGCGGCGCATGTGCCGGTGCAGGAGCGGATCTATCCGCGCCTCGACCACAGCGACCCGCTGCTCGCCCTCTCCGTCACCTTCCGCTCCAAGGCGCCGGTGCTTGCCGAGATGGCTGCCTTCCTGAAGGGACAGGCCCTCAACAGGCAGCAGGTGACCGTCGGGGTTCGGTAGGGGTCGTTTTCCTACCCCGCGACGGTTCAGGACGAGGCGCGGGTCCCCTCTCCCGAACGGGAAAGGGGGTCTGTCGCGGTTCTCGCTGCCCGCTGCGGGATCGCCTTGGCACCCCCCCTCTCCCCGCAAGCGGGGAGAGGGGATCCGCGGTGGACCGCTCCGACCCACCGGAAATGGAATCACACCTCCGGCACCACCCGCGGCCGGCGATCCGAGCCGATCGCCACGAAGGTGAAGATCCCCTCGGTCACCTTGCGCGTCGTCTCGCTCTCGCGCTCGCGGCGCCAGACCTCCACGTGGATGCGGATCGAGGTGCGCCCGACCTTCAGGATCTGCGCGTAGATGCTCACCTCGTCGCCGACGAAGACCGGGTGGTGGAAGGTCATCGCCTCCACCGAGATCGTGGCGCAGCGCCCGCGTGCCCGGCGCGCCGCGACGTTGCCCGCCGCGAGATCCATCTGCGCCATCAGCCAGCCGCCGAAGATGTCCCCGGCCGGATTGGTATCGGAGGGCATCGCGATGGTCCGGATGACCGGCGCCCCGCGGTCCTGCGGCTGAACGGCCTCGGCCGGCATCGTCTCTGCGGTCATGGAACCCCCGGATCGTTCGTGCCTAATCGGGCAGCGCGAACACCACGAGAGCATCTCCCGTGCCGAAGCCGGACGCCTTGGTGAAGGATGCGCCGCCCGCGGCGACCGCCACGTATTGCCGCCCGTCGAGGGCGTAGGTGATCGCCGGGCCGCTGATGCCCGCTCCGCACTGGAAGCGCCAGAGGATCTTGCCGGTCTCGGCATCGTGCGCGTCGAGATGGCCGTCCTCCTCGCCCGAGAAGACGAGGCCGCCCGCGGTGGCGAGCGTGCCGCCGGACAGGCGGCTCCCCGCGCGGACCGACCAGGCGATGCGGCCGGTGCGGGCGAGGTCGACGGCGGTCAGCGTGCTGAAGCTCGGCTCGCCCTTGGCCTCGCTGGTCTCGGTGTAGCGGATCTCGGGGCGGCCGGGGCCGCCGGGGACCGACTTCACCGTGTAGGTGGCGGCCCCGTGCCGGACCTGGACATAGGCGAGGCCGCGGGCGGCATCGTAGGCGGTCGGCGGCCAGGACACGGCGCCGAGGGGGCCGGGGCTCACCACCACCCCCTCCGCGCTCGGCGGCTGGTACAGGTTCTTGTGGGTGATGAGCGGCTCGGAGCGCGCGAGCAGGGCGCCGGTCGCGCGGTCGTGCACGTAGACCCAGCCCGTCTTGCTCGCCGAGGCCACGGCCTTCACTGTGCGGCCGTCTTCCGTGCGGTGGTCGAGGAGCACCGGCGGGCTCGCCACGTCGTAGCCCCACTCCTCGTGCGGCACCTGCTGGTAGTGCCAGCGGAGCTGCCCGCTGCGCACGTCGAGGGCGACGAGGCTCATCGTGTAGAGGTTGTCGCCCGGGCGCGAGAGGCCGAAATTCTGCGGCGCCGGGTTTCCGGTGCCGAGATAGATCAGGCCGAGATCGGAATCGTAGGCCGGCGTCATCCAGAGCGAGCCGCCGCCGACGCGCCAGGCCTCGCGGTTGGCCGGCGCCGCCGCCTTCTCGGCGGCGATGTTCCGGTGCAGGGGCACGCCGTCCGGCGTCGCGGTGACGAAGCCGCCCTCCCAGCCGTCCGATTTCGTGACGTACCAGCGCCAGCGCTCCGCGCCGGTCTTCGCGTCGTAGGCGGCGAGCCAGCCGCGCCGTCCGTAGCCGCCCTCGATGCCGACGACGGAGCCGCCGTCGAGCCCGCCGCGCTCGTCCTCCACATGCAGCCCGTAGCCCGCGCCGGTGACGCCGACGATGACCAGGCCGTCGGCCACCAGCGGCGGCATCTTGAAGCCGAGGCGGCTCGAACCCTGGACCGGCTTGCCGCCCAGCGTCTGCGCGAGGCCGGAGGCGGTCTCGGTCTCGCCCTCCTCGGGCCGCACCGCCTCATGGTCCCAGGCCACCGCGCCGGTCTTCGCGTCGAGGGCGATCACCCGCCCGTCCATGGTCGCCTGAAAGACGAGGCCGCCCGAGACGGCGAGGCCGCGATTCGAAGGCGGCCCGAAGATCTTCTCGGTGCGGGCCTTGTGCGTGTAGGTCCAGAGCACGCGGCCGCTGCGCGCATCGAGCGCCGCGACGTTGTTGCCGGTGGTCGAGACGTAGAGCGTGCCCTCGACCATGATCGGCTGGGCCTGGAAGTAGCCGGTCACCCCGGTCTGGAACAGCCAGGCGGGGCGCAGGCGCGCCACGTTCCCGCGGTCGATCTGGGCGAGGCCCGAGAAGTTCGCGTTGCTGGCGTCGTGCCCGAAGGCCGGCCAGTCCGCGTCGGCGGCGCGACCAGGTCCCGGCAGGCCGAGGCCGAGCAGGCAGGCCAAGGACAGCGCCCGGCCGAGCGCGGTGGATCTCGCCGACATGTCTTCCTCCCGATCGTGTTCTTCGTGGCGTCGTTCGACGGTTCAGGATGAGGCGTGTGTTCCCTCCCCCTTGCGGGGAGGGGTCAGGGGTGGGGGTGGCTCAGGATCGGGCGTATCGGTGCCTTCTGCACCACCCCCACCTCCGGCTCCTCCCCGCAAGGGGGAGGAGAGGCCCGGTGCGGATCACAGCGACCACTCCGGATCGCTTTTCATCCCTGACCGCAGCCCTTTCCCCCAGCTGCGCTATCCCCGCACGCGCGGCGCCCGCGCCAGGAGGTCGGGCGCGTTCTGGGCGCCCATCGCCTGCGCCATCTCGGCGGCGCTCTTGCCGGCAGCGTCGCGGCGGTCGGGGTCGGCACCGCTGGCGAGCAGCAGCTCCATGATCTCCGTGCGGTCGAACATCGCCGCCACCATCAGGGCGGTGCGGCCGTCGCCACCGCTGCCGTCCACCGCGGCGCCATGATCGAGCAGAATCCGGACGATGCCGGCATCGCCCTTGAAGGCGGCCCCGGCGAGCGGCGTCTGGCCGCGATCGTTGGCCAGCTCCGGATCGCCTCCGGCCTCCAGGATCACCCGCACCGCATCGGGCTGGCCGTTATAGGCGGCGAGCATCAGGAGGCTGTCGCCCTTGTCGTTGCGGATGTTGGCGGGCAGCCCCTGGCCGAACAGCTCGGCGAGCTCGTCCGCATGGCCCATCCGGGCGAACTGGAAGACGCGGCCGGCGAAGGCGAGGGTCTCGGCGTCGAGGGCGGGCGGGGAGGGATCGTCGGACATCGATGGTCTCGCGGGGCGCGCTTCGCAGGCCCGCGGGATCTGGCGCCGGGGGCCGGCGCTGTCCAGTCGTCGTGGCCGATCCGGCGGGAATCGCGGATCAGGGATCGCCGATCAGGCCGCGGCCGGCACCTTCGGGCCGTTCAGGCCCCCGAAGCGGCGGTCGCGGCGGCGGAACTCGGCCACCGCCTCGGCGAGGTCGGCGCCGCCGAACTCGGGCCACATCCGCTCGGTGAAGTGCAGCTCGGCATAGGCCGCCTCCCAGAGCAGGAAGTCCGAGAGCCGCTTCTCGCCGCCGGTGCGGATCAGCAGGTCCACGTCGACGGGCGAGCCGTGCATCTCTCCCGCCACCATCTGGCCGAAGCCGGCCCGGCCGATCGCCGGATCCTGCAGCCGGGCGGCGGCGGCGATGATCGCGTCGCGGGCCGAGTAATCCACCGCGATGCGCAGGTGCAGGCGGTCGCCCGTTGCGGTCGCCGCCTCGGCCGCCTCGATCGCCTGCGGGATGCCGTCGGGCAGGCGGTCGCGCCGGCCGATCACGCTGAGGCGGGTGCCGCTGCGGGCGAGGCGCGCGGTCTCGTTGCGGAGATAGGAGCGCAGCAGCCGCATCAGGCCGCCGACCTCGTCGGCCGGGCGCTGCCAGTTGTCGGCGGAGAAGGCGTAGAGCGTCAGCGTGCCGATGCCGAGATCGGGGCAGGCCTCGGCCGTGACGCGGATCGCCTCGACGCCGCGCCGATGGCCGGCGATGCGCGGCAGGCCGCGCTGCGTGGCCCAGCGCCCGTTCCCGTCCATGATGATCGCCGCGTGCAGACCGGATCTCGCGGCGGTCGGGCTTTGCATCGTAAAGTCTCCGATCGGTCGGCTGGCCGAAGTGGTGCGCCCCAAAGCGGTGCGCCGCACGGGCGTCAGGCAGTCTTGGTCGAGAAATCGGGCGCGCGTTCGGCAGCTTTAGCGGTGTCGCGCACCACCTGCTCGAGGACGGCGAGGTAGTCGAGGAAGCGGCCGCGCCCGGCCGTCGTCAGGCGGCAGACGGTCTGCGGCCGGTTCTGGGACTGGCCCTTCTCCAGGCTGACGAGGTCGGCCTCCTGCAGCACCGCGAGGTGGCGGCTGAGATTGCCGTCGGTGAGGTTGCACAGGCGCTTGAGGTCGGGGAAGGCGAGGCCCTTGGGGTGGGCGACCAGCGAGGTCAGCACGCTGAGCCGCGCCTTCTCGTGGATCACCCGGTCGAGCCCCTCGTAGGAGAAGCGCCCGTGCTCGCGCTCAGAGATCGCCATCGCAGCCTCCCGCGTGGTGGAGGATCAGGGCGAGCCAGCCCTGGCCGACCATGAAGGGCACGCCCATCAGCCAGGGCGACAGGCCGTGCGTGGCGCTGGCGAGCGCCAGCCCGGCGAGGCCCGCGAGCAGGTACCAGGCCGCCACCGCCTGGACGCGGCGGGGCAGGATGCGCGAAGCGGCGAACAGGCCGAGGCCCATCAGAACCTGCCACAGGCCCGGCAGCATCCAGAGCGCCTCGGGCGCGAAGCGGGCCACCACGAGGCCGAGGCAGGCGCCGGCGCCCGCGGTCGGCAGGAACACCTCGATGGCGTTCCAGATCATCGCGTCGGCGAGGCCGGAATGCAGCCGGCGCGAGCGGCGCACCGTCTCGATGCCGACGAGGGCGAAGGCGAGGAAGGCCGCGCCGATCCAGAGGGCGAAGAACAGCAGCGGCCGGGCGCTGAGGTCGCCGAGGACGAGCGCCTGCCCGCAGGCGACCACCAGGGCGACGAGGCCGGTGGCCGCCACCGTCGCAGCGCCGAGGCCGCGGAAGGTGGTGTCGCGCGCGATCTGGCTGCGGATCGCGACGATGTCGGCCAATGCCCTGTCGAGCTCGTGCATGAACCCCGCCCCCGGCGCCGCGCGCTTTGCGATGCAAAGTATCGCGGAAGTGCGGCCGAGACAAGGCTGCTCCGTCAGTTCCGGGCGCGCAACCTGAAAGTGCAGATCGAAATTACGCAACCGGAACCTGATTTCGCGGCGTCAGGCCGCGATGAGGCCGCCCGCATCGACCACCCGGCGCAAATGGTGGGGCGTATCGCCGAGCTGGTACTCGATCATGGCGAGGCGCTTGAAGTGATGGGCGCCGACATATTCCAGGGTCATGCCGATGCCGCCGTGGAGCTGCACCGCCTCCTGGCCGACGAGGCGGCAGGCCTTGTTGACCTGCACCTTGACCGAGGAGATCGCGGCGGCGCGCTCGGCCGCGTCCGGCGCCTCGACCATCATGGCGGCGTAGAGGGCCATGGAGCGGGCCTGTTCCAGGGCGATCATCATGTCCACCGCCCGGTGCTGGAGGGCCTGGAAGCTGCCGACCGGCACGCCGAACTGCTTGCGGGTCTTCAGGTATTCGACGGTGAGCGCGTGCAGCGCCTCCATCGAGCCGACCGCCTCGGCGGCGAGCGCGGCGATGCCGTGCTCGACCACGCGGGCGAGGAGCGGCAACCCGTCCTGCGCGTCGCCGAGGACCGCATCGGCCCCGACCTCGACGCCCGACAGGCTCACCTCGGCGGCGCGCCCGCCATCCTGCGTCGGGTAGGGCTGCACCGAGAGCCCGGCGGCATCGGCCGGCACGAGGAACAGGCCGATGCCGTGCGGGTCGCGCCGCTCGCCCGCGCTGCGCGCGCTGACCACGAGGAGGCCGGCGGAATCGGCGTTCAGGACGACGCATTTCTGGCCGTCGAGCACGTAGCCGTCGCCCGCCCGCCGCGCGGTCGTCGCGACATCGTTGAGGTCGTAGCGCGATTGCCGCTCGGTCTGGGCGAGGGCGAGGCGCAGCGACCCGTCGATCACGCCCGGCAGGAGGCGCGCGCGCTGGTCCGCATCGGCGCCGAGGCGCAGGGCCGTGCCGCCGAGGACGGCGCTCGCCAGATAGGGCTCGACCGCGAGGGTGCGGCCGATCGCCTCCATCACGATCATGGTCTCGACCGGCCCCCCGCCGAAGCCGCCATCCGCCTCCGCGAAGGGCAGGCCGAGCACGCCGAGCTCGGCGAGGCTGGCCCAGCCCTCCTCGGAGAAGCCGAGCGGCGCGGCGATCCGGGCCTGCCGCGTCTCGAGGGAGGGATAGGCGTCGGCCAGAGTCCGCTCCACGCTGTCGCGCAGCAGGCCCTGCTCCTCGCTGACATCGAAATCCATAGGCTCGGTCCCTCGGCTGATCCAGTTGCCCCTCCCCGCAAGGGGGAAGAGAGTTGCGCTTCACAACCCCAGCACGCCCTTGGCGATGACGTTGTGCTGGATCTCGTTCGAGCCGCCGTAGATCGAGACCTTGCGGTTGTTGAAGTAGCTCGGCGCCGCGGCATCGACCCAGTCGAACCCGCCGGGCAGGTCGTTGGCCCCGGCGCCCCGCTCGGGCGCGGCCAGGGCGAAGGGGCCGGCGAGCTCGACCAGAAGCTCGGTCGCCGCCTGCTGGAGCTGCGAGCCGCGGATCTTGAGGAGCGACGAGGCGGGGTCGGGCTGCGTCGAGTCGGCCCGGCCCTGCCTGGCCGCGACCCGCATCTGCGTGATCTCCAGCGCCTTCAGCTCGATCTCGACCTCGGCGATGCGGGTGCGGAAGGCCGGATCGTCCCACATGGTGCCGTCGCCCGCCGGCATCTCCTTCGCGAGCCGCTTGATCCGGGCGATGCGCTCCTTGGTCAGGCCGATCCGGGCGATGCCGGTGCGCTCGTTGGCGAGCAGGAACTTGGCGTAGTCCCAGCCCCGGTTCTCCTCGCCGACCAGGTTCTCGACCGGCACGCGCACGGAATCGAAGAACACCTCGTTGACCTCGTGCCGGCCCTCGAGCGTCAGGATCGGCCGCACGGTGACGCCGGGGCTCGTCATGTCGATGAGCAGGAAGGAGATGCCGCGCTGCTTCTTGGCCTCCGGATCGGTGCGCACGAGGCAGAAGATCCAGTCGGCATGCTGGCCGAGCGTCGTCCAAGTCTTCTGGCCGTCCACCACGTAATGGTCCCCGTCGCGCACGGCCCGGGTCTTCAGCGAGGCGAGGTCGGAGCCGGCACCGGGCTCGGAGAAGCCCTGGCACCACCAATCGTCGAGATTGGCGGCGCGGCGCAGGAAGCGCTCCTTCTGGGCGTCGCTGCCGAAGGTCGCGAGCACGGGGCCGAACATGTAGCAGTTGAACTGCTGCGGCAGCGGCACGGCGGCCTGCAGCAATTCCTCCGTGTAGATGTAGCGCTGGATCGGGGTCCAATCCTGGCCGCCCCATTCCCGCGGCCAGTGCGGCACCGCCCAGCCCTTGGCGTTGAGGATGCGCTGGGAGGCGACGATGTCGTCCTTGGTGAGGCCGCGCCCCTCCGAGACCTTGCGCCGGATCTCGGCCGGGATCTCGCTGCGGCAGAAGCTGCGCACCGCGTCGCGGAAGGCGACCTCCTCGGGGGTGAAGCGCAGGTCCATGCTCAGGCTCCGATCTCGAAGAGGCCGGCGCAGCCCTGGCCGCCGGCGACGCACATGGTGACGACGGCGTAGCGCGCGCCGCGGCGGCGGCCCTCGATCAGGGCGTGGCCGACGAGGCGGGCGCCCGACATGCCGAAGGGATGGCCGAGGCTGATCGCCCCGCCATTGACGTTGACCCGGTCGGGATCGATCCCGAGCCGGTCGCGGCAATAGATCGATTGCGAGGCGAAGGCCTCGTTCAGCTCCCACAGGTCGATGTCGCCGACCGTGAGGCCGTGCCGCTCCAGGAGCCGCGGCACGGCGAAGACCGGGCCGATGCCCATCTCGTCCGGCGCGCAGCCGGCCGAGGCGAAGCCGCGGACGGTGCCGAGGGGGGCGAGGTTGCGGCGCGCGGCCTCCTCGGCCGACATCACCACGCAGGCCGAAGCCCCATCCGAGAGCTGGCTCGCATTGCCCGCGGTGATGAAGGCGCCCTCGCCACGCACCGGCTTCAGCTTGGCGAGGCCCTCCAGGGTGGTGTCGGGCCGGTTTCCCTCGTCCTTGGCGAGCCGCGTCTCCAGGGTGCGCGTCTCGCCGGTCACCTTGTCGGTCACCGCCATCATGGCGGTGACCGGCACGATCTCGTCGTCGAAGCGGCCCGCTTCCTGCGCCGCCGCCGTGCGCTGCTGGCTGGCGAGGGCGAAGGCATCCTGGGCCTCCCGGGAGATGCCGTAGCGCTCGGCCACGATGTCGGCGGTCTCGATCATCGGCATGTAGATCGCGGGCAGGTGCTGCGTCAGCCAGTCGTTGCGGGTCAGCTCGCGCTGCACGCGGGGCTGCACGAGGCTGATCGATTCGAGGCCGCCGGCCACCGCCACCGGCACGCCGTCCAGCACCACGCGCCGGGCGGCGCTGGCGATCGCCTCCAGGCCCGAGGCGCAGAAGCGCGAGACGGTGACGCCGGCCGATTGCACGGGCAGGCCCGCGACGAGGCTCGCATGGCGCGCCACGTTGCCGCCGGTGGCGTTCTCCGGATAGCCGCAGCCGAGCACGACCTCCTCGACCTCGGCCGGGTCGAGCCGCGCCCGCTCCACGGCGGCCCGGATCGCGTGCGCCCCGAGATCGGCGCCGCCGGTGAGGTTGAGCGCGCCGCGGAACGCCCGGCCGATCGGCGTGCGGGCGGTGGAGACGATGACGGCCTCGGTCATATCGGATCCTGTCCGGTCTTCGCTGATGACGTGTGGGCTTCCTTGGCCGCTTCCTCGGCGACGAGCACGCTGGCGAGCAGCTTGCCGGCCGGGCTGCGCGGCAGCGCGTCCCGGAATTCCAGGGCGCGCGGAATCTCGTGGCGTCCGATCCGGCTGCCGAGGAAGTCCTGCAAGGCTTCGAGGGTGAAGGGTTCGGCTCTCGTCTTCAGGGTGACGAAGGCCTTGGCGGCCTGGCCGCGATAGGCGTCGGGGATGCCGATGACGATGACCTCGGCCACGTCCGGATGCTCGTAGATCGCGCTCTCGATCTGCACCGGATAGACGTTGAAGCCGCCGGAGATGATCATGTTCTTGCGCCGGTCGACGATCTCGAACACGCCGCGCGCGTCCACCCGGCCGAGATCGCCCGTCAGGAACCAGCCGTCGCGGAAGGCGGCCTGCGATTCCTCCGGCTTCTCGAAATAGCCGGCGAAGACGTTGGGCCCGCGGATGGCGATCTCCCCGGTCTCGCCCGTGGGGACCGCGCGGCCGGGATCGTCGAGGGAGACGATCCGCATGGCCACCCCCGGCAGCGGGATGCCGATCACGCCGGGGCGCAGGTCCGCGCTCTTCGGCAGGCGGGTGCCGGCGGGCGCCGTCTCGGTCATGCCCCAGCCGACGGAGAGGCGCACGCCCATCAGCCGGGTCAGACGGTTCATCACCTCGAAGGCGAGGGGCGCGCCCCCGCTCATGCAGGAGCGCAACGAGGAGAAGTCGATCCGCTCGATGCCCGGCCGGTTGAGGAGCGCGATCCACATGGTCGGCACGCCGGGGAAGGCGGTGGCGCGGCGGACCGCGATGTCCTCCACGATCTCGGCCGGATCGAAGCGCTGCCGCAGCAGGATCGTGTTGCCGGCCCGCGTGCAGCGCAGGAGCACCGTGGTCAGCGCGTAGATATGGAACAGCGGCAGCACGCAGATCACCCGCGTCGAGACCGCGTCGTCGTCGCCGTCGTCGCACCACAGGCGGTACATCGAGGCCGCCGCCGTGAGGTTGGCATGGGTCAGCATCGCGGCCTTCGGCAGGCCGGTGGTGCCGCCGGTGAATTGCAGCAGCATCACGTCGTCGGGGGCGCGTGCCGGCCAGGTCTCCGGCGGGTCCGCTTCGAGACCGGATAGGGGGACCACGTCGGGCCGCGCCGGGACCGGCAGCGGCTCGGCGATGGGGGAGGGGCCCCATTCGGCATCGTCGCCGACATAGACCCGGTCGATCTGGCCCCCGTCGAGGAGGCTCAGGGCGACGGGCAGGAAGCCTGGCAGGTTCGTGGTGACGAGGGCCCGCGCCCGCGTGGTCGCGAGCTTGTGGACGAGCTCGCGCGGCGCATCGAGGCCCGAGAGGTGGACCACGGTGAGCCCGGCCCGGGCCGCGGCGAAGAAGGCCAGCGGATGGAAGGGCGTGTTCGGGAGGTGCAGGCCGATCACCGTGCCGGGCGCGAACCCCGCCGCGACCAGACCGGCGGCGAGCCGCTCCACCCGCGCGGCGAATTCGGGGAAGCCGATCTGCCGGCCGCGGAAGTCGAGGAGCGGACCGCGCGCCCGGGCGAGTCCGCGCGCCAGCAGCTCGGGGATGGTGATGCGCTCGATGTCGCCATCCCAGCGGCAGGAATCCGGGAAATGCCGCTGCCAGAGGGGTTGCGAATCCGGGCCCGCCGCGTCGTCGCGCGCTGCATCCATCGCTCGGCCAGCCTCCCTTGCGGCCTCGGAGCGCGACCTCGTACGGGCCGCTATCTCCGGCTTCGAAAATTCGATATGTGCTCGGCCAAACGCCTGTCAACGGACCATACCGCAGTTTCGAAAAGGCGGTCTCGGCCGTGTCACGGACGATGTCGGGAGAGGAAGCGATGACGGCGCCAGCCGGGACCGACCTGCCGCTCGAAGGGGTGCGCGTGCTCGACCTGTCGCGGGTGCTCGCCGGCCCCTGGTGCGCGCAGGTGCTGGGCGATCTCGGCGCCGAGGTGATCAAGGTCGAGCATCCCGAGCGCGGCGACGACACCCGCGACTGGGGCGTGCCGACGGGGGAGGGCGGCACCACCTATTTCGACAGCGTGAACCGCAACAAGCGCTCCCTCGGGCTCGACCTCGCCAGCGAGGAGGGCGCGGCCATCGCGCGGGAGCTGGCCGCCCGCTCCGACGTGCTGGTGCAGAACTTCAAGCGAGGCGGGGCCGACCGGCTCGGCCTCGGCTACGACCGGCTCTCGGCGGAGAATCCGCGTCTGATCTACTGCTCGGTGGCGGGCTATGTCGGCGATGGGCCAGAGGCCGAGCGGCCGGGCTACGACCTCGTGGTGCAGGGCGAATCCGGCCTGATGGCCATAAACGGCCGCGCCGAGGACCCGCCGCTGAAGTTCGGCGTCGCCGCCGTCGACCTCTTCACCGGGCAATATGCGGCCCAAGCCGTGCTCGCCGCCCTCTATGCCCGCGCACGTACGGGGCGGGGCCGCCACGTGGAGATGGCGCTCTACGATTCCGGGCTGAGCCTCACCTCCTATGTCGGGCTCGGCGCGCTGGCGCTCGGGCACGACCCGGCCCGCGTCGGCAACGCGCATCCGGCCATCGTGCCCTACGGCGTCTTCGAGGCGGCGGACGGGCCCCTCGTCATCACCGTCGGCAACAACGCGCAGTACCGCCGGTTCTGCGCGGTGATCGGCCGGCCGGAGCTTGCCGAGAACCCGGACTACGCGACCAATCTCGGCCGCTCGCGCCTGCGCGACACGCTCGGGCCCCTGATCGAGGCGGAGCTGGCGCGGCGACCGCGCGCGCAGCTCATCGCCGACCTCCAGGCGGCCGGCATTCCCTGCGGCGAGGTGGCGGGCCTGCACGAGGCCCTGCGCTCGCCGCGGACGGCGGAGGCCGGCATGCTCCATGACGGACCGGCCCCGGTGCTCGCGCCGCCCTATCGCCTCGACGGCGCCCGCCCGCCGGTGCGCCGCACGCCGCCGCGCCTCGGCGCCGACACGGCCGAGATCCTGGCCGGGATGGGTTTCGACGGGGTGCGGGTCGCGCAACTGCGCGAGCGGGGCGTGGTGGCCTGATCCCCCCTTCACCAGCCGAGAGGAGATGGCATGAGCGACAGGACCGAGATGCGCCGCGAGGGCCGGGTGGCCGTGATCACCCTGGCGAACCCGCCGGTGAACGCGCTGGGCTCGGCCCTGCGCGAGAGCCTGGCGGCGCGCATCGCGGAGGCCGGCGCCGACCCCGCAATCCTGGCCATCGTGCTCACCGGCTCCGGCAAGCTGTTCTGCGGCGGCGCCGACATCACCGAGTTCGGCCGGCCGCCGCAGGGCATCGACCTGAACGGCCTCAACGCCGCGGTGGAGGGCTCGGGGAAGCCCGTGATCGCCGCGATCCACGGGCAGGCGCTCGGCGGCGGCACGGAGCTCGCGCTCTCCTGCCATCACCGCGTGGCGACGCCCAGGGCCAAGATCGGCCTGCCCGAGGTGAAGCTCGGCATCGTGCCGGGCGCCGGCGGCACGCAGCGCTTGCCGCGGGTGGTGGGCCCGCGGAAGGCCCTGGAGATCATCACCTCGGGCAACCCGGTCGGGGCCGAGGCCGCGCGCGAGATGGGGCTCGTGGACGCGCTGACCTCGGAGGACAACCTCGTCGCCGACGCGGTCGCCTTCGCCGAGCGCCTGATCGCCGAGGGCCGGCCGTCGCCGCGGATCCGCGACCGCGACGACCGGCTCGCCGAGGGCCGGGACGATCCGGGCCTGTTCGACGCCTTTCGGGCCGAGAACGCCCGGAAGTTCCGCGGCTTCGAGGCGCCGGAGGCCTGCATCGCCTGCATCCGGGCGGCCTGCACCATGCCCTTCGACCAGGGGCTCGCCTTCGAGCGCGAGACCTTCCTGCGCCTCGTCGCCGGCGCGCAGTCGATCGCGCAGCGCCACGTCTTCTTCGCCGAGCGCGAGGCCGCCAAGATCCCCGGCCTCGCCGCCGACCTGCCGCTCTTGGCCGTCACCCGCGTCGGCATCATCGGCGCCGGCACGATGGGCGGCGGCATCGCCATGAACTTCCTCAATGCGGGGATCCCCGTGCGGATCGTCGAGGCGCGGGCCGAGGCGCTGGAGCGCGGCCTCGCGACTATCCGCCGCAACTACGAGAGCACCGCCCGCAAGGGCCGCATCAGCGCCGCCGACGTCGAGACGCGGATGGGCCTGCTCGAGCCGGGGCTCGACTTCGAGGCGCTGGCCGATTGCGACCTCGTCATCGAGGCGGCCTTCGAGAATCTCGACCTGAAGACCGAGATCTTCGCCCGCCTCGACCGCATCGCGAAGGCGGACGCGATCCTCGCCTCGAACACGAGCTATCTCGACATCGACGCCATCGCCGCCGCGACCGCCCGGCCCGAGCGGGTGCTCGGCATGCACTTCTTCTCGCCGGCCAACGTGATGCGGCTCCTCGAAGTGGTGCGCGGCGCGCGGACCGCGCCGGCCGTCGTCGCCACCGCGATGGCGCTCGGGCGGCGCATCGGCAAGATCGCGGTGCTGGCGGGCGTCTGCCACGGCTTCATCGGCAACCGGATCCTGGCCCAGCGCCAGGCCCAGGCGAACCGGCTGGTGCTGGAGGGCGCGACGCCCAGCCAGGTCGACCGCGTCGTCACCGATCTCGGCCTGCCGATGGGCCCCTTCGCGATGATCGACCTCGCCGGGCTCGATCTCGGCTGGTCGCGCGAGACCTCGAAGGGCGAGACCGTGCGCGAGATCCTGTGCGAGCGCGACCGCCGCGGCCAGAAGACCGCCAAGGGCTTCTACGATTACGACGAGTCCCGGAAGGCCACGCCTTCTCCGGAAGTCGAGGCGGTGATCCGCGCGGTCGCGGCGCGCCAGGGCGTGACCCAGCGGGAGATCGCGGACCGGGAGATCCTGGAGCGCTGCCTCTACCCGATGGTCAACGAGGGCGCGAAGATCCTGGCGGAGGGCAAGGCGCTACGCGCCTCCGACATCGATATTGTCTGGATCAACGGCTACGGCTGGCCGGTCTATAGTGGCGGCCCGATGCACTGGGCGGACGGGATCGGGCTCTCGACCATCGTCGAGCGCCTGCGCGCCCTCGAGGCCGAGCACGGGCCGGACTTCAAGCCGGCCGCCCTGCTGGAGACGCTCGCCGCCGAGGGCGGCAGCTTCTCAGGGTTCGACAAGGCGCGACGCCGGAGCTGATGCGATTCGCCCTCCCCCTTTGTGGGGGAGGGAGAGCGCCGTGCGCGAAATCCGCGTCGAAATTCCTGCGCCCGGCACCCTTGCGAGCCTGTGGAAAACTCCGCATATAGATGAGAACAAAACACGAACGAACGGCCAAGCTCGCGGGCTTGGGCCCGAGCGCGAGGTGCAGCTCATGCGGACCGCCGACAAGCAGATCGCCGACACCCTCATCCGCTACGGCGAGCCCTTCGCGGGCAATGTCTGGCGGGTCCAGGGCACGGCGGTGATCTACCACAAGACCCTGGAGCGCATCGCCGCGCAGGCCGGCATCCGCTTCGAGCCGCCGACCATCATCCGCTCGGAGCGCGACGAGGCGGTGCTGCTCGTCACCGGCCACCTGCCCGGCGCCAAGCCCGGCATGGAGCGGGTCGAGTGGTCGATCGGCGAGGCCCTGGTGAACGTGAACTACCGCGTCTCGGGCAAGCAGGCGGCCTATGTCTACGCCATGGCCGAGAAGCGGGCGAAGGACCGCGTCATCCTCAAGCTGATCGAGCTGCACGGCCTCGTCTACTCGGAGGAGGAGGCCGACGAGTTCCGCGGCGGGCGCCTCGCCGAGGTCCAGGCGGTGAGCGAGGATTTCGACGCGCCGCCCTTCGACGAGGTGACGGAGGCCGAGGCCGACCTGAAGCGGGCGATCGACGCCGCCGAATCGATCAACGCCGTCACCGACCTGATGCTCACGGGCGAGACCCAAGCGATCCTGGCCGGCATACCCCAGGGCACCCGCGACGAGGTGCGCGACTACGCCAAGGCGCGCCTCGTGGCGCTCGGCTGGCCCGGAACAAAGGGCCGCCGCCGGGCCGCCTAGGCCAATGCTCCACACCGCGACCTCGTCCCGAGGTGCCGGAGCGCAGCGGAGGCCTCGCAGGAGGCCTCCAGTCACCGCGCGGCCCCTCGGCCGCACCATCCGAAGGAGCCTTCGATGCGCCGCACGACCGACCGCCGTCAGGAGACCTACGCGATCGAGACGCTGAGCTACAGCCCGACCCGGCTGGTCCGGCTCGGCCGCCGCAAGGTGGCGATGCTGTTCCAGCCCGCCGAGCCCGGCGCGCCCTGGCAGCTCTACCCCCATCCGGACGCCTTCCCCGGGCTGTCCTTCGAGGGCCTGCCGGCGCCGCTGCGCCCGGAATTCATGAGCTTTCCCGACCTCGCCGCGGTGGAGGATTTCCTCGGTCTCGGAAAGGCTTCGAAACCCGCGCCGATGGCGCTCGCGGCCTGAACCGGAGCCTTGCGCGGGAGCGTCGTGATCATTAATTAACCACTTGATATCACGTATCTTCCCGCGCGCTCGGACGGGCGCGACGCGATCCCGAGGGGTGCCGCCCAGCGCGCGCCCCGCGTTCTGGACAGGTAGCCTTGGCCGAGACAAACGATCCGGGGGCCGGCGCGCCGCCGCCCGCCACCGACATCCGCCCCGTCTCCATCACCGACGAGATGCGCCGCTCCTACCTCGATTACGCGATGAGCGTGATCGTGAGCCGCGCGCTTCCGGACGCGCGCGACGGCCTGAAGCCGGTGCATCGGCGCATCCTCTACTCGGCCTTCGAATCCGGGCACCTGCCGGAGCGCAAATACGTCAAGTCGGCGCGCATCGTCGGCGACGTGATCGGTCTCTACCATCCGCACGGCGACCAATCGATCTACGACGCCCTGGTGCGGATGGCGCAGGACTTCTCCATGCGCCTGATGCTCATCGACGGGCAGGGCAATTTCGGCTCGGTGGACGGCGATCCGCCTGCCGCCATGCGCTACACCGAATCGCGCCTCGCCAAGCCCGCGACCGCGCTTCTCGCGGACATCGACAAGAACACCGTCGATTTCGGGCCGAACTACGACGAGTCGCGCGAGGAGCCGAGCGTCCTGCCGGCGCGCTTCCCGAACCTCCTCGTCAACGGGGCGGGCGGCATCGCGGTGGGCATGGCCACCAACATCCCGCCGCACAATCTCGGCGAGCTGATCGACGCCTGCATGGCGCTCCTCGACGATCCGGGCCTGACGATCGAGCAGCTGATCGAGATCGTGCCCGGCCCCGACTTCCCGACGGGCGGCCTCATCCTCGGCCGCGCCGGCACCCGGCTGGCCTACAATACGGGCCGCGGCTCGATCATCATGCGCGCCCGATCGCATGTGGAGGAGCTGCGCAAGGAGCGCGAGGCGCTGATCTTCACCGAGATCCCGTTCCAGGTGAACAAGGCGACGCTCATCGAGAAGATCGCCGAGCTGGTGAAGGACAAGCGCGTCGAGGGCATCTCGGACCTGCGCGACGAATCCGACCGCTCGGGCATGCGCATCGTGGTCGAGATCAAGCGCGACGCGATGGCCGACGTCGTGCTGAACCAGCTCTACCGCTACACGCCGCTGCAGAGTTCCTTCGGCTGCAACATGGTGGCGCTGAACGGCGGCCGCCCCGAGCTGATGAACCTGAAGGACCTGCTCCAGGCCTTCAACGACTTCCGCGAGGAGGTCGTCTCCCGGCGCACCAAGTTCCTCCTGAACAAGGCCCGCGAGCGCGCCCACGTCCTGTGCGGCCTCGCCATCGCGGTGGCCAATATCGACGAGGTCATCCGCCTGATCCGGACCTCGCCGGACCCGAACACCGCCCGCGAGGCGCTGATGAGCCGCGATTGGCCGGCCCACGACATCGCGCCGCTCATCGCGCTGGTGGACGACCCGCGCCACCGCGTCGCCGAGGACGGCACCTACCGCCTCTCCGAGATCCAGGCCCGCGCCATCCTCGACCTGCGCCTGCAGCGCCTCACCGCCCTCGGCCGCGACGAGGTCGGCGACGAGCTGAAGACGCTGGCCGACGAGATCGCCGACTATCTCGACATCCTGCGCTCGCGCGTCCGCATCCAGGGCATCGTGAAGCACGAGCTCGCCGAGGTGCGCGCGCAGTTCGCCACACCCCGCAAGACCGAGATCGTCGACTACGATTCGAGCGTCGAGGACGAGGACCTGATCGCCCGCGAGGACATGGTGGTCACCGTGTCCCATGCCGGCTACGTCAAGCGCGTGCCGCTCTCGACCTACCGGTCGCAGCGCCGCGGCGGCAAGGGCCGCTCCGGCATGACGACGCGCGACGAGGATTTCGTCACCCGGCTGTTCGTGGCCAGCACCCACACGCCGGTGCTGTTCTTCTCCGACCAGGGCCAGGCCTACAAGGAGAAGGTCTGGCGCCTGCCCATCGCCGCGCCGAACGCCCGCGGCAAGGCGCTGGTGAACATCCTCCAGCTCCAGCAACAGGGCGAGCGCATCACCACGATCATGCCGCTGCCGGAGGACGAGGCCTCCTGGGAGACGCTCGACGTGATGTTCGCCACCGCGAGCGGCAACGTCCGGCGCAACAAGCTGTCCGACTTCGTGCAGGTGAACCGCAACGGCAAGATCGCGATGAAGCTCGATCCGGGCGACCACATCGTCCATGTCGAGATCTGCCGGCCGGACCAGAACGTGCTGCTGACGACGGCCCTCGGCCAGTGCATCCGCTTCCCCGTGGAGGATGTGCGCGTCTTCAAGGGCCGCGACTCGACGGGCGTGCGCGGGATCAATCTCGGGAAGGACGACCGGGTCATTTCCATGGCGATCCTCAATCATGTCGAGGCCTCGCCTGAGGAGCGGGTGTCTTTCCTCAAGATGCAGCGCGCCGTCATCGGCGACACCTCACCCGAGAACGGCGATGCCGACGCCGAGGAAGCTGGCACCGAAGCGGCACCGCTTTCGCAGGAGCGCTACGCGCAACTCGGAGGCGCCCAGCAATTCGTCCTCACCTTGTCGGAAAACGGCTTCGGCAAGCGCTCCTCGGCCTACGAGTACCGGACCTCGAACCGTGGCGGGAAGGGCATCACGGCGATGCGGGTGAACGCCCGCAACGGCAACCTCGTGGCCTCCTTCCCCGTCGAGTCCGCCGACCAGATCATGCTGGTCACCAATGGCGGCCAGCTCATCCGCGTGCCGGTGGACGACATCCGCATCGTCGGCCGCGCCTCGCAGGGCGTGACGGTGTTCAACACCGACAAGGCCGAGAAGGTCGTCTCGGTGGAGCATATCGAGGGCGAGGAGGACGGCGGGGAGGAGGCGGCCTGAGGCCGCCTCCGGGCGACGACAGGATCCGCGACGATCGGCGATGGGCCTCTCCTCCCCATTGCGGGGAGGAGCCGGAGGTGGGGGTGGTGCAGAAGGCACCGTTTCGCCCGATCCTGAGCCACCCCCACCCCTGACCCCTCCTCGCAAGGGGGAGGGAACCCGCGCCTGACCCGCAACCGTACCGCCCGCCAAGGCGCAGGTTCCGTTTCCCATCAAAACGCGCTAGGTCCGGCCGCGATGAACCGCACAGCGCTCTATGCCGGCTCCTTCGATCCGGTCACGAACGGCCATCTCGACGTGGTGCGACAAGCCTGTCGCCTGGTCTCGCACCTCGTCATCGCCATCGGCGTGCATCCCGGCAAGACGCCGCTCTTCGGCGCCGACGAGCGCGCGGAGCTCCTGCGCGAGACCTGCACCCCGCTGGCCCAGGCCGAGGGAACGACGCTCGAGATCGCGACCTTCGACGACCTCGCCGTCTCGGCGGCGCGGCGCTTCGGCGCCACCCTGTTCATCCGGGGCCTGCGCGACGGCACCGATCTCGACTACGAGATGCAGCTCGCAGGAATGAACGGGGCGATGGCCCCCGAGGTGCAGACCGTGTTCCTGCCGGCCTCGATCCATGTCCGCCCGATCACCGCGACCCTCGTCCGCCAGATCGCCGCGATGGGCGGTGACGTCGCGCCCTTCGTGCCCGCAGCGGTGGCCGAACGCCTCGCCGCACGCTTCCAGGCCAAGCCCTGACTTCGCGAACCCCCGGTCCCGCGACCGATTTCCTCGACTGAACGGAGACGCCACATGAACCGACGCCACGCCGTCCTCGGGCTCGCGCTCGCCGCCTCGCTCGCGCTCGCCCCCGCGGCCAAAGCCGCCGGGCCGGACACCGTCTATCTCGACACCAAGGACGGGCGCGTCACCATCGAGCTGCGCTCCGACCTCGCGCCCAAGCACGTGAAGCAGCTCAAGACCCTGATCAACCAGGGCTTCTACAACGGCCTGAAGTTCCATCGCGTCATCGACGGCTTCATGGCCCAGACCGGCGACCCGAAGGGCAACGGCACCGGCGGCTCGAAGCTGCCCGACATCCCGGCCGAGTTCTCGCAGGCCCCGTTCCTGCGCGGCACGGTCGGCATGGCGCGCTCGGGGAATCCGAACTCGGCGAACTCGCAGTTCTTCATCTGCCTCGGCCCGGCGAGCTTCCTCGACGGCCAGTACACCGTGGTCGGCGTCGTCACCGACGGCATGAACGTGATCGACAAGGTCAAGAAGGGCTCCAAGAGCGACAACGGCGCGGTCCAGGATCCCGACAAGATCGTGAAGATGCAGATGGCCGAGAAGGCCAACTGAGCGCCCGGCACACCCTCGCGGCGCTGGCCGGCCTCTGCGCCCTGGCGCCGGCCGAGGCGCGCGCCTCCTATTATGGGGCGCCCGGCCCACCGCTCTCCCTGCCGCAGACCCTGAGCGGCACGGTCGCGGTGCCGCTGGCCGAGAGGCCCGCGGAGGCCGCCGACACGCTGGCCGCGCTCTACCCGGCTCTGGCCGCCTGCTGGCAGCCGCCCGAGGGCGCGGGCGACGCAGGCGTCGAGGTCACGGCACGGTTCTCGCTCCGGCGGGACGGCAGCCTGATCGCGGCGCCCCGCATCGTCTTCACCGCGGGCGTCTCGGGCGAGGGCCGGCGCCGCCTCGCCCGGGCGACGCTCGCCGCGCTGCGGGCCTGCACCCCGGCGCGGATCACGCCGGATCTCGGGCGCGCCATCGCCGGCCGGCCGATCGCGCTGCGCCTCGTCCAGCGGCGGCGTGCCCCGTGAGGGGACCGGATTTGCCGCCGGCGCGTCCGGCGGGTACGCCCTGCGTCACGCACGCGTGACCCATCAAGCTTTCACCAACCAGGAGTGACTGACATGGCTGACACCGAGACCGTCGTGCTCGAGACCACCAAGGGCCGCGTGGTGATCGCGCTGCGCCCCGACCTCGCGCCGAACCACGTCGAGCGCATCAAGACGCTCGCGGGCCAGGGCTTCTACGACGGCGTGCCCTTCCACCGGGTGATCGACGGCTTCATGGCCCAGACCGGCGACCCGACCGGCACCGGCTCGGGCGGCTCCGACCTGCCCGACCTCAACGCCGAGTTCAACGCCGAGCCGCATGTGCGCGGCACCTGCTCGATGGCCCGCACGAACTTCCCGCACTCGGCCAACTCGCAGTTCTTCATCTGCTTCGACGACGCGCGCTTCCTCGACCGCCAGTACACGGTCTGGGGCAAGGTCATCGAGGGCATGGACATCGTCGACACGATCAACAAGGGCGAGCCGCCGCGCTCGCCGGACAAGATCGTCAAGGCGACCGTCGGCGCGGCCTGACGCATCGGGCGCCGCCCGGCGGGACCGGGCGGCGTCCCAGGAGAGCGCTCTCCGCCGAAGCGGAAGCCGGTTCGGCGTAAGAGAGCACGTGAAAACAAGGGGCTGGAGCCGTACTCCGTCGCAACGCGATGGGGTACGGCTCTACCGCGACACCGCGCCCACCAGCGGCCCGAGCGGGCGGCTGAGGTCGTTCCGGCTCAGGTTCGGCGCGTAGAGGCTCGACACGCTGCCGTCGAGGAACAGCGCGTTGCGGCAGTGCAGGTCGTCCCGGAACAGGCGCGCGAAGGCGCCGAAGGTCACCGGGCGCTCCGAGATCGCGAACACCGCCGTGCGGCCGTCCTCGCGCACGCCGACGCCGTTGCGGATCTTCTGCGAGGGGCCGTCCGCCGAGATCTTCGGGTGGATCTGCCCGTCGATCACCAGCATCGGCCCGGATTGCGTGGCGAAATCCGGCTTCACCTTGGCCTTGAGGTAATGCGCCGTGTCGAGCACCCCGGCGCGCTCGCCCTTCACGTAGAACACGCCGTTGGGCTTGAGGTGGAAGTTGCCCGGCCCATTCGTGGTCGAGACGGGCTTCAGCTCGCGCCCCTCCTCGACATAGAGCCCCACCGGGGCCTGCCCCTTGTCGTACATGCCGGCATTCATGGCGAAGGTCAGCCGCGCGCCCTGCTTCTCGGCGAGGCTGCCGAGGGAGGCGTAGGGCAGGCCGTCCGGCCCGAGCCAGAACATGCGCACCCGCTGGCGCCGCAGGTCCAGGGTGCAGACCGTGAAGCTCTCGCCCTGGGCCTGGACCGTCGCGCAGGGGCCGTCGGCCGGCGCCGCGGCGGCGGGGCCCGCCAGCAGCAGGGCGGTGGCGGCGAGGAGGGCGCGCAAAGCCGTCGTCGTCATGGATCCTGAACCCGAGGTCCTCTGGAGGGGGGCAGCGCCGAGCGGGGCCGTTCTTCGCGCGAAAGGCAAGGCGCTTTCAAGGCGGGCCGCGCCATGGTCCCAGACTGGGACACGAATCTTTGAGTGCGCCGGACCGATCTGTCGCATGCGCAACCCGAACAAGCGGCACCGGCCGCACGTTGATAGGTTGTTGGGGCATGTTCAGGTTGCTCTGGGAGAGTTTGAGATGAAGCGGGTTCTTCTGGCTTCGACCCTGATCGCCGGCGCGGTCGCGATGCTGCCGGCCACCGCCGACGCGCGCGGCTTCGGCGGCGGCGGCTTCCGGGGCGGCGGTTTCCACGGTGGCGGCTTCGGCGGCGGCGGCTTCCGGGGCGGGGTCGGCGGTGCCGGGTTCCGCGGCGGCTTCGGCGGCTATCGGGGCGCCGGCTTCGGGGGAGGTTGGCGCGGCGGCTATGGCGGCTGGCGCGGCGGCTATTACGGCGGCGGCTGGCGCCGTGGCTACGGCTACGGCCTCGGCGGGCTGGGGCTCGGCGTGGGCCTCGGCCTCGCGGCGGGCGGGCTCTACGGAGGCTACGGCTATCCGGGCTACGGGTACGGCTACGCCCCGGTCGGCTATGGCGGCTACGATTACGGCTATGGCGGCGGCTGCTACACCGTCCCGCGCGTGCGCTGGACGCCCTACGGCTACCGCCGCGTCCTGGTCGAGCGCTGCTACTGACCCGTTCGGGGCCGGCCTTGCGCCGGCCCCGTCCACTCTCCTCAGCGCCGCGACCGCATCTCGTCGCGCCGCATCGGCATGGCGTCGATCGTCGCGAACAGGCGCTCCGGCGGTATCGGCTCCGACGCCGTGATCTTGGCCTCGCCGTCCTTGCCCACGAGGACGGCGCGGAACTCCGCCTCGGGCAGCCCGAGCCGGCGCCGCAGGGCGGCAGCCTCCGCGCCCGGCCCGACCGCATCCACCACGACGAGATCGCGCTCCGAGAAATCCAGCTGCGCCGCGGCCACCGCCTCCCGCTGGGCTTTCAGCCGCGCATCGTCGCCGTCCGGTGCGGCGAGCACCAGAACGCGCGCATGCCAGCGATGGGCGGCGAGCGGGTCCGGCGCCGCATTGCCCGCCGGACCTCCGGCGAGCGCCAGCGCCACGCCCATCCCGAGCGTTCCGAGTCCGATCCGCATCGCGCACCCCCGTTCCGTTCCAGCGCGGTGAACGCGCGAGGCGGCGGGAGGATCGCGCGGGATTTGCCGCAGGGCCCACGCGCGCCAGATTGCGGCGAACGGGAGTGCCGAGAGGAGATGTCCATGGCCGCCATGAACCGCCGCATCGTGCTCGCCGCGCGGCCGCACGGCGAGCCGAGTCCGGCCCATTTCCGGCTGGAGGAATCGCGCGTGCCGGTGCCGAAGGCCGGCGAGGTCCTGCTGCGCACCCGCTGGCTCTCCCTCGACCCCTACATGCGCGGGCGCATGAGCGCGGCGAAATCCTACGCCGCCCCGGTCGCCATCGGCGAGCCGATGACCGGCGGCACGGTGAGCGAGGTGGTGGAATCGGACAATCCCGACTTCGCGGTGGGCGAGCTGGTCTCCGCCTTCGGCGGCTGGCAGGATTACGCGGTCTCCGATGGGCGCGGCCTCCAGCGGATCCCGCCGGGCGTCCCCCCGACCACGGCGCTCGGCATCCTCGGCATGCCGGGCATGACCGCCTATACCGGCCTCCTCACCATCGGCCGCCCCAAGGCCGGCGAGACCGTGGTGGTGGCCGCCGCCGCCGGCCCGGTCGGCTCCCTCGTCGGGCAGATCGCGAAGCTCAAGGGCGCGCGGGCGGTGGGCATCGCGGGCGGCCCCGAGAAGTGCCGCTACCTCACCGAGGAGCTCGGCTTCGACGCGGCTGTCGACCATCGCGGCGACGACCTGCCCCAGGCGCTCGCCGCCGCCTGCCCGGACGGGATCGACGTCTATTTCGAGAATGTCGGCGGCGCGGTCTTCGAGGCGGTGCTGCCGCTCCTCAACGACTTCGCCCGGGTGCCGGTCTGCGGCCTCGTCTCGGCCTACAACGCCACCGAGCTGCCGCCCGGGCCCGACCGAAGCCCCGGCCTGATGCGCATGATCCTGACCAAGCGCCTGCACATGCAGGGCTTCATCGTCTGGGACTTCGCCGACCAGGCCGAGGCCTTCCTGCGCGATGTCGGCCACTGGCTGCGGGAGGGCCGGGTGAAGCACCGGGAGGACATCGTCGAGGGGTTGGAGAAGGCGCCGGAAGCCTTCATCGGCCTGCTCAAGGGGCGCAACTTCGGCAAGCTGATCGTGCACGTCGCCTGAGGGCCGGGGAAATCCCCAGCCCATCGGCGCCGGCCGCTTGCCGGCGATATCGAACAAATATAGAACATTCTCGGGTCCGTCCGGATGTGTTTACCGGGAACAAGCGCGGGCGCGGCGTTGCCGCCCCGGCCGTCCCCGGTCATCACTGCCCGGCCCGGGCTCGAGAACGAACGCCCAGTGAGATCGAACGGTAGGAGAGAGCGATGGCGGGCAGCGTGAACAAGGTGATCCTGGTCGGCAATCTCGGGCGCGACCCCGAGACACGCCGGCTCGGCTCGGGCGACCCGGTGGTGAACCTGCGCCTGGCGACCTCGGAGACCTGGAAGGACAAGTCCAGCGGCGAGCGCAAGGAGCGCACCGAGTGGCACTCGGTGGTGATCTACAACGAGAACCTCGCCCGCGTGGCGGAGCAGTATCTGCGCAAGGGCTCGAAGGTCTATATCGAGGGCTCGCTCCAGACCCGGAAGTGGACCGACAATTCCGGCGTCGAGAAATACACCACCGAGGTGGTGCTGCAGCGCTTCCGCGGCGAGATGACGATCCTCGACGGCCGCGGCGGCGGCGGTGGCGGCGACTTCGCGTCGGACGACGAGGGCGGCGGCCAGATCAGCCGCGGCGGCGATTACGGCGGCGGCGGTGGCGGTGGTGGCCGCGGCGATTTCGGTGGCGGCCGCGCCCAGGGCGGCGAGCGCCGCCCGGCACCGTCCAGCGGTGGCGGCGGCAAGGGCAACTACGACCTCGACGACGACATCCCGTTCTAGGAACCGGCTGTCGGCACACCGACACCCAAGCTCACCGACCGGCGGCCAGGATCCACGCGATCCTGGCCGTTCTCGTTCGGGCCCCTGAACCGGATCCGGTCGATCGCTGCAGATCAGTCCACAATCAACGGTTCGGGTCCCTCCGGATCTGGTCGATATTCTCGTTCTTCAGGTTCACGGCGATGTTCTCGACGTTCATCCGGTCGCCCCGCGACGGATAGTAATAGGTATATCGGGGCCGTGTAGCCGGGCCCCTGTCCTGCTGGGCGCGCTGCCGTTTGGCGTATTCTTCGCCGCTCAGATCGGTGAAGGGCTGGCCATCGGACCCGCAGCCCTCGCAGACCGAGACCAGCCACGATTGCCAGAGCCCGTTCGTCTTCTCCTCCATCGAGGCCGCCCGCTCGCGATGCGCGGAAGCGAGGGCGAAGGTATTCAGGTCTCTCTGCGCCGCAGGCTTCGGCAGGGCCTGAAGCCGGTCGAGCGCTTCGGAATGGACGCTCACGGTGGGACTCGGCAGCTTGGTCGTGCCCTGTGGCGCGGTTTCCTTGGCCTCATCCTCCTGGGCCAGTACGCCGCCAGGAAGAGTGCTGAGCAAGACAATGGACAACAGGCGTCGCATGGCAACCTCTGCTCCTGACGCCCCCGACGACAAATGATCAGAAGACAAAATGTTCCGGATATTGATCTTTTGATTGAATTGATAGGTCGATAGATCCAAAGTCGCAGATCTTTGGTCTTATCCGGAAGCCGTGAAGGCCATTTCGACGTCGTGTTTCGCCGATGCGCCGATGACACCGCGTCCGGTTGATCGGACCGGACGCGGTCTCAGCAAGCCCGTGTGGCGCTTGAGCGAAGGCGACATCCGCCATCCCGAAGGGATCACCCGGAGGTCGCATGAGACCGCTTTCTCCCATCCATCCCTCATGCCGAGGCAAGCGGAACGGCGGCACGCCCCCGCGCGAACAGCCGGACCCGAGCGTCTGCGGGGTGCCGCCTACCCGCCCAGCGATCAGGCCCTAGCTACGGCGGCGACCGGGGCTCCGAGGGCGCCCGCCGATGACAGAGGGAAGAGGCCGATGGAGTTCCTGCACACAATATTGTGATAGCGAAATTTGCAGACCTTGCAATCTCAATTTGCTCCATTTCGAGCATTAACGATCCAAATCAGCTCATCCGATCGCATGAGATGGCTTAGTTTTTGCTTTCTACTTGCCGCACACCGCTCGATCTCCGTAGAAAATCCGACTTGAGCTGATAAAAGCTGATCCTTCCCTCGATTCCAGGTTGAGGGGCTACCGCTTCAATCCCGAAGGATCAGATTCCGATGCAAACTGTTGTCTACACTGATGGTGGCTGCGAACCTAACCCAGGCCCGGGCGGCTGGGGCGTCGTCATCACAGCAACGGAAGGCAATCAGGAGTTTTACGGGGGTGAGCTCAGCACCACAAACAACCGCATGGAGCTAACCGCTGCTATTCGGGCGTTGGAGCGCTTCCCTGAGGGCGCTTCGATCGAAATTCGCTGCGACAGCCAATACGTAATTAAATCCGTGACCGAGTGGTTGCCTGGATGGAAGGCGAGGGGCTGGCGCAACACCCAGGGTGTAGTGAAGAACGTCGACTTAATGCAGCGCTTGGACGAGCTTGCAAATCGGCGGAATGTGATTTGGACTTGGGTACGCGGCCATGCTGGAGACCCGCTCAACGAGCGCGCGGACTGCCTCGCGGGCCGAGGCCGGCAAGAGGCAGCCGGCTTGTCGAGACAGGATGCGCTCATACAGAGTTAGTCACAGCCTGCACACTAACACCAATCCGAACACACGAACCGAAATGGAAGCGTGAAAAGTCCTAAGTAGGTACATTGGCGGCATCCCGGGCAGCCAATTGCCATCTTATGCCACAGCAAAATTAGCAGCAGGCCGACCAAATGCAGAAATTCCACTTTGCGCTCCATCTCGGTCATTCAGCCGCCCCTCACGGCTTCTCCGAAGCGGACACTACAGCTGCTCAGCTTGTGGGTCTTGGATGCGCCATCTTCGGACCTCTGCGATTGGACTTGTGAAAGTCTGTTCCAGGAGCATGACCGGACCGCGATGCGACCGGCATCACTACCGACGCCCTGAAAGCGGCAACGCAGCATGCGAAGGATGCCCGCGGTCGCGCCAAACACCGCGTTAGCCACGATTAGGCTGCCGGAGCAGTGACGGTGCAGGCGCAAAGCGCCGGTAAAGAGTTTGGGCGTTAGCAACCAAACAACGACAACGCTTGGGAGTGCCCGCCGATGGCCCTGCCGCGCCCGCTCGCGCGACGCCTCCGCTCCGCCCGCACATGGATCGCGTTGGGTGTGCTGGCCCCCTTTGGCATGCTCGTCGTGTCCGCGCTGATGCTGCTCGACCTCCGGCGGGACGCCTGGGACAAATCCGAGCAGACCTCGAAAAACCTGCTTCAGGTCATCGAGCGCGACATCGCCCGCAACGTCGAGCTCATCGACCTTTCCCTGCAGGCGGTCGTCGACAACATCCGGGCACCCGAGACAGCCGAGGCGAGCCCTCGGGCGCGGCAATTGATCCTGTTCGACCGGTCGGCGACGGCGAAGGACCTGGGCGTCATGCTGGTCATCGACGCCGACGGCGACATTGCGGTGGACGCCCAGGCTCTGCCGCCGCGCAAGGGCAACTACGCGGACCGCGAATACTTCACCGTCCACAAGGCCCGCCGTGACGTGGGTCTCTACATCGGTCGCCCCCTCGTCTCGCGCCTGACCGGCGAGCGCATGCTGCCGTTCAGCCGCCGCATCGACAACGCGGACGGCTCCTTCGCGGGCGTGGCGCTGGCCACGTTGAAGCTGTCCTACTTCGTCCGCCTGTTCGACCGCCTTGGCCTCGGGCGCGATGGAGCGATCAACCTCTACCTGCGGGACGGCACCCGCGTCGCGCGCCACCCCTCCGTCGAGGCCGACATCGGGGCGAACATCGCCGGCACCGGGAACTTCGACCGCTTCGTCCGCGAGGGCAGCGGCACCTTCGTCGCGCCATCGGTCCGCGACGGCGTGGAGCGGCACTACGCCTTCACCCAGGTCGGCGACCTGCCGCTCATCCTCAACGTCGCCGTCGCCACCGACGAGGTCGAGGCCGCATGGCGCGGGAAGGCGGTCGTCATCACCGCCGTCGTCATCACGTTGTGCGGCCTGACCGCGTTCCTGTCGCTGATGTTCGGCCGGGAACTGCGTCGGCGCGCCGCGATGCAGGCCGAGCTCGCCCGGCTGTCGAGCACCGACGCCCTGACCGGCCTCGCCAACCGCCGGCGCTTCGACGAGGTGTTCGCGACCGCCTGGGACAGTTCTCGCCGCACGGGCAAGCCGGTCTCACTGATCCTCGTTGATGCGGACCACTTCAAGCGCTTCAACGACCGCTACGGCCACACCGTTGGCGACGATGTCCTGAAGGGGCTCGCCCGGTGCCTATCGGTGAGCGTGCATAGGCCCGACGACCTCGTGGCGCGCGTCGGTGGCGAGGAGTTCGCCATCCTCCTGGCCGACACCGACGCGGCCGGTGCCCTTCGGGTGGCGGACAAGGTCCACGGAGCGCTGACGACGTTATCGGTGGCGTCGGCCGGCATCGGCGCTGGCGCGGTGACCGCGAGCATCGGCGTGGCGACCGGGACAGGCGTGCCAAGCGGGACAGCTCAGGCGCTCTACGATGCCGCGGACGCCGCGCTCTACGCGGCCAAGGAAGGCGGGCGCAACCAGACCCGGTGCGCGCCGGCGGATGGTGGGGGCGGGAGGTCGGAGTCCCTGCGCCTGATGCGAGCTTGACGTGGCTGTCACCCCAGGCACGTCCCCCGGCGATAGGGCCGCACGGGATCAAGCTCCCGAGATTCAAGCATCGCGGAGAAGTGTGCCCACGGTTGCAAGCTGGTGCACAAGATCTATTCCGCCGACCAGCTGTCACACGTACGGCAAGACCACCAGGGTATCGAGACCAAGGCGCCGCAGCCCTTCCGCCTTAAACCGGAAGCGCTCTCCGCTGTCGAGGTCATGGGTAGGCGACCGCGGGGGCTACATTGTGACGCCTCCTCGATCCAGCCGGAATCTGTAGGCATGATCGGGACATCACCCACCGCAAACGCGCGCGGTTCTCGCTGGCGTCCCGGCATGGTGCAGCCAGGCCCGGACCCCATGACCCAGTATCTCGTCAAGCGCGCGAACCTTCTCGTTTTCGGCGTGCTCCTCGCCATCCTCGCCTTGGTCGGGGCGGCGACCTGGGAAAGGCTGAACGCGTCCCGGCAGGCGCGCGAGGCCTCGCAGCACAGCTACGACGTCCTCCTCGCGTTGAAGGACCTCGCGGTCGCCCTGCGCGACGCCGAGCGCGGCCAGCGGGGCTACGTCCTGACCGGCCGCGACGAGTACCTCGCCCCGTACGGTAGCGCGCGCGACCGCCTGGGCGTGCTCCAGGGCGAGTTGCAGAAGCTCACCGCCGACAACCCGGCCCAGCAGAGCCGCCTGCGGGAGCTCGCACCGTTGGTCGCGCACAAGCTGGAGGAGCTCGCCCAGACCGTGCAGGCACGCCGCGACGGCGGCTTCGACGCGGCCAAGCGCATCGTCGACACCGACGCCGGCCGCGACTTCATGGTGGATGCCGAGCGGACGCTCTCGGCGTTGCAGGGGGACGAGCAAGCGATCCTCGCCGAGCGGCTCGCCCAGAATGACGCCAGGGCTGCCTGGGTGCGCTGGATGGTCGTCGGCGGCTCGCTCCTCGCCATCCTGACCCTGCTCTGGGCGGCGCGGCTTCTGAACCAGGCCTGGTCGCGCTCCTACCGCGTCGAGGCCGAGCAGCGCGCCCTCGCCCTGCGGCTGCGCACCTCGCTCGACAGCCTCAGCCAGGGCGTCGCCGTTTTCGGTCCCGACCGCAGGCTCACGAACTGGAACGAGTGCTTCCAGGTCCTGCTCGACCTGCCCAAGGCCATGGTGCGGCCGGGAACGACCTATTCCGCCTTCGTCGAGCACACGGCAGAGGCGGGGCGCCCGGCGCTGGAGAGCGAGGACCAGATCCGTGCCGGCGCCGGCGACGCGCGCGGCATCGTCGTCTATGAGCGCGTACGCGGCGACGAGCACCATCTGGAACTGCGCCGCACGCCGATGCCGGACGGCGGCTTCGTCCTGACCGTGTCGGACATGACGAAGCGGGCGCAGGCCGAGGGCGTCCTGCGCGAGGCGCAGAAGATGCAGGCCATCGGGCAGTTGACCGGCGGCATCGCCCACGACTTCAACAACCTCCTGCAGGTCATCCTCGGAAACCTGGAGTTCGTGCGCGCCAAACTCGCGGGCGACGACAGGATGCAGCAGCGCATCGAGCGCGCCGCCTGGGCAGCCCAGCGCGGCGCGACCTTGACGGGGCAGCTCCTCGCCTTCGCCCGTAAGCAGCCGCTGGCGCCCGCCGCCATCGACCTCGCCGCAACCATGCCGGACCTCGTGCCGCTGCTGCGGCGGACACTCGGCGAGCACATCGAGGTGCGCTACGTCGAGAGCGCCGGTCTCTGGCCGGCGATGGCCGATCCCGCGCAGCTCGAAAGCGCGGTGCTCAACCTCGCCCTGAATGCCCGGGATGCCATGCCCGGCGGCGGGCGTCTCACCATCGAGCTCGCCAACAAGACCATCGACCATGAATACGCCCGCCACCACGCTGAGGTGACGCCGGGCGACTACACGATGGTCGCGGTCTCCGACACCGGCCACGGCATGACCCGGGAGGTCGCGGCCCGCGTCTTCGAGCCGTTCTTCACCACGAAGCCGGACGGCAAGGGCACCGGGCTGGGCCTCGCGATGGTGTTCGGCTTCGTGAAGCAGTCCGGCGGGCACGTGAAGGTCTACTCCGAGCCCGGCGAGGGCACGACCGTGAAGCTCTACCTGCCGCGGGCCATCGGCGCGGCCGCCGCGCCGGCACGCACCGGTACGCCGGTCGAACTGCCGCGCGGCTCTGCGACGGTGCTGGTGGTGGAGGATGAGGCGGCCGTGCGCGAGATCGCCTGCGCAATCCTGTCCGACCTCGGCTACCGGGTGCTGGAGGCGGCCGACGGTGAGGAGGGCCTTCGCGTCTTCGGCGCGAACGCACCCGCGATCGATCTCCTCCTCACCGACGTGGTGCTGCCCGGCAGGATCCGGGGCCGGGAACTCTCCGAGCGCATCCTGGCCCTGCGGCCGGAGGTGAAGGTGGTCTTCATGTCCGGCTACACCGAGAACTCCATCGTCCACCATGGTCGCCTCGACGACGGCGTGCGGCTGATCTCCAAGCCCTTCCGGCGCGACCAGCTCGCCGTCCAGGTCGCGGCCGCGCTCGGGGTACCGGCGCAGTCCGCCCCGGCCACCGCGGAGAACGTGATCGAGCTCCTGCCCCGGCGTGGCGCGTAGGGCCTCAGGCCGGCATCACGAAGGCGAAGGTCGTCGCCTCAGGACCGGAGGGTGGCCGTCAACGTGCCGCCGTGCGCCCGTGCGATCTCGGAGGCGATGTAGAGCCCGAGCCCCAGGCCCTGCTGGCTCGGGCGGCTCGACGCGCGCACGAAGGGTTGGAACAGGTTTGCCATCGCCTCCGGCGAGATCGGCCTGCCGGCATTGCCGACCGAGAGTTCGACGATGCCGTCGATCATCACGCCGCGGACCGTGACCGGAGCGTCGGACGCGCCGTGGGTCAGGGCGTTGGCGACGAGGTTGGACAGAAGTTGCCCGATGCGGGCCGGGTCGCAGCGGCAGTCGCCGATCCCGTCGAGCTCGACCTCGATCCGGCGGTCGGGGTGGCCAGTCGCGAGCTCGTCGACGACCTGGCGCAGCATGGGGGCGAGCGGGACCCTGTCGGCCTTGTTAACGGCGATGCCGCCGCCGAGCCGGCCGCGGGCGAAGTCGAGCACGTCGTCGATCAGCCCAGCCATGCGGCCAACGCTCTTGCCGACGAGGTCCAGGATGCCCCGCCCGCGCTCCGACAGGTTCTCCTTGGCTAGGAGCTTCGCGCCGGCATCGATGGAGGCGAGCGGATTCCTCAGGTCGTGACCGAGGACGGCGATGAACTGCTCGCGCAGGGCCGAGCTGTCCCGCTCGTCCGTGAGCGAGGCCGCGCTGGTCGAGAGGTCGGCCTGGGCCGTCGCCAGATCGGCCTGGCTCATCGCGAAATCCGCGCGGCTGGTCGCTAGGTCAGCCTGGCTCGTCGCGAGGTCACGCCGGCTCGTCGCCAGGTCCGCCGCGCCGGCGGCGAGCCGGCGATGGGCGTCGATCTGGAAGGCGACGAGCTCGGCGTGCAGCTTGAACATGCGCAACAGCCAAGGCGCTGACAGGTCCCTCGGCTCGGGATCGAGCGCGCAGAGCACACCAAAAAACGAGCCGCCCGGCAGCACGATGGGCGTCGAGACGTAGCTGCGGAACCCGTACATCGAGGGCGTCGGGTGGCTGCAGTAGACGGCGTCGGATCGCGCGTCCGAGATGACGACCGGCACCACCGCCTGCCGGACCTCGCGGCAGATCGTCGTCTCGACCGGGAGCTCTCCGCCCGCCTCGATGCCGAGGCCGATCCCGTCCTCCACCGCGCAGGCCAGCCAGCGGTCCGCCGTGACCCGCGCGACCGCGGCGAAGCGCATGCCGGTCGCCGCCCGGACGACCTCCAGGACGCCCGGAACCGCCTTCAGGCCGGCGACCAGTGCCGCGTCTTCCGTCAATCCTTCCGTCACTGCTCGCTTCCGCCCGTTCGGACCGCCCGGCCACTTTTGTACCTCGGCCGAGGCGTCACCACCAAGACGCATGTGCTTGTTTCGACGGATCATTCGGCCGCGGCCCGGGTTGAGGTGGTCCGGCCTATGGAGGAAGCGCGGTGGCGGTCCCGGTGATCCTGGTGGTGGACGACGAGGCGCTGCTGCGCATGCTGGCGGCCGACCATTTCGCCGACGCCGGCTTCGAGGTGCTTGAGGCCGCGAACGGCGCCCTCGCCCTGGCGATGCTGGCCGAGCGGCCCGACATCGGCGCCGTGATGACGGACGTGCAGATGCCGGGCGAGCCGGACGGGTTCGCGCTGGCGCGCCACGTGCGGGAGCTGTGCCCCGGCTGCGCCATCGTGGTCGTGTCGGGCCGCGCCGCGCCTGGTCCGGGCAACATGGCCCGCGACGCCCGCTACCTGTCGAAGCCCTATTGCGGCGCGGAGGTCGTGCGGATCGTCGAGAACCTCCTGGCCGCTTGATCGAAAACGTGTAGCTCCGATGCGTAAGCCTCCTCCCGTCAGCCTGAGCCGCGCCATGGCGTTGTGGATACTGTTCGCGGATCATTGAACGGGCCGAGCGGAATGGTACTGTAACGGGTTCACGCCTGTGTGAACGCCCAGCCTGTCCATCGGGCGGTTCGGAAGCAGATCTGCGCAAGCCGGGCTGCCAGATGCAGAGAGATGAGCGTCGATCAAAAGCAGGTCTTGTTCACAACCTGAGCGGTCCTTGAATGCGGATGGGTCCCGCAGAGGAGAAAAATTCGCCGTTGGCTGCATCCGATCCCTCGGTTCATGGCTAGCCCGCCTGATGCCGCCTCCGCGGCAGATGGAGAACACCATGCGATCGAGCCTCATCGCCGCAACTCTGCTCGCCGGCACCTGCCTCGGAACCGCCGCTCGTGCGGACACCGTGGCGGCGCTCGTTGGTGATGCCACCTTGGCGCATGTCGACACGGCCGCGAAGAAGGTCACGAAGACGGTGACGATCACCGGGATCAGCGGGAGCGTCCTCGGCATCGACGTACGGCCAGCCGACGGCATGCTCTACGCGGTGATCTCCGACGGCAGCGTCGTCACGATCGATCCGATGTCGGGCAAGGCCACGGCCAAGTCGAAGCTCGACACGACGTTGACCGGCGGCACCGCGGCGACCGTTGATTTCAATCCCGTGGCCGACCGCCTGCGCATCATCGGCTCGGACGGCACGAACCTCCGCGCCAACGTCGATGATGGGAAGGTCACAAAGGATGGCCAGCTGAAATTTGCCGAAACCGACGCGATGGAGGGCAAGACCCCGAAGGTGGTGGCCGGCGCCTACACCAATGCCTTCAAGGGCACCAAGGAAACGGTCCTGTTCGACATCGAGGCCTCCGGCGCGCTGCTGAAGCAGGCTCCACCGAATGACGGCATCCTGAACACCGTCGGCATGCTCGGCATGTCCAGCGACGCCGTGGCCTTCGACATCCTCTCGGACGGCCAAGGCGGCAATCAGGCCTGGGCCATGGCCGGCGACACGCTCTACAAGGTGGATCTCGCCACCGGAAAGGGCGAGATGGCCGCCAAGATCGACGGCGTGTCCGGCAAGGTCCGTGACATCGCCATCCTGCCCAAGATGTAAGCTCGTTCAGATGACGCAGGACCGGCTTGGCGGCCGGTCCTGCCGGGCGCCGGGAGGATCATGGAGCCGTTCGACCACGCCTCCGCGCTCGAGGGTTGTGCCCGCGGGGATAGGGCATCGCTGCGTCGTCTCTATGAGCACGAGGCCGGTTTCCTGCTCGCCGTCGCGCTCAGGATCGTGCGGCGGCGCGACGTTGCCGCCGACGTCCTGCACGATGCCTTTCTGGACATTTGGATGCGCGCCGGGACCTTCGATCGCGACCGGGGTGCGGGGCGCGCCTGGATCACCAGCATCGTGCGACACCGCGCGCTGAAGCACGTTCGGGCAGCCGGCCGGGGAACGAACCTCGATGTGGCGGCGGGGGCCGAGATCGCGGACGAGGCGCCCGATCCATTCGCCGAGCTGGCGACATCGCAGGACGGCGCCCGTCTACACGGCTGCCTCGCGCAGCTCGACGCGGACAGGCGGCAGGTGATCCTGCTCGCCTATGTCGATGGCCTTTCGCAGTCCGAGATTGCCGAGCGGCTTGGTACACCGCTCGGGACCGTGAAAGCGTGGGTCCGCCGCAGCCTCATCGCCCTGAAGGATTGCCTGTCATGATCCCGAGCGAGCCGGAAGACCGCGACGTCTTGGCGGGCGAGTACGTGCTGGGCTTGCTCGACGCCGCTGCCACGGCGGAGGTCGAGCAGGCCTTGGCTTCTGATGCGGATCTCGCTCGCCGCGTCGCCTTCTGGGAGGAGCGATTGCTGCCGGCCTCCGCCGCTCTCGGAAAGGCCGAGGTCGATCCGACCCAATGGGCACGGATCGAACGGGATCTCGCGACGCGCCGGCAGGCACTCGGCCGGGCGACGACCTCGGCCCCGTCACGGCCACGGTACGGGGCGGTGAGAGCGGCGTGGCGGAGCGCCGCTCTATGGCGGGCCACCACGGCCCTCGCCACGGCCGCCGCGATCCTGCTGGCGATCCTGCCCAACCGTCTGTCGGCCCCTGCCGAGAGCCCGACGCGCTACTTCGCGATCCTGCAGAGCCGCGATGCTGCCGGGCAGGAGAGCGGCCCTGGCTGGCTCATCCAGATTGCCCAGAACGGTACGGTGCGGTCTCTGCCGCTGGCCGAGGTGCGGCCGGGGAGCGGGCGCTCGCTGCAGCTCTGGACCCTGTGGGATCAGGCGCGCGGACCGGTTTCGCTCGGTGTGCTGCCGCCGGGCGGGGCAATCCGCCTGCCGCCGGAACGACTGGAAACCATAGGCGATGGGCAGCTCTTCGAGATCACGCTGGAACCTGAGGCGGGCTCGCCGATCGGTCGTCCGACAGGCCGGATCCTGTTCATAGGCCGCGCGAAGGGAGCTGCGGCGCAGACGTTGTGACGGCGCGAGCAAGCTGCTCACGAACTCTCTCTTCTTCCAGCCGAGTTTCGTCACATGGCAAACGTCTGCCGCTTCTTTTGCCGGCCGAAAGCAGACCGTTGCGCCCTCACTATTCTGGTCGGCCCTCTTTGCTGCTGTGTCCCAAGTCATGACCTCGGGTTACAGCTACGTCCTGGTCCAGGACGCCTTTCATTGGTTCGAGCTCGTGCACAAGCCGTACTTGGCGGAACAGCTCTCTCGCATGCTGAGCAAGATCACGGCGGCGCGCTGCGTCGGTATCGCCCGGTAGCCCCACAAACGGTAGCGGGTGGGAGGGCGGAACCGCCTTTTCTAGTTCGGGCTGAAACCTTTCAGGCTGGGTCCCCGTACAGGCCGGCGTACGCCCAGCCAGGGCGCGGCGTGGGGCCCTGCTTCAGCGCCTGAAAACCTGCGCCTAACGGCCATCGGCGGGAGATAATTTATTTGATAGATCAGGAACTTACAGTGATATCCTCGCCTTTCTCACTGTGCCACAGAGGCTTCCTTCCCCGTACAGGAGACACCAAATGAAAATCACCACCCTCGCCTTCGCCGCCTCGGTCCTCGGCGGCCTCGCCCTCGGAACCGGCGCTGCCTCCGCCGCGCCGATGGGCCCGAACGGCCTTCAGGCTGGTTCCTCGACCGTCACCCAGGTCCGCATGACGCGCAGCGAACGCATGATGATGAAGAAGCGCATGATGCGGAAGAAGATGATGGAGCGTCGCATGATGAAGCGTCGGATGATGAACCGCATGTAAGCGGCGCCTCGAAGGGCGGCGGAGGTCCGGTCCATGACCTCCGCCGCCAGCCGTGAAAGGAAGACCGTGCCACGAACCTACCTCACACGCTCCGCTTCGGACCACCGGAAGGTCGAACGCCGTCGCTGGATGTTCCGGCATCCTCTCGTCATCAGGGTCACCCATTGGATCAACGCGGTCTGCCTGCTCGTCCTGCTGATGAGCGGACTGCAGATCTTCAACGCGCATCCAGCCCTGTACTGGGGTGATCGATCGACCTTCGACGCACCGGCTCTGTCGATCACGGCCGAGAGCGGCGCAAGCGGCACCGGGCGCGGCGTATTGCAGGTCGGTGCGCTGCGCCTCGACACCACCGGCGTGCTCGGGCTCTCCAAAGTTGCCGGGGTCGAGAACGAGCGGGCCTTTCCCGCCTGGGCAACCCTGCCCGCAAACCAGGATCTCGCGACCGGACGCCGCTGGCACTACTTGTTCGCCTGGGCCTTCGTGCTGAACGGCCTCCTCTATCTCCTCTACGGGATCGGAAGCGGACAGCTGCGCCGCCGTCTCATCCCCGACCGCGACCAGATTCGCGATATCGGCGGCTCGGTGCGCGAGCATGTGCGCCTGCGTTTCCCGGAAGGCGAGGAGGCGCGGCGCTACAACGTGCTGCAGAAGCTGACCTATCTGGTGGTCGTCCTATTGCTCCTGCCCGTGATGATACTTGCGGGTCTCGCCATGTCGCCCGCTATGGACGCAGCATGGCCCTGGCTGACCACCCTCTTCGGCGGGCGGCAATCGGCGCGCAGCGTGCACTTCATCGCGGCCAACCTCCTGGTGCTGTTCGTCATCGTGCACGTCCTCCTCGTGCTCGTTTCCGGCTTCTGGAACAACATGCGCGGCATGGTCACTGGGTGGTTCAGCCTCGGCACGGAGACCCGTTGACGATGGCCATCATCACCCCGCGCCGCCGATTCCTCACGACCTCCCTGGCCGCCCTTGGCACCGCAACTCTCGGCGGCTGTGACCGCTTCGCCGGGACTGATGCAGGCCGGCGCACGCTCCGGCTCGGCGAGGACGCCAATCTCTTCGTGCAGCGCCTGCTGCTCTCACCCGGCTCGCTGGCACGCGAGTTCCCGACCTCGGCCGTCTCGCCGTGGTTCAAGCCGAACGGCACCATCGATCCACCCGACCGGGATTACCGCAGGCTGGCCTCCGGAGGGTTCGCGGATTACCGGCTCGGCGTCGGCGGCCTCGTCGAGCGCCCGCTCTCGCTCGGCCTGGCGGATCTGCGCGCCCTGCCAGCCCGCACCCAGACGACGCGGCACGACTGCGTCGAGGGGTGGAGTTGCATCGGCACGTGGACGGGCGTGCCGCTCGCCGAGATTTTGATCCGCGCCGGATTGAAGCCGCAAGCGCGATACATCGTGTTCCACTGCGCCGACACGCTGGAATATGCCGGTGCCGGCCTCGAGGGCGCGAGCCTGCGGCCGGTGAAGCCGGATCATGTCCGCCACGTCCAGGTCGCCGCGGCGGGCTCGGACGATTGGGGCGGCGGCGAGCCGGCCACGGACGAGACCTCGGACGAGACGGCGGGTCGTACACCGATCCGCTACTACGAGAGCATCGACCTCGTGGACGCCGTCCACCCGCAGACGATCCTGGCCTATGACCTGAATGGCAATCCGCTGCCGGTCGGCAATGGTGCCCCCCTGCGCCTGCGCGTGGAGCGGCAGCTCGGCTACAAGATGGCCAAGTACGTGATGCGGATCGAGGTCGTCGAGACCCTGGCCGGGATCGGCGACGGCCTGGGCGGCTACTGGGAAGACCGCGGCTACGAGTGGTACGCCGGGATATAAGTCTTCGTCCGTCGGTGCCCCGCAAGATAAGGCAGAAATACTTATTATATTTTTATGGGCCGATCAATCGATTTTGATTGCACGCAAGCATTCCATCGGCGGCGCCGCGCACCATAAAGCGACCACGCAACTGGGAGACGATCCGATGAAGTCCTACACGACATTCGCCGTCGCCGCGCTGATGACGCTGACCGGCGCAACCGCTGCCTCGGCGCTGGAGCGCGTGCGCGGAACGATCGACAAGGCGGATGGTAGCACCGTGACCGTGAAGACGGATGCCGGCGCGACCGAGATCATCGATCTCGGCGCCGCCAAGGTCGTGTCCGTGGTCCCCTCGAACCTCGACGCGATCAAGGAGGGCGTGTTCATCGGAACCGCGACCAAGGGCGAGAACCCGATGACGGCGCTCGAAGTCGTGCTCTTCCCCGAGGCGATGCGCGGTACGGGTGAGGGCCACTACGCCTGGGACGCGATCACCGACCACACCGCCGGCGGCGCCAAGGTGAAGAGCGCCATGACGAACGGCACGGTCAAGGCCGAGACGAGCGGCGCCCCGAAGGTGAAGAGCGCGATGACGAACGGCACCGTCCAGGCCGGCACGGGCACGGGCGACGGCGCGCGCACCCTCACCGTGAGTTACGGCAAGGAGGGCGGCACGAAGACGATCGTCGTTCCGCCTTCCGCGCCGGTCGTCGCGTTCGAGCCGGCCGACAAGTCCGCGCTGGCAGCGGGCGCAAAGGTCTTCGCCGTGGTCGCCAAGGATGGCGGCAAGACGGACGGCAAGCTGGTTGCGGTGGGCAAGGACGGTTTGACGCCGCCCATGTGATCAAGACCTCTGACGAAGCTGGTTCGGGCGAGTGCCGTGCGTCGGGATGCCTTTGTCTCCGATGATCTCCGGGTGGCAAGAGCGACGCGATGGCCGCCCGAACCCATTGACTGTGCGGGCCGACCGAACGGCAGTCCTGGAGGGCGGCCGCGTATCCTAGCCGATGAGCGACGATGTTCCGGCGGGGGCTCGGCAAACTAGGACCGCCGACATCCTCCGGTGAATCTTTCGGCTGAACGTCCTCTCTGACCGCAACGTGGAAGCTCGCCCCCGGCCCATTCGGGCGCTCTGGCTCAGCATCTTGCAACAACCGAACGATGGATGACGGAGCGATCATTTTTCTTCGCGGCGCCAACGTGAAAGGCTGAAACTTTCTCACTCGTGGTCTTCGTAGAGGCCCTGACGCCCCCCGTAAGGGCGCATCCTCAGAGTCCGTCCGATAAGTCATGAGGCGCGTCCCAGCCGTCGAACGAGGATCATGACGGCAGCGGCGTAGAGGAAGGCTTGGGCCGAGGCGAGGGTCGCC